>NZ_BJYD01000022.1 GCF_007991335.1 Halobacillus faecis | reverse complement strand
TTATGTGGAAGTGAGAAGTTGTTCTTTGCGGAGGGAGTTTTGTGGTACAATAGGCTAGGACTAAGATTCATGGGGGACGCTTATGATTTTGTATTATATCATCGCCATTGGTCTCATCATCCTTGATCAGTGGACAAAGTGGCTAGTGGTCACAAAAATGAATATTGGAGAAAGCATAACTATCATCGAAAACTTTTTCTACTTGACCTCTCACCGGAATCAAGGAGCTGCCTGGGGAATCCTACAAGGGCAGATGTGGTTCTTTTATATCATAACAGTGGTCGTCATTGGTTTTGTCATTTATTATTTACATCAATATGGAAAAGAAAGTCGTTTTGTAGGTGTAGCTCTTGCATTCATACTCGCTGGGGCGATTGGGAATTTCATCGACCGTGTATTTCGTAAGGAAGTCGTTGATTTCGCCAACACGTACATTTTCACTTATGACTTTCCTATTTTCAACGTAGCGGACTCTGCTCTTGTCGTTGGAGTGATTTTTGTCATGATTGCCACGTTCGTGGATGAGCGGAGAAAGAAAGGAAGTTTAAAATCTTGAGTGAACACTATAAGGTTACAGAAAACGATCAGTCCAAGCGGATTGATAAATTGTTAACAGAAGTTATCGAAGAAGCATCCAGGTCCCAAATTCAGGGATGGCTGAAAGATGGCATTGTCTTCGTGGATGGGAAAGCGGTAAAGAGCAATTACAAGGTTCAGGAGGGGGAGAGCATCACTTGGCATATTCCTGAACCTGAGCCGATGGATATCCTCCCTGAGGACATTCCGATCGAGATCGTGTATGAAGATGAAGATGTGATTGTTGTCAATAAACCATCAGGCATGGTGATCCACCCAGCGGCAGGTCACTATTCCGGAACACTCGTAAATGCTCTATTATTCCATGTGAAGGATTTGTCTGGAATCAACGGGGTCGAGCGCCCAGGAATCGTCCATCGAATTGATAAAGACACGAGTGGCTTATTGATGGTAGCTAAGAATGATCTTGCGCATCAATCACTCGCTGAACAGCTTTCGAAGAAGACGGTGGAACGTAAATATGAAGCGATTGTCCATGGGGAAATACATCATGAATATGGAACCATTGATGCACCGATTGGACGTGATCCTAAAGATCGTCAAAGGATGGCTGTGGTCGATGGTGGACGTGATGCAGTCACCCATTTCCGCGTGCTGCGTCATTTCACTGATTTCACCCTCGTCGAATGTAAACTGGAAACAGGGCGTACACACCAGATCCGTGTGCATATGCGCTACATTGAGCATCCGCTAGCGGGTGATCCGAAGTACGGCCCTCGTAAAACTTTAGATCTTGATGGGCAGGCCCTTCATGCCAAATCCTTGGGTTTTGAGCATCCGAGAACAGGCGAATGGAAAACGTTTGAGGTCGAACCTCCAGCGGAATTCAAAGAGACGTTGAAGTACTTGGAAACAAGAGAGGTTTAAAAACTTCTTGACAATGCTTACAGGGAGTGTCATACTTCCATATAGAATATAAAGACCTTTAAAGACAGTCCCGTGAGGCTGAAAAGGTGACGGTTATACACAGGATACGTGTATCGAGAACCCCTTTTCTGCCTTTATGCGGAAAAGGGGTTTTTTCGTCACTGAATCCATGGAATCAAGGAGGACTCAATCATGAATGCAAAAGCTACAGTACTCGATGATGCAGCGATCCGTCGGGCATTGACCCGGATCTCGCATGAAATTATAGAAAAAAATAAAGGGATTGAGGATCTCGTCCTAGTAGGAATCAAAACCCGTGGTGTTCCCATTGCTCAACGTCTCAAGGAGAAAATCCAGGAGATTGAAGGGGCAGACCTTCCGGACGGAGAGCTTGATATCACGCTTTACCGTGATGATTTGACTCCCAAGGAAAATGGAGCGGAACCTCAGTTGAAAGAAACGAACATTACGGCGGATATCGATGGCAAGAAAGTCATCCTCGTCGACGATGTTCTTTATACAGGCCGAACGGTGCGTGCCGCAATGGATGCACTGATCGACCATGGACGACCGAAAGAAATCCAACTGGCGGTTTTAGTAGACCGGGGGCACCGGGAGCTGCCGATCCGAGCGGATTATGTCGGGAAAAATGTTCCGACTTCCCAGGAAGAAATCATTACCGTCACTTTATCTGAAACGGATGAAGCAGACGAAGTGAAGATTTATGAAAAATGAATGAAGAGTAACCTTTAAAGGAAGTCCCGTGAGGCTTAAAAGGTTCGTAAGGATACGTGTATCTCTACACGTCTACCTCTTTGCGTACTTTTTAAGCGCAAAGAGGTTTTTTTATGTAAAAATCTTGAGGGCTCCCCGACATTCACCATCCTCATACAAGAGGAGACATCAAGGAGGAATTCAATATGAAACAACATCAAGCAGCACTCGACGTTAATGAAGTCCCAGCACTTAATAAATGGCTTGTTCTAAGCCTCCAGCATCTGTTCGCGATGTTCGGCGCAACGATTCTCGTTCCTTTTTTGACCGGCTTATCGCCATCAGTTGCGCTCGTATCTAGCGGGTTTGGAACACTTGCTTATCTGCTTATTACAAGAGGGAAGGTCCCGGCCTATCTAGGCTCAAGTTTCGCTTTCATTGCTCCGATAATAGAAGTTTCAAAATCGAGCGGGGTTGCCGGGGCGATGGTTGGAAGTTTTCTTGCCGGCCTCGTCTACGGGTTGGTTGCACTTTTAATCTCCATTTTCGGTACGAAGTGGCTCATGAACCTGCTTCCTCCGATTGTCGTTGGCCCGGTCATCATAGTTATCGGTCTTGGATTAGCATCAACGGCTGTGGAAATGGCCATGTACTTACCGGGGCAGGAAGAAAACATCTACAGTGGCACACACTTCATGGTCGCTCTTGTCACTCTGGCCATAACGATTATTGCATCCATCTATTTTAAAGGATTCTTTTCCCTGCTGCCGATCCTCTTCGGAATTGTCGGTGGATATGCTTTCGCCATGACTCAAGGAATCGTGGATACGAGTGGCATTCAGGCAGAATGGACATCTATTACGACAGCCGGTTCGTTCACAGGCGCTATAGCAGCTCTCTTCCAAGCTCCTGATTTCATTGTCCCATTCGTCGACTTTTCGCCGCTGGAAGTGATCAGCTGGGAAATCGCCTTTCTGATGGTTCCCTTTGCGCTTGTCACCATCACGGAACATACAGGCGATCAAATGGTCTTATCAAAAGTCGTAGGCAGAAACTTTTTGAAAAATCCAGGTCTGGACAAATCCATTCTTGGAGATGGAGTCGCCACATTCATTGCCTCCTGCCTAGGAGGACCTCCGAACACGACGTATGGAGAAAATATTGGAGTGCTCGCGATTACACGAGTGTACAGTGTGTTCGTCATCGGAGGAGCGGCTGTCATCGCCATCGTCTTCGGTTTCATCGGTATGGTAACCGCGGTCATCAGTTCGATCCCGACTGCGGTTATGGGAGGCGTATCCATTCTACTTTTCGGGATTATCGCCTCCAGCGGTCTGCGTATGCTGATTGATAATCAAATTGATTTTGGTGAAAAGAGAAACCTAATCATCGCCTCTGTCATCCTTGTCATCGGAGTAGGAGGAGCTTTCCTCCAAGTGACAGAGGATGTACAAATCGCAGGAATGGCGCTTGCAGCCATCATCGGTGTCGCGCTCAACTTGATTCTTCCAGGTAAAGAAAAAGGACATGGAAACGGACAGATGTTTGAGGCACCAGAAGTCGAACGACAAAACAAGAAAGATCATGTAGCATAACCAAAACACTAGCTTCACGTTTTAAATGAGTCCCGAGAGGCTCGAAAAGGTGTACTAGGGATGGGCTCGTTTGTCATGCGACGAGTTCAGCACCCCCAGACACCTGGGGGTGCTTTTTTTCTCCTTAGTCCCCGTTACATTACTTAAAGGAACGGAGAGATGTACATGACCGCTATTCAATCCAAAAGGAATTTGCTTTCCATGAAACAGCTGAGCAATGAACAGATCTATCACCTGCTTCACTTAGCAGATCAATGGAAAGACCCCGCAAACTTCCCCTCTTATTCGGGACATTTTGCTGCCAATCTATTTTTAGAACCAAGCACACGTACAAAAACGAGTTTTCACATAGCCGAAAGGAAATTGGGTTTTGATGTCGTTGAGTTGGATGGGGTTGATTCCAGCTTAACGAAAGGAGAAAGCTTGTATGACACTCTAAAGACATTGGAGTCCATCGGCGTGGATCTAGCTGTCGTCCGGCAATCCGAAGTCGGAGGGCTCGCAGCATGTACGGAAGGATTGGATATGCCTCTGATCAATGCCGGGGATGGTTGCGGGGAGCACCCGACACAATCACTCTTGGACTTGTACACCATCCATGAACATTTTCAAAGTTTCAAAGGGTTGCATGTATGCATTGCGGGAGATCTGAAACATAGCCGGGTGGCAAGGTCCAATGCCTATGCGTTGAGAAAGCTCGGAGCTCAGGTATCTTTTGTCAGTAAACCAGAATGGCAGGACCCTACCATGACAAAGGACTACATCACAATGGACGAAGCCGTTGAAACGTGTGATGTCCTGATGCTGTTGCGGATTCAACATGAGCGGCATACAAACCATGGTGGAACAGGAAGTTACCTGGAGCAATATGGGCTGACAGTCGAAAGAGAGTCACGAATGATGAACCAAAGCATCCTTCTTCACCCAGCTCCGGTGAATCGCGGTGTCGAAATTGATGAGAGGCTTGTTGAATGTGGAAAATCAAAGATTTTCAGGCAAATGACAAATGGAGTGACGATGCGGATGGCCATCATCCATGCACTCATGAAAGGGGAGCTTTAAATGAAAAAGAAAATCATCAACGGTCAAGTGTTTACAGATTACAGATTTGATCGCTGCGAAATTCTGATCGAGGACGGTACGATTTTGGAAATAGCTCCGGATGTCGGAGATGCGGAAGAGGTCATAGATGCGAAAGGTGGATTTGTTCTACCCGGGTTGGTCGATGTCCATATCCATTTGCGTGAACCTGGAGACGAACAAAAAGAAACGATCCTTACAGGGACAGAAGCTGCGGCTCGTGGAGGATTCACAACAGTGTGTGCCATGCCGAACACAAAGCCTGTGCCTGATTCCGAAGACATCATGCAGAAATTACTGGAGAAGATCAGGCAGGAAGCATCGGTGAGAGTACTGCCATACGCTTCGATTACGACTCGTCAGCTCGGAAGAGAGCTTGTTGACATGCCAACGCTAGCAAAAATGGGTGCCTTCGCCTTTACCGATGATGGCGTCGGGGTCCAGACCGCAGGCATGATGTACGAAGCGATGAAGGAAGCGAGTCGTCTGAACAAAGCCATTGTTGCTCACTGCGAAGATAATTCACTCGTGTACAAAGGTGTTGCTCACGAAGGGGAAGTAAGCGAGAGGCTCGGGCTCCCTGGCATAGCGAATATTGCTGAATCCGTGCAAATCGCAAGAGACGTTCTGCTTGCCGAAGCGACTGGCTGCCATTATCACGTCTGTCACGTATCAACGAAGGAATCGGTGAGGGTCATCCGTGATGCGAAAAAGGCCGGGATTCACGTCACAGCGGAAGTAACACCGCACCATTTGATTCTTAACGAAACGGATATCCCTGAAGACGATGCCTTTTTCAAAATGAACCCACCGCTTCGTTCCAAAGAAGATCAGCAAGCGCTCATCAAAGGTTTGGTAGACGGAACCATTGATTTTATTGCGACCGATCATGCTCCACATACGGAAGAGGATAAGAAAGAAGGCTTCCTCTACTCGCCGTTTGGAATCACAGGTTTGGAAACCGCCTTTCCACTGTTGTACACCCACTTTGTAGAAAAAAATGGAATTCAGTTGGAACGTCTTGTGGAGTGGCTGACGTCGAAGCCGGCAGAGACTTTCGGACTCCCTTATGGAACCTTGGAAAAGGGAGCACCAGCGGATGTAACGATTGTGGAAGTGAATCAGGAGCGGATGATTGACCGTCACAGGTTTGCCTCAAAAGGAAAGAACACACCTTTCCATGGCTGGAGAGCGAAAGGTTGGCCGGAGCTTACGATGGTAGATGGAAAAATTGTATGGGAGGGGAAAACGCATGAAACAACTCGTGCTTGAAGATGGAACCGTATTTGTAGGAGAAGGATTTGGAAGTGAACGGGAATCAATCGGAGAGGTCGTATTCAACACTGGGATGAGCGGCTATCAGGAAGTGATTTCTGATCCTTCCTACTATGGACAGTTGATCACATTTACTTATCCTCTCATCGGAAACTATGGCATCAATCGTGATGATTTTGAAACCGTCAATCCTGGAGTGTTCGGGGTCATTGTTAAAGAACACTGTGATTTTCCATCCAATTTCCGGAATGAAGAAACCATCGATGAATTTCTAAAAGCGAAAAACATTCCAGGCATCAGCGACATTGATACGAGAAAGTTGACGAAAATCATACGCCAGCATGGAACGATGAAGGCAATGATCACTTCAACCGATCGTCCGGTTTCTGAAGTCCTTCACATACTGGAAGCTACTCCGCTATTGAATGATCAAGTAAAACAAGTATCGACTGTGAAGCCTTATGTCGTTCCAGGACGTGGCGAGCGGATCGTCCTTGTTGATTACGGAATGAAGCACGGCATTTTACGGGAGTTCACGAAGCGCGATTGTCATGTGACCGTCGTTCCTTACCATACTTCATCAGAAGAGATCCTGAGACTGAAACCGGATGGCGTCATGCTCTCGAACGGTCCTGGAGATCCAAAAGATGTTCCGGAAGCGATTCAAACGATCCGTGAACTGATCGGTCAAATACCTATATTCGGAATCTGCTTAGGGCATCAGTTGATTGCTCTCGCATCTGATGCAGACACTTCTAAGATGAAGTTCGGGCACAGAGGAATCAATCAGCCTGTGAAAGATTTGGATACAGGAAGAACTTATATCACTTCACAGAACCATGGCTATGCCGTTAACCTTCATTCATTAGAACAGACCGAACTGCGCCTTTCTCAAGTTTCATTAAATGACAACTCCGTGGAAGGATTGAAACATAAGACCCACCCGGTCTTCTCTGTGCAGTACCATCCGGAAAGTTCACCAGGACCGGAAGATACCGCCCACTTGTTCGATGAATTCTTAACAATGATCGATCACCACCAGAAGACAATGAAGGAGGACTCTCAATGCCTAAGCGTACAGATTTAACTAAAATTCTCGTCATCGGATCCGGTCCGATTGTTATCGGCCAAGCGGCTGAATTCGATTATTCGGGCACACAAGCCTGTCAATCTTTGAAAGAAGAAGGGTATGAAGTCATCCTTGCCAATTCAAATCCAGCAACGATCATGACCGACCATACCTTTGCTGATCAAGTCTATATGGAACCACTGACGCTTGAGTTCCTGCAGAAAATCATTCGAAAAGAAACCCCTGATGCGATTCTTCCGACACTCGGAGGGCAGACGGGTCTGAATATGGCGGTGGAGTTGAGTGAATCTGGCATTCTAGAAGAATTTAATGTAGAGCTGTTAGGGACGCCGCTCGATGCCATTCAACAAGCGGAAGACCGTGAAAAATTCCGGGCCTTGATGCACGAGATGAACCAGCCTGTGCCTGAAAGTGAAATTGTCAGCACGGTGGAAGAAGCGTTGGATTTTGCAGAGACCATCGGCTTTCCGGTTATCGTCCGCCCTGCATATACGATGGGCGGGGCCGGTGGGGGCATGTGTGATGATGCCGCTCAGTTAAAAGAGATTGCTAGAAGCGGACTGGCAGCTTCTCCTGTCAGCCAGTGCTTGATAGAGAAAAATATTGCCGGCTTCAAAGAAGTAGAGTATGAGGTGATGCGTGATGGTGTGGACAATAAAATCGTCGTTTGTAACATGGAAAACTTCGATCCTGTCGGCATTCATACAGGAGATTCCATCGTTGTCGCTCCTTCCCAAACGCTCAGTGACCGGGAATATCAAATGCTTAGAAATGCTTCATTGGAAATTATTCAGGCTCTCCGAATTGAAGGCGGGTGTAATGTCCAGCTTGCGCTCGATCCGAATAGTTTCCAATATTACATCATCGAAGTGAATCCGCGCGTCAGTCGTTCTTCTGCCCTTGCATCCAAGGCGACCGGCTATCCGATTGCAAAGCTTGCAGCTAAAATCGCTGTTGGAATGACGCTTGATGAAATCAAGAACCCGGTAACTGGCACGACCTATGCCTGCTTTGAACCGGCACTCGATTATGTCGTAACAAAGATCCCACGCTGGCCGTTCGATAAATTCGCGAAAGGAAACCGAACACTCGGTACCCAGATGAAAGCAACCGGTGAAGTGATGAGCATTGGCAGAAGCTTCGAAGAATCTTTACTGAAAGGCATCCGTTCGCTGGAAGGAGATACAGAAGAACTTTACCTCTCTTATGCCGAAAAAATGAAAGAAGAAGAACTGACAAGAAGATTGAGGAAAGCGGATGATGAAAGGATATTCTTAATCGCAGAGGCATTAAGGAGAGGCTACTCCATTGAACGTCTGCATGAAATGACAGGTGGGATTGATCTATTTTTCCTTTATAAATTGCAACGGATCATCCAGCTCGAAAAGAAAGTCGCCCAAGGAGAAATGGGTGCCTCTTTACTACAAAAACTGAAGAAAATCGGATTTTCTGATGCTCAAATCGCACGGTTAACAGAGCGGAAGGAAGCAGAAGTGCGTGAATGGAGAAGAAGTCACGGCATCCGTCCCGTGTACAAGATGGTGGATACGTGTGCCGGTGAGTTTGAATCGGAAACGCCTTATTTTTACAGCAGTTATGAAGATGAAAACGAAGCCATCCCTAGTGGTA
Source organism: Halobacillus faecis (assembly GCF_007991335.1). Classification (GTDB taxonomy): domain Bacteria; phylum Bacillota; class Bacilli; order Bacillales; family Halobacillaceae; genus Halobacillus; species Halobacillus faecis. Next base: position 70,902 of record NZ_BJYD01000022.1, on the reverse strand, counting down.
ATAAAAAAGTGCTCGTCATCGGTTCTGGTCCAATCCGCATCGGGCAGGGGGTCGAATTCGACTATGCGACCGTCCATTCTGTTCTGGCTCTGAAGGAAATGGGCTATGAAGCCATCATTATGAACAATAACCCGGAAACGGTCTCCACAGACTTCAGTGTCTCTGACAAGCTTTACTTTGAGCCATTATCGCTTGAAGATGTGATGAACGTCATCGATCTCGAACAACCTGAAGGTGTCATCGTCCAATTTGGTGGTCAGACAGCCATCAACCTCGTAGACGGATTGACGAAGGAAGGCGTCAAAATTCTGGGCACCACAATGGAGTCCATTGATAAAACGGAAGACAGAGACTTGTTCGAACAGCTGCTCAACGATTTGAACATCCCTAAACCAGGAGGGGAAAGTGTCACAAGCGCAGAGGAAGCATTCCTTGCAGCTCAAAAGATTGGCTACCCGCTTGTTGTCAGACCTTCCTATGTCCTTGGCGGACGCGCGATGGCGATTGTCTATTCAAATGAAGAACTATCTTCTTACTTGGAAACGAATGCAGCCGCACACAATGGCCACCCCATCTTGATCGACAAGTACATGACCGGAATGGAAATTGAAGTGGATGCGATCTCGGACGGTGAAGATGTCTTCATTCCAGGGATCATGGAGCATATTGAACGCGCCGGTGTTCACTCAGGAGATTCTATGGCGGTATATCCGACGCAGCGATTGACAAAGGAACTTGAACAACAGTGTATTGACGCGACAACGAAGATTGCCAGAGAGCTGAATATGAAGGGGCTCATCAATATCCAGTTCGTCGCTTACAAAGGAACGGCTTACGTTCTTGAAGTGAACCCGAGAGCAAGCCGAACGGTACCTTTCCTGAGTAAAATCACAGGTGTTCCAATGGCACGACTTGCAACGAAGATTCTCTTAGGTAAAACGTTGAAAGACGAAGGGTACCCGTCCGGAGTTGCTGCTAAGCCAAATGGGGTCTATGTCAAAGTGCCTGTGTTCTCCTTTGAAAAACTAAGAAGTGTCGATACCACGCTCGGTCCTGAGATGAAGTCGACCGGTGAAGTCATCGGGTATGATCAAACCTTGGAAAAGGCCCTCTATAAGGGAATGACATCCGCAGGGTTGAAAATACCGACACAAGGGTCTGTCTTATTGACTGTCGCAGACAAAGACAAATCAGAGATGTTGGATATTGCGAAGACATTCTTTGAGCTGGGCTTCCGATTGTTCGCTACAGAAGGTACAGCATCCGTCATAGAAGAAGCACAGATTCCGGTGGAAGCAGTTGGAAAAGTGGGCTCTGATCAGCGTGACGTCATTGATCTGATCCAACAAGGAGAAGTACAATTTGTCGTCAATACCCTCAATAAAGGGATGCGTGCAAGATCAGATGGCTTCAGAATCCGCAGAGAAGCGGTTGAACATGGTCTGGCCTGTCTAACAAGCCTGGACACAGCGAAGACCATTGTTGACGTGATCAACGCCATGTCCTTCTCAGCACGTGCCATCACACCGATGGAAGGGGTGACAGGATGAAAAACGAAAGGATGACCATTCTGAGGCATGAGAAGGTCGCGAGAGAGACACACCTTCTCGTGCTGGAGGGGAATTTGGTTCAGGACATCGCAGATCCCGGTCAATTCGTCCACGTCAAAATTGATGGTTTCTACCTGCGACGCCCGATATCCATTGCAGATTATGACTCGGAAAATCAAACGATGACCCTCATTTATAAAGTCATGGGAGACGGTACGAAAGCTTTGACACGTTTTCAGATAGGGGAGAGCTTAGACGTTCTTGGTCCTGGAGGTCAAGGATTTCCGACATCTCAAATCCATGACAATCATGCCTTGATTATTGGTGGAGGTATTGGCGTGCCACCCCTTTACAGCACGGCGAAAAGGTTGAAGGAAAGCGGAGTGGCGGTCACGAGTATTCTCGGTTTTAGATCCAGAGAGGATGCTTTTTTACTGGATGAATTCAGGGCCCTTGGAGAAGTACACGTGACGACAGAAGATGGATCACTAGGAAGGAGCGGCCGTGTGACGGACGCTCTCCCTCATGTAAAAGAAAATTACCAGCATTACTTATCCTGCGGTCCCACAGTGATGCTGAGAGCAGTGGCAGATCACATTCCTGACAAAGAAGGATATTTGTCGATGGAAGAGCGGATGGGTTGTGGAATCGGGGCTTGCTTTGCCTGTGTCATCGAATCTCATGATGAAAAAGGATACAAGCGCATCTGTTGTGATGGACCTGTATTCAAGGCCGGGGAGGTCGTCTTATCATGAATTTATCTGTCAATCTACCAGGTCTGAATTTGAAAAATCCTGTTATGCCGGCATCAGGCTGTTTTGCATTTGGCAAGGAATTCGCCCAATTTTATGATCTATCCACCCTTGGAGCCGTCATTATGAAAGCAGCTACGAAGGAACGCCGCTTTGGAAATGGCACGCCACGAGTCGCAGAAACCGCAAGCGGCATGTTGAATGCGATCGGACTGCAAAACCCTGGTGTGGAAAGCATCATCTCAGACGAAATCCCTTTTTTGAAAAACCATCACCTTCCGATAATTGCAAATGTTGCTGGAAGTACAGTAGAGGAGTATGTAGAGGTCGCTGAAAAAATCTCCCCCCATGTGAATGCTATCGAATTGAACATTTCTTGTCCGAATGTGAAAGAGGGAGGTGTGCAGTTCGGCACCGACCCTTCCTTAGCTAAAGAAGTGACCCGGCATGTCGTCCAAGTAAGCGATGTCCCTGTGTATGTGAAGCTTTCCCCGAACGTGACCGACATCGTCGAGATGGCTCTTGCAGCAGAGGACGCAGGCGCATCAGGTCTTTCAATGATCAATACGTTGACAGGAATGAGGATTGATCCTAAGACGCGCAAACCTGTCATTGCAAATGGAACAGGTGGTCTCTCCGGAGCAGCGATCAAACCGATCAGCATCCGGATGATCCATCAGGTCTATCAAGCCGTAACCATTCCGATCATAGGTATGGGCGGAATAGAGTCGGCGGAAGATGTGTTGGAATACTTACTCGCTGGTGCGAGTGCAGTAGCGATTGGAAGTGCGAACTTCAAAAATCCGTTCATCTGTAAGGAGATCATTGAAGAAATGCCGAATGCTCTTGCGCGCTACGGTTTTTCAAGCATAAAGCAAGCGATTGGAGGTGCCCATGATGAAAAAGTTGAAACCCCTGTACTTCGCCCTTGATTTCCAAACGGGAAAAGAAGCGCTAGACTTTCTGGATCAACATCACCTTACAGGGATTCCTGTTAAAGTAGGCATGGAGCTTTTTTATAAAGAAGGCCCAACCATCATCCATCAATTAAAGGCAAAAGGGCACGAGATCTTTCTCGATTTGAAACTGCATGATATTCCAGAAACGGTCCGCCGTGCGATGAGGAGTCTTGCAAGCATGAACGTCGATGTCGTCAACATCCATGCTCAGGGTGGGGAAGACATGATGAAAGCCGCTAAGATAGGCTTAGAAGAAGGGGCACACGATCATGTGCCCGTATTATTAGCTGTCACCGTTCTTACTTCTTCAGATCAACAAATGCTGAATGAACAGCTGCTGATCGACCATCCTGTAGCTGAAGTAGTCAAGCATTATGGCGTGCGAGCGGAGAAGTGTGGGGTGGATGGTGTCGTCTGTTCAGTAGAAGAGGCCGAAATCATAAAGAAAAATACGGGGCTTGCTGCTTTGACACCTGGCATCCGTCTCGCTGGTGGAGAACATCACGACCAGAAACGTGTTGCTACTCCTGAGAAAGCTCGAGTCAGCGGAAGTGATGCGATGGTTGTAGGTAGAGCCATCCGAGACGCAGAAAATCCCCAAGAAATGTATAGAAAGATAAAGGAGGCCTTTCAATATGAGTCAATCCACCCTCATTCGTGACTTGCTTCATATAGGAGCGGTTAAGATCGAAACTGAAAATTACTTCACATGGACATCCGGACTAAAGTCTCCAATTTATTGCGACAATCGCTTAACGATGTCCTATCCTGAAGTAAGAAAAAACATTACAGAAGCATTTGTAGAAAAAATCGAAGCTCTCGGCCCCATCGATGTCATCGCAGGTTGCGCAACGGCAGGGATTCCTCATGCGGCCTGGGTGGCAGATTTTCTCAACCTTCCTATGGTTTATGTCAGGTCTTCAGCTAAAAAGCATGGAAAAGGAAACCAGATTGAAGGTCATATCGAAAAAGGTCAAAAAGCGATTGTCATCGAGGATTTAATTTCAACTGGAAAATCATCCATAGAAGCTGCAGAGGCACTCGAGAACGAAGGGGTCGAAGTTGTTGAAGTGCTATCGATCTTCACCTATAACCTTCAAGCCGCTCAAGATGCTTTTAAAGGAAAAAGCTATTCCTATCAATCCCTGACCAGTTATGAAGAGCTCCTTCAGCAGTTACTCACCGAAAATCAAATCGAAAAAGAGCAAGAGCAGCTGTTGATGAAGTGGAGACAGGATCCTTATGTTTTTACGAATTCTTAACAGCTAAGGGAGTTGCTATTTCTTCAGTCTCCTAGTACGATGAAGTCATCAAAACGTATTGGTGATGAAAATGAAATCTAAAAAACACTCTTTTTTCATACTCATGAATGCCTCGCTCGGCTTATTGACCTGTTTTGTCTATTTATATACGTGGGTGGCGTTTGCATTCATGGAGTCCATGTGGTCCTTAGAACCCTTATTAAGCTTGGTCGCTTCTCTCGCGTTGTTTATCCTGTGGAATGTATACATGCTGAAGCGCGAAAGCCGAAGGTACTGGGCACAAGCGATTTTTTCTTATCTTGCATCGATAGCGGTATTCGCATATTTCCTAACCTAAAACCACGATCCAATCGTGGTTTTTTTAATCCAATGACATAATGGCAATACATAATCTAATCAAGGAAAGCCCCCGTTTAAGTAAAAGTCCGCTTCGAGACAACTGGGGCCGTTTATCCCCCCATTAAATATAGGTTAGAAACGAACCCCTTTACCAAGTTGGATCGTCTTCCACAATGCCGCTTTTTAAAGTATAAAGTGCACTCTGTATCAAGCTCATCTTGAGAAGTTTATATTATATAAAGGTGGTAGGATAAAAGCTCATGAAAGACTGCTTTACCTTTGACAGATAGGGGAGTGCGCTCTATAATTTATCTTTATCTAACCTGTCGTTACTCTTGAGAAAAAAGGAACAGAGTAGGATTTGCGAACTAATAGAAAATTGATCACTATTTGATAAATGGGATCGATTCAACACGTGAATAAACAAAAGAGAGGAGGAATGCTTCCATGTATGAAATAGGAAGACAATCGTATTGGTTTAAGAGAATGCTGGCTTCAGATCCAGGAAATAAGCGGTTGCAGCAGGCAGGGAAAGCAACACTTAGTGTGATCTCGGCTGTTTTCACTACTTTACTGGTTTTGAACCTGCTCGGGCACGATCCGCTTCTTCCCGCTATCATTTCTGGTGTATGTGGGCTGCTGGGGATCATGGCGGTAATGGATGATACGAAAAAAGAAAAGCAGGGCACGACACTTTTACTTCCCTTTTCAGCGATCACTGGAGTGACGCTTGGGTCTTTATTATCCTGGAGTGCCGTTCTCGTGTCCATGTTGATGATCTTGATCATCTTTTGCAGCTTTTATTTTTCTAAATTCGGCAGTCGTTATTTTTCTTTAGGTATGATCGGATTTATAACCGTCTATTTTTCTTCCTTTTTAAAACTTCCTCCCGAACAATTCCCTTGGTTTTACGGTGCGATTTGTATAGGCATCAGCTACGCATTTCTATATAATTTCATCATTTTCAGAGATACGGCACAACAGCTTAAGCGTAGTCTTCAATCTTTTCATAGGCAGGCAAACCTCACCTTTGAATTATTGGCAGATGTCGTCAAAGATCCTGAAATGAATCAGATCCGTTCGAAAAAATTGACGGAGAATGTGAAAAAGTTAAGGGATTATGCCAATCATGTGTCCACGGACTTGAATGCACAGAATATTAATGAAGTCTGGCCGGGACTCCGTACGGAACAATTACGATTATATGTGTTCGATACGGCCATGTTTGTCATGACGCTTTCGGATAGTTTGGAAAAATTAAAAGAAAGTGGAGCCTTGGAGACAGAAGAGCTCCGTTCCATTCTCTTCCATCTCATTCAGACGTTGCAAAAGGCAGAAGTACTTAAGGTGGAAAAGGAAGAAAAGCACCTTTCCGAAGCTGAACGAGTGGTTGTCGCTTTGAGAAAGATGATTGACCAAAGGTTTGGCGAACATGAAACAAGGCCGGAAGGGTGGCTGTATCTGCTCCGCCGTATCGAGGCGATTGCTACGCATGTGACGGAAGGAGCCCTCGCCATAAGATACAGTGGGGGAGACCATCCAGGTGATCAATCGTTCGTAGAAGAAGTACCAGAAGAAGATAAAGACAAGGGGATGGAGCCCTCAACAAAAAAAGCGATTCAGTCGGTGATTGCCGGAACAATCGCTGTGATTGTAGGTCATTTGATTTCTCCTATTCAACCCTATTGGGTGTTATTAACGACGTTTATCGTCCAATTAGGGACCCCGACCGTTGGACGCACTTATTTGAAAGGTTTGGAAAGATCGATCGGGACGATAGGAGGGGCCATTATTGGTTTCTTTTTGGCGAAATCTGTGTCTGGCCATTCTGAATTAGAAGTAGGCCTTATATTTGCGGTCATCTTTTTTGCTTTTTACATGCTTCCGGTGTCCTACACGGTCATGAGTATTTTCATCACCATGCTCATCGCCTTCATGTATGACCTCATTTTGGGTGGGATCAGTTATGCCTTGCTGCTTGCCCGGGTAGTGGACACGATTGCTGGAGCTGGTATTGCACTAGCAGCGGCAGCCTTCATTTTTCCTACACGGACGCTTGATAAAATGAAGGAGCAGCTGGTGGATTATTTAGAGAGTCTCGAGGATTATATCTTATCTTACATTCGAAAATTTCGCCTTTCAGAAAGCATGAAGGGGCTTGCGGATCTAGCTTTTCAAATGGATGAGAAGATTCAATTGCTTGAAGAGGATGCAAAACCTGCCCTGCAGAGGCCTGGAGCTAATAAATATTCCGGTATTCCCAGGCTGCTGATGTCGTTTACGGCTATTAATTATTATGCGAAACAGTTGGTGGCATCTACGTACCAAAAGGACTTTCATCGTTCCGAAGAAATTACAGAGGCTCTCAAGCGAACGGAAAAGGTGTACAAGCACAACATTCGCACAATCATGGCGGTATTGAATGGGGAAGTCATGAGTGGACAACTGTTCAGACTGCAACATGAGCGGGAAATGATTGAACGGTTTGCCCCAGGACATAAGGAAGAGCAGGGGGATATTGTCCACCACTTGTTTTATATTTGGAAAATCAATCAAGCTTTGCTTGCTGTTGGAGAAAGAATGGGGCTTGAAACAGCAGAACGGATGGAAGAATAGAAGCAGCACGTGTGAATATTCACACGTGCTGCTTTTCATTTATCTGTTTCGATCATAAGGACTTTCTCCAGCCTTGGAGATTGTAATTCGTTCTTCTCCTGAAGCTGGTTGAACCGCATCCCTGCTCTTTTTCGGATTGCGTTTCGATTTTGAATTCTTCGGCATAACAGCAACCTCCTTAATCGTATTCAGTTGCCTTTGTATTATTTGTTATCCCGGCCTGTGGTATGTGAAAATCCCTGTGCCAATTATAGGCACAGGGATCATGGGTCAGTCTTTTTTCTTTAATCTTTTAATGAAGGTTGAATCAGGTGTCACGAACAACGTCTGTTGTTGGTCATAAGTGACGAACCCAGGTTTTGCTCCTGACGGCTTTTTCACATGCCGGATACGCGTGTAGTCTACTGGAACGGAGGAAGACTTGCTTGATTTACTGAAATTCGCAGCAAGCTGGGCGGCTTCAAACAACGTATCTTCGCTCGGGTCTTCGTCACGAATGACGACATGAGAGCCGGGAATATCTTTGGCATGAAGCCAAATATCCATTTTGTTTGCCATTCGGTTGGTTAAATATTCGTTTTGCTTGTTGTTTCGACCTACATAAATCAAGGTCCCGTCCGTCGACTCAAAACTTTCCGGTTTCGGTTTCTGGGGTTTGTTCTTACGGTTCCCTTTTGCAGCCGGTTTTTTCTTTAAGTACCCTTGTTCACGCAGTTCTTCTCGAATTTCTTCGATGTCTTCTTCTCTAGCCGATTCTACTTGTTGAAGGAGACGATCAAAATATAGGATTTCATCTTCTGCTTTTCGGATTTCCTTTTGGACGACTTCTTTGGATTTCTTCAGTTTTGTGTACGTTTGAAAATAGCTTTGTGCATTTTCACTCGGCGTTTTATTAGGATTGAGTTCGATCGTCATTTCTGATTGATCGGGATCGTAGTAGTCAACGACCGTCACCGATTCGTCTCCTGTTTTGACCATGTGCATATGAGCAGTCAACAGCTCGCCGAGTTTCTGGTATTCTTCGGCTGACTCCGATTTTTTCAGCGTCGTTTCGTGCTTTTTAATTTTTCGTTTGTTTTTATCTCGTTCATTTTTCAAGAAACGGTGTAAATCGCCTGCCTGCTGCTTAACACGGTCCCGCTCAGCTTTCCCGGAATAATAATCATCCAGCATCGCACTGACGGTTTCATAATTTTCCACTTCACCCGAAAAAGCATGTAATGGAATCACATAAAATTGTTCTTTTTCCGTCCGGTGGATCTGAGGTTTATACTCGTGGTTGAGGATGATTTCCCTAATCTCCCTGTAAGCTTCTTTCACGGCCTGCGAGCCGCCGAGGCCTGCCCTGTGAACAATTTCCTTCGTTATCATCGGTGAAAAACCCATCACCACATTCAAAATTTGTTTATCCATTTTGCCTGAGTTAAAGTCCAATTTTCTAATGAACGAATCTGGTTCAAGGTCCACAGGATTGATTTTGCCTTGTTCTGGTGGGAGTTTATAAGGCTGGCCGGGCATAATCGTCCGGTGCCGGTTTTGAGAAGGGGGCAAATGCTTGATGCTGTCTAGCATATGTCCTTCTTCTTCATCGACAAGCAGGATGTTGGAGTGTTTACCCATCACCTCAATAATGAGCGTTTTCATTGTTTCATCCCCGACTTCATTACGGGTCCGGATATGGAACTTCACAATCCTTTCCATGTCCACCTGTTCAATACGTTCAACAAACCCTCCGATTAAATGCTTCCTAAGAAGCATGCACAGCATAGGTGGTTCTTTAGGATTATGGTATTGATCGTCCGTCAAATGAAAGCGAGCATAGCTCGGGTGTGCGGACAATAAAAGCGTATGTTTTTTTCGATTGGAACGGACCGTAAATACGAGCTCCGTTTCGGTTGGCTGATAAATTTTCATAATACGGCCGGACTGGATCGTTTCATTCAATTCGTTCGTGATCGCCCGGGTTACAATTCCGTCAAAAGACATCGTCTTCACCTCTCTACTGTTAGAAGTATAGCATGAGTAAAGCTTGTTATTCTAAGATTTTTCCTTACGTAAACGCAAACATTCGCAACGATATGCTTTCTTTTGCTAAAATGGAGGATGCATTCATTTTACATATAGGTGATGATCGTAATGATTAAAAGTATGACAGGGTATGGGAAAAGTACGGTGGAAGTCAACGAAACAAAGATCCATGTAGAAATCCGATCGGTGAATCATCGTTTTCTGGATATGACGTTCAAGATGCCCCCCGCCTTGATGTTTTTGGAAGAACGTCTGAAACAAGTCGTCAAAGGCCGGTTATACAGGGGGCGCATCGATATTTTTGTATCCCTTGTAGGAGAAGATTTGGTTGAAAAGAAAATCGATGTGAATTGGGAAATGGTGGATCAATATATTACACGCTTGAAGGATATTCAGCGCCGTTATGAGTTGACGGGGGATATTTCTATTGATATGGTATCCAAGTTAGACCATGTTTTTTCGGAAAAAGAGATGGAAAACGATTCAGATGAGTGGAAAGTGGCTTTATTAGAAGCCATGGATGACGCTGTTAGACAATTGGTTGAGATGCGGACGAAGGAAGGTCACGAGTTACACGATGATCTTGAAAAACGCATCGCTAAAGTCCGGTCATGGTTGAACAGCCTGGACGAAAGGCGGCCGATGTTAATCGATGAGTATAAAGAGAGGATTCGGACCCGCGTAGAAGAATACACCAAAGAGCAACTCCGCCCCGATGAAACAAAAATCCTCCAGGAAGTCGCTTTGCTTGCAGAGAAAGGGGACGTCACCGAAGAGTTGACAAGACTACAGTCCCACTTCACTCAATTTGAAAGCACCCTTTCCATAGATGAGCCTGTTGGAAGAAGACTGGATTTTATTGTGCAGGAAATGCACCGTGAAGTGAATACGATCGGGTCGAAATCCAATGACGGCAAAATGACGGAAATGGTTGTGAATTTGAAAAGCGAGATTGAAAAGATGAAAGAACAAGTACAAAATGTTGAATAACAATTGTGTTTATGCCTAGTTTTTTCATATAATAGAGGTAGTCATGAAAGTGCTTGGTCAGAAGAAGGAGGAGTCAGCTTTGAGCTTGAAATTAATCAATATCGGTTTTGGAAACGTCGTATCTGCGAATCGTATTATTTCTATTGTTTCGCCTGAATCCGCTCCGATCAAACGTATCATCACGGTCGCCCGTGACAATAATAAATTAGTAGATGCTACATATGGTCGCCGTACGCGTGCGGTCATCATTACAGATAGTGATCATGTCGTCCTTTCAGCCGTCCAGCCGGAAACCGTCGGGCAGCGTGTCATCAGTAACGACGAGATCTCAGATGAAAACTAGGAGGACTTTTTGCAGTGATTGATCAGAAAGGTATTTTATTCATCCTTTCCGGCCCATCAGGTGTCGGAAAAGGAACGGTACGTAAAGCATTATTTGAGCAGTCGACAGATTTGCGCTATTCCATATCCATGACCACTCGTGATCCAAGGGAAGGCGAAGTGGACGGGGTCGATTACTTTTTTAAATCAAGAGATGAATTTGAGAAATTAATCAGTGAAGGCCAATTGATTGAACATGCGGAATATGTGGGAAACTATTATGGTACCCCCCGTCAATACGTGGAGCAGACATTGAACGAAGGCAAAGATGTCTTTTTGGAAATTGAAGTTCAGGGAGCACTCAAAGTAAGGGAGAACTTCCCTGAAGGCGTGTTCGTATTTTTGATTCCACCTTCTTTGGAAGAATTGAAGGATCGTATTGTCAACCGTGGCACGGAAACGGAAGACAAAGTGAAAAACCGCTTGAAAGCAGCGAAAGAAGAAATTGATATGATGGATGCGTATGATTATGTCGTCGTGAACGATCAGATTGACAATGCTGTGACGAAAGTGAAATCGATCGTTGCCAGTGAGCACTGCAAACGTGAACGTGTCGCCCATCAATATAAAAAAGCATTGGAGGATGAATAATCATGATGTTAGAACCGTCCATTGATTCCCTACAGAAACAAATCAAATCCAAATACACGCTTGTCACACTATCTGCGAGAAGAGCGCGTGAATTGAAACAAGGAAGCGCGCCGATGATCGATCATCCGACTTCCCATCAGCAAGTCGGTGTAGCGCTTGAAGAGATCCGCGATGGCAAATTGAACTATATTGAAGCGGATGAAATCCAAGAACGAACGGAAACCACATAAGAACATCGAAACAACGTAGGAAAAGCCGCGCTTCTTCATTGAATCAGCGCGGCTTTTCCTACGTGTTTTAGTGACAACATTTTTCAAGTACAGGGGGCTATCAGATGTTGAATGGAAAAAAGATCGTCTTAGGAGTATCAGGTGGAATCGCCGCCTACAAAGCAGCCGCTTTAACAAGCAAACTCGTTCAAGCCGGGGCTGTTGTTAAAGTAATCATGACAGACAGCGCGCAGAATTTTGTATCCCCGACTACTTTTCAGGCATTGTCCAGACAGCCTGTATATACCGATACCTTTGATGAACAAGATTCTTCTCAAATCCAGCACATTGATGTCGCTGACTGGGCGGACCTCTTCTTAATCGCCCCTGCGACTGCAAATGTGATCGGAAAGCTCGCGAGCGGTCTCGCTGATGATATGCTCTCGACGACCTTACTTGCGACCGAGGCACCTGTTTATATCGCTCCAGCAATGAATGTCCATATGTACAGTCATCCGGCTGTGTTGAAAAATTTAAAACAGCTCGATGCATGGGGCTTCCGCTTCATCGAGCCTGGTGAAGGTTACCTTGCCTGCGGGTATGTAGGAAAAGGACGCTTGGAGGAGCCCGAGACCATTGTTGAAGTGCTTAGGAAAGAATATCAACGCCCTCAACCACTTAAAGGAAAAAAAGTACTCATAACAGCCGGCCCTACACGTGAACAGATCGATCCAGTACGTTATTTCACAAATCCATCGACGGGCAAAATGGGGTATGCGCTAGCGAAAAAAGCTAAGCAGCTTGGCGCTGACGTGACTCTCGTTTCTGGTCAGGTAGCTTTGGACCCTCCCGTTGGCGTGCATGTGATCCAAATTACAACTGCTCAGGAAATGTATGAGGAAGTCTTGAAAGCTTATCCCGATCAAGACCTTGTCATCAAGTCGGCAGCGGTAGCCGATTACCGTCCGAAAATCACTTATGATCAAAAGATGAAGAAGAAAACCGGGGACTATGTGGTCGAGATGGAGCGGACGAAAGATATTCTCATGGAGCTGGGAGATCGCAAAGAACATCAATACTTAATCGGCTTTGCTGCAGAAACGACAGATGTGGAGAAGTATGGAAGAGAGAAGCTGGCTAAAAAGAACCTCGATGCCATTGTCATCAATAATGTATCTGAAGAGGGTTCAGGATTTGGCACGGACACGAACGCCTCCTTGTTTATTACTAAAAAAGGAGAAGAGATGACGTATCCATTAATGAGCAAAGACGAGCTCGCTAAAAACATTCTCATGGTGGCCAGTGGGGAGATGGAGAGTGAGAACCTTTGATTGCAAACGTAATCGTTGATGTACCCTCACAAAATACGAACCGTCCTTTTGATTATGAAATACCTGAAAAGTTCGATGGGATTGTTCAACCGGGGGTACGTGTCATCGTGCCATTCGGGCCACGCAAAATTTTAGGGTATGTCGTGTCACTTTCAGAAACAAGTTCTTTCTCTTCCGTAAAGAAAATCACGGATGTCCTTGATGTGATCCCAACGTTGACTGAAGAACTTCTACAACTCGGGAAATGGTTATCTAAAAATACGCTGAGCTATTACATCTCCTGTCTTCAAGTCATGCTTCCTCAAGTGATGAAAGCCAAATATCGAAAAGAGCTGTGGAAGCTGACGGAAGAACCCCTTGGATCTGATCTCGATCCTCTATTTGACGGACGTGCGGTTGTAGATTTTGAGGAATTCGAGAAATCAGGCATCGGGTATCATACCCTCCGGAAGCACATGAATGATGGAGAAGTCGATGTCCATTATGAAGTGAAAAGCCGGGAAACGAAGAAGACGATGACGATGGTCGAGCCCCATTTAAATCCGATGGAATTAGAGGAGAAGCTTGAAGATCTCTCCCCACAAGCCAAAAAGCAGCGGACCATTGTCGAGTATTTTCTGGAGTACCCGGAAGCGGTGGAGAAGAAGAGGCTTTTGGATATTCTATCCACCACCCCCGCCTCATTAAAACCGCTCATCGAACAGGGGTTCATCCGCGAATTCAAGCAGGAAGTTTTCAGAGATCCATATGGGGATCGGGACTTCGAACGTACGCAACCTTTTCCACTGACAGTAGAACAGGAAACAGCCATACAGCCAATCCTTAAGACCATTGAGGAAAATGCCCATGATGTTTTTCTTCTTCATGGGGTGACGGGAAGCGGCAAAACGGAAGTGTATTTGCAGTCGATCCAGGAAGTCATTGATAAAGACGAGGAAGCCATCATGCTTGTACCTGAAATTGCTTTGACTCCGCAAATGGTTGAACGCTTTAAAGGGAGGTTCGGCTCAAAGGTCGCCGTCCTTCATAGTGCTTTATCAGCGGGGGAAAAGTACGATGAATGGCGGAAGATTCAGCGCAAGGAAGTCCAGGTCGTGGTCGGAGCAAGGTCTGCTATTTTCGCTCCGTTTACGAACATCGGCTTGATCATTATTGATGAAGAACATGAAACAAGTTACAAGCAGGAGGACCGGACACGTTATCATGCGAGAGACGTGGCCATTGAAAGGGGAAAAACCCATCAATGTCCGGTCGTTTTAGGGAGTGCTACACCAGCACTCGAAAGTTATGCCAGAGCTGTCAAAGGCAATTATCAGCTGTTGACGATGAAAAAGCGTATGAATGAGGCAGTCATGCCGGCGGTGGATCTCGTTGATATGAGAGAAGAACTTCATAGTGGCAACCGTTCCATGTTTTCAATCGCGCTGAAGGAGAAAATTGAAGAAAGGCTTGCCCGTGGGGAGCAGGTCGTTCTTTTTCTAAATAGACGCGGCTATTCGACCTTCGTCATGTGCAGGGACTGTGGTCACGTGAGTGAATGCCCACACTGCGACATCGCACTTACGTATCACAAAAGGCAGAACCGTCTGAAATGCCACTATTGTTCTCATGAAGAACCCATGCCGACCGAATGTCCGGAATGTGAGAGCAAAACCATCCGTTATTTCGGTACAGGGACACAAAAAGTGGAAGAGGCTCTTCAGGAGTTGATCCCGGAAGCACGTGTGATTCGCATGGACGTCGATACAACAAGAAGAAAAGGTGCTCACGAACGGCTGCTTAAAAAGTTTGGAGAAGGACAAGCGGATATCCTGCTCGGCACGCAGATGATCGCTAAAGGTCTGGACTTCGGAAACGTGACCCTTGTTGGTGTTCTTGCCGCTGATGCCCTTCTCAACCTGCCTGATTTCCGTGCGTCAGAAAAAACGTTCCAATTGCTCACCCAGGTAAGCGGAAGGGCAGGAAGACATGAGAAGCCCGGAGAAGTCGTTGTCCAAACGTACACACCGGAGCATTATAGTATTGAACTTGCCAGCCAGTATGATTATGAGCAATTTTTCAATGAAGAAATGAAATTGAGGAAAGCGTTCCGCTATCCTCCGTACTTTTTCTTGACACTTTTCACCATTTCACACCCTAATCAATTGAAAGTGCAGGAAGTGACACAGAAAATCACCATGTTCATGCAGCAGAAGCTTTCCGATCAATCTTATGTGCTCGGACCTACTCCTTCTGCGCTCACCAGGATCAATAATAGATATCGCTATCAATGCATGATAAAATACAAGAAGGAACCTGAGCAGCGAAAATTCGTTGAACGGATATTGCACTATTATGAAGATGAAATGAAACAAGAAAATGGTTTGCAGATTACGGTGGATTTCCAACCGTATCAGTTGATGTAAGCAAGAAGGGAGCAACAAAGTCATGACACGAATCGCATTTATGGGGACACCGGACTTCGCCGTACCTGTCCTTGACCGCATCATTGAAGAGGGGTATGAGGTTGTCCTCGTTATTACACAACCGGACAGACCGAAAGGGAGAAAGAAAACGATGACCCCTCCTCCAGTCAAAGTAGCAGCGGAGAAGCACGGGATCCCGGTATTTCAACCAGAAAAAATCAAAGAAGAATATCAAGAAGTTCTTGCTTACGATCCCGACTTGATCGTAACCGCTGCCTTCGGTCAAATTTTACCAGAAGCTTTACTCAAAAAGCCGAAACATGGATGTATTAATGTCCATGCATCCTTACTGCCTGAATTCCGAGGTGGTGCACCCATCCATTACAGCATCCTTGAAGGTAAGCAGGAGACAGGAGTCACCATCATGTATATGGTTAAACGTCTGGATGCAGGGGATATGCTTTCAAAAGTGACGGTGCCGATCGAAGACGATGATCATGTAGGAACGCTTCATGATAAACTTTCCGTCGCCGGAGCGGACTTGTTAGCGGACACGCTGCCGAAGTTATTGAGCGGAGATATTACGCCTGAGGAGCAGGATGAATCCAAAGTCACATTCGCTTCCAATATCAAAAGGGAGCAGGAGCTTATTGATTGGAGCAAAGAGCAACAAACGGTCTATAATCATGTACGTGGTCTTCATCCTTGGCCGGTCGCTTATACTTACTGGAACGGCAAGCCGATGAAGGTCTGGTGGATTGAAAAAATGGAAGATACATTTGAGGAAGCCCCTGGGACAGTTGTAAGAATCGATGAAGATGGTTTTCTTGTAACCACAGGTGGAAACCAAGCCGTAAAGGTTGTTTCCCTCCAACCTTCTGGAAAGAAAAAAATGGACGGACAGGCGTTTATTAATGGTGCTGGTCAGTCCTTACAGGTCGGCGAACGCCTGGGTGAGACGCATGACTAAGTATGCATTAAGAGAGTCAGCCCTGGATCTTCTTACTCGAATTGGTGAGCAGGGTGGATTCAGTCACGTTTTATTAGACAGGGAAATCTCTAAGCAAAAACTTTCCCGTCAGGATGGTGCATTGTTAACGGAAATTGTCTACGGTACACTTCAACGCCGGGATTTGATCGACTATTCCATTCAGCCTTACATTGCCAAGCAGAAGAAAATAAAGCCATGGGTCCGTTGGCTGCTTTATATGTCGGTATATCAGATGGTCTTTCTTGAAAGAGTACCGGACCATGCCATTATCCATGAAGCCGTGGAAATCTCTAAGAAGCGCGGACATAAAGGGATTTCTTCATTTATGAATGGCGTACTTCGAAACGTCCAGCGCAAAGGTGTTCAGAGCCTAGATAAAATCGAAGATCCAGTAGAGCGAATGGCGATTGAAACCAGTCATCCTCAATGGCTTGTAAACCGCTGGGTTGATCAGTATGGCATGGAAACGACAAAAGAGATGTGTGAAGCGAACAATCAACACCTCCCTATGTCGCTGAGAGTACAGCCGCTTAGAATTTCACGTGAAGAGGCGATGAAGCAGCTTCAGGAAGATGGATACAGAGTGGAAGAGAGCGCTCTCTCCCCTCAAGGCTTCCTTGTTCTTGAAGGGGCAATTCTCTCCCATTCCCTTTTCCAAGAAGGGTATGTAACCGTTCAAGATCAGAGTTCTATGCTTGTAGCGGAAATGATGGATCTTGAAAGGGGATTGTCGGTGCTGGATGCCTGTAGCGCACCTGGAGGTAAAACCACCCATATCGCTGAAAAGATGGAGGATGAGGGAGAAGTCGTCGCTTATGACTTGCATGAGAAAAAAGCGAAACTGGTAAGCAAAAAGGCTGAACAGCTGCAGCTCACATCCATTACCGCCAGTCAGGCAGACTCAAGAAAGCTTGGAGAAAAGCACACGCCGGGCACTTTTGACCGCATCTTACTCGATGCTCCTTGTTCCGGTCTTGGAGTTTTACGTGGAAAACCAGATATAAAATACCATAAAAAAGAAGAAGATATCTTCTCCCTAAGAAAGATTCAGGATGATTTATTGAGAGAAGTTGCGCCACTCCTAAAGCCTGGAGGCAAGATTGTCTATAGTACATGCACGGTGGACCGTCATGAAAATGAGGAAGCCGTCAAGCATTTCTTGAAAGAGAATCCGGACTTTGAAGTAGATCCAGCTTTCTTTAAGGAGCTTCCAGAAGCCCTTCAGGAATCGCAGGGTCTTACCGAAATAGGTCTTCAGCTTTTCCCTCAAGATTGGGATACAGATGGATTTTTCTTAACCCGGTTGTATAAAAAGTAAAGAATCTCAAAATGAATGAATTCCAGGGGGTAGAATCTGATTCCAATACTCGGATTCCTACCCTTTAAAGTAGAGTGTAAGATACCACCTAAGAATGAGCACCCATGTTTTATCTAAGTTATAAATATGAGGCAGGTGAGACCATGATAGGTTATTACGAAACAGATCAAGGGAAAGTCAGAATTCATAATGAGGATGCCGGCGGGGTTTTTAAAAACGATGCAGGCCAGGTCCTTGCCATCGTAGCCGACGGGATGGGTGGGCATCAGGCCGGTGATATTGCCAGTCAGATGACGACCTCACACATACATAAAAAATGGCAGGAAGCCAATCTTATAGAAACTCCTGATCAAGCTGAAAATTGGATCAAAGAAGCGGTCCTCTCTGCGAACAATGAAATCAAAGCCTATGCCAATGAACATGAAGAATGTGCAGGGATGGGAACGACAGTTGTCGTAGCTTTGTGTACAAATGAATTTGCGACGATCGGTCATATTGGAGACAGCAGGTGCTATTTTGCTAATGACTACGGCTTTAAAGTGATCACTGAGGACCATTCTCTCGTGAACGAACTTGTGCGTTCCGGACAGATTACCGAAGAACAGGCCGAGCATCATCCCAGGAAAAATGTATTGTTAAAAGCGCTTGGGACAGAATTTGAATTGACGGCCGATGTGAAAACAATGGAATTCGAGGAAGATGACCGCCTTCTATTGTGCACAGATGGCTTAACCAATAAGGTTAGTGATGAGGAATTAAGTGAATTGAAAACATTTGAAGGGGAATGGTCGTCATTTACGAAGCAGATGATCGATCTTGCGAATGAGCGTGGAGGGGAAGACAATATTACGCTTGCAGTCGTCCATCATCATCCTTCTTCCGACCAGAAAGAAGGTGCGGAATAATGTTGAATAACCGTCTCCTTAATGACCGTTATCGTGTACAAGAGATGATCGGTGGCGGCGGTATGGCGAATGTCTACCTTGCTCATGACACGATTCTGGACAGGGATGTCGCCATTAAAGTACTGCGACTCGAACATGGAAATGATGAAGAGTTTATTGCTCGCTTTCATAGAGAGGCACAATCAGCTACGAGTCTTTCTCATCCGAATATCGTCAACATTTATGATGTCGGGGAGGAAGACGACATTTATTTTATGGTGATGGAGTACGTCGATGGAATGACGTTAAAGCAGTACATTCAACAACATAGTCCAATCGATGTGTCTGAAGCGGTGGATATTATGAGGCAGATTGCATCCGCAATCGCTCATGCGCATGATAATGGAATCGTTCATAGGGATATTAAACCGCAGAACATTCTTATTGATCATTATGGTCATGTGAAAGTGACGGATTTCGGAATTGCTATGGCCCTCAGTGCGACGGCGTTGACTCAGACCAACTCTGTGCTTGGTTCTGTTCATTATCTATCCCCTGAACAAGCGCGGGGCGGGATGGCAACAAAAAAATCAGACGTCTATTCGCTCGGTATTGTTTTTTTCGAATTACTGACAGGCAGGCTCCCTTTTTCCGGAGAATCTCCTGTCTCGATCGCTTTAAAGCATCTTCAGCATGAAACACCTTCCTTGAAAAGATGGAATGCGGATCTGCCTCAAAGTGTTGAGAATATTGTTTTGAAATCAACGGCCAAAGATCCTTTTCATAGGTACGAATCGGTATTGGAGATGGAGCATGAGATTGAAACTTCTCTTGAACCATACCGCGCAAATGAACCGGTATTTACTTTACCCGATGATGGTGATGAAGAAAAGACCAAAGCCATCCCAGTGATTACAAATGAAGCATACGGGAATTCAACCGAAGAAGATACGATCATCAATACCAGTGATCATAAGCCTGTCAGCCCTACGCCTGCATCACCGACTAAAACCTATAAGGAGACACCTCCTGCAGCTCCTCAGGCTGACGAGAAGAAACAAAAGAAAAAGCGAAAAGTGTGGCCCTGGATCCTTACGGTTATTCTTTTATTAGTCATTGGGGGAGCCGTAGCCTTATTCACAATCCCTGGGATCATCCAGCCGGCGGATGTGGAGATTCCTGATCTTGCAGGAGAAGAGTATGAGACGGCATATAGTGAACTCAGTGACTTGAACCTTAGTGTGACAAGAGAAACGCGTTTTTCTGATGAGGTGGAAGAGGGAGATGTCATTGAAACAGACCCTGAAGCTGGGATGACAGTGAAGGAAGGTTCCGAGGTTACCGTATATCTTAGCAACGGAAAAGAACGTGTGGATTTCCCTGATTACAGCGGTGATGATTACGAACAAGTAAAAGAAGAGCTGGAGAGTAAGGGATATAGTGGTGTCGATTTAATCGAACAGACAAGCGAGGAACATTCAGCAGGAGAAATTATTTCCCATGTAAGTCCAAGCCCTGGTACGAGTGTCATTCCAGATGAGACCACGGTAACCTTCCGTGTCAGTTCTGGAGTGGCTAAAGTTCAACTTCCGAGTTTAGTGGAAGCGAATGAGAAGTTTGCCACAGATTACCTGCAAAGAAATAAATTGAAATTTGAAGTGACACGTGAATTCTCCGAAGAGGTAAGAGAAGGCTATGTGATTAGACAGGATCCTGCTGCTCAAACAGAAGTAGAGCAAGGGTCGACCGTAAACTTAGTCATTTCTAGAGGACCTGAGCCAAAACCTCCTAGAGATGAGACCGTTTCTATTGAAGTTCCGTATGAACCGGCAACGAATGAGGAAGAAGGCCAAGGGGATGGCGAGCAAGAAGGAGAGCAGCCGGAAACCGAGGGTCAGGAAGTATTGATTTATGTCAATGATGCTAATCGAAACGGAAGTACTCCAGTGATCAGTGAAACGATTACCGAGACGAAAACGTTTGAAATTACTTTAACCATTGAACCGGGAGAAGTAGCCACCTACCGGGTAATGAGGGACGGAGAAGTCTATCAAGAAGAAGTGGAAGTACCGTATTAAGAGGTGAAAAGATGCCAGTAGGAAAAATTATTAAATCATTGAGCGGGTTCTATTATGTCCTTTGTGAAGGGGAGATCTACCAATGTCGTGGACGGGGCAACTTTCGTAAGAAGAAAGTCACCCCTTTAGTTGGTGATCTCGTAGAGTTCAAGGCGGAAAATAAAGAAGAAGGTTACATCTTATCCATTGAAAACAGAAAGAATGAGTTGGTCAGGCCTCCAATATCGAATGTTGATCAGGCGTTAATCGTCACTTCTGCTGTTCACCCGGATTTCAATGCTTTATTACTGGATCGCTTTCTCGTCCTTGTGGAAGAAAAGAGGATTGAGCCTTTTATTGTCATTTCCAAGGTGGACCAATTGGATGAACAACAAATGGAAGTGATGGAAAGCTACAAATCCTTGTATGAAAAAATCGGCTACCCCGTTATTTTATCAGCTGTAGACGATACAGAATCTATGGATCAAATTGAATCTCACCTGGCTGGGCGTACAACGGTGATTGCCGGTCAGTCCGGTGTCGGTAAATCGTCCTTGCTTAATTCCATCGATCCAAGACTCTCTATTGATACCGATGAAATCTCTGAGAGTCTGGGCCGTGGAAAACATACAACACGTCATGTGGAACTTTATGAAATAGCAGGCGGGCTTGTAGCAGATACCCCTGGTTTTAGTTCATTGGAATTCGGCGAATTGGAACTTGATCAACTGCCTGAGTGTTTCCCTGAGTTCGTAGAAGTACAGAATGAATGTAAATTCCGAGGTTGTTTGCACAACAAAGAGCCGAAGTGCGCGGTCAAAAAGGCCGTAGATAATGGGGAGATTTCCGATCAGCGGTACGAGCATTATCTACAATTTTTAAATGAAATACAGAATAGAAAGCCGAGGTATTAAACATGACAAAAATTGCACCATCCATTCTAGCTTCTGATTTTTCAAAGCTTGGAGAAGAAATCAAGGATGTCGAACGTGGAGGAGCGGATTATATCCACGTAGACGTCATGGACGGACATTTTGTTCCTAATATTACAATCGGCCCACTAATTGTGGACCACATTCGTCCGGTAACCGACTTGCCTCTTGATGTCCATTTAATGATCGAAAATCCAGATCAATATATTGAAGCTTTTGCCAAAGCAGGATCTGATATCATCACCGTTCATCAGGAAGCATGTCCACACCTCCATAGAACGATTCAATTGATCAAAAGCCATGGGGTAAAAGCAGGAGTCGTCATCAATCCAGCAACTCCAGCGGAAGCCATTCGGCCGATTCTCCAGGATGTCGATCTTGTCCTCTTGATGACGGTTAACCCAGGATTTGGGGGGCAATCATTTATTCAGTCGGTCGTACCAAAAATTGAACAAATCTCCCAGTGGAGGGAAGAAGAAGGACTTTCCTTCGAAATCGAAATAGATGGTGGAGTGAAAGTTGATACAGCTAAACTTTGCACAGACGCTGGAGCGGATGTGCTTGTGGCTGGCAGCGCCATCTTTAACCAAGAAGATCGTAAAAAAGCGATGGAAGAAATTAGACAAGCGGCACAATAAATGAAACGCTCAAAGGGCCTCGATCCTTTGAGTTTTTTATTTTCTTTTTTATTATTGGCATCCAGTTCAGAAATAAGTTACATTTTACAATAGAAGAAACCGTCCTATTGTAATAGATAACAGGATTGTGAAAGACTTGATTTCGAGACTTTTGTTGAGTGGATGGGGGCTGCGGGGAATCACTCGCTTTCCGCGGGAGCGCGGCGCTCCCCCACAGGAAAGCGAGTATCTTCCCGACCACCCCTGAATCTCCTTATGGCAAATGAAGCCCGAAACATCTTGAAATTGAGTCTTCCACAGGGAGCTTATCGTGAATAGTGAAGGATTTATTTTTTTATGGTGAAAGGTACAGGGAGGATGTTATGGAAATGAAGAGAGTTATTGTTGTCGGTGGCGGACCGAAGTCTTACATACCGGATTTAAAAGCATATGCATGTGATGAATGCATTTGGATCGGGGCCGATCAAGGAGCAGAAGTTCTCGTCGAGCAGGGAGTGGCTCCCGACATCGCCATTGGAGATTTTGATTCTGTATCAGAAAGATCACTGGCTGAAATAAAAAAGAAATCCAAACACGTCTTTGTTTATCCAGATGAAAAGGATGAAACGGATTTGGAATTAGCTATAAATGAAGCACTCCGTTTAAAGGCGGGGCATATTCTATTATTCGGAGTGACCGGTGGTCGGATCGATCATTCTCAGGCGAACATGCAGCTTCTTTACCCCCTCATGAAGGAAAATGTAAAAAGTGCGATCATTGATCGACAGAATCGGGTGGAATTAGTCTCAGCTGGTGAGCATAAGATGGAAGCGGATGAATGTTATCCATATGTTTCTTTCTTGCCAGTGACGCTGGAAGTGACGGATATTACCCTCGAAGGGTTCTACTACCCTTTGGATCGCGCTTATCTGCCATTTGGATCCACCCTGTGCATCTCAAACCGACTGATTGAAGATACAGGTACTTTTTCATTTGAGTCAGGCATACTCTTAGTAATAAGAAGTACAGACTTGCCTACATGAGGGTTATAAGGGAGTTCGCATTAGTTCATATAGGAGGAGGGGGCTCTTTTGAAATTTTATACCATCAAACTCCCAAGGTTCGTCGGGGGTTTAGTGCGCGCAGTCATAAGTACATTTAAAAAAGATTAGGACCAAATCAAAGTGGAGAGCTCCGGAGTACACATGGGCTGAGCTCCGGAGAGCACCAAAATCGCCCGTTAATTTATCTTAGCAAATAAAAAAAGCACCCGGAAAGGGTGCTTTTTTTGTGAGCTTATAAGCTCTGTGTCAGCAATTATACGCGTTGTACTTTGCCGGACTTAAGTTCACGTGCTGTTACGTAAACTTTTTGAGGCTTGCCATCCACAAGGATGCGAACTTTTTGAACATTAGCTTTGAATTTACGTTTATTAGCGTTCATCGCGTGTGAACGGTGGTTACCTGAGCGTGTACCTTTACCAGATAGAACACTTCTGCGTGCCATGAAAATCCCTCCTGTTACATACATAAATCATCAGATACTTAGTAACTTTATCATATAGAATACGTGTTTGCAATAATCTAGTCAGAATTATATCAAGAATTTTTTCTTGACAGAACTTATGAATTGTTACACAGTATAGTAGGGATATCCAGGTCATTTTCTTACCATTGAACAGAAATTCATTTCACATTTTTGTGTTATAATAGGGTAGGATTGAAGAGGATTATAAAGGAGGATCTATTATGTCTGTTGATTTAAATAACCAATATGGTCATATTACTATTAGCAATGAAGTCATTTCAACGATTGCTGGAGGAGCCGCTGTTGAGTGCTACGGCATCGTCGGTATGGCATCTAAAAATCAGATCCGTGACGGTTTATCTGAAATGCTCCGAAAAGAGAATTTTTCCAGAGGAGTCGTTGTCAGACAGGATGAAGATCGCCTCCATATAGACATGTACATTATTGTGAGCTACGGGACGAAGATTTCCGAAGTCGCTCACAACGTCCAATCACAAGTAAAATACACACTAAACAAAACAGTTGGTTTGTCTGTGGATTCTGTGAATATCTTCATTCAGGGAGTTCGTGTGACGACCGAATAGATCGCGGTTGTAGTCAAAGGAGGAAGTAAGTGTGACGTTACAAAAGTTAGACGGCAAGACGCTTGCCGAAATGATCTTGCAAGGAGCGCATCATTTAAAGCAGAACTCTCAGATGATTGATGCTTTGAATGTTTTCCCTGTACCGGATGGAGATACGGGGACAAATATGAATCTATCCATGACTTCTGGAGCTGAAGAAGTGCGGAACGTGGACCAGAATCATGTAGGAACAGTGGCCCAATCTTTATCCAAAGGTCTCTTAATGGGAGCCCGAGGAAACTCAGGGGTTATTCTTTCCCAAATTTTCCGTGGCTTTGCGAAGACGATTGAAGACAAAGAAGTCATTACAACCAAGGACTTTTCAGACGCTCTTCAAGGTGGGGCCAAAACAGCATATAAAGCTGTCATGAAGCCTGTGGAAGGAACCATTCTTACTGTAGCGAGAGAGGCTGCTGAAGCATCTGTCGAGATTGCTGAAAAGGAGGAAGACTTCATTCCGTTCATCGAAGGAGTCGTTCAAGCAGCTAAAAAATCCTTGAAGCACACACCTGAGCTGCTTCCTGTATTGAAGGAAGTAGGGGTTGTGGATAGTGGAGGACAAGGTCTCGTCACGATTTATGAAGGTTTCCTGGCCAATCTAAAAGGGGAGGAACTTCCTGATCTTGAGGAAACAGTATCGATGGATGACATGGTCAATGCTGAACACCACAAGTTAAATCAGGACTTCATGAATACGGAGGATATTGAATTTGGCTATTGCACAGAATTCATGGTCAAATTTGAAGAAGATAAACTTGCCGAACATCCATATGATGAAGAAGCCTTCCGTAATGAGCTTAGTGAAATGGGTGATTCTCTACTTGTCGTTTCTGATGAAGACTTGATCAAAGTCCATGTGCACGTGGAATATCCAGGTGAAGCTATGACCTTGGGGCAAAGATACGGAAGTCTAATCAACATGAAGATTGAGAATATGCGTGAGCAGCATACTTCAATCGTTGGGGACAAAAAGAAGGCCAAGCCCAAGTCAGAGGAAAAAGCGGAGTACGGAATTGTAACAGTGAGCATGGGAGACGGAATCAAAAAGCTGTTCGAAAGTCTTGGCGCTACTGTTGTCATCCAGGGTGGTCAAACCATGAACCCAAGTACTCAAGATCTTTCAGAAGCGATTAAAGAAGCACATGCGAAACGTGTGCTCATCTTGCCGAATAACAAGAATATCGTCATGGCTGCTGAACAAGCGGCAGAATTAGCGGAGGTAGAGGTTGCTGTCATTCCATCGAAAACCATCCCTCAAGGAATGAGCGCACTTCTTGGGTTCAACCCGGAAGCAGATCTTGATGCGAATAAAGAAGAAATGCTCAGCCTTATGTCTGAAGTGAAAACAGGACAAATCACGTATGCCGTCAGAGATACGCAAATTGATGGGTTGGATATTTCCAAAGGCCACTTCATGGGAATTGCCGATGGTAAAATCTCAGCCACAGACAAAAATGCTTTGACGACGGCTAAAACGTTGTTGAACCAAATGATAGACGAAGATGAAGATGAAATTCTGACCATCTTGACTGGTGAAGAAGCCGACGATAAAGAGATTGCAGAACTTGAGTCATTCATTGAAGAAACATACGAAGATTTGGAAGTGGAAATCCACAATGGTGGACAGCCGATATATTCCTATATCTTTTCAATCGAATAATTCGTGTCGAAACGCAGCCCTAGGGCTGCGTTTTTTATGCTTGCTTTCCCAACAGCTTAAACCGAAGGTGATCTCTATTCGGAAAAATAACAATCAAGGTACACCCGGAAAATGAGAGAAGTGTACATAAAACGGGAAGATGATGAAAGGTTTGGAGATTTTGTTATACGCAAAGGGTACATCCAGCCTGTAACTTCAGGTCAAGATTTTCATTCATAAGTGAAATGTTCACCAAACCGAGCGCCGTGCATAAAGTGTAGGGCAGACTTTATGCAAAAAGAGGTGCAAAGGTATGGATGATAAACATAAACAACTGCCGGATTTGTTTGACAAGAGTTTTCGTGACATCGTCAAGGCGTTCGACTCGTTCTTTGACGAATCGATTAAGCACGTCCATGACTTTTTTCAACAGACCACAATCCCTGTGGAAGTGTTCGAAACAGATCGAGATGTTACTGTCGAAGCTTACCTTCCTAATGTGTCGCGAGAGCAAATACGCATAGATCGATCTGGGAATCAGCTTCGAATCCGCGTGGATGAACGGCAACTAAGAGAAGTGAAGAATGAAGAGGCTCATTATTACCACCGTTCTCATTCATTAAGCCAAAGAGAACGCGTGGTGACCCTTCCCTTTGCCGTGGCGGAGACAGCAAGCAGTGCATCCTTTAAAGGTGGCGTTCTTACGATCGTATTTCCAAAGCATAACTCTACAATCAAGGTCATAGATGTAGATGATCAATAACCTCGCACATAGTAAAAAGCGTCCAGAATTTCTGGGCGCTTTTTAGATGACTTTTTTATCCATTATTGTATCGTTATTAAGTTAAATGGCAGGATTTTGTAAAAAAACGATTTCGAGATGGGGTGCGTTTAGGGGCTCCGGGAAACCGTTCGTTTTCCAAGGGGCGGGCGGTGAGCCTCCTCGGACTTCGTTTTGTGAGGTCTAACCTGTCCTACACGTCCTATAGGAGTCTCACCGTTTCGCTGAGCCCCATGGCCATATAAGTGTCTTGAAACCACTCGATGCAGTAAACGAACCCCGGTTATCTCGAAGCAGAGTTTTACAATAAAGGGAGCGTTACAGGAAGGGGAGGAGATTTGAAGCTTCTGAAATGATGTGGGGTACATATATTTAATAATAGTTTATAAGAGGAGGAAATGTTCTAAAGGGCCCGGGGGGTTTTTATATGTATGTCGTATGGGTTCCGTGCTATGTCCCTTTCGTATATCCAACTGTTTACTATCATGATCATCAACGTCGTTCTATCCGGTTATATCCGGAAGTTGATGAGGATATGTTTGTTCAGTCTGCCTCAGAGATGGAAAAGTTGATGGATGATGCCAGGAAAGTAGTGGGAAGAATCAGCAATTCTCATGATTTTGCCAATGATATAATGGGGGCTGCTCAAGAGTCGGATCAATCAAAAGTAAACACGTTGATTCGAAGCTCTGGTGTGGAGTCTCCCTTTCAAGCGGAATATAATCCCGACCAGATGAAAATTCATTTGTCTGCAAGCAACCAACAAGTAGAATGTTGTCAGCTAACCATTGTTTTACGCTGGAGAATACAATAAATCCCGTACATCATGGATGTACGGGATTTATTTGCTTTTTGTACCCAATTAAGGGTACAGAGCATAATTGCGCTGCAGATAAATTAATGACCAAGCGAGCGCATGATAAATTCAATGAGAAAGACCATGGCAATGAGTACGACTGGCGTAGTTAGTTCTCTTTGCTTTCCGATGGCGAACTTTACGATCGGGTAAGCGATAAATCCAAAAGCCATTCCATCAGCGATGGAGTAGGTGAATGGAATCATCACGATAATCAGAAAGGCTGGCATCGCTTCAGATAATTGATCCAGTGGGATTTCCTTAATATTCTGTACCATCAGCGCTCCGACGATGATGAGGATCGGTGCGATAGCGGTAGATGGAACCATGGAAATCCAAGGAATCAAAAAGATGGTGCCAATGAATAAGACAGCCATCGTTAGTGCTGCTCGTCCTGACTTTCCTCCGGATGCAATGACAGCTGCACTCTCAGCAGAAGAAACCGTCGGTGATGTACCGAGGAATCCCGTACTTAATGCTGAAAAGGCAGAGGCCTGATAGGACTTTTTGAATTTGCTTTGTTGATCCAGCATATCCAATTGTCCGTGGATGAGTCCCATATTCTCAAAAATAAGAACGATTGCAAGCGGGAAAACAGCCATCCAGAACCCGAAGCCGGTCACACTTGTGAAGTCCGGCATGAAAACCCAGGATTGTTCGCTGAGTGCGAGAGAATCTCCGCGTTCACCCAATACTCCTGTGAAATGAGCGATCATGGTCCCTGCAATCATCGTCACCAAGAAGTTACCGGGAACATTTCTTGTGAAAAGGAAAATCCCAATAAACAAGGTGAGGATACTTGTGATGACAATCGCAGAAGAAGGGTTGCCGAGAGTAATCAAAGAATGTTCTCCTCTTACAACAAGGCCGCCTTTTTCTAATCCGATCAACGTCAAAAACAATCCAAGACCAACCGTAATCGCATGTTTCAGGGAAGCGGGAATGGCATGTTTCAGCCAGTCACCAAGTTTGGTAAAAGCTGTGACTAGAAAGATGAGGGAGGCTACGAATACAACAGCCAGCCCTTCTTGAAAAGTCATCCCCGATCCTTCAACGATGGAGTAAGCGAATAGAGCGTTGACACCCATTCCTGGAATGAGAACCATAGGCGCATTGGCGTATATGGCCATGATCAAACAGCCGAGTGCACTGGCAAGAATCGTTGCAATCATGCCGCTCTCAAGCGGCAGACCTGCACTATGAAGGATTTGACTGTTTACGGCCACGATGTAGACGGTCGTGAAATAACCGATTAACCCAGCCAATCCTTCTTTCTTCCAGCTCACTTTTTGATGATGCTGATTGAGCATTTGAATCTCCTCTATGAAATTTATCCCTCTCCCGCCCGGTTACCGAGTAACCCACAAACGTTTATTTTACTCGTAAATCGTCAATCTATCAACCTGATTTGTTCGCTTTTTGTAAAAAATGAGGTGTAGAACAACAGTTTGTGTTAAGATATAAAAGGATTATAATATAGTAGAAAGCGTTTTCTTTCTTTATATATAGATGAAAAGGGAAGGTGATTCTCATGAAATATCGTTCAGTATTCGATATTATCGGTCCCATCATGATTGGACCATCCAGTTCACACACCGCAGGAGCGGCCAGAATCGGGCGTGCCGCACGTCACTTATTTGGCAGGGAACCAAAATATGCCCATATTCATTTGTATGGATCCTTTGCGAAAACATATAAAGGTCACGGCACTGATGTAGCCATCATTGGTGGATTGCTAGATTACGATACGTATGATGAACGAATCAGTCAATCACTCGTTACAGCTCGGAAAAATGGCATGAAGATAAGATTTCACGAAGAAGATGCCCATACGGATCATCCCAACACGGCAAGAGTTAAAATTGGTGATGATGATGGAGAGCTCGAGTTAGTCGGAATCTCAATCGGGGGAGGAAAAGCGGAAATCACGGAATTGAATGGTTTTGAACTCCGCTTATCTGGAAGTCACCCGGCAATTCTTCTTATTCACAATGATCGTTACGGTGCAATTGCCTCGGCAACAGCTATATTAGCGAAAAACCAAATCAATATCGGACGCATGGAAGTGTCCCGTAAAGCACAAGGGGAACAAGCCTTGATGGTCATCGAAGTGGATCAGAACATTGATGATTCGATCCTAGATGAACTTGAACGAGCAGATCACATTACACAAGTAGCTAAAATATCAGATTAAATAAAGAAAGGAGAGCTCACATGTTTAGAAATGTAGCTGAACTCGTAGAATTAGCAGAAAGTGAAAATATCCAAATCTCTGAAGTTATGATTCGTCAGGAGATGGAAGTAAAACAACTAACGAGGGAGCAAGTGTTCTCTCAAATGGAAAGAAATCTTGATGTAATGGAAAAAGCGATAGAAGATGGTTTGAAGGGAGTTAAGTCACACAGTGGTTTGACTGGGGGAGATGCGGTACTCATCCAAAACTATATGAAAAACCATACCCCGTTATCCGGAAATCTTCTTATGGATGCCGTCAGTAAAGCGGTGGCAACCAATGAGGTGAACGCAGCCATGGGGACCATCTGTGCTACTCCTACTGCAGGAAGTGCCGGTTGTGTACCAGGGACACTCTTTGCTGTAAAAAATCAATTGAACCCTACACGGGAGCAGATGGTTCGTTACCTGTTTACTTCAGGTGCCTTCGGGTTTGTTGTAGCTAATAACGCTTCTATTTCAGGAGCTGCGGGAGGCTGCCAGGCAGAAGTCGGGTCAGCGGCTGGAATGGCTGCCGCTGCAATCGTTGAAATGGCTGGGGGTACCCCTTCACAATCTGCCGAAGCGATGGCTATTACGTTGAAGAATATGCTCGGGCTCATTTGTGATCCTGTTGCAGGTCTCGTAGAAGTGCCTTGCGTGAAGAGGAATGCTATGGGTTCCTCGAACGCAGTCGTAGCTGCGGATATGGCTCTTGCAGGTGTGACGAGTCGAATTCCTTGTGATGAAGTAATTGATGCGATGTACAAAGTCGGGCAGCGCATGCCTTCAGCGTTCAGGGAAACGGCGCAAGGTGGACTTGCGGCTACACCAACAGGACGTGAATTGGAAGCCAAAGTGTATGGAATATCGTTGAAGAAAGAGTGAATGACGTGTTGCAGCAATCGATCAGTGAAGTTAAAGGAGTAGGAGACAAACTACAATCACAATTGAATGAGCTTGGACTCTTTACGGTGGAGGATCTGTTATTCTACTTTCCGCACCGTTATGACACCTATGAAGTGAAACCTCTTACTGAACTCACGCATAATGAGAAGGCAACTATTGAAGGCGAGATCGTCTCTGAACCAGCTTTAAGCTTTTATGGCAGGAAAAAATCAAGGCTGACTTTTACCCTTCAAGTCGATCAGTTTGCGGTAAAAGCTGTCATGTTTAATCGTGCTTTTGCTAAGAAACAGTTGAATCAGGGGGATACGGTTACAGTAACAGGGAAATGGGATCAGCAGAGACTCCAAATAACGGTCAGTCAGTTTAAAAAAGGAGAATCGAAAAGTCAGGAACCTATCCAGCCTGTGTACACGTTAAAAGAAGGAGTCAACCTCAATACATTAAGGAAAGTGATCAAAAACGCTCTTGATGATTACAGTGCAGATATTCCTGACATTCTTCCAGAAGATCTGGCTCTTGCATACAAACTTCCTGACCGTTCTCAAGCATTGAACCAAATGCATTATCCTGAGACCAGGGTTATGTTGAAGCATGCCAAGCGTCGCTTTATTTATGAAGAGTTTCTTCTGTTTCAATTGAAAATGCAGCTGTTAAGGAAACATAACCGAGAATCGACAACAGGGATTGGCCAAATGTATGACAACGATCAGTTGACGGCATTTGTTCAGTCGCTGCCATTCGAATTGACTTCTGCTCAGAAACGGTCGCTGGCAGAAATTTTGAATGACATGAAAAGTCCGCACAGAATGAACCGTCTGCTGCAAGGGGACGTTGGATCAGGGAAGACAGCGGTTGCCGCGATTGCTCTTTACGCATCGATTACTGCAGGTCATCAGGGGGCTCTCATGGTTCCGACAGAAATTCTGGCAGAACAACATTACCATTCCTTGAAAGAAATGTTTGAAGGACGTGCTAAAGTTGCTTTGCTGACAGGATCTATAAAAGGAAAGCGGAGAAGAGAAATTCTTGAAGCCGTTGAGCAGGAAGAAATCGATATCTTGGTCGGCACCCATGCGCTCATTCAGGACGAGGTCGTTTTTAAGAATCTTGGCTTCGTCATCGTTGATGAGCAGCACCGATTTGGGGTTGAACAGCGCAGATCATTACGGGATAAAGGTCTTTCCCCTGATGTCTTATTCATGACGGCTACACCTATCCCAAGAACACTTGCGATTACGGCATTCGGAGATATGGATGTAAGTGTTATTGATGAAATGCCAGCAGGAAGAAAACCTGTAGATACGTATTGGGTCAAAGGGGAAATGACCAACCGTGTTTTAAGTTTCATCCAGAAAGAGATCGACCAGGGACACCAGGCTTACGTCATTTGTCCATTAATCGAAGAGTCGGACCAACTTGATATTCAAAATGCCATCGACCTCTATGATCAGCTTAGCGCTGTTTTTGAGCCTTCCACATCAGTCGGGTTGATGCATGGTCGTCTCCATAACGAAGAAAAAGAGAGCGTTATGCAGCAGTTTGCTGTAAACGAGCTGAAAATTCTCGTCTCCACAACGGTTGTCGAGGTAGGGGTGAACGTCCCGAATGCAACGGTTATGGTCATTTATGATGCACAAAGATTCGGCCTATCCCAACTCCACCAACTGAGAGGACGGGTAGGGCGTGGTGCTGATCAAAGTTACTGTATTCTATTGGGTGATCCCAAGGGAGACGTAGGAAAAGAACGGATGAGAATAATGACCGAAACGAATGATGGCTTTGAATTATCCGAACAAGATTTGAAGCTTCGTGGTCCTGGTGACTTTTTCGGCAAAAAACAAAGCGGTCTTCCTGAATTTAAAGTCGGTGACATGGTTCATGATTATCGGGCTCTCGAAACCGCAAGAAAAGATGCGGCTGAAATGATTATGGAGAATACGCTGGATAATGACCAACGATACAAAGCGTTAAAAGAACACGTTTATAGTGACCAGCACCTTCTCGGGAATGTGTTGGACTAACGATCCAAACGAACACTCGGCTTCCAGGAGCTGGGTGTTTTCCTTTGTTAAGGAAGTCATCGATTACGGGATCTCGACAGACCATACTCTGATCATGTTCAAAGCTCCTATGGAAAATAATTCATTCTCCGTGCTCCAACGGCTATCAAACATAATGGGAACGTTTAAAACAATTATTAGGGAGTGGAAAATAGGGAATCCTAAGCAAATCCTTGCGTAATTGAACTTGGTATTATATATTACTATTAGTACCTAGTCATAAGGTGATGAAATTATGACTAAATGAACGGTGGCATTCGTATGAAGAAGTCTAAAAAAGTACGTCAGGAAGAATTGAAAACGAAAATAGACCATACCCCCTTCATTACAGACGAAGAATTAGCAAAGACATTCGGGGTCAGCATTCAGACCATAAGGCTTGATCGAATGGAACTCGGAATTCCGGAATTGCGTGAACGCATCAAATCGGTTGCCACGCAAGAATGGAATGAAACGGTAAAAGCATTACCGGTGGAGGAAATCATCGGGGAAGTGGTGGACCTGGAATTGGACGACCGTGCCATTTCGATTTTGGATATCCGTCCGGAACATGTTTTTTCGAGAAACCATATCGCTAGAGGTCACTATTTATTTGCACAAGCCAATTCCCTGGCCGTCGCCTTGATCAACGATGAACTCGCGCTTACGGCGCATTCTGAGATCACATTCACACGTCCAGTAAAACTTGGAGAACGTGTGGTGGCCAAAGCGACGGTCAAAGGGGACGATGAAAAGGGACGAACACTTGTGAATGTGCATAGTTATGTAGGTAACGAAGAAGTATTCGCAGGTACTTTTGAGATGTATCGTTCCAACCAACAGAAGGAGATGGATCGAGAATGAAGCTAGCCATTGACGCTATGGGCGGTGACAACGCTCCCGAGGCGATTGTAAAAGGAGCCGTAGAGGCCGCAGATACAATAGACGGTCTCGAAATCACCCTCGTAGGTGATGAAGCACAAATCAAGCCTTTTTTAAAAGGACAGTCAAATGTGTCCATATTACATACAACAGAAGTCATTACAGCAGATGATGAACCGGTAAGAGCCGTAAGGAGAAAAAAGCAATCCTCTATGGTTCTCACGGCCACTGAAGTGAAAGAAGGACGGGCAGATGGTTGCATATCTGCTGGGAATACAGGGGCCTTAATGAGTGCAGGGTTGTTTGTCGTCGGTCGCATGAAAGGTGTGGACAGGCCTGCCCTCAGTCCAACCCTTCCAACGTCAGATGGCAAAGGGTTTCTTATGCTGGATGTCGGGGCGAACGTGGATGCAAAGCCCGATCACTTATTGCAATATGCAGTGATTGGAAGTATCTATGCTGAAAATGTACGTAAAATCAAACAACCGAGGGTCGGTCTTTTGAATGTCGGTACGGAAGATGGCAAAGGAAGTGACTTGACTAAAAAAGCGTTTGATCTGATGAAGGAAGCTCCCATCAATTTTGTCGGAAACGTTGAGGCTCGTGATTTACTTGAAGGCGTGGCAGACGTAGTCGTGACTGATGGGTTCACAGGTAATGTAACCTTGAAGACGATTGAAGGAACGGCCATGACGATGTTCTCGATGATCAAGCAAACATTTATGAGTAACTTTAAAACAAAAATTGCTGCGGGCCTCGCAAAGAATGATTTGCGGAATTTAAAAGCCCAGCTCGATTATAGTGAATATGGCGGAGCAGGGTTGTTTGGCTTGGCCGCGCCAGTCATTAAAGCGCACGGCTCCTCCAATGATCGAGCTGTTTTGAATGCGATCCGACAGGCTTGCCACATGATTGAGCTTGATGTAACGAATACAATTTCAGCAACACTTTCTAAAATGGACAAAGAGGAGGATGAATCATGAAGCGAATCGCATGTGTTTTTCCTGGGCAAGGATCCCAGGAAGTAGGAATGGGGAAGGCGATGTATGAGGCTTATCCTGCTGTGAAACAATTGTTTGATGAAGCGGATGAAGCTCTTGGTTATTCATTGACTCGTTTAATGTTCGAAGGACCTTCAGAAGAATTAACGAAAACAGAAAATGCTCAACCGGCATTACTTTTGAATAGTATAGCCATTCAACGAGTCCTACAGCAAGAAGGGGTGGCTCCTGCTATGACGGCAGGTCACAGTTTAGGAGAGTACAGTGCCTTGGTCGCAGCAGGAGCACTGGATCCAATGGAAGCTGTCCAACTTGTCCATGTCCGCGGGAAGCTGATGGAAGAAGCTTACCCTACAGGTTTGGGAACAATGGCTGCTGTACTTGGTCTATCGCAAGAAGAAATAGAAGAAGTTTTGCGTGACTTTGATGGAGAGTCAGCAGTAGACCTTGCGAACATCAATTGTCCAGGACAGATTGTCATTTCTGGTACAAAGGAAGGCGTGGACAAAGCTTCTGAGCAATTGTCAGAGGCAGGAGCGAAGCGTGTACTTCCACTCAATGTCAGTGGTCCCTTCCACTCCCGTCTGATGAAGTCAGCCAGTGATGATTTTGCTGACCATTTGTCTGAAACGACGATCCATGATGCTAATGTGCCTGTGTATGCGAACGTAACCGCAGCGCCCGTGACAGATGCTGAAGAAATAGAAAAGCTTTTGGTGGAGCAACTCTACTCACCTGTAAGGTTTCATCAGATTCTTGAGGCATTCGTCGAAGAAGATGTCGATGCTATTGTAGAAGTAGGACAAGGGAAAGTGTTGAGTGGTCTTGTCCGTAAAGTGAAACGTCGCATGAAAACGTTCAGTGTGCAGGATCCAGAGACACTGCAAGCGTTCATCGATTGGTATAAGGAGGAATCGTAATGTTACAAGACCAGGTAGCTCTTGTCACAGGAGCATCCCGCGGTATCGGGAAGGCCATTGCTCTTGAACTTGCTGCACAAGGAGCTAAAGTTGCCGTCAACTATGCGGGAAGCGAAGATAAAGCCGAGGCAGTTGTTCAGGAAATTCATGAACAGGGCGGTGTGGCCATTAAAATACAGGCCAATGTCTCTAATGATGAAGATGTCAAACGTATGGTGAAAACAGTCGTTGATGAATTCGGACGACTGGATATCCTTGTCAACAATGCAGGGATTACGAAGGATAATCTATTGATGAGAATGAAAGAAGAAGAATTTGATTCAGTGATCGATACGAACTTGAAAGGCGTTTTCCTCTGTACTAAAGGAGTGACACGTCAAATGATGAAACAGAAATATGGACGGATCATTAACGTGGCTTCAATCGTA
The DNA here is from genome assembly GCF_007991335.1 of Halobacillus faecis. GTDB lineage: Bacteria > Bacillota > Bacilli > Bacillales > Halobacillaceae > Halobacillus > Halobacillus faecis. Next base: position 34,874 of record NZ_BJYD01000022.1, on the reverse strand, counting down.
GGTGTTTCCGGGAATCCAGGGCAGGCGAATTACGTCGCTGCTAAAGCTGGTGTCATCGGAATGACGAAATCGAATGCCAAAGAATTGGCAGCTAGAAACATCCAGGTCAACGCGGTAGCTCCAGGATATATCGCTACAGATATGACGGATGCCCTTACAGACGAGCAGCGCGAGCAGATGCTTGCCTTGATTCCACTGAAGCGTCTTGGAGAAGGGCAGGATGTGGCACGCGTTGTACGTTTCCTGGCTTCTGAAGATGCGGCATACATGACAGGTCAAACATTACATGTCGATGGTGGTATGGTCATGTAAAACATGGCTCTTATTAGGCGGTAATCTCTATTGAAACAAAGAGATTACGACTTCTGCTGGAAATCGGGGCAAAACAGCCTCTTGTTCTTTTGACTACATCCAGCTCCAGAGGTTAGCCCCTCGAGGTCTTAAGCAAGCCCTTTGCTGTGGCAAAATACGCCACTTCAAAGGTTTGCTTAAGCTGGTCGGGGCTAAACAACCTCTTGCGCTTTTGGCCACACATTACTATAATTACTGAAGGGAGGTGAGGTTCCAATGGCAGAAACATTTGATCGTGTAAAACAAATCATCGTCGATCGTCTTGATGTTGATGAGTCTAAAGTGACTATGGAAGCTTCCTTCAAAGAAGATCTAGAAGCAGACTCTCTTGATGTCGTTGAGCTTGTAATGGAGCTTGAAGACGAGTTTGATATGGAAATTTCTGATGAAGAAGCTGAAAAAATCAATACAGTAGGCGACGCTGTGAATTACATAAGCAGCCAGTCGTAATAGGATCGCTGTCCGTTCTTCGGGCAGCCTTTCCTATATTTTTTAAGAAATTCATTGTAAAGGACAAGGTGATTTATGGATGATTTTTCCAGTTTCCAGAAAAAGATAAATTTACAATTCAATAATATCTCGTTACTGGAACAGGCTTTTACACATTCATCATATGTGAATGAGCATCGGAAAACCGATCGGGAGGATAATGAACGGCTGGAATTCTTGGGAGATGCTGTTCTTGAACTAGGAGTTTCTCAGTATTTATACCGGGAGTTCCCGGATATGGCTGAAGGAGAACTTACGAAGTTCAGAGCCTCGATTGTGTGTGAAGTCTCATTAGTAGAATTTGCGAATGAGCTGAATTTCCAAGACCTGATTTTACTTGGTAAAGGGGAAGAGCTTACAGGAGGGCGTAACCGACCAGCATTACTAGCTGATGTCTTTGAGGCGTTCATTGGAGCTCTTTATTTAGACCAGGGTTACGATGCAGTTATACAGTTCTTAAGAACGTATGTGTATCCGAAAGTGAAAAAAGGTGCTTTTTCTCATGCGATGGATTTCAAAAGTCAGCTACAAGAATTTATTCAACGGGATAAAAACAGTAAAATTGAATATGAAATCGTTGAAGAGAGAGGACCTGCACACAGCCGGGAGTTCATCGCTCATGTACTGATCCAGGATGACATCGGCGGGATTGGTGTAGGTCGTACGAAGAAAGAAGCGGAACAAAAAGCGGCTCAACAAGCATTGGAAAATCAAGGAGCGCATTCATAATCCGCCTTTAAAAAGTAATCAAAAATAGACCGTTATCCGGAGGGAACCTTCGGATAACGGTCTATTTTAGTAGCGGTCGTTATTTTCGGTATTGGCCAAGCTCCTGAACGAATGCCTGGATTTCAGAAACACTCAATGAACCTTTCATCTCAATAATGTCGTGTAGGGATTTGATTTCTTCGTATTTATTGAGATCGTAATCCTCTGGGTCCATAAGGGAACGGTTCACGACCTGCAATTTTTCTGCCATATCGTTGATGATGACTTCTAAGTTTTCTTGGTTCGCTTCTTGTAAACTCAAAAATGAATCCTCCTTCAAGGCTCGGTATCTAGGCTATTACATATGATAAAGGACTTTGCCGAATTTTGAAACCCTTCATTAATATTATGACTCATTAAAGTAAATGGCAGGATTGTGGAAGGCTCAGTTTCAAGGTGTTTTCGGGGTTCGTTGCCTTGTGAAGCGTTTGGGGTGGCTGGGAAGCTACTCGTCCAGCTCCATCGCCCAGACACTCGCGTCTACCAGGGCGATTCCGCATTTGAACACTTTCCTGTGGGGGAGTGGCGAGCTTCCTCGGGCTAAAGCCCTGCGGGATCTCGCCTATCTCCTTTCTCCCACGGGAGTCTCGCAGCTTCCCAACCACCCCTATCGATTTAAGGGAGAAACGAACCCTTGTACCAAGTTGGAGGGTCTTCCACTATCCAGCTGTTAGAAGTATAAAGCCTTCTGGATAAAGCTTTTAAGTGTTATGGAGGTGTCCCATAATTATACGAGATGACCTTATGGTAGTGGTTTCGAGAATCTTCCATGGCAAAGGGGCGGAAAGCGAGTCATTCCCCGCAGCCCCTACCCACTAAACAAATGTCTCGAAACTGAGTCTTCAAGAATAGGGAGCTTATGTTGAACAATGAGATTTTCAAGGGTGTTATAAAAGTAGCCTTCGGTTCCTACCGTAGGGGCGTTCTTTATGATAAAATATATAAGTTGAGTGAATGAAAGATTTGTGAAAATACAGGAGGATGAATATGTTCCTCAAACAATTAGATACGATAGGTTTTAAATCATTTGCCGAACGAGTGACCGTCGATTTCGTTTCTGGAGTCACATCTGTCGTCGGACCGAATGGTAGTGGGAAAAGTAATATAACGGATGCCATTCGCTGGGTATTAGGTGAACAATCAGCCCGGTCGCTCCGTGGTAGTAAAATGGAAGATATCATTTTTGCAGGTAGTGAGAGCAGGGCACCATTGAATATGGCAGAAGTGACTTTGACTCTTGATAATACCGATCAGGCGCTTCCTTTGGATTACCAGGAAGTCAGTGTAACGAGACGCGTTTACCGTTCTGGCGAAAGTGAGTTTTATATAAATAATCAGACTTGCCGGTTGAAAGATATTGTCGACCTATTCATGGATTCCGGGCTTGGAAGAGAAGCCTTCTCTATCATCAGTCAAGGAAAAGTGGAGGAGATTCTCAGCTCCAAAGCAGAAGATCGTCGTTCCATTTTTGAAGAAGCAGCAGGAGTCCTGAAATATAAACAGCGGAAGAAAAAAGCGGAATATAAGTTGTCTGAAACACAGGAAAACTTGAACCGTGTGGAAGATATCATATGGGAGATTGATGGTCAGCTTGAACCGTTAAAAGAGCAAGCGGCTGTTGCGAAAGATTACTTAGAGAAAAAAGACGAGCTTAAGAACGTTGAAATCTCTTTATTGATTACTCAAATACAACAAGTTCACGGAGAATGGGAAAGTATTCTCAAGGACCTGGAAGAAGTCAAAAACCAGGAAAACGAGTTAAGTGAGAAGATCGAAGCTGATGAGGTTTCACTGAAGAGTCAAAGGGATCATGTGGAAAGTCTTGATGCTTCTATAGAAAACATGCAGGCGAAGTTGCTTCAACTAACGAGAGACCTCGAAAATCTTGAGGGAAAAAAGCAACTGATGAAAGAACGCCATAAGCATTTTGAAGAAAACAAGTCCAAGTTGGAAGAAGCCTATGAGGACCTCTCTGACAAACTGGTGAACTTGAAGGCCATTGCCGAAGAAGAAGCTCAAAAGTTAGAACAGATGAAAGAAAAAAGAGAAAATACGAAGCAAGAATTAAACCAAACCACCCAGGCATTAAAACAGGATCTTCATCTTATTGAAGATGAAATTGAAGACTTGAAGAGTGAATATATTGAATTGCTGAATAAGCAGGCAGCTAAACGGAATGAGAAGCAACTCTTAGAAAAACAGCTGGACCAAATTCACTCCAAAAAAGGTAGTCAAATTGATAAATTCAAAGATCTTAGAATTGAACGTGCTAAGCTTGAAGAGCAGTTGACTTCTATGACAAATGAGTTGGAAAACCTGACCACGCAGCGGGAGAAACTGGAGTCTCAAGTTCAAGAGTTAAGCAAAAGATACGAAAAGAATAAACAGACGTATCAGGAGTGGCAGGAGAAGTTGTATAAAGGGTATCAATATTTGGAAAACATGCGATCGAAGAAGGAAATGCTAGAAGAGATGAAGGAAGACTTCTCCGGTTATTTCCATGGCGTTCGTGAAGTTTTAAAAGCTTCTCAAAAAGGTCAGCTGCAGGGGATTCATGGAGCTGTGCTCGAATTGATTGATATACCTTCCCACCTTTTAACAGCCATTGAGACAGCACTCGGTGCGCAGGCTCAGCATATTGTCGTAAAAGATGAACAAACCGGAAGACAAGCGATTCACTGGTTGAAAACGAATAATAAAGGGAGAGCTACCTTACTTCCTCTTACTTCCATTCAGCCTCGTTCTGTCCATGGGAATGCATCGCTCTCACAGCAAGAAGGGTATGTAGGAGTGGCAGCAGATCTTATCCAATATGATACGGCGCATTCAAAAGCGATCCAGCACCTCCTAGGTCATATTGTCATTGCTGAAGGGTTAGAACATGCAAACCAAATTGCCCGTGTATTGAATCGAAAGTACAGGGTTGTGACGCTTGATGGAGATGTCGTCAACCCTGGGGGGTCGATGTCAGGAGGGGCGAAAAAACAATCCAAACAATCCTTGTTCACAAGAGAAAAGGAATTGCAGGAACTTAGTGAAAAAATCGTTGCTTATGATGCGAAGGCGTTAGATGTTGAGAATAAAGTCAAAAAGTTGAAATCGACATTGGCTGAGCAAGAGAAGGAAAAAGAACAGTGGAATGTAAAGCTCTCTGAATTAAAAGATGAAGAGCACGAAAAGCAGTCCGATCAAAGGGAAGTGCAGTTGAAACTTGACCATTTGAATGATCAGCTCCAATTGTTTGACCAAGATCAGGCCCAGTATGATCAAGATTCTCATCACGCAGATCAGCAGTTGAACGAGCTTGACGATACTTTGCGTACCCTTGAGGGTCAACTCGTCTCGATCAATACAAAGATCGAAGAGTTGACGACAACAAAAGAACGTCAAAAAGAAGACGAGGCTAACTTGCAGGAACGCAGGCAGAAGCTCCAAATTCAGCTAGCCGAGCAAGAATCAGCGGTAAACAACCAAAAGGAAAAAGCCGACCGTTATCAGCAGGAGAAAGACCTAATAGAGCAGGAATTACGAGGCAACCGTGTTTCTTATCAACAATTGATGGAAGTCAAGGAGTCCAATCAGACCGAAGAAGAAATTCAGGCTCAGATCGAAAGTATGAGAGCGGCTAAGGAAGAAACCACTTCGTCTATCGAAATGAAGAGAAAAGAGCGTCAAGAGCTGGCTGCAAACATTCAGCAAGCGGAACAGAGGCTGAAGGAGTGGAAGCGTAGGCATCAAAACTTCATTCAAGACTTGCAGCAAAAAGAAGTCAAGGCCAACCGACTGGATGTAGAGCTTGAGAATATGCTTCAATACTTGCAGGAAGAGTATGTGATGACGTTTGAAAAAGCGAAGAGGGACTACCCGGGGGTAGACGATATAGATGGAGCTTCCACGAAGGTCAAGCTGATTAAGCGGGCCATTGAAGAGCTAGGAACTGTGAATTTGGGAGCCATCGATGAGTATGACCGGATCAAGGAACGCTATGAATTTTTGAAAGGGCAGCAAGAGGACTTACTCGAAGCTAAACAAACGCTTCATACAGTCATCAATGAGATGGATGGTGAAATGAAACGTAAGTTTGAAGATACCTTTACAAAAATCCGTGCTGAATTTGGTGAAGTCTTCCGTACCTTGTTTGGTGGAGGGCGAGCCGATTTGCAACTCACCGATCCTAATGACATGTTAGAAACGGGAGTAGATATTGTTGCTCAGCCCCCAGGTAAGAAACTGCAAAATATGAGTTTGTTATCGGGTGGAGAGCGTGCACTGACGGCGATTGCACTACTATTCTCTATCTTACGCGTGCGTCCCGTGCCATTCTGTGTCCTTGATGAGGTGGAAGCAGCATTGGATGAAGCGAACGTGGATCGCTTTGCTAAGTTTTTGAAAGAATTCAGTGAAAAGACACAGTTCATCGTGATCACTCACAGAAAAGGGACGATGGAAGAATCGGATGTTCTTTATGGGGTGACCATGCAAGAGTCAGGCGTATCTAAACTTGTATCCGTCAGACTAGAAGAAACACCTGAATTATTGGAAGCATAGGAAGGATGAGTCGATGAGTTTTTTTAAGAAACTGAAAGAAAAATTTGTGAAAGGTCCTGAGTCGGAAGAAGAAAAAGAGGATCAGAAGCTGAATGAAACAGAAGGTTCCGACGAAAAGGAAAATTCTCCGGAGACAGACCCTGCAGAGAGCGAACATCAGGAGCTTGACCTTCAGGGAGAAACAGAAACTCTGGAAACAGAGGTCCCTGCAGAGGATACGGAGGAAGATACTTTAGAATCAACAGTGGATGAAGAAGATGATCAGAATGTTGAAAATCTTGAAGAATCATTCCCAGAAGAAGAAATAGGTGCAGAAAGTCAGGAAGAGGATGAAAAAGCTTCCATAGCATCCAAGTTTAAAATGGGTCTGGCTAAAACGAGAAATTCATTCTCGACTAAAATCAATGATCTCGTCGCACGTTATCGTACCGTTGATGAAGACTTCTTTGAAGAACTCGAGGAAGTGTTGATCTCTGCAGATGTCGGGGTTACGACCGTTATGGAAATGATCGAAGAGCTTGAGATGGAAGTGAAGCGCAGGAACGTTCAGGACCCACAAAAAGTGAAGGAAATCATTTCTGAAAAGCTTGTTGAAATCTACTATGGTGATGACCGCGCTGAAGAAATCGAAGGGTTGAATGAAAACCCAGGCGGCTTGACCATTTATCTTTTTGTCGGTGTCAATGGGGTTGGGAAAACAACAACGATTGGTAAACTCGCTCACCGACTGAAAAGCGAAGGAAAGAACGTGACACTTGCCGCAGGAGATACATTCCGTGCAGGTGCCATTGAGCAATTAGAAGAATGGGGCAAACGCGTAGGGGTAAATGTCACGAAGCATAGTGAAGGCAGCGATCCGGCAGCCGTCATTTACGATGGCATACAGTCTGCAAAATCGAAGAATGCCGATGTTCTCATTTGCGATACAGCCGGCCGACTTCAAAATAAAGTGAACTTGATGAATGAACTTAGCAAAGTCAAACGCGTCATTGAACGTGAAGTTCCTGGAGCTCCTCATGAAGTGCTGCTTGTACTTGATGCTACAACAGGGCAGAATGCTATGAGCCAGGCGAAAACATTCTCCGAAGCAACGGATGTATCCGGCATTGTTCTATCAAAACTGGACGGAACAGCAAAAGGCGGGATCGTTCTTGCGATTCGAAATGAATTGGAAATCCCAGTAAAACTTGTCGGCCTTGGCGAAAAAGTGACCGATCTTGAAACCTTTGATGCTCATGCCTTTGTTTATGGACTGTTTGCAGATATGATTGAAGAATATGAGGAAGAAGAAGAACTTTCTTAAGCCTTGACACAAAGGTACATGTTCCTTTAGTATTTATGTGTAAAGGCATTTCACTTAACAAGGAGTGCTTCAAGCATGCTTGAAAAAACGACACGGATTAATTATCTATTTGATTTCTATCAATCGTTGTTGACTCCTAAGCAAAGAAACTACATGGAGTTGTATTATCTCGAAGATTACTCTCTTGGTGAAATATCGGAAACCTTTGATGTCTCACGTCAAGCGGTGTATGATAATATTCGCCGAACAGAGACGATGCTTGAAGAATATGAAAAAAAGCTTCATCTATATGGGAAGTTTGAAAAACGGCAGAAAGTGATCAAAGAAATGGAAGCTCAGTTTAAAAAAGACGAGCTGCCAGCCCCTTATGAATCATGGCTGCACGAATTACAAGAATTAGAATAGGAGGGGATCTTCGATGGCATTTGAGGGTTTATCCGACCGTTTGCAGGAAACGATCAAGAAAATCAAAGGCAAAGGGAAGGTAAACGAACAAGACGTAAAAGAGATGACCAGGGAGGTCCGTCTCGCCCTCCTCGAGGCCGATGTAAACTTTAAAGTCGTGAAAGATTTTGTTAAGCGTGTACGTGAACGCGCCGTCGGTCAGGAGGTCATGGAAAGCCTGACCCCTGGACAGCAGGTTATCAAAGTTGTTAAAGAAGAGCTCACAGAGCTGATGGGTGGCGATGAAAGTAAAATCGCTGTCGCCAAACGTCCTCCGACGGTCATCATGATGGTCGGTTTGCAGGGTGCAGGTAAAACGACGACGACCGGGAAGCTTGCGAATTTGTTGCGCAAAAGCTACAACAGAAAGCCGTTACTCGTAGGAGCCGACGTTTACCGTCCTGCTGCCATCCAGCAATTACAGACACTCGGTAAACAATTGGATATGCCGGTCCATGAGGAAGGTACCGATGCAAACCCAGTCGATATTGCCAAAAATGCAATAGCTAAGGCCAAAGAGGAGCACCACGATTATGTGCTCATCGATACCGCTGGTCGTTTGCATATTGATGGTGACTTGATGGGTGAATTGCAAGAGATCAAGGAAGCGGTCAATCCTGATGAAATCTTCCTTGTTGTCGATGCTATGACAGGTCAGGATGCGGTGAATGTTGCAGAAAGCTTTGATGAGCAGCTCGACGTCACCGGAGTACTTCTCACAAAACTGGATGGAGATACCCGTGGTGGTGCCGCGTTATCCATCAAAGCCGTGACAGGTAAGCCGATCAAATTCGCAGGTATGGGGGAGAAGCTGGACCAGCTGGAGACCTTCCACCCTGAACGTATGGCGTCAAGAATCCTTGGAATGGGCGACATGCTTACATTAATTGAAAAAGCACAAACGCAAGTCGATGAAAAGCAGGCGAAAGAGCTGGAGTCGAAAATGCGTAATGCGTCCTTTACATTCGAGGATTTCCTTGAACAGATGGAGCAAGTAAAGAACATGGGACCACTGGATGAAATTTTGAACATGATTCCTGGTGCGAACAAAATGAAAGGTCTTCAGAATGTGTCCTTTGATGACAAGCAGATCGTTCATGTTGAAGCGATTATCCAATCGATGACAAAGAATGAACGACAGGACCCTTCTGTCATGAATGCTAGCCGTAAGAAGCGGATCGCTAAAGGTTCGGGAACCTCTGTTTCAGAGGTCAACAGACTGTTGAAACAGTTTGAAGAAATGAAGAAAATGATGAAACAAATGAGCAATACAAAAGGGAAAAAAGGCAAAGGAATGAAATTTCCTTTTATGTAATGGAAAAAACCTTTACACACCCTTGAAGTTCTGCTAAAATCTAAATCTGTGTGAAACATTAAAGAAATTTTGGAGGTTGTTAAAAATGGCAGTAAAAATTCGCCTAAAACGTATGGGATCTAAGCGTAACCCATTTTATCGTGTAGTAGTTGCTGATTCTCGTTCTCCTCGTGATGGACGTATCATCGAGCAAATCGGAACATATAACCCAGTTGCTAACCCTGTAGAGGTTAAGCTTGATGCTGAGAAAGCAATGGACTGGATGGCAAACGGCGCGAAGCCAAGCGACACTGTTCGTAACCTTTTCTCTAAAGAAGGTATCATGAAGCAGTTCCACGATAAGAAAAACCAATAAATTATAAAGTAGTGGTGATCCCATGAAAACCTTAATCGAAACGATCGTAACGCCGCTTGTCGATCATCCTGATGACATCATCGTGGATGAGAAAGAGGAAAATCACAAAGTGGTTTACCATCTTACGGTCCACCCGGATGACGTAGGGAAAGTGATCGGGAAGAATGGGCGGATTGCGAAAGCGATTCGGACTGTCGTTTATGCGGCAGGATCAGATTCTGAAAAACGAATCTATTTGGATATCATGTAAGAGAACTAATTTTATTGGTGTAAGAAGGGAGAAGGGAAACCTTTTCCCTTTTTTACTATTCTCATGGAATGGCAGAGGGGCGGGCGAAAAGATGCAAATCATCCGAACGGTACCTGTCAAACAGATGTTGACAGAGACGAGTCGTGCGCAAATTAAGGAAAAGTTCGATGAAAGATATCAACGTCTGGAACGAGAATGCAGGCAGCTTTCATTTGAACAGAAAAAATTGGAACGCAAGCCCGGGGTGTCAAGACAGGAAGTGGAGCGCCGGTTTTCGAAGGAAATCGGGCGCAGAAAAGATCAACTGAAGTGGCTTGAATATCAGCGCAGACAATTGGATATCCTGCCTGATGGAAGTGAGCTTGAAACGGACGAAGTACAGGCGCTAATTGAAGTTGAAGAAGGCGATCAATGGGAAGAGGTCATTCAGGATCGTCAAATCGTCGTGGAAGACGGAAAAGTCATACGAGCGAGGTAATTGCATTCATGGAGAAACAGTTATTCAATGTTGGTAAAATTATAAACACACATGGCATCAAAGGAGAAGTGAAAGTTCATCGCGTTACAGATTTTGATGAACGTTTTGAACCAGGTCAGCTTTTGTATTGGGTAAGTGATAAAAAGGAGCCGAAGCCACTCGTAATTCGAACACACCGAATTCATAAAGGTTTCGACCTTGTAAGCTTCGAAGATCATCCTACGATTAATGATGTCGAAGGATACAAGAATGGAAAGCTGATGGTATCAGAAGAGCATCAAGAAGAGCTTGATGACCATGAATTCTATTTTTATGAAATCATCGGGTGTACCGTATTTTTAGAGTCAGGTGAAGAATTAGGTGAAATCAAAGAGATTCTCACCCCTGGCGCGAATGACGTTTGGGTTGTGAAGCGGAAGAATCAGCCGGATGTTCTTATTCCATATATTGAACCTGTCGTTAAAGAAGTGGATACGGAGCGGAAGACAATCATCATCGATCCAATAGAGGGGCTGCTAGACTAATGCATATCGATATTCTGACACTTTTTCCAGAAATGTTTGATGGTGTTTTGCAGAATTCCATCATGAAGCGCGCTCAAGAACAAGGTGCCTTTTCACATCAATATGTCAATTTCCGTGATTTCACTGAAAACAAACATAACAAAGTCGATGATTATCCTTACGGAGGAGGGGCTGGGCTTGTTCTATCCCCTCAACCCATCTTTGATAGCATTCAGTCCATTAAAGATTCAGCGGAAAAGCCTCCCCGTGTCGTGCTTCTTTGTCCTCAAGGGGAACCCTACTCCCAGCAAAAAGCGGAAGAGCTTTCAGAAGAAGATCATCTGGTCTTCATTTGTGGACATTATGAAGGATATGATGAACGGATCAGGCAGGAATTGGTGACTGATGAAATTTCCATTGGTGATTATGTCCTGACCGGAGGGGAACTTGGAGCGATGGTCGTCATTGATTCTGTCGTTCGTCTCCTTCCAGGGGTTCTTGGAAATGAACAGTCGGCACCGATGGACTCCTTCTCAAACGGTTTGCTAGAGCATCCCCATTATACGAGACCAGCTGACTTTCGGGGGCATAAAGTGCCGGATGTCCTTTTATCAGGCAACCATGCCAAAATTGATGAGTGGCGTCATTTTCAGTCACTGAAGCGAACATTCGAAAGAAGGCCGGATCTGCTTGAAGGACGAGAATTATCCGCTAAGGAACAATCGTGGCTGGAAGAGTGGAAAAATAGCTGAGTATTGTTGATGTTTGTCTCTAGATATGGTATATTAAATCTTGTGCTTAAACGTACGGTTTAAGTGGAAAACGATGTTCCGCTGCCTCTTAGAAGACATGAGCATTAGTTAAAAAGGAGTGAAAATCATGCAACAATTGATTCATGACATTACAAAAGAACAACTTCGTACGGATCACCCTGATTTCCGTCCTGGTGATACTGTAAAAGTACACGTGAAAGTTGTCGAAGGCACACGTGAACGTATCCAGGTATTCGAAGGTGTTGTCATCAAGCGTCAGAACGGCGGAATCAGCGAAACATTCACTGTTCGTAAGATTACTTACGGTACAGGTGTTGAGCGTACATTCCCAGTTCATTCTCCACGTATCGCTAAGATTGAGCGTACTCGTCGTGGTAAAGTACGTCGTGCGAAACTTTACTACCTGCGTAACCTACGCGGTAAAGCTGCACGTATTAAAGAAATTATCTAATTTCAGTCAAAAGGAGCTTGCGATGCCAAGCTCCTTTTTTCTAATTATCTAGAGGTTTCACAAAAGTAAAGTTCCTGTTTCATAGATCCCCCAGCCCCCTAAACGCACAAACCTCGCAGAAGTGAGTTTTCAACTAAGGGGAGCTAAACGGAAATAGAAACAAGGATAAAGAATTTTATGATATGATTTGTAAGACGAAGATAAAACTTAAGACTAGAGAGCGTTCAGCAGCAAATATAACCATATAGTAAAAAGGTTGTGCTACAGCCCCTACACTATGGTTTTGCCGCTCCAGACTCCTTCATTCAAGGAAGAAGGGATAATGATGAAACAACAATGGTTGGACTGGTTGAAAGCATTTCTGATCGCCGGCGTATTGGCTGTGGTCGTAAGAGTGTTCTTGTTTGCACCGGTCGTCGTTGAAGGGCCTTCCATGTTGACCACCTTACATAGCGGGGATCATTTGATTGTAAGTAAGCTCAATTATAAGATTGGATCGCCGGAGCGTTTTGATGTGGTTGTATTCCATGCAACAGAACGTAAAGACTATATCAAGCGGGTAGTTGGCCTTCCTGGTGACCATATCGCTTATGAAGATGACCAGCTCTATGTGAATGGAGAACCCGTAGAAGAACCATTTCTAAATGATCGGAAACAGCAATTAAACGGAAATCGCCCTCTGACAGATGATTTTACGATGGAAACTCTCCCTGGTGAGTATAAAGAAGTTCCTGAAGGTCATTTGTTCGTTCTTGGTGATAACCGTAACAACTCGACAGACAGCCGGATGCTCGGCATGATTGACCAAGACCAGATGGTAGGGGAAGCAGTCGTTTCCTACTGGCCATTAAATCGCATCCAGCTCGTGAACTAGGAGGATCTACATGACCATTCAATGGTTTCCAGGCCACATGGCCAAAGCAAAAAGGGAAGTCGCGGAGAAGCTGAAGCTTGTGGATTTCGTCATTGAACTCGTGGATGCACGAGCGCCACTTTCTTCTCAAAACCCTATGCTTCATAATACTTTACAAGAAAAGCCCAAAATGATGGTGTTAATGAAAAAAGATCTCGCTGACACCCAAATCACCAATGAGTGGATTGAACATTTTAAAGAAAGAGGAATCCCTTCAGTTGCCATTGAAGCAAATCAAAAGCAGGATGTACAAAAAGTTGTCCAGCTAGCGAAAGAGTTAGGCAAAGAAAAAATGGACAAGCTCAAAGCGAAAGGTATACGTCCGAGAGCTTCAAGGGCGATGATCATAGGGATTCCGAATGTAGGGAAATCCACATTGATTAATAGACTGGCGAACAAGAAAATGGCTAAAACAGGTGATAAACCAGGGGTCACGACGAAGCAGCAATGGATCAAGGTAAAAAAAGAATTCGAATTGCTTGATACTCCTGGGATTCTTTGGCCGAAATTCGAGGAAGAAGAAGTGGGCTATCGCTTAGCGGCGATCGGAACGATTAAAGATCAAATCCTTCCAAAAGAAGATGTAGCTGCTTATGTACTCAATTTTCTGCATCAATCCTACCAAGATCGTCTTGAAGAGAGATTTAGTCTTGAGAATGTGGATGACATGATGGAGGCTTTTGAGGCCATAGGGAAAAAACGAGGTTGTCTTGAAAGTGGAGGCCGTGTTAATTTTGAGAAAGTCTCTGATATAATCTTACAAGACTTGCGGACAGGGAAGCTCGGAATGATCACCCTTGAACGCCCTGATTCATAATCCAAAGCGCAAAGAGGCTCTTGCCCCTTGCGCTTTCTTTATGAGGTTAGGTCTAAAATGTATCAGAAGCATATTAGATAGAGCATTCATTTCTCAGCTCCTGATCCACTAAGGTACACAATGACTATTGATCATGAATTATTTATAGAACAGAAACGATATTCGATTTTAAATCAATGAAAAACGACCGATATGATAAGAAATGGAGAGTTTAAATCTTATGACCCAATTGACCGTAGCCCAGGTGAAAGAAAGATTGAATGACGATGAATTGACCGATCATGAGTTAGCTTCGTTTAAAGAGGATTCGAGAAAAGGTGTCCAACAACTCGTGAAGCGTTATGATAAGGAAGTTCAGCAGAAGCAAGAGCTGAAAAAACAATATGAGATGATGATGTCGTTTGAAAAAAATCTCTTTCAACATGGTTTTACCCATGTAGCAGGCATAGACGAAGCGGGGCGAGGACCGATTGCCGGCCCTGTCGTTGCAGGTGCTGTTATTCTACCTCGTGACTATTACTTAGGAGGACTGAATGACTCGAAGAAACTTTCCTTGAAAACTCGGGAGGCCTACTTCGATCGGATTAAGTCCGATGCTGATTGGGGTATAGGGATTGTCACAAATGAAGAGATTGATCGAATCAATATCTATCAAGCAACAAAACTTGCCATGCAGAGAGCTGTCGAAGATCTTTCTGGCCACCCCGAACATTTGCTGATTGATGCGATGGAATTGGACGCGATTTCAAGTCCTCAAACGAAACTTATTAAAGGGGACGAGAGAAGTGTTTCGATCGCTGCTGCGAGTGTGATTGCTAAAGTGACGAGGGACCGAATGATGGCTGAATTAGATGAACAGTATCCAATGTATGAGTTCCGTAACAATCAGGGATATGGAACAAAGCCACACGTGGAAGCATTAAAAACTCATGGACCTTCCCCGGTTCACCGGAAAACATTTGCCCCTGTGAAAGATTTGCTTTAAGAAAGGGATGGAATAGAGATGAACCATTTGATCAACAGCCTTACTCGCTTATCTGCAAATGCAGCCCTGTCTGTAGAACCCAAATCAGGACAACTGATAAAGGGGAAAGTCATACAACTATTACAAGACAACAAAATGGTGGTGAATATAGGCAGGAAAAGCGTGGAAGTACTGGTGAATCAACCGTTGATCAAAGGTTCATCTTACTTATTCCAAGTTGAAAAAGAGGAACCAGATCTCGTTTTACGGGCCGTATCACTTTCTGAAGCGCGTTCAGGACTGTCGGATCTCGCTTCACTTCTAAAGCAAATAGGAGTGAAGCCTAATCAATATAATGTTTCATTCATGAAGGCTATTATGGACTTGAATATGCCAATACATAACAAAGATTTAGCAAAGGCGTTCAGCTTGATTCAGGCTTCAGACAATCAAGGACAGGCACGCGAAATATTGCTACATATGCTCAGCAGGAAAATGCCCATCCGGTCTTCCATTTATGCAGCGCTAACAGCGAAATACACGGCCGAATTTACTCAGGTTTTATCAATGGTCGAGCAACAATTGGGAGAAAAAACACTCTCTTCGAACGATGAAAATATCAGAACTTTGGTCCAAACATTGCGAGGGGAACAGAAATCACACCCTGAAAATAGGATGTTTAAGAGATTTAAAACTGAGTTAGCAAATGGATCCAAAGTAACTTTTGAACTATTTAAAAGCGCCGGAATCATAAATCCCAAGCATACCCTTACGTCGTTCAAGGAGAACTGGTATCAACAGGACCCCGCTATGGATCGATTACCATTCACTAACGAGCGAGTAGCTGGTTCTTTAAAACAGCTGTTACAAAACCAAATTCCGTTATCCCCATCAGAAAATCAGAATATTAAACAGTGGGCCCATACGACAAAAAAACTTCACTCACTCTGGACTCAACAACCTTCAAATACTGATTTCTCCATGTTGTCTAGACAAACACGTAGCCAATGGACAGAGACATTCAGAAAAATAGTGGAACAAAAAATGATGGAGCGATTAACTCCACACTTACAGGAATCGACGAAGCAATTCATTGAGCAAGCTCTTCCTTTGTTAAGGGAGGAAGCGATTGAAAGGAACCCATTTACAAGAGACGCATTCAGGTCTTTTCTTTCAGATATCAAAAACTTGATGGCCAAACAACTTCCCATTAATCAACAACACCTCCTTATTCATTCCCTGCAGTCAATGAGCGAGAGTATCCCGATATCCAAAAAAGATAGAATGTGGCTCCAAATGAAAACGATGATGAATGAAATTGGATTCAATGATGAGCATGCGCTTGCAAAATTATCTCAACGGACAGATGCACTCATACAGCCAGATCATACATTAAAATCGTTGCTGTTAAAGGGTTTAAGTGAAGGTTCAGAAGTAAAAGTAGAAACGGCAAATCGGCTGATCAACTTAATCAATGGGACTCAACTCGCTTCCTATTCGGATAATTCCCAAACCTTGCAAATAGCGCTTCAGTTCCCGGGTGATTTCATTGGAGCTCTTAAGGATGTACATATGAACATGGAAGGGCGGAAAAATGACGATGGGCAGATTGATTCTGACTATTGTCATGTGATGTTCTACTTACACCTTTCTCAGCTTGAGGAAACCATCATAGATCTAAATATCGTTGAACGCCGTGTATCGGTCGTTATATATAATGACAAACCGGAGATAGAAAAGCTATTTACGCCCTTTCAAGAGAAATTAGAAGAGGGATTGGCAAATGCGGGGTATGAAATGAACTCTCTAAAGGCACGCGTCATAAGTGAGGCTTCAAGGACTTCAGACTCGAGCAAACAAGAGGTGGTGGAAGAAGGGGTGGATGTGAGAATATGATGAAAAAAAGAAGAGAAGCGATTGCTTTGACCTATCAATCTGAAAAGGCGGCTGCTCCCGAGGTTGTAGCCAAAGGGAAGGGCATCATAGCTGAAAATATTCTAAAAGCCGCAGAGGAGCACCAGATCCCCGTACAAGAAGATGCCTCACTCGTCGAACTGCTCTCCGAATTGAACATCAATGAACAAATTCCAGAAGATCTTTACCACGTCGTCGCTGAAGTTTTCGCCTTCATTTACAACGTTGACCAGCAACAAAAGAAATAATCCTTATTAAAGTATAGGGAAATATTGCGGTAGACTCAGTTTCGAGATGTTTCAGGGGTTCGTTGCCGTGTTGAGCTTTTGGGGTGGTTGGGAAACTACTTGCTTTCCTGCGGGGATGACGGCAAGCCTCTTCGTGCTTCGCACTGTGGGCTCTTGCCAGCTAATCCATTCCCGCGGGAGTCTCTCAGCTTCCCAACCACCCCATTCCATAAATGTGAGAAACGAACCTTTTCCCGGAGCCCCTAGAATCACACGAACATCTCGAAACTGAGTCTTCAAGTAAAGGGAGCTTTGGTAGAGGAATAGAAGAACGATTTTCATACTCTTGCATTATAGTTTACATAATATTATACCTGTGAATCTAGTGAATTTTTCGACAGATATCTAGCTTAGTATGGACAATTGATAGCGTTTTTTTATACAATGTACATGCAGTGAAATTTGATGGGAGGATGAAACATGAACATTCACGAGTATCAAGGAAAAGAAATCATGCGTGATTTTGGCGTATCTGTGCCAAATGGACACGTCGCATATACCGTAGATGAAGCTGTCGAAGCAGCGCAGAAATTAGGTAGCGATGTCACAGTTGTCAAAGCGCAGATCCACGCAGGTGGCCGCGGGAAAGCGGGCGGAGTCAAAATTGCTAAGAATCTTGACGAGGTGCGTACATACGCTGACGAAATACTAGGAAAAACACTTGTAACCCATCAGACTGGACCAGAAGGTAAAGAAGTAAAGCGCTTACTTATCGAAGAAGGTTGCGATATTAAGAGCGAATACTATGTCGGTCTTGTTCTCGATCGCGCGACAAGCCGTGTAACGATGATGGCATCTGAAGAAGGTGGAACAGAGATTGAAGAAGTCGCAGAAAAGACTCCTGAAAAAATCTTTAAAGAAGTCATTGATCCTGTGACAGGTCTCACACCATTCCAGGCGCGTCGACTTGCATTCAATATTAATATTCCGAAAGAATCTTTAGGAAAAGCAGTTAAGTTTATGCTTGGCCTTTATGACGTTTTTGTACAAAAGGATTGCTCTGTTGCAGAAATCAATCCACTTGTTACAACAGGTGATGGGGACGTTTTGGCGCTTGACTCCAAGTTGAACTTTGATGATAATGCCCTTTTCCGTCAAAAAGATATTGCTGAACTTCGTGATCTTGAAGAAGAAGATCCTAAAGAAGTAGAAGCATCTAAATATGATCTTAGTTACATCGCGCTCGATGGTAACATTGGCTGTATGGTCAACGGTGCGGGTCTTGCGATGGCTACAATGGACACAATCAAACACTATAATGGAGATCCTGCCAACTTCCTGGATGTCGGAGGCGGCGCTACAACTGAAAAAGTAACCGAAGCTTTCAAGATCATCCTTTCTGATGAAAATGTCAAAGGAATCTTCGTCAACATTTTCGGTGGCATTATGAAGTGTGATGTTATTGCTGAAGGTGTGGTTGAAGCAACGAAACAAATCGGACTAACATTGCCGCTCGTTGTTCGTTTAGAAGGTACGAACGTAGATGCTGGGAAGAAAATTCTTGATGAATCAGGCTTGAACATCACTTCTGCAGATTCTATGGCAGAAGGCGCACAAAAAATCGTTGAACTAGTCAAGTAAGAAAGGCGGGGAATCAGATGAGTGTATATATTGATAAGAACACAAAAGTCATTGTTCAAGGTATTACAGGCTCCACAGCACTCTTCCATACAAAACAGATGGTTGAGTATGGGACACAAATCGTGGGCGGTGTCACACCTGGTAAAGGCGGCACCGAAGTTGAGGGAATTCCTGTATTTAATACAGTTGCGGAAGCTGTGGAAAAAACAGGAGCGAATGCTTCCGTCATTTATGTCCCTGCACCGTTTGCAGCGGATGCTATAATGGAAGCGACAGATGCAGAAATGGATCTTGCCATTTGTATCACTGAACATATTCCTGTACTGGATATGATCAAAGTAAAACGTTATATGGAAGGAAAGAAAACACGCCTTGTCGGACCGAACTGTCCCGGCGTCATTACTCCTGATGAATGTAAAATCGGTATCATGCCTGGTTACATTCATAAAAAAGGCCATGTCGGTGTCGTATCCCGTTCTGGCACATTGACTTATGAGGCTGTTCACCAGCTTTCTGAAGCTGGAATCGGTCAATCAACAGCGGTTGGAATCGGGGGAGATCCTGTAAATGGGACCGATTTCATCGATGTATTGAAAGCTTTCAATGAAGACCCAGATACAGAAGCTGTCATCATGATTGGTGAAATTGGTGGAACAGCTGAGGAAGAAGCAGCTGAATGGGTGAAAGCGAATATGAGCAAACCAGTAGTCGGCTTTATTGGCGGCCGAACAGCCCCTCCAGGAAAACGTATGGGCCATGCTGGTGCGATTATTTCTGGTGGTAAAGGTACCGCTGACGAAAAAATCCGTGTCATGAATGAGTGTGGAATCCAAGTAGCTGAAACACCTTCAGTTATGGGTGAAACATTGATCCAAGTGTTAAAGGATCAGGATCTATTTGAAAAATGCAAAACTCACTAAGTAAATGAAAAAAGAGGCCGTATCGATAAACAGGTACGGCCTCTAAACTATGGAAATGAGGTGCCTGATGAAAGACCGTAGAAGACGCTTGCTCCTCCTTCATGATTCACCCAACATGACAAGGCCTATTCTTAGAAAATTACTTCAGATCGACGCTTCTTTACTTTATCCCTTTTCATGTACACCTTCTCAGTTATCCACTGCTCTATCTATCCCCCTTTCTAGAGCTCAATCCATCCACCGACATATAACTGACAATAATATAATGAAGAAACTCGACATTTATGACCAAGAATGTACAATTGTCACTGTGTTTGATCCATCATATCCAGAGTATTTAAAAACGATTCCAGACCCTCCTTATGCTCTTTACATGGAAGGTGATGTATCCTTGATTCATACACCACTTTCGATTAGTGTGGTCGGCACTCGCAAGCCCTCATCTTATGCGTTTCCTGCTATGAAGTCTATCCTTATCCCACTGATCAGGTCTGGGTTTACCATTGTCAGTGGTATGGCACAGGGAATCGATCAGCTTGCTCACAAGTTAGCGGCTGAATATAATGGAAAAACGATTGCCGTACTCGGTTCTGGATTTGAGCATATTTATCCTAAGAACAACCCTTTTTTATACGACACTTTAATACGAGAACATTTGGTTGTAAGTGAATATCCTCCGGACTGCCCACCGAAAAAATATCACTTTCCTGAACGTAACCGGTTAATTGCAGGATTGACTCCAAGTACCTTTGTTATTGAAGCACGATTGAGAAGCGGCACATTGATTACAGTGGACCAGGCCTTAGAGCAAGGCAAGGATGTTTATGCACTCCCGGGACCTGCTGGACATGTAACGAGTGAAGGATGTCATAAAATGATCAATGAAGGTGCAAAATTGGTTCATACGCATCATGACATCCTGGAAGATTGGTTAGAAAAATTTGAATAATCCGTTACAAAGGTGTTACATTCAAGGGTAAGAATGGACCAATTTGAGACTTTTTTGAAAAATATATGTTTGACAAACGGTTTCATTGTATTTAATAATAGGGAAGATTTATTTTATACTAAGCTGATCCAAACAATTACATGGGAAAATCACTGCGTTAGATCGACTTTTTCTCTTAGGAAGGAAGGTTAAGCTTTCTTTTTCATTAGAATAAGTGATCCAGCAATAGGTAAATCAAAAATTGATAAAATAAAAAGAGTGTATGATGCAAAAAGAGAAAACACCTCTATGGGAGGAACATATATGGCAGATTATCTGGTAATAGTAGAATCACCTGCAAAAGCAAAAACAATTGAACGATATCTTGGAAAAAAATACAAAGTCAAAGCATCCCTTGGGCATGTGCGTGACCTGCCTAAGAGTCAAATGGGCGTGGATGTAG
The DNA here is from genome assembly GCF_007991335.1 of Halobacillus faecis. Taxonomy (GTDB): domain Bacteria; phylum Bacillota; class Bacilli; order Bacillales; family Halobacillaceae; genus Halobacillus; species Halobacillus faecis. The sequence goes on along the minus strand of NZ_BJYD01000022.1, from coordinate 14,059 downwards.
AGAATGAATTCAACCCCAAATATATAACCATCCGAGGAAAAGGTCCTGTTTTGAAAGAACTAAAGACCGCAGCCAAAAAAGCAAAGAAAGTATATCTCGCTGCCGACCCCGACCGTGAAGGGGAGGCCATTGCTTGGCATTTAGCACACAGCTTGGAAATTGATGATACATCTGATTGTCGAGTTGTATTTAATGAAATCACTAAAGAAGCCATTAAAGATTCATTTAAACAACCGAGATCGATTGATTCAGATCTCGTTGATGCCCAACAGGCTCGCCGGATTCTTGACCGACTTGTCGGTTATAACATCAGCCCAATTCTTTGGAAGAAAGTTAAAAAAGGCTTAAGTGCAGGTCGTGTTCAATCAGTGGCTGTTAAAATCATTATTGATCGTGAAAATGAGATTAAAAAATTCCAGCCAGAAGAATATTGGACGATTGAAGCCGATTTCTTAAAAGATAAAGAGACATTTGAAGGTTCTTTTTATGGTGTTGATGGTAAGAAGAAGGATTTAAAAACACAGGACGATGTCGACCAAATTCAAAAGCGGATGAAAGGGAAGGATTTCTCGGTAGATAAAGTTAATAAAAGAGAAAGAAAAAGAAATCCGTCCCTTCCTTTTACCACTTCATCACTTCAACAGGAAGCCGCACGTAAATTGAACTTCCGCGCGAAGAAAACGATGATGATTGCCCAACAGCTTTACGAAGGGATCGACCTTGGAGGAAAGCAAGGAACGACTGGTTTGATTACGTACATGCGTACGGATTCCACTAGACTCTCAAATTCCGCCAAAGAGGACGCAAAACAATATATCGAAGGGAACTTCGGTAAAGAGTTTCTTGGGCAAAGTAAAGGGACTAAAAAGCAAGAGGGTGCTCAAGACGCTCACGAGGCGATCAGGCCGACAGGGGCAGATCGTGATCCAAAAGCAATGAAGAGCATATTATCCCGTGACCAGTATCGTCTTTATAAATTGATTTGGGACAGGTTCATTGCCAGCCAAATGGCTCCAGCAGTGTTAGATACGATGACTGTTCACCTTTATAATGAAGGGGTAGAGTTTAGAGCTACAGGTTCTGAAGTCAAATTCAAAGGGTTTATGAAGGTTTATATTGAAGGTCGCGATGATAATAAGAAAGAGAAAGACAAACTTCTGCCTCATCTTGAAGAGGGGATGACCGTAAAAGCGGAAGAAATCAAACCGAACCAGCACTTTACACAGCCACCTCCGCGCTACACGGAAGCCCGTCTTGTTAAGACGCTTGAAGAGCTCGGAATTGGGCGTCCATCGACATATGCACCAACCCTAGATACCATCCAGCGCCGTGGGTATGTCGCTCTGGATAATAAGCGTTTTATTCCAACGGAGCTTGGTGAAATTGTCCTTGAACAATTGAAAGAATACTTCCCGGAAATCATCGATGTCGACTTTACAAAAGGCATGGAAGATGACCTTGATGCGATCGAAGATGGTAAAGAGGACTGGGTGAACATCATCAGTCATTTCTATGAAGGTTTCCAGCCCCGATTAGAAAAAGCGGAAAAAGAGATGGAAGAAATTGAAATCAAAGACGAACCTGCAGGCATTGATTGTGAGAAGTGTGGACATGAAATGGTGTATAAGATGGGAAGGTATGGAAAGTTTCTTGCCTGCTCAAATTTCCCTGACTGTCGTAATACGAAACCGATTCTTAAAAAAGTCGGCGTCACTTGTCCTAAATGTAAAGATGGAGAAGTTGTCGAACGGAAAAGTAAGAAAAACCGTAAGTTCTTTGGTTGTGAAAACTATCCGGAATGTGACTTTATATCCTGGGATAAACCAATCAGCAGACCATGTCCGAAATGTGAGTCTCTGCTTGTAGAGAAGAAATCGAAGAAGGGCACACAAATTCAATGTACGGAATGTGATTATAAAGAAGAGCCTCAATCCTGATTTAGTTATAAAACCAAGAGTCTATGACTATCCTTTTAGTTGTAGACTCTTTTTTTAGTGGCTGTATCAAATGTTGGTATAATTTCTTTCAGCCTCTAAAAACACAAGAAATTTCTAATCTGAGCCTTAACGAATAGGAAGATATTATGAAACCTGCCGTGAGTTTTTGTGGAACGTAAGTTTTTGATTGACAGCTATAAGGTGGGGCGCTATAATTACGCTTTGGTAAGTATACATACTTGACACATGATCACGCTAAAGTATGATTTCATCAAATACTTGATTCATTAGAGTTGGAAACAATTCAGAATTTTGTTACATTTTAATTAAATGCATTGTTATGCCAATGAATGTTGTGATAAAATTTAGACGCCTTTGTGAGGTGGAAGGAATCATGCAGTCTTATAAAGAGCTTTTTATGGAATATCTTCAAATTGAAAAAAACGCTTCGCCTCTTACATTAAAGCATTATGGAAGGGATTTGGATGAATTTGCATCCTTTCTCACATCAGAGGGGTTGTCCATACAGGAATGTGAATACCCTGTGATCCGAATCTTTTTATCAAGGCAGTACGAAGCGCAGTATTCAAGAAGGACAGTTTCCAGAAAGATATCAAGTTTAAGAAGCTTTTTCCGCTTCTTGGAACGTGAGGAAATTGTCGTTCAGAACCCATTTTTGAATGTGATATTACCAAAGAAAGAAAGTCCCATCCCCAATTTCTTTTATGAAGAAGAGTTAGAGAAACTTCTTACTGTGAGTGATTTGCATACGCCCTTAGGACAGAGAAACCAGGCTCTTATCGAACTTCTCTACGGAACGGGCGTACGTGTCAGTGAATGTGTGAAAATGGAACTCCCAGACTTGGATTTTTCATTGAACACAGCTCTTGTTCATGGAAAAGGAAGTAAAGACCGTTATGTTCCCTACGGGCAGTTTGCTGCAAAAGCACTTCAGACATATATAAATGATGGCAGAAAACAACTGGCTTCTAAGAAAGATGCCTCGAGTAAACGATTGTTTTTGAATGCTAAAGGCGGTCCTCTGACAGCTGATGGGATCAGGCTCGTACTGAAAAAGATGGTCGAAAAAGCAGCGTTGACGGTGGATATTCATCCCCATAAGTTAAGACATTCGTTTGCTACTCATCTTCTGAATGAAGGAGCAGATTTGCGCTCAGTACAGGAATTATTAGGACATGAACGACTCTCTTCAACTCAGATTTATACACACGTATCGAAAGATCGGTTGAAAAATGTATATATGAACAGTCATCCACGAGCGAATAAGAGGTGAAAATGATGGAGCAGCAATTTCATGCAACAACGATCTTTGCCGTCCAGCACAATGGAGAGTGTGCGATGAGTGGAGATGGTCAAGTAACATTAGGCAATCAGGTAGTTATGAAACATAAGGCAAGGAAAGTTCGTCGACTATTTAATGATCAAGTGTTAGCAGGCTTCGCTGGTTCTGTGGCCGATGCTTTTACTCTTTTTGAGAAGTTCGAAGGAAAACTGGAAAGCTTTGATGGCAACCTGGCAAGAGCTTCCGTAGAACTTGCAAAAGAGTGGCGGAGTGATCGTGTTCTAAGGAAATTAGAAGCGATGTTGATTGTTATGGATAAAGAGAATATGTTTCTTGTTTCAGGTACTGGGGAAGTAATAGAACCGGACGACGGTATACTTGCCATCGGTTCAGGTGGAAACTTCGCTCTAAGTGCAGGACGCGCGTTGAAACGTTATTCACCGGAACAATCTGCTTCACAAATCGCTAGAGCAGCGCTTGAGGTTGCAGGAGAGATCTGCGTCTTTACGAATGATCAAATAATCCTGGAAGTTCTCGATTAAGGGGGACCATGAATGTCATTAAACTTAACTCCTAGACAAATTGTAGAAAAACTAGATCAATATATCATTGGACAGGAGAGCGCTAAGCGATCTGTAGCTATTGCTCTTCGGAACAGATATCGTCGTATGCAGCTGACAGATGATTTGAAGGACGAAATTGTACCAAAGAACATCTTAATGATGGGACCTACAGGGGTAGGGAAGACAGAAATTGCCCGTCGCTTAGCGAAATTAGTCGGGGCCCCTTTTGTTAAAGTGGAAGCCACGAAATTCACTGAAGTTGGTTACGTTGGTCGAGATGTTGAGTCCATGGTGCGAGACTTAGTGGAAATGGCCGTACGTATGGTGAAGGAAGAGAAAATGGAGGCTGTAAAAGACAGGGCGGAAGAACAAGCAAACAAGCGTCTTGTGAAACTGCTCGTTCCTTCTAAGAAAAAGCAGTCCAATAACTTTAAAAATCCATTTGAGATGATTTTTAATCAAGGCAATCAGCAGGAAGTGGATCCTGATGAGAAGAGTGAAGAAGCGGAAATAGAGACAAAAAGAAGCCGCATTCGTCATCAGCTGGATCTCGGTGAGCTGGAAGACCGGATGGTAACCATAGAAGTGGAAGAATCTCAATCTTCCATGTATGACATGATGCAAGGCTCCGGTATGGAACAGATGGGGATGAACATGCAGGATGCATTTAGTCAATTCATGCCGAAGAAGAAAAAGAAACGTAAACTTCCTGTTTCAGAAGCACGAAAAGTACTAACACAAGAAGAAGCGGGCAAGTTGGTGGATATGGACGAAGTCGGTCAGGATGCTGTTGCTAAAGTAGAACAGGCAGGAATGATCTTTATTGATGAGATCGATAAAGTTGCGGCGAAAGGTGACAATCAGGCAAATGTATCCCGTGAAGGTGTACAGAGAGATATTCTTCCGATTGTCGAAGGCTCAACCGTTGTGACAAAATACGGACCTGTAGCAACTGACCATATTCTATTCGTTGCAGCCGGTGCGTTTCATATGGCTAAGCCATCGGATTTAATTCCAGAACTGCAAGGAAGGTTTCCAATCCGCGTAGAGTTAAATAAACTCAGTGTTTCAGACTTCAAAAGTATCCTAACAGAGCCTTCAAATGCACTTTTGAAACAATATAAGGCGTTACTTGAAATAGAAGGTATAAAGGTTGAATTTTCTGACGATGCTATTACTAGACTCGCAGAAATCGCTCATGAAGTAAATCAGGAAACAGATAACATCGGGGCACGGAGGCTGCATACGATTTTAGAAAAACTGCTTGAGGATTTATCTTTTGAGGCTCCTGACGTAACGATGGAAACTATTGAGATCACACCACAGTATGTAGACAGCAAACTATCATCAATCGTAAAAAACAAAGATTTGAGTCGATTTATTTTATAGGGTGAACAACAAGGAGGAAATGAACATGAAACTACTAGATCGTGCACGTAAAATCAATGCAATGCTGCAAAAGACAACCGGAAAATCCGTGGACTTTAACGACATGTCCGCAACGATGAGAGATGTAATTGAGGCAAATACTTTTGTGTTAAGCCGTCGAGGAAAGCTTTTAGGGTTTGCTATCAATCAAGAAATTGAGAATGAGCGAATGAAGGCCATGCTTTCTGAGCGTCAATTCCCAGAAGAGTACACGCAAAACCTTTTCAACATTGAAGAAACAACACCAGATATCGATATCAATAGTGAATACACGGCATTCCCAGTTGAAAACCGTGAGTTGTTTGAAAATGGTCTGACGACAATTGTTCCGATCATTGGTGGTGGTCAGCGTCTAGGTACGCTTATTCTGAGCCGCCTGAACAGCAATTTCAACGAAGATGACTTACTTCTTGCTGAATACGGTGCTACTGTCGTTGGTATGGAAATTCTTCATGAGAAAACAGAAGAAATCGAACAGGAAGCCCGTAGCAAAGCCGTTGTACAAATGGCGATCAGCTCTCTATCCTACAGTGAACTTGAAGCGATCGAGCACATTTTCGAGGAACTAGAAGGAAATGAAGGGCTACTTGTAGCAAGTAAAATTGCCGATCGTGTAGGAATCACGAGATCAGTGATTGTTAACGCATTGAGAAAGCTTGAAAGTGCTGGTGTAATCGAGTCCCGTTCACTAGGAATGAAGGGAACGTATATTAAAGTACTGAATAACAATTTCCTACTTGAGCTTCAAAAACTTCGCACGAATTAATAATAAAAAACCGTCACTCTTTTTATAGAGTGGCGGTTTTTTCATATATGAATTTATTGTAGTTCATGAATATTTGTATCCTTTTTAGCTTCGTTCTCCTTGTCAATGAATGGTTACGAGTGAGTAGCTTAACAATCTTAGGGGACTCCGTATCGAGGTTTCTAATGAAGGGGGGGGGCTTTAGGGGGAGACTCGTTTCAAAAGGATCGGGTTCCCCTTTGCGAAATCCGGCTCGTGCGACCAGCGGCTAGTAAGACTTCTCTTTCTACTGTACGATAAGGCAACATCAAATCGCTCACAACTTCGTTTTACTTTATCTCCGCCCGCTTAGTCGATGGGATACACTGGTGACCGACGTTTCATCATATTTCATTTAGGAGTTTCCCTATACCCGCAGCTCTTGACGCTCAACCATGCAACGAATCCTGAAATCATTTCTAAACGGACTCTTCAAGAAATTTGCCATGCAATTGATAAACCCATACACGTATTTTACATCGTGCTTTTTTTAACAGATTTAACCTATTTTCACTATCTTATGTCGTGTTTTAAAAATATCCATGATAAATTCACTATTCGACAAAAAGTTATGTAATAATGTTCATTATGGGAAAGATTTCGACACATGGAAACAAAAGTAAAAAAGTGAGGAATTTGTCCCTGATTCATTTGGGGTGTTTGTAATACTCTCGTAAAAAAGTGGTTTTTTGTATAGACACAAGTACGCGAATTTTTTTACAATTGTGTCTGTGAGTATAGAATAATGTCGAATAGAGGTGGAGGAATGACTCTTTTCAGCAGCACTTTTACAAGCTTAGAGAATGCTTTGGACTATTCTTCAGCTAAAAACAGAGCAATCTCTAATAATATTGCCAATGTGGACACGCCGGGATACAAAGCGAAAGGTGTGGCATTTAAGGATGTCTTGAGTCAAGAACATTCATTTCTACAGGCTAAAAAGACGAATGAGCGCCATTTACCCTTTACGAATGACTCTCGTGAACCGTATCGGACGTTTACAAAGACGAATACGGAATACAATCATAATGGGAATAACGTGGACATTGATAAAGAAATGAATGAACTGGCACAAAATCAAATTCAGTATCAAGCCTTGGTTGATCGTATGAGTGGGAAGTTCCGCAGCCTGGAATCTGTCATCAGAGGGGGGAACTAATAGATGAGTATCTTTCATGCTATGAATAACAGCGCTAGTGCTCTTACAGCTCAAAGATTACGGATGGATGTCGCTTCATCAAATATGGCGAATGCGAATACTACAAGAGCCACTCTTAATGAGAATGGGGAATGGGAGCCTTATCGCCGAAAGATGGTGGTTTTTGAACCGTCTGAAAACAACTTCAAAAGTTTTTTACATAAAGCAGCCGCTGATTCATCACAGGGAAGTGGTGTAAAAGCAACAGCAATTATTGAAGATGATGAGCCTTTTAAACTTGTGTACAACCCGAATCATCCAGATGCCAACGAAGATGGTTATGTAGAACTGCCTAATGTCGATCCCCTAAAGGAAATGGTCGATATGATGAGCGCCACGCGTTCTTATGAGGCGAATGTTACAGCCGTTAATGCATCGAAAAGTATGTTAATGAAAGCTTTGGAAATCGGGAGATAAGGTAAGGAGAATTCATAATGTCAAACCATCTAGTTAACACAATCCCCTTAAGTCAACCTTCTCAAACACAATGGAAGAAAAATGTTTCTCCTGGTGAAGCTCATGCTACATTTGCCAATCAGTTGAAAGATGCAATTGCAGGAGTGAACGACGCTCAAATCCTGTCTGATCATAAGACGAAAGCTCTCGCTCAGGGAGACATCAATGATTTGCATGATGTGATGATCACTTCACAAAAGGCAAGCATCACTATGAAAACAGCTGTGGAAATGCAGAGCAAAGTCGTAGAAGCATATAAAGAAGTCATGCGTATGCAAGTGTGACGCTACTATATTGAATTCGCACTAAACCATTCGCTTAGGTCGTGCTTTTTATGGGGGCAACTATGAAAGAAAAAATAAAAAAATATCAGGAAAGACTGACAACCTTTTGGAAAGAGCGGAAAAAATCACAAAAGGGATGGATGATCGGCGGGGCGGCTGTCATCATCTGCATCCTTCTTCTGACAAGTGTTTTAGCCTCTCAGACGAAAATGGTTCCGTTATACAGAGACCTAACTTTACAGGAGATTGGTCAAATTAAGACAGAACTTGAAACAAGAGGAATTACATATGAACTAGACCAGGGAGGAGCTACCATCCTTGTTCCAGACACTCAGGCAGAAGGTTTGCTGGTGGACCTTGCAGCCGCCGGCCTGCCTAATAGTGGAACGATTGATTATGGTTTCTTCAGTGGAAATACTTCATGGGGAATGACGGATAATGAGTTTGATGTCATCAAACTGGATGCGATGCAAACCGAACTTGCAAATTTGATGAAGGGGATCACAGGCATCCAGGATGCTCAAGTCATGATCAATATGCCGGAAGAGCAGGTATTTGTTTCTGAATCGGCACAACCGGCCTCTGCCTCGATCGTACTCAATGTACAGCCTGGGTATCAGATCGAAAATGGACAAATTGAAGCCCTTTATAATTTAGCTTCAAAATCCGTACCGAACCTTCCTAAAGATAATATCGTCATCATGGATCAAAATTTTAACTATTTTGACATAAATGATTCCCAGATGGGTGGCTCTGAAAATGCCTATACATATCAGCAGAATGTAAAGAGAGACATTGAAAGAGACATTAAACAACGATTGCAACGCATGCTAGGTATGATGATCGGTCAGCAGAAAGTGATTGCCACCGTAACGGCAGATATCGATTTTACAAAAGAAAATCGTGTAGAAGAACTGGTAGAGCCTGTAGACCCTGAAACAATGGAAGGTCTGCCTGTCAGTGTAGAACGAATTGAAGAAACGTACGAAGGCGGTCTGCCTGAGGGTGGCCCTGTAGGTACGGAAGAAGGGGACATACCTGAATACCCTGCTGGAGCAGAAGGCTCAGGTGGCGATTACGAAATGAATCGCGAAACCATTAATAACGAGTTCAACAGAATTAAGAAAAATATTGAAGAGAGCCCATACAAGGTAAGGGACCTAGGGATTCAAGTAGCCATTGATAATACCAAAAGTGTTAGTCCTGAGGGAGAAATCGAATACCTTACCGCCGCTGAACAACAAACCGTTGAAGAAAGCGTACAGTCCATTGTTGATTCGATGATTACAACATCAATTAATGGCGAATACGGAGAAGTGGATACACAAGAGAAAGTTTCGATCGTATTCCAGGAGTTCAACGGAGACCCCGAGTTCCCTGAATCAGGTGAGGGTGTACCTTTTTGGGCTTATGTTATAGGAGGTGTGCTCCTATTTACAATCATCGTACTTCTTATCGTCCTTGCACGCAGGAAAAGGACTAAAGAAGAGGTTGAAGAAGCGTATATGATGTTTGAAGAAGAGGTTCAAGAAGCCAAGCCACAGGAAGTCCCATCCATTGAGGAACGTGAGGATGAAGGGACGCGTAAACGTAAGCAGTTGGAAAAGATGGCCAAAGAAAAACCGGAAGATTTTGCGAAATTATTGCGATCATGGATTGCGGAAGATTAAGGAGGTCTTTATATGGCCTTGAGAAAGTCGGAATTGACAGGCAAGCAGAAAGCGGCTGTCCTGTTAATCTCCCTTGGGCCAGATGTTGCAGCCCAGGTGTACAAACATTTAGATGAGGAAGAGATTGAACAATTGACGTTGGAGATCTCTTCGGTACAAAAGGTAGATAAAAAAGAAAAGGAAGAAATCCTAGAGCAGTTCCATCAAATAGCATTAGCCCAGGATTATATATCCCAGGGTGGAATCGGCTATGCAAAGACAATTCTAGAAAAAGCGCTCGGTTCTGATGAAGCTTCTAATATTATCGGACGCCTCACTTCATCTTTGCAGGTAAAGCCATTTGATTTTGCAAGAAAAGCAGATGCGCATCAGATTCTCAACTTTATCCAAAACGAGCACCCCCAAACGATTGCGCTCGTACTGTCCTACCTAGATCCAGAGCAGTCCGGACAGATTCTATCAGAACTTCCTCAAGAACTTCAGGCGGACGTGGCGCGGAGGATTGCCACAATGGAATCAACATCCCCTGAAATTATTAGTCAGGTGGAACAAATCCTGGAGAAAAAATTATCGACTACGGTGACCCAGGATTATACAGAAACCGGTGGAATTCAAGCCGTCGTGGAAGTTTTGAATGGTGTTGATCGCAGTACAGAAAGAACGATCCTTGACTCTCTTGAAATACAAGATCCAGAATTGGCGGAAGAAATTAAGAAACGCATGTTCGTCTTTGAAGATATCGTTGCTCTTGATAATCGGGCGATTCAAAGGATCATTCGTGATGTTGAAAATGATGATCTGCGTTTGTCGCTTAAAGTGTCCAGTGAAGAAGTCAAAGACATCGTATTCAGTAATATGTCTGAACGGATGGCGACCACTTTCAAAGAAGAAATGGAGTTCATGGGGCCCGTCAGACTTCGGGATGTGGAAGAGGCTCAAACGAGAGTGGTTACGACCATTCGCCGTTTAGAGGATGTTGGTGAAATCGTCATAGCAAGAGGTGGAGGAGATGACATCATTGTCTAAGCACGCCGCTTCATCAAGTGGCAGAGTCATAGGTTTGAGGCCTGTTCATATTCGAGAGCCGCACGTTCAGGAAAACGAACAGGAGCAAAAAAGTCATCAAATAAACCAAGAATTAGCCCAGGCTCAAAAAGACTTAGAAGCAGCAAGGATTCAAAGAGATCAGCTGATGCGATCAACAGAAGAAGAAATACAGTCTATGAAAGAAACCTGGGGAGAAGAGAGAAAAGTGATCGAAAATGAAGCCTATCAAAAAGGGATGGACCAGGGGTTCGGGCAAGGTCATAAAGAAGGCCATGAAGCCTTAGAAGACAGATTATCCCAGGCTAATGAAATCATTCAGCAAGCCAAAGCTGCGCATGACCGTATGGTGACAAATAGTGAAAGAACAATTATAGAAGTAGCCATGAAAACAGCCGAGAAAATTCTCAATGCAAAACTTGAAGAAGACCCCGCTTTGTTTTCCCCAGTGGTTAAAAGAGTAATCGAAGAGGTCAAAGGCCAGCCAGAGGTCGCTTTGTATGTCCACCCAGAAAAATATGAATTTGTCTATAAACAGTCTGACGAGCTGGAACGGTTGATCACTCCATCTTCGTATTTAAGCATTTACGCAGATGAAGAGTTAGCTCCTAACGCCTGTATTGTGGAATCGCAGTTTGGAAGGCTTGATGGAAGTATAGATACACAATTATCAGAACTCAGGCTTCAACTGCTCTCTGTGGCGAATGAGGAGATGGGAAATGAATAACCAGCGTTACTTTGATGCGATTGCCAATGCAGAATCTATGAAAAGGTATGGGAAGATTCATAGAGTTGTCGGACTAATGATTGAATCCAAGGGACCGGAAGCTTCTGTCGGTGACTTGTGTTATATCCATACGTCCCAACAAACAGGAAAGATCCCAGCCGAGGTGGTCGGTTTCAATAATGAAAACATCCTCTTAATGCCTTTTCGCGAAGTAAAAGAAGTTCGTCCTGGCAGCATTGTCGAAGCCACCGGTGAACCGATGCGAATTCAAGTGGGAGTAGGGCTGATCGGGAAGATTTTGGATGCTGCAGGCCAACCGTTGGATGGAGCGGCCATGCCTTTAGGGTTAAAAGGGTACCCGACGGATCAAAACCCTCCCAACCCTCTCATGCGCCCACCCATCCATGAACCGATTCAAGTCGGCGTGAGAGCTGTGGATACTTTATTAACTGTCGGAAAAGGGCAGAGAGTCGGTATTTTCGCAGGGAGCGGGGTTGGTAAAAGTACCTTGATGGGGATGATTGCCAGAAACAGTTCGGCTGATTTGAATGTGATTGCTTTGATCGGCGAACGAGGGCGGGAAGTGAGAGAGTTCATTGAGAATGACCTGGGAGAAGAAGGGTTGAGAAACTCCATTCTCGTCGTTGCTACTTCTGATCAGCCTGCACTAATGAGAGTGAAAGGGGCTTATACAGCAACAGCCATCAGTGAATATTTTCGCGACCAAGGGTATAACGTCAATTTGTTGATGGACTCTGTCACCCGTTTTGCTATGGCTCAGCGTGAAATCGGCCTCGCGACAGGCGAACCTCCTACCACTAAAGGTTACACTCCATCCGTTTTTGCCCTATTACCGAAATTATTAGAAAGAACAGGGTCAAGCGTGAATGGTACAATCACAGCTTTTTATACGGTTTTAGTTGATGGCGATGATTTGAATGAACCCATATCTGATACCGTGAGAGGGATTCTCGACGGGCACTTTGTTCTTGATCGTAAACTTGCTGAACAAGGCCACTTTCCAGCCATCAATATACTAAAATCCATAAGCCGCGTAATGAAGCAAATTGCTTCCCCTGAACATAAAGAATCTGCTGAAAAGCTACGGGGCCTGTTGGCTACTTATGAAGAAAATAGTGAGCTGATACAGATTGGAGCCTATAAAAAAGGATCGAGTAAGGAAATCGACCAAGCGATCACCTTTCACTCTGCCATCACTCGATTCTTAAGACAAGGGATACATGAACCGGCAAGTTTTGAAAGGTCAGTAGAAGACCTGAGAAAACTGTTCGTATAGGAGGACCCGTAAGAGATGGCTGATGTTCAAACATTTCAAAGAATCAGGGACCTGAGAGATCGAGAGAAGCAAAAGACTCAGATAATCTATCAGGATGCTGTCGACAATTTTGAGAAGATCGCAGAAAAACTTTATGAATGTCTAAAGAAGAAGGAAATAGCGGAAAAAAGCTTTGAGGAAGAATTGAAAAACTATACGGTAAGAGCAGAAGCCATCGTACGGCATCAACGTTACATACAAGGCCTACAGCAGACGATCGATCAACTTCAGCCCGCGGTCCAGAAAGCAAGGAAGAATATGCAGCAAAAACAAGTCAAACTTTCTGCAGCTCACATAGAGGTGAAAAAGTTTGAAAAAATTGTAGAACATAAGCGGAATGAGCAGTGGGATTTAATGAAAAGTGAAGAGAACAAACAAATGGATGAACTATCCATGCAGCAATACTTAAATTTTCATAATAGGTGATGAAATGGCAAAGAGTGACCCTACGCAAAAAAATAAGAAATCTTTTTTTAAAATGATTGCTGCCATTTTCTTTCCCCTAGTTTTTCTTATCACGCTTACATTGATCATTCTCACGTTGAGTGGGGTCAATGTTTTTGAAGAAGCCGAAAAATATACAAGTCGTATTCCAGGCCTATCCAAAGCAGCTTCCTCTGATGATGGCCATTCAGAAACCGGTGAGGTGGACCGTTTACAGGCGGTAATTGCCAACAAAGAAGCTGAAATGGAAGAACTCCAATCAGAATCTGACAGCAAGCAAAATCAGATCAATGAATTAGAACAACAAGTGGTGCAGTTGGAAGCTGATTTGAAAGCGGCTAGAACAGAAGATGAGAACAACAAAAATTCAAAAGTGAAAGAAATGGCTCAATCTTTTCAGGAAATGGACCCAGAAAAAGCAGCTCCTATTCTTCAAAGTATGAAACAAAATTTAGCGGTGCAGGTTTTAAATGATGTAGCTAGTGAGGAAAGAGGAGAAATCCTCGGTCAGATGGATCCAGAAGCTGCTGCAAACATCGCCGGTCTGCTTATCGAAGATTGATGCTTCCTTGAGAGGGGGTGTGAAAATGAATACGGCTATGATGACGATGTTGGGACATTCTCAGAAAATGTTCATGAACCCTAATGTGAAGCAAAAGGAAGAGGTCAAGGGGCAAGAAACTCTTTTTGGATCTCTTCTTGGAGATTTACAGGGGATCTCCACAATAACGAATGCAACTAAACAAAGCACAGAAGAAATGAAAGAGAGTTTCCTAAAGCTCATTGGAAAAATCGAGGCGATGATTTCAAACCTAGTCGAACAAGGGGAGGCGCCTAATGGCGACGGATTGGATTGGGAGGGAAACATTCTAAGAGCAAAGACGG
>NZ_BJYD01000021.1 GCF_007991335.1 Halobacillus faecis | reverse complement strand
CAGGTAAAGAAATGAAAGAATCCATGCAGAAGTTCATGAAACTCGTTGAGTCTTTACCGAACAATGATAAAGGACTAGGACAGAGTGTATTGAATCGCGTCACGAAAGAAGCATCTATTCAAGAACGACAAGTGTTTAAAAAGCTGATCCATATGTACCAAAATCGAATGGATGTCCCAAAAACCTACCATCAACAAACACCGGTGACAGGGAAGGAAATTGTTCAATGGGTAAAGCAGGCTTTGGGAGAGGAAGTTCAACACGAATCTAAATCTGAAGCATCCAAACATCAGCCCATATCCAATGGGTCTGTGTTGCCCATGACAAAAGTGGAACAGCACGTGATCCATATGAACAAGAATCAAGAGAGCTCTTCTTCTACAAAGCAGGTGATTCATGAGCTGGAAAGAATCATACAATCCAGCCGCATGTTCACAAATCCAAAAGGCAACATGGAGATGCTGATAAAATTGAAACCGGGAAATCTTGGGGATCTAACTGTGAAATTTGCTCAAATCAATGACGAAATGGCTGTGAAAATACTGGTTACGAGTCAAGCCGCCAAAGAGATGCTTGAAGGGAACAAAACGCAACTGCGACACATGTTCTCCCCGCAGCAAGTGGTCATAGAAAAAGTGGAAGCATCTGCTTTACAGCAACAGCTTCATGATCATTTGGATAGCAGCAAACAAGACCAGGATCAGCAGCAAAAACACATGCATGACTTTGATCATGAGCATGTGGAAGATCGACAGGACGAAGAACTCTCTTTCCACGAAATATTAATGAACGAGAAAGTATAGGTGATGGTATGACAAGTATTGATCCTTCTCTCTATTTGAAAAGTCAGCAGGTTCGAAGTACTGGAAGCAGTACGCTCGACAAGGATGACTTCTTGAAAATCCTTATGACTCAAATACAAAATCAAAATCCCTTGGATCCAATGAAGGACAAGGAGTTTATTTCCCAGATGACCCAGTTTTCAAGCCTGGAACAAATGACCAACATGTCCCAATCCTTTCAGAGATTTATGGATAGTCAGAGTATGTCTCCGCTAATTCAGTACAGTGGAATGATTGGGAAAGAGGTCTCTTACCCGGTCTATGATCAGGAAACAGGATTGTTGAATCGAACCGAAACAGATGTTGTTCTATCAGTCAACCAGAATGGGGGAGAAACTTACCTGGAATTGCAATCAGGGAAGAAAATTTCAGTTGAAGAGATTACTAAAGTGAGTGAAGTAAACGACAAATCGAATAGCGTAGTCGAAGAGGGATAATATGGATCCACGTATTCAATCTTTACACCGGCCGCTACCTATACCGGAGAGGAGGCCGGTTAACCAGAAGCCTAGCTCCTCCTTTCAACAGTTTCTTCAAGAAGCAAAAGAGATTAAAGTGAGTAAACATGCGATGGAGCGAATGAGAGACCGAAAGATTGAAATTAGTGAACAAACCTGGTCACAAATCGGGGAAAGAATGACCGAAGCCAGCAAAAAAGGGGTGGACCAATCTTTGGTCGTGCTCAATGATGCGGCACTTGTGGTCAGCTCAAAAAATCGAACAGTCGTGACAGCCATGGATCGTAACGAGGCACAGTCACAAATTTTCACGAACATAAATGGAACCATGTTTGTATACGAATAGGCTGGACCCAGAACGGGAAGCCTTGACCATCTGCTGACTGATTGATGCAGATGAATCTACCGAAGGAAAGGAATGTCGTCAATATGCTACGTTCAATGTATTCAGGGATTTCTGGTATGAAAGGTTTTCAGACAAAGCTTGATACAATCGGCAACAACATCGCAAACGTCAACACGTATGGTTACAAAAAAGGAAGGGTCACTTTTCAGGAAATGATGAGTCAGACGGTGGCTGGAGCTCAAGGACCGATCCAGGGAGCAGGCGGAAATGTAAAAGGGGGAACCAACCCCTTGCAGGTTGGTTTAGGAACCCAAGTTGGCACAATTGACAAGATTCATACACAAGGAAGCCGGCAAACTACGAACCGCCCTTTAGATTTGGCCCTTGAAGGGGATGGAATGTTCGTCTTGGCTGAAGCTGGGAATACCGCTATTAACACGGTAGACCAGATTATTGATCTTGAAACTGTAAATACGAGTTTTTCCAGAGCTGGGAATTTCTATCTTGATTCAGAGGGTGCAATCGTAAATGGTGAAGGAAAATATTTAGTAGGTCAACCCTATGATGCAGTGCCAAATGGTGATGGAGTGATACAGACAAATACTCCAATGACAGTTGGTGGTCAGGGAGCACCTGGAATTATCAAAATACCTGATAATGCACAAAGTTTCAGTATTCAAAGTGATGGCATGGTCAATTACGTTGATCAAAATGGAGATACGGTTATTGCTGGACAACTACGATTGGCGAACTTCTCAAACCCTAGTGGACTCGAACAAGCAGGAGGAAACTCTTTCGTTTACACGGCAAATGCCGGAGAGGCTTTAACAGAATTAAATAACCTTGCCATACCGGGGCAGGGCGGGGCCGGTGAAATGGTATCGGGGGCACTTGAGATGTCCAATGTCGACCTTGCAGAGTCATTTACAGAAATGATTACCTCTCAACGTGGTTTCCAGGCCAATACTAAAATCATCACGACATCAGATGAAATCTTACAAGAGCTCGTTAACTTGAAACGATAAAAGGGGTTAGAGGGGCAGGGAAGATCGCCCCTCTCTATAATAATGATTACTTTAACTAAATTAAACGGCCAGCCTTTTACTTTCAACGCAATCTACATAGAGCAAATTCAATCGAACCCTGATACCACGGTGACCACTACCACTGGCCGTACGTTCCTCGTGAAAGAGAGTGAGCGCCAGGTCGTAGAAAAGGTCACTAGGTTTTATAAAGAAATTGGTATCGTCAGGGTTTCAGACAAGGCGGGTGAAGACAAATGAATGGATTTAAAGTGATGGTGATTACGCTAAGTACTTTGACCGTCATCGGTGTCGTAGCACTTGTGCTTGTGCTCAATTTCAATGGAGAAAGCGAAGCGAGTGAAGAAAGATCGATTGATGATATTCGTAAATCGTCATTCCTAACCGATGAAATTACGACCGACTTGCAAAACGGAGATTATGTCCGCATCAGTTTCCGTGTGGTAACGGACAGCAAAGAGTCTATGGAAGAATTGAAAAAGAGAGACTTCCAATTGCAAAATGTTTTGCTGAAAGAATTATCAAGCATGGATTCAGAGACGTTTCAATCCGGATTATCTGACCTGGAAGCGAAGGTTAAGTTGAAACTGAATGAGTTTATGAGCGAAGGAGAAGTCACAGAAGTCTACACGGTAAACAAAGTCCTTCAATAATAAAGAAGAAGAAAGGGGGGTGAGGTTTTGGCAGAAGAGGTTCTCTCGCAGAATGAGATCGATTCATTGCTTTCGGCCCTGTCTACCGGGGAGATGAATGCAGAAGAGCTTAAGAATGAAAAAAAGGAAAAGAAGGTTAGAGTCTATGATTTTAAGAGGGCGCTACGCTTTTCTAAAGACCAGATTAGAAGTTTAACAAGAATACATGAAAATTTTTCTAGGTTGCTGACGACTTATTTTTCAGCGCAGCTGAGAACTTATGTGAACATTGAAGTGGCATCGGTGGATCAGTTGCCTTATGAGGAATTTATCCGGTCGATTCCTACGATGACGATCCTGAATATTTTCAGCGTACCTCCCCTTGAAGGACGGATCTTGTTAGAAGCAAACCCGAACGTGTCGTATGCCATGATGGATCGTGTCCTCGGAGGTAGAGGAAGCAGCGTTAGCAAGGTGGAGAACCTGACGGAAATTGAAACGACGATTATGTCCCATCTTTTTGAAAGGTCTTTAGAAAACTATCAAGAAGCGTGGGGGTCCATAGTCGACATTGATCCTTTACTAGAAGAGTTTGAAGTGAATCCGCAATTTTTACAGATGGTCTCACCAAATGAAACGGTGGTCGTTGTCTCCTTGAACACGACGATCGGCGAGACGAGTGGCATGATCAATATTTGCATCCCTCATGTTGTTTTAGAACCAATTATCCCGAGGTTATCTGTTCACTACTGGATGCAAAAAGAAAAGCCGAAAGAACGGGATCCAGAAGAAGTCCAAGCCATAAGCCATACGATCAAGGAAGCGAAGTTGGATGTGCGGGCGGTATTGGGAGAGGCTGACATGAGCATCGAGCAATTTTTAGAATTAGGTAAAGAAGATGTGATCCGACTCGACCAGTCGATCGATCAACCACTTCAGTTGAAAGTGGATGATGAAGTCAAATTTTACATACAGCCAGGGAAATCAAAAAATAAGCTGGCTGTGCAAGTATTAGAGGAATACCAAGGGGGTGCCGGAGAAAATGAGTGATGATATGTTATCCCAAGATGAAATCGATGCGCTTTTGAACGGCGGGGGTGACACGGACAACGAAGAGGGGCCCTCGAATATTGCAGGAGACCAAGTGATTTCGTCCTTGGAAGAAGACGCTTTAGGTGAAATCGGAAACATTTCATTTGGAAGTTCAGCCACTGCGCTCTCTTCGCTATTGAACCAGAAGGTTGATATTACGACGCCGCAGATTAGTGTCTTGGAAAGAAAAGATCTGCCTGACGAATTTCCTAAGCCGCATGTAGCGGTGGGTGTAACCTATACCCACGGTTTTTCTGGTGAAAATGTACTTGTCATTCAAACGAAAGATGCCGCAATCATTGCCGATTTGATGTTGGGCGGTGACGGGACCGACCCAGATGAACATTTGAATGAAATTGCATTGAGTGCTGTACAGGAAGCAATGAATCAGATGATGGGATCATCGGCTACGAGTATGTCAACAATATTCAATAAGAAAGTAGACATATCGCCGCCGGCCATCGATGTGCTGGATTTGGAGGAAGATGAAGGAACGCAAAAGATACCTAATGAGGAAGTCCTCGTGAAAGTATCCTTCCAGCTTCAGGTAGGGAATTTAATTGACTCAAACATTATGCAGCTCATCCCAGTCAGTTTTGCGAAAGAGCTGGTGGAGGAATTAATGAATCCACAGCAGGAAGATTCAGTGGTTGAGGAGACCTTCAAATCCAAAGAAGAACCAGCAGCAGAAAACAAACCACAACCAGTGCAGGAACAGCCACCTTCACAGAATCAAGAAGCACAGAGTTCCAGCATGCCTGACAACACATTCTATGAATCTTCCACTACAAAAGAGGCTCCTCAATATGTTGGAGGTCCAGCTGGACAAACAGCTGAAGACGCAAATGTGCAAACAGCAGAGTTTCAAAGTTTCAGTCCAGTTCAGTTGAATGGCACGGAACAAAAGAACTTGGATATGTTGATGGACATTCCGTTAAAAGTAACGGTAGAACTAGGACGTACAAAGCGTTCTGTTAGAGAAATACTTGAAATATCATCAGGCTCTGTTTTGGAACTAGATAAATTAGCAGGAGAGCCTGTAGACATCCATGTCAATGAAAAGCTCATGGCTAAAGGAGAAGTTGTCGTCATTGATGAGAACTTCGGCGTCCGGGTGACGGATATTTTAAGTCCAAAAGAACGTTTGACAAAATTACGATAATCAATGAATAACTAGGGAGGATTTAACATGGCAGAAAGAATCTTAATTGTAGACGATGCAGCATTTATGAGAATGATGGTGAAAGATATTTTAACGAAAAATGGCTATGAAATTGCAGGAGAAGCGGAGGATGGAAAGAAAGCCGTCGAGCTTTATGCAGAAGAGCAGCCCGATTTGGTCACCATGGATATTACGATGCCGGAGATGGATGGCATTACGGCATTGAAAGAAATCAAAGGCCAGTATCCTGATGCCAAAGTCATTATGTGTTCAGCTATGGGGCAACAGGCCATGGTCGTGGATGCCATCCAAGCCGGAGCGAAAGACTTTATCGTTAAACCATTCCAGGCTGATCGAGTGATCGAGGCTATCCAAAAAGCCTTGAGTTAAGTAGGAATGCACATGGTTTTTACAACAAGAGTGACAGTTGCAGTTATTCTATTCATCATCATGATGGGTGTGTTCCCTTCCCAAGGTCTTGCGCAGCCCACAGCCTTTGAATGCTTGGAGAACCCTCAACTCGAGGGTTGTCCTTCATCTCAAGGTGAGCAGAAAGAAAATCAGCAACCATCAGATTCCACTGTAGAAATGAATGACGGGGGTGGCCTTGTCTGGAATGTGATCAAACTCATTTTCGCGTTGATTTTTGTGGTGGCTCTTCTATATGGGTTGCTTAAGTTCTTTAATCAGAAAAACAAGATGTTTAACCAAAACCGAACCATGGAGAATCTCGGAGGAATGAACCTGGGCCCAAACCGCTCCATCCAGGCCGTCCGTATTGGAGGACAGGTCTTTATTCTAGGAGTTGGGGAAACGGTACAGATCATTACAGAAATCACTGAAGAAGAGACGAAGCAGACGTTGATGAATCCAGAATTGAACGGAGGTCCATCCTCTCAATGGAATATAAAAAAATGGACAGACAAATGGAAAGAACGGCAGGAAGTGGGAAGCTCCTCTTCCATACAGTTTCAACAGCTGTTTGAGAATCAATTGAGTGATATGAAAGATAAAAGGAAGAAAGTAATGAATGAGAAGAGGAGGGATTCTGAGCATGAATGAATTCATTGATATCTTCTCAAGTTCCGACCCGGAAAGCGTGGCTACATCGGTCAAGCTGCTTTTATTACTCACGGTGTTATCCTTGGCCCCGGGAATTTTAATATTAATGACAAGCTTTACGAGAATTTTGATCGTTTTGTCTTTTGTCAGGACTTCTTTGGCTACCCAATCCATGCCCCCCAATCAAGTCCTCATTGGTATCGCCTTATTCCTCACATTCTTTATCATGGCTCCTACTTTTCAGGAAGTGAATGAACAAGCCCTGACACCGCTCTTTAATGAAGAGATCACGTTGGATGAAGCCTATGAGGAAGCGAGTGAACCTATGAAAGAATTCATGGGAAAACATACGAGACAAAAGGATCTGGCTTTATTTATGAACTATTCAGGTTTGGAAGCACCGGAAAGCATTCAAGATGTACCGCTGACGACTCTGGTCCCCGCCTTTGCCATCAGTGAATTGAAAACGGCATTTCAAATGGGATTCATGATCTTCGTTCCGTTTCTCGTCATCGACATGGCTGTTGCGAGTGTACTTATGTCTATGGGAATGATGATGCTTCCACCAGTCATGATTTCCTTGCCATTTAAGATTCTACTCTTTGTTTTGGTGGATGGTTGGTACTTAATATCAAAATCATTATTGGAAGGCTTTTAATGATCGGAGGTTTATAAAATGAACAGTAACATGGTGATCTCATTTGCAAAAGAAGGCATATATACCGTCCTCCTCATCTCTGGCCCCTTACTGATTTTGGCGCTTGCGATCGGATTGCTCGTTAGTATTTTTCAGGCAACCACGCAGATTCAGGAACAGACGCTTGCATTTATACCAAAAATCGTAGCGGTTATGATCGGTCTCATAGTCTTTGGACCGTGGATGCTTACCAATATGGTTGAATTCACAGCCAATATTTTTAACAACTTGAACATCCTGGTGGGATAACATGCTGGATACAATAAATGGGGCCAACGTGCCAGCGTTTTTGCTTATATTAGTCAGGGTGACTTCTTTCTTCGTAACGCTGCCTCTTTTTTCATATCGGACAGTTCCGACGAGACATAAAGTGGCATTCAGCTTTTTCTTAGCTGCGATTATGTATTTCACGGTTCCTGCCCCTGAACTCATCATAGACGGAGAGTATTTTCTTTTGCTGTTCAAAGAAATGGCCGTGGGAATCGGGGTTGGTCTTTTGGCTTACATCATTCTTTCCGCCATACAAATTGCTGGCGGTTTCATAGATTTTCAGATGGGTTTTGCCATTGCTAATGTCATTGATCCGCAGACCGGTGCTCAAAGTCCATTGATCGGGCAGTATTTATATATCATCACGCTTTTATTTATATTAGCTGTCGATGGTCACCATTTGATGATTGACGGCGTGTTTTACAGCTATGAACTGATTGCGGTGGACCAATTTTTACCATTAAAAGAAGGTGATTGGATTATGTTTGTCATCCAATCTTTCAACCAAATGTTCGTCATCGCCTTTCTCATGGCCATTCCAATCGTTGGGTGTCTGTTTTTAGTGGATATCGCTCTCGGCATTATAGCGAGAACTGTTCCTCAATTGAATGTCTTTGTCGTTGGTTTACCTTTGAAAATCTTTGTTGCCCTCTCTGTGCTTGTCATTGCGATGACTTTTTATGTAATGCTCATAAGGAATTTATTTGAAACGATGCTGACGACAATGCGAGACCTTATGCAAGTATTGGGAGGTTGAGAATGATGGTTTGGTTAAAGGTGGATCTCCAGTATTTTGCTGCGGATGAGAAGACTGAAAAAGCAACACCAAAGAAACGTGAAGATACGAGAAAAAAAGGACAAGTTCCGAAGAGTCAGGACGTGAATACGGGCTTTTTGCTTCTCCTTATATTCGGAACACTTTTCCTTCTCGGTGGCTATATGGAAGGAACACTCAAAGGCATGTACAAAATGGCCTTTAATGAGTACATACATAAAGATCTTTCTCAAGAACAGACCCATGCCATGTTTGTTGAGATGACAATGGAAATTTCGAAAATCATCGCACCGATTATGGGGGTGGCGATTGTTGCTGGGATTGCTTCCAATCTCCTTCAGGTGGGAATTATGTTTACAGGAGAACCCCTGAAAATGGATTTGAAAAAATTGGATCCCATCAAAGGGGCAAAAAGGATTTTCTCAGCAAGGGCATTGGTCGAGCTCCTGAAATCGCTCTTAAAAATCAGTATGGTCGGGGTCATCACCTTCGCTATCATTTGGGTTAATAAAGACCAAATGATGATGATGTCGCAAAAATCGGTGGGAGATGCGCTGGCTTTTTTCGGCACGATTACCACTATCATGGGGCTGGCTTCTGCCTTAGCGTTGTTAATCTTATCTGTCCTTGATTATACCTATCAAAAATACGACCATGAAAAAAATATCCGCATGTCCAAAAAAGACATCAAAGATGAGCATAAAAACATGGAAGGTGATCCTCAAATCAAAGCTAAAATCAAGGAAAAGCAGAGACAGATGTCTGCAGCGAGAATGATGAGTGAGGTACCAGATGCCGATGTTGTCATTACCAACCCTACTCACTATGCCATTGCCATCAAATATGATGAAGCGAAATCAGATGCTCCTTATGTGGTGGCGATGGGCGTGGACTTTATCGCTTTGAAAATCAAGGAAGTGGCGAAATCGAATAACGTAGTGACCGTGGAAAACAGGCCGCTGGCACGAGCTTTGTACCAGCATTCAGAAATCGACCAGCCAATTGACGAACAGTTTTACAAAGCTGTTGCGGAAGTACTGGCCTACGTCTATCAACTAGAAAGAAAAATGTAAGAAAGGAGTAGACCCTATGTCAGCAAGAGATTTATCTGTTCTTATCGGCGTGATTTTAATTATCGTCATGCTTGTCATACCTTTGCCGGGGTGGCTCCTTAGCTTTTTTATACTAATCAATATTACCCTTGCACTGATCGTCATCCTTGTGTCTATGAACATGGATGAGGCCTTGCAGTTCGCCGTCTTCCCGACTTTGTTATTATTACTTACTTTATTTCGTTTAGGGTTGAATGTTTCAACCACTCGTTCCATTCTATCAGAGGCAGAAGCCGGGGGAGTCATTGCGACATTTGGAACGTTCGTCATTGGAGGCAACCCACTTGTCGGGTTTGTTGTCTTTGTCATATTGGTCATCATTCAATTTCTCGTCATCACGAAAGGGGCCGAAAGGGTATCTGAAGTGGCCGCCCGTTTTACATTGGACGCGATGCCTGGAAAACAGATGAGCATAGATGCAGACCTTAATGCAGGAATGATTAATGAACACCAGGCAAAAGAACGCAGGGCGAAAATTGAAAATGAAGCCGATTTCTATGGAGCGATGGACGGGGCGAGTAAGTTCGTTAAAGGAGATGCCATTGCTGGAATCATCATCGTTTTGATCAACATTATCTTTGGTTTGATTATCGGTATGGTTCAGATGGGGATGTCCTTCAGCGAGGCGATCGATACATACATGCGTCTGACGGTAGGGGACGGGCTTGTCAGTCAAATTCCTGCCCTACTCATTTCGACGGCGACAGGGATTGTCGTAACGAGAGTGGCTTCTGAAGGAAATTTGAGTTCAGATGTCACAAGTCAGCTGCTGCGGTATCCGAAGTTGCTTTACATTGCTGCAGCAACCATCTTCCTCCTCGGTTTGACTCCGATTCCAATCTTCCTGACCTCTCTTATTGCAGCTGTTCTTGCTTTTGGGGGATATTGGTTATCTCGACAAGATCATGAGCCGGAATTCGAAGAGCCGGAAGAGATGGATGAAGCGGAGAGCGACCAGATGAAATCACCAGAAAGCGTAGTGAATTTGATTAGCATGGATCCGATTGAGTTTGAATTTGGTTATGCCTTGATCCCGATTGCGGATACAAACCAGGGAGGGGACCTTCTGGACCGGATTGTCATGATCCGGAGGCAACTGGCGATTGAACTAGGAATTGTCATCCCTGTAGTGAGGATAAGAGACAACATCCAACTGAATCCGAATGAATACCGTCTGAAAGTGAAAGGCAACGTAGTAGCTCAAGGAGAACTGTTATTGGACCATTACTTAGCGATGAGTCCAGGAGATGATGATGGAATGGACGGCATAGAAACCCAGGAACCTGCGTTTGGACTTCCAGCTAAATGGATTACAGACGACCAAAAAGATGAAGCAGAATTATCGGGTTATACGGTTGTGGATCCTCCATCTGTCGTTTCGACACATATTACAGAAGTGATTAAACAGCAGGCGCATGCGTTGCTCGGAAGACAGGAAACACAACAGCTCATCGACCATTTGAAAGAATCTTACCCGATTTTAGTAGAAGAAGTGACACCAGATCCGCTTCGTGTCGGAGACGTACAAAAAGTACTTGCGAAATTACTGCGGGAAAATGTTTCAGTGAAAAATCTTCCTGTCATATTTGAAACGCTCGCTGATTTTGCCAAAATGACCAATGATACAGAGCTGTTAGCTGAATATGCGAGGCAATCATTGTCCGCGCAGATTACGAACCAGTATAAAAAAGACAATCAATTAGTAAAAGTCATTACCGTTTCCGGAAAAGTAGAAAAGATCATAGCTGATCATATTCAACAGACGGAGCATGGAAGTTATTTAGCCCTCGATCCTGAAAGTCAGCAAACCATTATTTCAGCCATTGCAGAACAAGTCGAACAAATGTCCTTACAGGAAGAGACAGCCATTCTTCTATGCTCACCAGCGGTACGGATGTATGTAAAGCAACTTCTCGATCGTTTCTTGCCACAAGTCGTTGTATTATCTTATAACGAATTAGATCCAACGGTCGAAGTCCAGAGTGTAGGGGTGGTGAATGTAGCGTGAGAGTGAAAAAATTCCAAGCTGCAACTATGCCGGAAGCCATGAAAAAAGTAAGAGCCGAATTAGGAACCGATGCAGTGATCCTCAATTCCAAAGTGAAGAAATCGGGTGGATTTCTAGGACTTTTTAAAAAAGAGTTCACAGAAGTTATTGCTGCCATTGACCCTTCGGAGGAACATCAACAAATGACTGCTGTGGCTGCAAAACCGGAAGAGAGACATGAAAAACCTGTAACGCCAGTCAATCCCAATCGTGAGATCATGGAAGAGTTGAAAAATCTAAGGTCCCTTATCCAAAACCCTAAGGAGGCCTATCCTGAGAAGCTTGAAATGGCCTATCAGTTCCTATTGGGTCAGGAAATCTCTGAAGGTGTGGCCGGAAATGTGATGGAACGTCTGTTAGAAAAGGGAGGCAGTTTTGACGATTTAGCCGAGATTGAAAACCTCCTGAGAATGGAATTGTATGAGTCTATGAAACAAAAGGGATTTGGCAAGCCTGCTTTTGATAAGAAATTCATCCATTTAGTAGGGCCAACGGGTGTTGGGAAGACGACAACGCTCGCGAAACTCGCGGCGGATGCTGCTTTAAATCATCAACTTAAAGTAGGGTTTATCACAACAGATACTTACAGGATTGCTGCTATCGATCAATTGAAGACGTATGCAAAGATCCTTGATATACCTCTCGAAGTTGCCTATACCATGGAAGACTACAAGAAAGCCAAGAAACGCTTTCAAGATTTCGACCTTGTACTTGTGGATACCGCAGGAAGGAATTTCAGAGATCCAGCTTACATCCAAGAACTTCAAAAGATGATCGATTTTGAAGAGGAATCGGATAATTTTCTTGTCTTAGGATTGACGAGTAAATTCACCGACATGAGCGAGATCTTCGCACAATTTAAGGATATTCCGATCCATCAGTTGATTTTCACGAAAGTAGATGAAACCGCAAGAAAGGGAAATGCCGTGAATATGGTCTTGACTCATCATGTAGGAGTCGCTTATTTAACAGATGGTCAAAATGTACCAGACGATATTAAAACAGCCTCCGCTATGGGTCTTGCAAGAGAAGTGATGGAGGGGTTTGCTGATGAAAGATCAAGCTGAAATCCTTCGCAGGCGAATGCAGGAATTGGATGGGAAACCACAAGCTAAAACCATAGCTATTGCAAGTGGAAAAGGTGGAGTGGGGAAATCGAATTTTTCTATCAACTTTGCGTTGCAGCTCATGAAAAATGGGAAGAAGGTATTGATTTTTGATTTAGATATCGGAATGGGAAACATCGATATTTTAATGGGGAAGTCACCCACACGAACATTTGTCGACTTGTTTCGGGAAGAGATGTCGATTCATGATATTATTGAACTAGGACCAGAATCCTTACCTTACATCGCTGGCGGTTCGGGACTCTCCCACATTTTTGAACTTGACCAAGTGAAGTTCACCTATTTTCAAGACGAATACGAAAAGCTTTCCAAATCTTTTGATTACATCCTCTTTGACATGGGCGCGGGAGCAACTCAGGACAGCCTGAATTTTATTAGCTCGGCCCATGAGGCGATTGTTGTGACTACACCAGAACCAACTTCAATTACGGACGGTTACGCGATGATCAAGCACCTGGTACATAAAGACAAAAATCTGCCGCTTAAAATCCTGGTAAACCGTTCACTTAGCGAAAAAAATGGGAGGGCTACTTTCGATCGTCTATCGCTCGTAGTCAAGAGATTCTTAGATTCAGAAGTAACTCTATTAGGTGTTTTACCTGATGACAGGTCTGTACTAGAAGCGGTTAACAAACAACGACCATTTGTGATTGACAGACCTAATAGTAGTGTGAGCCGTGCCATTGGGAAATTGGTGCATAGTTATTTGAACGAAGGCCACCTTCAATCGTCTCCACGATCATTTGTAGATAAATTAAAAAGATTTGTTTTTGAGAGGTAGAGAGATGAAACAGATGAGGGTATTAATTGTCGATGATTCCGCCTTTATGAGGCGAGTATTGACGGACATTTTAGAAAAAGACTATCGGATTCATGTAGTCGGGACTGCGAGAAACGGAAAAGACTGCTTGGATAAGTTAGCTGATTTACGTCCTGATGTTGTAACGATGGATATAGAAATGCCAGTGATGGACGGTTTAGAGGCATTAGAAGCGATCATGGAAAACTCTCCGCTCCCTGTGGTGATGGTGTCCAGTCTGACACAGGAGGGTGCAGAAAGCACGATAAAAGCCATGAGCCTCGGTGCAGTCGACTTTATTCAAAAGCCATCCGGTTCCATTTCTCTTGACATGGAAAAGGTAGACAAAGATATCGTCCGCAAGGTTCTTATTGCAGGGGAAGCCAAGGTAAAGCCGCCGTCCGAAAGCTCCAGTGAAAGAGTCCGAGTTCCTGAAGATATGAAAGAGGAAGACAACTTGATTGCCATCGGTACTTCCACCGGTGGACCTAGAGCTTTACAGGAAGTTTTGGGGTCTCTTCCTGGAAGCCTTCCTGCCCCTGTCTTAGTTGTTCAACACATGCCGAGGGGGTTTACGAAATCTTTAGCTTCTCGTCTCGATCGCCTGTCTGAAATTTCAGTGAAGGAAGCTGAACACATGGAGGAAGTACATAATGGTGTTGCCTATATCGCTCCAGGTGGGTATCACATGGAAGTTGTAAAACATCATCAACGCCTCTTTATCCAGTTAAATGAATCGAAGCCTCTCCATGGTCATAGACCTTCCGTCAACGTGATGTTCTCTTCCATCGCCAAACTACCAGACATCTCCATTACTTCTGTCATCATGACAGGGATGGGATCCGATGGTTTAGAAGGAATCCTCGCCATGAAGGAACAAGGGAGAAAAGTCTTCACGATTGCGGAAGATGAACGTACGTGCATCGTGTACGGTATGCCAAAGGCAATCGTGAAGTCAGGTCTTACTGATGAAGTCCAAAAACTTAATAAAATCAGTCGAAGTATAGTAGAATCTCTTCAAAATAAAAGGAGGTAGTCCTATGGAAACCAATCAGTACTTGGAAGTTTTTATTGATGAAAGTAAAGAGCACTTGCAATCGATCAACGACCAACTATTACATTTGGAGAAAAACCCTCAGGACCTTTCCATTGTCAATGAAATCTTCAGGTCTGCCCATACATTAAAAGGCATGTCAGCAACGATGGGGTATCAAGATCTTTCTAATCTGACACACAAAATGGAAAATGTCCTTGATGCCGTACGGAATGAAAAGGTGAAAGTGGACGAAGGCATTTTGGATGTCGTTTTTGATTCAGTTGATGATTTGGAAGCGATGGTCATTGATATTTCAGAAGGTGGATCTGGAGAAAGGAACGTCGAGAGGGTCGTCGAACTTTTGAACACCATTGAAAACGGTGGGGGAGAGGCATCCCTCGTTTTGGAATCAGTTGCATCACGTAAGGCTGACTCCACACCCGTGCTTTCGGTTGATGAATACACAAAAGCAGCTCTCGAACAATCTAGTGAACTAGGAAAAAACAATTACCAGATTGAAGTGGGATTAAGAGAAGATTGTCTTTTGAAAGCCGCACGCGTCTATATGGTTTTTGAAATCCTAGAGCAAGCAGGGGATGTTATTAAGTCTTCCCCATCTGTTGAGGCTTTGGAAAATGAAGAATTTGAAACGTCCTTCCATGTTCTCTTTGTAACGGAAGATTCAGCAGAGGACATAGAGGAGCAAATTAAGAAAGTATCCGAAATTGAACATGTGCATGTTGCTGTCTATCAAGTTTCAGAAGAGAGCAAAGAGGAATCAAACCCTCTACAGAAAGAAATGGCTGCACAAGAAAAGCCGCTTCAAAAAGAAGAAAAAGATGGTAAGCAGGTAGGGAACAAAACGATTCGAATTAACATAGATCGACTCGATGCTCTTATGAACTTGTTTGAGGAGCTTGTCATTGACCGGGGACGCCTCGAGCAAATTTCCGATGATTTGAAGCACACCGAACTGCGGGAAACGGTTGAAAGAATGACAAGGATCTCTGGAGATCTGCAAAGCATTATCCTTAACATGCGTATGGTCCCGGTCGAGCAGGTGTTCAATCGATTCCCCAGAATGGTCCGTCAGCTCTCTAAAGATCTGAATAAGAAAATCGATTTGAGTGTGGTCGGCGCAGAAACTGAATTGGATCGTACCGTTATTGATGAAATCGGTGATCCTCTCGTTCATCTGATTCGTAACGCGATCGATCACGGCATCGAAGGACCGGAAGAAAGGGAAGCCAAAGGAAAGCGTGCCACAGGTAAGCTGGAGCTGAAAGCATACCATAGTGGAAATCATGTGTTTATTGAAATCTCGGATGATGGCGGTGGTATAGCCCGTGACAAAGTCGTCCAAAAGGCGGTAAACAATCGTGTGGTCACAGATGAACAGGCAGCGTCAATGACCGACTCTCAAGTGTACGATTTGATCATGGAAAGCGGTTTTTCCACAGCCGATACCATTTCTGATGTTTCAGGCAGAGGGGTAGGACTTGATGTAGTAAAAAGTACGATCGAGTCACTTGGTGGTAACATTTCTGTTGATTCGATACCTGATGAGGGAAGTGTCTTCTCCATTCAACTTCCACTCACCCTTTCGATCATTTCCGTTATGCTCGTAGAAGTCCAAAAAGAAAAATACGCTGTACCTCTCTCATCGATTATCGAAACGGCCATTGTAAAAAAGGAAGAGATCATGCATGCGCATAATAAAAAAGTCATCGACTTCCGCGGGAAAGTGGTACCTCTCGTCTTCTTAAAAGATGTGTTGAGTGTACCGGAAGAATTAGAAGAAGAGGATTACTATTCCGTAGTTATCGTGAGAAAAGGAGAAAAGATGGCCGCTCTGGTCGTCAATTCATTCATTGGGCAGCAAGAAGTCGTCTTGAAGTCTCTGGGTGATTATTTATCCGGTGCTTTCGCTATATCTGGTGCGACAATTCTAGGGGATGGTCAAGTAGCCTTAATCCTCGACAGCAATGCTTTAATCAAGTAACAAGGGAGGGAACAGAAAGTGGCAGAAGATAACAAAAAATTGAAAGTGATCGTTTTTCAAATCAATGATGAAGAATACACCGTACCGGTTGATCTAGTAGGTTCCATCGAGCGAATGATGCCCATCACTCGTGTCCCAGGCACAAAATCATTTGTAAAAGGGGTTCTGAACTTGAGGGGGGTCGTCACACCAGTCATTGACTTGAGAGAGAGGTTCGGGATTGAAGAAGTGAATGACACGGATGCAACAAGGATCATTACCGTAGAAATCCATGAAATGAATGTTGGTTTAATCGTGGATGCTGCGAACGACGTCCTGGACCTTGACGAAGAAAGTATCGAACCTCCACCTGAAGTGGTAGGCACGATGGAAGCTGAGTATATCCAGGGTGTATCCAAAAGAGAGCAGCGTCTGTTTATTCTATTGAACTTAGAAAAAGTTCTCGCTAAAGATGATGTCCATGAGTTGAATGAGCTTTATGTATAATCCAGAGAATTTCACAGAAGCGTTTGGTCCAATTCAATTGGATGTTCTAAAAGAAATCGGCAACATTGGGTCAGGCCATGCGGCAACATCTCTATCCAATTTGTTACATAAGAAAATAGAGATGCATGTCCCCGGCGTGGAAGTTGTGGACTTTGATCAGGTCATGGACCTAGCCGGGGGAGCAGATAAAGAAATGGTCAGCATCTTTCAAAGAATGGAGGGAGATGCTCCTGGCTCCATGTTCTTTATCATGACCCCCTCTCAAGCGAATCACTTTGTAGAGCTAATGACCGGCAGCGCCCAAGGGTTTGAGGATCATTCTGAAATGGCATTTTCCGCTTTAAGGGAATTAGGAAATATCCTATCAGGTGCATACCTTACTGCGCTTTGCGATTTTACAGAGTTGGAGCTTCAATCTACGGTTCCATCAATAGCTCAAGATATGGTCGGGGCTATTTTAAGCACGGGTTTAATTGAGCTCTCGCAGGTGAGTGATGCAGCCATTGTCATCAAAACTTCTCTCACGGATAGAGAAGGAGGGGAAGATGAGTTCCTGGAAGGTCATTTCTTCCTCTTTCCTGACCCTCCCTCCTATCAGAAGATTTTTTCTTCCTTAGGAGTGTGTCTGAATGATTAAGGAAGGTCAGATTATGAGGATTGGTATCGGAGACTTGGGAATTGTTCATTCTCCGAATGTAATCCGTACTTCAGGGCTTGGATCCTGTGTCGGAATTGTCCTTTATGATGATGTGAAGAGGTTGGCGGGAATGGCTCATGTCATGCTTCCTGAGGCTTCCCTGGCTAGAAAACAGGGGATGAAAAGAGCAAAATACGCAGACACAGCGATTGAAGATTTGATTGCAGCTCTTATTTCTGCTGGAGCTTCCCGCTACCGTTTAAAAGCGAAATTGGCAGGCGGGGCGCAAATGTTTCAGTTCACATCTTCAAGTGACACGATGCGCATAGGTCCGAGAAATGTGGGTGCGGTGAAAGAGAATCTTCAATCTCTAAATATACCGATTCTCGCGGAAGATGTAGGCGGCAGGAGCGGACGTACGATTGAATTCAACCCTGAAACGATGGACCTCCATATAAGGAAAGTGAATCAAGGGGAGAGTGTCATTTAATGAGAGGAACACTTCTGTGAAATTTAGCGGCGGCTGTGTTTGCTTTTCTTTTCGTATTTTCGATCAGCGCTCAAGTGACGACTTTTGATACAGCAATCAATCGAGGGACCATAGGCTTTTTTAGTTTTTTTATACTCTCTTATGTGTTTCGTTCGTTTTGGAGTTTCATCACAGCGCCAGGCGATACAGCTGAAGACAATCAGGGCACCGCTCAACCAGCATCATCATTGAATGTGGATGCAGAAGAAACATCGAAAATGGTGCGGGAATTATTAAATGAAGACGCGTGAGATGTTTGAGAATATTAACCAATTAAAGGACGGGGAGGATTGGAATGGCCAGCTGTTTATCTCCTCAAGAACAACAGTGGTGGAATCTATGGACAAATGAGCAGGATGGAGAGGCCGCAAATCAATTGGTACAGCAGTACGACTATTTAGTGAGCTACCATGTCCAGAGGATATCCGCTCATTTACCGAAGAGCGTAAGTAAAGATGACGTGAGAAGTTTAGGGATGTTAGGGCTTTATGATGCACTGAAAAAATTTGATCGAACAAGAGATCTGAAATTTGATACGTATGCCTCCTTCCGTATCAGAGGGTCGATCATGGATGGTTTAAGAAAAGAAGACTGGCTTCCAAGATCAGTAAGGGACAGATCTAAAAAAATCGAACAGATGACAGAAAAGCTGGAGCAGGAGTTCCAGCGTCCCGTAAGTTCCAACGAAATTGCAGAAGCTTTGCACATATCTCCAGGAGAAGTAGAGGAAACCGTCAAGGACTCTCTTTTTGCAAATGTCCTCTCTATGGAAGAAAAACCGAATGATGGAAGAGAAGATCATAAAGAAGGGATTGGATATGCAATCCCGGATGATCAAACATCTACTCCTTCGGAATCCGTGATCAAAAAAGAAAATTACATAGAGTTAGCGAGAGAGATCGACCGCTTAAACGAGAAGGAGCAACTCGTCATCAGTCTCTTCTATCATGAAGAGCTTACTTTAACGGAGATTGGTCAAGTTTTAGAATTGACGACCTCCCGGATCTCCCAAATCCATGCGAAAGCGATCTATAAACTTAAAGGTGCTTTGCAAGAAATTGTTACCGTGTAGGTCGGTCGAGCTGAAGAAATGGAACGATCTGTCTCCACGGAATAAAGTAGAAACTGTATGATTCCTTTCTGCAGAAATTGAGATTGGTAAAGGATAAAGGCGCTGAAGTATGCTGTTGGAACAGAAGATGTAGGAACGCCGTGATGTTTACGCCTTCATTGAGCGGGGTGAAAGTAGTCAGCAGTAGTATTAGTTATAAACTGGAAATAGGATCAGAAATGAATGGTGTGGATAGATATGACAGTGTTTTTATTGATCTCAAGCTTTATTATTGATGGTGTACTGCTTTTCACACTATTTATCATGATGAATAAAGTACGTAAGACAGAAGAACTCGAACTTAAACAAAAACAAGTAGCGTCAGAAATTGAGGATCTCTTTACATCGTATTTAATGGAAATTAAAGAAGAGAATAGACGGATGGAAAGCCTCATCGAGAAGAAGAATAGCTACTCGGATTATCAAAGCTCTCAAAAGGAAAACAGAGAAGAAGAAATAGAGAGCCACTCTAAAAAAGAAACGATTTCAACCAATGATTCTTCATCTAGCTATTCCCCTCCTGAGCTGAATGTAATGGAAAGCTATCAGCCGTCTTTTCATTCACAGGTATTAGAATTGAGGGAAAAAGGGTATAGTGTAGACCAAATTGCGAAAAAAATGGACAAAGGAAAGACAGAAATCGAATTACTCTTCAAATTTCATCAAAAACCTATGAAAAAAACTTGAATGCCCCCCATGTGTTATGATATATTTACTGACGGTGTCAATACGCACGCCTTTGGATTCTCATGTGAGGTTGCTCTTTATTAGAGTTCACTTGAGAAGATGAAAGAGGCGGAGGATACTAAAAAAACCAAACAGGAGGAACTATCATGTCTGTAATTTCTATGAAACAGCTACTTGAAGCTGGTGTTCACTTTGGACACCAAACCCGTCGCTGGAACCCGAAGATGAAGAAATACATCTTCACGGAGCGTAACGGGATCTACATCATCGACCTGCAAAAAACAGTGAAGAAGGTTGATGAAGCATTTAACTATGTAAAAGAGGTCGCTGCTGACGGCGGTAACATTCTTTTCGTAGGTACTAAAAAACAAGCTCAGGATACAGTTCGTGACGAGGCGACTCGTTGTGGCATGTATTACATCAACCAGCGTTGGTTGGGTGGTACCCTGACAAACTTTGAAACCATCCGCAAGCGTATCAACCGTCTTAAAGACATTGAGCGCATGGAAGAAGACGGTACATTCGATGTACTTCCTAAAAAAGAAGTTGTCGATATGCTTAAAGAAAAAGATCGTCTTGTTAAATTCCTAGGCGGTATTAAAGAAATGAAGAGCCTTCCAGACGCAATGTTCGTGATCGATCCTCGTAAAGAGCGCATCGCGATTGCTGAAGCTCACAAATTGAATATTCCAGTTGTAGGTATCGTTGATACTAACTGTGACCCAGACGAAATCGATTATGTCATCCCTGCAAACGATGACGCAATCCGTGCCGTTAAATTGTTGACTTCTAAGATGGCAGACGCTGTCCTTGAAGCAAAACAAGGGGAAGAAACAGAAACAACGGAAGAAACTGAAGCTGCTGTAGAAGCTGCTCAAGAGTAAGAAGGTTCAAAAGGTGATAAGGGGGTATACCTTTATCACCTTTTTTAAAGAATCCGTAACAGCTCACGCGATCCAATGCGCACGAGCTATACTTATATGCAACTAATAAGGAGGCTTTACAATGGCTGTAAACGCTAAAATGGTAAAAGAACTTCGTGAAAAAACGGGTGCTGGAATGATGGACTGTAAGAAAGCACTCACTGAAACTGATGGTGACATGGACAAAGCAATGGAATGGTTGCGTGAGAAGGGTATTTCCAAGGCAGCTAAGAAAGCTGACCGTATTGCTGCGGAAGGTTCTGCTGCAATTGAAATCTCCGGGAACACGGCTGTACTTTTCGAAGTGAACTGTGAAACGGACTTCGTAACGAAGAACGACCAGTTCAAAGACTTGCTTAAAGACCTAGGTCAGCACTTGCTTTCTCAGAAGCCTGCAACAGTTGAAGAAGCTCTAGAACAGAAGCTTCACGGTGATGGAGAAGTACTTAGCAGCTATATCACAGAACGCGTAGCGAAAATCGGTGAAAAGATTTCCCTTCGTCGTTTCGTTATTAAAGAAAAAACGGATAACGATGCATTCGGTGCTTACCTTCACATGGGCGGAAACATCGGTGTATTGACTGTCCTTGAAGGTTCTACAGATGAGTCTGCAGCGAAAGACGTTGCGATGCACGTAGCCGCTGTAAACCCACGTTATGTTTCCCGTGACGAAATCCCTGCAGAAGAAGCAGACAAAGAGCGTGAAATGCTTAAAACTCAAGCGATGAACGAAGGCAAGCCTGAAAACATCGTTGAGAAAATGGTCGAAGGTCGCTTGAACAAGTTCTTCGAAGAAATCTGCTTGCTTGACCAAAGCTTCGTTAAAGATCCAGATCAGAAAGTTAAACAATTCGTAGCCTCTACTGGTGGACAAATCACTGGTTTCGATCGCTTCGAAGTTGGTGAAGGTATGGAAAAACGCGAAGAAAACTTTGCTGATGAAGTTATGAACCAAGTTAAAAAATAATGATTATGAAACATAGGGGACACTGCCGGTGTTCCCTATTTTCAAACATGCTACATAATTGCAGATGTGCAAGAAAATGTAGAGGAATATAGTTATAACACGGGAGGTTACTATGACTACTGCTCGCTATCGTCGTATCGTATTAAAACTAAGTGGAGAGGCATTAAGTGGAGAAGCAGGGTTTGGATTAGAACCCAGCATTATCAAATCAGTCTCCCGTCAGGTCAAAGAAGTGGCTGAACTCGGTGTGGAAGTCGCTGTGGTCGTCGGAGGTGGAAACATCTGGCGTGGTAAAGTAGGAGCCGAGATGGGGATGGATCGTGCAAACGCTGATTATATGGGAATGCTGGCAACGGTTATGAACTCCCTCGCTCTTCAGGATAGTCTGGAAAACTTAGGGATTCCGACCCGTGTCCAAACTTCCATTGAAATGAGACAAGTTGCGGAACCTTATATCCGCAGAAAAGCGATTCGCCATTTAGAAAAGAAACGCGTGGTCATTTTTGCGGCTGGGACAGGGAACCCTTACTTCTCTACTGACACGACAGCTGCTTTAAGAGCCGCGGAAGTGGAAGCGGATGTAATTTTAATGGCGAAGAACAATGTAGATGGCGTGTACACGGATGATCCTAAAGTTAATGAAGATGCTGTGAAATACGATCAGCTCTCTTACATGGACGTACTAAATGAGGGTCTTGGTGTCATGGATTCTACAGCTTCATCATTATGTATGGACAACGATATCGATTTATTGGTATTCTCAATAACAGAGGACGGAAACATTAAGAAAGCCGTAATGGGCGAAAATATTGGAACAATTGTGAGGGGGAAATAATTATGTCTGATGCTGTAATTAATGAAACGAAGCAACAAATGGAACAAGCTACACAAGCTTTCTCTCGTCAGCTTGCAACAGTTCGCGCAGGTCGTGCGAATCCTTCAATCCTTGATAACGTGTATGTGGATTATTATGGAGCGGCGACTCCACTTAATCAACTGGCACAAGTCTCTGCACCAGAACCACGCCTGCTTGTCATTACACCTTATGACAAGAGTGCGATTGCAGAAATTGAAAAAGCGATCCAAAAAGCGGATCTTGGCTTGTCTCCTTCTAGTGATGGTAATGTGGTACGAATCAACATCCCTGCACTGACAGAAGAACGTCGTAAAGACCTTGCCAAAGTTGTTGGGAAGTATTCTGAAGAAGCGAAAGTACAAATCCGTAACATTCGTCGTGACTCCAACGACCGTCTGAAGAAGCTAGAAAAAGACGGTGAACTTACGGAAGATGATCTTCGCTCTTATCAGGATGATGTTCAAAAGGTCACAGACCAGCACGTTGAGAAAATTGATCAACTTGCAAAAACAAAAGAAGAGGAAATCATGGAAGTTTGATTCTCCAATTCTATATGCCTTAAGGTGTATCAAGCCGCGCTGTAGATGTTTGGCAGCGCGGCTTTTATTTTAGTTTGTGGAAATGAATACTCGATTGATAACTGAATTGCCTTAGGGGATGTTTCCCGACTCGTGAGACACCACAAGTGCGACATCATGTTAAGCGTTTTGTGGCGAAAAGTTTGCTCCTTGAGTCTTGTTATGTCTACCCACTTTTAAGGGATTCGGCATTTTTATTGGATTTAGTATATAATAAATAGATGGAACAATTGGACTGGAGGATTGAACATGCCTATCAAGTTTCCATTCAAAAAAGATAAAAAGCAGCACCGCACCGAGCCATTAGGCCTTGAAGAGAACCATATTCCAAAACATGTGGCGATCATCATGGACGGAAATGGACGATGGGCGAAAAATAGAGGAATGCCTCGGATTGCCGGTCATAAAGAGGGCATGGGCGTTGTGAAGAGAATCGTTCGATATGCTTCCGATATTGGTGTGAAAGTTCTTACCCTTTATGCTTTTTCTACGGAAAATTGGAAACGCCCCAAAAATGAGGTAGACTTCCTCATGAAGCTTCCTGTCGATTTTTTAAGTACATATTTGCCTGAACTGATCGAGAGAAATGTCCAAGTCCGGACCATTGGTGATTTTGACGTTCTGCCTGCACACACTCAAAAAGCTGTCAAAGAAGCGATGGAAAAAACGAAGGACAACGATGGGCTGATCCTCAATTTTGCGCTCAACTATGGAAGCCGTTTTGAGATGGTGCATGCAGTCAAGCAAATTGCTTCTAAAGTACAACAAGGAGAATTGGATATATCAGATATTGATGAATCCATGTTCTCTCAGGAATTGTACACGTCAGAGTTGATCGAACCTGATCTGCTTATCCGGACGAGTGGAGAACAAAGGTTGAGCAACTTCTTATTATGGCAGCTGGCCTATGCAGAATTCTGGTTTACAGAAGTTTATTGGCCGGACTTTGATGAAAGTCATTTTGAAAAAGCTCTGTATGACTTCCAAAATCGTAAACGTCGTTTCGGCGGAGTATAAGGTGTGAAAAAGACTTATGAAACAAAGAACAATTACAGCCATCGTTGCAGCACTCATCTTTCTTCCAATCGTCATGTTGGGAGGTTGGCCTTTTAAGGCTTTTGTGTACATCATTGCAAGCATCGCCCTACTTGAATTGGTTCGTATGAAAAAGATTGCCCGCTATTCGGTAGCCTCTGGACTTGGCTTGCTTCTGATGTGGGCTCTGATGTTTCCGTATGAGGTATTCGATGAAACCATTACTTCAGAGGACATCATTACAAAATCTGAAATTACGCTACTCGCGGTACTTGTACTGTTAAGCTACACAGTTCTTGTTAAAAACCGCTTCACTTTTGATGATGCTGGATTTCTTTTACTATCAGCGATCTATATTGGAATGGGATTCAATTATTTAATGGAAACACGAGAGCAAGGGCTGGAATATATTTTCTTTGCACTATTTATTGTTTGGGCGACAGACACAGGTGCATACCTGTTTGGTCGTGCATTAGGTAAACACAAACTTTGGCCGCAGATCAGTCCCAAGAAAACAATTGAAGGATCCGTCGGAGGAATTATTCTCGCTTGTGTCGTTGCTCTCATTTTCCAGTTGGTATATCCTTTGGAGCATTCCTTGATCATCGTATTACTCGTCACTGTCCTTGTATCCATTGCAGGTCAGATTGGGGATCTCGTAGAATCAGCATTCAAGCGACACTATGCGGTTAAAGACTCCGGGAAAATCCTGCCTGGGCATGGGGGAGTATTAGATCGGTTTGACAGTTTGATCTTTATTTTACCGATCCTGCATTTGATTAACTTTATTTCCTAGGAGAGAGGGGCCATGGAACAATGAAGCAAGTATCTTTACTTGGGGCAACGGGTTCAATTGGGGTTCAAACTCTTGATGTTCTTCGTTTGCACCCAGATCAATTTTCTTTATATGCCATGGGGTTTGGCAGAAACATCGAAAAAGCTCTTCCTCTAATCCGAGAGTTCGATCCTTCTATGATCGTCGTTCAAGATGAAGAAACGAAGCGAAAACTGGAAAAAGAAGTCTCCCACCCACAGATTCTTTGTGGTGGAGAGGGTTTAATTGAAGCAAGTATAGCCGAACCTGTAGATGTGGTCGTGAATGCAGTCATGGGGAGCATAGGCTTGCCAGCTACTTTAAAAGCCATTCAATCAAAAAAACAAATGGCGATTGCCAATAAAGAAACACTCGTGACGGCCGGTCATCTAGTCATGGAAGAAGCTAAGAAACACAATGTCAACCTTCTCCCTGTAGACAGTGAGCATTCGGCTATTTTTCAGGCTTTGAACGGTGAACAGAGGAAAGACATCAATAAACTCATCATTACTGCATCCGGTGGAAGCTTCCGTGACCAAACGAGAGAAGAACTTGTCGGAGTCACAGTCGATGATGCGTTAAATCACCCGAATTGGAAGATGGGCGCGAAAATCACCATTGATTCTGCCTCGATGATGAACAAAGGATTAGAAGTTATTGAGGCGCACTGGCTTTTTGATGTACCTTATGACCAGATTCATGTTATTCTTCATAGAGAAAGTGTCATCCATTCTATGGTTGAATATGTCGATCGCAATGTGATTGCCCAGCTTGGAACACCGGATATGAAAGTGCCGATTCAATACGCTTTGACTTATCCGGAACGTAAGGAGCTTCCAATCACGAAAAGCTTGAACTTGGAAGAGATCGCTACGTTGAATTTTCAAAAGATGGACTTGGATCGATTTCCTTGTTTGAGAATGGCATTTGAGGCAGGAAAAGCAGGCGGCTCGATGCCGACGGTCCTGAATGCTGCGAACGAAGAAGCTGTCCAACAGTTTCTCGAAGGGAAAATATCTTTTCTTGATATTGAAAAATACATCGCTCAAGCTTTAGAAAAACATGACAGGATTCATAACCCTGACTTGTCTACCATAATTTCTATTGATAAGGAAACAAGGGAAAGAGTTCGTTTCCAAATAAACTAAAAGCTCTGGTGGTTTAAAAAGTATATGCAACCGTCTAAATAATGATGGTTCACTTCCACTATAAACATCACATTCCATAGAATGACCCAGAGCAAAAAAAGGAAGGTGCTTCATTTGACTACAGTGGTTGCATTTATTCTTATGTTCGGACTTTTGGTGTTCGTGCATGAGTGGGGGCATCTCATTTTTGCCAAACGAGCGGGAATGCTCGCAAGGGAATTTGCAATAGGATTTGGACCTAAGATTTTTGCATTCACTCGGAATGAAACTCTTTACACAATCCGTATTCTTCCCATCGGCGGCTATGTTCGAGTGGCAGGAGAAGATCCAGAAATCGTAGAATTGAAAGCTGGCCACCATATCGGCCTTGAATTCAATGACGCAGGAAAAGTAAATAAAATAATTGTAAACAATAAAGACAAGCATCCACATGCCCGTGTGATTGAAGTCGAACGCGCGGATTTAGATCACCGTCTTGTCATTGAAGGTTACGAAATTGATGAAGACGAAAAGCTCTTCTTTGAAGTCGATCCGAAGGCGATGTTCGTCATGGATGAAAAGGAAACACAAATTGCTCCTTATAATCGCCAGTTTGCTTCAAAATCTGTTCCTCAGCGTGCGATGCAGCTTTTCGCTGGTCCTATGATGAACTTCGTTTTGGCGATTGTCTTGTTCATGATTCTTGGTTTTATCCAGGGGGTCCCTTCGAACGAAGCGAAGCTTGGAGAAATCCAGGGCAACTCACCGGCTTCACAGGCTGGTCTTCAGGCTGGTGATGAAGTCGTTGCTGTGGATGGGGAATCCGTCAGTACGTGGGAAGAGTTCACGACCATCATTCGAGCTCATCCTGATGAAGAAGTGACGTTGACAATCAATCGTGAGGGAGCAACGCAGCAGTTGAACGTCACACCTGCCGCTGTCGAAAGTAGAGAGACGACCATCGGCCAAGTGGGTGTCGCCCGTGCTTTTGAAGAGTCTTTTGCAAAGAAATTGACGTTTGGATTTACTCAGACTTATGAGTGGTCAGCACTGATATTAACG
The DNA here is from genome assembly GCF_007991335.1 of Halobacillus faecis. GTDB lineage: Bacteria > Bacillota > Bacilli > Bacillales > Halobacillaceae > Halobacillus > Halobacillus faecis. The sequence goes on along the minus strand of NZ_BJYD01000021.1, from coordinate 148,632 downwards.
AATCTCGGTAAATTAGTGACCGGACAATTTTCTTTGGATATGCTTTCAGGTCCAGTCGGCATTTATGATGCGACAGACCAGGTTGTACGTACAGGATTTACGAATTTTGTCATGTGGACATCCATCTTGAGTATCAACCTTGGAATTGTAAACCTGCTTCCACTCCCTGCTTTGGATGGTGGGCGTCTATTATTCGTCGGGCTTGAAGGGCTCAGGGGAAAACCAATCGACCCTCAAAAAGAAGGGATCGTTCATTTCATCGGGTTCGCATTACTCATGTTATTGATGCTCGTTGTCACTTGGAACGATATCCAACGTTTATTCTTGTGATTGATTATAGCTGGAAGTCCTGAGGTGATCGGCGTTTCCTAGGCTTCCGGCTTCTTTTTATTAACGTCTTAACGTCAAAAAGACAGGGAATCTTTGAGACTAGCGATTTCCTCCTTTTATAAATTTTAATTATATAGAACTGAGGTGCATTTATGAGACAAAGTCATATGTTAATACCTACCCTTAAAGAAAACCCTGCTGATGCTGAAATCAAGAGCCACCAGCTCCTCGTTCGTGCTGGTTACATACGCCAGATTGCATCCGGAATCTATAGCTTCCTGCCAATCGGCCGCCGCGTGCTAAGTAAGGTCGAAAACATCGTCCGGGAAGAGATGGAAAAAATCGGTGCTCATGAAATGGCGATGCCTGCCCTTGAGCCTTCAGAACTTTGGAAAGAAACGGGGCGTTGGACGACGTTCGGCTCTGAGCTGATGCGACTGAACGACCGACACAACCGGGAGTTTGCTCTTGGTGCGACCCATGAGGAAGTCATCACAAGCCTTGTTCGTCATGAAGTGAAAAGTTATAAGCAGCTTCCATTGACGGTTTTCCAAATTCAAAACAAATTCCGTGATGAAGCCCGTCCTCGATTCGGTCTTTTGCGTGGAAGAGAGTTTTTAATGAAGGATGCCTATTCCTTCAATGAATCTTATGAGAGTCTTGATGAGACGTATGATAAGATGTTTGAAGCTTACTCGAACGTATTTAGACGCTGTGGTTTGAACTTCCGTGCTGTTATTGCAGACTCAGGCGCGATGGGCGGAAAAGATACCCATGAATTCATGGTTTTATCTGAAGTAGGCGAAGATGTCATTGCCTATTCAGATACTTCCCGCTATGCAGCCAATATCGAAATGGCTCCGGTCGTCGCAACCTATGAGAAGTCCCAAGCGACTCCTCAAGCGTTGGAGAAAATCGAAACTCCGGGTCAAAAGACAATGAAGGATGTAGCCGAATTCCTTGGACACGATTTAAAGGAAGGGATCAAGTCGATCCTTTTCCAAGTCGATGAAAAGTTTGTCCTTGCCCTTACTCGTGGAGATCACGAAGTGAATGATGTTAAATTGAAAAACCTTTATGATGCTGATATGGTTGAACTTGCTTCAGAAGAAGACACGAAACGACTGCTAGGTTCAGGATTTGGTTCTCTTGGTCCAATTGGTGTCCCAGAAGAAGTGGAAGTAGTTGCTGATCATGCCGTAGAAGCCATGGTGAACGTATCTTGTGGAGCTAACGAAGAAGGATGGCACTTCAAGAATGCCACGCCTGAGAGAGACTTTGAGGTTAAGTCTTATGCTGACTTGCGGTTTATCGAAGAAGGAGATCCTTCACCGGATGGAGAGGGCATCATCAAGTTCGCCCGAGGGATTGAGGTTGGACATGTCTTCAAGCTGGGTGAATTTTATTCCGAACGGATGAATGCCACATTCCTTAATGATCAAGGAAAAGCGAAGACGATGATCATGGGGTCCTACGGTATCGGCGTGTCCCGTACGCTTGCAGCAATCGTAGAACAATACCACGATGAAAGAGGGATTACGTGGCCGAAGAATATTGCCCCTTATCAAGTCCATTTGCTTTCATTAAATCCTAAAAAAGATGAACAGAAAGAATTGGCAGATCAAATCTATGACACACTGCTTGATGCAGGGATCGAAGTCTTATATGATGATCGTAAAGAACGTGCAGGCGTGAAATTTGCTGACAGCGACCTTTTCGGTGTACCTGTAAGAATCACGGTAGGAAAGCGTGCCGGTGAAGGCGTTGTGGAAGTGAAGGAACGTGCAACAGGCGATCAGAATGAGTTAGAAACTAGTGAAGTTTTAGAATATATTAAGAACTGGTACAAAGCCTAATATCTTTTATGGAAAACTATACCCTTGCTAAAGGAAAGAGCAAGGGTTTTTCCATGTCAGGTGTTCGGTTAGGAAAGAGGAGGAATCCCGTTTGAGTGTGAGCAACAAGGAAAAAATGCACTATTTGCTGGAACAGATTCAGTTCCCACATGATCTAATAGAGCCTCACTTTAAAGACAGCAGCATGCAGAAGCTGGTGGTTTACCGCGAACAGAAGTTGTGGCATTTTCATTTTCATATGCCAAAACCGCTTCCGCCATCTATCTACGATTTATTTACAAGTAAACTTGTAGCCACTTTCCGCTCCATTGCAGAAGTAACGTGGACAATTGAAACATCAGAAAAAGAACTTGCTATGAATGATGTCCTTGAATACTGGCAAAGTTTTATTAAGACTTTAACGAATTTAACACCCAGCTATAAAGATTTATTGATGGAGCAGCAGCCTGAAGTGAACGGGAATAAGGTTATGTTAACTTGTAGGAACTTAGCTGAGAGTCATGCCATCCAAAAAAAATTGGAAGAACCATTAAAAAGCTTTTGTCTCAAGTGCGGTCTTCCTTCTTTCATGCTTTCAACTCGAGTGAAAGAAGAAACAGAACAAATCAAACGTTTCCAGGAAGAACGTCAAAAAGAAGACAAAATACTGGTTCAGCAAGCGGTGAAAGAACAAGAGGAAAGAACCAAAGATAAAGATGACTCCAAACCAAAAGGGCCGCTTGAAATTGGGTACAAGATACAAGATGATATCATCCCGATGCAGGAAATCCAAGAAGAAGAGAAAAAGATTGCTGTCCAGGGTTATATCTTCGATGTTGAAATTAAAGAGCTTCGTTCGGGACGTCATTTGTTACTCTTGAAAGTGACAGATTACACGGATTCTTTCTCCATTAAGATGTTTTCACGAGGAGACGACCATGCCGAACTGTTTAAGCACGTGAAAGAGGGCATGTGGATCAAAGCGCGAGGTGGAATTCAGACAGATAATTTCACGAACGAATTGACGATGATGGCCAACGACATCAATGAAGTCAAGCCCAAATTGAGAGAAGATGGTGCACCGGATGGTGAGAAAAGGATTGAACTGCACGCCCATACTACGATGAGTGCCATGGATGCACCTGTCTCCCCATCACGTTTAATCAAACAAGCGGCAGATTGGGGGCACGAAGCGATTGCCATTACAGACCACGCGGTCGTTCAAGCCTATCCCGATGCCTATGCGGCAGGGCAGAAAAATGGTGTGAAAATCATTTATGGTGTAGAAGCGAACTTAGTCGATGATGGTGTTCCCATTGCTTATGAAGAACAAGATCGTGAACTTGAGGATGCGGTATATGTAGTCTTCGACGTGGAGACCACGGGTCTTTCTGCTGTTTACGATAAAATTATTGAACTCGCTGCCGTTAAAGTTCAGGGGGGCGAAATCATTGATCGATTTGAATCCTTCGCAAACCCCCATCAGTCTTTGTCACAAACAACGATTGACCTCACTGGGATTACAGACGACATGGTCAAGGATGCTCCTGAGATCGAGGAAGTACTCAAGGACTTCCACGAATGGACAGGAGAGGACATCCTTGTCGCTCACAACGCCAGTTTCGACATGGGCTTTTTGAATGCTGGTTACCAGAATATGGGGATGGAAAAGTCAACGAATCCGGTCATAGACACGTTAGAGCTCGCTCGTTTTCTAGTTCCAGAGTTAAAAAACCACCGGTTAAATACCCTTTGTAAAAAGTTCGACATCGAATTGACCCAGCACCACCGGGCGATTTATGACGCCGAAGCCACAGGGTATCTGCTTTGGAAACTCGTAAAACGCGCAATGGAAAAAGGAATTACGAACCATAAAAATCTCAATGATTATATGGGAGAAGGGAAAGCGTACCAACGCTCCCGACCTTCTCACTGCACCCTGCTTGCAACAAACAGTACGGGGCTGAAAAACATTTACCGGCTTGTCTCAGAAGCGCACGTGAACTACTTTTACCGTGTTCCGCGTGTCCCCCGTTCCCTTTTAAGCAAGAACAGAGAAGGAATCCTTGTAGGATCCGGTTGTGACAAGGGCGAAGTATTTGAAACCATGATGCAGAAATCTGAGGAAGAGGCAGAGAAAGTGGCTGAGTTTTATGATTACATTGAAATCCAGCCACCGGGAAATTATTATCACTTGCTTGAAAAGGACCTAGTCCAGACGGAAGCGCAAATCCTTGATATCTTGAAAAGGCTTGTCGCTATGGCGGAAAGAATGGGCAAAACAGTGGTTGCCACAGGTAATACTCACTACGTAGAGCCTCATGAAAAGCAATACCGTCAAATTCTCATTTCATCCCAAAACGGGAACCCGCTTAACAGACAGACACTGCCTGAGGTCCACTTTAAAACGACGAATGAAATGATTGATGAGCTTGGTTTCTTAGGAAAAGACAAAGCGACAGAATTAGTCGTAACGAACACTCATAAAATTTCTGAACAGATTGGTGAAGTATCTCCGGTTAAAGATGATTTATATACGCCTAACATCGAAGGGGCGGACCAGGAGATCCGTGAAATGTCCTACAACAAAGCACGTAGCATTTACGGTGAACCGATCCCTGATTTAATCGTCAAACGTTTGGAAAAAGAACTCGACAGTATCATCGGGAATGGATTTGCGGTTATCTATCTCATCTCACAGAAACTTGTAACTAAATCACTAGAAGATGGTTACCTTGTTGGTTCCCGTGGTTCTGTCGGTTCATCATTCGTTGCTACGATGACAGATATTACGGAAGTGAATCCACTTCCGCCGCATTATGTTTGTCCGTCATGTCAATATAATGAATTTTTTACAGATGGATCGGTCGGAAGCGGGTTTGACCTTGAAGAAAAAGCCTGCCCGGAATGCGGTACATCCCTGACCAAAGATGGTCAAGACATTCCATTTGAAACGTTCCTTGGCTTTAAAGGGGACAAGGTTCCCGATATCGACTTGAACTTCTCAGGAGAATACCAGCCGCATGCGCACAATTATACGAAAGAGTTGTTCGGTGAGGACAGTGTGTTCCGTGCCGGGACGATCGGTACGATAGCGGAGAAGACCGCTTATGGGTATGTGAAAGGTTACGCCGGAGACCATCAGCTCCTATATAAGAATGCTGAAATTGATCGTCTCGTACAAGGGTGTACAGGTGTGAAAAGAACAAGCGGACAGCACCCTGGAGGGATCATCGTTGTCCCTGATGACATGGAGATCTATGATTTCTCACCGATCCAGTTTCCAGCGGATGATACGAAAGCAGAGTGGAAGACGACCCACTTCGATTTCCACTCCATACACGACAACCTTTTGAAACTGGATATACTCGGACACGATGACCCGACCGTCATCCGTATGCTCCAGGACCTAAGCGGGATCGACCAAAAGGAGATCCCTGTGGATGATCCTGAAGTCATGAAAATCTTCAGTGGTCCTGAAGCACTCGGAGTGACGGCGGATCAGATCATGTGTAAAACAGGCACCCTCGGTGTGCCGGAGTTCGGTACAAGGTTTGTAAGGCAGATGCTCGAAGATACAAAGCCGAAAACATTTGCAGAACTCGTCATCATCTCAGGCCTGTCCCACGGAACTGACGTGTGGCTTGGAAATGCTGAACAGCTGATCAATGATGGGATCTGTACGCTTCCAGAAGTAATCGGGTGCCGTGACGATATCATGGTATATCTCATGCATAAAGGTCTCGACCCTTCTCTTGCCTTTAAGATCATGGAATTCGTTCGTAAAGGTAGAGGACTTCAAGATGAGTGGATCGAAGAAATGAAAAAACATGGCGTACCAGACTGGTACATTGATTCTTGTAAGAAGATCAAATACATGTTCCCGAAAGCACACGCAGCAGCTTATGTATTGATGGCGGTTAGGATTGCGTATTTCAAAGTCCACTATCCAATCTATTTTTATGCCGCTTACTTTACTGTCAGGGCAAGTGATTTTGAACTGGAAACGATGATGAAAGGATCTGAAGCGATCCGTAAGCGTATGAAAGAGATTCAAGAAAAAGGCTTCGACGCCACACCAAAAGAAAAGAGTTTGATGACTGTTCTTGAACTATCCCTTGAAATGTGTGAAAGAGGATATGGATTTAAAAACGTGGACCTGTACCGTTCCAGTGCCACGGACTTCCTTGTTGAAGGCAATGAGTTAATTCCTCCGTTTAATGCGGTTGACGGATTAGGAACAAACGCAGCCATCAATATTGTCAATGCAAGAGAAGAAGGCGAATTCTTATCCAAGCAGGACTTGAGAGAGCGCAGCCGTATTTCCAAAACCGTCCTCGAGTATCTGGATAACTTCGGATGCTTAGAGGGAATGCCGGATGAAAACCAACTGTCCCTTTTCTAACATCTCAGCTCCACAACAGGTAACACAGCCATTTCATTGTTAAAGGATAGGGCAGCATAGTTGAAAGCTTAATTTCGAGACTTTTATTGAGTGAATGGGAGCTGTGGGGAATAGCTCGCTTTCTGCGGGGCCCTACACGAGGTGAGGAGGGAAAGCTGTTGATTTCTTCCTTTGTTGCATAGAATACGCATCTATGATATATTTTTTATGGTGAGAAGAGTGATACGAACGACGAAAGAGTGGGGCAACCCACTCTTTCGTCATATTCTAGCCTCTTGCTTGTGGAGAAACTTCGATGCATGAGGGGTTTTAGTACCCGCGAGACGAACCGCTATGATCTATGTCATAGCGGTTTCTCATGGTACTTGTAATTCAAAACCCTGTTACTTAATGAAATAAGCGAATACATCCCATAATAATAAGTACTAACCATTATATTGTGTTCGAAGGAGGGAAGAGCATGAGCAATCATGTTACATCCGTTACAGAACGTCTTGTCCAGCCGATCCTTGAGGATATGAACCTTGAACTTGTGGATATTGAGTACAAGAAAGAAGGTCAGAACTGGTACCTTCGCGTCTTCATTGATAAAGAAGGCGGTGTGGACATCGAAGAATGCGGACAAGTGTCTGAACAATTGAGTGAAAAATTAGATGAAGAAGATCCTATTGAAATTCCGTACTTTCTGGAAGTTGCATCACCTGGAGCGGAACGTCCTTTAAAGACAGAAGCAGACTTTGAAAAGTTTGTTGGTGAATATGTGTACATGAAACTATACGAACCGATTGATGGGGAGAAGGAGTTTGAAGGGACCCTTAAGTCTTTTGAAAATTCCGTAGCAACCGTAGAAATTCGTATTAAGACACGTAAAAAACAACTGGAAGTACCATATCAAAAAATAGCTAAAGCTAATTTAGCTGTTACGTTTAATTAAGGGGGAGAAAACTGTTGAGTAGTGAACTATTTGATGCCATGAATTATTTAGAGAAGGAAAAAGGCATCGACAAAAATCTTTTATTGGAAGCACTTGAAGCAGCCTTGATTTCTGCTTATAAGAAAAACTTCAATTCCGCAACGAACGTACGTGTGGATATTAATGAAGAAGAAAGTGCCATGAAAGTCCTTGCGCGAAAAGAAATCGTAGAAGAAGTCATGGATCCGCAGCAGGAAATCTCTTTAGAAGAAGCAAATGAGATCGATCCGAACTATGAGGTTGAAGATGTGATCGAAGTCGAAGTGACACCAATGGACTTCGGCCGCATCGCAGCCCAAGCGGCTAAGCAAGTGGTTACGCAGCGTGTCCGTGAAGCAGAGAGAGGCATCATTTACGGTGAGTATGTCGATCGTGAAGAGGATGTCATGACAGGGATCATCCAAAGGAAGGATCCCCGCTTCGTCTATGTGAATCTAGGTAAAATTGAAGCTCGTCTTCCAGAAGGGGAGCAAATGCCGACGGAAACCTATGAAGTGCATGACCGTCTCAAAGTATTTGTGACGAAGGTAGAGAACAGTAACAAAGGTCCACACATTTATGTTTCCCGTACACACCCGGGGCTCTTGAAGCGCTTGTTTGAGATGGAAGTACCTGAAATTTATGACGGTACTGTCGAAGTCATGTCTGTAGCCCGTGAAGCAGGGGACCGTTCAAAGATTTCAGTTTATGCTGAAGATCAAGAGATCGATCCAGTCGGCTCTTGTGTAGGTCAAAGAGGTCAGCGTGTGCAGGCCATCGTCAACGAACTGAAAGGTGAAAAAATCGATATCGTGCAATGGTCTGAAGACCCTGTTGAATATGTGTCGAATGCCTTGAGCCCTTCTAAGGTCGTAGAAGTCCTTGTAGATGAAGAAGATAAGGCGACAACGGTGATCGTTCCTGATTACCAACTATCACTGGCCATTGGTAAACGTGGTCAAAACGCTCGTCTTGCGGCTAAATTGACAGGATGGAAGATCGATATTAAGAGTGAAAGTGAAGCACGTGAACAAGGGCTTCTATCTGCAGAAGAAGCCGATATGGAAGATGAAGACGTTTTTGACGAAGAACTGTCTGAAGATTAAGGAGGGGGAAGAACGATGACCCGTTCCAAAAAACAACCATTAAGAAAATGTGTCGTCACTCAAGAGATGGTTCCTAAACAGCAATTGATCCGTGTAGTTCGCAATAAAGAGGGAGAGGTTTTTGTGGACGACACAGGAAAAAAGAATGGGCGAGGAGCCTATCTCATGAAAGATCTCCAAGTTATTGAGCAGGCGGAAAAGCAGCAGGTGTTAAACCGTCACCTTAAAACGAAGGTGGATGACAACATCTATGAAGAATTGAGAGCAAAAGTGGAGGCTGACCCATCATGAGTGGCAGCTATTTGAATCTGTTAGGACTGGCAGTAAGAGCCGGTAAATGTACGCTTGGTGAGGAATCGATCGTACGCGACATTCAAAAAAGAAAAGCTAAGCTTGTTCTCATTGCCAATGACACAGGGAAACAAACAAAGAAGAAGCTGACAGATAAATGCAGCTTCTATGAAATACCTTGCTATGAAGTCGATGATCGAGATACATTATCTCAGGCTATCGGAAAGGCAGGGAGAGTCGCGATCGCAGTTCTTGACCAAGGATTTGCGAAAAAGTTGCAATCGCTACTCGATGAATCTATTCGGGGGTGAAGATTTTATGAGTAAAATGCGCGTATACGAATATGCAAAGAAAAATGAACTATCTAGTAAACAAGTCATTCAAAAACTGCAAAATCTGAATATTGAAGTGAACAACCATATGTCTACTTTGGAGGAGGATGCAGCGAAGAAGCTGGATCAGGCATTTGGGAAAGGGCAAGCTTCCAAAGGTCAAAACCAGAATAAAGCGAAGTCCCAAAAACCTAATAATAACAAGAAGCAGGCAAACAATAAGCAGAGAAACAACAACCAGAAGAACCATAAGCCTGCACCTCAGCAAGCACCTAAAAAGTCTAAGAAGCAGACACCTGAAAAAATCACTTATTCAGGTAGTTTGACGGTTGGCGAACTTGCAGAAAAACTAAACAAAGATTCTTCAGAAATTATTAAAAAGCTCATGTTCCTAGGCACAATGGCTACCATCAACCAGGAACTTGATGCAGATTCAATTGAATTGATCTGTGATGAGTTCGGTGTAGAAGTCGAAGAAGAGGTCATTGTGGACGAGACGGACATTGAGAACATGGTGTTCGACGACGAACCGGAAGATTTGCAGGACCGCCCTGCTGTCGTTACGATCATGGGTCACGTAGACCACGGAAAAACAACGCTTCTTGACCAGATCCGTAACACGAAAGTGACGGAAGGTGAAGCCGGTGGAATCACCCAGCATATTGGTGCTTACCAAATCGAAGACAATGGCAAGAAAATTACGTTCCTTGACACCCCTGGTCACGCTGCTTTTACAAGCATGCGTTCCCGTGGTGCTCAAGTGACAGACATCGCTATCCTTGTTGTTGCTGCAGATGATGGAGTTATGCCGCAGACAAAAGAAGCAATCAGTCACGCGAAAGCGGCAGAAGTACCAATTATCGTTGCGGTCAATAAGATGGATAAAGAAGGCGCGAATCCTGACCGTGTGATGCAGGAGCTTATGGAATATGAGCTGATTGCTGAAGACTTTGGTGGAGAAACGATCTTTGTCAAAATGTCCGCCGTTAACGGAGAAGGTATCGACGATCTAGTTGAAATGATCGGCCTTGTATCCGAGATGGAAGAATTGAAAGCCAACCCTGATCGTGCTGCTTATGGTACGGTTATTGAAGCAGAATTGGATAAAGGACGCGGTCCAGTAGCTACATTGCTGGTTCAGAACGGTACCTTGAATGTCAGTGATGCCATTGTAGTGGGGAATACTTGGGGACGCGTACGTGCTATGGTGAACGATATCGGCCGTCGCGTAAAAGTTGCCGGACCTTCCACACCAGTGGAAATTACAGGGTTAAACAATGTTCCTCAGGCAGGCGACCGCTTCCTAGTCTTTGATGATGAAAAGAAAGCGCGCTCTGTAGGAGAAGCACGTGCTCAAAAACAATTGGAAGAAAATCGTGGCTCTAACGCAAAAGTAAGCCTTGATGACTTGTTTGATCAAATTAAACAAGGTGATGTCAAAGAAATCAACCTGATTGTTAAAGGCGATGTGCAAGGATCTGTAGAGGCTCTTGCTGGATCTCTTGAGAAGATTGAAGTGGAAGGTGTGAAAGTTAAAATTATTCACACAGGTGTCGGTGCCATAACGGAATCGGACATTACACTTGCTTCTGCTTCCAATGCGATTGTGATTGGTTTTAACGTCCGTCCAGACGGGAATGCTAGAAAAGCAGCTGAAGCGGAAGATGTAGAAATCCGCCTTCATAACATCATTTACAAGGTGATGGAAGAGATCGAAGCAGCTATGAAAGGAATGCTCGATCCAGAATATGAAGAAAAAATCATCGGTCAGGTGGAAGTCCGTGAAATCTTCAAAGTATCTAAGATCGGTACAATTGCCGGATCTTATGTTACAGATGGTAAAATCGGCCGAAATTCCGGTATCCGTGTCATCCGCGATGGTGTCGTCATTTACGAAGGTGAAATCGATGCACTGAAACGCTATAAAGATGATGCTAAAGAAGTTCAACAAGGATATGAATGTGGAATTACAATTAAGAACTTCAATGATATTAAAGTGGGCGACATCATTGAACCATTTGAGATGCAGGAAATCGAGCGTAAATGATCGTAAGCGTAGAAGTGGATGGTATCATTTATGATGCGCAGTCGCTGAAAAACAAGCGTGCGGTATTGAAACGCATCATGACAAGGCTCAGGAACGAGTTCAACATAGCTGTAAGTGAACTTGAATATCAAGACTTATGGCAGAGAACTCGGATCGGCCTTGTCACGATTGCTAGTGATAAAGTGATTGCGGAACAAACGATGCAGCAAGCTTTGGCTTTCATTGATTCATTTCCTGAATTTGAACGGACAGAAACCCATCAGGAATGGCTATGATGTCTGGTTAGAAGAGGTGAGAATACATGAACGATTTAAGAGCGAACCGCGTTGGAGAACAAATGAAAAAAGAGATGAGTGACATCATCAGTAAAAAAATCAAAGATCCACGTGTAGGGTTCGTCACCGTCACAGAAGTGAAAGTGACAGGAGATTTACAACAAGCGAAAGTTTATATTTCTGTTTTGGGTGATGATAAACAGAAACATGATACACTCGTAGGTCTTGCGAAAGCGAAAGGTTTCATCCGATCTGAGATCGGTCAACGAATCCGTCTTCGTAAGACTCCGGAAATTATGTTTGAGTTTGACGAAGCGATCGAAAGAGGAAATCGTATTGAAACGATCCTTCGCGATTTAAACGATACGGAAGATTGATATGAAAATCCGTGCTGGTTCAGCACGGATTTTATATAGGATAAAAAGTTTTGAGGTGAGAGGTAAATGGACGGGATTCTTCCATTATGGAAGCCAAAAGGCTTTACATCCCATGACTGTGTCAGTAAGGCCCGTGGCATGTTGAAAACAAAAAAGGTCGGTCATACGGGAACTCTTGACCCAGAAGTAGAAGGGGTGCTGCCCCTTTGTATAGGAAAGGCTACGAAAATCGTTCCTTTTCTGACAGACACCGATAAAGTGTATGAAGCTTCTGTAACGCTTGGCTATGCAACAGACACCGAGGATGCAACAGGTACGACAGTTGAAAAGACCCCAGTAAATGAGCCCATTTCTAAAGAAACAATCAACGACGTACTTGGAACTTTTCAAGGCTGGATTACTCAGACACCACCAATGTACTCTGCTGTAAAAGTTAACGGGAAGAAGCTTTATGAATATGCCAGGGAAGGGATGGAGGTGGACAGACCTTCAAGGGAAGTACACATCAAGGACATCGAATTGATGCAGCCTGAACCCAAACAAGACGGGGACACCTTTACTTTTTCTTTCCGGGTGATTTGTTCAAAGGGCACCTATGTGAGGACGCTTTGTGTAGATATTGGAAGGGCTCTTGGATATGCCGCTCACATGTCAACATTGGTACGGACCCAGACCGCGTACATTACAAAGGAAGACTGCTATACTTTCGATGAGATCCAACAGGTTGTCGATGAAAGCTCTGGAGAACAATTGCTCCTTCCATTATCCAGGGGACTCGCCCATATGGTCTCCTTGGAGGTGGATGATGAACAGGTCGAAAAGATTAAACACGGCCAAGTATTCGAAAAACCACCCCACATACATGAAGAGCAATTTACAGTGATGAACGCCGGTGAGGTCTTAGCTATTTACCAGCAGCATCCACGAAAAACTGGTCTCATAAAACCGGTACGTGTATTTTAACGTTTCTACTTTTAGATGGATGAATGAAATGGAACTCATTGGAGGACATAGACATAGTTTTTTATCAGAGTTTGTGGGTTTTCCTTGCATTTCATTCGAAAAAAATGTACCCTTTAATATGGAACCTTCGCTTGGCGGAACGTAACTCCGACGTCCGCTCGGGGAAAGGGAATTCTAAATTTTACCAGGAGGTGTAGCTATCATGGCTATCACACAAGAACGTAAACAAGAACTAATCAATGAGTACAAAACTCATGACAACGACACAGGATCTCCAGAAGTACAAATCGCTGTACTAACTGAGCAGATCACTACTTTGAACGAGCACCTTCGTGCTCACAAGCAAGACCACCACTCTCGTCGTGGATTGCTTAAAATGGTAGGTAAGCGTCGTAACCTATTGAACTACCTTCGTAATAAGGACATTACACGTTACCGCGAGCTAATCAAGAGCCTTGGCTTGCGTCGCTAATGTATGGGAAAAAGCGGGAGTTATTCCCGCTTTTTCTGTATGTTTACATACAGAAGGGTGTAAACTGACAATAAACCCTTATAATGAAATAAGAAGAGTTATCGAGAGGAGTTAAGTTCTTTATGGCAGAAGAAAAACAAGTGTTTTCCATTGACGTTGCCGGTCGTACTTTTTCTGTAGAAATTGGCGAGTTGGCGAAACAAGCGAATGGTGCAGCACTCATTCATTACGGAGATACGACTGTCCTATCCACAGCTACCGGTAGTAAAGAGCCGAAGGACCTGCCGTTTTTCCCACTGACAGTAAATTATGAAGAGCGTCTTTACGCAGTAGGTAAAATCCCGGGAGGATTCATCAAACGGGAAGGTCGTCCAAGTGACAAAGCTGTCCTTGCTTCCCGTCTGATTGACCGTCCGATCCGTCCATTGTTCCCTGATGGATACCGTAATGATGTGCAAGTGATCAGCTCCGTTATGAGTGTGGATCAGGATTGTTCTTCAGAAATGGCTGCAATGTTAGGGTCATCCATATCTTTGGGTGTATCTGATATTCCATTCGAAGGGCCGATTGCAGGCGTTATCGTTGGACGTGTAGATGGTGAATTCGTCATCAACCCTACCGTCGAACAACAGGAGAAAAGTGATATCGACCTTACAGTAGCAGGTACGAAAGATGCCATCAATATGGTTGAAGCTGGAGCCAACGAGGTTTCTGAAGAGGACATGCTTGAAGCCATCATGTTTGGACATGAAGAAATCAAGCGTTTAGTGGCCTTCCAAGAAGAAATCGTTGAAGCCGTAGGTCGTGAGAAGATGGAAGTGCAGTTGTTCGACCTGGATGCTGAACTGAAAGAAAAAGTCGAAGCAGAGGCGACAGATGCAATTGTTCAAGCCATTAAAACAGAAGAAAAAAAAGCTCGTGAAGAAGCCATTGCACAAGTGAAAGCTGATGTTGTAGCTTCCTACGAAGAGCATGAAGCAGACGAAGAGACCCTCAAACAAGTTGGATCGATATTGGAAGATATGGTGAAAACGGAAGTGCGTCGTCTGATTACGAAAGATAAAATTCGCCCAGATGGCCGTGGTGTTGACGAAATCCGTTCACTTACATCACGTGTAGGATTGCTTCCTCGTACACACGGTTCTGGACTGTTCACACGTGGTCAAACGCAAGCGCTGAGTGTTTGTACTCTTGGAGCTCTTGGAGATGTTCAAATTCTCGATGGTCTTGATCTTGAAGAGTCCAAGCGTTTCATGCACCATTACAACTTCCCTAAATTCTCTGTCGGAGAAACTGGGCCGATCCGTGGACCTGGCCGTCGTGAAATTGGACACGGAGCACTTGGTGAACGTGCGCTTGAAGTCGTCATTCCTTCTGAGAATGAATTCCCTTACACCATCCGACTAGTTTCTGAAGTTCTAGAATCAAACGGTTCTACCTCTCAAGCGAGTATTTGTGCAAGTACGCTTGCTATGATGGATGCTGGTGTTCCAATTAAAGCACCTGTAGCTGGAATTGCCATGGGTCTTGTGAAATCAGGCGATGATTATACCATTCTTACAGATATTCAAGGGATGGAAGATGCTCTTGGAGACATGGACTTCAAAGTTGCCGGTACTGAAAAAGGAGTAACGGCCCTTCAAATGGATATCAAGATTGAAGGTCTTTCCAGAGAAATTCTTGAAGAAGCATTATCTCAAGCGAAAAAAGGACGCATGGAAATCCTTGGACATATGCTTGAGACGATGCCTGAAACACGCCAAGAACTTTCAGCACATGCTCCGAAGATCATGACCATGAAGATCAACCCAGACAAGATCCGTGATGTCATTGGACCGAGCGGAAAACAAATCAACCAAATCATTGATGATACTGGTGTTAAAATTGATATTGAACAGGATGGAACGGTGTTCATTTCTTCTACAGATGCCAGCATGAATGCAACAGCTCAGAAAATCATTGAGGATATCGTCCGTGAAGTAGAAGTCGGCGAAGTTTACGATGGTAAAGTGAAACGGATCGAGAAGTTCGGTGCTTTTGTTGAGCTCTTCAAAGGAAAAGAGGGTCTTGTCCACATTTCTGAAATGGCTGAAGAGCGCATTGGTAAAGTGGAAGACATCGTTTCCCTTGGGGATACAATTAAAGTTAAGGTAAAAGAAATCGATAACCAGGGACGAATCAATCTTTCTAGAAAAGCGATTCTCCTGGATGAGAAGAAAAAACAGGAAAACGTTGAACAATCTTAATAGGGTTACGTAAAGAAGAGATACTGGCTTGCCAGTCTCTTTTTTTTTGCCGAAAATTCATTTTGAGTCTTTTGTGAGGAGATTGGGAAAAGAGAGTAGTCCGTATTTTGGTCTAGAAGGAGGACATGCCCCATAGAATGGAATAGGGGTGATGGTCGATGAGCTTTAGATTAATCGTATTATTTAGCGTCAATCTCTGTTTTTTTATAGGGTTTGGCATGGCTTTTTTAACTGCAGACCATGTCGTAACCGTTAATAAAGAAGATACCATCTACCAAAAAATCCAGTCAGAAAAAGAAGAATTCGAATGGGAAGCACAGGATGCGAAGATCGATTCTGTCTGGAAAAAGACACCGGGGATCGTTGGTCGGAAAGTAGATGTCGAAGCCTCTTATAAGAAAATGCAGAAACACGGCAAGTATAATCCTGAATTGTATGTCTATAAATTGATCAAGCCGGAGGTTTCTTTAGAGGACTTACCCGCTTCTCCCATATATAGAGGTCATCCGGATAAAGAAGCTGTTTCTTTTCTCATTAACGTCTCATGGGGTGAAGAATACATTCCAGACATGGTGGATATTTTAAACGAGCATCAAGTAAAAGCGACCTTTTTCATTGATGGAGCCTTTGCGAATGATTTTACACACCTCGTGCAGATGATTGAAGAGGAAGGGCACACAATCGGCAGTCACGGGTACAGGCACAAGGACATGGGTAGAATGACAAAGGAACAAGCCAAAGCAAATTTAGAACAGGCGGATGAGCTACTATTCGCCTTGACTAAGGAAAAAGTGAAATATTTCGCTCCTCCGTCCGGCAGTTTTAATATGGCTACTGTGGAAGCGGCAGATGAAATGGATATGGAAACCATCTTGTGGACCGTGGATACGATCGATTGGAGAAAGCCAACATCTGATGTGCTCATCACAAGGGTCATGGGCAAGGTCCATAATGGTGCCACTATTCTCATGCATCCGACCGAGGTGACTGTGGAAAGTCTTCCGAATCTGATTGAACAAATTAAAGATCAAGGGTATAAGCTCTCTTCACTTCAGAAGTTATTGAGTGAAGAGAGATAGAGAAGAAGGAGAGTAGCCAAAGTGAGAATGAAATCTCTAGCCCAAAAACAAGTGATCGATATTGAGAACGGAGAGAAATTAGGAATTCTGGGAAAAGCGGACTTGATCATTGATCCTGATTCTGGAGTGATCAAGTCATTGGTCATCATGAATCAGGGATTCATTGGTTTCGGATCCTACAAAAAAGAAATGACGATCGATTGGAGTCAAATTGAGACCATTGGTGAGGAAACGATCCTCTTAAAAAAACGATGAACACTGCAGCATGTGCTGTAGTGTTTTTTGTTTGCTAATGGAAATCACTAACTCCGCATTCCGGCATAGGATACAAGGAGATAAGATACTAGATAAAGGAGACATCCGGGATGCTAACAGGATATCATGTAGCAGTCATAGGGGGCGATGCCCGGCAGATCGAACTTATTCGAAGGTTGAATGAGTGGGATGCCACCGTCTATTTGGCTGGGTTCGACCAACTGAATGAAAGCTTTAGAGAAGCCATTGACCTTGACTTCGACAGCGAGCAGGTGGAAAAATTGGATGCCATCATCCTTCCTGTACCTGGGACGGATGCGGAGGGGAAGATTGAAGGAATCTTCTCCAACCAGCTGATCCATTTGTCAGAGGAATGGTTAAAAAGGACACCCGACCATTGCCAAGTGTTTTCTGGAATTGCCAACGATCATTTAAAAGATTTAGCTGCAAAAACCAATCGTACACTCATCCCTTTAATGGATCGGGATGATGTTGCCATTTATAATTCTATTCCTACCGTAGAGGGAACCCTCATGTTGATTATTCAACATACCGATTTTACGATTCACGGATCTAAAATTATTGTACTTGGTCTTGGTAGGGTAGGAATGAGTCTTGCACGCACGTTTGACCATCTCGGTGCTAAAGTAGCTGTTGGCGTGCGTTCGTCAAAAGCAGCGGCAAGAGTTTATGAAATGAGGCTCGAGCCAATTGATATGAAGGACATGGATAATGCCGATATGTCATGTGACATCCTGCTGAATACTGTTCCGCATCTGGTCGTAGATGCTTCGGTTATTAAACAGTTGCCATCGCATGCGATGATTCTGGATCTGGCATCCAAACCAGGAGGAACCGATTTCCGTTATGCCGATAAACGTGGGATCAAAGCATTACTCGCACCAGGTCTGCCGGGAATCGTAGCTCCTAAAACGGCAGGGAGAATCATAGCAGATGTTGTTTCACGAATCGTTCAGGAAGGTCCACGAAAGGAGAATGAATGATGTCTAAGTTAAAAGGAAAAGTGATTGGATTTGGGTTAACTGGATCCCATTGTACGTACCATGAGGTATTTCCTGTCATGCAGGAACTCGTCGACCTCGGAGCAACTGTGGTCCCTGTTTTATCTTACACTGTACAAAAAACAGATACCCGCTTTGGGGATGCGTCCGATCATCTAGAAAAAATAAAAGAAATTACAGGTGAAGAACCAATTTTGACGATTCCTGATGCGGAACCCCTCGGACCTAAACGTCCTTTGGACTGCATGCTCATTGCTCCTCTCACAGGGAATTCAACAAGTAAATTCGCCAATGCTCTGACGGATTCGCCTGTGTTGATGGCTGCTAAGGCAACTTTGAGGAATGAAAGTCCTGTCGTCGTCGCTGTTTCAACAAACGATGCTCTAGGACTGAATGGTGTGAACATCATGAGGCTCATGGCGACAAAGAATATTTACTTTGTCCCTCTAGGTCAGGACCACCCTTTCAAAAAGCCGAATTCACTGGTAGCCGATATGACATTGATCCCAGAAACGATTGAAGCAGCCCTGGAAGGGAAGCAGCGGCAACCGGTTTTAATTGAAAGGTATCCGAATTAATTCTTTTTTTCATACCAGGTGTTCTTGTAAATATGATAAAATAACAAAAATAGTGACATGTCTTACTATTCTTACAAATGATATACAAGAGAGGATGCCGAATATGAGCGAAATGAAAAAATATAATGTAGCCGTTGTCGGAGCGACGGGAGCCGTCGGACAAAAGATGTTGGAGACTTTAGAAGACCGAAAGTTCCCTGTTAAAAACTTAAAGCTACTCTCGTCAAGTCGATCAGCCGGATCGAAGATGTTGTTCAATGGAGAAGAATACACGCTGGAAGAAGCGACTCCAGAAAGTTTCAAAGATGTGGACATTGCTTTGTTTTCTGCTGGAGGGTCCGTATCCAAGAAACTGGCTCCTGAAGCTGTCAAGCACGGAGCGGTCGTCATTGATAATACGAGTGCTTTCCGTATGGCGGAAGGTGTACCTCTCGTAGTACCTGAGGTGAACGAAGCAGATATCAAGGAACATAAAGGGATCATTGCTAATCCCAACTGTTCGACCATTCAAATGGTGGCGGCTCTTGAGCCGGTTCGTAAAGTTTATGGCATGAACCGTGTCATTGTTTCAACATACCAAGCTGTTTCTGGAGCCGGAAATGAAGCTGCCGAGGAGCTGCGAGAACAATCTCAATCCTTCTTAAATGGAGAAGAACTTGAGGCTAATCTCCTTCCAGTGAAAGGAGATAAAAAGCACTATCCGATCGCATTTAATGCGCTGCCTCAAATTGATGTCTTTCAGGATAATGGTTATACATTCGAGGAAATGAAAATGATCAATGAAACGAAAAAGATCATGCATGCACCGGATCTTTCTGTTGCAGCTACTTGTGTACGCCTTCCTTTTTTCACATCTCACGCGGAGAGTGTATATATTGAAGTAGAAAAAGAAGGGATTACGGTTGAAGAAGTCAAACAGTTGATGAATGAAGCACCTGGAATCGTTCTCGAAGATGATCCTGCTACTCAAACATACCCGACACCTTTAAGTGCGGCCGAAAAGCGAGAGGTTTTTGTCGGCAGAATCAGAAAGGATCTCGATAATGAAAAAGGATTCCATTTATGGGTTGTATCAGATAACTTGTTAAAAGGTGCAGCATGGAATTCCGTGCAAATTGCAGAACGCTTGATTGCGAATGAGTGGCTGTAAACTTTTACTGAGTTGAGGTGGCCAAATGAAGCTACTTGTACAAAAGTTCGGTGGAACGTCCGTCCGGGACCAGGAAAGTCGGTCCCGGGCGATCCACCATGTGAAAAATGGCTTGAAAGAAGGATTTAAAGTCGTCGTTACCGTTTCGGCAATGGGGAGAAAAGGTAGTCCATATGCGACCGATACTTTGCTTGGGTTAATCGACTTCCCTAAAACGAATGTTTCGCCAAGAGAGCAGGATTTAATGATGTCATGCGGGGAGACGATTTCTTCGATCGTTTTTGCTCATGAGTTGAATCTGGCTGGCGTAAACGCTGTTTCGTTAACAGGAGCACAAGCTGGGATTATGACCAATGGAGATTTTACAAAGGCTAAAATCACGCAAGTAAATCCTGGTAGGATATTTGAAGAATTGAAAAAACACGAAGTCGTTGTCGTTGCAGGATTCCAAGGGCAAACCATTCATGGAGAAGTCACAACAATCGGCCGTGGGGGCAGTGACACCACAGCTGCTGCTTTAGGAGCGGCTTTACATTCCGATTTTATCGACATTTTCACAGATGTAGAGGGCATCATGACCGCAGATCCGAGACTGGTTCAGGAAGCGAGACCTCTGAACACCATCACATACAATGAGATATGCAACTTGGCCTATCAAGGAGCAAAAGTTATCCATCCAAGAGCTGTAGAGATTGCGATGTATGCGAAGGTTCCCATTCGTGTACGCTCCACATATTCTGATCTTCCCGGGACGCTTGTGACGGGAACGAAGGAAGATCGAACAGGAAGAGACATATCCGAACGCACTGTAACAGGAATTGCTCACATGGATGGCCTCACTCAAATCAAAGTCCAATCAAAAGAAGACCCTTCCAAACTACAATCCGATGTATTCAAATCGATGGCTTCCGCCAATATTTCCGTAGACTTCATCAATATATCTCCGAGCGGTGTTCTATACACCATTAACCACATTTTCACAGAGAAAGCGGTCCAAATTCTTGAAGACCTAGGTTATGAACCTGAGGTTAGAGAAGGCTGTGCAAAAGTTTCCACAGTCGGGGCTGGTATTACTGGCATTCCCGGGGTAACAGCAGAGATCGTTCAGACATTGACCGATAAGGGCATTCAAATTCTCCAATCCGCCGATTCCCACACGACCATCTGGGTATTGGTCAAGGAAAAAGATCTTATAGAGGCGGTCAACGCTCTCCATAAAACCTTCCGATTGAGCAAAGCACCTAAGAAAGGGGAACAACTGACATGAATTTCGGAAAGGTTCTGACTGCCATGGTGACACCGTTTGACCGCCATGGTGAGATTGATTTTAACAAAACGACAGAGCTGATCGAATATTTATTAAAAAATGGGACCGACGGACTTGTCATTGCTGGAACGACGGGGGAATCTCCGACGCTGACAGCTGATGAAAAAGTAAGCTTATGGAGTCATGTCGTGAAAACAGTCGACGGACGTGTACCTGTTATTGCAGGAACAGGGAGCAACAGCACAGAATCATCCATAAAGTTATCGAAAAGAGCTGAAGCCACAGGCGTAGATGCTATCATGCTTGTCGCCCCTTACTACAATAAGCCGAATCAAGACGGTCTCTATCAACATTTTAAAACCATCGCAGGATCCATGAAGCTTCCGGTGATGATTTATAATGTTCCAGGAAGGTCGGTCGTACGAATCCAACCAGAAACCATCATGGAACTTTCTAAGATCGAAAACATTGTTTCATTAAAAGAAGCCACAGGTGATCTTGAAGGAATGGCCAACATTCGTGCTTTCACTGATCAGCATTTTTCTATATACAGTGGAGACGATCATTTGACTCTCCCTGCCTACGCTGTAGGGGCAAACGGCATCATATCAGTTTCCTCTCATGTCATAGGAAATCAGATGCAGACGATGCTCTCTCTTTTCGAAGAGGGTAAATGGAAAGAAGCAGGAGATCTTCATCGAAGACTGTTGCCAGTGTTCAATGGAATGTTCAGTGCTCCTTCCCCAGCTCCTGTAAAAGCCGCTTTGAAAATCCAAGGACTTGATACCGGTGGAGTAAGACTCCCATTGGTTCCCTTAACAAAAGACGAAGAAGCAGTCATTGCAAATTGTTTGCAACATCTTACCTAAACCAGGGCGGGTCGCCCTGGTTTTCTTATTGGGTGCATGCTTAACATGTCAAACAAAACTGTGTTATCCCAAAATCGAGGCCTGCACAAACCTGCCCTATGCTTTCATAATGACGAAGAGTTTTTAAAGAATGTTATCAGGGAGGTCATGTTGAAAGTATGTTTCAGACTGTTTGAGTCATACTACGGGAAAAGAGCGAAAGGAGATCGATCCATGAAAGACGATTCTAAAGAAAAAGATCAATCCAAATCGCAATCCTCTCTCGTTGACAAAATTCAGCAGCTCGGACAAAGCAATGTCCCGCAGCCGGCTGATTCCAATATCCATGTGCTGCCTATCATCGGGCAGGTAGAAGGGCACGTTCAGCTGCCTTCACAAAACAAGACAACGAAGTATGAGCATTTAATCCCTCAATTGATTGCGATTGAACAAAACCCTAAAATTGAGGGCTTGGTCGTCCTGTTAAATACTGTTGGAGGAGACGTTGAAGCTGGTCTTGCCATCTCAGAAATGATTTCTTCCCTTTCCAAACCAACGGTATCCATCGTATTAGGAGGCGGACACTCCATCGGTGTTCCGATCGCTGTATCTGCGGACTATTCGTTTATTGTCGAAACGGCGACGATGACGATTCATCCGATCCGTATGACGGGTCTTGTCATCGGTGTCCCTCAAACGTTTGAATACATGGATAAAATGCAGGATCGTGTCATCAGCTTTGTCACGAAACATTCCAATGTGGCAGAAGATAAATTCAAGGAGCTTATGTTTGATAAAGGGAATCTCACCCGTGATATTGGAACAAATGTGGTCGGACAGCAAGCCGTGGATCATGGTCTAATTGATGCTGTTGGCGGTGTGAAAGAAGCGATGTCAAAATTGAATGAGCTCATTGAGCAGAATAAAGGTTCTGAACAGCAGGTGGTTCAATGACCATTCTATACACACCTTTAAGTGAACATGATATTTTTCCAATGGAAGAAGAAATGTCGGTCGTGTATCATGAACATAACAATTGTCCGTTAATGTGTCGTAAGTCTGCTGATGGAAAAAAGCAGATTATGCAAATTCTGTCGACAGACCCTTCCCATTACATGGATCCAGATCTTCAACCAGGACAATGGTTGGACTCGTAACATTGTAGATGGCTATGGTATAATAGAATAAATGAGTGACTGGATGCCGGTGCTGTATTTCTTCATGAATATTGAAGGAACCATCGGCATTTTTCTCGTTTTAGTTTTACATATGGGGAGGAAAGACCATGGCTAGGAAAAGAAAAAAGAAGAAAAAGCAATCAAATATGAAAAGCCATTTGAGGTTTGAACTTATAGGGCTATTCTTCCTCTTTATTGCTGTCATTGGGAGCGGGGCTTCTGCTATCAGTGATGGAGCGGTTCCAGGAGGTTTGGAGAGGTTCTGGCAGTTCTTGTTTGGTGTATGGTACTTTATCGCCTCCTTGTTCTTTCTAATTGTTGGTGTGTATTTGATGGTAAAAAGAAAATGGCCTGTTTTTTTACATAAACGTCTCTTAGGCGTGTACACCATAGTGACGGCTTTACTCTTGTTCACACATCTTGAAACACTTTCTGCTGAGCTTGGGACAGGCGAAGGTTCTATTTTCGCCATGACCTGGGACAGAATTACCGGAATGATGAGGGGAGAACTTCCGTTTTACAGCATTGGTGGAGGGTTAACGGGTGCGATCCTTCTTTCCATCAGCTATTACCTTTTCGCAAAAGCTGGAGCAGCTATTTTATCTTTTTTCCTATTTATTATCGGTGTGATCTTCGTAAGTGAAAAATCCATAGGCGAGCTCTTTGCTAAGTTTGGGCGAAAAGTAAAAGAAATAGGCTCAGAACAATTGCAAAAGATGAAGGATCAGAAAGAGCAAAAAGCAGAAAAGAAAAAGCAGGCATTGGAAGAGCAGGAAGAAGATACAGTCGTTTATGAATTGAATGATACAACTAATGATCAGGAAGAAGAGCAGAACCAAGAGCCGATCATACAAGACTTTACTGATACTGCTTATGCATCTGAGAAAACGGATAAACCGAAAGAAAGTGGCACGGAGGACCAGCCGGATGTCGATGAAGTAAATATTGAAAAATCAATGCCAACAGCTGAGCTTGAAAACATGGATTACCAGTTACCAAGCCTGGAGTTATTGGACGAACCTACTTCCACTCCGCAAAGTCAGGGCCGTTCTCATATCCAGGCAACCGTAAGGAAGCTTGAAAAGACTTTCCAAAGTTTCGGTGTCAAAGCGAAAGTGACAAAAGTCCATGTCGGTCCGTCGGTAACAAAGTACGAAGTTTACCCAGATGTAGGGGTGAAAGTCAGTAAAATTGTGAACTTGAATGATGACCTTGCCTTAGCTCTGGCGGCGAAGGATATCCGGATTGAAGCGCCTATTCCAGGAAAGTCAGCGGTTGGAATTGAAGTACCGAACCAGGAAGTGTCTATGGTCTCTTTACGCGAAGTATTGGAAACTGGCAAATCAAAACCGGATGCCAAGTTAAGCTTTGCCCTGGGAAGAGACATCTCTGGTGAGGCTGTCATGTCAGAATTAAATAAAATGCCTCACTTGCTTGTCGCAGGTGCGACCGGAAGTGGTAAAAGTGTTTGTATTAACGGCATCATTACGAGTATTTTAATGAGAGCAAAACCCCATGAAGTCAAAATGATGATGATCGATCCGAAGAAGGTTGAATTGAATGTCTATAACGGAATTCCGCACCTTTTAGCTCCGGTTGTCACAGATCCTAAGAAAGCTTCACGCGCATTGAAGAAAGTCGTATCCGAAATGGAAAGAAGATACGATCTCTTTTCAGATACAGGCACAAGAAATATCGAAAGTTACAATGAATATATCAAAAAGCATAACCAGGAAAATGAAGACGAACAGCCTCAGCTTCCATACATCGTTGTTCTTGTAGATGAACTTGCAGACTTGATGATGGTGGCTTCAAATGAAGTGGAAGATGCCATTACCCGCCTTGCACAGATGGCCCGGGCTGCCGGCATCCATTTAATTATCGCTACTCAGCGTCCTTCTGTAGATGTAATCACAGGTGTCATCAAGGCAAACATTCCATCAAGAATTGCTTTCAGTGTATCTTCACAGACCGATTCAAGAACGATCTTGGACTCTGGAGGTGCAGAAAAGCTCTTGGGAAGAGGGGACATGCTGTTTACACCAGTAGGCTCCAACAAGCCGACAAGGGTACAAGGCGCATTTTTATCCGATGAGGAAGTGGAGAGAATTGTCAATTTTTGTGTAGAACAGCAAAAAGCGCAATACCAAGAAGAGATGATTCCTGAAGAGGAAAATGAAGTGAAGCAGGAAGTGGATGATGACCTCTATCCTGAAGCGGTCCAAATGGTCATCGAAATGCAAAGTGCCAGTGTTTCTATGATTCAACGACGTTTTCGCGTCGGATATACGCGAGCAGCCCGGTTGATCGATGCTATGGAAGACAACGGCATCGTCGGACCTTATGAAGGTAGTAAACCACGTGCTGTTCTTGTTTCACAACAAACAGAAGAACAACATACTTCATAAATCGTTAAAGGATCCAACCTAATTAGGTGGATCCTTTTTTTGTGTGTTTAAATAAAGACATGATCGAAGCTTACCGATTACTTATTAAACTAACTGGCAAGATTGAGGAAGACTCGAAACTGTGTCTTCCACTATAGGGAGATTTTCTATGATAAATGTAGATATTTTACAGTCATGGATTGCTATTCTAAAACGATCAAACGTTTTCATGGAAATGAGTCAAAATTCATAAAAATGTCCTAATTCTATTTATTTATTTATCGAATAGTGTTATATTATTGTCAAAATGTGATGTGTCGAACGTCAGAGGTCAGATCTCTAGACATATAGTTCAATAGACTTGGGGTGAAAGTGATGTCCATCAGACAAGATACTCGACATCTTTATTTACAGGTGATCGAGCAGATTAAACGCGATATTGAAAACGGTATCTTTATAGAAAAGCAAAAACTGCCATCCGAATTCCAGCTTTCCAAATCGCTTGGGGTTTCCAGAGCGACGCTGAGGGAAGCGCTGAGAATTCTAGAGGAAGAAGGTGTAGTGACCCGAAGGCATGGGGTAGGTACTTTTGTTAATCCAAAACCTCTGTTCACCTCAGGAATCGAGGAATTAGACAGTGTGACAGGCATGATTGCGAAATCAGGAATGACCCCCGGGTCTCAGTATCTGTCTGCAGAGCTTATCGAACCGACAGAAGAAGATCGAAAACGTTTCTCTCCACTGGACGTACATAGCATTGCGAAGGTCGAGCGTGTACGAACCGCAGACGACCAGCCAGTGGTTTATTGTACAGATAAAATCCCAGAAGGATTACTCCCGATCAATCAAATAAGAGAAGCAGATTCTTTGTTTAATGTTTTAGAGCGCTATACAGGGAAGACTATCGGCTATGCGGTTACACATATCGAACCGATCGGCTTTCATGAAAGGATTTCTCCCATTCTGAATTGTGAACCTGACCAGGCTCTCTTACTTTTGAGACAAATGCATTACTCTCAAGATGATGTTCCGATGCTTCTTTCCTCTAATTACTTCCGGGCTGACAAGTTCAGTTTCCATGTTTTAAGAAAAAGAGTGTAAGGGCTTACAAAAGTGTGACAGAATCACTTTAGGGAGGTGAGGCTGGTAATAGATACTTGAATTCTGCTGGATTTTGATTCACGTCATACTAAACAATTAGGGGGTAGTCGTTTTGTTGAAAAGTCGTTTCCTTATGATTCTAGTCTTTCTATTAACTTTTGGTGTGTTCTTAGCTGCTTGTGGTTCTTCCGGAGGAGAAGAAGAAACGAGCGGAAGCAGTAATGATGATTCTGGCAGTGAGGAATCTTCAGGAGAAGAAAACAGCGATTTCTCTGTAGCCATGGTTACAGATGTAGGCGGGGTTGATGATAAGTCATTCAACCAATCCGCTTGGGAAGGCCTACAGGCTTTCGGTGAAGAAAATGGCATGAGCAAAGGTGAGGGGATCGATTACGCTCAATCTGAGAGTGATGCCGATTACGCAACAAACCTGAACCGTCTTGTACGCCAGGATTACAATTTGATTTATGGAATCGGATACCTTCTTCAACCGGCAATCGCTGAAGTTTCTGAGCAATATCCAGATACGAACTTCGCCCTTGTTGACGCCGTTCAAGAAGGAGATAACGTAGTAAGCATCATGTTTAAAGAGCACCAAGGTTCTTTCCTTGCAGGTGTAGCTGCTGCAAACAAGACGAACACGGATAAAATCGGTTTCATCGGTGGGGTAGATGGAAGCTTGATCAACAAGTTCGAAGCAGGATTCGTTGCAGGTGTTAAATCTGTGAACCCTGAGATCGAAGTAGAAGTTGAATATGCAGAAAGCTTCAACGATTCTCAAAAAGGACAAGCGATTGCATCCAACATGTACTCTAAAGATATCGATGTCATTTACCATGCTTCCGGTGGTACAGGTAACGGTGTATTCGCTCAAGCGAAAGACATCAAGAACAGTAACCCTGATGAAGAAGTATGGGTTATTGGTGTCGACCGTGACCAGCACGAAGAAGGTCAGATCGGTGACTCCAACGTCACGCTTACTTCCATGGTTAAACGTGTAGACATAGCTGTTCAAGAAGTAGCAAACCAAGCAATGAACGGAGAGTTCCCTGGAGGAGAAGTTCTTGAATTTGGTCTTGCTGATGACGCGATCAGCATTGCTCGTACAAACGAGGAAGCGATGACTGAAGAAATCGTTTCTGCTGTTGAGGAATGGAAAGAGAAAATCATCAACGGTGAAGTTGAAGTGCCAAGCACACGGGAAGATCTTCAAACATTCTTAGATTCAATGTAACAATTGTCAGAAAGGGCTGGTGAGAGCCAGCCTTTTCTTCTGTAAAAGAAAATCATCAAATGAAAAGATTGTTCCGGCCCTTTTCCTTTGGTGATTTTTTAAGGTGCACGGGGGAGGGAGAGAGACGAATGGACTATGTAATTGAAATGTTGAACATTAGAAAAGAGTTTCCGGGTATTGTAGCGAATGACAATATTAATTTGCAAGTGAAGAAAGGTGAAATCCACGCTCTTCTTGGGGAAAACGGAGCAGGGAAATCTACACTGATGAACGTCCTGTTCGGCCTCTATCAGCCGGAAAGAGGAGAAATTAGAGTGCGTGGAGAGAAAGTAAATATCACAGATCCCAATGTAGCAAACGCTCAGGGGATCGGGATGGTTCACCAGCATTTTATGCTCGTGGATACGTTTACGGTTACTGAAAACATTGTATTAGGAAGTGAGCCGAAGAAAGCGGGAACGGTGAATTTAAAACATGCGGAAGAACAGGTAAGAGAGCTTTCAGAAAAGTACGGTCTGAATGTTGATCCAAAAGCGAAAATACGGGATATATCTGTAGGGATGCAGCAGCGTGTGGAGATATTGAAGACGCTCTATAGAGGAGCGGAAATCTTAATTTTTGACGAACCTACAGCGGTTCTTACCCCTCAGGAAATTAAAGAGTTGATTGACATTATGCACAGCCTTGTAAAAGAAGGAAAGTCAATTATCCTGATTACCCATAAATTGAAGGAAATCATGGAAGTCTGCGATCGATGCACCGTTATTAGGAAAGGGCAGGGTATTGGGACTGTCGATGTCTCAGAAACCAATCCAACAGAGCTTGCTTCTTTAATGGTTGGTCGTGATGTCAACTTCTCGACTGAGAAGACAAAGGCTGAACCAAAAGAATCCTACCTTTCTATAAAGGATTTGCGTGTAAAAGATGTCCGCGGGGTCGAGATGGTCAAAGGGCTTCATTTGGAAGTTCGGGCAGGTGAGATTGTCGGAATTGCTGGTGTAGATGGAAATGGTCAATCCGAACTAATTGAAGCCATCACTGGCTTGAGAAGAAGTGAATCCGGGACCATCCGCCTCCACGATAAGGAAATAACTAATTTAGCGCCTCGTAAAGTGACGCAATCCGGTGTGTCTCACATCCCACAGGATCGTCATAAATTCGGTCTTGTCCTTGATTTTCCCATTGGCGAAAATATGGTGTTGCAAAATTATCACCAGAAGCCTTATTCGAAAAAAGGCGTCATGAATTTTAAGAACATTTATCAAAAAGCAAAAGATTTAATTGCAGAGTATGATGTCCGTACCCCAGATGCTTATACACCGGCGCGGGCACTCTCAGGTGGTAACCAGCAAAAAGCGATTATTGGCAGGGAAGTGGACAGGTCCCCGGATTTAATTATTGCTGCGCAACCTACGCGTGGGCTCGATGTAGGAGCCATTGAATTTATCCATAAAAAATTAATTGAAGAAAGAGACAAAGGCCGTGCCGTTCTTCTTCTATCTTTTGAACTAGATGAAATCATGAACCTGAGTGATCGGATCGCTGTCATGTTCGATGGACAGATCATCGCTGATGTCCTTCCAGAAGAAACGGATGAGCAGAAGCTAGGATTGCTGATGGCAGGTAATTCAACAGAAAAAGCAGGTGAGCAATGATGTTTTCCAATCGCTTATTCAATATATTAGTTCCCATCATTTCTGTGTTGCTCGGTCTGATTTCCGGTGCCATCATCATGCTGATCTTCGGCTATAATCCGATTGCAGGCTTTGCTGCGCTCTGGAATGGGGCCTTTGGGGATGCCTACTTCTTTGGAGAGACGATCAGGCAGGTAACCCCTTATATTCTCTCAGGGCTTGCGGTTGCCTTTGCTTTACGATCTGGACTGTTGAATATTGGAGTGGAAGGCCAGGTATTTATGGGGTGGCTGGCCTCTGTTTGGATTGGCATCTCTTTTGAACTGCCAATGGTCCTCCACTTACCATTAGCCATATTAGCTGCAGCCATTGCAGGTGCTTTCTGGGGCTTTATTCCTGGTCTTCTGAAAGCAAAGTTAGGCGTCCATGAAGTTATCGTTACGATCATGATGAACTATATTGCCTTATATTTAAGTAATTCCATCGTTCGTAATTTATTGAGCGACGGTGCGGATCGAACAGAAAATGTAGCAGCAACGGCATCTTTACAATCGAACTGGCTTGCAGAAATGACATTTTACTCAAGAATTCACTATGGTTTTATTGTCGCTTTACTGATGGCACTTGTCATGTGGTTCATTATTAACCGTACAACGACTGGATTTGAATTGAGGTCTGTAGGGTTCAACCAGCACGCATCTAAATATGCGGGGATGAATGTCAGTAAAAATATCATCTTGGCTATGGTCATTTCCGGTGCTTTTGCAGGTCTTGCAGGAGCCATGGAAGGTCTCGGTACTTTCGGCTTCATGTCGATTAAATCTGGATTTACGAATATTGGATTTGACGGAATTGCTGTCGCTCTTCTAGGTGCAAACACAGCTTTCGGTGTCATTCTTGCGGCCTTCCTTTTTGGTATACTGAAGATCGGTGCTTTGAATATGCCGACAGCTGCAGGGGTCCCTACGGAGCTTGTAGAAATCATTATTGCCTTGATCATATTCTTCGTAGCCTCAAGCTACATGATTCGCTGGGTCATTCTTCGGTTTAAAAAGGAGGGGAAATAAATGGAGATTATTGAACTGATCAGCCGTATTCTCGGTGCATCTGTTGTATTCGCAACCCCTCTTATTTTCACTGCTTTAGGGGGAGTGTTCAGTGAAAGATCCGGAGTGATTAACATTGGCCTTGAAGGCTTGATGATCATGGGGGCTTTCGTAGCCATTGTTTCAAACTTGACTTTCTATAGTGTTTTCGGCTCAGCGACTCCAATTGTATCCTTGCTCATCGCTATGGTCGTATCTGCTATATTTGCACTCGTCCACGCTGTCGCATCGATTACTTTTAGAGCGGATCAAGTCGTGAGTGGGGTAGCTATAAACTTCCTCGCTTTAGGAATTGGGTTGTTCCTTACTAAACAGTGGTATGATAAAGGACAAACGGATTTTATCGAAAGTCCGATCTATTCTTCAAATGTTCCTCTACTTAATAAGATCCCCATTCTTGGGGACATGTTTTTCACCGGCTGGTACTGGACTTCATACTTAGCGATTGCGCTCGCATTCCTTGTGTGGTTCATTATCTTCAAAACACCATTCGGGCTTCGTCTACGATCTGTAGGGGAGCATCCAATGGCTGCAGATACAAACGGAATCAATGTCTACAAGATGAGATACATCGGAGTGATGTTATCTGGTGCTTTCGGTGGTCTTGGTGGGGCTGTGTACGCCTTGACAGTAACCCATAACTTTTCTCACGGTACGATTGTGGGGCAAGGGTTTATTGCGCTGGCAGCGGTCATCTTTGGGAAATGGCATCCTCTTGGCGCGCTGGGTGCAGCTATTTTCTTCGGATTTGCTCAAAGTTTAAGTATTGTGTCATCGGATATTGCCTTTTTGGAAAATGTTCCTTCTGTCTTTATGCTAATCGCTCCTTATGTACTGACAATCCTTGCCCTGGCAGGATTTATCGGAAGAGCGGAAGCACCAAAGTCATTGGGAGAAGCTTATGTAAAAGGCAACCGTTGATCATTTTCGAGTCCGGTACACATGTGCCGGACTTAATTTTTTTACTTTTTCACACATATACCTTAGCATAAGACTTAGGTGGAATGGATGAATATGGACATATAGGTCTATAATAGAAGAGACTGATAAGGAGGATGAATATGAAAATAACTGAAGAAACGTTACTCGAAAAAGAAGGGTATCGTCTACATATTTTACCAAGTAAAAAATACAAAACCATTACGATTGTTGCAAAATTTAAAGCCCCTTTGAAAAGAGAAGGGATCACAGAGAGAGCGCTTTTGCCACATGTCCTGCAAAAAGCTACGAACAATCACCCGAATGTACGATCACTTCAGTCTGCATTTGAAAACCTTTATGGAACCGCGCTTTCAAGTGACGGATCTAAAAAAGGAGAAAACCATGTCATTAGTTTCCGCATGGAAGTTGTTAATGAAGCATACTTGAACGACCAGGAACCGATTCTTGAAGAAGCGGTCCAACTTTTTAATGAGGTGCTTTTTGATCCAAAGACAGAAGGGCAAGGCTTCGACTCCTCTATCGTCGAGCGTGAAAAACAGACGCTGGAGCAAAAAATCACCAGCATCAAAGACGACAAAATGAGTTATGCCAATATGAGACTCATGGATCACATGTGCAAAGATGAACCTTATGCGTTGCATGTGCATGGGTACTTGGAAGACCTCAAGTCAATTACGTCTGAAAAGCTTTACGCTTATTATAAAGACATGATTGCAAAAGACATGCTTGACGTGTATGTGATTGGTGACATGGATCAAAAGACGATTGAGAAGCTGACAGATCAGTATTTCTCAAGGAAAGGAAGCACCAATGCAGATGACGACCAGGTATCTGTCACCAAAGAAGTGAAGGAGTCAAGAGAAGTTATCGAGAGGGAAGAAGTTAACCAGGGTAAACTTCATCTTGGTTACCGCACATATACAAAGTTCGGTGATGACGACTATTATGCCTTGCAAATTTTCAATGGGATTTTTGGAGGCTTCCCTAGTTCCAAGTTGTTTATGAACGTTCGTGAGAAACACAGTTTAGCCTATTATGCTGCTTCAAGGTTTGAGAGTCATAAAGGTCTCCTGCTTGTTTTCAGTGGGGTAGATCCTAAGGATTATGATCAGGCAAAATCAATCATTCTAGAGCAGATGGACGCAATGAAGAACGGGGATTTCACGGAGGAACAAGTGGAAGAAACAAAAGAACAGGTCATACATCAACTCCAGGAAACGATGGATAATGCAAACGGAATGATCGAAGTCCTTTATCATCAAATGTTATCAGGTGCAGAAATGCCTGCGAATGAATTGATTGATAATATTCGTAAAGTTACGAAGGAACAAGTGATCCAAATGGCTAAAAAGATCGAATTGGACACGATTTACTTCTTGACGAGTAAAGAAGGAGGGGAATCTTAATGGAAGAACTGGTCTATACTCAGTTGAACGAAACGGTATATCAGGAAACATTAGATAATGGGTTGAAGGTATTCTTACTTTCAAAGCCTGAAATGGCCAAAACATATGGGATCTTTACGACGAACTATGGATCCATCGACCAAACGTTCACACCGATCGGGAAAAGTGAAAAGGTGACGGTTCCAGAAGGGATTGCTCACTTCCTAGAACACAAGTTGTTTGAAAAAGAAGATCGTGATGTGTTCCAGGACTTTACAAGACTCGGTGCATCTGCCAACGCTTTTACATCGTTTACAAAGACGGCGTATTTGTTTTCGGCAACGAGTCAAATTGATAAGAATGTCCAGACACTACTGGATTTTGTTCAGGACCCTTATTTCTCAGAGGAATCTGTTGAAAAAGAAAAAGGCATCATCGCTCAGGAAATCCGTATGTACGATGATCAGCCTGATTGGCGTTCCTTCTTCGGAACCATCCAAAGTTTATATCACGACCATCCTGTGAAGGTGGATATCGCAGGGACAGTTGACAGCATACAAAAGATTACAAAAGATGATCTTTACACTTGTTATGAGACGTTTTATCATCCTTCCAACATGGTCTTGTTCGTTGCTGGAAATATCGATCCTGAGTCCATGATGACATTGATCAGGGATAATCAAGCCAAAAAAGAATTCCCTGATGCACCTGAAATCAACCGCTCCTATCCTGAAGAACCGGCTTCCGCTGCTAAGAAAGAACATTCAATCACCATGCCTGTAACAACAGCAAAAGCGATGGTCGGGGTCAAGGAAAACGTTGAAGGGTTAACCGGCGAAGAGTTGGTACGCGGAGAGCTTTTATCAGGGATGATCCTTGATTATTATTTCTCAAGAAGCGGCGTCTTTTATGAGGAGCTATATAAAAACGACCTCATCGATGACAGTTTCCAGTTTGAAACAGAACTCGACCGCCAGTTTGGTTTCACTATTCTTGGAGGAGACTCCAGAAAGCCTGACGAAATGGCAGCTCGTATTAAGGAAATGTTGCATGAGTTAAAGGCACAACGGATATCCGATGAAGACTTTACAAGAATGAAAAGGAAAAAAATCGGTCAATTCATGAGAGCGATGAACTCATTAGAGTTTATTGCGAATCAGTTCACTCACTACCATACCCTTGGTACAGACTTATTTGAAGTGCTACCAATTATTGAATCCTTAACCGCGGATGATGCGGAAGAATATCTACAACACTGGTTGAAAGAAGACGCGATCACCGTGTTCCAAATCAAACCTCAAGACAATGCTTAAAAAGTGTCTGATTATAGGAGCCAGCGGAGGTATTGGTCAGGCAATCGTTCAAAGTGCTGTTGATCAAGGCTTTGCCGTTGGTCTGCATTACAATCAGAATAAAAAAAACATTGAAGAAAACAGGAAAGAAATCCCTGTTTCACAATGGCTTGGGGCATATGGAGCGGACCTTTCCAAATTAGAAGGCATCCATTCACTCTTAGATCAAATCGACGAGGAATGGGATGCTGTGATCTTTGCTGGCGGACATATGCATAGCGGTTTATTTCAGGATATGAAGACGGAAGAAATGGACGAACTGTATTTCGTTCACGTCAAATCTTTGTGGATGATCGCCCGGAAGGTGCTCCCCTATATGATCCGAAAGAAAAATGGCAATATTGTGGTCATCAGTTCTATTTTTGGACTTGAGGGTGCGAGTATGGAGGTTGTCTACAGCTCTGTGAAAGGTGCACAAAACAGCTTCGTTAAGGGGCTTGCGAAAGAAGTCGCACCAAGTGGAATTAGAGTTAACAGTATTGCTCCTGGCTTGATTGCTACAAAGATGAACGCCCACCTGAATCAGGAAGAACTGGATTTCCTAGAGGATGATATCCCTCTAGGACGGTCCGGGACGCCTGAGGAAGTGGCGCACGCGGCCGGCTTTTTGTTGAGTGACAAATCAAGTTACATAACGGGACAAGTGATTCAAGTTGACGGTGGTTGGTCTTAATTCTGTTGCATAAGATACCTGTTTCCTTCTCATACTAAGCATGAAAAAATTCAGAGGAGGTTACATCATGTCTGTTCTCGATAATTTCGATTCTTGGAAAGATTTCTTGGGTGATCGTTTACATCAGGCCAAAGGTCAAGGTATGCAAGAACAAGCGGTTTCTGAGCTTGCTTACGAAATTGGTGGTTATTTAGCAAACTCCGTGGATGCGAAGAACGACCAGGAAGCTGTCCTGCGTGATCTTTGGAATGTAGCAGATCAAAAAGAACAACACGCCATTGCTAATATGATGGTGAAGCTTGTCCAAAACGAAGGAAATCAAGCTTAACCTCGTCACCAATCCGCACAGACGTCTGTGCGGATTTTTTCTAATGAAACCAAGCTTTTTCATTTTTTGGATGTTTATGTAGGATCGTCCTTTCCTATTTAGAAAAAATCCTTTATGATAGATAGAGAGTGAAAAATTCCATAAATCACTCGACTTTGACAAATAACGACAATTTTTCAGAGGAGTTGTATTATGGAAAAAAAAGAATGGTACTTAGAATATGAAATCCAGTATAACCGCCCAGGATTGCTTGGGGACATCTCCTCACTGCTAGGTATGATGGCAATCAACATCGTCACCATCAATGGAGTGGAAAATTCCCATCGGGGTATGCTTCTACTATGTAAAGATGAAGAACAAATCACTCGTTTGAGATCGATTCTAAATACAATGGATACAATTAAAGTGACTAAACTCCGCCGGCCAAAATTGAGAGATCGTTTGGCAGTGAGGCATGGTCGATATATACATAGCGATGTGGATGATCGTAAAACATTCCGATTCAATCGGGAGGACTTGGGATTACTTGTTGATTTTATGGCTGAGCTCTTCATGAAGGATGGGCACAAGCTAATTGGGATCCGCGGAATGCCCCGGGTAGGAAAAACAGAGTCTGTCGTAGCAGCTAGTGTATGTGCAAACAAAAGATGGTTGTTCGTCTCCAGTACGCTTTTAAAGCAGACGGTGCGAAACCAATTGATTGATGAAGAGTACAGTGAAGACAACCTCTACATCATAGATGGGATTGTGTCTGCGAAACGAGCGAATGAAAAGCACTGGCAGCTGGTGCGTGAGATCATGAGGCTTCCTGCAACGAAAGTCATAGAACACCCGGACATTTTCGTTCAGGAAACGGAATATACAATGGATGATTTTGATTATATAATTGAACTTCGGAATAACGAAGATGAAGAAATTACTTATGAACCTGTGGAAAAACAAGAGATGTCTATGAATGAAGGTTTTTCCATGTTCGATTTTTAGAAATTGGATGGTGTTAACATGGAAATTGGAGAAAGACTGAGGGAAGCCAGGGAATCAAGGGGCCTTTCTTTAGAATCGTTGCAAGAGACGACAAAGATACAAAAACGCTACCTTCAGGCGATTGAAAAAAATGAGTTTCAAGTGCTTCCTGGAAAATTCTATACCCGTGCGTTTATTAGGGAATATGCCTCTGCAGTCGGATTGGACCCTGAAGTAGTGATGGAAGAACATAAAGGGGAGCTTCCAACCTTCGATGAGGAGAGTACGGTACAATACAGTCGTGTCCAGAGGACGAAGAAGGAAGCAACGCAGAAAAGCGGCCCATCCTCCCGGGTACTGCCGACAATCTTAACTGTTGGATTGATTATAGGGTTGATCTTTGTTGTATGGCTCGTATGGCAGAATATGAGCGGAGCAGAGGATGCCAATACAGCTACAGAAAATGGTTCCGACAATGAAATCAGTGTGCCTGAGAATTCTGAAAGTGAAACTTCGGGTGATCAGGACGATGTGGAAGGTAACGAAGATGGAAATGAATCTGAAGAACCAGGATCAGAAGACGAACCAGCGCCAGAGGAAGAAGAGGAAACACCTGCGGAAGATAAAGAAGAGGTAGACATTCAAATGGTTCAGGAAGGGACAGGTTCTTTCCCAGAGCATACGTATGAGGTGAGCGGCACAACTGAACGTTTGGTTACCATCCAGTTAACAGGCAGAGCCTACATGGAAGTTAAAGCTCCTAAGAATGGTGAAGACCTTGTGACAGCGAAAGAATACACCGCGGAGGATTCACCGATCTCCCTTGAGTTAGGGGATAAGGATGAATTGTACATCAAGACAGGTAATGCACCAGGAACAACCGTCATGATTGGCGAGAAGGAAGTTCCTTATCCGAACCCGGAAGTTTCCACACAGAAATTATTGTTGCAATTCAAGTAAGAAACTAAATATAATTACAACCAGGCTGCCCCAGTGGTTCATCGTGAGAGTGTAAAGCCACTCTTTGTGGACGGGCAGCCTTTCATGTATTGAAATGACTGTTAGGAGAGTGAGCTTTTTGAATTTACCAAATAAAATCACATTATCAAGAATTTTTCTTATTCCAATTTTCATCATCCTCATGAGTGTTCCCTTCGAATGGGGTGCCTTCCAAATGGAAGACCGCGAATTACCTGTCGCTCACTTAGCAGGAGCACTCCTGTTTATCTTAGCTTCTACGACGGACTGGATCGACGGATATATTGCAAGAAAATATAACCTTGTAACAAACTTAGGGAA
Organism: Halobacillus faecis; assembly: GCF_007991335.1. Taxonomy (GTDB): domain Bacteria; phylum Bacillota; class Bacilli; order Bacillales; family Halobacillaceae; genus Halobacillus; species Halobacillus faecis. The sequence continues at coordinate 111,220 of NZ_BJYD01000021.1, read as the reverse complement.
ATTTCTCGATCCGCTCGCTGACAAGCTTTTAGTTAGTGCAGCCCTTATTCTACTTGTTGAAATTGGTCTCGCCCCTGCATGGATTGTCATATTGATCATCAGCCGTGAATTTGCAGTGACGGGACTCCGGCTGGTAGCCGCAGGGGAAGGCAGTGTCCTTGCAGCAAGCCAAATGGGAAAACTAAAGACATGGATCCAAATCATCGCTATTTCCCTTCTGCTCTTGCATAATTGGCCATTCGCATTCATCGGGTTCCCTTTGGGAATGATTGCACTTTACTTGGCGCTGTTGATTACCGTGTACTCTGGTTATGATTACTTCAAAAAAAATTGGCATGTAATGAGGGATTCTAAATGAGAGCAGAAATTATAGGTGTCGGTACAGAACTACTCTTAGGTCAAATTGCGAATACGAATGCTCAGTGGATCTCAAGTCGGCTTGCGACTCTCGGACATTCCGTTTATCATCACACAGTTGTCGGGGATAATTTGAAAAGGGTGAAAGATTCTTTTGCCTTAGCGGAATCAAGGGCTGATCTTGTTATCGTCACAGGCGGACTCGGTCCTACCGAAGATGACTTGACCCTGGATGCTGCTCAGCTCGTCTTTGATGAGAAATTGGTCGAGCATGAAGATTCCATGGAAAAAATCAAAAGCTATTATCAAAGAAATCAAAAGTTTATGTCAGAGAACAACCGTAAACAGGCCCGTGTGTTTGAGAGTGCTTCCGTCTTTCAAAATTTAGAAGGAATGGCGCCTGGTCAACTGGTAAAGCATGAGGATACCCTGTGGGTCTTCCTTCCAGGGGTCCCTAGAGAAATGAAATATATCATGGATGAGTATATCATTCCGTATTTACAGAATAATTACCACATTGAATCCCAAATCGTTTCAGAAATGATGCGTTTTATCGGGATCGGAGAATCTGATTTAGAAACAAAGCTCCAATCCTTGATTCGTTCTCAAACCAATCCTACTATTGCTCCCCTCGCTTCTGAAGGAGAAGTGGGTTTACGATTGACAGCTACCGGGGAATCAACAGAACAGGCGAAAGAAAAAATTCTCACGCTTAAAACCAAAATCCTTGACCATGTCGGAAAGTATTATTACGGCAGTGATGCGATTACCATTGAAGAAAAGGTCAGAGATCTCCTCAAAGAAAAAGGATTAAAAATTGGTTCAGCAGAGAGCTTCACCGGCGGAAGGTTTTTAGAGCGGCTCATCGCGCTTCCCGGTGCTTCAGCCGTCTGTCAAGGTGGATATACTGTCTATACTCCTGAGATGAAAGAAAGAATTCTTCAGGTACCTAAATTTCTAATAAAGAAATATGGGACCATCAGCCATGAATGTGCGGAGATGATGGCTTTAAATGCCCAAGCGAACTTAGACGTCGATGTGGTTGTCAGTTTCACAGGTGTGGCAGGTCCGGATGCCAGCGAAGGACATGAACCAGGTACCGTCTTTATCGGGCTTCAAATAGGAGAGAGAAAGCCTGAAGTCCATAAATTTCACTTCGACGGAGGACGGGAACAAGTGAGAGTGAGAGCTGTGAAAAGGGCGTACGAATTAATTTTCCATCGATTAAAAAAATGATTTTCATTGCTGAAAAGGTGCAATTTTGATAATTTCACGTAGAGGAAATAAAAAATTGCACCTTTTATTCTTTATAAAAAAAGGGAACATTTATTCGCTTTTTAGTTGGCAAACAATCAAAAACAAGTTATGATAGGGATAGAAATTTTGAAAGGCGGTATATAATGAGCGATCGTAAACAAGCATTGGATATGGCATTGCGTCAAATAGAAAAGCAATTCGGAAAAGGCTCCATTATGAAGCTGGGGGAAAGCGCTGAGCAGAAAGTGAACACGGTTCCGAGTGGATCTCTTGCTCTTGACGTAGCCCTTGGAGTTGGCGGCTACCCACGTGGTAGAATTGTAGAAATTTATGGACCAGAATCTTCTGGTAAAACAACAGTCGCGCTTCACGCGATTGCTGAAGCTCAAAGAAAAGGTGGCCAGGCGGCCTTCATCGATGCGGAACATGCCTTAGACCCTGTCTATGCAAGAGCGTTGGGCGTAGACATTGAAGAACTTCTACTATCTCAACCGGATACGGGAGAGCAGGCACTTGAAATTGCAGAGGCTCTTGTCCGTAGTGGTGCAGTTGATATGGTTGTCATCGACTCTGTAGCAGCACTTGTACCAAAAGCTGAGATTGAAGGGGAAATGGGGGACGCTCACGTCGGTTTGCAGGCCCGTTTGATGTCTCAGGCGCTTCGTAAGCTTTCTGGAGCCATCAACAAATCGAAAACGACGGCCATCTTTATTAACCAAATTCGTGAAAAAGTGGGAGTAATGTTCGGTAACCCTGAAACTACCCCTGGTGGACGTGCGTTGAAGTTCTATTCTTCTGTTCGTTTGGAAGTCCGTCGTGCGGAGACTTTGAAACAAGGAAACGAAATGGTCGGAAACAAAACCCGTTTGAAAGTGGTCAAAAACAAAGTGGCCCCTCCATTCAGACAAGCAGAAGTAGATATTATGTATGGAGAAGGAATTTCTCGCGAAGGAGAGCTGCTTGATATCGGAACAGATCTCGACCTTATTCAGAAGAGTGGTTCCTGGTATTCGTATAAGGATGATAGACTCGGCCAGGGCCGTGAGAATGCCAAGCAATTCCTTAAAGAAAACGTTGAGGTCTATGAAGAAGTGAAAAAATTGATTCGAGACCATTATGGCATGGAAGTAGATGAAGAAGCAGCAGATGCCAATAATAAAGAAAGTCAGGAAACGCTGGACGTTTAATCGTTCGAGTAAAAAAGAGTATGAAACGATCGTTTCATACTCTTTTTTTACATATAATTAATTTTTTTAAGTCATCACAAAGACTGTTTTTGTTCCTTATAGTGCATCTTTTCTTTAGCCGTAGGGAGTAGAAAAGAAGGGATTAATAGACTGACATTTTTAAATATTTGAATATGTTAGCAGATACATAGGGCGTTTCCTTGACATTCCGTATAGTCAAGCATAAAATGAATGTGTATCATTTTCATCTTTATACCCTTATCTTAAACAAATGAAACTGAAAATGAAACGTTTGTAATTGCCGACAAACGGACCAAGTTCATAGCAAGAGGAGGTGAAATTATGGATATAATATCCTCGCTCATCTTCATTTTGCTTGCCCTTATCATCGGTTCTGTTGTTGGTTATCTTATTCGGAAATCGATTGCGGAAGCGAAAATTTCCAGTGCTGAGGACCTTGCGAAACAGATTGTGGAAGAAGGTCATCGCAACGCTGAATCAGCCAAGAAGGAAGCTCTTCTTGAAGCGAAAGAAGAGAACCAGAAATTTCGCCAGGAAGCGGAGAACGAAATCCGTGAGCGCCGCATGGAACTGCAGAAAACTGAAAATCGTTTAACTCAGAAAGAAGAGAATCTTGATCGTAAGAGTGGAACGCTTGACCAACGTGATCTTTCACTCGAAAAGAAAGAAGGGACTCTTGCCGAGAGACAACAACAAATTGAAGAAATGGAAAGCAAAGTGAAAGCTATGCTTCAAGAACAACAAACGGAGCTTGAACGCATCTCAAGCTTAACATCAGACCAGGCGAAGCAGATGATTTTAGAACGCGTCGAACAAGAGGTATCGCATGAGTCAGCCCTTATGATTAAGGAAGCGGAAAACCGTGCGAAGGAAGAAGCGGATAAGAAAGCGAAAAGCATTCTTTCTCTAGCCCTTCAGCGTTGTGCAGCTGATCATGTAGCTGAAACGACCGTTTCCGTTGTCAACCTTCCTAATGACGAAATGAAAGGCCGCATCATTGGACGTGAAGGCCGTAACATTCGTACTTTAGAGACACTGACAGGTATTGACTTGATTATTGACGATACCCCTGAGGCTGTCATCCTTTCAGGGTTTGATCCAATTCGACGAGAAACAGCAAGAATGGCCCTTGAGAAGTTGGTGCAGGATGGACGAATTCACCCTGCTCGTATCGAAGAGATGGTGGACAAGTCCAGACGAGAAGTTGATGATTACATCAGAGAAGTTGGGGAGCAAACCACTTTTGAAGTGGGTGTTCATGGTCTCCACCCAGATCTGATTAAAATCTTAGGACGTCTGAAGTATCGTACTAGTTACGGACAAAACGTCTTGAAACACTCAATGGAAGTCGCTTACCTATCCGGTTTGTTAGCTGCCGAACTTGGAGAAGATGAAACCCTGGCCCGTCGTGCAGGACTGCTTCATGATATTGGTAAAGCCATTGACCATGAAGTAGAAGGAAGTCACGTGGAAATCGGTAAAGAACTGGCGATGAAGTACAAAGAGAACGAAACGGTCATTAATGCTGTAGCATCCCACCATGGTGATGAAGAGCCGACCTCAATCATTTCTGTACTTGTTGCTGCTGCCGATGCTCTATCCGCGGCACGTCCTGGAGCCAGAAGTGAAACCTTAGAGAATTACATCAAACGTCTTGAAAAACTGGAAGAGATTTCAGAGTCTTACGATGGCGTAGAGAAATCTTTCGCGATCCAAGCTGGACGCGAAGTTCGCATCATGGTTCGTCCTGATGAAATTGATGATCTTGAAGCAACAAGATTAGCACGAGATATTCGAAATCGAATCGAGGGAGAACTCGATTATCCAGGTCATATTAAAGTTACCGTTATTCGTGAAACACGCTCTGTGGAGTATGCGAAATAAAATGAATGAAGCGGCCTCCCGGGCCGCTTCATTTCTGTTTTTACGGGTACAATAAAGAAACGATTGTAGAAGGAAGGTTTTTGTTATATGAGAATTTTATTTATTGGTGATGTTGTAGGTTCACCGGGGCGGGAAATGGTTGACGAATACTTACCGAAACTCAAACAGAAATATCAGCCTGCTGTCGCTATAGTGAATGGTGAAAATGCAGCGTCCGGAAAAGGCATTACTGAAAAAATTTACCGTCGCTTCCTTGAAAAAGGAGCCCAAGCCGTAACGTTAGGGAACCATGCATGGGATAAAAAAGAGATCTTTGAATTTATCGATGATGCGGAATACCTCGTCCGTCCAGCCAACTTTCCTGAGGGTACGCCAGGGAAAGGGATGACTTTTGTCAAAACCCCCAAAGGTGAGGTCGCTGTTATTAACTTGCAAGGACGTACGTTCTTATCCCCGAATGATGATCCGTTCAGAAAGATTGATGAGCTGATAGAAGAAGCGAAGAAAAGAACATCTATCATTTTTCTGGATTTTCATGCGGAAGCAACGAGTGAAAAGCAGGCGATGGGCTGGTATGTAGATGGTAGAGTGAGTGTGAATGTAGGGACGCATACCCATATCCAGACAGCTGATGAAAGAATCCTTCCAGGAGGCACGGGCTATATTTCTGACGTTGGGATGACAGGCCCTTATGACGGAATTCTTGGAATGGAGCGTGAAGCGGTTTTAAAGCGTTTTCTAACAAACTTACCCGTACGTTTTGAAGTTCCAAAAAAGGGAAGAGCACAACTGAGTGCTTTCTTGGTGGATGTAGATGATAAGACAGGAAAATCTACAAAAGTCCAGCGTATTTTAATTAACGATGACCATCCATTCTTTGAGTGATTATTTGAATTTTGCGACAAATTCATTCATAATGAAAAGGTAATATCCTACATCTCCAAGAATATAGTAGTTATGGAACAACTATAGTGATTGAAGGAGGAGCTAGTAATGGAAGTCTTAAAAGTATCAGCCAAATCCGTACCTAATTCAGTAGCAGGGGCCTTGGCCAACGTAGTACGAGAGCGCGGGACAGCCGAAATTCAAGCGATTGGAGCCGGAGCATTGAATCAGGCTGTGAAAGCCGTAGCCATCGCAAGAGGGTTTGTTGCTCCGAGTGGGATGGACTTGATTTGCATCCCGGCATTTACAGATATCATGATTGACGAGGAGGAACGAACAGCGATTAAGTTAATCGTCGAACCTCGATGAGCTTATTAACCCACGCGTTTTTATACGTTTCGCGTACTTAAGTGGTTTGCTAGCAAATACCTTATCCTTATGGATGAAAGAAAAATAGAATGGAGCAAAAAGGCGTACTCCCTATTGTGAGTACGCCTTTTTTATTTGAAGCCTTTTCGAAACTACGTTTGTTAATACAAAAAGGATCTCCAACGATAAGGTTCGTGCAAGAATCATTGGTTGAGATAAGCAGCGTTGTTTGCTATATCAAGGTTTATATGTGATGAAATAGACATCTGCCTTCTGTTGACCAGCCTGATCCCACTCTTAAATAATCTCAAATCATGTCTTACAAAATAGAGGGATGGTATAAAAGCAGTGGGGAGAATGAATAGAGGTAAAGAGAGCAGTGCAAGATGTGAGCGTTTGTGTTTTTCCAGTGGACAATTAGATTTGCGTTTTTCTCAATACATGTTACTATTGTTTATATAAGAGGTTTAACAATGATTTATTGAAGTTGGGAGTGTTCACTGTGAATGGAACGATGAAAGCGATCGTTAAGCATCACCGCGGCCCAGGAGCGCAGATGCAAGAAGTTGAGATTCCGGAAATCCGTGATGATGAAGTATTAATCCGTGTGAAAGCGACATCCATTTGTGGAACGGATGTCCATATATATAATTGGGATGAGTGGTCTGAAAGCCGTGTCAAACCACCTTATGTTTTCGGTCATGAATTCTCAGGGGAAATTGTGGAACTAGGAAGTAAGGTTCATAATTTCCAAACAGGAGATTATGTGAGTGCAGAGACTCACCTTATTTGTGGGCACTGTCCGCAATGCTTGACGGGTAAATTCCACATTTGTGAAAACACTAAAATTATTGGTGTAGATACGCAAGGATGTTTTGCGGAATATGTAGCTCTTCCGGCAGATAATTTATGGAAGAACCCTGATGAAATGCCAACAGACATCGCTTCCATTCAAGAGCCGATGGGGAATGCTGTACATACGGTTTTGAATGGCGATGTGGCAGGGAAATCAGTAGCCATCATTGGATGTGGTCCTATTGGTCTGATGGCTGTAGGTGTAGCCAAGGCAGCTGGAGCATCTCAAGTGCTTGCTTTTGATTTGAATCCATACCGCCTTGAACTTGCTGAGAAAATGGGAGCGACAACCGTGATCCATTCTGGTGAAATCGATCCTGTTGAAAAAGCAAAAGAGTTAACAAGTGGGCATGGGGTAGACGTTGTTTGTGAAATGAGTGGACATCCTGTAGCGATGGACCAAGGATTTAAAATGATCACAAATGGCGGCCGTGTTTCTATACTGAGTTTACCTACGAAGAGGGTGAGCCTTGATGTGACGAATGATATCGTATTTAAAGGCGTAGAGGTTCAAGGGATTACTGGAAGAAAGATGTATGAAACGTGGCAGCAGGTTTCAAGACTTCTTCAATCCCAACAGGTGGATGTTACCCCGTTGATTACCCATCATCTAAAGCTTGAAGAATTCGAGAAGGGCTTTGACTTGATGAATCAAGGTCAATGTGGAAAAGTAGTTTTACACCCATAATTGTAAGGAGGATGTTTTATGAAAGGCTTTGAATACTTACAAAAAGAACTAAACGAGATGCAGGAAGAAGGGACGTTCCGTACGTTGATCCCATTGGAATCTGCACAAGGTTCCAAAGTGACCATCAAAGGAAAAGAAGTGATTCAACTTTCTTCCAATAACTATCTAGGGCTTACCTCACACCCGAAGATGAAAGAAGCAGCAGAAAAAGCGAATGAAGAATATGGCGTCGGAACAGGTTCTGTTCGTACGATTGCAGGTACATTGAAAATGCATGAGGATTTTGAAGAGAAATTGGCGAAGTTCAAACATACAGAAGCTGCGTTAGTGTTTCAATCAGGCTTTACGACAAACCAAGGAGTTCTTTCTTCTATCCTAGGCAAAGAAGATGTTGTGATTTCTGATGAGTTGAACCACGCCTCAATCATCGATGGGATTCGTCTTACAAAAGCAGATCGCAAAATATATAAACATGTCGACATGGAGTCACTAGAATCAGCGTTGAAAGAAAGTGGCGATTATCGTACACGTTTAATCGTTACTGACGGCGTCTTTTCCATGGATGGTAATATCGCTCCGCTACCGGAGATCGTAGAACTTGCTGAAAAATATGATGCTCTTATTATGGTGGACGATGCGCATGCGAGCGGGGTTCTGGGTGATAACGGACGCGGGACGGTCAATCATTTCAATCTGGATGGTCGTGTCCACATTCAAGTCGGAACACTCAGTAAAGCGATTGGAGTCCTTGGAGGGTATGTCGCAAGTACAAAAACTCTTCGAGATTACTTGATTCACAAAGGACGTCCATTCTTGTTCAGTACTTCCCACCCGCCAGCAGTGACGGCTGCGAATGATGCAGCGATTGATGTATTGCTTGAAGAACCAGAACTGATCGAAAAACTTTGGGACAATACAAAATTCTTCAAAGACGGTCTCAATGCTCTTGGATTTGATACCGGTATCAGTGAAACTCCGGTAACTCCTGTAATGGTTGGGGATGACGCACTTACCCATAAATTCTCTGATGAATTGTTTGAAGAAGGCGTATTCGCACAAGGGATCGTCTTCCCGACAGTTCAACGCGGAAAAGGTCGCGTCCGAACAATCGTTACAGCAGAACATTCTAAAGAAGAACTGCAAGAAGCTCTTGATGCTTTCGAAAAAGTCGGTAAAAAATTAGGGATTATATAATAGTAAAGAAGCCAGCTATGAAATAGCTGGCTTTTTTCTTATAAAACAGTATCCCTCTCTATTCAACAAACGCTCCCGATTGTTGAATAAAATGACTGGAAAACAGATGAAAAAACGGGGAATTCATGTTTACGCTTAATTTATCATGTAAAACTTGATATAATGGTACAGTTAGAAGGTTCGGCTTGAAAGGAGATCATAATGAACGAACAGCAACGTAAGGAAATGTCACAAATTCGTCAGTCATCCACGACGGATGGTAAAGCAGAACAAGATAACTTAAATCGACTAAAACAAAAAACAAGTGAAGATTTTGTCAAATACTTTGAAACGACATACCAACCCCCGAACATGAGGGATGCACAGCGCCGGAAACGGAAAGAAACTGACGTGCATTATGATTTCGAAATCCCTGAAGATATGGATCAAGCAGGCAAGGGTAAAAAATATCTGATCCGTACATATGGGTGCCAGATGAATGAACATGATACTGAAGTCATGGCAGGGATTTTTGAAGAAATGGGTTATGAACCGACAAAAGATACGAAAGAAGCGGACATCATTCTACTAAATACCTGTGCCATCCGCGAAAATGCAGAGAACAAGGTGTTCGGTGAAATTGGACACTTGAAGCCTTTGAAAATGGAAAATCCGAACTTGATCATCGGCATCTGCGGGTGTATGTCACAGGAAGAATCTGTCGTAAACCGTATTCTTAAAAAACACCCATTCATCGACCTTATTTTCGGTACACACAATATTCATAGAATCCCGCAGCTTGTAAAAGAAGCGATGTTCGGGAAAGAAATGGTGATTGATGTGTGGTCGAAGGAAGGTGACATTATTGAAAACCTTCCAAGGTCAAGAAAAGGAAAAATCAAGGCGTGGGTGAACATCATGTATGGCTGCGACAAATTCTGTACCTACTGTATCGTTCCATATACAAGAGGTAAAGAAAGAAGCCGTTTACCTCAGGACATCATCCAGGAAGTGAGGCATCTAGCAGCTCAAGGGTATAAGGAAATCACCCTCCTTGGACAAAACGTAAATGCGTATGGAAAAGACTTGGATATGGCCTATGGACTCGGAGACTTGATGGATGAATTGCGGAGTATAGATATTCCTAGAGTCCGCTTTACAACTTCTCATCCAAGAGACTTCGATGATCGTTTGATTGAAGTACTTGCTAAAGGTGGTAATATGCTCGATCACATCCATCTACCCGTCCAGTCAGGGAATAGTGATATACTGAAAATCATGGGTCGTAAATACTCGAGGGAAGAGTATCTTGAACTCGTTCGCAAAATTCGTGTAGCTATGCCGGATGCCACCCTTACGACAGATATCATCGTTGGGTTCCCGAATGAAACGGAAGAGCAGTTCCAGGATACGTTATCCCTTGTAGAAGAAGTCGGCTTTGAAGCTGCTTATACGTTTATTTATTCTCCAAGAGATAATACACCTGCAGCTAAAATGAAAGATAACGTTTCAATGGAAGAGAAGAAGGACCGTTTGCAGCGGTTGAATAAAATTGTCAACCAGCAATCTGCAGACGCCATGAAAGCATATGAAGGTGAAATTGTAGACGTGCTTGTTGAAGGAGAAAGTAAAAATAACCCGGATGTTTTAGCAGGGTATACGAAGCGGAACAAGTTGGTCAACTTCCGCGCTCCTGAGTCTACAATCGGTCAAATTGTCCCTGTAAGGGTGACCAAAGCGAAAACGTGGTCCCTTGATGGAGAATTAGTAGAAATCAACGCAGAGGTGAAATGAATGGCACAATATACAAGACAAGAAGTTGTAGAAGAAGCAAAGAAATTAGCTAAAATGATGGCTGATATAGAAGAGATCGATCGTTTCAAACAGCTGGAAGCGAAACTGAATGATAACCAAAAGGTTCAATCTCATATTAAAAAAATCAAAGCTTTGCAAAAGCAGGCTGTGAACTTCCAAGCTTATGGAAAAACCGAAGCTCTCCAAAAGATCGAAAAAGAAATCGATCGTCTCCAAGATGAGCTGGATGAGATTCCGGTTGTTGCTGAATTCAAAGATTCTCAAACCATCATTAACGATATCCTTCAAATGGTTTCAAATACGATTTCACGTGAAGTTACTAATGAAGTGATCCGTTCTACAGGTGGGGATCTTCTGCAAGGAGAAACAGGTTCTAATAAATCAAGTCATGGTTGCAGCCATTGATGCATACACTTCCGTCAGAGGGTTTTCCCCTCTGGCGGATTTTTTTCGTACAATTTTATGGGCTAGTGCATAGAATGAATTAAACACGTCCTTAGGCCATTTTCCCGCTAGTCACCATTCGCCCAACCCACACATAGGATGGGTGGTAGAATAAGGAGGAGTGAAACCCTATGTCTTTTTTTGAACGAGACTACAGAGAGATCATTACAAAAGCTGTAATCGGTAAAGGTAAAAAGTTTACAGAATCCACACACACCATTAGCCCTTCGCACCGTCCGACAAGTATCCTAGGTTGTTGGGTCATCAATCACATCTACAATGCCAAAAAGAAAGGAGATCACGTTGAAGTTTCTGGCAGTTACGACGTGAACGTCTGGTATTCGTATAACGACAATACAAAAACAGAAGTCGTTACAGAGCGTGTCAGCTATTGTGATCACGTCAAGTTGGCAGTGAAAGATGATAATTGTGTACATGATGACTTTGAGGTAATCGCTAAGGTCGTACAGCAACCGAACTGTTTAGAGGCAAACATATCAGGTAATGGGCAAAAAATTTGCGTTGAAGTAGAAAGAGAGTTTGCTGTAGATGTTATAGGTGAAACGAAGTTATGTGTGAAAGTGGATCCCCATGGATGCGGCCATGATGATGATTACGATTATGATTTGTCTTCCGATGATTTTTCAGCCATTGAAACGGACTTCCTTCCATCTTCTTCAGACAGAGATCACGATAGCCACGATTAATCATGAATTCCTTGCTGTCTCAGCGAGGAATTCTTTTTTTGTACTTTCACGTTAATTGAAGAATAGTTCCTTATTCTTGAAAAAATCAGTTTCAAGACATTTGTGAGTGGTTCTGGTGGGAGGAAAACGATCCCTACCTAAACGACCCTGATTTCTAAAGAACATTTCGAAATCAATTTTTTAAGAATTAATCCTGCCCTATACTTGGTTCTTTCGTGTAAGAACATTTGCCTCGTATGCTATAATGGTTGGAGAATCTTATTGTACGTTTTGGAGGTTTAACCTTATGGCACAATACACACCCATGATGCAGCAGTATTTGAAAATTAAAGCAGACCAAAAAGATGCCTTTCTGTTTTTCCGGTTAGGCGATTTTTATGAATTGTTTTTTGAGGATGCACTGAAGGCGTCCCAGGAGCTTGAAATTACATTGACCAGCAGGGACGGAGGTTCTAACGGACGTATTCCAATGTGTGGAGTCCCTTATCACTCTGCAGACAATTACATAAAGCAGTTGATTGAAAAAGGATACAAAGTTGCTATATGTGAGCAGGTTGAGGATCCGAAAACGACCAAAGGGGTCGTAAAACGGGAAGTGGTCCAATTGATCACTCCGGGTACGGTCATGGAAGGCAGCATGCTCGACGAAAAGGAAAACAACTACTTGGCTTCCCTGAGCGACTTAGAAGATGGCTCTTACGTGGTCAGTTACAATGACCTCACTACAGGAGAAAACAGTGTAGCTCTTATCCCCGGTGGTTTTGACGCGGCTATGAGTGAATTGTACAGCCGGCCGGTCAAAGAAGTGGTCGTATCCAATGATTTTGATGTCGAACAAAAACAGATGTTGATCGACCGTTTGGATTACACGGTCTCTCACCAGGACTGGACAGACATTGCTCCTGAATTTCAACCTCTTGTTGAGGGCGTTCATCAAGATAAGCTATTAGTGGGCTTCGGAAGGCTTCTCAATTATATTCAGCATACGCAAAAAAGGTCGCTCGATCACCTGCAGCCTGTGAAAGTGATTGAATTGAAACAATACATGACCCTCGATATGTACTCCAAAAGAAACTTAGAGCTGTTGGAAACCCTTAGAAAGAAAGGGAAAGCGGGGAGTCTTCTCTCTGTCATCGACAAAACCGTCACTTCCATGGGCGCTCGTATGCTCAAAAAGTGGATGGAGCGTCCGTTGTTGTCAGCGGATGCCATTGCGATGAGGCATGACCAGGTCGAAGGATTTCTAGATCAGTTTTTTGAGCGAGAGACTTTGAGGGATGAGCTCTCAAATGTTTATGACTTGGAACGCTTAGCTGGAAGAGTAGCGTTTGGCAATGTGAATGCCAGGGATATGATCCAGTTGAGGAATTCATTGAGTCATATACCCGATATTTTAACGACCCTTTCAAAATTTGAGCACCCTTCCATTGAAAGTTTATATGACATGGTCGATCCTCTGCAGGAATTGAAAGATCTTCTTCAGGAAAGCATCGCTGATGATCCTCCAATCTCTGTAAAAGAAGGAGGCTTGATTCGGGACGGCTTCAACGAACAGCTGGATGACTATAGATACGCTTCTAAGAATGGAAAGCAGTGGATTGCTGAGCTTGAACAAAGAGAACGAGCTGAAACAGGCATTAAATCCTTGAAAATCGGCTATAATCGTGTCTTCGGCTATTACATTGAAGTGACAAAAGCAAACTTGAGACATTTACCAGAAGGAAGGTACGAGCGTAAGCAGACCCTTACAAATGCCGAACGTTTCATTACTCCAGAGCTGAAAGAAAGAGAAACGCTGATCCTCGAAGCTCAGGAAAAAAGTGTGGAGCTTGAGTATGAATTGTTCCTTGGTGTTCGCGAAAAGGTGAAGGCTTATGTCAAAAGACTTCAACAGCTGGCAGACCAAATCAGCCGAATTGATGTTCTCCAAGGTTTTGCTCAAGTAGCAGAATCCTATCAATATGTACGACCGGAATACCAGGAACAACGAGTGGTGGACATCCGTCAGGGCCGCCATCCTGTTGTAGAAAAAGTGATGCAGGAAGGAACGTTCGTCCCGAATGACATTTACATGAATGATGAAACGGATGTGCTAATGATTACGGGACCGAACATGTCCGGTAAGAGTACGTACATGCGTCAACTTGCATTGACGGCCATTCTTGGACAAATGGGCTCCTTTGTGCCATGCCAGTCTGCGAGTTTACCAGTTTTTGATCAAATCTTTACAAGAATTGGTGCAGCGGATGATCTTGTTTCCGGTCATAGTACATTCATGGTCGAAATGCTAGAAGCAAACCACGCATTGACTCACGCAACGGAAAACAGCTTGATCCTCCTAGATGAAATAGGGAGGGGGACAAGTACGTATGACGGTATGGCTCTTGCTCAGGCTATAGTGGAGTATATCCATGGAGAGATTAAGGCGAAAACGCTGTTCTCTACCCACTATCATGAGTTGACCTCTTTGGATGAGGAGCTTGATCGCTTGAAAAATGTTCATGTCCGTGCGGAAGAGTATGAAGGCAATGTAGTATTCCTTCACCAGATCAAAGAGGGGCCAGCGGACGAAAGTTATGGTATCCATGTGGCGAAGCTTGCGCACTTGCCTGATCCACTGATCAACAGAGCAACCGCCCTTCTGGAACAGCTTGAAAACGGACCTCTAAAAATGGATGCGACTGCTTCTAAAGAAGAAGAGGAACAGTTAAGCTTGTTTGTAGAAGAAACAAAGCCTGAGAAAAAAGAGAGCGGGGCCCCTCAGATTTCTCAGGTGGAAAAACGCCTGCAGTCATTGGATTTGATGGAAATGACACCAATGGATGCTATGAATGAATTGTACCAATTGCAAAAACGTTTAAAATCATAAAGGAGGAACAGAGATGGCGCGAATCCGACTAATGCCAGACCACCTAGCGAACAAAATAGCGGCCGGAGAAGTTGTTGAGCGCCCAGCCTCTGTCGTCAAAGAACTGGTAGAAAACAGTATTGATGCAGGTGCCACTTGGGTGAAGATCGATTTAATGGAGGCCGGGTTACAGCGCATCCGGATCACCGATGATGGCGCGGGTATGGAAGAAGAAGACTGTGAAATCGCTTTTCATCGCCATGCAACGAGTAAAATTATGGATGAAAACGATCTTTTTCATGTCCGTTCTCTAGGCTTTCGCGGTGAAGCATTAGCAAGTATCGCTGCCGTGAGCCGATTGAGTATCCAGACCTCTACGGGAGACAGTGCTGGGACAAAAATGAACCTTGAAGGTGGCCACCTCGTCTCCAGAGGGAAAAGTGATGCGAGAAAAGGGACAGACATTACAGTGGAGGAGCTGTTCTTCAATACGCCTGCCCGATTGAAGTATATGAAAACAATCCATACAGAACTCGGTCATGTGACAGATGTATTAAATCGTTTGGCCTTAGCTCATCCTGAAGTCCAGTTCCTTTGCAATCACAATGAAAAGCAGATCTTCAAAACGAATGGACGTGGAGATCTCCTCCAAGTCATAGCGAACATTTATGGAATGAATGTTGCTAAAAAGATGATTCCGATAAAGATGGAGACGGCGGATTTTAAAGTCGATGGCTACATCGCGAAACCAGAAGTCTACCGTGCTTCAAGGAATTATATGTCAACCATTATCAATGGCCGTTTCATTCGAAGTATTCCATTGAATAAAGCTGTTATGCAAGGCTACCACACGCTGCTGCCAATCGGAAAAAGTCCGATAGTCGTGTTAAATATAGACATGGATCCGATCCTTGTCGATGTCAACGTTCATCCATCAAAAATGGAGGTGCGTTTTAGTAAGGAGAAGGAATTGTATGATTTGTTAGAAGAGACCGTCCGCCAGGCTTTTCGTAAACAAACACTCATTCCTGATGTGTCACAGCCAGCACCGAAGCCTTCAAAAGAGAAATCCACGCAGGAATCCTTCAATCTCTATCATACGAGGGAGGAGGATGCCCATCGGGAAAGGGAAACTACGTTGGACCACTTGTTGGAAAGCGAGCAAGGACTTCCCAAAGAGGATGGTTATCAAAAAAATCAGGATGAGTTAATCAAGGAGATGGCCCCTACATTCGATTTAGAGGACTCTGTTCCAAAAGAAAGCGTACCACCGGGAGATAAAGTCGAAAAAGAAGCACCTTCTCTTGAAAAGAAAAGAGTTCCGACCATGCATCCGATTGGTCAGCTGCATGGTACGTACATTCTTGCTCAAAATGAGGAAGGCATGTATATCGTCGATCAGCATGCGGCTCAAGAAAGGATCAAGTATGAATTCTTCAGAGACAAGTTGTCGGAAGTTGACCATGAGGTACAAGAATTGCTTGTACCGATGACCTTTGAATTTTCCAAGGCTGAGTCTTTAAGAATAGAAGAGTATAGAGACGAACTGGAAAAAGTGGGATTGTTTTTTGAACCATTCGGAGATACGACCTACATTGTGCGCAGCCACCCTCAATGGTTCCCGAAAGGGTTCGAAGAGGAAGTGATAGAAGAAATGATTCAGCAGCTGATGGAGGAAGAACGGATTGATATTCTTAAACTAAGAGAAGAAGCAGCGATTCTCATGTCGTGTAAACGTTCGATTAAAGCAAACCACTACTTGAACCAGACCGATATGTTTCATCTCTTAGAAGATTTGAGAAAGTCAACGGACCCTTTCACTTGTCCTCATGGAAGACCGATTATTGTATTCTTTTCTGAATATGAAATGGAAAAGATGTTCAAACGTGTGATGTAATAAGAAAGAGAGACTCCTAATTTGCGGAGTCTCTCTTTTTTGTTCAGTATTTGTTTACATAACATTTTTATAATCAACAATATATAAGTGCGAATGTCAGAGTAGGGGTCAGGAGATATTTTTTTGCTGGAGAAGAAAACGAAAATAGTTATCAATTTGTTTAATGTCTTCCGGCTGGATTCCGAACCATGCTTTTTTGTCAAAAAATACAGGTTTTGTGTATCCCTTTGTTTCAAGGAGCTGCTTAATTTCACGCATTTCATCCTCTTGTTCATCACTTAAACCGAGGAGATAATCTGCGGTGGTATGAAGAGCGTGAGCAATCTTCGCGAGATCTTCAAGATCCGGGGAAGTGTAGCTCCGTTCCCAATTCGATACGACTTGTGGGGATACACCGACTTTTTCAGCCAACATCGATTGTGTAAAACGTCTTTCTTTTCTAAGTGAACGAATTCTTTCATGGACCACTTTAAGACGCCTCCTTTTCTATACTATAACACAGACTAACGAAATGCGATAGTACGACTAACGAATATTTTGAATATTTGTAACGGAACTCGTTAGTGATAGTAACGGATTGCGTTAGTTTATCCGCTGAGGTATGATTGTAGAGCCATTCATGTATAATAGATACGTGTGAAGGAGGTGGGAGTGTGAGACCATTGGTGATCTCAGTAGTCGGTCCTACAGCAGTCGGAAAATCGAATTTGGGAATCCGGATCGCTCAGCGTTTTGATGGGGAAGTGATCAGTGGAGACTCTATGCAGATTTACCGGACGATGGATATCGGAACAGCAAAGGTGACCAACGAGGAGATGCAGGACATCCCGCATCATATGATTGACATTAAAGATCCGGCTGAGCAGTTTTCAGTCGCTGAGTTCCAGGAAAAGGTGCAAGCGTTAATCAGGGATATCCATGACCGGGGGAAGCTGCCGGTTTTGGTAGGGGGGACAGGCTTATACATACAGGCAACACTTTTTGATTTCCATTTTTCTGAACAGAAAAAGGATCCTGCCATCATTCGTAAACTTGAAAAAGAATGGAAGGAAAATGGCAAAGATTATATGTACAAACGCCTTGTTGAAATCGACCCTGAACAAGCAGAAAAAATTCATCCGAATAATGAAAGGCGTGTACTAAGAGCGCTTGAAGTTTATGAAACAACAGGCCGGGTGATGAGTGACCGCCATGATCAAAAACAGAACGTATCTCCTTTTAACCCATTGTTAATCGGACTGGAGATGGATCGTGAATTCCTGTATGAGCGTATCAACCATAGAGTCGATCAAATGATTGAACAGGGCTTGGTACAAGAAGTCCAAAACCTTTATGAACAAGGATTGAAGGACGCGCAATCGATGAAGGCGATTGGTTATAAGGAATTGATTCCATATTTTGAAGGTTCATGTACACTGTCGGAAGCGATCGAGTTACTTAAACGTAATTCCAGACGTTATGCAAAACGTCAGTACACCTACTTCAAGAACAAAATGGAGATCGACTGGTATGAAGTATCTCCGTCGAACTACGAGGAGAAATTTGAAACAATTTTAGGCGATTTAGCAGGAAAGATAGGCTAAAGCGTAGAATCGTATTATTACAGATAGAAAAGAGGAGGAAGATCCATGGCCCAATCGGTTAATATCCAGGACAATTATTTAAATCAATTAAGGAAAGAACGCATGCAGGTGACTGTCTTTCTGCTCAATGGCTTTCAATTGAGGGGCATCGTCAAAGCCTTCGATAATTTCACTGTCTTGTTAGAGACAGAAGGAAAGCAACAATTGATTTTCAAACATGCCATTTCGACATTTGCTCCTGTTAAAAATGTTTCATTGGATAAAGAATAATGTGAATGGATCACGAAATCGAAAAAAGCGGGTGCCTTTAAAGGTATCCGCTTTTTCATGGAAAGGTATGATTTGGGCGTCTGTCACAGGAAACCCCACCTACGCGTATGATGAAGAAGAATGAGGAGGGATCGATGTGCAACCCCAAGCGAAAACGGCGAGACCTATCAGCACAATCAATATTGTGTTGAATGATTCTAAAGATAAAGCGATTCCTGATAGGAAAGCGGCTGCTCTAAAACAGACAGGTGCTCCTTTTCTGAAAATAGAGGAATTTTTTAATTCTATCATTGGGATGGAGGATCTGAAGACCAGGGTAAAAGAGATTTACGCACAGGTGCTTGTTTCAAAGAAAAGAGAAGAAGCAGGATTAAAGTCGAATGCGCAAGTCCTGCACATGGTTTTTCACGGGAATCCAGGTACTGGGAAAACGACCATCGCCAGAATGGTTGCTGCTTTATTCCGCGATGTCGGCGTGCTTGAAAAGGGTCAATTCATTGAAGCCGATCGGAGTGATCTTGTCGGAGAGTACATCGGGCATACAGCTCAAAAAACGAAAGATTTAATTCATAAAGCACTAGGGGGCGTCCTTTTTATTGACGAAGCCTATTCTCTAGCCAGAGGTGGAGAGAAGGATTTTGGAAAAGAAGCGATTGATACATTAGTGAAATGCATGGAAGACCATCATAATGAGTGCATCATCATCCTTGCTGGTTATCCAGATGAAATGGAAGATTTTCTGACCTTAAACCCAGGCCTTGCTTCCCGGTTCCCCATCCAGCTTTCTTTCAAGGACTATTCTGCGAAAGAACTTACGCAGATTGCTTTTGGAATGATTGAAGAAAGGGAATATTGTTTAACGAAAGAAGCGGAACGAAAACTTTTTCAGCATCTGGCTTATGTGTATAACAGACGGGAGGAAAACTTTTCGAATGCCCGCTATGTAAGGAATCTTATCGAAGAAGCCATTCGAAAACATGCCTGGAGAGTCATCAGCACCCCCAACCCGAAGAAAAAAACACTCATGACGCTTCAGGCAGAAGATTTTGATGTTACCTTACAAGAAACAGACTTGATCTAATAGGCCGCCCATTCATAGCAAGCGTTTTTCTGTTATGATGAACAAGATAGAGGCAGACGAAAAGAGTAGGTGAAGAGACAGATGGCAAAAGAATTGGTCGTGTTAGTCGCAAGAAAAGATCCATTCGAACAAGAAGAACGGTTTCAGTCCTCTTTAGAGGAGCTTCAGTCACTGACGGAAACCGCGGATGGAGAAGTGTGCAAAATTATTACTCAAAAGCGTGACCGGGTTCACCCGGCTACATATTTAGGTGAAGGGAAACTTGAAGAAATAAAAGAAGCAGCAGAGGACGCTGAAGCTGAGCTTGTGATATTTAATGATGAACTATCACCCGGTCAGCTTAGAAATATTGCGGACAGAGTCGGGGTACGTGTGATCGACAGAAGCCAGCTGATTTTGGATATCTTTGCAGGAAGAGCTCGCACGAAAGAAGGGAAGTTGCAGGTAGAACTGGCCCAATTGCAGTATTTGCTTCCGCGCCTATCTGGCCAAGGGACAGCGTTATCCCGGTTAGGTGGAGGAATTGGTACGCGTGGTCCTGGGGAAACCAAATTGGAAACGGATCGGCGTCACATCCAACGAAGAATTGATGACATCAAGAAGCGGCTGGATACGGTTGTAAAGCAGCGTGAACAATATCGAAAACGAAGAAAAGAAAACCGGGCCTTTCAGGTCGCCATCGTCGGGTATACGAATGCGGGCAAATCAACATTCTTCAATAGAGTGACCGACAGCCAGTCTTTCGAAGAGGATTTATTGTTTGCTACACTTGATCCTCTAACAAGACAGATGAGCCTTCCTTCTGGCTTTTTGGCTCTTCTTTCTGATACCGTAGGATTCATTCAGGACTTGCCGACAACGCTTATCGCGGCCTTCCGATCTACGTTAGAGGAAGTGACTGAAGCAGACTTTATCGTTCATATGGTTGATGCTTCACACCCCGATCATATTCAGCAGGAAAAAACGGTTTTAAAGTTATTGGACGACCTTGGAGCAGGCCAACTTCCAATCCTCACCGTTTACAATAAAAAAGATCTACTGAAGGAGGATTTCATTCCTCACTCCTTCCCGTCGTTGACGGTGAGCGTGCATGATCCCATTGATCGTAAAAGAGTTCTTCATAAAATTGAAGAGGTATTGAAAGAAGAATGGAGTGAGTATGACGTTTTCGTACCGGCATCTGAAGGGAAAAGGCTGCAGCAATTCAAGGCCTACAGTATGATCACGAGCATCCATTTTTATGAGGATAAAGAAGGTTATGCCCTTCATGGCTTTATTCACCCTCACCATCCATTAAAACACCAAATATTATAAATAAATCGCTGAATAAACGAAATTCTGCAAGATAGGAAGAGGATTCATCATGAAGATTCAAGATTTGAAGCAACGTGTAGAGAAAGAGATTAAGAACCAGCACCATAGGGTGGGCGAGATTGTCGAGTACAATCAAGAAAAGGTATTACATGCCTTTCATAAACTGAGGGTCAGTGATTCTCACTTTAACCCAACGACAGGTTATGGCTATGACGATTTCGGGAGAGACACACTTGAAGCATTATATGCAGAAATATTTAAAGCGGAGGATGCCCTTGTCAGGCCTCAGCTCATATCCGGAACGCACGCAATCACGACGGCCTTATTCGGAGTTCTGCGCCCGGGAGATGAACTGCTTTACATATCTGGAGAGCCTTATGACACCCTAAGGGATGTTATTGGTTCTGAAGACAATAAGGACACAGGTTCATTGCGTGACTTCGGTGTCAGCTATCAAACCATCGCATTAGAAGAGAACGGTGCTTTTTCCCATGATCGAATACGAGCAGCTATACATGAAAAGACGAAGGTCGTAGCCATTCAAAGGTCCAAGGGATACGAGGATCGTCCTTCATTCAACATTGACGAGTTGCAATCGATCATCCAGTTTGTACGTGAGATTAAAGATGATGTCATTGTTTTTGTTGATAACTGTTATGGTGAATTCGTAGAAACGAGAGAGCCGCTTGAAGTAGGGGCTGACCTCATTGCTGGTTCGCTAATAAAAAACCCAGGTGGCGGGATTGCAAGGGTCGGTGGTTATATTGCAGGGGGGAAAACACTGATTGAAAAATGCAGCTATCGTTTAACTGCTCCTGGCTTAGGGAAGGAAACGGGACCTAGTTTGAATAGCCTGCAAGAAATGTATCAAGGCATTTTCCTCGCTCCTCATGTAGTAGGAGAAGCTTTGAAGGGCGCAATTTTTACTGCAAGATATTTGAGGGAATGCGGATTCAATACAAATCCTGATTTTGATGCGAAGCGGACCGATTTAATTCAATCCGTCAACTTCAACACAGCTGAACAAATGATCAGATTTTGTCAATCCATTCAGCAGGCATCCCCTGTAAATTCCCATTTCAAACCGGAACCGAGTGCCATGCCTGGTTACGAGGATGAAGTCATCATGGCAGCGGGAACTTTTATCCAAGGAGCAAGTCTCGAGTTGACAGCCGACGGTCCCATTCGTCCCCCTTATACGGCTTTCGTCCAAGGTGGATTGACTTATGCGCATGTGAAGATCGCTGTCGTACAAGCGGTGCAACAGTTGGTAGAAGAGGGTATGGTCAAAGCTTGAAGCAAAGGGAATGGTAACCCTTTCAAAAAACAGCTCCAAATTGTGTGAACATTCCTCACATATGTTGACATATCCCTTTCGTGACGTATAATTAAAGTATCATTCTTATGGGGAGGTGGCACATCGATGAGTGATGAAATTCGTCGTTCTATGCCGTTATTCCCGATGGGGATTGTTCAATCATTGACAGACCTTACTGCACGGCAGATTCGGTACTATGAACAGCACGAGCTTGTTCAGCCGGCCCGTTCAGAAGGGAACCGCCGCATGTTTTCATTCAATGATGTCGATCGACTGCTTGAAATTAAAGACTTGATCGATCAGGGTGTGAACATGGCCGGAATCAAGAAAGTTCTGAAGCTGAATGATCAGCCAGATAATGAGGTATATGATGAGGATCAAGTGAAGGAAGTACACAATGAACTTACCGAGAAAGAACTTCGTCGTATGCTGCAACGAGAACTATTCACAGCGGGAAGACAAGGTAAATTAGCAATCAGACAGGGAGAAATGTCAAGGTTCTTCCATTAATTTTCTGTTGAGAGGAGAAATTCAATGGGTTTAACAAAAGAAGAAATTTACAAAAAAATCGATGAGGAAAACGTCAAGTTTATCCGTCTTCAATTCACGGATATGCTTGGTACAATCAAAAACGTGGAAATTCCACTAAGCCAGTTGGATAAAGCTATTGATGGCATGATGATGTTTGATGGATCCTCTATTGAAGGGTTCGTTCGTATCGAGGAATCTGACATGTATTTAGTTCCAGACCTGGATACATTCGTCGTTTTCCCTTGGACTTCAGAAAAAGGGAAAGTCGCACGATTCATCTGTGACATCTACAACCCAGACCAAACTCCTTTTGAAGGGTGTCCGCGCTATAACTTGAAGCGGAACATCAAAAAAATGGAGAAACTCGGTTTTTCTGCTTTCAACATTGGTACAGAACCTGAATTTTTCCTATTCAAATTAGATGAAAAAGGCGATCCAACGATGGAGTTGAATGATAAAGGCGGCTATTTTGACCTGGCACCAACCGATCTTGGTGAAAATTGCCGTCGTGACATTGTCCTGGAGCTTGAGGAAATGGGCTTTGAAATTGAAGCCTCTCACCACGAAGTAGCTCCAGGTCAGCACGAAATCGACTTCAAATATGCGGATGCCGTCAAGCATTGTGATGATATCCAAACATTCAAACTCGTTGTTAAAACCATTGCACGTCAACATGGTTTGCATGCAACCTTTATGCCTAAACCATTGTTTGGTGTGAACGGATCTGGTATGCACGCGAACATGTCTCTTTTCAATGAAAAGGGCAATGCTTTCTTTGATGAGAAAGGGAAAGAACAGCTGTCAGAAGTGGCTTATCAGTTCACAGCAGGCATCATCAAGCATGCAACAAACTTCACGGCTGTGACGAACCCTACCGTCAACTCCTATAAGCGTCTTGTACCAGGATATGAGGCTCCGTGTTATGTAGCATGGTCCGGTCAAAACCGTAGTCCACTCGTACGTGTTCCGACATCCCGTGGCTTGAGCACAAGAATCGAAGTCCGCAGTGTGGATCCATCAGCCAACCCATACATGGCGATGGCTGTGCTTCTTGCTGCTGGACTTGATGGTGTGGAAAATAAACTGGAAGCACCTGCTCCTGTCGACCGAAACATTTACGTGATGGATAAGAAAGAGCGTGAAGCTCACGGAGTTAAAGATCTTCCTGCTACTTTATATGATGCGTTGGAAGAGCTGCATAAAGACCCGATCATGGTAGAAGCTCTTGGAGAGCACCTATTCGAACATTTCATCGAAGCGAAAGAAATTGAATGGGACATGTTCAGAACCCAGGTTCATCCGTGGGAACGTGAACAATATTTACAGACGTATTAAATTTAAAACCCTTGAAGCAGAGCTTCAAGGGTTTTTCTATGTATCAAAATCACCTTGATGAAGGTTTTCAAGGATATTGGTCGTTTACTTTTGGTGGATGGTTCCAACGATCTAAACGGGAAAAATAAAGTTGGAATGGACCTATTTTCATCACAACGGCGAGTTTTCCTAACGAGTGGTTCGGGTGATCGACATCTTGGATGAACATGTAGTGGCTTACTGTTATGAGCGTAAAACAAGTGAGAACGTATCTAAAAAATAATATGTTGTCTGTAAATCCTTTGACCTCTATTTGTAAAAGGTATGGGCGGATGACATAAAAGAAAGAGGCGAGTTCTCAAAAAACTCGCCTCTTTCTTTTTAGTGTACGGTCCTGTAAAGACCGACGACTTTCCCTAAAATGGATACATCCTGCAATAGAATCGGCTCCATTGTTGCATTTTCAGGCTGCAGGCGAACGTGATTTCTTTCCTTGAAGAACCGTTTGACAGTAGCTTCTTCGTCTTCTGTCATAGCTACGACGATATCACCGTTCTGTGCGGTCTGTTGTTGTCTGACGATGACCATATCCCCATCAAGAATTCCTGCCTCAATCATACTTTCCCCTTGTACGATTAGTACGAATGTGTTGTCATCTGACCCTGCCAGTGTATCTGGAAGTGGAACGTATTCTTCAATGTTTTCTACAGCTGTAATCGGTGAACCTGCCGTGACTTTACCGATTACTGGAGCGTAGGAAGCTTCACTTCTCGGGATACTGTGATCTTCTTCTAATTCAATCACTTCAATGGCACGAGGTTTGGTCGGGTCGCGTCGAATGTATCCCTTTTTCTCCAATCTGGATAAGTGACCATGCACAGTGGAACTTGAAGCAAGACCAACAGATTGACCGATCTCCCTTACGGATGGTGGATACCCTTTGGATAAAACTTGTTCTTTAATGAAATCTAGTATTTCCTGCTGCCGTTTTGAAAGTTTACTCATAGATTAGCACCTCGTACATAGGATTATAGTAACCACATTGTACCACTTATATTTTCAAAATACAAACACGCGTTCGAAAAAAGCCATTGACAAGAACCTGTGTTCGTATATAATGGAAAGTAACAAATGCGAACACAGGTTCTTAAGAACGTTCGTTCTAGGAAAGCGGAGGGGTTATCAATGTTTAACAAATTATCTAAGCTGGATTACACCTACATTATTCTTTTTATTGTTAGTTTTATCATTCTCTATTATTCTATGGTCACAGCTGTTTAATAGAGAAAGAGAGAGGATCATCCAAGTGAAAGTAATTTTATATTGCAGGGTAAGTACGGAAAAAGAAGAGCAAGTGACTTCATTGAAACGACAAAGAGCCGAGTTGACATCGATGGCAGAGCGTCACGGCTTCGAAGTTATTGAATGTATTGAAGAACAGTCGAGTGGTTACGAAATTGAGCGTGAAGGAATCTTCCGCATGCTGGAATGTTTTTCTTCCGGACGTGCGGAAGCATTATTGATTCAAGATGAAACACGATTAGGTCGGGGAAATACGAAGATCGCTTTGTTTCATCAATTGAACCGGTTGAAAGTCAAGGTGTACTCCCTTTCAAACCAGGGAGAATTACAGTTATCGGAATCAGATTCTATGGTTCTACAGATTGTAGGTATTGTAGAAGAATACCAAAGGAAAATACATAATATGAAAATTCGCCGGGGGATGAGAAAAGCCGTAGAGGGCGGCTACGATCCATCCGCCAACTTATCAAACCGTGATCAGGCACCCGGGCGTGAGAGGATCGACTTTCCTATAGAAGAAGTTATTCGTCTAAGGAAAAATGATTTGACATTCAAAGATATCGCAGCGACTTTGAGGGGATTGGGATATGATGTATCAAAAGCTACGGTGCATCGCAGATACAAGGAGTACCTATCGCTTGAAAAAGAAGAAGAATCACGATAATATAAGGTGTGTGGACAAGGATCTTTGGATTTCTTGTCTTTTTCATGTTTTACGATCCAGACTATGAGTAAAGGAGAAGGATCTATGTTATCAAAAGAAAAAATTAATCGTATAAATGAACTTGCTAATAAATCTAAGCAGGAAGAGCTTTCGAAGGAAGAAAAAGCAGAACAGCAGAAGCTGCGCCAGGAATATTTGAAAAATGCACGTCAATCCTTCAAAAATCAGCTGAAAGGTGTGACCGTCATTGATCCGAAAGGGAATGACGTAACTCCAGAGAAGCTCCGTCAAATGCAAAAGAACGAAAAAAAGAATTAATGCCAAATTGTCCGTATTCGATAATTTTCGAATGCGGATTTTTTCTTGTTTAATTCCCTGAATAAGGGGGAAATTAGGTTTGAGGCTGTGCGAAATTTTGCACAAAGCTTGTTTCGAAAGGAATTTCATTATAGGATAATACATGGTACATATACCTGAATAGAAAGGGGAATGTTGAACATGGCAAACAGCCTTGAACAAACATCAATCAATACGATAAGAACGTTAACAATCGATGCAGTAGAAAAAGCAAACTCCGGACACCCTGGAATGCCGATGGGTGCAGCACCGATGGCCTATACGCTATGGACTCAGTTCATGGATCACAATCCGAAAAACTCGAACTGGTTCGACCGGGACCGTTTCGTCCTATCAGCTGGACACGGATCTATGCTTCTTTATAGCTTGCTCCACTTATCCGGTTATAAGGTGACGATGGACGATCTTAAGTCCTTCCGTCAATGGGATTCAAAAACCCCTGGGCACCCAGAGTTTGGTCATACAGATGGTGTAGAAGCAACTACAGGTCCCCTAGGACAAGGTATTGCAATGGCGACCGGAATGGCGATGGCTGAAGCTCATCTTTCCGGAAAATATAATCGCGAAGGGTACAACGTTGTTGACCATTACACCTATACGATTTGTGGTGATGGTGACTTGATGGAGGGAGTATCACAGGAATCAGCTTCTCTTGCCGGTCACCTTGGCCTTGGTAAATTGATCGTTCTTTATGATTCCAACGATATCTCTCTTGATGGTGATCTTGATCGTTCCTTCAGCGAAAGTGTTGAAAAGCGCTATGAAGCGTATGGATGGCAAGTGATTCGTGTCGAGGATGGAACGAATACAGAAGAAGTTGCAAAAGCGCTAGAGAAAGCAAAAGCGAACACAGATCAACCAACAATGATCGAAGTGAAGACCGTCATTGGGTACGGTTCTCCTAACAAATCTGGTAAATCTGCTTCTCACGGTGCTCCTCTAGGTGATGAGGAAGTAACAGCTGCGAAACAGTTCTACGAGTGGGAACATGAGCCGTTCCACGTACCTGAAGAGGTCTATCAGGACTTTAAAGAAAAAGTTCAACAAAATGGTAAGGATAAAGAAGAATCTTGGAACAACTTAATGGCTCAGTACAAGGAGGCTTATCCGGAGCTTGCGGAAGAATTTGAGCGCGCAATCCGCGGAGAGCTTCCTGAAGGCTGGGATCAAAGTCTTCCAACATACCAGGTCGGAGAAGACAGCCCTGCAACACGTGCTGCTTCAGGAGATGCGATCAATGCACTTTCTAAAGCTATCCCTAATTTCTTTGGTGGTAGTGCCGATCTTGCAGGTTCAAACAAAACGGCCGTTAAAGATGAAGAAGACTTTTCACGTAACAACTACGCTGGTCGAAACATCTGGTTCGGTGTTCGTGAATTTGCCATGGCGGCTGCTATGAACGGAATGGGCCTTCACGGAGGACTTAAAGCTTATGCGGGTACATTCTTTGTCTTCAGTGACTATCTGCGCCCAGCTGTACGTCTTTCTGCCCTACAGAACCTGCCAGTGAACTATGTCTTCACTCATGATTCTGTTGCCGTTGGAGAAGACGGTCCGACTCACGAACCTGTAGAACAACTGGCTTCTCTTCGCGCAATGCCTAATCTTTCTGTGCTTCGTCCTGCGGATGGGAACGAAACCAATGCAGCGTGGAGACTTGCTTTAGAGTCTGAATCGACTCCAACTGCACTCGTTCTCACACGCCAAGGGTTACCGACCCTTCAAGGTACAGAGGAGCTTGCATACGAAGGTATGAAGAAAGGGGCATACATCCTTAGCGATTCAGACAAAGAAGAGCCGGATGCGATCCTACTTGCTTCAGGTTCTGAAGTACAATTGATTGTTGAAGCACAAGCGGAATTGAAAAAGAATGGTTATGATGTACGCGTCGTCAGTGTACCTTCTTTCGATCGTTTTGAAGCTCAGCCTAAAGAGTACAAAGAACAAGTCCTGCCATCTTCTGTCCGCAAACGTCTGGCAGTTGAAATGGGCGCATCGTTCGGATGGGACCGTTACGTAGGTTTAGATGGCTCAGTCATTGGAATCGATAAGTTCGGTGCTTCTGCTCCAGGCAATACTGTGATCGAGAATTATGGTTTCACGGTAGAGAACGTAGTGAAGCATGCGGAAAACTTGATGAAATAATCAAGGGAGAAGCTGCCTTTTTCTAGGCAGCTTCTTTTTATGCCGGGAGTTAAAATTTCCTTTCGAAAAACTGGGGAAATAGTAGGGACAACCATTTCCGATTTCGCCCCTACATGTGATATAATAGGCATAAGAATGCTTGTTGTCTCTAATAAAATCGTTGTTCGCACTAGATCGTTTCCTTTTTTATGAGGTTACTATTTGACATTACATTCGTATAGCACCGTCTAAATTGCGCTCATATTGAAACGACTATTGTATTCTAGAGAACGTTTTACTATACTGTTATGGGAGACAACACGAAGGAGGAAGACGAAGTCATGACATTGGGGATCGTATGGGTCATCATCATTGCTTTATTGACTCTTGTCGGTGGTGCAGCTCTAGGCTTCTTCATCGCTAGAAAGTACATGATGAATTATTTGAAAAAGAACCCACCAATTAACGAACAAATGTTACGTACACTGATGATGCAGATGGGCCAAAAGCCTTCACAGAAGAAGATCAATCAGATGATGCGTTCAATGAACAATCAAATGAAATAATGACACGAGGTTGAAGCCTTGATATCATTGATTTCATCAGGGTTCAACCTCATAAATTATCTTTTAAAGACCAGTTGTTTTACCCTTCTGGATTAATCTTTCATTAGATAATGCTGAAAATTGATTAATCAATCATAAAACCACTTTTCCTATTGGATTCTTAACCAAAAGAACATAGGAGAGGTGGTTTTTGTTTTGGAAAAAAATTGATGACTTAATTAAAGAGTAGCTATTTCATCGCATGTGGAGGGTATATACACCAAAAACCATGAAAACAAAAGGCAAGAGTAATTATCTTATTGAAAAACGAGGGATTGAACAGATTGATTCTATAAAGTTCATGACTTTAAGGCTTATGTTCAAAAAACAAAAAAGATGGATTGCAACTACAAAGCAAAGTAACAATGTATAAGATGCCCAAAGCGTTTTTTAACTGGTGTGTAAAAGAAGAGTATTTGATTGAAAGTCCAATGAATAAAGTCGAGCTGCCTAAAACGACTAAAAAAGTATTGAACAAATTCACAATAGAAGATGTTCAGAAGATGATTAATGCCTTCACGACTAAAATACCTATCTAGAGGCAAGAAACAAACCTATAGTAGCTATGCTTGTGGATCGTGGGCTACGTTCTAATAAGATACGTAATCTTAACACAGTTATTGTAAAAAGTTACATCTATTCTCGTTCACGGCAAAGGAAATAAAGGAAGGATGGTTAGCGCTTCCTCCTCCACTCAAGAGGATACTTATTATATACGAACGGTTAAAGAAGATTATTTTAGGTGAAAGATAGGGAGAATTGATAATTACTTTTTGTCTTATCATTATAATTCTTTAGATTTCAATTCATTATTCTATTTTTTAGAGTTCGCTTTTTAATCCCAGTCATTGCTCTGTAACAGACCAAAATGACTCCTTGAGGGGGCTTTTTATTTATTTTGATACTTATGGGGTGTAATTCCACCTTTTCAAGGAGAGATTAGCAGAAGTAGCCCCTCATGTACCCTCATCCACAAGACAAAAATGGGTATGCTTATTTGTGTACATAAAACAAAACTAATAAATTTTGATTTCATTAAGGTAAACAGTTCACCTCTCACTCCGATAATGAAGGTTAGTAAGGTATAATAAATTGACTAAGTAAGTTTCAAAACATGGTATTCTATATCAAATTTGCTACTTTCATTCTGAGGAAAAGGTAGTATACTAAAGTTTTGTAAGATAAAGAATTTAAGTGGAGGATACGAAATGAATAAGGTAAATGTAGAAATAACAATTATTGGAGAATACTCTACGTTTGATGGATTGGTCAGTGAAGCAGAGAAACTCCCTAAAACTAGCAGGAATCATTATATGAAAGTCCTGGATTTGATTAAGAAAGAAGCAAAAAACGAGAAATTTTATTACCTTTCCACAGGAGCATTCAAAGGTACAACCTTTGGATATCTATTTTTTACAGATACAAAGGTTATCCTCATTGAAGTGAAACCACCATTTGGTAAGCTAAAGACTCATGTATATGAGTATAAGAATTATGACGAAGTGGACTACGACATGACGAATGCTCTTGGTATTACCAATAATATGATTTACCTTAACAAATCAGGGTTATTTGGTAGCAAAAAAGATAGAGTAACACACATCTCTTCATCAAATTTCATGGAAATATATGAATTTGTGAAAATGTACATCAAGTAGTTTTTTGGAAAAAAGGCAGTCTATCCTCTCCAAAGCCTTCCGAGGTGAACTTGGAACAAACGCCTCAAGTGAAGAAGGTGCGATTGAATTATTGAGAGAAGGTTTACAAGTACAAATGAAATAATGACACTAAAGCCTTCTTTCATACTTGAAAGAAGGCTTTCTCTATGACATCTTCTATAGATGTTCACAAGATAAACATCGTGTCAGGCCTAAAGCTCTGATACAATAGGAATCGACTATGAATGAAGGTGTGATGATTAAATGGAGGTAAATCTTTTCCTTGCTTTCGGAGCAGGTTTTTTATCATTTATATCCCCATGTGTTTTTCCTCTGTATCCTGCATTCCTCTCCTATATTACAGGGATGAGTGTGAATGAATTAAAAGAGGACAATGGGATGTTGAAAAGAGCAAGTCTGATCCATACTGTTATGTTCTTATTAGGATTTACGACAATCTTTTTGATACTAGGCTTTTCAGGGTCGTTTTTTGCGCAGTTTTTCATACAATATGAACCTGTGATCCGGCGTTTAGGATCCATCCTGATTATTTTCTTTGGGTTTGTTATTATTGGCGTATTCAACTTTGATTTTCTGATGAAAGACCGAAAGATAACTTTTAAGAATAGACCATCTGGTTACATAGGTACATTTCTTATCGGACTTACGTTTTCGCTCGGATGGACGCCTTGTACAGGTCCTATATTAGCGTCAGTGCTTTCGTTGGCGGCTGATTCTCCTGAACTTTTCTTGGTCATGATGTTATCTTACTCTCTTGGCTTTTCTATTCCCTTCTTAGTCCTGTCCTTCTTCATTGGCAAATTGAACTGGATTAAAAGACACAGTGCGGGAATCGTAAAAGTAGGTGGGTATATCATGATTGTAGTGGGAATTGCCTTGTATTTTGACTGGATGACGATGCTTACTTCCTACCTTGCGGGACTCTTTAATTTCCAGGGGTTCTAAGACGTGGATTTTAGTGAGCATTTGTATTAAGATGATACTAGAGAAAAAATAAAGGAGCTTTTTTATGACCCAGACCAACGATATAATATTAAGAACTACAACCACACTTATAGCCTTCATCCTGCTAGGGTTTTCCGTTTATTTATTTTTTGCTGGCCATAATGCTCCAGGTGGAGGATTTATCGGTGGTTTAATGACTGCTGCAGCAATCATCCTCATGTATATGGCTTATGGAAGTAAGGCGATGGAGAAAATTTTGCCGATTAATTTCCGTTTTTTGATTCCTGTAGGATTGATGGTGGCAGCAGCTACCGGAATTGGTGGAATGGTTTTTGACGCGCCTTTCCTCACGCAAACGTTTGCTTATTTTCAATTGCCGATCTTAGGTAAGACCGAACTTGCTACGGCCCTTTTGTTTGACCTTGGTGTGTATCTGGCTGTTGTAGGGGTAACGATGACGATCATTTTGACCATTGCCTATGACAGGGAATAAAAAGTACCAAGAGTGTCGGCATTTGATTAATGATACGAGTCTCATCCATTATACTTAAAGAAACGATTGGAAAGAGGACATTATCAAATGTCTAAATAAGCGAATGATGGAAAATCCCTCATTGTTAAACCTTATTGAAGCTCAGGTCCTGGATGCCATCGAATTTGCGTTAAACTGATATTAAGGACAGAGTAGAAAGAGTGAATCGTTATGTTTTGGTTAATTGCAAGCACTATTGTTGCGGCCGGCATGGCTACGGCGATGATTTTCGTCCGATTGCGGGCCGCAAAAAAACCGGCAAGTGTAAAAAAGATTATTCTCCCACCTTTCATGATGAGTACAGGAGCTCTCATGTTCGTGTTTCCGGTGTTCCGAGTTGAATGGACCCAAGTAATGGAAGCCATTCTCATTGGAGTTGTTTTTTCCATTTTCCTCATTCGTACTTCCAAATTTGAAGTGAGGGATGGAGATATTTATTTGAAACCATCAAGGGCTTTTGTATTTATCCTTTTTGGCCTGCTGATTTTACGAATTGTTTTCAAGCTCATTATAGGACAGCATGTCTCCCTCGGAGAAACGAGTGGGATGTTCTTTTTACTCGCTTTCGGGATGATCATGACATGGCGGATGGCCATGTTGAAACAATACTTACATTTGGAAAAAAAGTTGGAACTAAAAAAGGACCTGGCTTAAGCCGGGTCCTTTTTAGCGTTCAATGAGTGGGTCGTAAGGGCTCATGTCTATTTTTTTCTCTTCTAACTTTTTGACAAGAAACTTATGATCCCGCTTCGGGGTGGCACGTATGTAGCCCTCGATTAAAATCTCCTGTGTGATTTTCTTTTTCTTTTTCTGCAGCGCAATTTCGCCGATACGTCCAGCGATCTTCTGCCTTGCTACATCCCGGAAGAGCTCTGGAACGGGAGAAATCAACTCTTCCAATAAGTCTTTTTGCTCTGCAGACCACATGTGCTTTGTCTTGTCCACATAATATTCTTCCCAGTCAATGATTGATTTTCCGTCTTCTTTCGGAAGACGCTTCAGAAATTTGCGGAACATAAAGAAGCCACCAATGCTCATCAGACCAACCATGATGACAATCCACCCAACGATAAATAGGGCAAATCCACCTGACATATTATCACCTGTTTCATTATCTTAGACTTATCTAAACTCATTATAAAAGGTTGACACTTTAAATACAAGCATGCGTTTTTGTAGGTTTTTGTATAAAATTTATCGAATTCAGAAAAATTTGTGGTCATTCATTTTACTTATAAATCGTTTTCATTTACAATAAGGATTGCAGATTTGTGAACTTGTTCTATACAAAGGGAACAAATGTAAAAATTTGGGGAATGGTGAAACCTTAAAGAGGTTCACTATTGAATATTGATGAGGGGGTAAAAGGAATATGGCTAGCAATGCTTTTAATGCTCGCAAACAATTTGAACTCAATGGCCAAACGTACAACTATTACGATTTGAAAGCCTTAGAAGATGCGGGACATGGTAAGATTTCCCGTCTACCTTTCTCCATCCGTATCCTACTAGAATCTCTATTACGTCAACACGACGGACGCGTCATCAGCGATGATCATGTCGAGAGTCTAGCAAACTGGGGAACTGAAAAATCAAAAGGGGAAGATGTTCCATTTAAACCTTCCCGCGTTATTCTGCAAGACTTTACCGGCGTACCTGCCGTGGTCGATCTGGCATCTCTTAGAAAAGCGATGGTGGATATGGGAGGAAGCCCTGACAAAATCAACCCGGAAGTTCCTGTTGATCTTGTCATTGACCACTCTGTACAAGTAGACAAGTATGGTACTCCTGATGCCTTGAATGTGAACATGGAGCTTGAATTTGAAAGAAATGAAGAGCGTTATGAATTCCTGCACTGGGCTCAAAAAGCGTTCGATAACTATCGTGCAGTTCCACCTGCAACAGGTATCGTTCACCAGGTAAACCTTGAATACATCGCAAATGTCGTTCACGCGAAAGAAAACGAGAACGGCTCTTATGATACTTATCCTGATACACTTGTCGGAACCGACTCACATACAACGATGATCAATGGTCTTGGTGTCCTAGGTTGGGGTGTTGGTGGTATTGAAGCCGAAGCTGGAATGCTCGGTCAGCCGTCTTACTTCCCAGCTCCAGAGGTCATTGGAGTGAAGCTGAATGGAAGCTTCCCACAAGGCACAACAGCTACAGACTTAGCATTGAAAGTCACTCAAAAGCTGCGTGAACAAAACGTAGTCGGTAAATTCGTTGAATTCTTCGGACCAGGATTGCAGGAAATGCCACTGGCTGATCGTGCAACGATTTCCAACATGGCTCCTGAATACGGTGCAACATGTGGTTTCTTCCCGGTTGATGGGGAGTCTCTTGAGTACCTTCGTCTTACAGGACGCAGCGAAGAGCAAATCAAGCTTGTAGAAGAATACTGCAAGAAGAACAGCCTGTGGTATGATCCTTCCTTCGAGGATCCGGAATTTACATCACTAGTTGAAATCGATCTCGGTGAATTGGAACCGAACTTATCCGGACCAAAACGCCCTCAAGATTTGATCCCTCTTTCTCAAATGAAAGAGTCCTTTGAAAAAGCGATCACGGGGCCGGCTGGAAACCACGGCTTTGGATTGGACAAATCTGAGTTCGACAAAGAAGTAGAAGTGAAGTTCAATAATGGAGATAAGTCCGTCATGAAGACTGGTGCTCTTGCTATTGCTGCCATCACTTCTTGTACGAACACATCCAACCCACACGTTATGCTTGGCGCAGGTCTCGTCGCTAAGAAAGCGATTGAAAAAGGTTTGCAGGTTCCAGACTACGTGAAGACATCATTAGCACCAGGGTCCAAGGTTGTTACTCGCTACCTTGAAGATTCAGGGCTGATGACTTATTTGAACGATCTAGGATTCAACCTCGTTGGATATGGTTGTACGACATGTATCGGTAACTCCGGTCCGTTACTCCCAGAGATCGAGAAAGCAATTGCTGACAGTGATTTGACAGCTTCTTCTGTTTTGTCTGGTAACCGTAACTTCGAAGGGCGTATCCACCCTCTAGTAAAAGCCAACTACCTGGCTTCTCCGCCATTAGTGGTTGCTTATGCACTTGCAGGTACTGTGGATATTGATCTTAAAAATGATTCGATCGGAAAAGATACTGAAGGAAACGACGTTTATTTCGATGATATTTGGCCTTCTCAAGAAGAGATCAAATCAGAAATTTCCCGTGTTGTTACTCCTGAAATCTTCCGTAAAGAGTATGAAAATGTATTCAACTCGAATGAAAAATGGAATGAAATCGAAACAACGGATGAACCATTGTATGATTGGAACGACCAATCCACATACATTCAAAACCCACCGTTCTTCGAAGGGCTTTCCAGTGAACCTGAAACGGTTAAACCATTGGAAGGCATGCGCGTCATCGGTAAATTCGGTGATTCCGTAACAACAGACCACATCTCTCCAGCAGGTGCAATCCCTAAAGATATGCCTGCAGGTGAGTACTTGCAAGAAAATGGTGTGAGCCCTCGTAACTTCAACTCTTACGGCTCTCGTCGTGGTAACCATGAAGTTATGATGCGCGGTACGTTTGCGAATATCCGTATCCGTAACCAGTTAGCTCCTGGTACAGAAGGTGGTTTCACGACTTACTGGCCGACAGAAGAAGTGATGCCAATCTATACAGCGGCTATGAAGTACCAGCAAAACCAGACTCCATTGATGGTCATTGCAGGTAATGATTACGGAATGGGAAGCTCCCGTGACTGGGCGGCCAAGGGGACAGATCTTCTTGGAATTAAGACAGTCATCGCTGAAAGCTTCGAGCGTATCCACCGTTCAAACCTTGTCATGATGGGTGTTCTTCCATTACAATTCAAGCCGGAAGACAGCATCGAGTCTCTTGGTTTGACAGGTCGTGAAACATTCGATGTCGAAGTCGGCGAAGATGTTAAACCTCGTGATCATGTCAAAGTCACAGCGACAGATGAAGATGGCAATAAGAAAGAATTTGAAGTCATTGCCCGCTTCGACAGTGAAGTGGAAGTCGATTACTACCGTCACGGTGGTATTCTACAAATGGTTCTACGGAACAAATTGAACTAAATTTCTTTCTGAAGATCGCCCTTTATAAAGGGCGATCTTTTTATTCTTTTTAAAGCATGCGTTTGATCATCACAAAAGGACACGATCACTGATGAAAGAAGAAAGTTCAAGTTCCTACAAAAACCCTTATGATCTCTCTTTAAACTTAGTAGCAACTCCGAAAAGTAAAATAAAAAAACATCAATAAAATATTCCCACATTTTCCGTTAAAGCTTTACAAGCATAAATGGTTTTCTTTATTCTTATACATAATACACATGCGTTTGGAATCATGGACGGAGGCTATCATCATGAAACAATGGTTGGCAACGGCTTTCCTACTTATACTTTTAGGTTTAGTTATTTTTACAACCTTTTCTGAAAAAGATGAGGTGGAACAACAAAAATCTTCTGCAACTCAGGAAACAGGGATGGTTGCTCCTAATGCCCCCGACGGATTACAAGTAGGGGAGAAAGCTCCGAATTTCAGCTTGGTGACACTGAACGGGGAGACCGTTAGCCTTTCTGATTACCGCGGGAAAAAAGTTTTTTTAAATTACTGGGCCACATGGTGTCCACCTTGCCGCGAAGAAATGCCTGAAATGCAGAAGTTTCATGAAAAATATGGAGAAGAAGTGGTCATCCTTGCTGTTAACGGTACCGGTACGGAGAAAAAAACGGAAGATGTTGAACGGTTTGTTAAAGACGGAAATTATACATTCCCTATCCTGTTGGACAAGGAACTTGAAATTAATCAGACATACCAGATCCTCTCCATCCCTACCACTTACTTCATCGGAACAGATGGCATTATTCAAGAGCCAAGAATTGTTGGGCCGATGACCTACGAATTGATGGAAGAGAAGAAAAATGCGCTGAAATAGGAATAGTTTTATCAAATCATGGAAATCCTACCTATAAAAGGAGAGATATCCATGAGAAAACACAAGAGCATATCTTTTGAAGAACGTGTGAAAGAAAATATCCGCTCCATCAAAGCTGATCAAAAGTTGTTGGATCAAATTGATGAACGGATTGAGAAGCGTCACAATGAGCGTATGAAACAAATCCCATCGTAAACGGGGTTTGTTTTTGTACATAAGTTAGGTAAACAAAAAGGAAGGAGTATTCTCCTTCCTTTTTCTTTTGATAATTCGTCTCCTTCCTGGGAAAAGTAAAGAATGACTCAACAAGGGTCTATTGAAATTTACAGGAGGGGTACGAACATGTCCCATAAACAACAGCACATGGCGAACCAAAAACCAAATCCTGACAATCGCGCAGACAACGTCGATCGTCTCCAAGAAAAAGTGACGAATACGATTGAAAACATCGAAGCTTCCCACGATGCCCTGCGGTTTGCATCGGAAGAAGAAAAGAGAAATATCGAAAAGAAAAATAAACGAAGAAACCAATCGTTAGAAGCTATGCGTGATGAAATTAAGGACGAAGCCCGTCATCAACAATATTAACGTACTGAAAAACCGCTTCTCTATTGAGGAGCGGTTTTTTTACCCTACCACTAAGCTTTAATGCATCTTCATCTACATTAAATCTCGACTATGATAAAATGGATATCGGCGATAGAAAAGGAAGTGATGAAGATGTTAGAACAACTGAAACAGTGGAACAGTCTAGAACAACAGCCTCCCATTTCCGAAGTGGAGGCTTTACGATATATGGACCAAACGGATGGGGAGCAGGAGAAAGAAGCTAAAGCATTGCTCTATGTGACGCTTGCTTACCATCGGATTAAAAGACACCCGGGAGATGATGCTCTAGCTGAGCAGTTCATTGATGAGGCACGGGTTCTCAATCCTTCTCATCCCTTAGTAGCGGAGTTGTATGAGTCTCAACAGTTGATGCAGGCCTATACATTATTGAAAAAAACACCTCTTGATCAGTGGATCCTTCATGAAACAGATCATGATTCAGCAAAATCTAAAAAAGCAAAAGCCATTTATTCTGATGTTCGTAATTTGAAGGAACAGTGGGACGATGACCTGGCCAAGAAAACAATCATAGACGCTTCCAGCCGTTTGAGCCTTTATCAGGACGTATATGAGGAATTGTCTGATTTGGAACAAATGTTGGAAGAAGCCATTAATTCCATTGAAAATAGGCGTATTCGAGTACCCGTCAAAGAAATCAATGAACGAACAAGACGCCTTTCGGATAATCAGGACGAGATTTACAAACGATTGCCAAGCTTCCTGACAGATCAATCATTTCAAAATCCTTTGGAAGCCTTCGATCAGATGGTAGGATTGCGTGATGTGAAAACGTATATTCGCCGGTATTATCACTTTTTAAGATACCAGCAGCAGAGAAAGAGCTATGGTTTTTCCATGGTAGATGAACCTGGATTACATATGATCATTACTGGAAACCCTGGGACTGGGAAAACCACGATTGCCCGGCTGCTCGCTAATATTTATCATGAGCTTGGAATTTTAGATACGAAAGAAGTCGTGGAAGTGAATCGGTCTCACCTTGTCGGGTCTTATGTCGGGCAAAGTGAAGAGAATACGATGAATTACGTAAAACAAGCGATCGGTGGGGTGTTGTTCATCGACGAAGCATACAGCTTGAAAAGGGAAGGGCAAACCGGAAATGATTATGGTCAGGCTGTCATTGACACCCTTGTTTCTGCAATGACGAGCAAAGAATACGGAGGACGATTCGCGGTGATTCTTGCTGGTTATCCAGAAGAAATGCGTCAGTTTTTATGGTCGAATCCAGGCCTCCGCAGTCGTTTCCCTGAACAAAACCATATCGAACTCCCTGATTATCACATGGATGAACTATTGACAATCGCTGAGCAGACGGCGACTGACAACGATTTCTTTTTCACAACTGCTGCATTAAACGAATTCACCTCGCTCATTGATCGAGAGCGTGTGGATGACTCATTCGGAAATGCTCGTACGGTCAAGAACTTGGTTTTGAAGACCGTATTCCAAAAAGGTGCGAAAGAAGCGGAGCAGGATAAACATCATTGGCTCGATCATATGAGGATATCCTCAGAAGACCTTGCGTGGGATTTGAAAACAGATGAAGATGAACGTTCTCCCATACAACGACTGGATGAACTGATCGGGTTGTCTAATGTAAAAGAAGAAGTAAAAAAACTGTCATCCTTCGTTCAAGCCCAGCAAAAGAGGAAAGAAAAAGGATATCCTGTTGTTCCAATCCAATTGCATTCCGTATTTTCGGGAAACCCAGGTACCGGAAAGACAACGGTGGCAGAAATCTATGCAGACGTTTTGAAAGAATGTGGGTTGTTGAAGAGAGGTCATACTGTGGTCGTCTCGAGAAGCGATCTTGTGGCCGGTTATGTAGGGCAGACAGCCATAAAAACAAAACGGAAAATCAGAGAAGCGCTCGGTGGTGTCTTGTTCATTGATGAAGCTTATGCGTTGTACAACGGAGGGAGAGATGATTTTGGCAAAGAAGCCATTGAAACCCTCGTCGACGAAATGACCAAACACAACGAAAACCTTGTCGTTGTCCTTGCTGGTTATCAGCGCGAGATGGAGCAGTTGGTGGAGAGCAACCCAGGTTTATCTTCAAGGTTCAAAAAGTACTTCCACTTTCCGGATTATACGGAGGACGAGTTGATTGACATGACTCACTATCAGGCTCAACAATACGGGTATCATTTCAATGAATGGGCGGAGTCATTCCTCTTAGAGAAATACACGGATCACAAAGTAAGAGGGAATGGACGCTTTATTAATAATCTTGTGAACGAAGCGATTCAATTTCAGGCCATTCGAATCATGGAGAATGAAGCGGAAGATATGAATGAACTTGAGCTCGTCGACTTAGAAAAAGCATGGCATACGGTGCGAAGGGAGTCTTCTTAATGAAAGTGGTCGAAACACCGATTCAAGTAAGGTACCAGGAAACAGATATGATGGGGGTCGTTTACCATGCTAACTATTTAGTCTGGTTTGAGATTGGGCGAACATCCTTCATTGAGGACCTTGGTTTTATGTACTCTGAAATTGAAAAACAGGGTGTCGTTTCACCTGTTATTGATGCTCAGGTGAGTTTTAAGAAACCTGTGAAGTACGGCGATCCTGTCCATGTTAGGACATGGGTGGATAGTTATGATGGTCTTCGTGTTTCGTACGGGTATGAAGTGGCATTTAAAAACGGAGATGTAGCAGTTACTGGTGTAACGAAACATGTGATCGTGAAAAAAGATAACTTCAAACCTGTATCTATCAGGCGGAGCTTTCCCGATTGGCACGAAGCTTATTTAGCTGCCATGGAGCCTGAATCCTAATGGCTTTCGGTGTGAAAAAGGCTGAACTTAAGGAATGGAAAGCGAAAGTAAAGCAAGGGGAAATTGCTTTTTTGACTCATTTCTGGCTGGATGACCGCTTTCCTGGTTGTGATACAGTCACAAAAGTCGGTTGCTCTGACCTCAACAAATTGAAGGCATGGGGGAAACAGTACGGGTTAGAACCGGGGTGGATTCATAACGATCCGCGGTTTCCTCATTTTGATTTATTTGGTGA
The DNA here is from genome assembly GCF_007991335.1 of Halobacillus faecis. Taxonomy (GTDB): domain Bacteria; phylum Bacillota; class Bacilli; order Bacillales; family Halobacillaceae; genus Halobacillus; species Halobacillus faecis. The sequence goes on along the minus strand of NZ_BJYD01000021.1, from coordinate 70,628 downwards.
TCGCCAGCTGCGTATATTGAAAGAAGAAGGGTATTGGGACCATATTCACCGTTTCCAATTACAAAAAAAATAAGACGCCGTATCGGCGTCTTATTTTTTGTATTCAAATGATGGCTCATTCCATTTTTCGTCCAGCGTAACTTCCAATGAATGTTCATCGAAATACCACTCATCGTCCGCTTCAATGAAGAAGTGAATCGGGCCGGTTGTCGTTTCTGCAATTGGTTCTTCAGGATCTTCCAGTTTAATCGCAAGAGAAAAACCAGGTTGGAGACCTCCGACGCCACCATAACGGACATAAAATCTTAAGTCGACGTTTCCATCGATATCAAGTTCCTCTTCATACCATTTCGCTGCTTCTTCTGTTACTGTTAAGTTCATTAGATCAACTCCTGTAATGGGGTTCCGTGTTTGTCTCTTTCCTCTGGCGTCGTTTCATAAACCTATTTTTCAGGAGAAGACGCATCAGAGTTATGATTCGTTTGCTTCATAGGTACAGGGTCGAATCCTCCCGGATGGAAAGGGTGACACTTGAGAATTCTTTTGACAGTCAAATAGCTGCCTTTGAAAAAACCGAAACGGCGAAAAGCCTCCAATCCGTATTCTGAACACGTCGGCTGAAACCTGCAAGACGGTGGAAAAAAAGGACTGATGCCTTTGCGGTAAAATTGAATCAAAGCGATCATGATTTGCTTCATCGTTTTTTTTACTCAGCTTCTTTTTTCTTATCATAACTAAGAGTAGCCACCGCATCATGCAGGTGAATGGATTCTTCGTTACGGCACTTCACTGTGAATGCTTCTACAAATGAATACTCATAAAGGTCGGCGGCTACAAGTCGTACGATATCTTCAACAAATCGAGGATTTTCATAAGCTTGTTCCGTAACCATCTTTTCGTCAGGGCGCTTCAGTACCGGGTGGATGCGGGCACTTGCATTGCTTTCTGCCGCTTCTAAGAGTGCCGCTTTCCAGTCGATTTCCTGCTCTTTGAAGTCATCCGTCAGTTTCACACTCATAGTCACATTTCCGCGCTGGTTGTGCGCACTATATTCACTGATTTCCTTAGAGCAAGGGCACAGCGTCGTAATTTTCCCTGTAAGAGAAACCGTCACATCATGTCCGGTTTCCTTGTCATACTCGACGCGGATGGTTGCATCCGCGTGGTTCATCCCTGCAAGACCAGAGTATGGACCTTTTCGTTCAAAGAACCAAGGAAAGGATACTTCCACTTCCGCATCCGATTGCTTGAGGCGGCCGGCCAGTTCCTCGGTGAACTGTTTTAGAGTGACGATATCGACGGCGAATCCTTCATTGTGGTATTTATCGAGCTGCTCGGTGAAGCGGCTCATATTCGTCCCTTTACTCCCTTGAGTAATCGAGGATCCGAATGAAAAGCTACCGATCGTTGTTTGGATCTCAGGTGTCATCGTGCTGGGAATACGAATAGGGTGTTTGACGTTAGAAACCCCCACCATATCAATATCGAATAAAAAGTCTTTTTTCGAGTTTTGAAGGTCAGCCATCTGGTCTTTTTCCATAGGCTTTGTCCGTGGACCCGGCTCCACTGATCCGAATAATTTATGACGTTCTTTTTTTGATGGTAATTGTTTGTTTTGGTTCAATTCAGTCTTATTCATAACAAAGACTCCTTTCAGGCCTTCTTTCTATGTCAAAGTATACAATATGTATTTCTGAATATACAATGGATTGCTTGATGAGTGTGCATTTATAGAATACACCATAAAAGAAAGCCTATCCTTCTATGGGATAGACTATCTTCGCAATCGTTACCCTTTTAAGCTATAGATCCTACATCCATGTGATTTTAGGCTCTGTTTTATTGATGATTCTCTTGATATTGGCGCGGTGACGATAGATCACAAAGATGGTAAACAGGGAAATAATGATAGTCAAACCATAATCCTGTACGACCAAAGTGGCTATAATGCCAACGATTCCGCTTATCATGGAAGATAAGGAGACATATTTACTTAAATAGAGAACGATGAAAAAGGACAATAATAGCACGGCAAAGATGATTGGGTTAACACCGAGAATGACGCCTCCAGATGTGGCAACAGCTTTTCCACCTTTAAAGCCTGCAAATACAGGATACATGTGACCGACAACAGCAAAAATGCCAATAACAAGAGGGATGACCTCAGCGCCCATAAAATATGGGAGAGCGGCGGCTGCAGTCCCTTTCAAAATGTCAGCGATGGTAACGATTAATCCTGCTTTAATTCCTAAAACCCGGAATGTATTCGTGCCTCCAAGGTTTCCGCTTCCATGTTCGCGTATATCCGTATCGTAACCGATTTTACCTACAATTAACCCTGAAGGGATGGACCCAAGGAGATAGGCGATGAGGATATAAAGTACATATTCCAATAAGTTCAACTCCTTCTGCACTTTCTACTATTTTATCATGGGCTTCATAGTTAAAGAACTCTAATTTCATAAAGGCAACTTCTCTATTATATCAATTTAGTACCAGGTATCAAGTTGTTTTGTCATACCTTTGGAGGAGATGGCGGCTTCGTGTTCAATAAAATCGCATAGGATTCATATGCATTATGATTGCAAAATGTTTCATATTGTGGAAATGTGGTTATAGAAATAGGTCTTTTATTTTTTGCTTAGGGGGAAAACGATGATCACGTTCACTGATGTAACGAAGACTTACCCGGATGGAACGACAGCGTTGAAAAAAATCAACCTGGAAGTGCAAGAAGGAGAATTACTCGCACTGATCGGTCCAAGTGGCTGCGGGAAAACAACAACGATGAAAATGATTAACCGTCTGATTCAGCCGACGGAAGGGACCATTACCATACATAATAAAGATATTAGAGAATACAACATTCACGAATTGCGTTGGAATATCGGTTATGTGTTACAGGAAATTGCTCTCTTCCCACATATGACGGTAGAAGAGAACATATCTGTTGTACCGGAAATGAGAAAGTGGAAGAAAAAGGATTTATCAAAACGGATTGATGAATTGATGAATATGGTTGGACTGGATGCGGAAAAGCACCGTAAAAGAAAACCAAGTGAACTCTCCGGCGGACAGCAGCAACGGGTCGGAGTCATACGGGCGTTGGCGGCTGACCCTGACATAATCTTAATGGATGAACCATTTAGTGCCCTGGATCCAATCAGCAGGGAACAGTTGCAAAACGACATCCGTCAATTGCAGAAAGAAATCAAGAAAACCATCGTCTTCGTCACCCACGACATGGACGAAGCTCTTGCACTAGGCGATCGAGTCTGCCTCATGAAAGCAGGGGAAATCGTCCAGTTGGATACGCCGCAGAACCTCATATTGAATCCATCCAATAAGTTTGTTGAAGATTTCATTGGAGGAAGAAAAACTCCCTGGCAGACAGCTGTGGATGTCATCATGAATCATTCGGAAAAGCGTGTGGTCTCAGTAAAAGAATACAAGGAAGGCCATGTCCTGCTGGATGGGCCTTTTGCCCTTAAAGATCATAATGGGACGTATCAAGGGTTGATTGATGACGGGAATCAGGTGCAAGTGTCTCCGTTATCCAATGATATGATTTTGAGAGATGCGGTTCGAATTTTTGAAGAAGGCCACTCCTCTATTCTACCAGTCGTCAAAGGTGACCAATTGATCGGTACCTTATCCTACAGGGATATTGTCCTCTACCTTAAAGAACAGTCTCGTAAGAAGGAAGAGGAGGTAGAAAATAAATGAGTGAGTTTTTAGATGTTTTTAACCAACGGCAGGGCATCCTATTAGAGAAAATATGGGAACACCTGCAAATATCCATTATAGCATTAGTCATTGCTACTTTGATTTCCGTACCTCTCGGCTTATGGCTTACTAGAAAGCAGAGAATTGCGGAACCAATTATCGGCATGACAGCTGTTTTGCAGACGATTCCAAGCCTTGCTGTGCTGGCTTTCCTCATTCCATTTTTCGGTATTGGACAAACACCAGCCATCATTGCCCTTGCTGCTTATGGGCTCCTTCCTATCCTTCGAAACACGTACACAGGAATCAAGGAAGTTGATCCCGCTTTAAAGGAAGCGGCGACAGGGATGGGGATGAAATCATTCAGACGTCTTTCTAAAATCGAACTACCGATCGCCATGCCTGTCATTATGGCTGGAATACGCACATCCATGGTACTGATCGTAGGAACGACAACCATCGCTGCTCTTATAGGTGCAGGTGGCCTTGGGGATTTAATCCTACTTGGTTTGGATCGAGGGGGAGATGCCAATCTTATTTTGTTGGGTGCCATTCCAGCTGCATTGCTAGCCATAATTTTGGATCTTATTCTTCGCCTATTTGAACGAACGTCAGCTAAATCCGGCTTCCGTTCACTCGTCAGTTTATTAGTGATTGCAGCATTGATCGCTGTTGGTCCATTAGCGTTCGGTGGAAAAGTGAAGAATGATTTAACACTGGGAGCTAAGCTTGGATCAGAACCTGCTATTCTCATTAACATGTATAAGCTTTTAATAGAAGAAGAAACAGACTTGAACGTAGGTCTTGAACCGAACTTAGGAAAAACGGACCTGGTTTTTAGTGCGTTAGAAGAGGGTAGTATTGATATTTATCCAGAGTTTACAGGAACCGCAATCGTTTCTCTTTTAGGAGAGGAAGCGAACAGTAATGAACCACAGGAAGTATATGAACAGGCAAGAGAAGGCATGGCAGAAACCTATGACATGGCCTTTTTACAACCGATGCAATTCAACAATACCTACGCTGTAGCGACTACTCAGGAGCTTGCGGAACAGTACGATCTGGAAACAATCGGGGATTTGAAACCAGTTGAGGATCAAATTACAGCTGGGTTTACACTTGAATTCAATGATCGTCAGGACGGTTATCAAGGCATGAAAGATTTATACAATTTGAACCTTGGTGAAGTCCGTACAATGGATCCTGGTTTGCGACAGGGCGCTATTGAGAGCGGTGAAGTTGACATCATTGATGCTTACGCGACAGATAGTTATATGGTGGATCTTAATTTGAAAGTATTAGAAGATCCGGAAAATCTATTTCCACCATACCAGGGCGCACCTTTGATGAGGCAGGAAACCCTAGATCAATACCCAGAACTTGAGGAGATCCTAAATCAATTAGGAGGAAAGATTACTGGCGATAAAATGAGGGAAATGAACTACCAGGTGGATTTTGAAGATCGCGATCCTGAAGAAGTGGCCAGAGAGTATTTAGTCAATGAAGGATTAATCGACGAATAGGAGGTTTAAGGATGACTTTTGAAAATCCGTCCAATGCAGAGATTCGTGACCTATTGGCCCAATCGAAGACGATTGCTGTCGTAGGACTTTCCGATAAACCACACCGCACATCCTATCAAGTGAGTGAGGCGATGCAGAATGCCGGGTATAAGATTATCCCGGTGAACCCTCAAATTTCGGAGTCCCTTGGGGAAAAGGCCGTGGCTAGCCTTCGTGATATTCAGGAACCTATAGATATTATCAATGTTTTTCGACGCTCCGAACATCTGCCGCAAATTGCAATGGAATCGAAAAATATTGGGGCTAAAGCTTTTTGGGCTCAGCAAGGGGTGTATTCCGAAGAAGCGGCTCGCATCCTGAAAGACGATTCAAAGCTTGTCATCATGGACTCTTGCATTAAAGTCGCCCATGCGATTTATCGGTAAAAGAATAACAGTGAAAATGAAAAAATCCCTGTTCACTCAGGGGTTTTTTCATGTTTTTTGGAAGATTTATGTTTGCGAAACCTTATAAAATCGCTACAATATAACAAGCGACGTTTTTTGTTTGATACATTGATCAGCTCTATAAAACAGAAAAGGTCCCTTTCTTAGAAAGACCTTTCTTATTTGGAGAGCTAATGTTTAACAGAGCGGTTGTCTAAGAAACAATAAGAAATGTAAGCGAAATCAGACGGGGTCCTTTTACGAACCCTTCACTTGTGCAAGGTTCTTCAGCTTTATCTAGATCATAAGCCAATCAATGGAGTGGAAGAGCGAGACTCCACACCGTTGATTGACTTATGTCGTGAGTGTTGAAGTACCGGGAGATGCACTCATCGTTTACATAATCGAACGTTTGTTCTATTATTGATGTAGCAGTGTGTTAGAGAAAGGAGCCGATGGTAAATTGTCGAGTCAAAATCAAACGTATTCAGATGATTCTATTCAAGTGCTGGAGGGATTGGAGGCCGTTCGGAAACGACCGGGGATGTATATTGGATCCACGGATCATAGAGGTCTACACCATCTCGTTCACGAAATTGTAGATAACGCGATCGATGAGGCGTTATCTGGATTCGGCGAAAAAATGACTGTCACGCTCCATAAAGATGGTAGTGTATCGGTTCAGGATGAAGCGCGGGGAATGCCTACAGGAATGCATAAAACAGGAAAGCCTACACCAGAGGTCATTTTAACCGTCCTTCACGCAGGAGGAAAGTTCGGACAAGGAGGCTATAAATCCTCAGGTGGTTTACATGGTGTCGGCGCTTCTGTGGTAAATGCTCTATCCGAGTGGCTGGAAGTACACATCTGCAGAGATGGCGAGAAATTCTATCAAAGATTCGAGAACGGAGGCGTCCCTGTCACTTCTTTAGAAAATAAAGGGGCCACACGTAAAACCGGGACGACGATCCGTTTCAAACCGGATGCCTCTATTTTTTCAATAACCAAGTTTAATTTTGAAACTTTATCCGAACGTTTACGAGAAGCGGCATTCTTGTTGAAAGGATTCCGTATTGTCCTTGTGGATGAACGTAAAGAAACGGTCAAAGAAGAATATCAATATGATGACGGACTGGTCTCATTCGTCGAGTATTTAAATGAAGAAAAAGATACTTTGCATCCCGTTGTGTCTTTTGAGGGAAGTCATAGTGGAATTGAGGCAGACTTTGCTTTTCAATTCAATGACGGGTTTGCAGAGAACATTTTATCCTTTGTCAATAATGTGCGTACAAAAGATGGAGGAACCCATGAATCCGGAGCCAAAACGGCCATCACCAGGGTCTTTAATGACTATGCAAGACGAGCGCAACTTCTGAAAGATAAAGATAAGAATTTAGAAGGAAACGATATCAGAGAAGGATTCACCGCCGTTATATCGGTAAGGATTCCAGAAGAACTGCTTCAATTTGAAGGACAAACCAAGAGCAAACTTGGCACATCTGAAGCCCGTTCCGCAGTCGACGGCATCGTCGCAGAACAGTTGTCTTACTTCCTTGAAGAGAATCCGGATGTCGCTTCGATGCTCATAAAAAAAGCGATCAAAGCAAAAGAAGCGAGAGAAGCCGCCCGAAAAGCGAGAGAAGATGCTCGTTCAGGGAAGAAAAAGAAACGGAAGGATACGCTTTTAAGTGGGAAGCTCACTCCAGCTCAATCCAAAAACGCCAAGAAAAACGAGTTGTACCTTGTGGAGGGAGACTCAGCCGGCGGATCAGCAAAGCAGGGGCGTGACCGAAAATTCCAGGCCGTTCTTCCTTTGCGAGGAAAAGTAATCAATACAGAGAAAGCAAAAATTGCGGATATCTTCAAAAATGAAGAGATCTCCACAATCATCCATACCATCGGTGCGGGAGTTGGCGGGGACTTCACGCTCGAAGACTGTAACTATGATAAAATCGTCATCATGACCGATGCCGACACCGATGGAGCGCACATTCAAGTGCTATTGCTAACCTTCTTTTTCCGATACATGCGACCGCTTGTAGAAGCGGGGAAAGTATTTATCGCCCTTCCACCCCTTTATAAAGTTTCCAAAGGGAAAGGGAAGAAAGAAAAAGTCGAATATGCGTGGGATGAAGAAGGCATGCAGAAGATATTGAAGGAATTTAAAAACGGGTATACGATCCAACGATACAAAGGTTTAGGTGAAATGAATGCCGATCAGCTTTGGGAAACAACGATGAACCCCGAATCACGCACATTGATCCGTGTGACGATTGACGATATCGCCCGTGCCGAGCGCAGGGTTACGACGTTGATGGGAGATAAGGTTGAACCTCGCCGTAAATGGATTGAATCCCATGTCGCTTTTGGTCTTGAAGATGAAGCGAGCATACTAGAAAACGACAAAATACAGACATAAAAGGGGGACCTTCTGTTGGCAGAGGCAGAGAAGTTTTTAGATTTACCATTAGAAGAAGTTCTCGGAGACCGCTTCGGGAGATATAGTAAATACATCATCCAGGAACGTGCCCTCCCTGATGCAAGGGACGGGCTAAAGCCTGTACAGAGGCGTATCCTTTATGCGATGCACCAGGAAAAAAACACCCATGACAAAGCTTACCGGAAATCCGCGAAAACGGTTGGTACCGTTATTGGTAACTACCATCCTCACGGGGACACCTCCGTTTACGACGCAATGGTCCGTTTAAGTCAAACGTGGAAAGTGAGAAAATCCTTAGTGGAAATGCACGGAAATAACGGAAGTGTTGACGGCGACCCACCCGCTGCCATGCGTTATACGGAAGCAAGGCTTTCCGCTATTTCATCTGAATTGCTCAGGGATATAGAAAAACAGACAGTGGAGTTTATTCCAAACTTCGATGATACGATTGATGAACCAACCGTTCTTCCGGCCAAGTTCCCGAATCTTCTCGTCAACGGTTCTACCGGGATATCCGCAGGTTATGCGACAGAAATCCCTTCCCACAACCTGGGAGAGGTGATTGATGCGGTAATCATGAAGATCGATAAACCTCAGGCGACTGTACCTGAGCTGATGACAAAATTAAAAGGTCCGGATTTTCCTACTGGTGGAATTATTCAAGGGATCGATGGCATTCAAAAAGCTTATGAAACAGGAAAAGGAAAAATCGTCTTGCGCGGCCGTGCAGAAATACAAGAGCAGCGCGGGGGACGGGAACAAATCGTTATCGATGAAATTCCTTTTGAAGTGAATAAGGCAAGCATGGTCAAGCGGATGGACGAACTGAGAATCGATAAGAAAGTTGAAGGAATCGCTGAAGTTCGTGATGAAACCGATCGTACCGGACTGAGGGTCGTCATTGATCTGAAAAAAGATGCAAATAGTGAAGGGGTTCTCAATTACCTTTACAAGCATACTGACCTTCAAATCTCTTACAATTTCAATATGGTTGCCATCCATGAACGCACGCCCAGCCTTATGAGTCTTCCGATGATGCTTGATGCTTATATCAAGCACCAGAAAGAAGTGGTCACAAGACAGTCCATCTATGATTTGAATAAGGCGAAGTCTCGTGCTCATATTGTGGAAGGTCTAATCAAAGCGATTTCCATCTTGGATGATGTCATCGCAACCATTCGTGGCTCTAAAGATAAAGCGGATGCAAAGAAACAGCTCATCGCAAGTTATGATTTCTCTGAAGAACAATCAGAAGCGATCGTTACGTTACAGCTTTACCGTCTGACTAATACAGATATTACAGCCTTGCAAAAAGAAGCGGATGAACTTCAAAAGCAAATTGAGTACTTAGAAAAACTACTATCCAGTGAAAATGAGATGATGAAGGTCATTAAAGCCGATCTCCGTTCTATGAAAAAACAATACAACGATGATCGAATGACGAAGATTGAGGAAAAAGTGGAAGAGTTGAAAGTAGACCTTGAAGTGACGGTTGCAAGTGAAGATGTCCTCGTATCTGTAACGAAAGATGGGTATATTAAGCGGACAAGCCTCCGTTCCTATGCGGCATCAAACGGGGAAGATTTCGCTTTGAAAGACGGCGATCATCTGTTAGGTCTATTTGAAATCAATACAACGGATACCATTTTACTTTTTACGAACCTCGGTAAATATTTATTCTTACCTGTTCATAAACTGCCGGATATCCGGTGGAAGGATCTTGGCCAGTACATTTCAAACATCGTCCAAGTAGACAAAGAAGAATATATCGTTGAAGCTATCCCCGTTCGCGACTTTACAAAAGAGGAATACCTCATTTTCTTCACGAAGAACGGAATGGTGAAGAAGAGCGATCTACAGCTTTATCAAGCCCAGCGTCATTCCAAAGCTCTCGTTGCCATCAATCTCAAAAATGACGATGAAGTAGTGGATGTTCACAAAACGGATGGCCTTTCCGATTTGTTCATTGCAACGAAGAAAGCTTATGGCCTTTGGTATCATGAAGAAGAGGTAAACACTGTCGGTCAACGAGCGGCAGGTGTCAAAGCGATCAATCTGAAAGAAGATGATGAAGTTGTGTCTGGACAGTTGTTTAGAGCTTCTGAAGACCCATCCATCCTTCTGACCACTCATCGTGCGGCGGTGAAGCGGATGCGCTTGAAAGAGTTTGAACGAACCACCCGGGCAAAACGCGGGGTGCTCATGCTAAGAGAGTTGAAAAAGAATCCGCATCAATTAGTGGATGTGCACCTTGTGACTAGAGATGATCAAGTGATGATTATGACAAAAAAACAAGAGACCATTGTCGTCAATACGATGGACTTTAAAGCAAATGATCGATATAGCAACGGTTCTTATGTCCTGGATACCGAAGAAAAAGGACAAGCGGAAGAAGCATGGATCAAACCGGTCTATCGTGTTCCGTTTGAAACAGAATCCGATACCCAATAATAAGCAAAGCCCTCTGCGTTCAGAGGGCTTTTTTGTATGGAAGTAAGAGTGGTCTCTTCCTCTTCCTTGATCGGACCTGTTCATGAACCCTCCCGAACCGATCATAGATAGGGAGAGCTGTAGGATCGATGAACATTTGAAGTCATTCTTTAGACCGTTGTATTTTCAGAAAAATGTGATAAAATGAGTGTATATTCAGCAGATGGGAGTTGATGTATGAGCGATTTGCGTGAAAAGATTATCCAGACGTCTCTAGAGTTGTTCGACCGCCACGGGTTTCACGGCGTTACAGTAAAACAAATTGTCCAGCAAACAAATACATCGAAAGGCGGCTTTTATCATCACTTTCAGTCAAAGGATGAACTTCTATTCGTCATTCACGACACGTTTATTACATATGTATTGAAAGAAGCACAGGCCGCTAATGTTATTCATTCTTCTCCTATACCAAAAGTCCAGGCGATCATTCAATCTTTTGTTCAAGTGTTTGACTTGTACAAACCACATATATCGGTGTTTTATCAGGAAAGCCTGTATTTGAAACCAGCGTATGAAGAAGAGATCAAAGGAAAACGTGATGAATTCAAACGCATGGTGTTCAATGTCATTGCGGAAGGCCAAGATTCTGGCCACTTCCGGAAAGAACTTCCGCTTGAGATCACCGGCATGGCAATCTTGGGTATGGTCAACTGGATCTATAAATGGTACCGGAGGGATGGAACGTACACCATCGATCAAATCGCAGAGGTTTTTACTGATCTGGTGCTTCACTTTTTGCTTCCAGGTAAAGAAGACAGTGAATACTTCCGTCATATGTTAAAAGTTCCTTTTTTTTATGAAAGCGAGTAAACGCTTTCATTTTATTTATCAGTACAACAGACCAACCAGTCGGTCTTTATTTCCCTAAGGAGGAATCATATGAATTTCGATTTAACGAAAGAACAGGAAATGACAAGGAAGATGGTTCGTGATTTTTCAGAGGATGTGATCGCTCCACGAGCCGTGGATATCGACATCAACAGTGAATTTCCAAAAGATATCTTTGATGAAATGGGCAAGCTTGGACTTCTTGGCATCCCGTTCCCTGAAGAGTATGGCGGATCAGGTGGAGATACGGTCAGTTATGCTCTTGCTGTGGAAGAGATCGGTCGTGTTTGTGGATCTACGGGCCTCAGTTACGCAGCGGCTGTTTCTCTAGGCGCGAGTCCTATTTATTATTTTGGGACAGAAGAACAAAAGCAAGAATTTCTTACCCCGCTTGCTAAAGGTGAAGGGTTGGCTTCTTTTGGGTTGACCGAACCGAATGCGGGCTCAGATGCAGGAGGAACGAAGACGCGTGCCGAATTGAAAGGTGACCACTATATTATCAATGGAGAAAAGTGCTGGATAACAAATGCTGAATATGCGAGATCCATCACGGTCACTGCAGTTTCAGGAAAGCGCGACGACGGAAAAAACATCATATCCGCTTTTATTGTTCCAAAAGATACACCAGGCATGAAGATTACGAGTCCTTATGACAAAATGGGCGTTCGTGGTTCGAACACGTCTGAAATCATTTTGGAAGATGTTAAAGTACCAAAAGAAAACATTCTCGGTGATCCGGAAAAAGGGTTTAAGCAATTCCTTTACACGCTGGATGGCGGAAGGATTTCCATTGCTGCACTGGCAGTAGGAATTGCGCAAGCGTCGTTGGACCGCGCCCTCGCCTATGCGAAAGAACGGAAGCAATTTGGTCAGCCGATCACAAAATTTCAGGCCATTCAGTTTAAGTTGGCTGACATGGCTATGGAAGTGGAACTTGCGCGAAACATGGTTCTGAAGGCAGCTTGGTTGAAAGATCAGGGAAGGAATTTCACGAAAGAGTCGGCGTATGCGAAACTCTTTGCATCAGAAACGGCGTTCCGCTCTGCCAATCAGGCTATCCAAATACATGGTGGTTACGGATATATGAGAGAATACGAAGTCGAGCGTTTTCTTCGTGATGCGAAACTCCTCGAAATTGGTGAAGGAACATCTGAAATCCAGCGCTTGGTCATTGCCCGTCAGTTAGGTTGTTAAAAATTTTAAAGGAGGAAATGGTATGTCCCTACTAGAACAGACGGTTGGTGAATTGTTAGAACAGCAGGCAGAGGCCCATCCCGACCATGAGGCGTTCGTATACCCTGAGCAAGGTCTTAGAAAAACCTATGCTGAATTCAATGATATGACGGACATAGTAGCAAAGGGATTCATGGCTCTTGGAATTGAAAAAGGCGAGCACGTAGCCATTTGGTCTGATAACAAGCCGGAATGGCTACAGTCCCAATTCGCTTCTGGGAAAATGGGTGGCGTGCTCGTCACCGTCAACACGAACTATCGTGCTCAGGAGCTTGAATATTTATTAAAACAATCGGATGCGTCCACTTTGATTCTTGCTGAGGATTTCAAAGGCACTTCTTACATTGATATCCTGAAAGAAATCTGCCCAGAGCTTGAAACTTCAGAAAAAGGAGATCTCCAGAGTGATCGACTGCCATTTTTAAAGAACGTGGTCGTTTTGAGTGACAAGTCCTATCGCGGCTGTTATTCATGGCAGGATGTCCTGGATATGGCGATGACCGTCACTGACGATGAATTGAAAGAGCGGAAACAAAGCCTCCATCATCGTGACGTGATCAACATGCAGTACACTTCAGGAACGACAGGTTTTCCAAAAGGAGTCATGTTAAGTCACTACAATATTGTGAACAACGGAAACCAGGTAGCAGATTGCATGCGTCTGACAGAAGAAGACCGCCTTTGTATTCCGGTGCCATTCTTCCACTGTTTCGGATGTGTATTAGGTACGATGGCTGCTGTTTCCAAAGGAACCACGATGGTCATTTTAGAACAATTCGATCCTAAAAAAGTGCTGCAGGCAGTGAAAGAAGAAAACTGCACAGCCCTTCATGGAGTGCCCACCATGTTCATTGCCGAATTGAACCATCCTGAATACGAAGACTTGAAGCCGACGACCTTACGAACAGGAATCATGGCAGGATCCACGTGTCCGATGGAAGTCATGAAGAGTGTGATTGAAGATATGGGAGCGGAAGAAATCACGATCGCTTATGGACAGACGGAATCATCTCCTGTTATTACGCAGACGAAAGCAGATGATCCGATTGATTTAAGAGTAAGCAGTGTCGGCCGGGCTCATCCGAATGTCGAGGTGAAGATTATCGAGCCTGCTACAGGTGAAGAAGTCGAGACAGGGGTCCCTGGTGAACTTTGCACGCGAGGATACCTTGTTATGGAAGGTTACTACAAAAACGAGGAAGCAACGATGACTGCGATCGATCCGGATGGCTGGCTTCATACGGGAGATATTGCGGTCATGGATGAAAATGGATATATCGAAATCACCGGTAGGATCAAGGATATGATCATTCGCGGAGGCGAAAACGTCTATCCGAGAGAAATTGAAGAATTTTTGTATCAGCACCCGGACATTCTCGATGTGCAAGTGGTCGGGGTCCCTGATGAAAAGTATGGGGAAGAGATCATGGCCTGGATTATTCCGAAAGAAGGCAAACAATTAAATGAAAGCGATATCAGGGATTTCAGCGAAGGTAAAATTTCAAAACATAAAATCCCTCGTTATATAAGCTTTACGGATGAATACCCGATGACGGCGAGCGGGAAAATTCAGAAATTCAGACTCCGGGAACACGCGCTTGAAATGATGAACTTAAAATCCTAAAGGAGAGGTGATCACTGGTGTTTCAAAAAATACTAATTGCCAACCGGGGAGAGATTGCTTCCCGGATCATTCGGACATGTCAAAGGCTGAACATCCAGACAGTCGCTGTCTATTCGGAAGCGGATCAACATGCCCCTTATGTACAAATGGCGGATGAGAGCCATCTCATTGGGAAGCCACGTGTCAATGAATCGTACTTGAACATCGATAAAATTTTGCAAGTAGCCAAAGATTCCGGAGCGGAAGCGATTCACCCGGGATACGGACTTTTAAGTGAAAATGCTGAGTTTGCAAGAAGAACCGAAGAAGCAGGGCTTACCTTTATCGGACCGAATGCAGATGTCATTTCGAAAATGGGAGATAAGATTGCCGCAAGAGCAGAAATGAAAGCGGCTGGTGTCCCAATCATCCCTGGAACGGAAGATGCTGTTGCGAACACAGAGGATGCCAAGAAAATTGCTAGTGAATTCGGATATCCGGTCATGCTGAAAGCAGCAGCGGGCGGCGGTGGCATCGGCATGCAGGCGGTCTATAATGATGAAGAACTGGAAAAAGCATTTGAAGGCAACTCCAAACGGGCCCAGGCCTTTTTTGGGGACGGGAAAATGTTCATTGAGAAATTGATCGAGGATCCGCGTCATATCGAAATTCAAGTGTTAGCGGATCGTCACGGAAATGCTGTTCACTTATTTGAAAGAGAGTGCTCCATCCAGCGCAGGCATCAAAAAGTCGTAGAAGAAGCTCCATCACCGGTTCTTTCTGAAGCAACACGAGAGAAAATGGGAGAAAGCGCGCTCAAAGCGGTTTATTCTCTTGGCTATTCCAATGCCGGTACGATTGAGTTTCTAGTTGATGATGATGAGAATTTTTATTTCCTTGAAATGAATACACGCTTACAAGTCGAGCACCCGGTAACGGAACAGATTACAGGGATCGACCTAGTCGAACAACAGCTGAGAGTAGCGGATGGTGAAAAGTTATCCCTTAAACAGAAGGATTTGACCATCAATGGACACGCGATTGAAGTGAGAATCTATGCGGAAGATCCCAATACTTTCTATCCTTCTCCAGGAAAATTGACGAAAATGGTCCTGCCTGAAGGCCATGGTGTCCGCCACGAGCTAGCGGTAGAAGGAGATTCACAAGTGACGCCGTTCTATGATCCTATGATTGCTAAACTCGTCGTTCATGGAGAGAATCGCGAGGATGCCATAGAAAGACTAACAAAAGCCCTTCATGAATACGAGATTGAAGGCATCAAATGCAACCTGACGATGCTTAAGCGCGTTGTCACCCACGAGAAGTTCAAAGAAGGCGAAACAAAAACCACATTCGTAGAAAACTATTATCTACCAACATTGACGAATCATTAAGGAGGAACAATCATGACAGAAATCAAAGCATCCATGGCAGGAAGTGTATGGAAAATTGTTGCAAACCAGGGGGACCAAGTGAACGATGGGGAGGATATCGCCATCCTGGAATCTATGAAAATGGAGATTCCAATCCCCGCAGAAACATCTGGAACGGTCAAAGAGTTAAAAGTGAGTGAAGGGGATTTCGTCAACGAAGGGGACGTCATCGCAATCATCGAATAAACAGGAGGTTCTTATGTTGGAATGGCCTGAAAAAGTCACCATTAAAGAAGTCGGTCCGCGTGATGGCCTGCAGAATGAACCTGTAGAAGTGCCGCTTCAAGATAAGGTTGCCTGGATCGACCTTTTGTCTGAAGCGGGATACTCCTACATCGAATTTAGTTCATTCGTCCATCCGAAGTGGATCCCACAGTTAAAAGATGCAAAAGAGGTGGCAGAGATGATCTCACGAAAGAAAGGGATCACCTATGCCGCTCTTGTCCCTAACCGGAGAGGGCTTGAATCAGCGATTGATACGGACGTGGATGAAGTTTCTGTGTTCATGTCCGCTTCCGATACGCATAACAAAAAAAACATCAACAAGTCTATTGAAGAAACGTATCCGGTTCTGAAAGAAGTTGTCCAAGAAGCAAAATTAGAAGGGAAGAGCGTGAGAGGTTATGTCTCTACGGTTTTTGGATGTCCTTATGAAGGAGCTATTGCTACAGACCAGGTCGCACGGGTTAGTGAGTGTCTACTGGAGATGGGCATTGATGAACTCTCATTAGGAGATACGATTGGCGTAGCAAATCCTAGACAAGTCGATCAAGCGCTTTCCGAATGGAAACAATGGCTGCCTTTCGATAAGCTTGCTATGCATTTTCACAATACCAGAGGGATGGCCTTATCCAACGTCCTTGTCTCCATGCAGCATAACATCACCACTTTTGATGCGGCCCTAGGAGGGCTCGGGGGCTGTCCTTACGCCAAAGGAGCTTCCGGAAACTTAGCAACTGACGACCTTGTGCACATGCTCCATCAAATGGGTATTGAAACAGGGATCGATGAAGAAAAGCTGAAGGAAGCGGCCATTTATATCCAACGCGTCCTGAATAAGGCATTGCCAAGTCATCAAATGCAGGTGATAAACAAAGAAAGGGTGTAACGAATGGAGGAGCTAGTCACGTTAGAGGAGCTTTCCCCCCATGTATATGTACTGAAATTAAACCGTCCCGATGCAGCGAATGCATTGTCTACAGACTTGCTGTCTCAACTGCAGGAAAAAGCTCACGAAATCAATCGACGACAGGAAATCAGGGTGGTTCTAGTGACTGGGGAAGGAACGAAAGCCTTTTGCGCAGGGGCCGATCTGAAAGAACGAAGGGGAATGAGTGACGAAGAAGTCATCCAGACCGTTAAAAAAATCGGAGATACAGTCCGGATGATTGAAGACATTCATGTACCGACAATCGCTGTCATCAACGGGGTCGCGTTTGGTGGCGGACTTGAACTCGCGCTTGCCTGTGACTTACGTATGATGAGTACATCCACAAAAGTGGGACTGACGGAAACATCGCTTGCCATCATCCCAGGCGCAGGTGGAACCCAGCGTCTATCCAGACTGATTGGAATCGGTCAGGCGAAAGCAATGATTTATTCTGCGAAGCCGGTGGAAGCAAAGCGAGCGTATACCCTTGGTCTTGTTGAATATATGTACGAACCGCAATTCCTTATGGAAGAAGCGAAGGACTTGGCTGCTTGCATCGCACGGAACGGTCCAATTGCTATGAAGCAGGCGAAAAAAGCAATCAATCAGGGATATGACACCGATTTGTCTTCAGGTCTTGAGATTGAACGTGCCTGTTATGAAACGACGATTCCAACCGATGATCGTGTAGAAGGACTTCAAGCATTTAAGGAAAAAAGGAAACCGGAATACAAAGGAGAATAAAAGGTGGAAAAAACGATGCCTACAAATGAAACGTTAGAAGAACGAGCAAAGAAGATTGCTTCTGGTGGTGCTGAAAAGTATCACAGCAAGAACGCTGAAAAAGGGAAAATGTTCGTACGTGAACGTCTACAGCTTTTGTTTGATGATAACATCGATATCGAAGACGCTTTTTTCGCCAATTGTCAAGATGACTCCCTCCCTGCTGATGGTGTCGTCACAGGCATAGGGAAAATTAACGGGGAAAAAGTATGTGTAATGGCCAACGATTCCACCGTAAAAGCGGGCTCATGGGGAGCGCGGACCGTTGAAAAAATCATACGGATTCAGGAAACCGCATTAAAACTGAATGTGCCGATGCTCTACCTTGTGGACTCTGCGGGGGCAAGGATTACCGATCAGGTTGAAATGTTCCCTAACCGCCGAGGAGCAGGACGTATATTCCATAATCAAATCAAACTATCCGGCCGTGTGCCACAAGTCTGTTTATTATTCGGACCATCTGCAGCGGGCGGAGCGTACATACCTGCCTTTTGTGACATCGTCGTCATGGTCGATGGCAACGCCTCCATGTATTTAGGGTCTCCGCGAATGGCTGAGAAAGTGATCGGGGAGAAAGTGACGCTTGAGGAAATGGGCGGTGCGAATATGCATTGTTCGGTCTCTGGATGTGGGGATGTACTCGCGAAAGATGAAAGTGATGCGATTGCATTCGCCAGAAAATATTTAAGCTATTTCCCACAGTCCTACAGGGAATTACCGACAAAGGCAGAATCAAGAGAGCCTGCTCCGTTTGAGAAAAGCGTGGAAGAACTGATCCCTAAAAACCAAAATGCCCCGTTTGATATGTATCAGTTGATCGATCGTCTCATTGATGATCATTCATTCTGTGAGATCAAGAAAAAGTTTGCTCCGGAGCTCATTACAGGTTTAGCGAGAATCGAAGGGCGGCCTGTAGGAATCATCGCCAACCAGCCAAGAGCAAAAGGTGGCGTCCTTTTCCCTGATTCTGCAGATAAAGCAGCGAAATTCATCCAGCTCTGTGATGCCTTTAATATTCCACTGCTTTTCCTTGCCGATATTCCAGGGTTCATGATCGGAACCAAAGTTGAGCGTGCAGGGATTATCCGTCACGGGGCGAAGATGCTTTCTGCGATGAGCGAGGCGACTGTACCTAAAATTTCTGTTGTTGTTCGTAAAGCCTACGGAGCAGGACTCTATGCAATGGCAGGACCTGCGTTTGAGCCGGATGCATGTCTCGCTTTGCCTACCGCACAGATTGCTGTTATGGGTCCAGAAGCGGCTGTAAACGCTGTTTATGCGAATAAGATCGCCGCACTTCCTGAAGAAGAGCGACCGGCATTCATTAAAGAAAAGCATGAAGAATACAAAGAGAACATTGATATTTATCGTTTGGCTTCTGAGATGGTAATCGATGACATCGTTCAGCCGAATAAGCTCAGAGAAGAGCTTTCCACTCGATATGATGCTTACGAGACAAAAGATGTTCTATTTACAGAAAGAAAACACGGTGTATATCCGGTATAAAAAAAAGCTCCTGGACCTTTGATATGTCCAGGAGCTTCTTTGTTGAATCGTGATCAATAAGATTCTAAGCTGTGTATTTATTTATGAACCGATACAAAAAATTGCTCGATTCGTACTTTTCATGTTGATGAAGCATTTTGGCCAATGCTCCGGATCTGATTAACGCTTTGCGGATTGACGAGCGCACTCAAGTCCCCAGCTGGCTTATTTAAAAAAGCAGCTTTGATCGCTCGCCTCATCACTTTGGCATTTCTTGTCTTAGGAAGGTCATCGACAACGAATATCTTTTTAGGTGCGAGGGCTTTGCCTAATTGATGATGAAGGAGCATGGTCAATTCTTCCGTTAGATCATCTGGAGGATGAAATTCCTTAAGGACCACAAATGCGACGGCTTCTTCTCCTTTTACCTCATGAGGGATTCCAATAACTCCAGCCTCTAAAACGGCGCTATGTTTAAGGAGAACAGACTCCACCTCCGTAGGACCTAATCGTTTTCCGGCTACATTTAAAACATCATCCGATCGTCCGGTAATCGTATAGTACCCTTCTTTATCTTTAATCACCCAATCACCATGAACCCACGTATCTTTGAAGCGGCTCCAATAGGTCTCTTCATAACGCTGATCGTCTCCAAAGAAACTGTTTGTCATGCCAACCCATGGGGATTTGATCACGAGTTCGCCAACTTCATCGAGGAGTGACTGTCCTTTTTCGTCATAAACATCAACATCCATTCCAGGAAGAGCCGCATTGAAAGTGACTGGTTGAATCGGTTTGACGAGTACATTACCGAGAATCCCTCCTGAAATTTCTGTTCCACCTGAATAGTTGAAAATTGGTATTCTTGAACCTCCTGCATGTTTGAAAAGCCAATGCCACGGCTCTGGATTCCATGGTTCACCTGTTGATCCAATAAGTTTTAAAGACCTGAGATCATGTTTCTCGATCCAATCTTTCCCGTGCTTCATCATGGAGCGGACAAGGGTGGGAGAGAGACCTAAATGGGTGACGTGATACTTCTCTACAAGTTTCCATAAGCGGTCGGGGTCTGGATAGTCAGGGGTGCCTTCAAACATGACAATGGATGCACCATTGACCAATCCTCCGTAAACAAGGAAGGGTCCCATCATCCATCCCATATCCGTATACCAGAATAACGTATCTTCTTTCGTAACATCCATACACACACCAGCATCAAAGGCAGCCTTGATGGGAAATCCTGCATGAGTATGGACAGCTCCCTTTGGTGTACCTGTTGTTCCTGAGGTGTAAATGAGCATAAACGGATCATTCGCTCTTTTCACCTTCGTCTTGTACTCGGATTCCTTCTTTCTTAAATCACTCCAGAGAACATCACGAGGTTCTTGTAAGTTCACTTGCGATCCAGTACGTTCAACGATGAAAACATGCTCTAGAGATGGGCATTGATCCGCAGCAAGATCCGCTTCCTGTTTCATAGGTATCGTTTTTCCTCTGCGATAAAAGCCATCAGCCGTAATTAACGCTTTCGATTTGCTTGCATGAATTCTTGTTGTGACGGCATCTGCTTTGTAACCAGAGAAGGCAGGTGAGAAGATTGCACCTACTTTGGAAATGGCCAGCATAGCAATGAGGGTTTCAGGGAGCATAGGTAGATACAATGTAACGATATCGCCCTCAGATATTCCATAGCTCTCTAGACCGCAAGCGACAGTGTCTACTTCCTTTTTCAAGTCTTTAAAGGATAAGGAGGAGGTTTGTCCATTATCTCCCTCCCAGTAAAGGGCAATGTCATTTTCTTTAGATGGATCATCTGCCCAGCGATCAAGGGCTAAGTGAGTGGCATTAAGCTCCCCACCTTGAAACCATTGGGGATACATAGGGCCATGGGATGTGTCCAATACACTTTTGTAAGGGGTATACCATTCAATGGCGAGCTCTTTGACTGCTTCTTCCCAAAACCATTCAAGATCATCGATAGATTTAGAGTGGAAGTCATCATAGGAGGTGCAGCCATACTTCTTCATCCATCGGAATAATCGGGTTGCTTCTTTATATTCTGCGGTAGGGGTCCATGCATTGATCGATGTACTCATGAATGTTCCTCCTTTTTCAGAATTTTATTATTACTATTATAACTGAATTCTCTACTTGATAGAATTCATAGGTCTATGTTCCTTAAAGGAAATTTGGCGGATATTGCAAATTTCCTGAAACTTTAATAGAGTTGTAATCGTTATGGAATATAACCCCTTTTGTTACATAAATAGGGAGAAAGAAAAAGGAGTGGTTATTTGTTTGAAGGTGCTTTATTTTTGTTAATTCTAGGTGTTATTGGAGCGGTTGTTCTAGTTGGGGGAATCATAACTTTTATCGTCTTCCGAATGCGCTATAAGACGGCCAGTTCGAATGAGGCGTTGATTGTTACAGGTCCAAAACTTGGTGATCCGGAAAAAGAAAAGAATGTATTTGAAGATGATAATGGACGTTCGGTAAAAATCATTCGTGGTGGTGGGTACCGCCTGAGAATGTTCCAGACAGCGACGCCGATTGATTTGACATCCTTCCAACTACAAGTCAATTCAGACAAGGCTTATACAAAAGAGGGGATCCCCGTTAGAGTTGCTAGTACGGCGGTCATCAGTATTGGCAGTGAACTTGAGATCATGGCGAACTTTGCGGAGAAATTCCTTGGTAAGAAGCAGAAAGAAAGAGAATCAGAGTTGAAAGATGTGTTGAATGGTCATTTACGTTCGATCATCGCATCGCTTCCGATTGAAAAAATCTATAATGATTTCAAAGAAGTCAACACTCAGGTGAAGAAAATTGCTGAATCTGACTTAAAAGGCATGGGGTTTGAGATCACTTCTTTTGCATTGAATGATGTGGAGGATGTGGATGTCGAAAATGGATATATCGATGCGCTAGGTCGTCCTCATATCGCTGAGGTTCAGAAGAAAGCGAACATGGCAGAGTCCGATGCAACAAAAGAGACGCGCATCTATCAGGCGAAAAACGACCAGGAAGCACAAGATGAAGAAAACCGACGTTTGACTGCAGTTGCGGCATCGACAAAGGAAAAAGACATCAAGGAAGCGGAATTCCAGAAAGAGACGAACCGCGCGAAAGCGAATGCAGACCAATCAGGGGAATTGGAAAGGCAGAAACTTGCTCAGCAAATCAAGGAAGAAGAATTGAAAGTTCAGTATATTGAAAAGCAGAGAGCGGTCGAATTGGAAGAAGAAGAGAACAAACGACGCCGCTCCATCGCTGATGCTGAAGCTTATGAAGTGACTAAACGTGCGCAGGCAGAAGCCGATAATGAACGAATCAAAGGCGAATCCGAAGCGGAAGTCATTCGTCAACGAGGAATTGCTGAAGCGGAATCGAAAGAACGTATGGCGAAAGCGATGGAACATTACGGTGAAGCGGCCATTATGGAAATGCTCATTAAAGTATTGCCGGAATATGCAGAAAAAGTATCCGCACCAATCAGTCAAATTAAAGATATGAAGGTCATTGATATGGGAGGAAACGATTCACGTGGAGGTTCTGCGAAAGTAGCGAACAGTGTGACTTCTACCATGCTTGGCATTCAGGAGTCTTTAAAAGAGACAACAGGTATGGATCTGAAAGCGATGCTTGAGAGCTATGTATCAAGAGGGGCTGTCCATGAATTTGGAGCATCTTCTGATGATGAACTGAAGGAAGCGGCTGCTACGAAAGAAGAGGATGAGAATAAGGAAGAAGAAAAGTGACAGCTCCGCCTGCAGAACCTGTTGTTCTGCAGGCTTTTATTGAAAAGTAGGTTTGAAGTAATCTTCATTTGGGGTAAATAGGTTTGAGGTCTCACAAGCATATCTCTACATAGAATCGACGGTTTAACAAAGAATTAATTGTTTCAAAATTAAATTAATGGTAAAGTCAAAAACGTAGAGACCTTGACTTTTGTCCGTCTTCGAACGATTGGGAGAAGATAGAAAAGTCATAGGAGTCATTCTATAATGGAATACGAGTATGCAAGACGTAACTAGGAGGTAGATTATGAGGATTATTGTAGCAGGGGGAGACGGTTTTTGCGGTTGGCCAACGGCATTATACCTATCCAAACAAGGACATGATGTAACCATCGTAGATAATTTGGTACGCAGAAAGTATGATGATGAACTACGCTCGAATTCAGTTACACCGATTGCAACACTAGAAGACCGTGTAGCTAAATGGAAAGAGGTTTCAGGAAAAGAAATCAAAACATTTATTGGTGACTTGAACCATTATGATTTTCTTAGCGAAGTATTCCGTCAAACGGAACCTGAAGCATTCGTTCACTTCGCTGAACAACGTTCGGCTCCATATTCAATGATCGATCGCGAGCATGCGGTTTATACACAAACGAACAATGTTATGGGGAACTTGAATGTTCTTTATGCAATCAAAGAATTCGCTCCTGAATGTCACCTGATTAAACTGGGTACAATGGGCGAATATGGTACTCCTAACATTGATATCGAAGAAGGATATATTGAAATTGAACATAAAGGACGGAAGGATACCCTTCCATATCCAAAACAACCTGGTTCCTTCTATCACTTGTCTAAAGTACATGACAGCCATAACATTATGTTTGCATGTAAAATCTGGGGCATCCGCGCCACTGACTTGAATCAGGGAATCGTATACGGTTTACATACAGCCGAAACACGTCTCGATCCGATGCTCGTAAACCGTGTAGACTACGATGGCGTATTCGGCACGGCTCTGAACCGTTTCGTCAACCAGGCAGCCATCGGACATGATATCACGGTTTATGGCTCAGGAGGGCAGACACGTGCGTTCCTAAATATTGAAGATACAGTAAGATGTGTCGAGATTGCGGCTGAGAACCCGGCAGATCAAGGTGAATTCCGCGTGTTCAACCAATTTACTGAATGGTTCTCTGTTCAGGATCTTGCTGAACGCGTACAAAAGATTGCTAAAGAAGAAGGCCTTGATACACAAGTGAAAAAGATCGAGAATCCTCGTATCGAGAATGAAGACCATTATTACAATGCTGTGAATACAAAACTGCGTGACCTTGGTCTAGAACCTCACTTATTGACAGACGATGTTATTCGTGACATTCTGCGCACAGCTGTCGAAAATAAAAACCGAATCATTGAAGAAAACGTATTGCCGTCAATCACTTGGAAGTAAGGAGTTTTCCGCTTTGAAAATCGCCATCATTACAGAAACATTCCTACCATCAACAGATGGAGTCGTCACACGATTAAAAGAGTCCATCAAATACTTGCGAAATCAAGAACATGAGGTCGTCGTCATTGCTCCAGACTTTGGTGTGACGGAATATGAAGGGGCGATCGTCGAAGGGGTCAAAACGACAAAAATGCCTTTCTACAGGTATCGAGAATTCAGCTTACCACAGCGACGAGTAAAGGACTTGCTGCAAAAACATAATCCTGACCTCGTCCATGTGGTCAACCCCGCTCTTGTAGGGGTCTCTGGCGTATATTATGCGGATAAACTGGACTATCCGTTAATTGCTTCTTATCATACTCACGTTCCTAAATACTTGGATTATTACCGGTTATATCCTTTTAAGCCTCTTGTTTGGTGGTATTTTAGAAAGTTACACAACTATGCAGATGTGAATTTGTGTACCTCAAGAGCTATTAAGAAGGAACTGGATGAGAAGAACTTCCATAATGTGAGTGTGTGGGACCGGGGAGTCGCTGTCGATCATTACCATCCTCGACATAAAAGTGAAGAGATGAGGGAGCGACTGTCTGCAGGCAGGAAAGATAACAAACTGCTTGTCTTTGTGGGTAGATTGGCTCCTGAAAAAGAAATCCATAAAATCAAGCCTTTATTGGAAAAGAGAGACGATATTTCTCTTGCCATTGTTGGAGATGGCCCTGTGAAGGATGAATTAGAGGAAACTTTTAAGGATACCAATACAGTTTTTACAGGGCTTATGCACGGAGAGGAGCTTGCTCAGGCTTTTGCTTCTTCTGATGCTCTGATTTTCCCATCGGTTACCGAAACGCTTGGCCTAGTCATCCTCGAATCTATGGCTTCTGGTCTCCCTGTCATTGCTGCCAAGAGCGGCCCGACCATGGAGCAAGTAGAAGATGGCAAAACAGGTTTATTATTTGAAAATGAGAACACCGAGAGCATGATTCAGGCGATCGAAAGATTGGAAGATGAGGAGTTATATCAGACACTTTGTAAAAATGCACGCCAAGAAGCTGAAAAGTATAGCTGGCAAAAACCTTCGGAGCAGATCCTTGAGTATTACTATAAGACGTTAAAGGTATATGAAGAGCAGGCAGCAACAACGTCAAAAAAATCAAAGGTTAAAGTCACAGAGTAAGCGCTCTGTGGCTTTTCTTTTTTGTTTGTTTTTAACAAGGAACTTAGTAGTAATTCCAAATACATAAAATCACCGTTAATAACAGAACATATGTTCTAACCCCCATAAAATGAGCATCTGCGAGGGGGGGTTACTAATTCATACTTAGTAGCAACTCCGAAATATTCAGAAAAAACAATCAATAAATCAATTCTCAGTTTTTAAGCAACTGGGAGCAAATAAAATGATAGGTCAAGAACTGGAAAGAAGGGAGTTATGTAGATTGAAATAAGTCTAATCAAGAAAAGCAGCATGCGAATGAAGACAATAGTAAAGCTTAACCGTGAGTATATAATGTTTAATCATAATCCGAGAGTCAATCAAATGATAGCTCGAGATTAAAAATATAAAAATGTGTAGCAAAAATCTCAATATAGATGGAATTACATTTAATTTATGAACAAGTAATGGAGATTCGAAAAGCGTATGAAAGTTGAATGAGAAATATTAGATTAACCAGGTTGAAATGGAACGATAAATTGTGTAGACATGATTTTAAAGCATGCTGGAGATCGTAAAGCAAACGTTCTGAAATTCTATAAAAGGTCATGTATGAAATAAAAACAAATGAAGCTAACTGAAGCTGAAACTACAATTTGAAGCCGGATTTATTACTGAGAATTTAACGCGCAAAACTTATGGAGGATAAGTGATTAGTAAACATTAATAAGAAACATCTTAAATTTTAGCTTATTTGTTTCTATCTCGTCTCAATATCATGAGTATACTTTTTTATTGAGATGTAACAATCATTTCTGAAATGAGTAAGTATAATAAATATTATGTAAACTAGATGAAAACAAAAAAGTAAGGGGGATTTCCTCTCCTTCTTTTTACTTCAACAATTTTAAGAACGTTGAATATTTTCTTTCCAGGCATTTATCTTCTTGAGCGTATATCCAATGGAAGAAATTTTCTACATCTTTCTTACCGCTAACATAAACTCTTACTATTAAGTCATCCTGGATTCGTATTTAATCTCGATTCCATATCATTTGCTCTAAGTACATCCATTAATTCCATCATAAATGACTTGGATCCACCTACGATATTGATAAAATATTTATCCTTGTATATACAGCCTTCACCATCCAAATACCCTCTTACAAAATGTGATTGATATTCCCTTGGTACATTTGGATATGATAAAGTCATTGATTTCTTTGGTATTATTCCATGTATGCGAATGAGATCCTCCTTGAGAATTTCACTTCGGATATTATGCATATGTACACCTGTCCGTTCATTTTTTGTTATTGGATGGCTGGAATCCATTTCGCGCTTAATATACAGCAGTATATCTTTTTCTTTTTGTGCTATGCTAATTAACTGCGCATGACATGAAATCATTCCACCTGCTGCAATAAATCCTAAAATATTAAGCCATGTTGTTAGACCACGTCTTAAAATAGTCTTCGTTGACCTTAAACTTTCTTTTCCAGCTGCCTCTAGGTCTTAATGGAACTCTTAATTCCTTTAACACGATTCGGATATAATCCGGTGAAACATTCGCTTTTTTAGCAATGACAGTTGTACTTTCGCCAGCACTATACAGTTGAGCTATTTCTACTTTGGACATTATTCTTTTTCTCAATGGTCTATTCATTTGTGGTTCCCTCCCAAGTGTTCGTTCGTTTCAATTATCGAACATATGTTCTTGTGGGTGCTTTTTAGCACTTTTACTTTGTTATTTGGCATGTAATCAGCTAGGATTATGATATAAAAAGACTAAGGAAGGTGTTTATGAAAAAGTTGCTTTTCTTCCTAAGTACTGTATTTTTTGCATTCATCATAAAGCCTAAGAAAATCGTTGCTCCAGTGATTCAAAAACATGAACATCTATATCCAGGTACAAACCTACCCATCCAACCTGGAGATTTGCTATTTTCTCCTATCGGCAAAAAAGAATCCCGTTATATCGGTCATGTAGGGATTGTAACGAAAGATAATAAAGTGATTCATTCAGTTCCTTCAGGAGTCGTGCAAGATCATATGGAGGCTTATTTTAAAAAATTCAGCAATATACGCATCTATTCAGCCAAGGATAGGAAATCAGGTAACGCGGCTGCTGATTATGCGGTAAATCTTCAACGAGAATATCCTCATGCCAACTATAAGATATGGACGCCTATAAGCAGGATGAACGGACAACAGTATTGCACGAAAATCGTGTGGCAATCTTATTATTTTGGTGCAGGTGTCAATTTAGGAAAAATATCTCCTCATGCTAAATCCGTCCACCCAGAGCGGATAAAAGATCGCAGGTATCTATCCAGGAAATAAAAACGCTCATCCCTATTTATGGGATGAGCGTTTTAAATATTGGTGAAACTCTGACTCAGAAATGATTTCGATTGGATATCCCTGGCTTAGCAGCGTCTCTGCTCTTTCCAGTTTATTGGTTTTTGTGCCGTTTTTATAAGCCTCGAACGTTTGTTCGCCAACAACTACAAAGCTTGTATTGGATTCAATTGTGTTGTGAAGGTGGCCACCTAAATCAACGACTTTTTGACTGGCTTCATCTCTCTTCATTTTACTTAACTTTCCTGTAAACACAACTGCAGCGTCATAAAAGGGATGGGAAGGATCGAATTGGTTGGTTGCTGCTATATACGACGATGGATGTGCTTTTTTAGCACGTTTCTTTTTGTTTATGCGTGCCGGTTCATAACCACGATCAAACATCATTCCGTTTGTCGTTCCTGATTTGTCTACAAGGTCTTTAGTATCTGTTGCGCCAAGCTCCTCTTTTGCTGACATCAGGATATGTGCAGAAGCCTTAGCATCTTCTAATGCATGGTGGTGGCTGAATGAAAATCCGAGATAGTCAGAGACAACATTCAAGTTATACTTTGGAAAATGCCACGTTTTCTTAGATATATTGACGGTACAGTTGTACGCAAGCATCGGGTAGCTAAGGTTGTATAGATCCAATACAGCACGTAAAACCCCCATATCAAACTGCG
This sequence comes from Halobacillus faecis, assembly GCF_007991335.1. Taxonomy (GTDB): domain Bacteria; phylum Bacillota; class Bacilli; order Bacillales; family Halobacillaceae; genus Halobacillus; species Halobacillus faecis. The sequence goes on along the minus strand of NZ_BJYD01000021.1, from coordinate 42,134 downwards.
CATTATGAGCTACGACAAACTTACCTTCCAGCCATGACCTGATCTCACGTTCCCATAACACATCAAACTCTTCGGCATCTTCAACATCGCTTTTAGTTATTCCATGCACACGTATATTGATGGGAGCAAAATAGTTTTTCTGTGGTTTCACTAATCTGTAGTATTCTCTTTTTATGGAGCCCTGTTCGTATTCCACCATACCAATGGAACAAACAGAACCTCTTGAAGAATTAGCTGTTTCAAAATCAAGGGCTACAAAGTTCATGTCGATCTCCTTTATTTATAGTCTTATCTTTATCATAAATGGGCGAGCATAGGTTCGTCTATTATTAAGGCTTGCCATTCAAAATTGTTGATATCGGAATACTCCTTGTTTAAAAGCAAAGGATAGAACTTAAGGAGGCGAATGATTATGGCTTTTGATTATGCAGAGCTGCCGAAAGAAAAGCTTGTTAAGGTAAAAGAGCTTGAAAATCAACTCAATGTTGTTTTAATCGCCTAGGATTCTAAGTATAAAGATTAAATAAAAGACGCCGATCATCGGCGTCTTTTGAATTGGTTCAACCATTATTTTTTATAGATGGTTAATTTCTCTTCTATTGGTGTGCGTTTTTTCTGCTTTGGCTGTTGTTCAAAAAAGCCCATATGAATAAAACCTACAATTTTTTCCCCAGGTTGAACACCTAAAAGTTCACGCACTTTTGGCTCATGAATTTGTGGGTTTGTCTTCCAGCATACACCTAACTCACGTTCCCAAGCCAGCAGTTGGAAGTTTTGAAGCATGCTGCTGATCGCTCCGAAGTTTTCCTCCCACTGTTTTTGACGAGGATCTTCATCCATAATCGCTATTAGAAAAGCGGCCGGCTGACTGAAGTAGTTTCTGCGGTTTTCCTGCATGTCACGAGGAAATGTTTGGACAAGGGATTCCACGAATTCTTCTTTTTCGTGAGAAGGAATGAAAATGAATCTCCATGGTTCACGTAAACCGTGAGTTGGTGCCCATCTTGCGTCATCTAACAGTTCAGTAACAAGTTCTGTTGGGACCTCTTTATCTAAATATCCACTCTTTACAGAGCGACGTTCACGAATGATTCTTGCTAGTTCTGTTTTTGTTTGTTCCATACCTCTCACCTACGTATCTAAAGTTTTATTTACGGTAATGATAATCGTTCTCATTGGTTTTGTCAAGGCGTATTCCTTTAAATGCGAGATTCTGAAGTACTAGTCCATGCATACTTGAAGATAATAGCTAGCTGTGTCCAGGGAGCTTTTTACACCATTTATTCTAGAGTCAATCAGTTTTTCAACGAATGGTATTACCGAAATAGGATTGGCATATGATCCCCCCCATATCTTCCCTTGGTTATGTACTACTCCCGGTGGCGTATATGTAAGGACAGCATAGACTCTACATAAAACCACTTTAAACGACACTTGTCTAATGAAATTCCTATTAAAAAAGAAGAAGGGAAACTCACCCTTCTTCTTTAAACAAATATAAAAATTCACCGTAACCCTGGTTCTTCATCTCCTGCTTAGGAATAAACTCCATGGCTGCACTATTCATACAGTACCTCAACCCTGTCGGTTCTGGACCGTCTTTAAATACGTGACCAAGATGATTATCTCCTTGCTTACTTCTTACTTCCGTCCTCATGCCGAAAATTCCTGGGTCGTCTTTTGTAGTGATGTATTTCTCAGCAATCGGTTTGGTGAAACTTGGCCAACCTGTACCTGATTTGTATTTATCTGTAGAGCTGAATAATGGCTCTCCTGAGAGAACATCTACATAAATGCCCTCTTCCTTGTTATCCCAGTATGCATTATCAAAAGCTTTTTCTGTCCCGTCTTCCTGTGTTACTTCATATTGGATATCCGTTAGTTTACTTTTTAAGTCATGCTGAGAATAGTCTACAACTTCACCGTTATATAACTCTACTCTCTTCACATCTTCAGAATTGCTGGTTGTAGAAGCACCAGAATTTTTATTGAAAAAGAAAAGGACGCCGACACTTATTAAAAAAAGCAGGGTGATCGCTATGGCCGTCATTTTTTTCATTCCTTCTCCTCCCTAGATAAAAGAATCCTATCTTCATCTTATCATGGGTTCTTATGTTCAAAAAATTCTAATGCTCATCATACATAAACGAAGTTATGAAATCCGTCATTTTCGTCCATCCTAAGAAAAGGACATGAATGGAGGGATCATGAATGAAAACTGTAACCTCAATACTGGCCATAAGTCTCATCGTCTTGAGCGGATGTACGGCTGACAACAATGGAGAGCAAATGATGGATTATGAACAGCAGCCATTATCTACTGCCCCCACCACCGATTCACTTAATGATATGAATTATGAAACAAATGAGAAGGTGGATAAAGCAAGAAAAGCTCTTCCATTTCAACAATTTGATCTGGAAATTGATTATGTAGATACACTTTCATATCAAGTCAAATATGTATCTAATGAAGCTCAAACCAGAGCAGTCATCAATGAAATTGGCGAGGAGAAAATTTCAGGAGAAAAGGCGCTAGATCAACTGACTCCACATTTCATGGAACTCAGTTTTGATGAAGATTCATCTGAACAAGAAGTAATTGAAGATGTTTTACAGGTTTTTGGACTTGATGAAACCTACAAGGAATTTAAGCTGAGAGTTGTATATAGCAACGGGTTAGAAGCAGAATACGAGGATTAAATAATGGAAAAGAAAACAAGCACCTTTGTACTATGACTTAGATGCTTGTTTTTTATTTTTTAGTTTCGGAGTTGCTACTAAGTTTTAAGTGCGATCGTGATTGATTACTGTCTTACCATTCTCTTGAACAATTTTTCGTTCTTTCATTAATTGCCCAATGGCGCGCTTAAATGCTGCCTTACTGATTTTGAAGGTTTTCCGGATATCTTCTGGATCACTTTTATCATGAAGGAACATCACACCGTCGTTTTCTTGTAAATACTCATAGATTATCTCTGCATCTTCCTTCATCCCCTCTTGTTTTAGTGGACGAAGAGATAAGTTGATGGTTCCATCGTCTTTTACATCAATGACTCTAGCTGTAATCGTTTCTCCAAGTCTTGGTTCTTCTTTTCTTTCACTTGGATGGACGAATCCCCGATATCCTTCGCCAGTCAATACCGTAGAGCCTGCTTTTGTTGCTCGGTACACACGCGCGGTCACTTCTTGTCCAAGAAACTCTTTAGGCGCAGGTTCCAGGTCACCCATGACTTCTTGTTCAGAAATAGGTTCTGCCAAAAGACGATTTTTTTTATCGAGTTCTAGACTAACAAATAAATGATCCCCTTCTTTAGGCCATACAGATTTCAGCAAAGGGAGATGGTCAGAGGAGACAAGAATATCCTTATTATTTAAACCAATATCAACGAAGACCCCCATATTGGGAACAACTTCTACGACTTCAGCCCATCCATAAGTATCTTTTGTAACTTCCGGAATCTCCATGGTCGCGGAAGCTTGTCCTTTCTTGTTTTCGTAAATAAACATGTCTCTGCTTTCATCCAGTTCAATATCTTCTGTTACATCTTCGTCCTGGAGTACAAATTCTTCATTTTGAATCTGTACAATAAAGCCTTCTGTGATTTTCTTTTTAATTTTTGCTTGTTGGATTGTTCCCAATATATTGACATCTTTCATGTAATTTCATCCTTTTTCGTGACGTAATGGTACTTATTATAGCTTACATCCATCCATTTTAAAACGATGATTTATGATAATTGAAAAAGCGTGGCATTTGCCACGCTTTGTAGTAATTAATACCACCAAGAAGCTCCTACAATAATTAGGAGAATAAACAAAACTACGATTAGCGCAAAGCCTCCACCATATCCTTTACTCATTCCAATTCCCCCCTTTACTTCTATATATGAGGTTGGATAAGAATCGGTATGGGTAAAAGACTGAGCTCCCTGTTGATTAGGCGGATCTATGATTAATGAGAAATAATAATTACTAAAGGGTATGACAGGGTAGTGGAGGACTCAAATTCGGGATGTTTGTGTGATGTAAAGGGATTTTCGCTTCCCATGGTGCTAAGCCTCTTTAAACTACGTCCTGAGGGGTCTCAGTTGCCCTAACACCATATAGGAGTCCCCTTTCTTCTCTAGCTTATGAAAGGCTCAAATTTTCTTCATCGTGACCTGCCGAATTTAAATGATGTCACATTTTAAAAGGATTATTGGAGCATTTTAGGGATAATTTATTTATTTTATGGAGGCATAGAGATTAGTCTTCTTATAATACAAGGGCCTTAGCGGGATCGGGAGACTGCTGCTGAAAGCTTCTCAAAACTAAGTCATTCTTCTGCCATAGTGCATTTATCTCTGATGGGGCTTGATTAATGCTTGAACGACTGAGCAATTCGCCTATAGGATTTTTTCTTTTCTTCAAAATCGAATATGTTTGTAATGATCAGAAACTCATCCGTACCGTAGTATTCAGATAGTTCTTCCAATTGATTTTTTACTTGATCTGGGTTTCCGATAATGCAGCGTCTTCGATTTTTCCTGATTTTATCTCTATCTACCTTTGTATATGGGTAATTTTTGGCCACGTCTAAAGAAGGTACTCGGGTATCCAAGCCTTTTTCCACCCGAAGCAACCAGAGATCCTGACTTTTTGCCAGCTCCTCTGCCTTTTCTTCTGTCTCTCCGCAAACAACAAATACACAAACATTGACGCATGGTTCTTTTTTATAAGGGTCTTTAAATCGCTCCCTATACGTATCAATGGATGCCTTTCCATAATCAGGATTAATGAAATGACCAAATGTAAACCCCGTCCCATTCACTGCTGCATGTTTGGCTCCGCGCTCGGTCAAACCGAGGACCCAGAGTTCAGGTTGATGATGGGTTTCAGGACGTGCTTTTACACCATAAAACCGGTCTTCCTTAGGAATGGAATCTTGTAAGAACTGTTTCAGCTCCTTTACTTGTCTAGAAAAAGAACTGAGGGGCTTTTCAATTCCATCTGTAAGGGCAAGCCTTGTTTTGGGCCCACCTCCAGGGGAACGCCCCACTCCAAGATCCATGCGTCCTGGAAACAAAGCCTCAAGCATACGGAAATTCTCTGCTACTTTTAATGGACTGTACTGTGGAAGTAAGACACCTCCAGATCCGACTCGAATGGATGTTGTGGCTTGTGCAATCATGGATATAAGAATTTCAGGAGACGTATTCGCAAGACCATTCGTATTGTGATGTTCTGCAACCCAGTATCTATGAAAGCCTAATTTCTCCGTGTATTTCGCTAATTCTACTGACTTCTGTAATGCATCTTGAGCAGACTCCCCCTCGGATATGGGGCTTTGATCCAGAACACTTAATTTCACTGCAAGCTCACCTTTCTTTTATCTGTAAACATCATCCATAATTTGTTTCAGTATTTGCATTTGTTCTTCAAATAACAGCTTATAACGTTTTTTTAACACATCGAATTCTTCTTTACCTTCATCCGTCAGGTAATACCAGTACACTTTTTGTCTCTTTTTATCATATGATTTGTAATCGTCTTTACGGTATAATAATCCTTGCTCTGTCATTTCATGTAGGGTATCAAGTAATGTCGAAGGTGCTGGAATCCAGTTCTTCGTCAGTTTTTTGAACTCTGCTTTGAAGTGCTCACTGATCATCGGCTGACGAACTTGTAACAGGTGCATGATATAAAACTTCGTAAATTGCGCGGCACTCATGTTTAAAGCGAATCGTTTCGGATTGTTTTTATGTGACAAAATCATCCACCCCTTGTCATAAAATGGTCTTTCTATCATTCTACTACAAAAGATGGATGAATTGTCCAATTATACGCACATTCGTTCGCTTAATTGTTTATGTTTTTTACTTTTATTCGGAGTTACTACTAAGTTTGAAGTGAAAACTTTTAACGCACGTGAAAACCAATTTTACCAAAGTTTTTAGATTTTTGAATGTATTCGAAAGCTTCCTTGTACTCTTCCATTGAAAAAACCTTATCCAGTTGAGGTTTTATTTTGTGTTCACTAATAAAACCGAGCATTTCCCTAAATTCTTCGGCACTTCCCATCGTGGATCCGAGCAAGTTGTATTGCCCGTAAAAGAATTGCCGGATATTAATGGTCACTTCATCGTCGGTCGTGGAACCGAATGTCACAATCGTTCCTCCCTTACGAACAATATCCAGGGATTTATTAAAAGTGGCGTTCCCTATCGTTTCAATAAGTAAATCTACTTGTTCAGAAGCCAGCGCTTCCTGCCAGTTTTCTTCTGTAGAAATGGCTACATCCGCACCGAGCTTCAAAGCTTCTTTTTGTTTGCTTTCTGACCGGGAAGTTACAATAACTCTTGCTCCAATTGCTTTCGCAAATTTCAGGCAGAAAGTTAGGACTCCGCTTCCAATTCCCGGCAACATGACTGTTTGACCCGCTTCAAGATCTCCTCTTGTAAACAAAGCACGATAGGCAGTTAGTGCTGCTAATGGAAGTACGCCTGCTTCTTCAAAAGTCAAATGCTCAGGTTTCCTTTCAAGATGGTCCTCTGTACACGTGTAATATTCGGCAAAAGTTCCGTGATCCGGAAGGCCGACAATTTCAAACCCTTCTGGAGGAGCATCGCTGTTTTTCTGCCAGCCGAGTCCAGGATTGACAATGACTTCGTCACCTTCTTGGAACTTTGTAACACTCTTTCCCACGGATTCTACTGTGCCGGAAGCATCCGAACCAGGAATTAAAGCTGGATCTTCCGCTTTATGCCGCTTCGTTACAACAGCCAAATCCCTTCGGTTCATTCCTGCTGTATGTACTTTCACTCTCACTTCGTTGTCATTGGGCTGGCTGTTCTGCATCTCTTTTAGTTTTAAACCCTCAAGTCCATCTTTTCCTTCATGTACAATTGCTCTCATTTATACCTGCTCCCTTCCTCTTACAATTGTCTTTAGTCTATCAATAAGTAATGGGAACGCAAAATAAACCGCATAAAAAAACTCCTTTCTGTAGATTCAGAAAGGAGTTTTTGTTAATAATTAGTCGGCCAGTACCTGAACTTTAACTGATTTTCTACCGAAGTCAAGTGCATCTTCACGGGAAGGCATGAAAATATCGATACGGTTGCCATTGATGGCGCCGCCGGTATCTCCGGCAATTGCTGTTCCGTAACCTTCGACATATACTTTAGATCCAAGTGGAATAACGTTCGGGTCTACGGCAATCACTTTTTGGTCTGGGTTTGCACGCAGGTCGATTCCGGTAGCCGTTACACCGCTGCATCCTGTGCAATAAGCCGTATAAGCCGTAGCTTCAGCTGTAAACTCTTTAACTACATCATTACTTGTATCTTGACTTGTACTTGTTTGCGTTGCTGTTGATGTGCTGTTGCTGGAATTGCTACTAGAGCTGCTATTGGAACTTGGTGCAGACGTTTGAACCGCCTGTCCATCAACTTTGAACTGGTCGCCAGGATAAATGAGGGTGGAAGTCAGGTTGTTCCACGCCATCAGCTGATCGACTGAAGTATTAAATTTTTGAGAAATGGCGAACAACGTGTCTCCAGACTTCACTGTATAAGTGGATGTGTTGGAAGACGTAGTAGATGAAGGTGTGCTGGATTTAGACTCACTTGCTACTTTCAATGTTTGATTTGGATAAATTAGATTTGAATTTAGCCCATTCCAAGTCTTCAAGTCTTGAACGCTTACGTCATATTTTTGTGAGATTCCCCAAAGAGTATCTCCTTGATTGATTTTATATTCCGTTTCGTGGGCACTTACCGTAGTGGCGAATGCTCCCGTTAATGCGACAGTAGCTACAACAGAAAATACAGTTTTTTTCATGAAATTCTGCCTCCTCTTGATTGGTCGATCCCTATGTATTTAGGTGATCCGTTCACAATTACAAGATTAACAGAATCTCAGAATAAATTAAGAACAAACAGGCAACAGTTTGTTTTCAAACATAACATCCATATTTCACAGCCATTACAAAAGGAGCATTTGTACCGTGTATCTGACAGCATAGCCTTTGTTTTTCAGTATTTCGTCATTATTCTACAATGTGAGTGGGTACCTATTCTTGGATTTTCATACCCGAAAATGATAGAAAAAAACATAATCTAGCGAAAAAAAGCACAGATCCACGTATGGTCTGTGCTTTTAGATTATCTTTATTTAGCTGCTACTTGCTTTTGGACTTCTGGGTCATTCAAGAACTCATCATACGTCATTTCTTTATTGACAATCTTACCATTAGGCGTGATTTCAATAATACGATTAGCAATGGTTTGAATGAACTCATGGTCGTGGGAGGCAAAAATGACAGAACCTTTAAAGTTGATCAATCCTTTGTTCAAGGAAGTGATGGACTCCAGGTCAAGGTGGTTCGTTGGTTCATCTAAAAGAAGAACGTTCGCACCAGAAAGCATCATTTTAGAAAGCATGCAACGAACTTTCTCTCCACCAGAAAGGACATTCGCTTTCTTAAGCGCCTCTTCGCCAGAGAACAGCATACGTCCAAGGAAACTGCGTAAGAACGTTTCTGTTTCATCTTCTGGAGAATACTGACGCAGCCACTCGACAAGGTTCAAATTCGAACCTTCGAAGAATTCTGAGTTATCTTTAGGGAAGTAACTTTGGGACGTCGTTACACCCCACTTATACGTTCCTTCATCCGGCTCAATCTCTCCCATTAGAATTTGGAAAAGCGTCGTTTTTGCAACTTCGTTTGATCCCACAAGAGCGACTTTATCATCCTTGTTAAGTGTGAAGCTTACATTATCCAATACCTTTTCACCATCTACCGTTTTAGAGAGGTTTTCAACGGTCAGTAAGTCATTTCCGATTTCACGTTCCGCATTGAAAGCAATGTAAGGATACTTCCTGGAAGAAGGTTGAATATCATCCAGCGTGATTTTGTCCAACAGTTTTTTACGTGAAGTCGCTTGTTTGGATTTGGAAGCATTGGCACTGAAACGCGCGATGAACTCTTTCAAATCCTTAATCTTCTCTTCTTTTTTCTTATTTTGTTCTGCAGCCATTTTCTGAGCCAATTGACTGGACTCATACCAGAAGTCATAGTTTCCGACGTAAATCTGGATTTTCCCAAAGTCAAGGTCAGCAATATGTGTACAGACATTGTTCAAGAAGTGACGGTCGTGGGAAACCACAATCACGGTATTCTCGAAATCGATCAAAAAGTCTTCTAGCCATTGGATCGCTTTAATATCCAGGTGGTTGGTCGGCTCATCGAGAAGAAGAACATCAGGATTGCCGAAGAGCGCTTGCGCAAGAAGAACCTTCACTTTTTCGGATCCTTGAAGTTCACTCATCTTCTTATCATGAAGTTCTTCGCCAATGCCCAATCCTTTCAATAGACGGGCTGCATCAGAATCCGCTTCCCATCCATTCATTTCAGCGAACTCTCCTTCAAGTTCAGCTGCGCGCATACCGTCTTCTTCAGAAAAGTCGCCTTTCATATAGATCGCGTCTTTTTCCTTCATTACTTCATATAGTCGGGTATGACCCATAATGACGGTTTCAAGCACTTGATATTCGTCGTACTCAAAATGGTTCTGTTTCAAAACAGCCAAACGCTGATCTTTTTTAAGACTTACATCACCAGTTTGGGCTTCAATTTCTCCACTCAAAATCTTTAGGAATGTGGATTTCCCTGCACCGTTCGCACCAATCAGACCATAGCAATTGCCAGGGGTGAATTTTATATTTACGTCTTCAAACAACTTTTGGTCGCCGAATCGAAGACTTACATTATTTACTGTTAACATGTGATAATCCTCCAGTACTCTCGTTTCTATAACATAGAAATTATATCATTCTTAAGCGTTGTATGATAGCCACCTGAAATATTAAAAATATCCACGCTCTTTACCCCACTCTACAAACAATTCATAATCTTCATATACCTTTCTTTCATAATGAGCTGCCCATAAACTGAGTTGTTGCCGGAACCTCTTTTTCTCCGTCCCGATCGCTTCCATAATGCTGTCCTCACTATGATAGCCGAGCACTCCCTCATCGATGTCCACATCCGCCCTGGCGTGGATTTTCGCACTCACTTTCGCCATAATCTTTACCGTCTGTTTAACAGACTTCAGATCATGTAAATGCTTTTCCTTCACATCTCTAGAAAAAGGCGAGCGTTCTCTAACGTAAAAATCTTTTCCTTCCATCGTGAAATATCCGAGAAACGGTTCAGAAAGGTGGTGCATCGCCTGCTGTGTATGAATGACTCTTCTTCCCTGGTGTTTATGATCATTCCAGAATGCTTCATCATAAGGAAAGAAGTAAGCAGGGATAGGCGTACGTGCCTCTTTCGCTTCAAGGATAATGTCATCCTCATGATTTTCATCACATTGACCTTCAATAAGAATGTAGTATCTTTTCAAACCTGTCGAACCGATCCCCGCTCCTGTCTTTTTGACGACATCTTTGATCCGGTAATAGTCCTTCGACTTCCTTTTCTTTGTGTCCAGAGAATGATAATAATCCTCCCATGCTTTTTCAAGCCGTTGTTTTTCGTGTTTAGGAACAGAAGACAGCTTGTCCTTCCCAAGATCGAAAGACCGAATGGAATCGTGATTAATGATGGTCTGTTTTTCCAGTTCGTGTGACAAACTTCTCTTTTCTGCTTTATTTATTGCCTTTTTGACAGGACCTTTCGTGGCCTCTTTGGTAAATTGGACAGTCTCCGGGCTTAATTCCCGTTCGTGGTATGCTTTTATTTGTTTTACGTACGTTTTCAAGTAACGATGAACCATCTCATTCTTAGACTCATCATCATACGAAAGTGATTGCATCATTAAACGGATACTAACAACCATGCGTAAGACGTCGTATAGATATGATCCAAGGTATCCTTCATCAAAGTCGTCCACATCGAAGACAATCTGTTTGTTTTCGTTTTGGAAGACACTGAAATTGTTGAAATGTAAATCCCCCATAATCCAAGTCGGTTTGTCACTGGCTGTATGAAAGGTAAAGGGAAGCTCTGTAGTATCATGAAAGAACAAGTAGGCACTTCCTCTAAAAAAGCTGTAAGGATCGGCACTCATTTTGTTATATTTCTTCTTTCGCTCCTTCTCGGTTAATGCCATTAAATCCCCATCAAATTTATCTAAAACAGTAGAAAGCGAATGTTTTCTCAAAAGCTGTTTGTTTTCCCGCATCTGCTTAATTTTATGATCCATTGTTTCCCCTCCCTTGGATATAAGAAAAAGCGATTGCCCTGGGAGCAACCGCTTGATTCATTAAGACTCTGATTTATAGTATAAACTATTGTTTTCTACAACTTGTAGCACTTTGTTTTCTTCTTCCATATCACTTCCGCACATTGGACACTTCTTGTTATTATTCGTTCTGAAGTTGTCTCTCATCCAACAGTTGCAGTCCTCAGATGTACATACCCAAATCTTTGTATCTTCTTCTTTAATCTCTGCTTGATTTTTCTTTCCGAAAGCCATCGGCGCAGCCCCCCCCTTTGGAATGTCATGATATAAAAGAGACTGACCTTCAAAAGCCAGTCTCTTTCTAATTTTATTATAGTTTCGTGACGTTTGCAGCTTGTGGTCCGCGATTTCCTTCTGTCACTTCAAACTCTACAGCTTGACCTTCCTCTAGAGACTTGAAGCCTTCTTCGTTGATCGCGCTGAAGTGTACAAATACATCATCTTCACCTTCAACCTCGATAAAACCAAAACCTTTTTCCGCGTTAAACCACTTCACTGTACCTGTTTTCATAGGGATGGATCCTCCAATGTTTCAAAAATTAATATGCGTTTTGCAATAAAGAAAAAATCACATATTATAAAAAGTACCAATAAGGATTGATCACTCTTTATAATAGGTGATTGGAAGTGCGAACTTCAGAATATTGGTAAATTTTATCCTTTTGTACACTATACTATGACTCACCGGTGAAGTCAAGCAGAGCGTGCTATTAACGTTACACGACTAGTATATACAGTGAAAAGGTGAATTATTCCTTTCCGTCAAGATCTTTCTATGATGGCACAAGCGATTCTCTTCCCTGCATTGCCGCTCGGTTGGGACTGATAGTCATCAGGTCCTTCATGGATGATCACCGATTTGCCGAGGATGTCCCGCACCTTAAAACGGTCAGTGAAAAAAATCATTCGTGCTCTTCCTTGGTTGGAGAACAACACAGGGAAGTCTCCCGCATGGTTCCCGTGCGGCTGATCATCTGGATTCCAGTGTCCCCCAGCAGAAGCAAACGGATCTTTGCCATCCCCGATTTCGCAAACTCCTTTTTCATGGATGTGAAACCCATGAGGGCCGATCTGCTTTCCGTTTTTTGTCTTCTTGAAATCAGGCAGTCCTTCCACCTGAACAAAGACTTCTACACCATACGGCATTTGGTAAAATTGGATGGTCCCTTTCAAGTTAGGAGCAAGGGGACTACTCAAAAATTTAGCTTGCGCTGTTTCAGAAGCATACGTTTGTCTGTAAGGGCCGTTTTGGATATACATGGAACAACACCCACCTTTCAGTCTATGCTTATGACACCCGCTTCCCCCTTAGACCAAGTCAGATTCCACAAAAGAACAACTCCCCCTTTCCGAGGAGGAGGAAGAAATCCTTAGAAAGGGGGGAGTGCTGATGTGTTACCTTATGTTTTGAATCCGTGAATTAGAACTTAGGAATTTGAGATAGAATCTCCTCAAGTTCCTGCGTGTTTTCTGGTCGTTCAAGGTGAGATTGAAGTTGAGTAAAATGATCCGATGCATCTTCCTTCCATATGTTCATACATTCCGCATACTTTCTCTGCCATAATTTTGTATAATGTTCGATAACCAGTGATTCTAGAGTTTCCAGTTGGACTTCCAGTTCCGGAGAAATGATAGATGACATAGAATCCCTCATCTCTTCTTTCTCATTTCTTTCAAAGAAAGCTTTAGGGTTTCTGAACAGCTTGAGCAGGCCTGCTTTTTCTTTTTCTCCAATATCAACCTTTCCACTTAAGATTGGAAGAGGATAGGTTCCTTCTTCGATTCTTGACAGTTGAAGAGTCGGGCGGATTTTGTATAAATCGCTTTCGATGCGCTCTTTCGTCTGACTCACTAACTGATCCAAGAACCGCTCCATACGTACACAAACCGCTTTGACTTCCTGAAGCATTTCAAAACTCAATTCATCGAGAAGCTCCTTCTGAGCAACTTTCAATGCTGCTTTTGTATCTCCCTGGTTTTGAATGGTCGCTGGGTTGAAATGACGCTTGAACAAATCGTTGAAATTCAGCATCATTCGTTCATGAACGAAGTGAACTTGTTTATCGGCTTTGTTATGAATGGCACTTTCTGTCCCCTGATCAAAGCTCTTCTCAAGGATTTCAGATGTGTGATGTTGTTCCTGTTTACTCTTTTCTATTTCTTCCTGACGCTCTTGTTCACTGAGCTGACTTGCAGCAATGAAGTTCTCAAGAACTTGCCTGATGCTCTTAATATCTTCATCAATCGCATGAATCATCATCTGCGCGAGATCTTCGTGAAGGAAAGAACGAAAGCTTTCTTCAAAAGCTTGCATCCCTGATTCCAGGTCCGTTCCCTCCATTTTTTCATCTAGAGCTTGTAAACTCGAAATAGAGAATAGTTTTGGGTGACGAATTTGGAATTCATTCAACTGTCCTCTCACATAGCTTTCCACCTGTTTCCGTTCCTCATCAGATGATGCCAAATCTGCTGCATTAACGAGGAAGAACATTTTATCCAGACTGAAACTATCTTTCACACGTCCTAATTGTTTTAGAAACGTTTGATCCGCATGTGAGAATGGGTGGTTATAATAGGTGACAAATAGGACGGCATCCGAATCCTTAATGTACTCAAAACTTACATCTGTATGCCTAGCGTTAACAGAATCTGCTCCAGGTGTATCAACGAGAGTGACTCCTGCATTTGTCCAGGGACAGTCATAGAAAAGTTCCATAGACTCGATAAAGCAGGATTTTTCTTCTTTAGATACATACAAAGAAAAATCATCCCAAGAAACATCGATGCGTTTTCCTAGATTCTGTTTCATGTTCGGATAACCATCTATAAAGGCTCGTAAGAAAGAATGTTGCTTATGACCAAGCACCTGCCAATCCTTTTCTTTCAGTTTTTTAGTTTTCGCGTGTACGCCTTCCAGTGTTGGTGCGCTGAGATGAAGGTCACCAAGGATCGAAGACAGATCTTCAAGCATCTCCGATTCCGTTTTTATATAAGCGTCTATCGTGCGGTCTGGTCTCTCAGCCGTAGATGGAGAAATTTTATTGATTGTAGCTGTGGTCGGATTGGGTGAAACAGGCAGTACAAGATCCCCAAGCAAAGCATTGGCAAAACTAGATTTCCCTGCACTGAATGCTCCGAATAAAGCGATTGTAAAGTGTCTGTCATCCAGACGGTTCCGTTTTTTCTTTAATTGGGAATAAAGCCGCTTCGTACCTTCTATAGATTGAATGTTTTTTAGTGTTTCATCTGCCCTTTGAAGCGCCTGTTCAATGGAAGATCCACTCCCTTGAGAAGAATCGGGACGAGAATCAAGCTCTTCTTCTTCAACGATCGAAGTCAAGGAAGGGATTTCATCAGCACTCCTGCAAACCACGTTCTCTTTCCGTTTCTCCCATGCATCCCTGATCCTTATCGTATTTTCTTTTGAGCTTTCTCCTTTTAGATATTCTTCGAGGTTGGAACGGTATTCTTTGATTTTTTCATTTAAGTCCTCTAATTGTTTATCTAATTCTTGTTTTTTTTCAGCCGCCTCAAAAACTTCTTTGTGGTTTTCTACCATTTCTTGTTGATTCGCTGCAATCGACTGAAGGAACAACTGCTTCCACTCCTGAATAAAGCGCCTTGTTTCCTTTTGGATATCTTTGGATAGATCATCTGTGTAGCGTAATACGTAAGATCCCGTAACAGATGCTCCACGTTCAACAAGAGCATATAACCGTTCCTTCGGATATTGGAAAGTCTCCTTTTGCACCTTTTCAAGAAGCCTCTCATCACTCACTGAATAATGTTCCATCAGCTGAATCATGCGTTCACGAAGGGGCCAGGACAGGTTTTTCTCCACAGATTCTCTCAGCTTTGTGTAAAACGCTTGTTCACGCGCCAACCGTTCCTCCTCTGTTTTCTTTTGCGTGAAAAGAAATCCTACCTTGAAGTCTGGCTGCACAGACTCTAAATAAGCCTCCGCATATTCCCGAAGCGCGCTCGGCATAAGGTAGGCGTTGGATATGAATTGACTGACCCTTTCCTGAAAGTCTGCTTCTGCTTTTTCGTGGAGAATTTGCTGATTTTCGAGCTCTGTGACATGGAAGGGACTTTGATCAATTTTTTTCTCCCATCCTTCTTTTTCTTCCCGAAGCTCTGCCATCTCGTCTTCAACGTGATCCGAATAATTCATCACCGCTTCTTCAGCCATCCACTCCAGTTGTGTTTCCGCATGTTTCTCAAGTTGGAATGTTGAAAAAAGAGAGTGGAAGTTTTCCTTTAGTGATTGAAGCTGGTTAAAAGGAAGGGAATAATTTCTTAAAGATGTAAAGTAGACTTCTTCCGGTTCAATGCCCCACTTTTCAAAAGCATTTCTTATCGACTTTTGATAAGCCTCAAAAGAAAGCTCTCTTTCTACGTGTTTATCGACCTGGTTGATGACTACTGAAAAAGGTGTCTGCCTCCTTTGCATTTCCAATAGAAACATAAGGTTCACTTCAGACTGTACATGGTTGTAGTCCATGACATAATACATGTAGTCCATTAAATGGAGTGAAGATTCAGTAATCAACCGATCAGCATCGTTCGTTGAGTCTACTCCAGGTGTATCGACGATCGATACATGGGAAGGCAAAGACTGTCCTGGTTGTGAGATTTCAAGTCCGGTAATTTTCTCTCCATCTTTACAAAGAGCTTTAATCGTTTCCAGGTCAATATCATCATCATATTGAACGACCGTCCCGTCCTGGAAATGTACTAGGGTATAGGGATCGCCTGTCTTCAACCGAACAATATTTGCACTAGTGGGGATCGGGCTTGAAGGGAGAAGGTCATTTTCCAATAACGTATTGATCAGTGTCGACTTACCAGCGGAAAAATGACCAGCAAAGCCGATAATCAATTCTTCATGGATCAACTTTTCATATAAATCCAATACCTTTTCTTTTTGTTCTTCATCCCCTTGATCTTTTAAAAAAGCGTATAAATTCTGAATTTTATCTATGTTTACATCTGTCAAATGGCTCATGTCTCGTCTCCTTTGCCGTACAATGTCCTCCCTCATTCTACTCATAAGAGCTGTGATTCCTCAAGGGGAAGTTATTTAAAACGAAGGGGGATCCATATAAGGAATGTCTACATCCGTGTCCAATTCTCCATAAATTTTATTTGGAAGAGTGGCTTTTTCATTCAACCAATCACGAAAAGAAATGGCACATGGTTCCGTATCTCCACCCAGTCCGAAATGGAGAGTTAATCGCTCAGGACTATAGCACGCTGTATGGATCGTACCCGTCCATTGTTTATACCCATGAGAAAAAATCGGTCCATAGGAATCATTCAATAAATGAAAAGCTTCTAATTCATCAAGTATATAAGCCTGGTGACTTTTCAGGTCATCTAATCTTTCTTGTGAATCCGACAAATGCCTGCGGTTTTCCTCGGGAATTTCTGTGAAGTGATTGGTACAAGCGATCCCCTCTTTTACAAAAACCCCGCGCGGAGAGCCTTCAATGACCTTTGATGTGCCTTCAAGATCAAATACGACATAGTTAAAGGAATGTCTATGAGGGAGTTTTTTCAATAGAAGAACCGCTTCGCTGGTCGTCTTGCATGTTTCTAAGACCATCCTTGTCAGCAGGCAACAAATGAAGCCGTCTTCCGGATGAATTCTGTTTACGAAATTATACCCGATACAAAGCCCATGTTCGTTCATGCCGTCTGTACGTCCGATGATGCGTTGAGAGGGTCCGATGCTTGCATACCCATCCTTGGGCTGAAACAAAATCAAACGCCCCTCATACGTTTTCGGATAATAATCGTAATTTCTTGCAAAGTATCCGTTTCCCGTCAAAATAGAGCAGCCTGAACCTTCCCAGTCCTGTTGATAGCCGCTGTATTCATGAATGACTTCATCCATCGACCATTGTAACCCTTCAGCAAGGCCTCTAAGCTCATCGAAGAGACCTTTGCAATAAAGATCCATTTGTTCTTTTACAACTTGAACATCCACATCATATCGAAGCCTGGATCGTTTCCGTCTTTGTTCATGATGTTTATATAAAAGCGTATGTCTTAAACGTTCTCCTTGTTCGTACCCGAAATCATCATGACGTCCTTGAAAAGCCATCAATTGAGAGTAGAAAGGTTTCATTTTTCCGCCCATTCCTTATGTAGCTGAGGATGATGAAGGATATGGTTGTGATCTGTTCCCTGAATGATGCAGACCGGAACATTCCATTGCTCTTTGGCATAACGTTTGAACTCTTCATGTAATAAAACTTCATCCTTACTCCCAACATAGATGGATATTCGATCCTTTACATCATTCAGCAATTCTGGAGGGATTTTTTCGAGAAACCTTGAAGCTAGAAGACGAAAACTCAAGGTTAGTTTTTCACTTTTATTAAATTCATCTGGAATTTCCGCAACTGTCCGATTATTGAATCGATGGATATTCATCTTATATAAAGTCATGAGAAGCATGACTCTTTTGTCAAAAACCGTATAATCCACATCGGTTCGGTCTGAGGATTGTTCGGTTGCATCCTCATGGTAGACAGGAAGAGTAGGGTGAAAAAAGGGAGCGATGAAAAGATACTCACTGGCAGCCGTCTTGTTTTTTTGAATGAGTCTCAATAAATTGGCACACCCCATCGAGTGACCGACCAGCGTCACTTTTTCATACCCTTTCTTTTCAATAAAATGGAGGAAATCAAACAGATCATCATCATATTGCCCGATATAGTCAATGTCACCTCTCTTAAGGCTCTGATCATACCCTCTCAACACTGGAAAATAAATATCCGCATCACGTGTACATTCATCTGCAAATCCTTCATGATGATGAAATTCAGCTGTAATACCATGTATGATAATAATGGCTTCTTTCGCTGATGCTCTTTCCTTAAGCACCGCATATTGCAAACGAGTAAAATCTCTGGCTATATAACTGGACCACTTGACTGCTGTCATTTCTTCCATCCCTTTCTCTCTAAATATGCTCTAAACTCGGGTATCTTCCATTCTTCCAAAAACTTATGTTCTATGGATTTCATATAACTTTCAGAGAGGTATTTCGATCCTCCGCGGTGAATTTCTTCTGCGTAATGAAAAGGAGGTGCAATTTCAGCTTTCTTTTCAATGACAGTGAACGAAAGAGCCTGGAAAGGAATCCCGTCGTCTCCAGTCACATGTATGATCGTTGGACGATAGACTTTTGCTTCCACCCCCTCCCTTAAGTATAAATACTCGCGAGCCTCTTTTCCGACTTCATAGACAACCCCCTCTACATAAGACCCAAAGTTTTCAGTGATATCGGCTCTCGAACCGTCTTTAAAATGAGTAGAAAAAGTGAGCCTGTAATCGCTGAGCTTCCCCACCCCTTTAATTGTAGTAAATAGGTGGTCTACTTCATGGGCACACAATCTGGAATTATCCATACATGACCCATAGGCAAAATAATGGAGACGCTCATTTTGGATATATCGATGGACTTTCCAATCGTTATTGTGAACCATTACACCTTGGGCTTTTCGCGGCCAATAGTAGACAAAGGCCTCCGTCACTCCATGAGGGGTGAAAACTTCACATACCTGTCGCACGAAATAAGGTTCTTCTGTTTCTTCAGAATAGCCTTCTAATTCATCCAACTCCATTAATAAAGACGATGGAATGTCATACAGTTCTCCATAGGTGACATCCTGTTCATCCTTCATAAGGAGGGGGTAATAAGAGTGGCCACTATATAACCTCCCTTTCACAAAAGACTGTTCAGACAGGCATGTCGCTTTTTTCATATAATGATGATTCTCAAGGTCCTTGCAGAGAGAACCGTAAACAAATACCTTCATTTCAGTGTTCCTCCCGCTGAATATCGTTAGCTGATAAAAAACTGTTTGTTGATTGTGCATGAGTCACTGCATTTTGGACTGCTCTTTCCACTGCTTTCACAGCCATGACTCCGAGACTGTTGTAGTCACAAGAGATTTTTCCTGATCCCATAAAAAATATCGTATCGCCATCAACGAATGTATGGGAGGGACGGATGGTACGAGAGAGTCCCGCATGCGACATGGCCGCCAGTTTGTTTGCTGCTGGTTTATCCACACTCGCATTCGTAACGACAGCCCCGATGGTCGTATTTCCACGAAAGCGATTGGTGTGACCTTCCATGATTTCACTCATCATCACGTCTTCACTATTTAAAAACTTTCCATTCCTCTGGAGACCAGCGATAATCCGGCCAGTCTCAGGTTCAATGACGTCCCCAAAACAATTAACCGCGACAACAGCTCCGACTTTCACGTCTCCGACCTGGATGGCATAGTGCCCCAATCCGCCTTTCATGCTGAAAGACGGTCCTTTCCCTTTTCCGATAGTCGCGCCTGCACCAGCGCCATAATTGCCTTGTTTCAAGTGGGAGTTTTGGAAAGCGTAAGAGGCAGCTTCATACCCCATGGCAGCATCCGGGCGCATCCCTCGGTCATTTTCCCTCAAATCAAATAAGATTGCCCCGGGGACGATCGGTACACGGGTCACCCCTGCATCAAATCCGATTCCTTTCTCTTCCAAATATCGCATCACTCCTGACCCGACTTCCAGTCCAAAAGCACTACCTCCAGATAAAAACAGCCCATGAATGTGCTGCACAAGATTTTCGGATTTTAACGCATCGGTCTCTCTTGTACCAGGCGCTCCACCACGGACATCCACGCCTGCCGTTGCGCCATCTTGACTTAGGATGACTGTACACCCTGTGTGATGATCTTCACTTTCTTTCTGACCAAAAAGGAAACCTTCAACTTTTGTTATGTCAATCTCTCTCATATAAGTTCACTCCTTTTAAGGTTTGCCGAATTCTATTTATGGGGAAACAAGAGGATAGATGAGGAGGTGGAAGAATGGAAAATAATCAAATAACTGTTCATGGCCGTGTTCAAGGGGTCGGATTCCGTGCTGCTACTAAACAAATCGCTGAACAAATCGGTGTTTCAGGATGGGTCAAAAACCAGCCCGATGGTACCGTTCTAATCGAAGCGGAAGGTGAGCATGGAAAGTTGCAGGAATTCATTAAAAAAATCGACGAGGGGCCGACACCATTTAGTAAAGTTGAAGCTCTTGACGTTAAAAATAAGAGTGAAATGAACAATTATAAAAAATTCAAAGTCGTACAATGAAGATGACCGCACCCCTGCGGTCATCTTTTTTCCTTTATTTTTGGTGCATCGGACGGACGATGACTTCATTTACATTCACATAAGAGGGCTGGGTCACAGCATAAGAGACCGCACGTGCAATGTCATCAGCTTCAAGCGGATCCATACTACGGTTCTTGAACATTTCAATGACATC
This sequence comes from Halobacillus faecis, assembly GCF_007991335.1. Taxonomy (GTDB): domain Bacteria; phylum Bacillota; class Bacilli; order Bacillales; family Halobacillaceae; genus Halobacillus; species Halobacillus faecis. The sequence goes on along the minus strand of NZ_BJYD01000021.1, from coordinate 21,573 downwards.
TCCATCGGTAATATGGTCGGTAAGTTCTGTATCTACAGCACCAGGTGAAACGTTCGTCACCCGCACCCCAGATTTAGAAAGTTCTTTCTCCATACCCATCGAGAGAGCTTTCACAGCATATTTTGTCGCGCTGTAAACAGTACTGGATGGAAAGACTTCATGTCCTGCAACAGATGAAACATTGACAATATGACCGGACTCCTGTTCAATCATTGAGGGTAAGCTTGCATGGATCCCGTACAAAACTCCTTTAATATTGACATCAACCATCTGCTCCCATTCATCTACGTGGTCATTCTTTAAGAAGGAGAGTAACATGACCCCTGCATTATTAATGAAAACGTCCACAGTATTGAACGCTGATTTCGTTTCAGAAACTAGTCTCTCGACATCCTCTCTTTTGGTCACATCTGTTTCTACCACTTTCGCTTCTACGTTGTATTGTTCAGTAATTTCTTCTGCCAGTTCATTCAACTTCTCTGCTCGTCTAGCTGCGAGTACGACATTCGCACCTTCATTTGCTAAGTGATGGGCAATCGCTTTACCGATCCCACTACTTGCCCCTGTTATGATCGCTGTCTGATTTTTAAGTTTTGTCATGTTTTGTGTCCTCCCTTGTAATCATTCCTTTTCTATCTACCCTGCCTAATGAAAATTTATTCACGCATTAACCAACCGAAACAAAAATCTGCTTACTAATTCAGCTTGATAGAAGGATCTAAAATACTTAACTTCGAGACGTATTTGGAGTGAATGTGACTAGGAGGGGTTCTCGAAACTGGGTCTTCCACAGTTGGGAGCTATAGTGGAAGAAAGGGGAAAATAGGGGATGAAAAAGACCGTCTCTTTAGATAAGAGACGGTCTGGTTATGATACTTATTGTTCTTCAAAGAACTTACGGTTAATCTCGATGTATGGAGTTTCTTCTTCTGGTACCTCGTCCTCGATATAAATCGCTTCAACTGGACATACCGCTTCACACGCACCACAATCTATGCAAATCGCAGGGTCGATATAGAACATATCTTTCCCTTCTTCGATACAATCAACTGGGCACACATCCACGCATTCTCCAGCTTTCTCATCTTTACAAGGGGATGTGATTACAAATGCCATATCTATTTCTCCTCCTTTTATAAAATTTCGTGTGCTTATAAAATACTATTCACCCATAATGGCTAAGATAAACACCACAATATACTATAACGATTTTGATAAAAATTCGCAATTCCTGTAGTTGTTCGACCATTTTCGCATCAAACTGAAAAAAGAAATAGGAAGTAGGATCTTAGTCTTCCCAAATGCGTTCTACTGTATATTCTCCCCCTTGCTTTTGTACAAGAAAAACATCTGGACGGGAGAGACGCTTCCATTCATAAAAACCGATTTCACGGTTATATTTTTGTAGCAATAAGGCGAGCAGGTTCCCGTGAGTAACAAGGAGAACGTTTCCACAATCCTCATTTTCAAGTTGGTCAATCAGAGAAAGGACACGTTTTTTTGCTTCAGTGGAAGATTCTCCTCCGGTAAGTTTCAACTCTGGGTCGACGAACGTATCATGAAGGACTTCTTCCCAGTCATCCAATGGTTCACGGCTGAGGACACGCTCCTCTAAACGATCATCCATTTCGATGGTCACATTGTTTTTTCTGGCAAAAGGCTTAATCGTTTCAATCGCCCGTAAATAAGGGCTAGATATGATGCGGTCAATGCTGTGACCATATTTCTCTAAAAAAGTCGCGAGCATTTGAGCCTGCCTGATGCCCGTCTTTGTTAGCGGGGAATCTTCATGCTGACCTTCTGTTTCACTGTGACGCACTAAAAATAATTTCTCCATTGCTACCCATCCTCCCCTTTCCATCACTTATGTCCATTATGGCTGATGGAACGAGTGTTTACAAGGAAAGTTGCAGAAGACATCACTTCCGATAGACGCACTTTCCTCTATGCCAAGTTTCCAATACTTTAATATCCTTCAGCTTTTCAGTTTTTATTTCCTCGGGGTGTTTGTCCAGGATTAGAAAATCGGCTTGATAACCAGGTTCTATTTTACCCTTTTCTTCTTCCCTGTATTCAAGTTCCGCTGGAGTTTTTGTAAAACCAAGAAAGGAATCCTTGATGCTTAATTTTTCCTGCGGCATCCAGCCGCCTTCAGGGTTCCCATTGAGGTCTGTGCGATTGACAGCCGTAAATATGGTTGTGAAAGGATTCAGTGCACCAATAGGAAGATCAGAACTTAACGTCAAGGGAATGTGCTCTTTCAAAAGGCTTTGATAGGCATCACAGTATGGAAGAAGACTCTCAGGTGTCCATTTCCCTTTTTCACTCCACTCATCAAGAAGGAAGGACGGCTGTGTTTCAATGTAAGGCTTCAGCTCTCTTAACCTGGCAATTAAATCGGGAGCTAATGTCTGAGCATGGATAATCCGATGACGCAAACGTTTCGTAGCCTCCTTGGATTTCTCAAGAGCAGTAATTGCCTGTTCGACAGCTCGATCGCCGATCGCATGCATAGCGACCTGCATATCATTGTCACTTGCATATTTGACCATTTCATCCAGCTGTTCTTGGGTGTAAATCAAACGGCCGTCTGCACTTGGTTCTACAGGATAAGGGTTCCTCATGGCTGCCGTATAAAGTCGCTGGGTACCGTCCAGGAAAATCTTGAAAGATCCCACTCTTACTTTAGGTGTTCCTTGACCTGTACGGAGCCGGTTTTCCTTACAATAGGATTTCATGTCCTCAATATTGAATACATAATGATGTAGTTGTACATCGATCGGTAATGCTTCTTCTTGTTCTAGTTCTGTGTATGCCTGCCACAACCGTTCATAAGAGCCGATGAAGTTAATATCATCCGTATGCACCGAGGTTAGGCCGTGTTGACTAAGGTGGGGCATCGCTTTCTTTAATGCTTCTTTTGCATCCTCTGCAGAACGTCCCCAAAAATGATGCTTAATATAATGAACCGCTGTATCTTTAAAACGGCCATTCCAGTTGCCGTGTTCATCTTTTTCTTTAAATTCATCCGGTTCTTTCTTGAAATCCTCTTCTTCTTTCAGCAGTTCCATCGCCTGTTCACTAATGACACATTCATGACCATCCTGATGCATGAAGTACATATACGCATTCACTTGAATTTCATTTAAATCTTCTGCGGTTAAAAGGTGATCGATATCATCAAAGTTTCCATCGTTGAACCCTTTTCCAAAAATCCAGTCGTATTGTTGAAGTTCATCGTAATGGTTTTCGATCACAGCTTTCATTTCTTCCCAGCTCGTTACTTGGGTAAGGTCTAATTCCTTCTTTAACAGCCCGTAACGGAGCAGGTGCATATGGCTATCGTTGAAGGAAGGACAAAGGACTCGTCCTCTCCCGTCTATGACATCTTCCTCTCCTTCATAAGGCGATTCATAGATGGCCTCGATCTTCTCTCCTTCTACTTTAACCGCATAAGTCTGTTCATTCTTATAAGTTGGATCGGGTTGATAGATTCGAACGTTATCCAAAATCATGGCATACTCTTCCTTTCAAGAACTTTTTAGTTACCCTTACCCTACTTAATCTTTTGTATAAACCTGAGAACAATTTCCTATAGAAATCTTGAAAGGAAATTTACATATACATAAAAAGCCAGGGACTTAAGTCCCTGGCTTTTTTAGTCATTTACACTTCTTTGAAATACTCCTTATAAAAACCGCCCATGCGGCCTGAATTATCAATGACAAAGTAAAATTCTTCACTTTCGTTTTTCACATCATATACTTTGCCTGGAGTAAGCACATTGTTCACGACGAATTTTTTTGCGTCGTTATGAACACATTCGATTTGTTTAATGGTATCGTTATTTTCCCAATTCTTATGAATCATAGAACATCCTCCTTGCTCTTCGTGTTCTTATCATACAATGAACAATGAGAGGACTCAATATAATAAGAGGTTAAAATTGACCTTTATACCAATCGGCCGCTGTTTTCACTTCATTTTCAGTCAATTGATGCCCCATACGCTCCCAATGGACAGTTACATCCGCTCCGGCCTCTGTCAATAGCTCCTCTAAGTCTTTGGTTTCTTGAGCTGGACAGATCGGGTCATTTTCACCAGCACCGATAAATACAGGTAGACCTGCTTGATCAGGGAGTTCAATTCCTCTCCGTGGCACCATTGGATGAAAAAGCAAAGCCCCACGTAAGCTCTCTTTATAATGAAACAAGAGGCTACCTGCGATATTCGCCCCATTGGAATATCCGGCAGCAATGACCTGGTTACGATCAAATCCATATTCATTACTGGCCTCTTCTAGGAAAGTATTCAATTCATCCGTTCTGGCAATCAAGTCCTCTTCATCGAAGACTCCTTCTCTTAAACGTTTGAAAAAACGCGGCATTCCATTTTCTGATACATTCCCTCTTACAGATAGGACAGAGGCGTCCGGATCAATCATCTTTGCAATCGGGAGCAAATCTTGTTCTGTCCCTCCTGTGCCATGAAGAAGAAGCAAAGTCCGTTCTGAATTTCCTCTTTGGAAAATGTGTTTCATATTCATTGTGCTTCATCCCTTCTTTCATTAATTTACATAATATTTTTATGGATAACTAAGCTATTCTTCTTATATTTTATCTTTAATTCGAGATAATGTCAAAGTTCAAGCTCTTAACTTTTTGAACAATATAGGAAGCAATAGGACGATGATCAATAATCGAATCGTCTGCAAGGAGCTGACGATTGCAGGTTCACCACCCGTTTGTTCAGCGGTGATGGACATCTCTACCAGACCTCCAGGTGCGAGAGCCAAAACAGCTGTTTTAATTTCCATGGTTGTCCACCAACTCAATAAAAATGCCATTCCAATTCCTACCCCTATCATGGAAACAGCCAAAACCAAGAAAGCTATGCAAGTCTTTCCAGCTGAAATAATCTCTTTTAGAGACACCGTATGTCCTAAGTATGCCCCTATAAGAAATTGTGCAAGCGTGAAAAACAGCTCTGGTAAAGGATAAAAAGGGACACCAGTGGTCTGGAGAGAACCTACAAAAAGCATGGGAATGATGACGAGTGAGGCTGGTATCCATTTTCTCCATTTCCAGCCTGTCCAAGCAGCTACCAAGTATAAAGGGATGGTATAGATAGAGCCTTTATTCACCTCTCCCGATACACCAGCTACAACTGTTGATGAGTCATCGAAATTCCCATGTGTGACATAAAAAGGAATGATAAACAGGACGCTCATCAAACGTAATGTATGGAAAATGGTCACAAGTGCGCTATTCCCTTTCATTGAATCGCTCACAGCAATCATGGCCGACAGTCCGCCTGGAGAGCTTCCTACAAGCGCTGTCGTTGTATCTACAGTCCCATACTTGGAAATGTACCAACCAGCTAGTAAACTGATCGCAATCATTGCTGATGTTAGAATGGTATACGGAACCAAATAAGGACCGATAGAGCGAAAGGTTTCCGCACTGAATGTAAGACCAATCTGGATTCCTAGTAAAACGAAAGCCGTATTTTTGGTTGACGGGGCTGCTTCCGATTCCAATGAAGTGAATGATTTAGCAAGTACGATGAATACAAACGGCCCTAATATCCATGGGATCGGGAGGTTCAAAAGATCGAACAAAAGCCCGCCCGGCCCTGCAATTAAGTAAGTCTTCATTTTGTTTGAAGGTCTCATGGAGCGAGCGCTCCTTTCAGAAATTCTAAAAGAATTAGAAAATGAGAAATACAAGAAACCGCTCCCCATTTGGGAAGCGGTATATTTATTCGTTTTTCAAACCATATTCAATCATTCTAAAAAGTTGATCCGTCATTTCTTTTACCCCATATTTATGTCTGGTAGGAAATAATATGGAATGGAAAATGAGATCAGCAACCATTTCACTTTCTATATCATCCTTCCAAATACCTGTTCTCTTTGCATCTTCAATCCATTTCAGCATTTGGTCATACGTTCCCATTAGGTCTTCATGGATTTTTGTGCGATAGAATAGAGCAAGGGTATGGTCACTGCTCTGAAGCTCTCGGATCATTTGGTCGATATGATGAGTTTCTGCATGGTCGAGAAAAATGAATAGTAAATGATATAGCTTTTGATTGGGCGCATCCTCTTCAGGAATCGCATCAATTTGAGCAGTCATGTCTTCCATCATCGTTCTCATATAAGATAGAATGAGATCTTCTTTATTCTTAAAATATTCGTAAAGGGTGCTTCTGCTCACTTGGAGCTCCTCCGCGAGTTTTTTAAAATGAACTCCGTGAATTCCCTCTCTCCTGAGCAAAGCACCTGTTTCATTTAAAATTTCTTCTTTTGTAAGAATTCGTTTCCTTCCCAATTCGGTACCTCCTCAAACTACCTTCATTATATCATCATCAAAGGTGAGAAGGGCACCCGTGGGACTTCACTCAAAAAGGTACGTCAAATATCCATACCCTTTTTCTTCCATATCTTCTTTAGGAATGAACTGCAAAGCAGCAGAATTGATGCAATAGCGCAACCCGCCTTGATCTTTCGGTCCATCTTCGAACACATGGCCGAGATGAGAATCCGCCCGGTCACTTCGGACTTCCGTACGGAACATTCCATGAGACCGATCGACTTCTTCTTTCACCTGCTGCTTTTCAATCGGCTTTGTAAAGCTGGGCCAGCCACAGCCCGCATCATATTTATCTTTCGAACTGAACAGCGGCTCTCCTGAAACAATGTCAACATAGATGCCTTCATCTTCGTGGTCAAAAAATTCATTTTGAAAAGGGCGCTCTGTCGCATTCTCCTGTGTAACTTTATACTGAATATCAGTAAGGCGCTGCTTTAATTCTTTCTGGTCTTTTTCATAACTCCATCGATCTTTTATAAAATCAGCTCGTCCAGACCCTTTTTTGTACCGTTTGTAATGAAAACGATTCTTCTTATAATAATCCTGGTGCTTATCTTCAGCTGGATAAAATGTTTCAGCCGGCAGAATTTCTGTTACTATCGGGTCTTTGAATTTTCCAGATGCTGCAAGCTCTTTTTTACTCTTTTCTGCCACTTGCTTTTGTCTTTCGTTATGGTAATAGATGGCTGTCGTGTAAGAGTGACCTCGGTCAGCGAATTGACCACCAGCATCTGTAGGGTCGATTTGCTGCCAAAATAGCTCAACCAGCCGCTCATAAGGGAAAATGGCTGGGTCGAAAGTGATCTGTACCGCTTCCCTGTGCCCCGTCGTCTCAGTGACTACCTGCATGTATGTCGGGTCTTCTGTATGTCCCCCTGTATAGCCTGAAACAATGGATTCGATTCCAGGGCGTTCATCGAAAGGTTCGACCATACACCAGAAGCATCCTCCTGCGAATGTTGCTTTTTCTAATCGTGTACTCAATATAAAACCTCCTAAAGGCATGGGCTCTGATTTCTATAATGTGGTTATGTTCTTATTCTTGCTAACTCCACAAAAAAAATCAAGCTACACGCACAGCCTAAATGAATAGTTTAGGCTGTGATGCACCTTGAGATCGTTTTTTCACTTTCTTCTTTTCAAGCACACTGGTGGATTCCCAATCTTGAGAAACAGAAGTCTTTTCACTGCTTTCATCCAATGACACGAGACTCTCATCATCATCGTCGTCTGGTTCATTCATGATTTTCATCATATTGATCATGGCTGGGATGTTTTTGAGCATCGGTCCGTATTGCTGCATCATAGGTGCTGCCGATTGCATGGCTTTTAGGGCCGTCTGCATATGACCGAGCCACCCAACTCCTCCTGACTTTGCAGCTGTACCTGCAGCACCAAGAGCCTGTGCACCAAAACCAGTACCTCCACCTCCACCAAGAACCCCCGGGAATCCAGAACCGAAACCTGTATTTCCTAAAAAGCCTGGAGCACCAAAGCCACTAAAGCCTCCGAACCCCCGAGTTCCTGCATTTATATACGGAGCCATCGACCGCATCATTTGCGGTGCAGCTTGCTGAAACCCTGGAAACTGGCCCATAGGAGGGAAAGGCGGTTGACCTGTCGGAAACATAAAAACCCCTCCGAAACATTAGAATACTCTAGCATATGCCTTTTTTATGAACTGGTTTGGGCTCCTGTCTCTGTGCTCATATGGGGGAGCGACCAATCCACCGGATCCATTCCGTTACTGGATAAAAACATATTCGCCTGAGAAAAGGGCCGACTTCCGAAAAAGCCTCTATGTGCTGCAAAAGGACTGGGATGGGAAGAAGTCACCACCAGATGTTTTTCACGATCGATGAACGCCCCTTTCTTTTGTGCATGTTTCCCCCATAAGAAGAATACCATCGGCTTCTTTCTTTCATTCAATGATTGGATGACAGCATCGGTGAACGTTTCCCACCCTAGCCCTCTGTGAGAATTTGCTTCCCCCTCCCTTACTGTTAAGACATCATTTAAAAGAAGCACTCCCTGTTCTGCCCAAGGACGGAGGAAGCCATGATTCGGGGGGTGCACACCTAGATCCGCTTCTAGTTCTTTGTAGATATTACGAAGGGACGGCGGGATGCGGTTGCCGGGTTGAACTGAAAAACTGAGGCCATGAGCCTGGTTCTTTCCGTGATAGGGATCCTGCCCTAGAATCACAACTTTCGCTGACTCATATGATGTGTACTGGAGGGCTGCGAATACATCTTCCCAAGCAGGATGGATAGAGTTGTCTTTATATTCTCTCTCTAACACACTTTGTAAATCTTTGAAATAATCTTTTTTAAACTCGTCGTGCAGACGAAGTTCCCAATCATTCGTTGGCAGGAACATCCGAACACCTCCTCTATGAACAATCACTGATTATGTTTCAGATATTTCCCGGGCAAGCGCATAATATGACACAAGTTTTTCTTTATTTCCATTATAGAAACATAGAATTTGGAGACTGCTGTTGAACGGTGGCGTTTCTTCACACAAATTCTTACCTAAAGCGGGAAATATTCCTTACCTTATTGAAAGACAAATTTAACTTTTGATCCTTCCGGTCCTGATTCTATTTGTAATTTCGCAGGTATTTCCTCTTTCAATTGCTGCACATGGGAAATAATCCCGAGCATCCGGTTGCCGTCCTGGAGACCTCTAAGACAGCCAATCGCTTGTTCCAAAGAAAGATCATCCAGTGTTCCGAAACCTTCATCAATGAACAATGTGTCCAACTGAACACCACCAGCATGGGCCTGAACAACATCGGCCATTCCGAGAGCTAAGCTTAGGGATGTTTTAAAGCCTTCCCCACCAGATAATGTTCTCACTGAACGCTGTTGTCCTGTATGATGGTCAATGACTTCAAGATCGAGCCCACTTTGTGCCCCTCGCTTCGCAATTGAATCGCTCCGGATCAGTTGATAACGGTGGTCCGTCATTTGATCTAAGCGCAAATTGGCCTGGATAAGAATTTCATCCAAGTAAGAAGCCAGTACATACCTTTCCAAAGAGAGGCGTAAGTGATTGTCCCCGTTTGCGATTTGAGCCAATTCAGCAATATCATAATATTTTGCTGCGAGCTCTCCTTGTTCTTCTACCAGTCTCTGGATGTTTTCTCGTATGGCTTCATTTTGTTGCAGTGAAATGTTTAGTTGATTGACCAATCCCCGCTGCTCGTTCAGTTTTTCCTGCATTTCTTCTAATTTCTCTTGTACGTTGGATAATTCTGGCCTCTCTTGATCATTGAGCTTTTCATTCAACTCCTCCAATTGCTCATGGACGACATGTACTCGTTGGCGATACTGTTGTATTTCATTCATCATTTGTTCCATCTTTTGAGGAGTTCTAATGGACGATTGATAATCCTCGATCGAACCAAATGAAAATTGAACAAGCGTTTGATCAAATTCTGTTTTTCGTTGTTCTAAAGCCTTTTTCCCTTGCTCCAAGTAGTTTTGTCCTTCTTCTACAGATGTTTGGATCTTTTGCCATTCGTCCCGTTTTCTTTGATATAAGTTTTGGGTATCTTTCCAATTCTTATCCGCATCTTTATATGCACGTTCAAGCTTTGCTGCTTCTTCAACCAATTGATCAGGGCGCACCGTCAACGAAGGTAAGTTTTCTTCTAGTGATTCCAATTCTGTTTTTCGTTTGGTTTGTTTTTGCTGCTGTTCATTGATTGTTTGCTGAAGCGCGTCTTTTTTTCCTTGCAGGGATTCCAATTGTTGGTCCATCTCGTCCATTTTCTTTTCGATCGCCTGTATCTCTTCAATTTTCCCTTTAAGATCGTTATATTCTTCCAGTATTTTTTCCATCTTCCCTGCGCAGGTCTGTCTTTCTTTTTCAATCGCATCTTCAGAAAGGTCCTGTTTCATTTCTAGATCGCTCCAAATGCTCTCCGTCAGTTGCCGCTGTGCTTCCCCTTCGGATTTCACCTGTATCAATTCATCCTGAGCCTTTTCGAAAGATTGTTCCACTTCTTTATAGCGCTTTCTAAGCCTGTCGACCTGTTCTTCACTCATTACACCATCCGGTTTCCCGGCCGTTTCTGGATGTTCAGATGATCCGCAGACCGGGCACGGTTTACCATCGCTTAAATGTAAGGATAGGGTGTAGGCATGATGTTTTCTAATATCATCCAACGCTTTTTCGTAAGACTCTTTTGTTGACTGTAACGTTTGTTTCTTCTCCTGATAGTGTTTAGAGACTGACTGATATTGTGTGCGTAGCTTAGCCAACTGCAACCACTCTTTGGATAAACGTTCAACGATTTCCTTTCTGGTTTTCAATGATTGATAGGCCTGCTTTTTCTCATAAGCCGCTTCACTTAAAGACCTTTCGCCTTTTATTTTTTCTTTCATCCATTTCGTGTTTTCATGAATCTTATGTTCCGTCTCCTTTAAATCTGAAAGGGAACGATGATTATCGGCCATCTTTTTCTCGAGATTTTCCAGTCCTTGACTCTTTTTCTGGAAGTCTTCCAAATGCTCTTTTTCTTTTAGTTTTTGTTGCCAGGCTTCTTTCAACCTGTCGCGTTCTTCTTGTTGATCTGCTTTTTTAGCATACTCTTCCTGAACCCAATCAAACTCTGACTTTACACGGTTGTATGTTTCTTCTCTCTTTTTCTGACTCTCGCGGAGCTGGTCAAGCTCTGTTTTTCGTTCTTCATACTGCTTCTCATAAGGACGAACCTGAGCTGCCCGTTTAGCTTCGGCATGCTCTTCCTCCAGAACTTTGATGACAGGTGAATGTTCTTTAAGTTTCTGATTCTCCGTGGACAACTTGTCCCTTTCTTCAAATAAATCCAGGAGTTGCTTTGATTTATAGTATTGGTTTTGCAAGTGCTCTGTCGTTTGCTGGAGTTGATTCACATAGCTTTTTTCATCAGAAATGAGTTGTTTTTGACGATCGATCCGGTGATTGAGTCGTTCCCGAACCTTTGAGAGTTCTTCATTTTCTATCTCAATGTCGGTCTCTTCTCCCCAAACGATCCTCTCTTTCTCCTGAGAAATTTTCCATTCAAATTGGTTGATCTCTGTTTCCAGTTCCTTCGACTGTTTCTTGAAGTGATCGGTCACTTCTGCGAAAAACTCCGTTTTGAAGATGCGTTGCAGGATTTCCTCTCTCTCTTTACTATTCTCAGAAATCAGCTTACGGAATTCCCCTTGGGGAATCATAATCATTTTTCGGAATTGTTCATAATCAAGACCCAGAATGTCTTCAATATATTCGTTCACTTCTTTAATCTTTGATGCTACCAGTTTCTCTTCTTCCCCTTGATGGATATAAAAATCGGCCCGGGCCGGGTCTTCTTTCCACCCTTCCCCGCGCTCCTTTTTTTTCATCTGCTTCGGCATCCGTACAATTCGATACGTCTTGCCGCGCAATTCGAAAGTGAATTCTACATAGGTCGGCTCTTCTGAATCTGCGAAATGACTACGCATAGAGTCCTGATCCCGATCACTTCCACTTGCCCGTCCATAGAGGGCAAAACACATCGCATCAAAGATTGTTGTTTTTCCTGCTCCTGTAGGACCGGTGATGAGGAAAATCGATTCTTCTCCTAAAGTTGTAAAATCAACAACTTGTTTATGTCGATAAGGACCAAAAGCCGCCATCGTCAGAGTGAGTGCTTTCATCTTATTTCCCCCTCTCTTCTTTCCTTAACTTATCTATGGCTTGTTCAATCAATTCTTTCCGTTCTGAAGGTATGGATTCCCCTTTAATATCTTCATAGAAAGAAGCGAAAAGATCAGCGTGTGATAGCTTTTGGCGCTTTTTGACTTCCTGAAGTTCTTCCATTTGCAGGTTCGTCTTTGACCTTCGCCTTTCCAAATGAAGGATATTCGGGTAAACTTTACGTAATTTGCCCATAGGATCCACAAGCTGTCCATCATCTAAGAGGCGTACGTGCAGGTAGTTTTCAGGGTTGTCGGTGGCTTCTCCAACAAGCAGGTCTTCGAAGTAACCTTCAATGACTTGGAAGTCTCTGATTGGAGTGAGTGGAATCTTTTCCCATTCGCAGGATCCTTCTTGATCCATGTGAACCATCGTCACAGATTTTTCATGATTAACTTCAGAAAAGGAGTATTTCAAAATGGAGCCGCTGTACCTTATATAATCCTCTGTTACTCTTTGAGGCTGATGAAGGTGGCCAAGGGCGACATAAGAAAAAGCTTTGAATAAACGGGCGTCCACGTAAGGACTCCCACCAATCATGGAAAGCCTCTCTTCAGATTCCGACTCCATTCCCCCAGCCAAAAAGGAGTGGCCAATCCATACATGACGATCGGCCATGTTAAAGCGCTGCTCGATATCATTAATCAAAGCTTCTGCTGCCTGTTGGTGGGTTTTAATACTTTCATCTTCAAACGCATAAGCCACTTCAGCTGGTTCTACGTAAGGAATCAAGTGAAAATGAACAGGTCCGTCTTGATCGTACAACGTCACAGGCTCTCTATCCTTTTTTATTTTTGTATCTAAAAAGAGCCCTTGTTTCCTGAACATTTGACTCCCAAAGTTCAGCCGATCGGGACTGTCATGGTTACCTGAAATGGCAAGTACAGGAACCTGGTAGTCATTAATAAGTGTCGTTAACGTTTCATTCAGCAATTCCACCGCTTGTTTGGGTGGAATTGAGCGATCGTAGAGATCCCCGGCAATAATAATGACATCCGGCTTTTCTCTGCCTACAATTTCAACGAACTTTTGAAGGATATGGCGCTGGTCTTCCGTCATATGTACATAGTTCACGATTTTCCCCAAATGCCAGTCAGCCGTGTGTAAAATTTTCATGGGTCCACCTCTCTTTTATTCTTCTTCTATTTGGTATTTCTCATATAATTGATCAAAAACGGATAAAGCAGAAGGAAAAGGTGCATTCCATTCTAAGTAGGAGCTGATTTCGTCATAAGATTTCGCCTGCTTTGGGAAGCTGTGGTCATCGAACATCCATTCAGCGAGTTGTTTTTCCTCGTTATTTTTCTTGTTTCCTCTGTATCTCATCATGTAGTGATAAAATGATCTCATTCATTTGTTCCTCCTCGCATATTCCTACATTATTTTTATCACGTTCCGGGCTGCACAGCAAAAGATAATATTGTAAAACGAAAACTTGACCTTTTTGTATTTAAAAATCGATCAATAAAAAGCCCAGAGATGTACATCTCTGGGCCACTTCTAGTGCCTCTATATTCAATAATTTACAGATCTAATCTTTAGACTCCATGAATTCCCGGTGATTTTTAAGTTTCTTACGGTAGACGATCCTTGATAGAATAATGCTTACCTCATATAAGAGAATCAAAGGTACCGCAACCACCAATTGCAAGATGAAATCCGGTGGAGAAATGATGGTTCCTATGATGATCAAAATAAAATACGCATATTTACGTACTTTCACTAGAAAGACGGGATTGACGATACCTAGACTTGTTAAGAACATAATGATGATCGGTATCTCAAATAAAACAGCAAAAGGAATCGTTACTCTGAAGAGAAATCGAAAATACCGCTCAACGGTGTAAATTTCATTGAACATGCCATTATTTAGTGATAGGAGGAACGGTAGAATCAGCTGGACAAATACGATGTAGCCAAACGTAAGCCCCGCAAGGAACAATAAGAAAATCGCGGGTACGTAGGAGAGCGAGACCCTCCGTTCCTTTGGTGTTAAGGCAGGTTTAACGAACAGCCATATTTGTAGTGACAAGATAGGCAGTGTCCCTACGATTGCTACAAGGCTTGCAATTGTAAAAATAATCCAAATAATCTCACCTGGACTCGTCATATTCAATTCAAATGGCAAATCTTTAATAAAGAATGTCTGTATTTTTTCAACATAGATAAAGCCTACAATGAAGAAAGTGATAAAAAAAGCTAACGTCCATAAAATGCGTTTACGCAGTTCACTTAAGTGATCGGTCACATTCATTTCAATATCCTGAGTTATTTTCTGTTCTGACACTACATTCACCTCCAGGCTGATAGGAGCCTGACAAAAAGAAGATGTAAGGGAAAGACCCTTACACCTTCTTTATTCATTTTATTCTCTGGTTTTCTTATCTGTCTTACTGCTTTCATCATCAGACATGATGTCCCCTGTAGCTTTCTTGAACTCTTTAAGAGAACTCCCAAATGCTTTCCCGATTTCAGGAAGTTTGGAAGGACCGAAAACGACAAGTGCGATGATTAAGATCAGAATGAGACCTGGTACACCAATGCTTGATAACATGGTCAATCACTCCATTAGTTATGTCTTAGGGAATTTGTGCTTATGTTATTTATTCGTCTTTTCTTCACTAGAGTCACTTGTAAGATCGCGAGCAGAATTTTTAAATTCTTTTAACGTTTCTCCAGCAGCCTTACCGATTTCAGGTAACTTTTTCGGACCGAAGATGACTAACGCAATCGTCAAAATCAAAATCAGACCTGGTATTCCGATACTTGACAGCATGTCCATTCACCGCCTTCAACACGTACTTTATATCCATTTTACAAGAGTGAACAAAGAAAAGAAACAACTTCACTAAAAATTTCTTCCCATCTTATCGTCCCTATCATATCATGCGCTGTATTCTATTGTCTCTATTTCTTCCCCTTTTTAAACAAGTCACATGCTAAAGCATAGTCATCGGGCGTATTCATATTAAAGAAGTGCATGAAAAGCTCTTCCTGATCGACGCTTGGATAAGTGGCCAGTTCTTTGACCTTAATACTATCGAAGAGCCCTCTGACTTTCCGGCCGCCTTGAGAGAGATAGGTTTCTAACTTCTCTAAAATCCGGCTATTATACACGCCGGAGATAGGGTGAAAACGCCCCTCATAGATGGGAATCACTGCATCAAACGTTTCATCCGCCTCCTTAATCAGATGACGATAAACCTTTTCACTGACGAAAGGAGTATCACAGGCGGCCATCACAATCCAGGTGGACGGCTTTTCTTTCATCACTGCATGCAAACCAGCGAGTGGTCCTGCATCCTCATAGAGATCTCGTACGATGTGATAAGGCTCATTTTTTCGTTCTTTTTGATTTACTATAATCGTGTCGGTCACTTGTGAAAGAGTGTGAGCAATCAACTCCAATGAGGTCTTAGAACCAAAATTCAATGAAGACTTAGCGGTCCCCATTCTTGTCGATCCACCACCATTAAGAATCACTGCACACAAATCCTTTTGATCCATCAAGATTTCTTCCGGTCGTAGGTACGGAAATAATAGTCGTACGGGTTGTTTTCATCTTTCAGACCTTTCGTCTCGGAAACTAGTGTCCATTCGGATTCGTCATACTCCGGAAAATAAGTATCCCCTTCAAAGCTTGCATCAATATAAGTCAAATACATCCGGTCTGCAGATGGGAGCATTTTTTCAAAAAGAACGCTTCCCCCGATTACAAACCATTCTTTATCAGGGTTGTTTTTCTCCATTTGCAGAATTTCATCAATGGAATGGATCACTGTACATCCTTCCCTGTCGTAATTTTCATTGCTTGTAATTACGATGTGCTCACGCTCAGGAAGAGGTTGAGGAAAAGACTCAAATGTTTTCCTACCCATGATGATGGTTTTTCCCCATGTGGTGTCCTTGAAAAATTTAAAGTCGTTCGGAATATGCCATGGTAAATCATTGTCTTTTCCGATCAGTCTGTTTTTATCCATTGCAAATATGAATGAAATCATCCTTAACACCTCTTTTATTAATATTTTCAGTTATTAAAGTAATTCGTAGAAGCTTTTAAGACTCCGTTTCGAGATGTTTATAGAGTAGATGGGGGGCGGGGAATGGCTCCCTTTGCTATAACAGTGTCTCGAAACCACTCATTTCCAACTTGACGGAGGTGAGTAGTTTAATCTACCCGGATTATATATGCATTCCTAATGCTAGATATAGACCGCTACAGCTTAGGAACAGTGGAGGACAGCCCTCTTTGGTGAAGGAGTTCATCTCATCCACTTAATCAGCCAATCAAACTCCGGTTATTTCGAAATGAAGTCTTCTACAATCGAGAGCTTATATTTAATTCGGGAAAATTAACCTTGAGTTATACAGCTACTGGAGCTTTAATGCTCGGATGAGGATCATAACCCTCTAAGGTGATATCCTCCAGTTCAAAATCAAAGATGCTTTCTTTTTCCTTATTCAAGGATAGCGACGGTAAGGACCTAGGTTCTCTAGATAATTGTTCAGTGATCTGCTTCGTATGGTTGCTGTAAATATGAGCATCTCCAAGCGTATGAATAAATTCACCGACTTCCAACCCACACTCATGTGCGATCAAGTGGGTAAGCAACGCATAACTAGCAATATTGAACGGAACGCCTAAGAAAATGTCGCCGCTTCTTTGATACAACTGACATGACAATTTCCCATCCGCGACATAAAACTGAAAAAGGGCATGACATGGGGGTAAAGCCATATTCGACGGGACATCCTCTGGATTCCAAGCAGTAACGATATGTCTTCGTGAATCAGGGTTATTCTTTATACTTTCGACAACATTTTGAAGCTGATCGATGGTTTGGCCTCTGCTTGTCTTCCATTCCCTCCATTGCTTTCCGTAAACCGCTCCGAGGTCACCGAACTCTTTTGCAAACGCATCGTCATGGAGGATCTTTTCCTTGAACTTTTCCATTTGCTCTTTGTACTGTTTGTTGAACTCATCATCCACCTGGCTCCGGTGCCCAAAATTAGACATATCAGGGCCTTGATAGTCTTCACTCTCCACCCATTTTTGAAAAGCCCACTCGTTCCAAATGTTATTCTTATGCTTCAATAAATAGCGGATATTCGTATCCCCTTTTATGAACCATAACAATTCACTAGCAATCAACTTGAAAGGAACACGTTTAGTGGTCATAAGCGGAAAACCTTCTTGAAGATCAAACCGCATCTGATGTCCAAAAACAGAAAGAGTACCGGTCCCTGTTCGATCGCCTTTTGTATTTCCTTCTTTTAATACATATTCACACATATTCAAATAAGCTTTTTCATTCTGTGACATGGCTGGTCTCCTCCCTGCATGCTTGTTCACGGTGGAACTCTTCTAAGTATTGAAGCATGAATTGATGGCGCTTTTCAGCTTCTTGCTTTCCACTTTCGGTATGCATCAATCCTTTTAATTTAAAAAGTTTTTCATGAAAATGATCGATCGCATCCTTTCTGTCTTTTTTATAAATCGGTTGATTAATCGTCCCGCCATAAGTAAAAGCTCTTGCAATGCCTATGGCTCCTATGGCATCTAAGCGGTCAGCATCTTGAGTGATTTCTCCGAGTCTGGATTTTGGCACCATTCCTTTTGAAAAAGAAACCGTACGAATCGCTTCAGCGATACTATCGACCTCCTCTTCTGTAAAACCGAGATCTACAAGGAGTTTATCCCTTTCATGAACCGCCTGTTCTGGTTCAGAGAACAGTTTTCGATCCCCTACATCATGAAGGAGGGCTGTCACTTCACATAAAAATGGATCTTCATCTTCCTTCACCGCGATGTATTTAGCCCATGAGGCCACTCTGGTCATGTGGACGTCATCGTGTCCACTCGGTTCGTCTTTGAATAGATCATGAATATAATTCTTTATTTGTTCGAGTGCATGCCTTCTGTCCATGCTTCCCTCCTAAAAGTTAAAAAGGTCCATTTGACGTGGGTTAAGGTCGTCATACTTAATATCAAGGAGCTCTTGCATCTGTTTTGCATTGTCTGCTGCATCGCCACCAGAATTGTTGTTAAACAAAAGAGTGACCTCTGGTGTCTTTTCTTCGAGCTTTAACGCCTGCTCTTTCCACTCCTGTAACTCTTCCTCGTTGTACCGATACAAAAAGCGGACTTTACGCCAGTCTTTTCTTCCGTTTTTGTTCCACCCATGTATATTGCGCCCATGGAAACGGACCAATGTCTTTTCAGGGTGGGTGGGTACAAGAATACGAGGTACAGAGCCCTCTCCTGCTTGTGGTTCATCACAAATGCTGTGAATCCATTGTTGATCTTTCATAAAAGATAACGTTTGTTCATAATAATTAGGCTCGAACCATGTGCGGTTCCTAAACTCCAGCGCCAATGGATAATCTTCCATCCACTCCCGGATATAACGAAGCTTTCTTATGTTCTCTTTACGTACATCAAACCAAGGGGGAAATTGGAACAACAGAGCATTTACCTGTCCATTTTCCCATACGGGCTGAATGGATTCTTCATAATGCTTCATCAAATCCTTAGCTTCCTGTACAGTCCTTGATTCTCTGTCATGACCTGTCAATTGCTGAAATGCCTTAATGACAAATGAAAAGGACTCGGGCGTTTCCTTCAGCCACTTTTCATAACGGGAAACGGGTTGAATCGCATAAAAGGCTGTATCTACTTCAACGACAGGAAAATGAGAAGCATAAGCAGATAATTTCTCTTCAGATCTCGTCCGATCCGAATAAAGGGCAGGATGATCTCCCCAACCTGTCAAACCAATGCGTATCGTCATCTTAAGTCCCCCTACCATCGTTTAACCGTGCCTTCTCTTCATTCACTTTCCAACCTAAAAATATATGGCCGACTTGCACGATTATAGCAGATCTTTATCAAGCCTTGTATTAAAATAAACCATGGATAATGCCATTATCGTCTACATCCATCCTCAAAGCGGCAGGTTGCTTAGGCAATCCTGGCATAGTCATAACTTCCCCTGTTAAAGCAACGAGGAAACCGGCTCCTATCGATGGATAGATCTCTCTTACGGTCACCCTGAAGGCTTGCGGACGGCCCAGCTTTTTAGGATCATCAGATAAGGAATATTGAGTTTTAGCCATACAAATAGGTAGATCCCCAAAACCGAGCTCCTTCAGTTGTCGAATTTGCTTTTCAGCTTTCGAAGAAAAATCAGCCCCTTCTGCTCCATATACATGCGTCACAATTTTATCGATCTTTTCTTCTAATGAATCTTCTAATTCGTAAATATACTTCATGGGGGCGTTTTTCTTCTCACAAGCACCCATCACTTTTTCTGCCAGATCCTCCCCGCCTTTGCCACCTTCGGCGAAGACATTTGTAAGAGATACCTCAACCCCCTGCTCTTTACACCATTGAGTGAGGAATTCAATTTCCCGATCCGTATCGGAAGGGAATTGGTTGATCGCTACAACAAAAGGAAGACCATACTGCTGGATGGTTTCCATATGCTTTTTCAAATTTCCGATTCCATCCTTTAATGCTTCCACGTTTTCACTTTCCAGCAACCCTTTTTCCATACCCCCATGCATTTTAAGAGCTCTTATTGTAGCTACTATGACCACTGCATCAGGTTCAAGGTCGCCAGCTCTTGTTTTAATATCCAAGAATTTCTCTGCTCCAAGATCAGCTCCGAAGCCAGCTTCTGTCACCACATAATCTCCTAATTTCGCCGCTAAGTTTGTAGCCATTACACTGTTACATCCGTGGGCAATATTAGCAAATGGTCCTCCATGAATAATCGCTGGTGTGTTCTCAAGGGTTTGCACAAGGTTCGGTTTGATCGCATCCTTTAAAAGAAGTGTCAAAGCCCCTTCCACTCCTAGTTGGTGAACTTGAACGGTTTTTTTGTCATAGGTGTACCCAATCACTATATCAGCTAGTCTCTGCTTCATATCAGGAAGATCTTTCGCTAAACAAAGGATAGCCATAATTTCTGATGCAACGGTAATGTTAAAGCCATCTTCTCTCGGAACCCCTTTTACAGGGCCTCCAAGACCGACAATTACTTCGCGTAAAGCTCGGTCATTTAAATCCATCACACGCTTCCAGGTAATTCTTCGCGGATCGATGTTCAGTTCATTACCTTGATGAATATGATTGTCGATGAAAGCAGAAAGCGCATTGTTCGCTGATGTAATGGCATGGATATCTCCGGTAAAGTGCAGATTGATCTCCTGCATCGGTACAACCTGGGAATACCCTCCCCCTGCTGCTCCGCCTTTTATTCCCATCGTAGGTCCGAGGGAAGGCTCTCTCAGTGCGATCACTGCGCGTTGATTCAACCTATTTAAGGCTTGTCCCAATCCGACCGTTACTGTGGACTTCCCTTCTCCGGCCGGTGTCGGGTTGATTGATGTCGTTAAGATAATTTTCCCTTTTTTTCGATCAGAGAGTTTATTTAACAGATGATCCGATAATTTAGCCTTATAGTGTCCATAAGGTTCCCAGTCTTCCTCGGATAAGTTCAACTGTTCAGCAATCTGTTGGATGGGTTTCATGTTAGCTTCTAAAGCAATTTCTATATCGGATTTCATTGTAGATCTTTCCTTTCCTTATGTATCTTTTATCATTGTACCTGACTCTCCTTATGAGATATAGTATCCCATCCTAGTAAACGATTACAAACTGCTGAAATTTATTATAGTCAGAATGTTGACGCTCCTTTTTTCATACGATATATTTGAGGTAAGCAAATAACACGATCGGAAACGTAAATGACAGGTAACTCCTCATAGAAGTGCTTCGGAATTTATTTTTCCGGACCTACTATGAGGTTTTTTTCGGTCTGATATTTGTAATTTCCACGTTTTACGTGCAAGATTTAGGAGGAACAAATCATGCAAAATGGTACAGTCAAATGGTTCAACGCAGAAAAAGGTTACGGTTTCATTCAAGTTGAGGGTGGAAACGACGTATTCGTACACTTCTCTGCTATTCAGGAAGAAGGCTTCAAATCTCTAGAAGAAGGTCAAGCTGTAAGTTTCGAAATCGTAGAAGGCGACCGCGGCCCACAAGCTGCGAATGTTGTGAAAGAATAGATGGATCATCAAAAAGCAATCTCCCCGGAGATTGCTTTTTCTTTTCCTCTAAAGACTAACCAGCTATATATCCCCACTCAATATTCAAGATTAGCTTCCTTTTCTTGAATATTGAGTGGATGGGGCTGCGTGGAATGGAAGATTCTCGAAACCACTATCAAAAGGCCAGCTCGTATAATTATGGGAAGTGGGTTATAGAACCCCTCCATAACTCTTAAAAGCTTAATCCAGATCGCTTTATACCTCTAACAACTGGATAGGGGAAGATCTTCCAATTTGGTACAAGGGTTCGTTTCTCCTGTACATTAAAAGGGGTGGTTGGGAAGCTGCGAAACTCCCGTGGGAGAAAAGATATAGGCGAGACCCCTTAGTTCTCAGGCCGCCCGAGGAAGCTCGCCACTCCCCCACAGGA
>NZ_BJYD01000020.1 GCF_007991335.1 Halobacillus faecis | reverse complement strand
GCTCCCCAGCCACCCATGACGCTCAACATCGCAACGAACCTCGGAAGGTCTCGAAACTGAGTCTTCCACAATCCTGCCATATTATTGAATAAGAGTAATCAATCTTGTCAAATAGCTCGTACCATCGTATAATGGATCGCTGTTGGTTCTATTTACCCGCGGTTCGTAAACTCCCGCGATACCAAAACTAAGGAGGAAATACGATGAGTAACGAAATCTTATGGATATTATTTGCATTGATTAACTTCGGATTATTAATTGGAATTTACCGGTTGTTCGGAAAGCCCGGTTTGTTTGTATGGATCGGAATGTCCACCGTCCTTGCGAATATTCAAGTGGTCAAAACAGTAGAGATGTTTGGCCTCAATGCGACTCTTGGGAATATTGTCTATGGAACCGCCTTTCTAGCTACCGATATTCTCAATGAGAAATACGGAAAAAAAGAGGCGAGAAAAGCAGTGTGGTTAGGGTTTTCCACATTAATCATTATGACGATCATCATGCAGTTCGCCATTCTTTTCAACCCAGGCGAAAACGATATCGCTCAACCAGCCTTGCAGTCTTTATTTGGTCTCGTCCCGAGAATTGCACTTGGCAGCATGCTTGCTTATATTGCAAGCCAATATTTTGACGTATGGTTATATGCTAAACTGAAAGATCAGTTCCCCTCTGATCGTGCGCTTTGGATCAGGAACAATGGGAGTACAATGATCAGTCAATTGTTAGATACGAGCGTCTTCTGTTTCATCGCTTTTTTCGGTTTGTATCCTTTCGAGATTTGGCTTGAGATTTTCATCACAACGTATATTATCAAGTTCGTCGTGGCAGCTTTGGATACACCATTCTTTTATTTGGCTAAAAAAATGCCGCATTCTGAATGAGGAGGTCATGAGCTATGTTAGAAGTGTACACAGACGCTGCTTGCAGTGGAGAGCCAGGCCCGAGTGCTGCAGGAGTGGTCATTAAACAAAACCAAAAAACGGAAGAGTATCAATTTTATTTAGGGACTTGGACCAATCATGAAGCAGAGTTTCTCGCCATCATCCATGCTTTGCAGGTATGCAGGGAGAAATATTCAGGAGAAATCATCTCGATCAGGTCTGATTCAAAAATCGCCGTGGATACAATGGATAAGCGATACACTAAAAATCAGAAATTCGTTCCCTTGTTTGAAAAAATTATGAAGCTTGAAGAAAACTTTTCCTATGTGTTTTATAAATGGATTCCTGACAAACAAAATAAAAATGCAGACCGCCTTGCCAGAGAGTGCCTACAGACAAAACAAAACCCAGATCAGCAATGATCTGGGTTTTTATTTTTGTGTCGTCCTTGCAATGGAAAGTTGTTCTTCGATGGATTCATAAGCCATTCTTTTACTCGTGATGGATGCATTTGAAATAAGTTCTAAAATACTAATGAAAAAGCTTGGATCAAAGGACTGTTGAAGTTTTAAAGTCATGTTAACAGCTACAATGGTTTTCCATTCCGGAGCATGAGATGAGTTATTTCCGAAATATATAAATTGCACATCCTCATCACTCAATTTGAATCCCTTACTCCAAAGATCTTCCAAGAAGTAAGCTAACGTTTCTCTATCCATAATACTCTCCTAACCTGATCCGTCATCGATATGTATTTTCGACATTTTTCTATATCATAACAAAAATTTCGAAGTGATCGGCAATAAGGCCTTAATTTTTCACGAAATTTTTATTCTCTCTTCACGGATTCCAAGCATGAGAAAAGCCAGGTGTATTCACCTGGCCGAAAGGGTCCGTTCATACCTTTTTTTATCGTAGAAATGAGAACTTTGGTTTTTCATCCTGAAGACATTCATGACCGTTTGAGCAGGAACACTTCCCAGCTTAGCTAATACAAAAATCATCAAACTACTGTAAACGGCTACCGTTAACAATATGAAAACCACCATTATTGTTCTCACCCTTCTAATTGAAAATGAATTTCATTTCTAATTAGAATCTTATCAGACATGAAAGAGTTGAGCAATGTTTTTTGATTAATTAAATACGTTCATGTAACGCCCTTTCCTCCGCAGGTATTCTCACTGTAAGGACGAGCAGGTGGAGGAAAGGGAAGATCAGTGCTGTTAAATAGGCATGAAACAGTACAGGAATAACCATCAATTCAAAAAAGACAATCACATAATTTGGGTGTTTCACAAACCGGTAAATGCCCTTCCGAATTGGCTCTTCATCGGGTAATACGAGTATTCTCGTATTCCATCGTTTTCCTAAAGTTCGAATGCAAGCGATTCTAAGAATCTGTAACACAAAGAATCCAGCGAGTGCGAAATAGAAAAATGGTTGCTGAACATATGGAGTCCAAACGAACTCTGCAATGATACATACAAAGAATGCACTATGCAAAAGAATAAACAGGAAATAGTGACCCTGTCCCCACTCCTTTGCCCCCCTTTCCACCATCCACTTACGATTACGGTTGGCTAGCGCAAGTTCCCCCAGCCGCTGAAAAATCAAAAAAGCTAAGATCATCCATAAAAAGATTTCCATTCTACACCCACTCCAAACTGACAATTTCTGAACTAAACCCAGGTCCCAGGGAAGTCATAATCGATTTCGTTCCTTTTTCATGTTGCGTCTTTAAGACTTCATGCAGGACGAAATGTACAGTTGGGGAAGACATATTCCCATGAGAAGACAACACCTTTCTAGGGATATTTAAAGCGCCCTCCTTCAAATTGAATACTTCCTCGTAAGCTTCCAGCACTTTTCTACCTCCAGGGTGAGCTACAATGAAAGGCAGTTCTTCGATCTGCCAATCGTTGCTTCGTACGACTTCTTTCGCATGTACACTCCAAAATTCCTTGACTAATCTCGGGATACTTTTATTGAAAATCACTTCAAACCCTGTATCTACAACTCTCCATCCCATGACATCTGTACTGTGAGCTTTTGTTTTAGAATTGGAGTTGAGGATTTTCGGAAGCGGATGCTTGATTTTCTTTAAAAGGGAAGAATGATCACCCGCTACTAAGACAGCTGAAGCTCCATCACCGAATAGCGCGGTACCTACGAAATTGCTCACTCTGGCATCCTCCGCCTGAAAGGTCAAGCTGCATAGTTCTGCGCAAATGACAAGGACATTCTGATCCGGATGACCGAGAAGCCATTCATAAGCTTTAGCGACACCGCTCGTTCCTCCAGCACATCCCAACCCAAACAATGGGGTCCGTTTCGTGTCCTCCCTAAAACCGAGTTCATTCATAATATAAGCATCCAGGGTTGGGGTGGAAATACCAGTGGAAGACACAAAAATGAGATGATCAATGTCATCTGTTGAAAATTCATCACCTCCAGGTAAATTGGATAAGCAAGAAGCGATCGCTTGTAAACTGTAGGCTAATGCTTTTGTATGATATAAATGGTTCCTCTCTTCTAATCCATGATTTTTTTTAAACCACTCTAAGGGAGCAGCGAACTGCCTTTTTTCAATATTGGCGTGCTCAAAAATCGGCATCAACCTTTTTTTCTCATGATCTTTTAAAGGAAACAATTCATAAACCAGTTCTTGAACATCTGATTGATCGCAGGAATAGTCAGCACATTGAACGCCCGAAGATAATATGTATGGCATTTTCATCCTCCTTTTTTTTACTATGTGCAAATTAGAGGAAATTATGTCTGTAAATGGAGTTTTTTATGGTATGATGGACCTATATCAAATGAAGCTATTCTGGAGGGAGTCTCATGTCTTTCAATCCATCCATTACCGCTGTTCTAAATGGGAGTATACATACAGTCCACCGCATGATTCCTCTAGAAATAAAAAACGAAGAACCATCCCTTCTAAATCAGACCTATATGAATGGGGATCTCGGAGTATTGATCGGAATGACCGGTGACCTTGCCTGTCAGCTATTGATCGAGGGAAGTGAAGCGAGCTTCCGTTTAATAGGAGAAAAGATGTACGGATGGCCATTGGAAGGTGAAATGCTTTCCTCTTTTACTGGTGAGCTGGGTAATATGATTGCAGGAAATCTCGCCACCCATCTGTCCGAACATGAAGTGGCGATCGATATCACGACTCCGACACTTGTTGGAGGGAACAAAAAGGTGGAAAAGTCCAGGGAAGGGTTCCATGTCTCGTTAAGCATTGAAAAGGAACATCAGCTCTCCCTGTTTTTAATGGTTGAAAAAACATAGCAAAAGCGCCATAAGATATGGCGCTTTTGCTATGTTATCCTGAGGAACATTGAACTCATGTGATTGGCAGTTCGACTAAAAGCCGTATATGGTCATGCCTCCATCAACAAACAATGTCTGGCCTGTCATGTAATTTCCGGCGTCAGAAGCTAAGAACACAGCGGCACCGCTTAATTCTTCTAATTTACCTATTCTGTTCAGCGGTGTTCGTTCAAGAATCTCCTGGACATAGGACTCATCTTGAAGGAGTCTTTCTGTAAGTGAAGTCGGAAAATACCAGGGACCAATAGCATTGACATTGATATTATATTTTCCCCATTCAAGGGCAAGGTTTTTGGTCATTTGGATCAGCGCGCTTTTCGTCATGGCATAGACAACGCCCGTCCGTAAAGCGGTGTGGCCACCGACGGAAGATATGTTAATGATTTTCCCTTTCTTCGAGGATTTCATCACTTGACCAGCGTACTGAGAAAGAAAGAATGCACTGCGCATGTTCGTAGATATTATTTGGTCCCACTCTTCCTCTGTCACTTTTTCAGCTTCACTTCTGATGTTCATCCCCGCGTTATTGACCCATATATCAAGATCCCTTCCTTCTCGAACACGCTCAACCTCCTGGACGATTTCCTTATAATCGTTAATATCCTTACAAATAATCGATGCCTGTTTTCCAAGCTTTTCGACTTCCTTTTTTGTTTGCTCCAGGTCTTTTAAGTTTCTGGCAATCACAATCACATCCGCACCAGATTCTGCAAAAGCCAAAGTGATGGCTTTTCCTATTCCTTTCGTTCCTCCTGTAATCACAGCTAGTTTTCTTTCTAATTTAAAGTCTGGTAAGTACATGGCTTAGCCCCCATCGATAGTGTTGAATTTTCAGTATAGTATAACATTTTTGCAATTTCTTTACATACCGTAAAGCCTGGCATAGAATGAGAATCGTGAATAGAAAAAAGGGGGTTGTCTGTATGAAAAAATGGTTGTTAGCTTTAGGTCTTTCCGGAGCACTCGTTTTAGCTGGATGTAATGGTGACACGGAAGAAGGCACAGACGCAGACACTGAAAATCAGACAGAAGACACGACAGAAAATCAAGAAAACGATGAACAAAAGGTGAAGAAAGAATTGCTCAGTGCTCAAATGGCTCTAACGAACACTTTCAAACCGTATCAACAGAAGATTTCTGCTTACCAATCAGCCGTCTCCGCAGAAGAACCTGATGCAGAAGCCATCCAAACGGCAGCAGAAGAAGCGAAGACAGCAGCAAATGAAGCTTCTTCCATGGTTGACGACTATACAATTGAAGCCGATCTGCCTGAAGATGTCATGACGAAATTTGAAGAAACACTGCCTTCTCTTCAAGCCTATTATGAAGGTGTAGAGAAAGCATTGAATGAAAACATGGAAAATGCTGACTTTACAGCAGCAGAAGAGAAATTCACAGAATTCAACGATCAGTTCAACGAAATCCTTAAAGAAGCTGGTTTCCCAGCTACTCCGAATCTGATGGAAGAAATGTCTTAAATAACACAAAGCCCGGCTTATTCAGCCGGGCTTTTTTCATACTAAAAATGATAGATTTTTTTGTATTTATTTGTCAGATAATCAATGAGATAGTCAGGATTCAGTCCTTCACCAGTAATGTCATTTAAGATTTGCAGCGGTTTTTTCATTTTTCCATACTGATGGACGTTTTCCGTCAGCCATTCCTTAACTTTGTAGAAATCGCCTTCTTCGATATAGTGATCTACATCGATCTCTTCTCTCATTTTTGAGTTCAGCTGGGCCGCATACATGTACCCTAAGGCATAAGAAGGGAAATAGCCGAAGTCCCCACCGGACCAGTGAATGTCTTGAAGTACTCCTTCAGAATCATTTTCAGGAGTGATTCCGAGGTAATCGTTCATCTTTTGATTCCACAAATCAGGTAAATCCTTCACTTCAATCTCACCAGCAATCAACGCCTTTTCCAACTCATAACGAACCATAATATGCAAACAGTACGTCAACTCATCCGCTTCGATACGAATTAGTGATGGTTTCACTTCATTGACAGCCGGATAAAACTTTTCCAATGGAAGATTTTGAAAATGCTCAGGTGCATAGGATTTAAACAATTCATAATGATTTCGCCAAAAACCTTCACTGCGAGCTATGAAATTTTCCCAAAAAAGTGATTGTGATTCATGAATACCCATGCTTGTCCCATCAGCAAGTGGCGTAAAAGCAAGCTTTGGATCTATGTTTTGCTCATAGAGGGCATGTCCACCTTCGTGAATCGTCCCAAAAACAGCTGTCCGGAAATCTCTTTCGTCATATTTTGTTGTCACTCGGACATCATTAGTATTCAGTCCAATTGCAAAAGGATGAACGGTTTCATCTAATCGTCCGGCCTCAAAATCATAACCCATCCGCTCCAAGATCACTTCACTGAACTCGGCCTGGCGCTCTTTAGGGAAATGGCCCTGGAGGACTGACGGATCAGGTTGATTAGGAGCTTCTTGGATTTGCTTAAGAAGGTCCGTTAAAGCTTTCCTCACTTTTGGAAACACTTTATCCAGTACTTCCACAGTTACACCCGGCTCGTAATTATTCAACAAAGCATCATAACGGTGGTTTTCATAACCCCAGTAATCCGCGAATTTACGGTTGTATTCAACCAGCTTTTCTAGATAAGGACGAAAACTTTCGAAATCATTATTACTTTTGGCTTCCCCCCACATGGATTCCGCCTGAGTTTGGAGCGTCACGTAAGCTCTATACTCTTCAGTAGGAATTTTAGCCGTTTTATCGTACGTCTCTTCCGCTTCTTCCACCGCTCTTTTTAACATTGGATCTAGAGTCTTGCTTTTCAATTCGTCGATGTATCCACGCATTTCCTCTGATGTTTGTATTTCATGGACTTTTTGTGACATTACGCCGATGACTTCAGAACGACCTTCCATTCCTTTGCGGGGGGCTTTTGTTCGCATGTCCCAAGCCATCAGCCCGATCGCTTCCCCGTAAGCCGATTGTTCCTTCAATAACTCCATAAATTTCTGTTCGGTTGTTTTACTCAAAACTACCTCTCCCCTTCATCTGAATGGATAACTATATCAAACGAATCAAAAGCCGAATCCTTTGCCATTATCCGGCTTCGATTTTGGCTTCCTTCCGAAGTACTGATAATAATCCGTTTTGATAAAGCCATTGAAGAGCTTCCGTTTTTTAGTGGCAGGTTTTCCGTATAGTTTCTCAAACCCTTCATGGGAAGTAAGAATGTACACACTCCAAGTTGGATGATCACGCATGATCGTACCAAGGTTTCGGTACATCTGTTCCACTTCTTCACGGTCACCCATTCGCTCTCCATAAGGAGGATTAGACACGACGTACCCATTTTCCTGCTTCGGTTTGAAATCACTCATCTGCATTTGCTTCCAAGTAATCAATTCACCGAGTCCTGCTTCCATCGCATTTTTTTTAGCGATTTCAATTAAACCAGGGTCAATATCCGAACCGAATATTTGAAGCGGTTGATCATAATTCGCAGAATCTTCCGCTTCCTGGAAGGCATCATCCCAAGCTTTTTGTGGAATAAAACTCCAATTCTCTGAAGCGAATTCCCTGTTAAAACCAGGGGCAATATTCTGACCGATCAGTGCGGCTTCAATAGCGATCGTCCCGGACCCACAAAACGGATCCACAAACGGCTGGTCAGGGGTCCAATTTGTAATCTGGACAAGCGCAGCGGCTAGGGTCTCTTTCAGGGGGGCTTCGCCTTGGCCTACGCGATATCCTCTTTTGTGCAACCCGCTTCCTGATGTGTCAATCGTCAATAACGCTTCATCCTTATGAATCGCCACTTCCACTCTGTAAAAGGCTCCCGTTTCTTTCAACCATGAATCTATGCCGTGTTTGACTTTTAATCGTTCTACGATCGCTTTTTTTACAATGGATTGACAATCAGGAACACTATACAGCTTCGATTTTACCGATTTACCAACTACCGGAAACTCCCCATCTTCTTCTATGAAAGTTTCCCATGGCAATGCCTTCGTGTTTTCAAAAAGTTCATCGAACGATGTGGCCTTGAATTTTCCAACCAGCAATTTGACACGATCAGCCGTTCGAAGCCAGAGATTGGCTCTAGGTATCGCTGACACGTCTGCTTGAAATACGACTCTTCCATTTTCAATCTGTATATCTTCATATCCTAATGCTTTAACTTCTTTCCCTACTATGGCTTCAAGTCCCATAGCTGCCGTTGCAATCAACGTCACTTTTTTCGACATGATGAACCTCCTTCATATGTAGCATGAACAAATTAAAACGATTTCCTTCCTTACCTATGGTGGCAATAAAAAGAAAAAACCCTTCTAAAAAGCATACGGCTTTCCAGAAGGGTGTCATCTGTATCATTAGCGACCTTTGAATACTCTGTAAGCCATGTTCTGTGCCATTGTACTGCAAACGGTGGTCAACCTCGTACTCCGGTGGCAATCATCTATCTGCCGTCAAACGGCCTCTTCTCTGGTTCATTTCCCATTGAAAAGTGCCCCTACCTATATTTGGGTTGCTCGCTCGTGGGGTTTACCTCGTTCCACCCGAAGTATTTCTACTCCGGCTCCGTCACTGTGGCACTTTCAAGGTAGTCATTCCATATCAAAGACTTAGGAATTTTCCCTGCCGTAAGTTCTAAAGAACTCCCTTGACTTATGGTTTCGTCAAGCACGAACACTACAAGCATCGCAGCTTGTGCGAGCATGGACTTTCCTCTGCATAGAAACCTATACAGCGATTACCCGAGTATTCAAATGAGCATTATCAATTGTCATTGCGTCTCTTTGAGACGTGCTAAACCATTATAACAGACACTTATTCGCTTGTCATTGGAAAAAATTGAATACTAGTCAGCATATTTATTGCCAAAAACAGCTTTCTCTAAATTTGAAACACGCTTTAAGATGTCATAATTCACTTGATGATTATTGGTAGATGGTTGTCTTTGTCTTTGGGCAGATTCCCGTGATGACATTTTCTTCAACCGGTCATTTTCCTGCTGCAGACGTTCAATTTCCTGCTGAAAACGGTCATAATCCTGAATGATCAAGTCCAGATACTCATCTACTTCTTCCTGGTTATACCCTCTCATAGACGTTTTAAAGTCCTTCTCAAGTATATCCTTTCCACTTAAATGATACTCTTCTAAGTTCATTTTTCTCACCTCTGTTTCACACATTACATCCATTTTTTCAAAAGGTGACGAAAATGTCAATTTCAAATCTAGAACATTTACTGACTCCAGAAATCTGGATCGGCCATTCGAAGCTCTTCTACCGTCTCTTCAAGGTCCAGAGGGGTAATATAAACGATCTCATAACGGCCTTGATCTTGAACCTTTTTTGCTAATCTTAAGAAGTATTGCGGGCTACCCTCTGTATCTTCATCAAACAGAACGAGACATCCTTCCGAATGGTCAATTAGAAATTGATCTTTTGCTTTGAATTGATAAGGACCCTCGTATCCTTTGTTGTAGATCGGCTGGTAAAAATCAGCTGTCATAGTTATTTCCTCATAAACGAGTTTAAGATCTTCAGGCCAGCGCTCTTCCTGGTTTTCAAACGGAGGCAGAACACCTAATTTTACATCGAACTCTTCTTTTAAATCGAGAACGACTTCAGCCGTCCATAACTCCACGCCCATTTGTCCAGAAATGAGTACCCATTGCAAACCTTCTTCTATGTAGGAAAGTAATCTTCTTTTTATGGTCTCTTTTACGTAATCTATTTTTGGGTCGTTGTGCTTGAAAATGCCCATTTCCATCGGTTTATAACCAGTAACAACAATTGTTTTCAATGTTCTACCTCCTTTTTATTCATTCATTTTAATATGTTTCCTAAAAAAAAGAAAATAAGCCACAAGGTAGTGGCTTATCTATCTCAGCTATTGGAACCTGAGCCCATCATTGGCATTTGACCGTTACCCATCATCGGCATCTGACCGCCTTGGCCCATCATTGGCATCTGACCGTTACCCATCATCGGCATCTGGCCGCCCTGACCCATCATTGGCATCTGACCATCACCCATCATCGGCATCTGGCCGCCTTGGCCCATCATTGGCATCTGGCCGTTACCCATCATCGGCATTTGACCACCCTGGCCCATCATACCTTCCATTTCTTCCATATCCTCATCGTTCATCATTGGCATTTGTCCTTGGCCTTGGCCCTGACCCATAGGCATTTGGCCCATGTCTTGAGGATTCATATAATCCATCCAGTTATAATCTGGTGAAGATCCTTGAGGAAAAGCGAAGTCCTGAGTTCGGAAGTTGTTTTGCTCAGAAACCATGTATGGGAAATAATGGTTGTTATTCAACGTGTGATTGTTTCGCACGAGAATGTGCGTAGGATGAATGTAATCTTGGTTTTCACAGAAGTAGTTATCCACTACACAATTTTGGACAGGACAGACGATCGGTCTACGGTTTCCGGCTGGAGACGACATTGGGGACATAGGTCCACATCCGCAAGAGTCCTGCATAGAATGTTGATGCATTGTGCTTTCACTCCTTGTTCTTTTATTCCTTATCAGCGTATGTCACAAAGAGCGTGAATGTACTAGGCGATATCATCATATCCACTACTTTCTTATCAACAGGTACCTATTTCTACAAGGATGCATGCTAAAAGGAGACAAATAAAACAAGCGCTCATCCTGGTTGAATGATAAAGTTTTTGATCAAAAAAATAAAAAAAAGGATGAGAGTCTCATCCTTTTCCTGCCTATTAGGCTTCTTCTTCTGACAGATCAGCCGAAGAAAATGAAAATGGAAGAATTTCTTCCATTGTAAATGTTTTCGTATCCCCATGAAGATTTGTTGTATGAATTTTAACATCCGACTGGAAAAATTCACTCATGACTTGACGACAAGATCCACATGGAGGAACCGGTCTTTTGGTGTCTGCGACAACAGCCAGTTCCTTGAAATGATCATGTCCGTCGGAAACGGCCTTAAAAATCGCCACTCGTTCTGCACAACATGTTACAGGATAGGCCGCATTTTCAATATTACATCCTGTATAGAGCGTTCCGTCTTCTGTGACCAGAGCAGCACCTACAGGGAATTTTGAATAAGGTACATAGGCTTTTTCCCTTATCTTTTTCGCTTCATTGATTAGTTGTTTGGATTCCATCTACATTCCTCCCTACTCATGGGAAGGTTATTATATATGAATATATGTAAAATGTAAAGCGGTTTCATACTCACTTTCACAAAGCACATCGAGAGAGCATTTAATTGACACATGTGTCGGAAAAAAGTTTATACTGAAAGAGCATTAAAATTATAAGGCTTAGGAGGAACACAATGAAGTCAATTTTAAATTACAACAAAATCATTTGGATTTTTATTTTGTTATTGATTTTCACAGGGATCTTCACCTATCTGCAACTACCGAAAAGGGAAATTCCTGAAATTAATGTAAACGTCTCTTCCATTTCTACGGTTTACCCTGGAGCAACGCCTCAAGAGGTGGAACGGACAATCATCAACCCTCTTGAAGAAGAGCTGTTGAATACAGAAGGGATTGATGAAATCACCTCGGCGTCGACTACTGGGTTCGGTACAGTGACCGCTACTTTATCGGGGGGTGAGAATCCAGAGACAACGAATGCTAAGATCCGGCAAGCTGTATCAGATGTATCCAGGTCATTTCCAGAAGAAGTTCAAGCCCCCAATGTGAACACTGACATGACTATGTCAGCTGTTGCTTCTTATCACTTATACAGTAATGAGCGAACAGATTTGTATGACTTACGGCAAGAATTAGAAGAATGGAAGGCAGAATTGACAAAGACTTCTGGTGTCGATTCCGTTTTAATTAAAGGTTTACCTGATCAAAAAGTAGCTGTTAGTTTGGATAATGATCAATTGAAAGACCTGCAGATTTCTCCATCTTCTGTCATTCGTTCGTTGAGTGAAGAGTTAGGACCTTCACCAATTGGCACAGAACAAAGAGACGGCATCATTCATCAACTCATTTTCGAGAAATATTCAGACATAGAAGAATTGGAGAATTTATTTGTCGGAAACAATTCAGCAGGGGAGCCTGTCACCCTCGCTGACATCGGATCCATTGAAATAACAAACCAAGAAGTTGAAGATCTTATTACTTATAAAGAACAGGCTGCTTTATCCGTCACCGTACTTACGGAAGAAGGGGTAAACATTAGTGCTCTTCAAGAAGAATTGACAGACAAAATTAACGTTTTGTCAGAAGAGTTGCCAGACGAAATTCAGGTCGATCAATTTTATACACAAAGTACAATCATTGATGAGGTCTTTTCGAACCTCATTACATCCTTTGCCATTTCGTTTTTAGCTGTCATTATCATCATGGTTCTTGGACTTCCTTTATCGTCAGCGATTCTCGTTGCCTTATCCATTCCAATATCCATTCTCATCGGTTTGATCCCTCTTCCATATGTAGGAGTCGATTTAAACCAAATATCAGTCATTGGAATGATTATAGCCATTGGGATATTGGTTGATGATGCTATTGTTGTCAATGACAACATTCAAAGAAGATTCCAACTTGGAGATGGACCGATGGAAGGCACCATTCGAGGCGTGAAAGAGGTCGGCAAGTCAATTATAACTTCAACACTTATGATCATTTTCAGTTTCTTGCCTTTAACGTTTTTATCCGGAACCAATGGGGATTTCATCAGAGCCTTACCATCTGTCTTAATTTTTACGGTGCTGGCATCCACGATTATTGCACTGACGTTCATTCCCACCATTCAATATGCTAGAAAAAAACGCAAGAAAAAATCCCAAAAAGCAAAGTCTGGACTTCTTGGGGGTATGTTTGACCGGTTAGAACGTACTTACGCTGACAAGGTTCTTCCTAAGACTACGAAGAAACCTTTAATCACTTCCTTGATCGGCCTTGTTATATGTGCCCTTTTAGCCACATTGGCCATAAGGATTCCATTTGAGTTCTTCCCAGCTGCTGATCGTCCTGAAGTCACCATTACTGTTGAAAATCCTCAAGGGACTACTATTGAGGAAACAGAAGAAAAGTTACAAGAGTTGACCGACTATCTGGAGGATTCTGATGACACCATCACTGAAACAGCGGTTTATTCAGGAAGTGGACTTCCCAATCTGTTCAGTTCAGGATTACAGCGTTCAGGTGAAAACACAGGTCAGGTTCTTGTCCGAGTCGACAGAGACCAGACGAGTGCAAGTGATTTTATAGAGGAATGGGAAGAGCCTTTAAGGCGAGAATTTCCAGATAGTGAAATCTTCCTTGAAACCATTGTTTCTGGTCCACCACCTTCACCACCTGTCCAGATCCAAATCCAGGGTCCTGAAATTGAAACGTTAATTGCTGAGGCAAAGGAAGCAAAAGATCGATTAAGTGAGCTGGAAGGTGCTGAAATCGCTACACTAAATGCCGAGACGCAGCCTTTCACAGAATACAATGCGGATCGTTCATTGCTTGCAGAAAATAATATTCCAATCAATCAAGTCACTTCTCAACTCCAACTGGCAAATATCGGAGTACCTTTAGGGACCTTTGATAATGGTGTGAATCGCTTACCTATTGAGGTAATTGTTGACGATGGTGTTGAGAACGGAGTAGCCCTTTCTGTGCTGAATGTAGTCAGTCAGCAGACGAATCCAAGCGGACCTCCAGAAACGCTGTCTCTTGACGAAATTATCACAACAGATTCAACCGAACGGATCGGTGTCATTCCGCACTTGGATGGAGATAGGACCATTACTGTGGAAGCCTATCCTGAAGAAGGAATGGAAAGCACATTCAATCAACAATCGACTGAAGTCGTAAGTGAAATTAAAAACAATCTTCCAGAAGGTTATACGCTGGTTGAAAGTGGCGAATCCGATGCACGTTCCGAATTTTTTGTAGAGGTGACGAAACTCTTTGTCATCGTTTTGTTCTTAATTTATTTGACGATTGCCATCCAATTCAATTCCCTGCTCATGCCTTTACTTATTACTGGAACAGTATTTTTAGCAGTGACAGGTGCTATTGTGGGACTATTCGTATCAGGTGAACCTCTTAGTTTCTTAGCTGTATTGGGCATTGTCTCCCTTTCAGGTATTGTGGTAAGGAATTCTGTGATCCTGGTCGAGTTTATTGAGCAAAACCGTGAACGTTACAGCAGTAATGTTGAAGCTGTTATTGAAGCAGGCCGAGCAAGAATCCGTCCTATTGTCCTGACCTCATTAACATCGATTGCAGCCCTTGCTCCCATTATTTATACAGGAGATGTGTTGTTCAAACCATTGGCCGTATCGATTGTATCCGGACTCGCTTTTTCAACAGTATTAACACTATTGCTCGTTCCATCGTTTTATTTAATACTATCCAAAAAATAAACCTTTTCATTTGTCAGTTCTTTCATAACAAGTTTAGAAAAGTTGTGGAAACTTTTGAATGGTTTGGAAGTCAAGAGGATTGGGCATCTGAATCATATGTTCTTGCCCTTTGCTTACCGCGCGTCTGTTCGAGTCAGTTTCATGCCTCGTCTTGAAGATCATGAGGTCAACGGGTTCGAGTGGGTTTACCGGTCCCTTCAATAAGCGAGGTGTATCCCAAAAGCCATGTGTAGCCAACTACAGTGTGGCAGAATCTTCTACTACATTCCTTTCAAATGAAAAAAGCTCCCGTTATAGGGAGCTTTTTTCATTTTGTTCTAGATCGTCAAGGACCATATCCAAAACATAATGGGAAGACTGATATAATTCTTTGAACCTTTTTCGATGCACATCCAGATAATAACTATGAAGGATGATCATTTCAATATTTTCATGTGTTGATTTCACTTGATTAGGGTGCACATTCGTCTTCCGGTCTTTAACGAAAGCCTCCGCTTCCTTTACCCATTCATTAGTCAATCGGAACATCGGATCCGTTTCCTTTTTGACCTGATTAAAAAAGTCATAGCTTTTTTTATCTACAGGACCTTCCGTATTTAAAAAGCGTTGATGACGTTCATCAATTAGACGCTTCAATTTATTTGTATCGGCTTTTAAACTCATAACATCCACACCTTTCCTCCTTCATAATAGCATGAGGGAACAAAGGGTATCAAAATCAACCGACAGAACGACGTCGGGCTTGTTGAGCAACTTTCTCCATATATTCATACCGGCGTTCTTTTTTCATCTTCCTCAATTCATCTCGAAGCCCAAACACTTCATTCTTCAATTCATCGATTTCTTTACGGTGGGAGACGGCCATATTAAACACGATTTCATCTGCTTTGATGGACAACCTGCGCTCAAGTAAGGAGAATTTCTCCTGTAAGTGCGAAAGCTGCTCCTCAAATTCATACGGTGTGATGACACTATTTTTCTTCATACACTACTCCCCCTTTTATTGGTGTTATACAAATTCTTTATTGCATGCATAACTCCTCCACGGATGACAAGACTAGAACTAAAGCAACAAAACAAGTCAAACCAGACTTTAATCTTCGACATAAAAGGAGAAAATCATATGGCTAAGAAAAAAGACCAGAAAAATAAGAAACCGACACCGGCAAAAACGGACAATCCTAAATTATCTGGTGAGAACCGCCCTTCTACGTGATTGGACAGAAGCTGTTGCTATTTTTTATAGCAGCAGCTTTTTTTATAAACTGTTTATAAACGTTTATATGCCGAATTTTTATTCATTTCCTTCCATTGCATCCATTCGTTCATAAAGGAAGCCATCCACTTTCAACGAGAGTCAAAAAACAGCGTTCATTATCGAAAGAGTATGATTAGGGTTTTGGATGGAATATGGAAGGGAAAACAATCCTGGCGGTTTTGTTATTTGTGTCAATCGTGTGAACAGGTGAAACTTTCCTGCCTTTTATACGTCTAAATAAAATGAGTCGCATGTATATATTCTTGGACACGAAAATTTGGTATGATACTCTCATGGCTATAGGGAGGGATTGGTTGTGAATTATCCCAATGGGAGACGTAGTTCCAAGACGAATTTAGCTCCAAAAGGAAAAACGAAACCGGATTTTAGTAATAGGGGAATGTCACTGGAAGAAGACATTAATGTAACGAACGAGTATTACTTACAGGCAGGGGTTGCGGTAGTCCATAAAAAGCCAACGCCTGTTCAAATTGTACAAGTAGATTACCCAAAAAGGAGCGCCGCTGTGATTAAAGAGGCGTATTTCAAACAAGCCTCTACGACAGACTTCAATGGAGTTTATCGTGGAAAATACATTGATTTTGAGGCAAAGGAAACAAAAAATAAAACTTCTTTTCCACTGAGTAATGTTCACCAACACCAGATTGACCATATGAGAGCTGTTCAAGCTCACGGTGGAATCAGCTTTATGATCATAAAGTTCACACCTTTAGATGAGACGTACCTCCTTCCGACAGCATCGATTTTTTCGTTCTGGGAAAATCAGTGGCACGGCGGGAGGAAATCGATTCCTTATGCCCACATCGCTAAAGAAGGAATCAAAATCCCTTTTCATTATCAGGCCAGGGTTCATTATGCCACGGCCATCGATAAGCTTTATTTCTGAAATGGAGGAAATGTAAATGGCCAATGATAGCCAGTCACGTACAGCAAGAAGAAAACAGATGAAATCATCGAAAAAAGGCAAAAGCACATCAAAATTCAAAAGAATTTTCATGACCCTCTTAACCATCGGAGTCGTTCTGATGTTAGGGGTTGGAGCATTATTTGCATATTATGTCGCTACGGCTCCAAGTTTAGATGAATCGAAATTATCCGATCCATTCTCTTCCAAGGTTTATGACCAAAACGGAGACTTGTATGCTGATTTAGCCGGAGACGAGCGACGGACGAAAATCACGTACAACGACATCCCTCCCGTTCTTGAAGACGCTGTATTAGCGACTGAAGATGTACGCTTCTTCGATCATATCGGAATTGATTTCCGAAGAATTGGAGGAGCCGTACTTGCCAACATTACTGGCGGGTTCGGTGCTGAAGGAGCAAGTACAATAACTCAGCAAGTCGTCAAAGAATCATTTTTAACTAAAGATAAAACCATAAAACGTAAGGTGCAAGAACAGTACATGGCTATCAAATTAGATCAGGAATATTCAAAAGAAAAGATCTTAGAAATGTACTTGAACAAAATTTACTATGGTGCTGGGGCTTACGGAGTTGCTGAAGCTGCAGAAACTTATTTTGGCAAAAAAGACCTCAGTGAGCTTACATTACCTGAAGCCGCTTTATTGGCAGGTCTCCCACAAAGACCAAGTGGCTACATGCCGTTTGAAAATCCGGATTTAGCAAAGGATCGAATGAACACGGTGCTTAGCTTGATGGTACAACACGGAAAAATTACAGAAGCAGAAGCTGAAGAAGCACGCAAAGTGAAGGTCGAAGACATGTTGATTGAAAGACAGCCTGAAAAAGAAGCACCATTCCAGGCGTTCCTTGATGAAGTGGAACGCGAGATCAAAGAGAAAATGGATGGCTCAGATATCTATAAAGACGGGTTAAAAATTTATACAACTTTAGATCCTAAAGCGCAGGAACAAGTTCAACAGCTCTTAAGCAATGAGGGGCCTACCCCATGGCCAGATGAAAAATTAATGGCTGGTGTTGCTGTCACAGATACTCAGACAGGTGCCATTCGAGCAATTGGCGGAGGCCGGAACTACCAAAAAGGTCAGTTCAATACGGCCACTCAAATTAACCGTCAACCAGGTTCAACATTCAAACCGATCACTGCCTATGGTCCGGCCATTCAATATAATAAAATGTCCACTTATCACCAAATTAAAGATGAGCCTTACGAGGTTAATGGTAAATCAGTCAATAACTTTGATAACAACTTCAGAGGCTGGGTATCCGCTAGATACGCGCTTAGTCGATCCTTGAACATTCCAGCACTGAAAACGATCAATGAAGTTGGATTGGATAAAGCGCAGAAATTCGCAGAGGGATTAGGTTTTACTTTCCGAGACGACACCATTTATCAAATGGATGCCATCGGCGGAGGTTCCGGAACGAATCCCAAAGAAATGGCTGCCGCTTACGCTGCCTTTGGTAATGGAGGCGTATATAATGAACCACATACGGTTACCAAAGTCGAAGTTCCTGGAGAAGGAACCATTGAACTTACGCCAGAGCCAACGTCTGCCATGAACAGCTACACGGCCTTCATGATTTCGAATATGCTGCAAACCACTATGAGCGAAGGTACCGGAACAGCTGCCAACGTACCTGGTGTACCTGATGCAGGAAAAACCGGAACGACGAACCGTGGGGATTATGCATCGGACTCCTGGTTTAATGGTTACACGACGAACTATTCCATTTCCATTTGGTCAGGTTACGATGGGGAAGATCCGATGTCCCAGGCGGCGAAAGATATACCAAAACAGATTTACAAGCCGTTGATGACTCAGCTATCGCAAGGAATCGAAACAGCTGACTTTACTAAACCGGATTCCGTTGCATGGGTAGATGTCGAGAAAGGTTCCAGACCTGCACGTTTACCTAGTGAATATACACCATCGGACCGCATTGTTACGGAATTATTCCACGTAGACAATCAGCCATCTAAAGTATCAGAAACGTATCAGAAATTGGATCCCGTCCAATCTCTGGCTGGACAATTCAATGAAGAAACGTCCAGTATTGATCTTTCTTGGTCTTACGGGAATACAGATAACATCAGTTTCCGTATTGCTGCCTCCATTGATGGTGGAGAAATGAGAGAATTGACAACAACGAAAGAAACAAGAGTCGAGATTACGAACGTTGACCCAGGCGCTTCCTACGAATTTGCTGTAGTCGTTGTTAGTGATGACGACAATACAGCAAATAGTGACCCTGCTACCGTCACGGTTCAAGCCCCGGGTTCTCTTGAACAGGAAAATCCTGAAGAATCCGAAGACGGAGAAAATCAGGAAGATCAAGAAGAGGACACGGAAGGTGAAGGGCCTCCTGAAGAGAATAATGAAGGAGACGGAGAAGGAAATAACAACGGAAACAATAATGGAGAAGGTCAAGGGAATGGTCAAGGCAATGGCCAAGATGATGGATCCGGCAATAATGATGACAGTGAAAGCGATGACCAAAACCAAAGTGATGATTCTGGTTCAGACGGGAACGGTGGTTCTGACGAAGAACAACCTCCCGCTGAGGAGGACCAGGAACAGCAAGATGCAGCTTAACCAAAAATACCCTCTCGAAATAAATTCGAGAGGGTATTTTCATTGTGATTTCTCTTTCTTTTTCATTCGTTTTTGCCCTTCCCTACATAAAAATAACAAAGGACACTCTTCACAATTCGGGCGCTGGGCTTTACAGTGATAGCGTCCGAAAAATATCATTCGGTGATGGGTTACACTCCACTCTTCCACCGGGATTTTTCTCATTAATGTCTTTTCGACTTCCAAGACAGAGTCTTTCCACCTACAAAAAGCTAGACGTTTGGAAACACGCTCCACGTGTGTATCCACCGCAATAGCAGGTTCATCAAAAGCGACGGAAGCTACGACGTTGGCCGTTTTCCTCCCTACTCCCGCTAAGCTCTCCAGCTCTTTTTTTGTCGGGGGGACTTCCCCATTAAACTTTTCAACAAGGGTTTCGGAAAGCTTTTTTATATTCTTTGCCTTGTTCCTATATAAACCAATCCGTTTGATGTCATTCTGGAGCTCTTCTAATGGAACAGCGATATAGTCCTCAGGCTTTTTATATTTCTCAAAAAGTTGAGGAGTCACTTTGTTTACTAACGCATCAGTCGCCTGAGCTGACAGAACGACAGCAACGAGGAGTTCAAAAGGATTGCTGTGCGTTAATTCACACTCGGCTTCAGGGAACATTTCTTCAAACGTATCTAGACAATGACGGATTTGCTGTTTATTCAACATCGTGTGTTTTAAGAATCCTCCTCCAACCAGTTATAGTAAAGGGAGATATCACGCTTCTTATTCTCCTGCTTTTGTGTTTTAGGTCCTTGTTGTCCTTGCCGGAACTGTTTGCCCTGTTCACGGGCTTGTTCCACCGTTTTGACACCTTTACGCTTCCATTCCCTTAGGATCCGGTCAATGTACTTGAAGTTCAGTTTGCTCATTAATACTGCTTCTCTTAACGCAGCCTTGATCAATGCTGGAGATTGCTCTTCCTCATCAAGCCATATATTGATGGTCTCAATTTCAAATGGAGACAAGGGTCTCCCGAATTCCTGTTCAAACAGTGGAAAAATATTTTCATCATAAGATCTGTCACTCGTTTGAGGCTTCGGTGATACGGCAAAAATTTTTTCCCATAATGGTTCTAATGAATAATATTCATTAAGGACTCGATGCTCATTTTGATTTTGCTCAATGGTCATCATCCTTTTTTGGATCAAGCTCCTAAGTACTTGTGAGCATTCCTGGGACGTTATGGTTAGATGAGTCGCCAGTTGTTCAGGTGTCGGAAATCCATTCCCTTCTGTGCGAAAACGGTGGATTTGTAAGAGAACGACCAGTTCCGTTTCATTCAATTTTAATTGATGAAAATTTTCCAGTAGTTTCGTTGGAACGACCATTTGGTTATCCATGATGTTCTGAAAGCTTTGGTATTTAGCCAAATCAATCCCTCCATTCTTAATCTTCATGGAATGAAAAACACCGATACGCCGCGGCGTTAAATCGGTGTTCGTTCATCTGCATGATTAGTAATCACGGGTACAGTCGATTCAATAGACGAGGGAATGGGATCGTCTCACGTACGTGCTCGACTCCTGAGATCCAAGCAACGGTACGTTCAAGTCCTAGTCCAAAGCCGGAGTGTGGGACACTTCCGTATTCACGTAATTGCAAATACCATTTGTACGCATCTCCAGTGAGATCATGTTCTTCATATCTCTGCTGCATTAACTCCAGATCATCAATTCGTTGCGACCCACCGATGATTTCACCATATCCTTCAGGAGCAATTAAGTCTGCACATAAAACTACTTCAGGGCGCTCTGGATCCGGCTTCATATAGAACGCTTTAATATCAGCAGGATAATTGGTAATGAAAACTGGTTTATCATAACTTTCTGCAATCGCTGTTTCATGCGGAGCTCCAAAATCTTCTCCCCATTCAATATCATCAAACCCTTTATCTTTCAAAAGTTGGATGGCATCGTCATAACTAATGCGTGGGAATGGAGCCTGTATTTTTTCAAGTTTCTCTGTGTCTCGTCCGAGTGCATCAAGTTCGATCTTACAGTTCTTAAGCACCGATTGAACAACATGAGAAACATACTGTTCCTGGACTTGTAGACTATCTTCATGGTCCATGAAGGCCATTTCAGGCTCAATCATCCAAAACTCAATCAAGTGGCGGCGGGTTTTTGATTTCTCAGCACGGAAGGTCGGTCCGAAACTGAATACTCGACCGAAAGCCATTGCAGCAGCTTCCATGTAAAGTTGACCACTTTGAGACAAGTAAGCATCTTCATCAAAGTATTTCGTATGGAAAAGTTCTGTTGTTCCTTCTGCTGAAGATCCTGTAAGAATAGGAGGATCAATTTTGACGTATCCATTGTCATTAAAGAATTCGTAAGTGGAGCGAATGATTTCGTTTCTTACTTTCATGACAGCGTGTTGACGCTTCGAACGTAACCATAAATGGCGGTGATCCATTAGGAACTCTGGACCGTGTTCTTTTGGAGTGATCGGATAATCGACCGCTTCATGAATCACTTCAAAATCTTTCACTTGCATTTCGTACCCAAGTGGAGAACGCGTATCTTCCACGATCACACCTGTTACATAAAGGGAAGACTCCTGCGTTAAAGCTTTAGCATCTTGAAATTTTTCTTCTCCGATTTCTGCTTTAACGACGATCCCTTGCATAAAACCTGTTCCATCACGAAGTTGAAGGAACGCAATCTTACCACTGGAGCGTTTGTTGCTAAGCCAAGCTCCTAACGTTACTTCTTCCC
The DNA here is from genome assembly GCF_007991335.1 of Halobacillus faecis. Lineage (GTDB taxonomy): Bacteria > Bacillota > Bacilli > Bacillales > Halobacillaceae > Halobacillus > Halobacillus faecis. The sequence goes on along the minus strand of NZ_BJYD01000020.1, from coordinate 76,379 downwards.
CTACATATTTTGATACTTCAGATATAGTTGTTTTCACACTAAAACCTCCAAAAGCTTAAGATTGATGTTTGTTTACAAAACGTTCGATTCGATCAGCTGCTTTTTCGAGCTGATCCAAGGATGTTGCGTAGGACAGGCGCACATTATCCGGGCTTCCAAACCCTGAACCTGGGACAAGGGCTACTTTTTCTTCATCTAATAAAGCTTTCACCCATGCATCGACATCCTCAAAGCCTCCGTGCTCAACCGCTTCTTTCACGTTCGGGAAAAGGTAAAAAGCGCCGGACGGTTTCGCACAATGCACACCAGGAATTTGAACCAGTCGCTTGTGAAGGACATCCAAACGTTCTTTAAATGCCTCTTTCATTTCGTCTACTTTCTCTTCAGAAGCCGTATAAGCAGCGAGTGCTGCGTACTGGGCAATGGTGGTCGGATTTGATGTCGAATGAGAAGCCATATTGGACATCGCTTTAATAACGGTTTTATTTCCCGCAGCGAAACCGATTCTCCAACCTGTCATCGAATGAGATTTGGAAACCCCATTAATAATGATCGTCTGATCATACAGTTCTTTAGACAGCTGAGCAACTGAAACATGTTTTTCATCTGTATAGATCAATTTTTCATAGATTTCATCTGACACGATCAGGATGTCATGCTCAAGGCAAACTTCTCCGAGAGCCTTTAATTCTGATTCCGAATACATCATACCTGTCGGGTTACTTGGGGAATTAATGATAACAGCTTTTGTTTTAGGTGTTATCGCTTCTTTCAGTTGCTGTGGTGTCAGTTTAAAATCATTGGATTCATCAGCTGAAACAATCACGGGCTTACCTTCAGCGAGCTTAATCTGTTCTGGATAACTGACCCAGTACGGAGCCGGAACAATCACTTCATCTCCCTCGTTCAGAAGGACCTGGAACAGAGTGAACAAAGCATGCTTCGCACCTGTAGTAACAATGATTTGCTCATTTGTGTAGGTTAAACCTTGATCACGCTTCAGTTTTGCTGTAATGCTGTTTTTCAGCTCAGGAACTCCACCAGCTGGTGTATATTTCGTCATTCCTTCATCCATCGCGCGTTTAGCGGCATCCAAGATATACGACGGAGTATTGAAGTCAGGCTCTCCTGCTCCCAATCCAATCACATCATGGCCTTCAGCCTTCAATGCTTTCGCTTTGGCTGTGATTGCCAGTGTTGTTGATGGTGTTAAAGCTTTCACTCGTTGTGCTAATTCCATAAACGTTCACTCCTTTTACTCATTCTGTCTGAAAGCAAAACGCTGATCAAACGCTTCACCCTGCAATGTGAAATAATCCAATACATAACGGTTCTGATCATCGATATAGGTCAATTGAAAGACCGGTTCATCTTCCTCAAAACCATATTGAATATCTTTGAAAGTACAACTTGAGCATGTGTTCTCCCACCGGGAGCGCATATCCTCCAAACTAAGCGCTACTTCTCCAGAAACCTCATCAAGGATCTTATTTCCCTTTATGTCTATGAATAAAATGGATGCTTCTTTGGACTCGTTCATTCCTTGGACGATATGGAACTCTCTTTTACCATGGTATGTAGATACATGGTCAATCGTAGTAAGGTCGCCTTGATCTTTCGCAATCGCCTCTGCTTCAGGATGACCTGCTTTGCGGTCCTGGTTCACATCTATATATACCCATAGGAAAAGGACAAAAGCCAAAATAAAGAGGGTTCCTGCTATCGCCAGGCTCCACTTCAACCAACTAGGTACGGTAAATGGTGAAGACTGCGGTCTCAGCATCGTCATCATCCAGTGCCAACCCAAACATCAGATTATCTTCTTTAAGTGTGCGGTTCAATGTATCGACAATTTTATAAAGATCGTTAGACTTTTGGATCCGGACTGTCGATAATGTTTCAATCTTATTTTCCATCGTTAAAAAACCTCCATTGTGCGGGGTCCGCTTATTATTATAACAGGTACGTCCAGTCCCATGCGCTGGAGTCAGAGCCACTTATCGATCTTATTGATCAATTGGCGGGTGGACTCATAAGAAACAGGAACTTCTGGCAAGGAATTCAAGAAATATTTACCATATCGAGCCTCCATCAACCGCTGATCGCAAATAAAGACGATTCCTCGATCGGAGCTGCTTCTGATCAACCTTCCAAAACCTTGCTTGAATCGAATAATGGCATGAGGAAGGGATTTTTCCATAAAGGAATTTTTTCCTTCTTTTTGCATTCGCTCATTCCTAATCGATTGGATAGGCTGATCTGGTGGTTGAAAAGGTAAACGGACCATCATCAAACAGGAAAGGTCCTCTCCGGGGATGTCCACCCCTTCCCAGAAAGAACTCGTCCCAAGAAGAATAGCCTGATCAAACGCTTGAAAGTTTTTTTTCAGACGATCTCTGCTTCCACTGGAAACACCTTGTGCAAAAACCATGAACTCTTCTGGGTCAATAAACTCTTTTAAAAGTGAGTAGGTTTGACGAAGCATTTCATAGGAAGTAAATAAAACGAGCATTCTTCCTTTTGTCACTTCTGCAACAGAATAAATCGCTTCACTGAGTGCTTCAATAAAAGCGTCAGGCTCACTTTTTATATTTGGAAAATCATTTGGAACCATAAGTTGGACCTGCTCCTTAAACTGATAAGGAGACGGAATCGCAGCTTCCATTGTGTTGGCAAGGCCTTTCATACCCAAGGATTTGCGAATGTAATCGAAAGAACCATCTGTGGTTAAGGTGGCACTCGTTAAAATAGCACTGCTCTTCCTTTTAAAGAGTCGTTGTTCAAGCAGGTGAGCGACATCATACGGTTCACTGAATAAGTAGATCGCGTTAACGGCACCTTCTCCTTCAATTTCCACCCATTTCACTTCTTCTTCTCTCGTAAAATCAAAGTAATGAATGAGCTGGGAGCGAATTTGGTGGCAGACATCGATTTGATTGTTCAATCGTGAGAGCAGGATCGGGATACTGTAGTCCTCTTTAACGGCAAGCTGCATTCTCAACTGTTCTTCCATTCTTCCCATATGGACAATCAACTTTTTAATCATAGCCAAGAAACGATGGGACATTTCTTTAGCTGTGTCAATGAATGCCGGCATTTCTCCGGGCTTCAAAAGAAGCTGGGTACGACCAATATCACTTTTCCCTTTTCCTAACCGCTTCTGCTTTTTGACGCTTTGATAAATATACCGTGAAAGGTGGCTCAGCTCTTCCTTCGCCTCATCAATGGATTGTTGACCTTTGATTAGATTGGTGTAAAAGTCTTCCTGCAAAGACCATTCCTTATAAAGACTCTTATGGAGGATCTCTCCGAATTGGGTCAAATACCGTTGAAGTTCACGATAATTCATTCGCACACCAAAGTACCGACTAGCTACAGCTTCCAAATGATGAGCTTCATCAATAATCACATGCTCATAATCCGGCAACGCCGATTCCTCTTTCATTATATCCATACACAGAAGGGCATGATTGGTAATGACAAGGTCTGCTTGAGCCGCTTTCTCTTGAGCCCACTGGTAAAAACTATCATCCGTAAAACCAAGTCTGACGGTTTTGCTTGATTGTTCCGATGATACTTTATGCCAAAACTGTCTTCCATTTGAAGGAAGTTGAATTTCATCAACATCACCTGTACGTGTTTTTGTCAACCAAACGAGGATCATAGCCTTTGTCAGTGCAATATCGTAGTTATCCTGGTACGATCTTTCAAGTTCATAGTGAAAGTGTATCAAACTAATGTAATGAGCTTTTCCTTTATAAAGCACAGCTTTAATCGGACGGGGAAACATCCGTTCAACTTTTGGTATTTCTTCCTCTAGCAATTGTTTCTGAAGACTTGTTGTGTGAGTGGATATGACGACACGTCTACCACTTTGCATAGCTTGGAAAGCAGCGGATAGTAGATAAGCGACTGACTTACCCGTTCCAGCACCTGCCTCTATGATCGCGTGCTTATTTTCTTCTAGAGCTCGTTTGACACTTGAAGTCATTTCCTGCTGCCCTTTTCGGACTTCATAATCAGGAAGCAGGCTTTCGAGGCCATTTTCTCCCTCAAACACTTGCGTTTTCCATGTGTCGAACGCTGGAAGTTGAACGGTTTTAGATTCACGCTCGTGCACTTGCTTACGGACGGCAATCCCGTGCTTCAGCATCACATCAGATTCAGGGTTCGTGCCATAACGTTTTTCCTCTAAATATTTGAGAAAGAACTCCCTGAAATCACTTTTCAATTTCCCTTCGATCTTTAGCAAATGGTGAATGGTACGTTCCGGGAGACGCTGAAGTTCTTTCAACAAATAAAGAAGAAGATCGGCGGTCACCTGAGCATCTGACAATGCCCGGTGTGGTCGATCATGCCCCATCTCCAGACGTTCTGCCAGCTGCCCTAATTTAAAAGTAGGAGAAGTCGGCATCAAAATGCGTGCGAACTCAACGGTATCAATGATCGGATTATGTAATGGTTGATAACCGCATCGGGTCAATTCATCATTTAAAAATCCAAGATCGAATTCGATATTATGCGCCACGATGAAAGCATGTTGAAACAGAGGATAAACATCCTCGACGATTTCAGAGAAGAGCGGTGCATCTAAAACATCGTCATTTTCAATTCCAGTTAATGATCGTATAAATGGAGGAATATCTTTTTCAGGATAAACAAGAGAAGAAAACTCTTCCACGATTGTCCCATTTTCCTCCATAACAACCACACCGATTTCTATGATTCGATCACCTTTTGATGCCGCATTTCCTGTTGTCTCTAAATCCACAATTGCAAATCTCTTCATGTTCATCCCTACTTTCACAACAAAAAGGAAGGACCTTGCCTAAGACCGTGGCATAGATCCTTTCTTCACTCGCTAGTCATTTCTTATAATGGCAATGCTTGTAAAGGTGGTTCTTCCTCGATGATTTGCTCGACCTTGTTGTTCTCATCCATGAGAGCGATCTTTGGGCGGAACTCTTCCAGCTCTTCCTCATCAAGCATCGCATAGGAAACAATAATGACAATGTCATCCGGCTGCACACGGCGGGCAGCTGCACCATTCAGGCAGATGACCCCACTTCCACGTTCACCAGCAATCACGTAGGTCTCAAGCCGTTCGCCATTATTGTTGTTCACAATCTGCACTTTTTCATGGGGAAGTATACCGACTTGATCAAGCAAATCCTGATCGATTGTCACACTCCCCACATAGTTCAAATTCGCTTCCGTTACGCGTGCACGGTGTATTTTTGCTTTCATCATTGTACGTAACATATGAAATGGCCTCCTTGAAGATCACCCATAGATGATATGTCCTTCTTGATCGAAAACGACATTATCAATCAACCTCACATTGTCATAGAATACAGCCGCAGCGAGAATCACAGGACGATCAATCTTCTCTATAAATTCTAACTCAGGGTAAGATAATAATTCAATATAATCTATCTTACCACGAGTTTTATCTTCAAGAAACTTCTCTGTGGCCTCAGCAATCAATTCTTTTGACTTCTGCCCTTCCAAAACAAGTTTCCTGCCATACTGCAGCGCTTCCTGTATAAAAGGAGCCTCTTTTCGTTCTTCAATGGAAAGACGGACGTTTCTACTACTTTTCGCAAGACCGTCTCCTTCACGTACCGTAGGGACAGGGATGAGGTTAACAGGCATATTATAGTCTTTGATTAAGGCATCCACGACAGCTACTTGTTGTGCGTCTTTCATTCCGAAGTAAACATTGTCAGGCCTCGTGATATTGAAAAGTTTCGTGAGGACAGTAACAACACCATCAAAATGCCCTGGACGACTCTTTCCGCATAAAACATTCGTCCGTTTGGTAACCGTCATATTCACGGATAATGACTGTGGATACATTGTTTCATTTGTCGGAAGAAAAACAAGGTCAACGCCGTTTTCTTCTGCTGCTTTACGATCATGTTCCTCATCACGAGGATATGTATCCAAATCTTCTCCTTCCCCAAACTGAAGCGGGTTTACAAAAATACTGAGAATAACTTTGTCATTTTCCTTCTTCGCTTCCTGAATAAGGCGGATATGGCCTTCATGAAGATATCCCATCGTAGGAACGAATCCAATGGTCTCCCCATTCTTCCTCCATTCGGAAATGCATGTGTTCACAAGATCAATTTCTCTTAGTACTTTCATTTATCTCCTTACTCCTCTGGCAATTCATTAAGGTTCATAGTAAATGTATGGGATTCTTCCGGAAAAACTTTCATCTTTACTTCTTTCACATAAGATTGTACCGCTTCTCCTAAAAGATGGTTGCTATCGATATAAGGTTTTACAAACTTCGGTAATCGATCAACCCCGTACTTTAAGATATCGTGGTAGACGAGGACCTGACCATCGCACTCTGCCCCGGCACCGATTCCAATGGTGGGGATGGATAGCCGGTTTGTAATCTTTTCTGCTAACTGTCTGGGCACACATTCAAGGACGAGCGCCATTGCCCCGGCCGCTTCGATTTCAAGCGCTTCTTCAATCAGTCGTTCTGCGGATTGCTGGTCTTTTCCCTGAACCTTATAGCCTCCAAGAACATTGACGGATTGAGGAGTTAGACCTATATGTCCAACCACAGGAATTCCGGCATGAACCAGCTTTTTAATTACTTCAGAGACCTCTCCACTTCCTTCAAGCTTTAATGCTTGGGCTCCTGTTTCCTGATAAAGTCTTCGAGCATTCTTTAACGTGTCCTCTGTGGATATGTGATAGGACATGAAGGGCATGTCAATGACTTTGAAGGTGTCAGGGGCACCACGGTAAACCGCCTTCCCATGGTGAATCATATCATCCATAGTCACCGGAATCGTTGAGTCATAACCAAGCACCGTCATTCCCAAGCTGTCGCCGATCAGAATCATGTCGACATCCGCTTCTTCTGACATTTTCGCTGATGGGTAATCATAACTTGTGATCATGACAATTTTTTCTTCGTCATGCTTCATACGCAGGAACTGTGCCTTATTACGCATGATATCCTCCCTCTCCCCAATGAATTTCCGCTGAATACAGTTTCTCTTCCTCTCCGTCTTTGCTTCTTGCACGCAAAGCGCCATCAGGCTCAATCCCTATGAGAGTCGCCTGCCAGGTTTTTCTCATGGTAGAGATCGTCACCTCTTCGCCGATTTTGTAACCGAAGTGTTCCCATTCTTGTTTTACGGATGCAAACCCACGGGATTCAAACCGTTCATAGGTTTCTTCAAAAAGACGCAAGATGTGTTGGACCGTTTGTTGAATATTCCAATGCTCACCGGATTCGACTTGAAGGGAAGATGCTTTATATTTGATATCTTCGGGTATTTCACGATCTTCTTGGTTAACGTTCATTCCCATACCGAGCACAATATATTGAATTGTATCCTGCTCTGCTTGCATTTCTGTAAGAATGCCTGACACTTTCTTGTGATTGATCAATAGATCATTCGGCCATTTGATTTGCGGAACCAACGAAGACCTTTCTGCAACCATCCTTGCTAATACAGTCGCTGCCAGGAGGGTGATTTGAGGTGCTTGCACTGGAGGTAGATTCGGGCGTAAGAGGACACTCATCCATATCCCCTTACCTTTCGGTGAATCCCAATTTCTAGACATTCGTCCTTTCCCTTTCACTTGCTCATCTGCAATGACCACTGTTCCATGAGGTTTTCCCTGCTTGGCAAGCTGATGCACAATTTCCTGGGTCGATTCTACCTGGTCGTAATGATACAACTCATGGCCAATCCATTTTGTATCTAATCCCCATCTGAGCGTGTTCTCACTAATTTTATCGGGGGAAGACAAAATTTTATACCCTTTACGTTGAACGGCTTCTATTTCATATCCGTCTTTTTTTAATTCATTCATGTGTTTCCAAACGGCTGTCCTGGATATTCCTAATTGGTCAGAAAGTTCCTGGCCTGAAATATGACCATCTATGTTATTCAGTAACTCGATTAGTTGCTTGCGGGTGGATTCCATCCCCTCACCCACTCCTTTATTTTTTCATAATCATTTTCTATTTCCCCTGTGACCACACAGTGTTCAATCGTGTCCATCCACTCTGAGATCCAAGGACCTTTCGGTAGATGTGTGTACAATTGCAGAAGATCTCTAGCCTGGAAAGACAGCTCTTTTTTGTTTTGAATAGGAAGCTGATCTTTCATATCAGTCAAAGCCTTGTCCAAATTCATGTCTCCTTCATCGAGGGCAGAAAATAATCTAGAGAATGACGGGAACAGTTCATTATCTAACTGATAAACTAGCCATGATGTCACATTCTTCTTTCTTTCATAGATTTTATAAGCGTGCAACAACTGTACGGTTTTCTTCTTTGTATCCTTTGAGAGTTTCCATGACTTCATGAAATTCTCTGGAGATAGCTGTGGATACTGCACAGCATAAAAAGCAATAATTTCGTGCCACCCGAAGAGAGGTGAATACGGAACATTTCTGTTTATGTCCAAATCTTTAAGAATGGGCAAATGATTCTTTAAACCTGTTGATTGGAGAAGCTGCAATCCTAAAGCATAATCCGAGCCTCCGAAAATTTTCTCCATTTCCACTGCAATCCTTTCAATGGAAATGTGTTGAAGTAATGGAGACAAGTGATTCAGGGCTTCTTCGGTCCTCTTTTCAATCTTAAATGAAAGTTGACTGGCAAACCTGACCGCTCTCATCATTCGCAATGGATCTTCGTGAAAACGTTCAGACGGCTCACCAACAGCTTCAATCTTCTTATTCCGAATGGCATCATGTCCGTGGTAAGGATCAATAAGCCTACCGTCCCTGCTCATGGCGATTGCATTGGTCGTAAAGTCTCTTCGAGCAAGATCAAGCGTGATATCCTGTACGAATGTCACCTCATCTGGGTGGCGATAATCTTCATAGCCTTCTTCCACCCGATACGTTGTCACTTCGTAAGAAACAGAACGATGGCGCACGATTACCGTCCCGTGTTCGATTCCTACAGGGATAACTTTATCAAAAATTTCCTGAATCCGCTCAGGCGTTTCCGATGTCGCAATATCGATGTCATTGACCGGCCTGCCGCTTAAATAGTCACGCACAGCCCCACCGACGATATAGGCTTCTCCACCCGCTTCTTCAATCTTTTGGATCACTTCAAAAGCATGTTCAAATACTTCGTGACTACTCATAGTTCAAGACCTGTTCATATAAAGTTTCATACTGTCTAAGGATTGTATTCGTTGCAAATTTGTCATGGACGACTCTTTTCGACTGTTCAGCCATCGTTTGATGCAGATCCTTATCCTCTAATAACTTTGTAGCGAAGTAAGAGATCTGTTCGACATTTCCAAGTTCTGCGATAAAACCGGTTTCCCCATGATCAATGACCTCTGGAATTCCTCCGATATTTGTTCCGATACAAGGGACACCACAAGCCATAGCTTCAAGGAGGACAAGTCCAAAACTCTCTTTTTCAGATAACAATAATTTTAAATCTGAAATGGAAAGCAGTTCACTTACATTTTCCTGCTTTCCTAAAAAGAGGACACGGTCTTCTAAACCCAGCTGTTGGACAAGTTGATGGCATTCTGAATATTCCGGACCATCTCCGACAAGCAGCAGCTTCGCAGGCATTTGCTCTGCCACAGCTGCAAAGGTTTTGATGACATCGGTCACTCTTTTCACTCTTCGAAAGTTAGATATATGGATGAGTACCGCATCTTCCTCCTGAATCCCATAATGTTCTTTCAGACGTTGATCTTCTCTTCGATAATACTCCCGTTCATCTACAAAGTTATAGATGACGTCAATAGACCGGTCTGTATGTAACATCTCTTTCGTCTGGTCCACAAGACTTTGCGATACAGCTGTAACTCTGTCTGACTGTTCAATTCCAAACCGGATCATTTGTTTAAGGCTTGAATCAATACCCAGGACGGTAATATCTGTACCGTGAAGGGTCGTAATGATTTTTACGTCACGATCACACATTTGCTTGGCTAAAATCGCACAAATGGCATGCGGCATCGCATAATGGACATGAAGAATATCCAATTCCTCTCTATTGATTACATCGGCCATCTTCGCTGCTAGAGCTAAGTCATAAGGAGGATGCTGGAAGACTGGATAGTTGCTGACTTCCACTTCATGATAATAAATATTTGGATATACTCGGTTCAGACGAAAGGGCACTTGAGAGGCAACGAAATGGATCTCATGTCCTTTCTCTGCCAGCAATTTCCCGAGCTCTGTAGCAATGACACCTGATCCCCCTACGGTGGGGTAACAAGTGATACCTATTTTAGCCATAATCGATCACTCCTGTTATCTGTTCATTTCAATGATGCCTTTCCAATCAAAGTCTTCATGATCCAAAGCTTGAATCATGATATCTGCCATCGCTTGGTTAGTCGCTACCGGAATTTGATGAACATCACATAACCTCAGCAAGGCACTAATATCTGGTTCATGAGGTTGTGCTGTTAGCGGATCACGGAAAAAGACAACCATATGCATCTCTTCACTTGCTATTTTTGCTCCGATTTGTTGATCCCCACCGAGCGGACCGGATTGAAACCTCGTCACCTTCAAATCTGCTTCGTCTGCAATCCTCATCCCTGTTGTACCTGTAGCAAACAATTCGTGCTTCGATAAGATGGAATGATATTTTTTTGAAAAACGAATGATGTCTTCTTTCTTTTTATCGTGTGCAATCAATGCAATATTCATGGTAAACCTCTCCTTGTTAGTCAAGTATGTGTTCAAGACCATATACGAGGACGTCAAGTTCCATCACACGCTCGGCAGCAAGTTTCACACCGCTCATGAATGATTCACGATGAATGGAGTCATGTTTTACGGTCAAGGTCTCCCCATGCCCGCCGAAGATAACTTCCTGGTGAGCCACAAGACCTGGAAGTCTCATACTGTGAATTCTCATTCCATCAACATCAGCCCCACGAGCACCCTCAAGCGTCTCTGTTTCTGATTCATGTCCTTGTTTGTGAGGATCGCGCACCTCTTTAATTAATTCAGCAGTTTTAAGTGCGGTCCCTGAAGGAGCATCAAGCTTTTGGTCATGGTGCTTTTCAATGATTTCCACGTCTGGGAAATGCTTAGCGGCCCATTTTGAAAATTGCATCATGAGAACAGCCCCAATCGCGAAATTAGGGGCAATGATTGTCCCGATCCCTCTTTCGGATGCGAGATTCGTTAACTCGGTTAGTTCCTCTTCTGAGAATCCTGTTGTGCCAACGACAGGTCTGACTCCGTTTTCAATAGCTAGCTTTGTGTGTTTGTATCCATTCTCAGGTGTTGTCAAATCAATGAGAACATCAGCTTCCACTTCACTGAGACATTGTGCAGCATCCGTATAAATGAACGCTTCCATATCAGGAAAGCCATCCAGTTCTTTCACAGCCATTCCTTCGTGCTTCCGATCTATACAAGCCACAAGTGAGAGAGTGGACTGATTATGAATCATTTTTAATGCTTCTTTGCCCATTTTACCACGCGGGCCTGCGACAATCACTTTAATATTACTCACCTTTCATTCCTCCTTCTTTCCGTGTCCAGCGATCTTTATCCCTCGTCTCAATTTTGCTCATGGATTGTTCAAAAGCATTAGAGAGGTCGATGTCCAGTGAATTTGCAAAACATGTAAGTACGAAAATAACATCGCCAAGCTCCTCTTCAAGAGCTTTATCTTCTTCTGTACTCTTTTTTGGTTTCTCCCCATACCGGTGGTTTATTTCTCTTGCCATCTCTCCGACTTCTTCTGTCAAGCGCGCCTGGAGGCTGAGAGGAGAAAAGTAACCTTCCTTGAATTGTGATATGTAATCATCCACTCTTTTTTGGATATCTTTTGTCGTATAGTTCATGCTAAACCCTCGCTTCTTTAAGGACTCTCTCTAAATGTTAGCCAAAAGGCCGCCATTTGACAAATTTTTTAGTTTGAGCCTGTAAATATTTTATTATATAGAAGCTTTCTTTACTTGAAGACTTAGTTTCGAGATCACAGTTGTTTGTCTGCCATATTAGTAGTCAGAGGTGCTTGGGAGGCTACTCGCTTACCTGTGGGGGTGCGCCGAGCTTCTTTGGACTGCGTCCTGTGGGTTCTCGCCTATCTCCTTCACCCACAGGAGTCTCGCATCTTTCCAATCACCCCATTCCGAGAGGGAGTGACTGCCAAGCTCCCGTCCTATGAAGGTACCAAACGCTCTATATCAAGCTTTTACGATCTGAATGCCCGCTTGGGAGAATAAGTATTATCCTCTTTGTTCAATCATTCAAGCTGATTTCCATAAGTGGTTTCGAGAATCTTCCTCCGCCCCCCCATCCAATTGAGAACATCTCGAAACTGAGCCTTCCACAATCATGCCATATCCTTTTAAAACTTCCTTATGAATAATCAATACCAAAGTTATATTGCCAGAATTATAAACCGGAAGATATTGCCGCCATCCATTGAATTATCTATAATTGAAGTCGTGTGAAACAACTATTGGAGGTGTACATATGAAAATCTTTGGACTACGCGTGAAAAATATCATATGGATCTTAATCGGATCCGCTATCTTTTCTTTTGGACTTGTCCATTTCAACATTCAGAACGAATTAGGAGAAGGCGGATTTACTGGTATTACCTTACTCCTTTTATACTTGTTCGATTGGGATCCTGCGCTTATGAATATTGTGCTCAATATTCCAGTCCTCATTATAGGATGGAAGATTCTTGGCCGGATCACGTTCTTTTATTCCCTAATCGGAATCCTTGCCGTTTCCGTTTTCATTTCAGTTTCTCAAAACTATATGATTGAATTCAACCTCTCCGATGATCTTACCTTAGCTGCCTTGTTCGCAGGTGTGTTCATAGGGGTTGGGCTGGGCATTATATTTCGGTACGGCGGGACGACAGGAGGAGTCGATATTATTGCACGCCTTGTCAATAAATATCTTGGCTGGAGTATGGGAAGAGCTATGTTCCTTTTTGATGCCCTGGTCATTCTTGTATCCATTATTACTTACCTCGAATACACAAGAGGGATGTACACATTAGTAGCTGTTTTTGTCGGCGCAAGAGTCATAGACTTTATACAAGAAGGGGCGTACGCGGCGAGAGGGACAACGATTATCTCTGAGAAAAGTGAGGAAATCTCTAAACGAGTAATGGAGGAAATGGATCGAGGCGTAACCGTTCTCGAAGGAAGAGGGTCCTTTTCTGGTTCAAAAAGGGATGTGCTTTATTGTGTCATCGGTAAAAATGAAATCGTTAGACTAAAGTCTATCATTGATCATATTGATCCTCACGCGTTTGTCGCTGTTAGTCATGTACACGATGTCATGGGCGAAGGCTTCACTTTGGATGAGAATAAAAACCCTATCGACTAAGTTGATCAAATAAACATTTTCAAGCAAACAAAAAACCGATCCTTCTCCAAGGATCGGTTTCTCTTATTTATTCTTCGTTCATGCCTACAAACATGAATACAAAACGCAGCAATTCTGCAAGTGCCACGAGAGCACCGGCAACGTAAGTCATCGCCGCAGCGTTCAACACTTTCTTCGTTTTACGCTCTTCATCATTTCGAATGACTCCAGTTGACACCAATTGGCTCATGGCGCGATTTGAAGCATCGAATTCAACAGGTAAAGTAATCAATTGGAACAAGACAGCAGCTGCAAAGAATACAATTCCTGCTAAAGCAAGGCCGGTCATCCCGAGTAGAAAACCACCGATAATGAGAAAGATGGAAATGTTAGAACCGAAACTCGCAACGGGAACAAGGGCACTTCGGAAGCGTAAGAATGCATAATCCTGTGCATCCTGAATCGCATGACCGACTTCGTGTGCAGCAACAGCAGCTCCTGCAGTTGAACGACCATGATAAATATCTGTTGAGAGACGAATGACTTTCGAACGAGGGTCATAATGATCAGTTAAATGTCCACGAACTTCTTCAACAGCAACATTGTATAATCCATTATCATCAAGAATTTTTCTAGCTACCTCTGCGCCTGACATGGCTGAGGATGTCGGAACTTTTGAATACTTTTTGTAGGTGCTTTTCACCTTTGATTGCGCCCACAGTGGAATAATCAATATTAGCGCAAAGTAAATAATAAAACTCATCTTTCATTCCTCCATCTTGGATGTGAGTATATAGGTCAATTTTAGTCAAAAATTCATGAAAAATCAACTATGACCACTTCTCATTGTGTGTCTATTTTTTGAACTTTCTCTATAATTGATTGCTCCAACATAAAGCAATGTCATTATAATTGCCCCACCTATAAAAATGGCGGTCGATAAGAAAGCATTCCAGTCCTGCTGGGAGTTCCCCTTAACGAGCTCTGAGATTTTCCCAATAAAATATTCACGACTAGTAATCGTATCCATGATTGATAATTCCTGCAACGCTTGATCGGCTTCGTTTACTTTTGATCTGTCTGAATAATTCATCACAACAGGACGTATCATATTCCACTCCTCCTCAATATCTTCGAGTGAAAATGAAGAAACTGAAAGATCTGAGAAGGATTCAAGTTTTTCTTCTATAGCGGTGTATGGATCATCAGATGAAGTAACGATGAGGAAAGTTATGAGCCCCTCTTCCCATCTAGTTTCTGTAAGCTTATCTGTTGAAGCGTGGACCTCCAGGCTTGCCCAAGCATCTTTATGTTCATCTGGTAGGGTTTGAACATATTGTTCCATCTCCGCATATTTACTATTCCAAAGCCGTTCAGCAAGGTCAAACTTTCCATCAGCAGCCAACCGGCGATATTGTGATGCGAATGATTCCCAATCAGGAGATCCCTCCGACCAAGAATGCACAAGGCCAGATGGTACGAGTGTGAAAATAAGGGAACAAATGATCAACAACATGGCACGTCCCATTTCACTTCTCCCCTCTCACAAGTATTATTTCATCTTATGAGAAGGAACAGAATTTTAGACCCGGGAGTTTCTTTTTACAGTTAGGACATAAGTACAAAGGACACATGCGATACTTAGCCAAAATGTAAAATAGCCGATTTCATCCATATACTCAACAATGGCTGGATAAACAGGCATTTGACCGAAAACATAATCAATCACATCATTGTGAAGCGTCCATATGGCAGCAACGACGATATGTCTCATTTTTATTTTATAAAAGGGAGCATACAAAAGACCTTGGACAGCCATAGCTCCATGTGAAAAAACTAACATGTAGCCGGTCCATGGAAGAGACCCATATTCCAATAATGTTAAACCATTCATAACAACTGCCCATACTCCATATTTTAAAAGAGTGATGATGGCCAG
Organism: Halobacillus faecis; assembly: GCF_007991335.1. Taxonomy (GTDB): domain Bacteria; phylum Bacillota; class Bacilli; order Bacillales; family Halobacillaceae; genus Halobacillus; species Halobacillus faecis. Next base: position 61,117 of record NZ_BJYD01000020.1, on the reverse strand, counting down.
TGCTTCTATGTAAGGAACATTTTTACCGAAGATATAAAATCCAAGGAATATAGTAAAAAACAAACTGGCTGTAGGACTGTCAGGAACAAACAGCAGAAAGATGGGCTCAGTCACAGATAGCTGAGGTTCGTACCATATGTATCCGTAAATGGTTCCAAATAAATTAATGAAAAATAGCAAAATCAAAAATGTTCGATTCTTCAGTAGATAGGTAATCATTTGTTTCATGTTACCTTGTACCTCCAATACAAATGTAGCCGCGCTTTTATAAGCGCGGCTACATTGAATTAAGTATCTAATTACTCTTCAGATCCAGATCCTTCTGAATCACTGGAACCTTCTTCTGAAGATCCCTCTTCAGACCCTTCACCAGAAGAGCCCTCCTCGGATCCACCTTCGGACCCTTCGTCAGAAGATCCTTCTTCAGAGTCTCCTTCAGATCCTTCGCCAGAGGAGCCTTCTTCAGATCCACCTTCGGATTCTTCACCAGAAGACTCTCCACCTTCGCCACCAGCTTCACCGCCGCCAGCTTGAACGACGAATTCAGCTAGTTGCTGGAGTTCTTCATCACTGCCGCCAAAAATACCGGCAGGCATCTCTCCGACACCGTTAACAGCAATATCTTTGACTTGATCTACCGTTAATTCAGCATCAATCAAAGATGGGTAGTTCCCTTGTCCTTGTAGAGCATCCCCGTGACAGCTCAAGCAGTTCGCTTCATATACTGCATAACCAGGATGATCTTTATTGATTGTTGATTCAACCGCTTCCACGTTGACTCCGTATTTTTCTGCACGCATTTCATAATCAGCATGAGAAACAGATTCATAAGTCAACCAGAAGGTTGCGATAAAGCCTAAAAGCATCAATCCAACTGCAATCGGACGCTTTTGAGGGCGTCTTTCTGGGCCACGATCAAGGAATGGCGCAAGCAGTAAGGCACCGAATGCCAAGCCTGGCATAACGATCGCACCGAGAACGATATAATCTCCACCTGCGAATTGATACTTAAGAAATTGATACAAGAATAAGAAATACCAGTCAGGCAATGGAATATAACCTGCGTTGTTTGGATCCGCCTGTTGCTCAAGTGGTGAAGGGTGAGCAGCAGTCAAAATGAGGAACCCAATCAAGAAGACAGATCCTACGAGCCACTCCTTCAGCAGGAAGTTAGGCCAGAAGGCTTCTGTACGGCCTGGATATTCCGAATAGTCTTTTGGTAAGTTGGCTTTTCGTTCAGCCGTGATTCGTGAATCACCGACGAACTTCATCCCTTTTCCCCTATGCACAGCTTTCCCTCCTTTTTAACGATACATTTTATAGTGGTCCGGAAATCCCTTGTTTACGGATCAAGATGAAGTGGAACGCCATCAATCCGAATAGTGCAGCCGGCAAGAAGAATACGTGAATAGCAAAGAAACGTGTAAGCGTTTGAGCACCAACGATCGATGGGTCTCCGGCCAGTAATGTCCGAATCTGATCACCGATAAATGGTGTGGCTGCTGCTATTTCAAGACCAACCTGAGTTGCGAAGTAAGCCTTGTTATCCCAAGGTAACAGGTATCCTGTGAAGCCCAGTCCCAACATGACGAAGAACAAAAGTACACCAATAACCCAGTTCAACTCACGAGGCTTTTTGTAGGCTCCCTGGAAGAATACCCGTAGCGTATGTAAGAATAACATGACGATGACGAGACTCGCTCCCCAGTGGTGCATACCACGGACGATTTGGCCGTAAGCAACCTCTCGTTGCAAGTAATAAACAGATTTCCAAGCGTTTTCAATGTCCGGCACATAATACATGGTCAGGAACATTCCGGACAGGATTTGAATGACCGTTACAAAGAAAGTCAATCCACCAAAACAATACACAAATGCTGAAAAATGGTGTGCCGGGTTAACGTGTTCAGGAACTTCGTGATCTGCGATATCACGCCACAGCGGGGTAATATCTACACGCTCGTCCACCCAGTCGTAAATTTTTTGAAGCATGTATTATGCCCCCCCTCCTGAATCTTTCGTTTCACCTAAGTAAAGCATTCCTTCTTCTACTTTAAACTCAAATCGAGGCAGTGGCGCCGTCGGCGGAGTTCCTGGCACGTTGGTACCGTCTTTCGTGTAACGGCCCGCGTGACAAGGACAGAAGAATTGGTTCGGGTACTCCTCATTGGAGGCCCAGTCGACCGTACATCCCAAGTGAGTACAAATCGGTGATAGTGCTACAATTTCATCATTGTCGTTTCTGTACACCCACGCTGTTTTTTGAACTTCTGATTCATACCAAGCATCCACTTGATCGATCGTCCATTCAAAACGCTGCGGTTCATTCGTAATTTCATCAACAGAAGCTACGGAGACGAAATCTCCACCCTCTTTCGTTTTCAATACAGGATCGATTGCGAAACGAACCATCGGTGCAAGCATGCCCGCTGCCATGAAACCGCCTACACCAGTGAGTGTATAGTTTAGAAATTGGCGCCGGGATACTCGTTTTTTATCGCTCATTCTTTTCCCCCCTCTATGCTGTAATCCATGCGACATGGATTGATTACACACAGTTTACTAGGACATTACCATGATAGCGCAATCTCAAGGCGCGGTCAATAAATTATCAAACCTTGTCGGAACTTTTATCCAGTTACCAATAGGCCTGGATCAATTCACTGATTTGGTGAGCTTGCTCCCGAACAAATGACTGTGTTTCCGTAGACTGAATATCGCCAGAACCCATACCGGGCACCCAGAGTACGTGTCCCTCAAGCTTCGCTTCGTATTTTTTCCACTTGCTGTCGAAAGTAAAAAGGAAGATATGATGGAAAGGCTGCTCTTTAAACTTATGAATCCAACGATTGATCCTTTCTGTTTCGTTAGCTTGTGATCCTTCAAGATAGTGATAATCCGGCGCCAGGAATATTCTCCCCTTGTATTCTTTCTCGATCAGGTTCGTAAACACTTGGTTCAATTCCCGTTGAAAGGCTTGTTTCACCATCTGTTGGTCATTACCTGGATCGAATGGAATCAAGGGAATGATTACGGTATCAATATACTGTTTTTCTGGTATGTATTGCGTAGTATCTGCTTTCGTCCATCTCATAATTCATTTCATCCTTTATCTATGTATCATTTTCTCTTTATTTTACTATATTTAAACAAAAATGAAAGCCGGAACCTTTTTTAAGGTTCCGGCTTTCCTATATTATAAAAATGCGTTCAAATCCTGTTTGACTTTCTGAAGCTTTCCACATAATGCTTTGAATTCATCCCGTTCCCCATTAATCAGAGCTTCGTCGATCCGGTTTTCAATACTTTTCCGTCTGTGCTGCAAAAGACTGACAGATAAAAGGCGTTCCGCTTCATTTTTATCTCTGTCATTTAAGTAGTAATCTTTTGGTAGATACGGGTTTTCTTCAAGTACGAGAGCATATTTTGAGCATTGCTGTGCATTCTCAAAGTTCATTTGGATATAGACAGGTTCTCCTTGATTCATCCTTAAGTCATGAAACGATTTCTCGGCATCATTTGTCATAACCTGGCCTTTATAAAAACGGAAAGGTGGGTCAGAAACACCCTGTGCACTGATTTCCATACCACGCGGACAAAACTTCACTTCCTGGACAAAATGGACACTAGACAAAAGAGATTCATGGTTCATTAAATAATTGAGAATCCATACACTCTCTCGCTTTTTCAACTGAAAGTGATTTAAAAACCAGCGGACAAAGTCTTTTTTCTCATCCACAGAGATTGGTGTTTGCATATGGGCGCCCCTCCTGCGCTTTTTTAATCAGCTCATTGTTCTTTCAGCCGCTCAACGAAGTCCTCAATTTCTGTATCTGTAGGGTCAATAGCCAGGTATTCTTCAAAGATCTGTCGTGCTTCAGACATCCTTCCTTCTTCTACAAGGAAATAACCGTAAGATTTCAAGAAATCTGTATCTTCCTTCAATGAAGGGTACGCTTGTTGATACTGCTCATAAGCCTCCTTGAATTTCTCTTCCTCTTCATAAGCTTGAGCAAGTTCCCACAAGTAATTCGGATCTTCCTCTCCAAGAGAGATCAACTCGTTGATCAAATCAATGATTTTGTCATTCATATCATCAGACTTGTAATTTTCAATAAGGAAAAGAATGGCTTCTTTATAACCTGGGTCCAATGCAACCGCTTCTCTCATCCACTTGTATCCCTCTTCTTTGTTTCCCTGTCTATGAGACAAGGTACCGGCGAGATGATAAAGTTCCTTATTGAATTCATCTTTGGCAAGACCATTTTCAGCCATATCCAATGCTTCCTTTGGCATACCTTCTGAATCATAAGCCTGTGCTAAGTGTGGGTAAACAGACTGGAAGTAAGGGTCCTTTTCAATCAACTCTTCCCAGACATGGATCGCAATGTCGTTACGGTTTGCCTGGTAAGCTACGAAACCGTAGCGAAACATTACATCTGGATTATCTTCTTCGACTTTTTGGAAATACTCAAGCGCTTGTTCAAATTCACCATTTGCCGCATAAGCTTCGGCAAGTCTTGTAGCCACTTCAATATCACCTATGACCGGTTGATGATGCATCGCATTTTCATAATAGGGGATACTCTTCGAATATTCCCCATTGGAGAAGGCAAGCTCACCTAAGGCAAAGTCAATGATTGCCGAATTCGGCTCCACTTGTTTAGCCATTAGTAACTTCTGTTCAGCTACTTCATAAAGTCCCTGGGCTTGATAAAGATCGGCAAGCTGCACAAGCGCTTGCAAGTAGTCTTCATCTTCCGGCCCAAATTGGTCAAGCAGTTCAATCGCTTCGTCGTCTTCATCAAGGTCAATGTGGATCTCTGCCATCATGACTTTCAGTTCTTGTTCTTTAGGATAGCGTTGAATGAGTTCGTGCAACACCATTTTCGCTTCCTCGAGCATCCCCCATTGCATGTATAGTTCAGCAATCGTGAATTTCTCTTCTTCGTCAGCCTCTGGTAAATATTGTGTTAGAGTTTTTATAGCATCTTCCGTCTTGTGGGCTTCCATTTGACGGATGGCTTTTTGTATTTCCTCCATGATGACATCCTTTCCATTTAAACAAAATGCTTGTGAATCTTCACTTGTATGTTGGATCCAGGCTTTTCATCGATGACCTTCTGGTTCACCTGTTTCACCTGTCCATTCATAACCGTTACATTCGGAACAGAATCATGATATCTAAAATCGTCTGCCTCTTCAAACGTTCGGTCTTCTGAAAGGCGATAGAGGTTATAATCCGCATGCCCTCCAGGGACGATTCCACCTTTGTGAGGATAGATCCCGCTGTCTTTTAAATTTTTCAGAGAGAGCCTTTCATCATCCTGTACATCTGTTAGCTTTATGATACCATACTGTTCGCAAAGTGAAGACCACAATTCTGCGTAGTTGTTCGACGTATTCTCTGTATCTTTGACGAACATCGTCAACGGCATTCGTTTATAAGCCTGCGCCTGAGCTACCCATTCCCAACAAACCTCGGTAAGGTCTTCTACGGACTGCACTTCCACACATAAAAAGGGGCTTCCTTTTCTGGCAAAAAAACGGACCATTTCAGGCCGAAGAATTTTTGCCGGCACAACAGGGATGACCATATAATCGAGAGGCAGTGATTCACATCGATTTAAAAATTGGTCATATTGACTTCGGTAGTGACGTAAACTAGTCACTAGGTGTTGTGTGAGTAACAAGGTACACCCTCTTTTTATGTAATGATTTCCTGTGTCGGTCACCGAGGGTGAAAAAGCAAGCGGTTCTCTCATATCTACCATCACATGGCCAGGACTGACATGAAATCCATCCACCACCATCAACGTATAGGGCCCTTTTCCGGTTCGATCTCTGACGAACTTTTCTTCTTTAACTGTACATTCGCTAAAACAGGGACCATTGTCATTTTCAACATACCCTTGAAACCAATAAGCTCCCATACGACGAAACCTCCAAATAGGCTTTTTATATCGTATGAGAGCTTTACATAAACTATGAAGTTAATTTAATTCAAGACTTGATTTAAGTCGGTGAAAAACGAAGGATAAGAAATGTTAATGCATTCTTTGTTTTGAACGGTCACTTCTCTTTCACAAATTAAGGAAGCAATTGCCCCCATCATCCCTATACGGTGATCTCCATAAGAATCGATGGTTCCACCATTTAAAGGTGTGCCTCCCTGGATAATCATTCCATCTTCTTGAGCTTCGATATCTGCTCCTAATAAAGAGAGGGTCTCTACCACAGCTTTAATTCGATCCGTCTCCTTGTAACGGAGTTCCTCCGCATCTTTAATGATTGTTTTTCCTTCAGCTTGCGTCGCTGCAAGAGCAAGGATCGGGATTTCATCAATTACATTCGGTATAAGATCGCCTTCTAATGTCATTCCTTTTAGAGGACTGTGACGAACAACAATGTCACCGACAGGTTCACTTCCAATATGAGTATGTACCTGGACTTCTATATTTGCTCCCATACCTTTCAATGCTTTTACGATCCCATCACGGGTCGGGTTGAGCCCAACATCTCGAATCACTAATTCACTATCAGGCACGATTGAAGCGGCTACTAGGAAAAAGGCTGCGGAAGAGATATCACCAGGAACCTTAATATCGGAAGCACTCGGTTCTTGTCCACCCTTGATTTTGATAGATCTGCCTTCCACTTCTACATCCACTCCGAATTCAGGAAGAAGCATTTCCGTGTGGTTTCTTGTTTCCCCAAGCTCTATCACTTCTGTTTCACCCTCTGCAAGCATCCCGGCTAAAAGTAAAGCAGACTTCACTTGAGCACTTTTCACTGTCAATTCGTGCCGTGCCCCCTCAAGCTTTTTACCTCGGAAGGCAAGTGGCAGCAAAGAGTCATGTTCACGCCCCTGGATGTCCGCTCCCATAACACGAAGTGGCTGGATAACCCGGTCCATGGGACGCTTGGACAATGATTCATCACCAAATGCGGTCGTAAATAAAGGAAGTCCTGCAAGCACTCCGCTCATTAATCGTGCCGTTGTCCCTGAATTTCCAAAGTTGATCGGTTGAGAAGGTTCTCTTAAATGGGAAAGGCCTTTTCCATGAACCGTAATCTTATTTCCTGCCTGCTCGATATTTACTCCCATAAGACGGAAGGCTTCAACGGTCCTCAAGCAATCTTCACCCGTAAGAAAATTCGTAATGACAGACGTGCCTTGGGCTAAGGCTGAAAATATCACGGATCGGTGGGAGATGGATTTGTCTCCTGGAACAGATAAGTCTCCGTTCAGTCGTTTATCTGTTGGTTTTAACTCAATGCTAGACATAGGAATCCTCCTTTACTGTTGGATCATCACCTCATATTGGTAGTGATCTAAAATTTCTTTACTCTTCCATTGTTCTTCACTTGTAGCAAAGCTGATTCTCAGCACACCAGTAATCCCTTCTCGAATTTCGAGGATTTGAATATTCTTAATGCTGATGGCTTCTTCTGCTAAAATTCCTATCACATCACGGATCGCACCTGGCTGGTCATGGATATCAACATAGATATCATAGAAAGAAGGAATGGCTCCTTTATCTTTCGTTGGAAGTCCGTCTCTGTACAATTTAGCATCAGATAGATACTGGTATGTCTTCTCTTTCTCCCCTTCGGAAAGGTAGGTCCTGATCCTCTCCATCTCACCAATCCAGTCATCCAGCATAGCAATGAGGAGTTTTTTATTTTGGAAGAAAATATCCTGCCACAATTTAGGGTTGCTGGAGGCGATCCTAGTAATGTCTTTGAACCCTCCCGCAGCCATCTGCTTAATATATGGATGTGTGCCTTCCCACTCTTTTGCCTGATGGACAAGAGAGGAAGCAATCAGATGCGGAAAATGAGAGATGACCGCGGTCATCTCATCATGTTCTTGCGTAGTAAATGTTACGAAACGTGCCTTCGTTTCTGATAACAAATCCTTAATCACATCCGCTTCCTTTTCATCTGCATGAACGGAAGGAGTCAACACATAAATCGCATTCTCGAACAGGTGGGGTTTAGCAGCGGTATAGCCATGTTTGTGTGAACCTGCCATCGGGTGCCCTCCTACGAAGGAGAGAAAAGGATGGGATAATCGGTTCGCCGCTTCCAGCACTTGATTCTTAACAGAAGACACGTCTGTCACAAGTAAAGGTTTGTTTAAATCCATAGATTCAAGTTGATGGATATAGTCGATAGTAATGGAAATGGGTGTAGCAAGAATGCAGATATCGGCTTCCTGCGCGGCTTTTTCAAAATTGAAAGAAGCCTGATCGATGACCCCTTGCTTCAAAGCCATGTTGAGGGTTTCTTCATCCCCGTCCATTCCGATGATAAATACATCTTCTTTTTTAGAGACGTTCATAGCTATAGAACCACCGATGAGTCCTAAACCAACGATCAGAATTTTCTGTTTCATTGTTCACCGACGGAAGCAAGCTTTTGTTTCATCGCTTCCTGGATCTCCTGCATGTCTTCTTTTTTCCCAATCGTCAACCGGATGGTGTTCGGCAAACCTAACGCTTCCCCGGAGCGTACGATAAACCCTTTAGTCAACAAGTATTCAAACATCTCATCACCACTGCAAGGCAAATGAATCAATAAGAAATTGGCCTGGGTATCAAAATAACTCAATCCTTGATCCTCACAAAATTGCATCAAGGCTTTTTTATTTTTTTGGTTTTCTTGAACGGTTTCTTCAATGAACTTTTGGTCATCCAAGGCTAAGAGAGCAGCGGCTTGTGCAACCGTTGAAGTGTTGAATGGCTCACGCGATGGTTCAAGGATTTGAATGACCTCTGGATGGCCGACACCATAGCCGATTCTTAAACCTGCCAAACCGTACGCTTTAGAGAAAGTGCGGAGCACCATCAGGTTCGGGTAGTGATCCAATGCTTCTATAGAATCAAAAGCATCATCCGCTTCCAAATATTCGTAATACGCTTCATCAATGACAACTAGAACGTGATCAGGAGTACGTTCCAGGACTGACTGGAGTGTCGCCTGGTCGATATGGACACCCGTCGGATTATTTGGTGTACAAATCCATAGGACACGTGTTTGTTCATCGATATTTTGAAGCATGCCTTCTAAATCGTGGTGACCATCGACCAGTGGGACTTCCCGGACTTCTGCACCTTCAATTAAAGCATTGTGGCGGTATTGCGGAAACGTCGGTGTCGCCATGACGGTATTAGCACCCGGCTCCAGGAATGTACGGCAAATGATCTGGACCACTTCATCTGAACCATTTCCGAAAATTAACTGGTTCTGTTCCACGCCGATGAAATGTGCGACTTTTTTTCTAATTTCTGCACCATATCCATCAGGATAGATTTCTAAATTTGAAATAAGCTTTGGTAATTCTTTTTCTACCACGGGAGAAAAACCGAATGGATTTTCATTAGAAGCAAGTTTCACGATCCGATCCAAACCGAATTCCTTCTTTACTTCCTCAATCCCTTTCCCTGGCTTGTATGGTTTCATATTTTTTAGAATGTCTTTGGCTTTCATTGGGATGCTCCTCTCAACTCTTTAAATCTGGTCTCAATTGTTTTGCATGATTATGATAGATATGATGGATATCTTTTTGTGCGATCTCTGTCTGTACAGTCACCATAACTCTGATACACTTCTCAAGACTACCAGGAACCGGAATTTCACGCATACACATGACTGGAACATAGGTCCATCCATCTAATTTTCTTAATGACTTTGCAGGAAAGGCATCATTCAAATCCTCTGTCACTGTAAAATAGACGGAAACAACGTCCGTTGCTTCAATATGATTGGAATCTATGACATCTCGAAGCAGTTGATAGGATTGTTCTACAATTTCATCATGTTCATTACGTTCGACCGTTGTCGCTCCCCTTACTCCTCGAATCATCATTCTCCACTCACCTCATTCATTAAAAGAGACATATGTTCTACCAGCTGGTTCTCCTCGATTTCCACAACATAAGGATCACTCAGTTCATGAAGAAGGACAAAATTAATCTTCTGCCGAAGGGTTTTCTTATCCAACTTCATTTTCTCCACCATTTGTTCAGGGTGGATTCTGTTTAAGACGGAAATGGGATAATGATTTCTAATCAGCCACTCCTTATAGTCTTGTAGAGGAAGCTCGGCACCTTTCAGGTCGTTACTTAACTTCATCATCAATAGCAGCCCTACAGCGACAGCTTCCCCATGGGTAATTTCACCGTAACCAAGCTCCGCTTCAATGGCGTGGGCAAGGGTGTGACCTAAATTTAAATATTTCCGGATCCCAGCTTCTCTTTCATCCTTCTCTACAATCGAAGCTTTCACTTGGATTCCTCTCATTAAATCGTTCTCTAACTGATCAACTGAGAGTTCAGAAAGTTTCCCTTTCAACAAGCGGTGCGCCCATTCTGCATCACTGAGAAAAGCATGTTTTATTACTTCCCCATACCCTGAGCGGATTTCACTCTCCGGCAGGGTTTCGATCGTTTCCATGTCATAGATGACTTTCACTGGATGATAAAAGGAACCAATTAAGTTTTTCCCTTTAGGATGATTGATCGCCACTTTCCCACCTACACTACTGTCGTGGGCTAAGATGGTTGTAGGCATCTGAATGTAATCAATCCCACGTAAATAGGTCGATGCCACAAATCCGGCCAAATCCCCGATCATCCCTCCACCTAAAGCGATGATGAGGGAATTGCGATCCAATTTTAGTTCTACACATCGGTCGAGAAGATCTTCATACCGGCCCATGCTTTTCGAAGACTCTCCTGCCGGAACGACTGCCGAAAATACAGGAGCTGCCTCTGCTAAGCTTTCTTGCACATCTTGCAAGTAATAATCCTGAACCGTACTGTCTGTAATGACTAATATAGATGTGTAACCGGATGAGATCACTTCACCCAAATTACGTCGTAGACCTTTTCCAATCAAAACTTCATAGTCATGACTACTGGATCGGACTGTAACAGAGGCCATTAAAATTCACGTACTTCCTTGCGGTAATCATCAACAGCACGTTTTAGGCGAGGGAAGTAGTCAGCTGGAAATTCATCAGTAATGGCTTTAGCCAGCTCAAAAGCTACAATATGCTCCATCACAACAGAAGCTGCCGGGACAGCGCATGAATCGGAGCGTTCGATACTTGCATTAAACGGCTCTTTGGTTTCGATATCCACACTTTGCAACGGTTTGTACAACGTAGGGATTGGTTTCATGACCCCTTTAACGACGATCGGCATCCCCGTTGTCATTCCGCCTTCAAATCCACCAAGGCGATTCGTGCGACGGTAATACCCTCGTTCCTCGCTCCATAAAATCTCATCATGGACTTCACTTCCGTTTCTACGAGCCGCTTCAAAACCGATTCCGAATTCAACCCCCTTATAGGCGTTGATGCTCATAACAGAGCCAGCGATTTTCGCATCCAGCTTTCGATCATACTGTACATAAGAACCGATTCCAGGTGGCATTCCTTCCACATAAACCTCTGTAACCCCACCAATAGAGTCTCCTTCTTTCTTCGCTTCATCGATGGCATGCATCATTTTCTCTGCCGCTTTTTCGTCAAAAGTACGGACAGGTGATGCCTCTGATATTTCTCTCCGTTGCTGCAATGTCAAATTTTCATCAACATCTGACACAATGCCTGCAATTTCACGTACGTAACCTGTCACTTCGATTCCAAGTTCTTTTAAAAGCACCTTGGCAACAGCGCCGGCCCCAACACGAGCTGCTGTTTCCCTTGCTGACGAACGTTCAAGTACGTTCCTCATATCTCGATGACCGTACTTCATTCCACCATTCAAATCCGCATGACCTGGACGAGGCTTCGTCACTGTTCGACGAATTTTTTGTGTGTCCTCAGGTAGAGGATCTTCACCCATAATGTCTGTCCAATGTTTAAAGTCATCATTGCTTACGACGAGAGTGATGGGAGAGCCAAGAGTATATCCATGACGAACCCCACTCGTAATTTCTACTAAGTCTTTTTCGATTTGCATACGTTTCCCACGCCCATATCCGCCTTGACGTCTGATCAGTGATTCATTTATTTGCTCTCTCAATAAAGGAAGATGAGAGGGGATTCCTTCGATAATTGTTGTCAATTGCTTTCCATGTGATTCACCAGCGGTTAAGTAGCGCATAAACGTACCTCCTATGTATTCATCCCCTTGAAGGGGGTGTTCTAAATTTTAGATACTACTATATCATATGGATGTAAGTTTGTGTCGTTAAAATATCGGAATTTTTATAAAATAAGATTAGAAAGCGTTTCCTGTCACTTGTTTCTGCCCTTTTTGATAGAAAAATGCGTCATAAACTTCAAATCCGTGTCTTTGTGGTGAAAAGATCTGCTCTGTACTTCCAACGAAGAAGATCCCCCCATCTACCAGAGAATGGTTGAAGTTTTGATAGATGGTCTTCTTCGCATCTTCTGTAAAATAAATCATCACATTCCGACAGACGATAAGATCAAAATCCTTTTCATAACGGTCAGATAAAAGGTTGTGCTTTTTGAAAGTGACACTTTTTCTTATATCATCAATCACTCGATAAGAGCTTCCTTCTTTTCTAAAGTATTTGCTAAGGATATCAGGTGATACTTCCTTCAACGATCTTTCGTGGTACAAGGCTCCCTCAGCCTTCCTCAACGCATTTACGTCGAGGTCTGTCGCAAGGATCTCCACTTGATGGAGGGGAATATATGGCTGCAAGATCATGGCTAACGTGTACGGTTCTTCGCCCGTGGAACATGCGGCACTCCAAATCCGTAACTTCTTCTTTTTTTGTAATAGATACGGAAGGACTTTATGTTCGAGTACCTCGAACCTCTTTCTGTTCCGGTAAAATTCAGACACATTGATTGTCATACGGTCTAATAATTCCTCCAACAACCATGAATCGCCTTCTAAAGCATCATAATAACTTTTGAAATCATGATGACCGCGCTTCTCCCTTAACGAAGTCAACCGTCGTTTCATTTGAGCTTCCTTGTACTGTGATAAATCGATTCCTGTCTTACGATGGACTTTCTCTATGAATTGTATGTAATCCTGACTCATCCCCAAAACTCCTTCTGCTTATTCCATATAAGCGTACTCTAGCATCGTCAGGTTGTAAACGAAGAACCACCGTGATGTAACAAAGCCTCCCGTTCGTGGAGGACTCCGTTTCGAGACTTTCATGTTAGGAAATGGTGGGTGCGGAAAGCGAGTCATCCCCCTAGCCCTCATGTACTCACACAGATATCTCGCAATTAACTATTTCTCAACCCTCTATATTGTGAATAGCCATTATTATGTTTATAAAATGAAAAAAGCCACCTTTGGAAGGTGGCTTTTTCATTAGTAGATCCAGTTTAGTGAATCTTTTTCGTAATCGACGAGTTCTTTTTCATCAAAGAACAAACCAATTTCTCTTTCAGCACTTTCTTTCGAATCAGAGCCATGGATGACGTTTTTTCCTACTGTTACACCATAATCACCACGGATGGTTCCCGGAGCAGCCTCAGCAGGCTTTGTAGCTCCCATCATTGTACGAGCAGTTGCGATTACATCTTCGCCTTCCCAAACCATAGCGAATACAGGACCTGATGTGATGAAGTCTACGAGCTCACCGAAGAATGGTTTTTCCTTATGTTCACCATAATGCTCCTCTGCAAGTTCTGTAGGAATGGCCATCAACTTGGCCCCTGCCAGTTTAAACCCTTTGCGTTCAAATCTTGCTGTAATGTCACCGATCAAATTGCGTTGTACACCATCTGGCTTAACCATCAAAAATGTCTTTTCCATGACAAACACCTCATCTTATGTATAGTGTGAAAGCGCTTTTAATAAGTGCCATAAAAAAGTCTATCAAACAAAGGGAAGAAAGGCAATAGATTTATGCCCTTCTTTTACCAATATACTTCGCAATTCCTTTGAGTGTCTGTTTGGCACGGTTGGCCGGTAATTTGTCCAAAGCTTCATAAGCTTTTTTCAGATAACGATCACTCAGCTGCAGGGAGCGTTCAATTGAACCATTGGATTGGACGTTCTCAATCAAGGGTTGAAGTTGATCCGCTGTCAAATCTTCTTTCTGCTGGAAAACTAGGTCCAACTCCCTTTTGAACTCATGATTTTCCATTGAAAATAGTACAGGTAAAGTAATATTCCCTTGAAACAGATCACTGCCGGCAGGTTTGCCTAATTCTTTTTCAGATGCCGTGAAATCAAGCACATCATCAATGATTTGGTAAGACATTCCTACATAGTACCCGTACTGATAGAGCGCACGCTCCTGAGCTGGGTCAGCATTCGCGGCTATCGCCCCAAGTCTGCAGCTCGCAGCAATAAGCAGAGCGGTTTTCCTCTTGATTCTCCGTAAGTAGGTCCGGAGATTTTGTTCAATATTATACTTATCCCTGATTTGTTCAATTTCCCCTAAACATAGTTCAACCATTGTACCAGCAAGAATCTGGTGAGCACGTGGGTTTTCAAGCACAGACAAGTTTTCAAGGGATCTTGCAAAAATATAGTCCCCTGTGTACATAGCAATCCGGTTATCCCACCGTGATTTGATCGTAGGTTCCCCGCGTCTCAATTCCGCTTCGTCGATGACATCATCATGAACAAGGGATGCGGTATGTATGAGCTCTAAAGAAACAGCTACTGCCTTCATCCGTTCGATATCATAGTTTCCAAATTTACCTCCAAGCAACACAAAGACAGGACGGATCCGTTTCCCTCCTGCTTGTAACAATTGGCTGGATGCTTCTCTGAGTACTGGATTATCCGATTGAATGGTATCGTTTACAGCCTCTTCGATTACCGCCAGGTCATTTTTAAGAAAAGAGTAAATCATTGCTAGTTTCATGGCATTTCATCCTTAGTTATTGCTTTTCCCCCATATGCATGGCTGCAACGCCGCCCGTATAGGATTTCACTTTTACATTCTTAAATCCGACTTCTTCAAACATCGATTTCAGTTCCGTTTTTCCAGGAAAATCTTTCGCTGATTCGTGGAGCCAGCTGTATTCTTGATAACTTTTGGCAAATAGCTTACCAAATACAGGCATAACCTTCCCAAAATAAAAATAATAGAGCTTCTTGAAGACTGGATTGGTCGGTTGTGATGTTTCTAAACAGACCACTCTGCCGCCAGGTTTTACTACACGATGCAACTCTTTTAGTACTTGGTGGTAATCAGGTACATTCCTTAAACCAAAGCCGATTGTCACAAAGTCGAACTGGTGATCTTCGTACGGCAAGCTCATGGCATTCCCATGTTGAAATTCCACTTGCTTTACACGACCGGCAATTTTTTTCTTAATTCCGACCGATAACATGTTTTCACTGAAATCAAGACCGATCACTTTTCCCTCTGTACCGACTGCATTTGCTAATGCCATCGTCCAGTCACCCGTCCCACAACAGACATCAAGCGCATGGTCACCCTTTTTAACATTCATTCGTTTCATAACGTCTTTTCGCCATAAACGATGTTGTTGGAAGGAAATGATTGAATTCATACTGTCATATCGTTCATAAATCTTTTCAAATACGTGATGTACTCGTTCTTCTTTTGATTGTGGTTCCATGTTCACCCTTCTTCCGCTATCTTTCTATGGTTGAATTGATGGTGAATGGCCGCATGCATATAAGACTTGAGCCAGTTAAAGTGGACGGGAAGCTGAGTAATTGTCATTTCCAACCGATGCATATGGGATTGGAGCATTTGCTCAATGTTCACCAATATTTGTCCACTATTTCCAAGCAAAGCCGGGCGCTTGATGAGTGCATCAATAAGTGGTGAGAAATTCCCTTCCTGATAGCTGCGCTTTTCTTCCAGTAACTTTTTCGCTAATAACCATTCACCTGCCATATCATTAATGGCTGTTTTTTGGACATATGAAGCGACCCTTTGAATAAGAAGGGATTCGATCTTTTTCAAACCTTCTAAGAATTCCTGGAAGGACTCCACATCTTTATAATAAAGTTCCATTTTCAATTCATTGATTTCCTTAATCGCGCCCGCAAGCGTATGAATCATTGGAATGTCGTCTAGCTGGGAGAGCAGATAATAATATAGACCGCTATAATAATCTCCGGCAAGGACCGTCAATTGACGGCTGCGGACGATTTCGCGATCATCGTCTTCATCCGATAAAGTAACGAGATCATGTGTATCAAGGGCAATCTGAACAAGCATGGTCGTAATGATGTATTGTTCTTTTTTCACCGCAGACAAATTCGTGTGATCCATGATTGAAGACAGAATCACGAGCTTGTCTTCATCTATCGTCGGCTCAGGGATAAAACGTACCAAATAAGGGTGGCGAACTTTCGATGCAATTTTTCGTTTGAGTTGTTTGATGTCATTATCTGAAGAATTCAACTTGATCACCTTGTCCCTTCCTGAACACTATTAAACCATTCTTATTATAGCATAATTGACCTACTGCTGTTTATTATGTATACGTTCGCAGAGCGAATAGTCACTCTGCATTGTTCGTCATTTCCCCGTGGCTCGTTTGGATGACAGCTTTCCCACGTACTTTAACGGCCGAAGTATGCTCGGTAAACTGAGCGATCATTACTTCTCCGCTGTCAAGCTTTTCTGAGTGGTGGAAACGCGTATCCGTACCTCGGGTCAAACCGATGACATTCACGCCATCTTCAAGCGCTTTTATGACGAAGAAATCATTGTTGGATGTAGTCATAAGGATCGCCTCCTTCTAGTATCATTACTATCTCTTACAAAGGGGACTTTTGTCAAAACATCCACCTTGTTGAACACTGAAAATAAACGGCCTTTCCATCATTATGGCCTCATTGCAGGTTTTTTAATAAAAATAAAAAGAAAAAGGGTGCACATGCACCCTTTTTCGAAGCCCTATGTAGCTATTATTTAACCGCATCTTTAAGGGCTTTACCAGGTTTGAAAGCTGGTACTTTGCTCGCGGAGATTTCGATTTCTTCTCCAGTTTGTGGGTTACGGCCTTTACGTGCCGCGCGCTCACGTACTTCGAAGTTACCGAATCCAATTAGTTGGACTTTGTCACCGTCTTTAAGTGAATCCATGATAGATTCGAATACAGAATCCACAGCTTGTGTAGCATCTTTCTTAGAAAGATCAGCTTTTTCAGATACAGCGTTGATTAGATCTGTTTTATTCATGCCATTCACCTCCTCCCAAGAAGGTTTAACTCATTCAAGTGGTTTCATCCACTTCAAATGTTTATTTAGGTGCCATCTTTTGATGACAAGCCTTATAATAAACGAGTTTAAAGCGAAATTCAATAGACAATCGTGTTAAAAACGCGTAACAACGCGACTTACGGGCTGAATTCCGCTTCATTTCCGGTGTAGCCTGCCATAATCTTCTTCCAGTGGCAAACCCTCTAAAACCTTGATATGACGGGGTTTTCACAACTTTTTTGATCTCCACATAGGTAATTACGACATCTACCTTGAAAAATCCTTTAAACTTCGCAATTTTTTTCTTGAAAACACTGAAAAATAAGCATTTCTGGTGTTTTTGAAAATGAAAACCAAGAGAATCATGCACTTTTCTCAAGTGAAAATATCACCCATATTTTTCTCCATCACACCCATCAAGTGTCAAGAAAAACCCTTGGAAACTTGCGGATGTGCTTTGGTCAAAAAAACAAAATTAAAAACGGCTCACACGGAGCCGTTATAAAATAATTGCGATCATACCACCTGATCCTTCATTGATGATACGCTCGAGCGTTTCTTGAAGTTTGTACCTTGCATTTTCCGGCATGAGTGCCAGTTTGGCCTGGATGCCCTCACGAACGATTGAACTTAAGGACCTGCCAAAGATATCTGAATTCCAGATAGACAGTGGATCTTCTTCAAAGTCCTGCATGAGATATCTGACAAGTTCTTCACTCTGTTTTTCTGTTCCAATAATCGGTGAAAATTCAGATTGAACATCCACTTTCACCATATGGATCGACGGTGCGACAGCTTTCAACCTTACTCCAAACCTCGAGCCCTGCCTAATGATTTCCGGCTCATCTAAAGTCATATCCTCTAAGGTCGGTGCAGCGATTCCATACCCCGTCTGTTTGACCATCTGTAAAGCGTCTGCCACTTGGTCATACTCTCTCTTCGCATGTGAGAAATCCTGCATAATCTCAAGCAAATGATCTTTCCCTCGGATTTCTTCACCGACAATTTCTTTTAACACATGATCATATAAATGTTCCGGCGCTTGAAGATCGATTTCAGCAATGCCTTCCCCAAGGTCCATCCCTGAAATATGAGCACCCGTAATGTATTCATATTGATCGAAGTTCCCTACGACGGTATCCACATCTCGTAAGCGTTTGATGTCCTTAACCGTATCTTCAATCGCCTCTTGAAGGTTGTTTCTTAACCAGTGTCGTGAATCAAGGACCATCACCCAGCTCGGTAAATTCACATTCACTTCCAGCACAGGGAATTCGAATAATGCTTCTCGCAAAACATTCTGTACATCATTTTCCCGCATGCTTTCAACGGATAGTGCAAGGACGGGAATATCGTACTTCTCAGACAGGTTCGCTCTCAGTTTTTCCGTATTCGGATGATGAGGCTGTGCGGAGTTCACAATCATGATGAAAGGTTTTCCGACTTCTCTCAACTCTTCCACGATTTTCTCTTCGGCTTCCACATAATCCGACCGGGCGATTTCACCGATGGTCCCATCTGTAGTCACAACGATTCCAATGGTCGAATGCTCCTGGATTACTTTTTGCGTACCGATTTCCGCTGCTTCATGAAAAGGAATGGCCTCTTCATACCAAGGTGTATGAATCATTCTTGGTCCGTGCTCATCTTCATACCCGACCGCCCCATTCACAGCATAGCCAACACAATCGACCATTCGGACGCGGATATCGAGGTGATCATCAATATTGATGTTTGCCGCTTGATTAGGGACAAACTTAGGTTCTGTTGTCATAATCGTCTTTCCAGCCGCACTTTGAGGCAGTTCATCTAACGCACGCTCACGCTCTGATTCTTCCTCCATATTGGGTAAAACAACGAGCTCCATGAATTTTTTTATAAAAGTAGATTTCCCAGTACGAACAGCCCCCACGACTCCTAAATAAATATCTCCATTTGTCCGTTTGGAAATATCACTGAAGATATCAACCTTTTCCAAAGGATCCCCTCCCAAATAAAATTTCACCTTCATACAAGCCTAGACAATCTAATTCTATGACGTTGTCCTAGTGAAATATGCAAGAAATTATAAGTACCGAAACTCATAATGGACGAACAATCATAGATGATTCGCATAAACAGGAGAAGAGAAACGCTGGATAGGTATGGTGTAATCAAGTATAGTTTATGCTCATTAAAAATCTATGAAAAAAACCGTCCCTCTATGCAGGAACGGTTCACAATCATGTCGATGGTTGAGCTTTTGAAAACACAGGCTCACCATTTTCCACTGTATAAGTCGTCGAATAGGCAGGAACAAAGGGGGTATGATCAGTCAGTAAGTAACGGATATCTTCTCCTTGCTCGTAACTATGCTCTTCTTCTCTTAAATACGTGTATAAGTCTTTTCGGTAATCAATATACACTCTCCCCAGTTCATCAAGGTACACGGGAAGTTTCTGGTCGGAATATGGACTATTGACCATGGGAGGCTCGTCCATTCCAATTTTCTCATGATCCAATTCATACACCCCGGGAGCTACGAAATCCCCGAACGGAGGGTATTTATTGTTATCTCTGTAAAACTTCACTTTGACCTGTAAGGAACGAACCTCTTCTGTCGTACGGAGGTCCAGCACTTTTACGGTCGGATCTGTTTCTGGATGGATGATGACGTATTGATAATGACCGCCGTTCTCAAAGGATGTACCCGGTAAATCACTAAGAAGGTTCATTTCCTTCAACTTACTGAATTCAATAGGATACTTTTGAAAGATCGGCGTATCTTGATCTTTTGTTTTGATTGGCAGGAGACCGTTCTTCTTCTCCTGATAGGCGTCCACAGCATTTTGAACCATCTCAAGCTGCTGATCATTCGGCACCTGATTCTTAGCCAAGTTACTCTGAGGATATAGACATCCGGAAAGCAGCAATGCCGTAAAGGGCAATAATATGAATAAAAAGCGTTTCATGTTGTTTCTCCCTCCTGTTATGCTGTCGGTCCGCTCAGGACGATATAAAGAATGATGATTCCTCCGAAAATCATAAATAAATAAGCGAAAACAGCAATCAATATTGATAGAAAACCCTTTATTTTATACCTGCTTAAGTAAATTAAACCAACAGCCAGGAACAACGAAATAATCCCTGCGAAGGATATGTACATTTTGAGCATGGACTCTGACACAGCTCTTCCTCCTTCAAACACACTTTGCTGATGGTATTATACCACAAGTATCCATAAACGGACAGATGAGAAAACAGAGTCTATCAGTCTTTTTATTCATTCTTACTACCTTTTTTAAGATGTCTCTGTCTAACACTGTGTCGATGATAAATGATTAAAGTATATGTCAAGGTTGTTGAGAATTCTATTATGAGATGTATGCGGGTTTCGAAGCCTTGTTGAGCTTCAGGGGTGGTTGGGAAGCTACTCGTCTAGCTCCATCGCCCACGGGAGTCTCGCAGCTTCAAAATTCCCCCATTCCATGATTGTGAGAAATGACAGCAAGAGTCGTTTCCCATTTTGTGGCTATACTGAAAAAATAAGGAAGATCACCGCGCTCCCGCTGAAAGCGAGCCACTCCCCGGAGCCCCATTCACTCAACAAAAGTCTCGAAATGGAGTCTTAAACATTTATGCGCTTATATGAAATGGACATTGAGAGTTACCAAGCCATTCAACTGAAAATAAGCATAAAAAATCCGGGGCAAAATGGTTTGCCCCGGGTGACTAAACAATTCCCTGACCAGCTCATGTGTAATGATTGCTGCGTAATATCTTATGCATACGAATGAAGGACCGCCTCCTCAGGCGCCTATTGGTTCGTAATCATTTTAAAAACTTACCTAAGGTATTCATATCCAGAGGCATGTTTTGTTTGGTGATTGCTTCAACGATTTTATCTTCCTTCGATTTTGACACGTTTTTATTAGCAACCTTTGCGAGCTGGCGAACAAGACGTCTGACCGTCTTCTCATCACTGAAATCAGCATTCTGTACAGAATTCGCCACTTTGAAGACATCTTCTGGGTCGATGTTTGCTTTTTTCTTCAGATGATCAAAAATATTCTTTTGAAAATCATTCATGAACAATTGACCTCCTCGTGCGTTAGGTTCTGTGTAGTATATGCACGAGAGTCGATATGTGTCAGTCATTCATCTTTTCATCAAGAATATTTGTCAAATCCTCCATTTCATGACGACGAATCCTTGTCATCAGTTCGTCCACGACATCTCTCGGGTCAGCAGATTCAAATAGAATTCTATAGATCCCGGAAGTAATCGGCATTTCCACCCCTTGTTCCTTAGCAAGTTGAAAAGCGGCTTTTGTCGTCCTTACACCTTCTACGACCATTCCCATTTGCTCCAGAACATCATCCAATGGGTACCCTTGTCCTAGTTTATTCCCTGCTCTCCAATTTCGGCTGTGAGAGCTCGTACAAGTTACAATTAGGTCACCGATTCCTGTCAAGCCGGAAAAGGTAAGCGGATTTGCTCCCATCGAAGTTCCAAGCCGGGCAATTTCAGCAAGCCCTCTAGTAATAAGAGCCGCTTTGGCGTTATCCCCGTAACCAAGCCCATCAGAAATACCAGCACCAAGAGCGATGATATTTTTTAAAGCGCCACCGAGTTCCACACCTACAAGGTCTGGAGATGTGTAGACACGGAATTGGCGGTTAATGAAGAGGTCCTGTACTTTCTCCGCAACTTCTAATTCATCTGAAGAAACCGTTACGGTTGTCGGCTGTCTGAGACTCACTTCTTCCGCATGACTTGGACCGGAAAGGACGACGATGTCCTCATATTTTTCTTCTGGGATCTCTTCGGAAATCACTTCCGAAACACGCTTGTAAGAGCCAGGCTCTATCCCTTTTGAGGCGTGTGTGATGATTACTTTTTCGTTTAGTACTTGCTTCATTTGACCGCATACTTCTCTCATTGCTTTTGTAGGAACGACTAAAATGACATGTTTAGCACCTTCTACAACCGCTTCTAGATCATGGCTTGCCTTTATCGAATGAGGAAGATCAATATCTTTCAAATATTTTTCATTTCGATGTGTTCTGTTGATTTCTTCAGCGAGATTCTCTCTGTGTGTCCAGAGATGAACCTCATGGCCATTATCAGCCAGAACGAGGGCAAGAGCTGTGCCCCAGCTCCCCGCACCAAGTACAGCTACTTTCTCCATGCTACCTACTCCCTTCCTGAATGAATCAGCTACGTTTTCTTGCAAAGATCTTGATTGGTGTTCCTTCAAAACCAAAAGCTTCGCGGATCCTATTTTCCAAGAATCGCTCATAGGTGAAGTGCATCAATTCAGGTTCATTAACGAATACGACAAAACTTGGCGGTTTAACAGAAACCTGAGTGGCATAAAAGATCTTCAGTTTCTGCCCCTTGATGGATGGAGAAGGATTCATAGCAAGAGCGTCCATGATTACCTCGTTAAGCAGATTCGTCTGCACACGCTTCGCATGGTTCTCACTTGCTTCCAGTACTTTAGGAATCAATGTATGAATCCGTTTTTTTGTTTTGGCAGATAAAAAGACAATCGGAGCGTAGTCAAGGAATCGGAATTGATCC
The DNA here is from genome assembly GCF_007991335.1 of Halobacillus faecis. Classification (GTDB taxonomy): domain Bacteria; phylum Bacillota; class Bacilli; order Bacillales; family Halobacillaceae; genus Halobacillus; species Halobacillus faecis. The sequence goes on along the minus strand of NZ_BJYD01000020.1, from coordinate 38,399 downwards.
CGAACCTTGTCTTCAAACTCTTTCATCGTTTTTTCTTCCTTCTCTACGGTATCCCATTTGTTGACGACAATAATAACCGCTTTTCCAGCTTCATGGGCATAGCCAGCGATCTTTTTGTCCTGTTCATGAATGCCTGCATCTGCATCAATTAACGTCAGGACAACATCAGAACGTTCAATCGCCTTCAGTGCCCTCATAATGCTGTATTTTTCGGTCGTTTCATAAACTTTGCCTCGTTTTCTCATGCCAGCTGTATCAATGATCACATAATCCCGTTCATCTTTTGTAAACGGAGTATCGATTGCATCCCTTGTCGTACCTGCGATATCACTGACAATGACGCGCTCCTGACCGAGGAGACTGTTAACGAGCGAAGATTTCCCTACATTCGGTCGGCCAATTAGACTGAAACGAATGGTATCATCATCGATCTCTTCCTGAATTTTTTCAGGGAAGTGTTTCACTACTTCATCCAGCATATCTCCAAGTCCAAGCCCGTGTGTACCCGAAATTGGGAAAGGTTCCCCAAAACCGAGAGAGTAAAATTCATAAATGTTTTCTCTCATTTCAGGATTATCTACCTTGTTCACCGCAAGGACTACCGGTTTATTCGATTTAAATAGAAGTTTGGCAACTTCTTCGTCAGCCCCTGTAATTCCATCACGGCCGTTCACCATAAAAACAATGACATCCGCTTCATCGATCGCTACTTGGGCCTGGGCTCTCATTTGTACGAGCAACGGCTCGTCCCCCAGTTCAATCCCACCGGTATCAATGACATTAAAACTTGTGGTCAGCCATTCGGCTTCTGCATAAATCCGGTCTCTAGTGACACCGGGCGTATCTTCTACAATAGAGATTCTTTCTCCGACCAGTCGGTTAAATATGGTTGATTTCCCAACGTTCGGTCGTCCTACAATAGCAATTACTGATTTTCTCATGAAAGGATCATCCTTTCTTTATTTCTATTTTCATTATTCCATGTTTCCTCAGTAGTGAAAAGCAAAAAAATACTGCTCTCCCCCGGGCGATGGTTTAACAGCCCATCTTCCGAAGAACAGCAGGAAGCCATTAACTTTATTATCTTAGCAAACTTTAGAAAAAGAAACAATTCTTTCTCAATGCTTGACAATAATATATAGTTGATCGCTTAATGCATGAGCGATTCCATCTAAAATGGCTTCCAGGTTTGCCGCAATCGCTTCCATCTCTTCCTTCGTGTCGCATTTAAACACAGCTGCACTGCCATGGACCCGATCATCCTCCGTAGTCACGGCTGCCAATATGGCCTTCTCCATTTTCATGAATGATTCCTCCTACCCTTTCTCGAAGGCATTTGAATTGCGTTTTCCAGTACAGGTACGTGTTCAATAATCTCTTTCGCTCGTTTTGAATCCTTTTCTTGAGGAAGAATAAACACTCCAATCCTTCCATCATTCAAATCTCTTTTGATCAATGGCACAAGAGCAGGCGTACCGGAATCCCTGAAAACCCCCAGGGTGACGGATACATCATGCAAGATGGCCTGCCTTTGCCCGAGGTTTGCAATCGTAGAACGGACGCTGAATTCCTTAGGAGTCAATACAAAGCCCATTCCATATTTCAGAATCTCTTCCTGGCGCTCAGGTAAACCGATGTTCATGATATAAATATTATCGACATATAAACCAGCTCCGTCGAAAGAAATGGTCTTCTCTTCTACTGTTACGATATCCGAAAGCTTCGAACCACTCATCAACATCCTTGAGAGAAGAAAACATACAACAGCTGCCCCTAAAGCGACCCAAATATTAAGCGCTAGATAACAAAGGGTGACTACGAAAGAAGTAAAAATGACGAGGTAATTCCTACTCTCAAAAGCAACGGCTATTCCTTCAATATACGTATTGCCTCGCGGGACAAGTTCATAGGAGTCCATTTCCGTCAATGTGTTCCTCTCCATATTGCGTACTTCCCGAAATTGGGAAGCCGCTAACGTCAAGAAAGTGACAGCGGTAAATTCTTTTTCCATAATAGAAGGAATGGCGATCGTTCCAAGCGCTGCGGCAATAAACCCTAAAGATAAGTGGATGATTTTCCCGTGAAGATAAGTCGGATACTGCCTGTAATCCGTACGCAGCATGAAGACGCGAAGAGCTGTACCGACTAGGATTCCTAATATAATTGGATAGGTGTACTCATTCACACAAAAGCAGCTCCTTTTGATATGGATTTTCTTTTTTTACGTATCGATCTCTTCAATTGATCCACCCCGTGGAAAAGGAGCAGCACAAACATCCCTTTGATCGAGAGAGAGAGCATCGCATGTGTATCAATCAGGCCTTCATTTTGGTAAAGGGCGAAGATAAGGAAAGAGAACAAAGTGCCTCCGGCGTTTGTTAACACCCACAACCCCATCTGGCCGCCTACATCCTTAACAAACATCCGAAGGAGACCCACAATCACAAGGAGAAACAGAGAAACTCCCGGGAAGTTCACCCACACTGGATGGACAACAAGAAACATCCAAACCGCTGCGTAACCAACGCTAAGGATGAAAGGCCAAAAATAATCAAACATCGACCTTCTGATCGATATAAAAAGATAAGTTCCGAAAACGAGGAGGATACAAATGTGAAAATAAAATTGTCCATTTGGGCTCCAAGAAAGCCAATCATATGTACACATAAACACACCCAAAACCAATAACAAGTCGCGTTTCAGTTTCCTTCGTTGAATAAAAAAGACGGCTATAACCGTTAATGACCAAGCAAACCAATAAAACGTTGCCTCCAAGACCCCACACCTCCCAAGCTTCACCACTTATTATGTGTGGTTCATGAAAGCTTTAAACATTTTATAAAAAGAATTGGTCTGTTAGCTAGCGGTTGTGTTAAAGAATATTGCAGGATTGCGTGAGGCTTAATTTCGAGACTTTTGTGGGAGTTTATGGTCTACGGGAAAAGGGTCCGGGAAACGTCCGGACTATAAGAGACTCAGTTTCGTGACGTTTGTGGTGTGGGTGGGATTCTGGGATGGGTAGCCTACCGATAGAGAGAATAGAGCACGTCCCAAGGATCCCCGGAGAAGTGTTTGGTGAGCATAATAGGGGTTCTACATAAAAAAGCCTATGACCAGCTGGTCATAGGCTTAAATCATCCTTTGGTCATACCATTGTTTCGTATAACCCAACATAACGTGTGCTTTTCCATTTAATTCTTTAGGTTGGAGAGCGTTTTGAAGCATCATAGCTATCTTGAATTCATGTAGAACATGATGGATTTCTTCGACCAACGCTTCTCTACCCTCATTGACTAGTACCTTTAGTAGTGATCCGGCCATACCGAAACCCTTCGCACCAAGCACCATGGCTTTTGCTCCATCAAGGCCGTTGCGAACACCTCCTGATGCAAAAACATGCAAATCATTATAAATAGAAGCTTCAAGCACAGAAACCGGAGTGGGGATACCCCAATTGTTAAACGAAGTGAACGCACGCTCACGCCTCATGTTTTCCACTTTAGAGAAATTTGTTCCGCCTCTTCCTCCTACATCAAGGTGACGAAATCCCATTTGATAAAGAGTATCAGCGGTTTCTTTAGACATCCCATAGCCCACTTCTTTTACAATAACTGGAACATCAATGTGATCAATCATGTCTTGAATTCTATGCATCCGTTGGGAAAAGTCACGATCCCCTTCAGGCATAATCATTTCCTGAAGGGTGTTGATATGGATTTGAAGCGCATCAGCATGGAGCATACGCACCGCTTCTCTTGCCTGTTCTAAAGTAGCTTCACTTCCAACATTGGCAAAGATGATTCCTTCTGGATTCATTTCTCGAACAATTTCATATGTTTTCCGTTCTTCGGCATTTTTCAAGGCTGACATTTGGGAACCGACAGCCATTCCAATGCCAGTCTCTTTGGCAGCTATAGCCAAATTACGGTTAATGGCCATAGTCTCATCTCCGCCACCGCCAGTCATCGCATTAACAAAAAGAGGGGAACTTAAATAAAGTTCCCCTACTTGTATATTCATCTGTATATCCTCAAAATTGAGACGGGCAAGACTTTGATGAACAATCTCAATATCATCAAAATGATTATGAATCTCCCGTTCGTGACTGATGGCATGGCGGATATGGTCAATCTTCCTTTCAGATCTACTCATATCCATCCCTACTTCTTTTCAACTCTTTCGAATGATTCTGGTTCAAAGACCAGTTTTCCATTGTTCTAGAGCTTATTTTTTATATTTGTCTAGTTTATCCCCGATCATATCACTTAAAGAGAAACCGGAATTGTCATCTTCTTTTTCATACTGTTGAATTTCAGCTCGAGTTTCGTCACGCTCCAACTCTTTCATGCTTAATGAAAGGCGCTTAGCGTCCTCGTCAACGTCCAGAACTTTCACTTCAACCGTTTGTCCTTCTTCTAACACTTCATCAGGTGTACCGATGTGGCGGTTGGAAATTTGAGAAATGTGGACAAGACCTTCCACTCCCGGGAACACTTCAACGAAAGCCCCGAAACTTACGAGACGACGAACCGTCCCTTCAAGAGTTTCACCAGGGTTCACTTTTGAAGTGATCTCATGCCATGGTCCTGGCTGTGTAGCTTTCAATGAAAGAGAAATTCTTTCATTGTCACGATCGACGGAAAGTACTTTGACTTTAACTTCCTGGCCTTCTTCAACAACATCAGATGCTTTTTCCACATGCTGATGGGATAGCTGGGAGATATGTACAAGTCCGTCAATACCTCCAAGGTTTACAAAAGCACCAAAGTCTGTCAAACGTTGTACAGTACCTTCGATAACTTGTCCTTCTTCCAGGGATTGTAGCACTTCATGCTTTTTCGCTGATTCTTCTTGTTCAACGACGGCACGGTGGGAAAGGATTACACGATTTTGCTCACGATCCAATTCCACGACTTTAAGGGAAAGTGTTTTTCCTTTGTAGTCTTCAAAATCTTCAACGTAATACGTTTCTACCAAAGAAGCTGGAATGAATCCACGCAGGCCGATGTCTACGACAAGCCCACCTTTGACAACATCTTTAACTTCAGCTTCAAAGATTTCTCCGCTTTCGAACTTAGCTTCCAAATCTTCCCATGCCTGATCAGCATCAACGGCACGCTTAGAAAGTACGATTTCATCATCTTCCACTTTCTTGACTTGCAGAGTAAGCTCGTCTCCTTCGCTCACTGCATCCGAAGCTTTTTCTACATGAAGGCTGGATAATTCACTGATAGGTACAATACCTTCGACTTTATATCCAACATCTACGAGGACCTGTTTTTCTTCAATCTTCACGACTTTACCAGTCACGATGTCCCCTGCAGAGAATTCTTTCATTCCAGATACTTCTTGATTCATTTCATCCATACCAAGCTACCTCCTTCAAATTCCGACACAACCTAATAATACAGAAATGCCCTTTTGTCTAACTTCTAATATTTAGAGCATTTTGTCAAGTGATTACGCCTCATCATTGGTGAATTTTATGCAATTGTCTGATTTCTTCCATGATCCGATCTGTAACAACCTGGGCAGAAGCCTTCTGCTCACGATATTCTGTCATATCAATCGGTTCACCATACACCACTTTCAGTTTCTTGAACTTTTGATATGGCCCGATGATCGCACAAGGAACAATGGAAGCTTCGGATCTCAACGCAAAGAAACCAGCGCCGGCAAGGCCTTTGCCGATTTCGCCGTTTTTCTGCCTCGTCCCTTCAGGGAATAGTCCCAAAGCATGGCCATCCTTCAATATATCCAGCCCTTTTCTTAAGGCATTCCTATCCCTCATGCCACGCTTGATCGGAAAAGCATGGACTTTTTTCAATATACCCCCGATGACTGGGTTTTTAAACAACTCTTCTTTCGCAAGGAAGTAAATATTCCGACTGCTCGTTATACCTACAACGGGCGGGTCCAGATTAGAGATATGGTTGGAGCATATAATGACTGGACCTTCTGCAGGAATGTTCTTTTTTCCGACAATGTTTATTCTGTACATCGGAAATAAGATGATGCTGCACAAGGCTTTCCCAATTTTGTATAAATTCATCCCTGCTCACCTTTCTCCCAATTCTCTTTTACAATATTTAGAATTTGACTAACTACTTCGTCAATATTCATAGATGTTGTGTCGATCTCGATTGCATCCTCTGCTTTTACTAAGGGAGCAATTTCTCGATTGGAGTCAATTTCATCACGCTTTCGGATTTCTTCTTTCAATTGATTCAAATCGGAAGGGTAACCCTTCTCCAGGTTTTCTTTATGGCGTCTCTCTGCCCTTTCTTCCACGGAAGCAATCATAAAGATCTTCACTTCCGCGTCTGGAAGCACATGGGTTCCAATGTCGCGGCCATCCATAACAACACCCTTGTCCTTGACGAGTTCCTGTTGTCTCTGCACCATTTCTTCGCGTACATGTTTGTGTTTAGCCACGATTGAAACTTGATTGGTTACCTCCGCTGTCCTGATCTCCTCTGACACATCGCGCTGGTCGAGGATGACCCTTTGTCCAGCGTCACTTTGAACAAGGTTCAAATCTGATTGACTCAGTAGATGAGAAAGACCAGCCTCATCTTCAAGCGAAATGCCTTGTTTTAGAGCCTTCCATGTCAGAGCTCGATACATAGCACCTGTATCCACATAAATAAAAGAGAGTTTTTCTGCGACTTTTTTTGCTACAGTACTTTTTCCGGCTGCCGCTGGGCCGTCAATGGCAATTGTCATAGTGTTCATACGATCCGTATCCTCCATCTGTCTTATCAAAGAGAAAACGCACTGGCACAGCGCGTTTCCTCTAAAATTTTTGCTTAATGATCACAGTCAAGAATAACACAAATCTATGATGAAAATCTATTCTAATTACGTGTTCTCATTCTTGACTGCATTTGTCGTTCAAAGCAATATTTTATGATCATTTGCCTATCCTTTTCATGAATGTCTATAAATTCCACAGAAACCCTCTCCGGTTGGGAATCTTTTGCCGGAATGACGCGGATCACCTGACCCTTCGCAAATACGTAATGGGTCTCTCCTGTATTCATAGGCAGGACAAGCGTTAAGCCGATCTTTTCCTCTTCTGTCAGTTTTTCAAAAGGCGATTGTTTCAACATCACGCCTCCACCACTGATATCATTCGTTATGGTAGGAAAAGAACCAGAATTCCTTTCTACCGCTGCATCAACAGAGGCTTCGACGCGTACATATTTGCGTCTTTGGACCCTATTTAACTCTTCCAATCCTGGAAAAAATAATCCGATCACAGGGATATTCCTTTTCTCCCTTGCCATCACCTCGGTTTTAAACCAATAAACGGATTGGTCTTGACCAACGAAACTTGCTTGGAATTGTGTCCCATTCAAAAAGAAGCCAGTCCGGCCAGTTTTGGTATGTACAGGATAATCAATGTAAATATTACTACCTTCAAAATCCACCAATTTGCACTTGTATTGATCGACTTCATCCACCTCTGGCTTTTTTAACTCTAGTGTCAGAGGGGTACCCACCTTTAGATTCTCCATCATGCTCCTCCTCTATGAACATGATTCTATTATCTCATGTCTTTTTTAAAAAAGGAAGATAATAGGTCTAAAGATAGAGAAAAAGAACCCTCATCAGAGGGTTCTTTTTTAGACTTCTTGATTAAATTTCATCTCTGCTTTTTTCAACGTTTCTACTTTTTCTTCTTGTCCATTGGTCGCATTTATGAAAATACGATAGGTCGTATTTTCCATCGTAGCAAGAAATTCATAGCAAAGGACTTGTTCGTTGATATCATTTTCAATTACAGAAAGGTGATTCTCCTGGATCTCAACATTCGGGTTTACTTTTCCTCTTGCTTCTTCCAGTGAAATTTCAGGTTCATTCAGTTCTCGCTCACTATGGAAATTATAATACTCACGCGCACTCATTCCCAGTACTTCGCCATTATCAAGCGCTACTTTTACCACAACGGAATCAGGGAAGAACCGAACATCATTTTGAGTGTAAAGAAAACGGAACACTCCCATATTATCGTATTGATTGCTTTCCACGAGCTCTAGATTTGATATTTCCAAACCTTTGGCATACTCTTTCGCCTTTTCAGAAGCTTCGTAAAGTGAAATTTTCGGCTCTCCCACTTTACGGCTAATCATAATGGTCAAAGGATGTCCACCTTTTTCTGTCAAGTCGATGTATCCATTCTTATCACCGTTTTGGAAAGAAGCGGTGTACATGGGTACATCGGCGCCTTTCCCTGATTTAGTGACCGTGAGCTTATCCGTGGATACTTTCTCTAGCCATTGACTGGCGATTTTCGTCGCCTGCTTTTTATCAATCTTTTCACCTTTAAGGTGTCGGAAACTTTTCTCCGGGCCGGAGGTACCAAGACTGGTTTGAGTCACGGATCCCTCAAATCCATCCACGGATTTTTCTACTGTCTTAAAACCATTGACGATGGTATTATCTCCGACCTCATCATTCGTAGCTAACGCAAGTTCAACGTCCATCCACCTTAGATTATCCTTCATGACAACATTTTGTACTTTTCTAAGTTCCCCTTCGATTTCACCCGACTTTTGGTGAAGATCTTCCAGCATTTGAATCTCCTCTTCACTGAGGGGTTTCTTTTCCAGGTCTCGAACAGCTGTCCGATAAGTAAACTCACCGATGTCGTGTAAGAATTCTTCCGTTTTATTAAAAGGGAGAAGCGTCAGAGGCAGTTGGCCTACATCTGAACTTGCATCAGAAGAAATCTTCCATATTTCAGCGAGTTGGGGTGATAACCGGTCTCGAGAGTTCATCGCTAAGCTTGAACCGATCTTGTCATGGAGAAGATCGACATTGTAAGTCAGTTCATGAAATGCCCTTTGATAACTGTTTTCAGCCTGGATCAAGACAGCATTTTTATCCTGATTTTCTTTATAGCCCCAAATACCTGCACCGACCGTAGTTATACTTAGTATTATGATGGCGATCCATTTACCCATACGCCCACCTCCTATTTACAGAAAATATGTTTACCGATTTGCTTGATTTGCGGTCTGGACCAGATCCAGTCCGAGGTAGCTGTGACCGGATTGAAATAGTATAGAGCCTGACCAGAAGGGTCCCAACCATTAATTGCATCCATAACCGCTTCTTTCGCCTGATCATTAGGCTCAAGCCAAATTTGACCATCAGCTACGGCTGTAAAAGCACGTGGTTCAAAAATGACTCCAGAAGCATTGTTGGGGAATGAAGCACTCTTAATTCTGTTAAGGATAACAGCTGCTACCGCCACTTGACCTACATAAGGCTCACCGCGTGCTTCACCATAAACAGCATTCGCCATCAATTGAATATCATTTTGTGAATAGCCACTTGGAACATTGACGGCTGTAGGTTCCTCCGGCTGTTGTTGCTGCTGGTTTTGTTGTTGCTGATTTTGCTGGTTTTGCTGCTGTTGATTTCCTTGTTCGGTTTGTTGTGATTTAGGAGTGCCTCCATAATGTGTGAAGTCATTTCCTTTTCTAATCTGTTCTTTCACGTAACCCTCATCATAGTTACTTGCTTTGTTGAGCTTATTTTTCACTTCCTGCCCTACAAGTCCATCGATTTCCAGACCAAATTCGTACTGGAAATTACGGACAGCCCAGTAGGTTCCCCATCCAAAAACTCCATCAATTTCTCCATTGTAAAAACCTAAGTACTGCAGCCTGGATTGAAGTTCAATGACATCATCACCCGTGGCCCCTTGCTGAATGACCTGATTTGAGAAACCTAGGACAGGTTTGACATAGGTCAACTCTGATAAAGGGAAAAGCAACAAAGCTAAACCCAAAAAAACGACCATCGTCTTCTTCCATACCATCCAATATCCACCCCTGACCCAAAAGTTTTGTTATAGGGGTAGTTTTTAACAGAACCAAAAGATTATGCATATTTTCATTTCTGGACTCAGCAACGATGAAGGAAACATGATCATCCGTGATTTTCCTATAAGCTCCCGAGCGTGGAAGACTCATGTATGTCAGAAATAGTATTTAATAATACTTGTTAATAAAAAAAGAACAGCTATGTGGCTGTTCTTCATGGTTTTAATAATTTTTCATGATGCTGATTCGCTATTTTAATTTTACGGAGACCATTCACCCATAAGATAATCATAAAAGGTGTAATCCAATACATCCATGTCATTTCTTTTACAGTAATAATATAATCATAAATTACGTGCAATCCTACAGGAATCACCAGCCCTAAGGCTAAGCACCAGTTCGACCGGCTTGTTCTGAACTTTGCTTTCCCCATATAAAATCCCATGATAATACCAAAAAGGGCGTGGGATGAAACTGGAAAAACAGCACGTAATATGGCAATTTCAATTCCATTTTGGAAGATATAGATAATATTCTCAATCGTTGCAAATCCTAAACTGACGGCCACTCCGTATATGATTCCATCATAATGATGATCAAAATCAGAGTGACGATAGGCCACGAATAATAAAAAGAACCATTTAAAGAATTCTTCAAGGAATCCTGCAAGGAAAAAAGATTTCAAAAATGAAGAATGAAATACGTTTTCAGTTTCGAAAGCATATTGAATGAACATGATAGGAAAAACCATGATTACGCCTATGATGAACATACGGATAATCAGAGGAAGGGGCTCTAATTCGATCCGTTTACTTAAGTATATAAATGTCATGATGGCCACGGCAGGAGATATAGCGACAGTCAATATGGCCATGTTTCTCAACCCTCTCTCTTTCATTCACCTACGTTTCATCGTATCATGAAGATATGATAAAAGGAACATTTGAATGGAAGATGGTGTAAATATGAAGCGAATACTAGTCATTCACACGGGTGGCACAATATCTATGAAGGAAAACAAAGAAACAGGTGAAGTGAACACTTCGTCCAAGCACCCACTGGATGAGATCTCAACCATGCTAAAAGGGAACACGGTCATTGAAGATGAGATTTTGTTTTATCTCCCTTCCCCACATATCCGGCCAGACCACATGTTGAAACTAGGCCGATCCATTCATGAGAAAATGTCCAGAAAAAACTATGATGGCATTGTTATCACTCATGGTACAGACACTTTAGAAGAAACCGCTTATTTTCTGGATTTATTTTTGCAAACGAGAAAACCAGTAGTCGTCACCGGCGCCATGCGGTCAAGTAATGAAATTGGATCCGATGGTCTGTATAACTTATTAAGCGCAATCAGGGTAGCCAATTGTGATGAGGCTCAAGACAAAGGTGTACTTGTTGTCATGAACGATGAGATTCATACCGCTAAGAACGTGACCAAAACCAGTACGAGTAATGTAGCGACGTTTCAAAGCCCTCAATACGGTCCCATTGGAATTACTACAAAATCGGACGTGTTCTTCCATCACAAAATGACGCGCCGTGATTCCTACCCCATTCAAGACATAGGGAAGCAAGTGGCCCTCATTAAAGCTTACGCAGGCATGGATGGGACCTTGATCGATGCCGTTCGAGAAAGCCATGTAGATGGTCTTGTTATCGAGGCTTTAGGACAAGGAAACCTCCCACCAGAAACAGTAGATGCTTTAAAGCGCACGCTTGAGGATGGCATCCCCATTGTCTTAGTCTCCCGTTGTTATCAAGGTATTGTACAGGATACATACGGTTATCCAGGCGGCGGGCGACAACTGAAGGAAATGGGAATGATCTTTGCCAATGGACTTACTGGACCAAAAGCGCGCATCAAGCTGATGGTCGCACTTGAAATGACCACAAATATGACCGAACTGGAACATATGTTCAGCTGAAGAATTCGGTCAAAAATAGAATACCTCCCTATGAAAAAGCCTGAAGTTGATAAACTTCAGGCTTCTTTTGACCTTATTTTGTAGTGATCGCTTTTGCTATTTTTCCTCCATGATGACGACCATTTTCAATGAAGATTTCATTGTTGTTATAACCTGCTGCTATGACACCAGCAATATAAATCCCCTGAATATTTGTCTCCATCGTATCCTCATCAAACGTTGGCCTTCCCGTTTCCTCATCCATTTCTACTCCCATTTTTGTAAGAAACGCATGATCAGGTCTGTAACCAGTCATAGCAAATACGAAATCATTTTCGATTCGTTTTTCTTCGCCATGACATTCATAGACCACTTCATCCTTCGTGATTTCTTTAACGTGTGCACAAAACTCCATATCGATGATGCCTTTTCTCACCAATGCTTCAAATTGAGGAAGAATCCATGGTTTGATACTTTTCGAGTAATCCTCACCACGGTAAAGAACAGTAATGTGAGCTCCTGATTTTTCTAACTCCAGGGCAGCATCGGCTGCGGAATTTTTCCCACCTACAATGACGACGTTCTTTTTATAATACGGATGGCCCTCTTTGAAATAGTGCATAACTTTTGGCAGCTCTTCACCCTTGACATTCATATAATTCGGTTGATCATAATATCCGGTAGCGATGACGATTTGGTCTGCGCGATAACTTTTCGTTTCACCGTCTCTTCTTTCAGAATGGATGACAAAACCATGCTCATCCTGTTCCACTTGAGTTACTTTTTCGTACGTGTTCACTCGAAGGTCTTCTCGTCCAGCAACGGCTCTGTAATAAGCCAATGCCTCATTACGGACCGGCTTTTGGCGTTCTGTTATGAAGGGGATCTTCCCAATTTCAAGTTTTTCACTCGAACTGAAAAATGTCTGATGCGTAGGATAATGATAAATTGAGTTGACAATGTTCCCTTTTTCTATAATCAGTGGTTCTATTCCTTCTTTTTGCAATTCGATGGCTGCACTCATTCCGCATGGTCCACCACCGATAATGATGACTTTTTCTTCTTGCACGACCAACACTCCTCTTTCATTCCGATACAGGTCAATCCTTTAATTCAAACCTCTTCAGATCTGGGATGGTTTCCATAAGACAATGACTCCATCTATAATCCGTTCTCATTTAATACTCGTGTTTTTGCCCCACGAGTGATCATCTTACAGAGGAAAGACTTTATTAAGAGTTTTTTATAAAAAATGAATCTCCTATCATAACCATGATAGGAGATTGCATTCTTAGAATCAAGTTAGATCCATCCACGGAACCTGGATGCTTCCGCCATTTTTCTAACCCCGACCATATAAGCTGCGAGGCGCATATCTACACGACGCGTCTCAGATGTACGGTAAACGTTATCAAAGCCTTTGACGATCACTTTGTGAAGCTTTTCATCCACTTCTTCTTCCGTCCAATAATAACCTTGGTTGTTTTGTACCCATTCAAAGTAGGATACGGTCACTCCACCTGAAGAAGCTAAAACATCAGGTACAAGTAGAATTCCTCGTTCAGATAGGATTCTTGTAGCATCCAATGTCGTCGGTCCATTAGCTGCTTCAACAACAATGCTTGCTTTTATGTTATGGGCATTATCTTCCGTGATTTGATTCTCAATCGCTGCAGGTACAAGAATGTCACAATCAAGCTCCAATAGCTGCTCATTTGTAATCGTATTCTTGAATAAATTCGTGACTGTACCAAAACTGTCACGGCGATCTAGTAAGTAGTCAATATCGAGTCCATCTGGATCGTGAAGCCCACCGTAGGCGTCTGAAATACCAATCACTTTCGCTCCGCGATCATGCATGAATTTCGCTAGGAAACTTCCTGCATTACCAAAGCCCTGGACTACGACTCTGGCGCCTTCTACGTTGATCCCTTTTTTCTTTGCAGCTTCTTCAATACATATGGTCACACCTTTGGCCGTTGCCGTTTCACGCCCATGTGAACCGCCAAGAACCAGAGGCTTACCTGTAATAAATCCAGGATTATTAAATTCATCAATTCGACTGTACTCATCCATCATCCAGGCCATGATTTGAGAATTTGTAAATACATCTGGTGCAGGAATATCTTTTGTAGGTCCTACAATTTGACTGATCGCACGCACGTATCCACGGCTGACTCCTTCAAGTTCACGGAAGGACATTTCGCGAGGATCACACACGATTCCGCCTTTACCTCCACCGTAAGGAAGATCAACAATCCCTGCTTTCAAACTCATCCAAATCGAGAGTGCTTTTACTTCTTTTTCAGATACGTTCGGGTGGAAACGGACGCCCCCTTTCGTTGGACCGACCGCGTCATTATGCTGTGAACGATAGCCTGTGAAGATTTTGATCTGATCATTATCCATACGAACTGGAATTCTTACCGTCATCATTCTTACAGGTTCTTTCATCAACTCATATACTTCATTGGGATAACCTAATTTATCAAGTGCTTTTTTGACCACCGTCTGAGTGGATTTCAATACATCGAGTTTGTCATTATTTTGGTTTGTAGAATCTGTTGGCTTATCGGCTACCATCCATTTACCTCCTATATCAATCCATTCGATTAGGGCTCGTTCTTCAGTGATTAGTATACACGTTCACTACTAATTAGGAAAGCTGAATGCGGCTTTTTCTAACCGTTTTCAAAGAAAAAATGTAAACGTTTACACCTGTGCAGCTTTATTTAGTTACGATAGCTCTACGAATTTTTGGATAAGGTCGTCATAGCTTAAGCCGATTGCCTGAGCAGAATCAGGGAAAAGGCTTGTCGGTGTCATTCCCGGCAGTGTGTTCACTTCTAGTATGACCGGCTCTTCCTTTTCATTGATGATGAAGTCGACACGTGAATAAACGTCACACCCAAGCAGCTGATGGGCCAGCACAGCATCTTGCTGCAATTGCGCAGTCAACTTGTCATTCACTTTAGCAGGTACGATATGTTCACTGCCTCCAGGTTTATATTTTGAATCAAAATCATAATAATCATTCTTAGGAATGATCTCAATGACAGGAAGTGCCTGTTCTTTCCCTTTGTAACCCATAACAGGTACGGTCACTTCTCTTCCTTTTACATAATCTTCGACTAGAATCATAGAATCCGAATGTGCAGCCGTTTCAATCGCTTGCTGTATATCCTCTTCATTCTTCACGATGGTTAAACCTAGAGTAGAACCTTCCTGATTCGGTTTTATGACGAATGGGAGAGTGAATGTTCGTTTGATTTCATCCTCGATTTCTGAGAATTCATGAGGATCTGTAACATCGAACACTTCACTTTTCGCTGTGTGTAAACCATTCAAGGAGAATATTTGTTTAGACTTTGCTTTGTCCATGGCCAGAGCTGAAGCTAAAACGCCTGAGCCGACATAAGGAATGCCGAGCATATCTAAAAGACCTTGGATCCTTCCGTCTTCCCCGAACCGCCCATGCAACCCGATGAAAACGAGGTCCACGTCTAAATTCAGGACTTCTTCCATTTTCTCAGGAGAAAAGTCGATCGGCGTAATATCGTGTCCCTTGTTCTCCAATGCTTTTATGATTCCCTTTCCAGTTGAGAGAGAAACTTCTCGTTCCCCTGACGTACCACCATATAAAACCGCAATCTTCATTTGTTACACTCCATTTCATTGACCACTAAATAATAATTAACTTACACCAACTCTTATCTTAACATGTTCCCTTTCAAGCTTCTATTTAAAAATAAAGCACTGAACTTTTTTATATTCCTCTAAAAACCCTAAGCCTTCAACTCTAACATTCGCTCCAGATTGTGTAAGACACTGTTTCGAAACGTTTGTGTGAGCTGGATCGTCGGGGGGATGACTCGCTTTCCTACCATCCTAGCCTCATACTACGGAAAACGAACCCCGGTTAACTAGAAATTAAGGCTAAACCAATTTTGTTAGATCGTGGAATAACGTTCTAGTTACATCGTTATGTCATAAAAAAAGAACGACTCTTACGAAGCGTCGCTCTTGCAGTTTATGAAAAATGTTTATAGATGGTTCGGCATGCATCTTTGTCCATGATTTGTTTTCCATATTCAATCAAGCGGTGCGAAGTCGCTGCTGTAGCCGAAGCAAATTCAGACAATAGTGCGATCACTTGATCTTGATCCAAATGAAAGATCTCTTCATCTTCAAGAAGCATATAATAGGAGTCATGATAAAAGAAAACACTGCCTCCGGTTACATCAAGCTGATACAGTTGTTGCCCTGCTCGGATGACATGTTCGAAGTCGTCAAAGGAGAACATCATTTCTTTACTTTCATCCAAAGTGACTTTCATTTCAATGTAATCTTCATCGTCTTCTATATCGGCGGGCTCTGTTTTCGTTACGACCACTAACATGCCCTGTGCTTGCAGGAGATATACCTGCACCAACAGGACGCCTGACAGTTCGACACCTAGTTCAATTCCTGCATCATACATCATATCGCTGAAAATACGATGCACCCTAGGTAAATCACTCCAAAGCTCCTCACGAGACAACCCTCGGTCCATTAGATCATCAAACGTAAGGAAAATCTTAAATTTCTCGTTCGTCATTCTTTCCACTCGCACATGATCGCCCCCCCTGTCACGATGTGTTATCTATATCTTATGATGACTGATGCGATTATGGCACCTTTTTTCAAATTATATCTAACGATTTGGGCGCGGGCAAACATTTTCCAAGCCCACTTAAAGTCATATGTAGAAAAATCATTCTCTAAAAAAGGTTCTGAGCATCGATGGACAGCTCATCGATTCAACCACCCTAACACTGCCCGATCACATTACTTGGCTCATAGGTGCGAACACTCTTCAAAGTTAAAAAGGAACGGTCCCTCTTTTAATAAGGGGCCGTTCCATTATCAAAGGTCCATGCTCTTTTAAATGTAAATTTAAGCGCGTTAAGTCGCCTGCAACCAACGTTCCCACGCCTTTTTGGAGTTTCCTACGATAAATGGCTGGATACGTTTTTTGTCAAGCTCAGAAAGGCGGTCATAAGCATATCCACCAAGACCAATTTTCAAATCTGGATATTGTTTTTGTAATGATTCTGCAAGCCTTACTGTGATAGGGATATTCTTTTTAAGGGTACACGACATGAACATGTATGTGGGTTCAATCTCATCAATGACAATATCAATATCTCCGCCTGCAATACTTTGACCGAGATAAATGACATCATATCCTTTCCGTTTCAAGAACAGGGCAAAGATGAGCAACCCTAATTCATGACGTTCATTAGGACCACACACAAGCAATGCTTTCGGCAGCATTCCATCCACGGGAATAGACAGAAGCATCATACCTACCCTTGAACGGATGAACTGGCTGGCGAAATGCTCATGGGCACTCGTAATCCGGTTCTCTTCCCACAAGTCACCGACCTTCACAAGAATAGGACCGATAATATCGATGGCAACCGTTTCTGGCGTAAATAAACTAAACGCATGATCCAGGTGACGCTGTGCATCGTTTTCATTAAAAGAGAGAAGGCTGTTCAACAGCTCATCCCCTATTTTATCCAACTCTGATTTATGCTCAGACTGATGAGTTGAACTCGATACCGCTTCTTGGTTACTTTCTAACAAGGAAACGGCTTGCGATATGGTGAACCCTTTGTTCACTTTTTCCATCAGCCATTTTAAAATTCGGACATGATCATCGGTGTACAGACGATGGCCAGCCTCATTTCTTGATGGGCGGATCATTTTATATCTTCTTTCCCAGGCACGGAGCGTACCCGGCTGAATTCCTAATAACTGTGACACAGCTTTAATATTATATTTTGCTTTTGTTGTCGCCATAAGTCTGCCTCCACCTGTCCATTTTCTTCTATTATATAGGAAGTCAAGAATGTGTGTAAAATTTCAATATTCTCCTAAATGCTTTGAAAGTAGGCCTAATTTTTTGGAGTTAATTCGATCCAGTGGCATTCCGCTCTCGTCCCAAGACGTAGAGGCAGCAATGATGTTCCATATCCTTCACTGACAAGGAAAGGCTGGTCTTCATTGGTCTTCCAGCCGCCCCGTTCATAAGGTCCGAAACCAAGCAGCCGGATTTGTCCACCATGTGTGTGTCCACTTAAAACCAGATCAAACCTTCCCTTGGCCTCCCGATTGATCCGTTTGAAAACATACGGATCATGGACACAAAGAATCTGCAGGCACTCTTCATCCTCTAAGTAGGAGGCATTCCGATTTGGTTTCATAAAATAAGGATCCAGAGCACTTAATACCACGGGTGTTCCATTTGACAACTCTACACGCTCATCCTCATTGGAGAGGGGAATGACATCTTGCTTCATTAATTCATCCAGGAATGATCCAAACTTCCACTCATGATCATTATTACCAGGAACGAAATAAACAGGCGCCCCCCATTTCTTTAATATAGATAGGTTGTACATAAAGCGTTCGTAAGATGTCCGATTATCCACAAAATCTCCCCCGATGATAACGAGATCAACGGATTGTATTTTTTTGAACGTCTCTTTTTTTAATCTACGGTTATGTATATCACTAATGAATAATAGTTGAACCTTTTGGTGAGCACTCACCCCTCTACAGGGCAGTCGTTTTTCTCGTAAATGATCGTGTTCTGCCAAAAGAAACATATAAACCAACAGAATGACTCCACCTATGAGGACAAAAAACAGAACCTCCAGCATAGCGCACCCCCTCACCATCGTTTTAGAACTTTTATATTATCATAAACGACAGAGTCTAATAAAACCTAAACATAAGAATTCTAACACGGATCCCTGAAATGCCTTTGTAACAAGAAGTAAGGTATGGATGCTGGCTGAATATTTGATATAAGAAAACCGCTCCTCATGACACATGGAGAGCGGTTTTGATCCATTCTTATGTCTTGATAAAAATTTGCACGTAAGGTTCGCACTCCCTCATACGTACTTTACGCTCAAAATTCTAAAGCCTGTCTTTTCCAGTTTCCTCGTAAACGCATCAATATTATCATTATCTTCAATTTTTAAGACAATTCTTCTGGCAAGCTTATCGGATTCATCAAAAGTGGCAAGTGAAATCACGTTTTCATGGTAACTTTTAATAATATCCCCAAGTCTTTCGATCCTGCCTGATGATTCCTCAGAAGTGAAGGCAATCCTTACCCCTTTTTTATTGACCCCGAACGCGCTTTCGAACTGTTCGATGACATCAAATCTTGTCACAAGACCGAGAAACTTCTTGGATGGGGTGACGACAGCCAGTACGGAAAAACCTTTGAACATAGGAAGTGTTCGTTCAAAAACCTCTTCATCGTGAATAAAATAATCTTCATGCATGGCAACATCACCCGCAGTGGTCTCACTAAGAAACGTTCTGCGATCCATTCCTTCTTCTGAATTAAAGTGAGCCCGGAAAATAATTTCTTTAGAAATCATTCCTATAAATTGACCAGATGTCAAGACAGGCATGGCCTCAATATCTTTCTCATCAAGCACTTTCAAAATCTCTGAAAGTGAAGCGGATGATTCAGCCGTGAAAGATTTGTGGGCGGGTTTCATAATTCCTTTAACAAACATACACTCACCTCTTCTTTTGATTTGCACGGTAATCATTTCGCCACGAGAGGGGGAATCTCCTCCCTTAGTCGAATAGGACAAGAAAGGTGCACATAAAATTCCAAGGAAAAGGATGTGATTTTGGATGTACACACCAATTAAATGCTATCAGCCTT
This sequence comes from Halobacillus faecis, assembly GCF_007991335.1. Taxonomy (GTDB): domain Bacteria; phylum Bacillota; class Bacilli; order Bacillales; family Halobacillaceae; genus Halobacillus; species Halobacillus faecis. The sequence goes on along the minus strand of NZ_BJYD01000020.1, from coordinate 18,909 downwards.
ACCACGGCCCTTTTGATCCTTGTCCACCAAGAGGGACGGTTTGTTACCAGACACCACCTAACCTTTACCTGGGTTTTCAGCCTCCAAACTTGCAGCAATTTCCAATTAAAGAAGCCTTGTATAAAGGAACACTTTGGCCGGCTTTGTACGATCCATACCCTACACCTTCAGAGAAAGGAGCAAAAAGATGAAACAGGCGACCGATCCTGCGAAAGAGCGGTATGCTTTAATGGAAAAAATTCAGATGGTGGATTTCGCTTTAGTGGAACTTACTCTTTACCTGGACACACATCCACAGGACACTCAGGCGATCCAGCAGTTCAATCAGCTCGCCGTAGAGAGCAGGGATCTTAAATCTGCCTATGAGCAGCGCTTCGGGCCGTTAAGACAATATGGAGGCAGCTTTTCAGGATATCCTTGGAACTGGGGAGACAGCCCGTGGCCATGGCAGTTATAACCCTTCATTTATGAAGGAAATAGGAGGGCGCATATGTGGTATTATGAAAAGAAGCTGCAATATCCTGTCAAAGTAACGGAATGCAACCCGAGGCTTGCAAAATATTTAATCGAACAGTATGGAGGAGCGGACGGCGAATTATCCGCAGCCCTTCGTTACTTGAACCAGCGGTATAGTATTCCAGATAAAGTGATTGGACTCTTGACAGACATTGGGACAGAGGAATTCGCCCATTTGGAAATGATTGCGACGATGATCTATAAACTTACGAAAGATGCGACACCGGAACAAATGAAAGCGGCTGGTCTTGGTGCCCATTATGCAAACCACGATCATGCCTTGTATTATAATAACGCGGCAGGGAGCCCGTGGACAGCCACTTACATCCAGGCGAAAGGGGATCCGATTGCGGACCTTTATGAGGATATTGCTGCTGAAGAGAAAGCTCGGGCTACCTATCAGTGGATCATCAACATGTCGGATGACCCATGCTTGAATGACAGTTTGAAATTTTTACGCGAACGAGAAGTGGTTCATTCTCAAAGGTTCAGAGAAGCTGTCGAGATACTTAAGTTCGAAAGGGATCGAAAACAATTTTTCTAACCGTTACCGCTCTACCGTGATTCGTTCATGGTAGGGCGATTCTTCTATGATAGACGGTTCGGGTAATGGTTGTCCGAACCACTCATCCCAGTATGGATAGGACAGAATCACAATGATCAAGATAAGAAGAATGACTAAAAGGAAGCGCATCCAAATCGCATGGATCCTCCATCTCGTCTTCTCTTTCTTGCCTTCGTGGACATCCTTTCTTGGTGGCAGATCCAGGATGTCCAATTCTTCTTTTTCTAACCCACCCTTTTCTCTGTGTTCCCTCATATTTTCTGATTGATCTTCTGATGAATGCTGCTCACTCATCGACTTCCCCCCATTTTCCGAAACGTATCCAAAAGGCTAATACAACATCAATAAGGAAATGTGCCACTATGGTCACCAGTAAATTACCTGTAACCTCATACATATAACCAATAAAGAAACTAACGAATAATACTGAAACAAGTAACACGATTTTCGTTAAATAACGAATGTGCATGACGGCAAAAAGCACGCTTGCCACGACATACCCAAACTCTGCGTGGAGGACCCCTCGGAATAACATTTCTTCACTCACCGCTACCAACAAAGTAATTCCGATGATACTTATACTGGAACGGTTCTTAAATACTTTGACATTAATCCCGCCATCATCGTACATCCTTTGAGGTAAACGATACACGAGAAAAAGGTCGATGAGAAGCACCATAAGTCCTGGTATAACACCGTAAACGAGCAGTTCGGTCGTGTGAAAATCAAATTGACTGCTCCAATCGGCCCAAAAGGCATCAAATAAAAATGCGCTGCCAATGAGAGCGAGGATTAGAATACTCAACTGCGTAAGAATTAATTGTAATGTAATTTCCCTGTCGTTCATTTCCATGATCAATTCGGATTGACTCTTTCGTTTCATAAACCGTCTCCTTGTTTAAAAATCAGCTTTAACCGATCTTCCCAGCTGAATGTATCACAGGTTTGACTCTCTTCTTGGAAAGATAAATCCTCCATTCGAAAATCACATTCATCACAACATGGGACGGTCGGCTTTCTAACCATATCCTGAAACGGTTCATACAACGCCTCTCTGCGACAATCGGATACATGAATCCACTTCAACATTTCATTCAATTTGTTATGTTTATACATCCATCGCTCCTCTAAGAAGCGATCAATTTCCTGAATGAATTCAGGCGTCACACCTACTAATCTCCCATCTTGTAACGCCCCTTCTTCCTCTAATTGAAACTTGATAAAATTCCATTGTGACTCGGACAATTCAAAGTGTTCGATCATAACATCATCTTCCGGTACTTCTTCGCCTTCCTTTTTCGATAAAAAGGAAAATACACGTTGAAGATCGTTTTTCTCCGGTAATTCACTCTGTATGAGCCGCTGGGGAAGATAATGGTCCTGACGTGTGAAGAGCAGTAGACTGACAGCCGCTCCTCCGTCTCTTCCTGCCCGGCCAACCTCCTGGATAAAAGATTCCAGTTGAGGGGGCAGATGAAAGTGTATAACGATTCTAATATCTTTTTTGTCAACGCCCATTCCGAAGGCGCTCGTACAACAAATGACATCCAATTGATTGTTCATGAATTGCTGCTGCACCAGCATTCGATCCGTTTGTTCCATGCCCCCATGATAAAAAGCGACTCTCTGCTTCAACCGGTCCCGTAGTTCAAAACTGACTTTTTCTGCCCACTGCCGGCTGGAAAAATAGATCATCGTCGGGGCTTGGTTTTTCTTAAGGACTTCAACAATCCGATCTGTTTTTTCTTCTGGACTTGTGCATTCTTCCACAGCGAAACTGATATTTTGTTTATCCATCGGATAGATTCTCTTTTTCATGTGGGGAATCTTCAGCTTTTCCATAATGTCCTGCTGCACATCAGGGGTTGCTGTTGCACTCAGGGCCATCACGGTTGGATGTCCCAGGTTTTCTATGACCTGATGAAGTTTGAGATAATCCGTTCTGAATTCATGTCCCCACTGAGATATGCAGTGGGCTTCGTCTATAACAAAGAGATTGACGCGCATGCGCTTAAACCGTTGCTGCACCCAATCGTTCTGCAGCATTTCTGGAGAAATATAAACGAGAGAGTATTTATGAAGGTTCCTTAATACTGCATTCCTTTCAGGCTGATCCATGAAGCTGTTTACAGCTGTGACTGCTTTATATCCGGACGCTTTCAATTGCTTCACCTGATCCACCATCAAAGATATGAGTGGAGATACGACAAGCGTTGTTCCACCAAGGACCTTAGCAGGAAGTTGATAGCATAGCGATTTACCTGTTCCGGTAGGTAGGATGCCTAATACATCTTTGCCTTCAAGGACATCTGTAATCACTTCCCTCTGTCCTTCCCGGAATTCGTCAAAACCGAAATTCTCTTTCAATATTGCACTAAGATCATGCCTCATCCTGCGTCATACCTTCCTTTATTGCGTGCTGTCCTTTCGCTAATGCGAGGCGCAATTCGAAATAATCATACTTTCCATCCAGAGCTTCATAGATTTGCTTTAGCTTTTTTGTATTCAATTGACTTCCTATTTTATTTATCTCTCGAACGTCTTCCTCATTCAAGAAAGAGGTGATCGAAAAATCAGGAATGATTAAGGCTGATTCTACAATGTGGTCCTGGATCGTGCTTTTTTTCAATCTTCTTATCTTTATGATTTCCTGCATGCTTAATCCTTGTTGAATATATTGATACGTCTTTCTTGCCGACCTTGTGATCAGATGGGTGGCATCAAGACCTTTTGTACAAAGGTGCAGCACAGGATAGTGCTCTTTCCTCTTTTTCGATTCAAGGAATAAATAATAGTAAGTGTGCTGCAGCATAACCTCGACATCTTCTATAGTCAATTCGAACTCCCGCTTTAGCTGATCAATGGTCATTCCAATGACGCCTCCCCCTGTGAGACGATAGACGAACAAATCCGCTTGAATCGAGGGATGCTTTTTTAATAAATGTTGGATTTCTTCATACATGGATCCCACCATCTTAGGTAGTTTATCCTGGAATTGATGATAGACCGTCCGCACCCATTGCTGTGTGCCAAAGTCATCAACGATGGGCACATAATGGAGAATGCCTGCCTTGGAGTTCGCCATCATTTGTAATAAAAGATGGACTCTTTTGACGAAGGTAGGAATCACATCATGCCAGACCATACCATCAAAATAATTCATCTCTTGAACCGGGACCGAAGCCAGCCGCTGAACCCCTTTCTGTGTCATAGATGGGAAGGATTGTTCATTGATTTGGATCAGCCCCTCATCCTTCAATGATTGGACCAGACTTTCCAATTGCTCGCGCTTTAGCGATGGATAGATCCCAAAAAGTCTGTCCAGTTCATATCCTTTGGCATCCTGTAATGTCTGTGAAGACCGTTTTCCGTTCAATAAATGATAAATCCCAGAGACGGTCCGCTCCCCTCTGAACCGATCCACACATATCAAAACCAAATGTTCGAACATATTCTCCCCCCTTTTTCCAACTTGTCCAACCTGGTATAGTTGAAAACCATTCACCTGCGTTTTACAATAAACGTTGTACTTATGTAATGAATGCCTCGATCATACAGAATGTCCCATGAAGGAGGTCGTTTTATGGCCAAATATACAATCGTAGATAAGGAAACCTGCATTGCATGCGGGGCGTGCGGTGCTGCTGCCCCTGATTTATATGATTACGACGATGAAGGAATCGCTTATGCGGTTCTTGATGATAATGAGGGAACGGAAGAGGTTCCTGAGCTGTACGAAGAGGATATGGAGGATGCACTGGAAGGGTGTCCCACAGATTCCATCAAAATTTCTTCTGCTCCATTTCACGGGGACCCTTTAAAATACGAAGAGTGATGTACCTGTTGATGAAAAGCCCCTTAGCAAAGGGGCTTTTTTATTTGACTAATTCTTCAAAACGGATTTCCGCTTCGGTCCGGTCAATGGTAGAGAACATACGAAAGTCTTCTGAATCAATGATTCTATAATGGTGACTGATCAAATTCTGCTGAAGAATATAGTTCTCTCCTTCGGCAATCGTTTGCCACCATACTTTCCCTCCAAGCGTCTTCTTCCCTTGTGGTTCCACTTGCTCATGAGCAATGGTTTCCACGATTTCTACAGGAGCATCCCCTAATATGCCTTTTAAAACATCGCTTTCTTGAAAAAGCGCACAAACGGCGACAACGGTTGTCCAGCCTGCCATTGTCCTTTGCTTCTCAATTTGGACAAGGGTTTTTTTTGATAACCCGAGGATTTCTGCCATCCTGTCCTGCGTATATCCATGTTCGACACGAATCAATTTAATCTTCTCGGAAACCTGTTTCCTCACTTCGTGTTTATCCATCACCTATCGTCCCCTTTTCTACGTTCCTTTATTTTAACATGAGCATGAGAGGCATTCCTAGAACAAAGCCTCGGTGGTGGCTCGAATCGACCCATAGACTTTTATCGATTTAATGGGGAGGGTTTTATCCTTCCATAGCTTATATCTCTAGGAAATAATTAATGATTTTCTCACCGAGTAAAAAGAACCCTCCACAAAATCTGCAGAGGGTTTCAGGTTCTTATTCGGCAACAGGATTGATTCCTTGCGGGACATCGATGGGCTCCTCAAGATCATAGGTGGAAAACTTGCTTACATTCACCCCATTGAACTTCACTTTTTCAAAACCGAATTGACCTGCAGTTGCAAGGATGGCTTCAACCATCGTCAAGAGCTGCTGCTCACTCGCCCATGATTCATGTTGAAGATCAATACTTACAACGCCTTCATCTATTGTCGCTGTAGTGAACTGAACATGTTCTGGGACAGCCGGGGTTACAAAGAGACCTCTTCCTCTTTCCTTCATCATAGAGAGAGCATCCTGAAACGTTGGAGAACCGTCCACCGTTATTGGAGCCAGTAAACGTTCAGGTGAATCTTCGTATTGATACAATTGAAAGATGTACTCTCCTTCTTGAATGACAGGAACTTCAGATATTTCTCCGTAACTTCCTAGTGAAACAGGATGACCAGACTCGGTTTGAACCATGATTTCATCCAAATTGAAGTTTTCCAAGTCCCAACGAATGCTTTCAACGATTGCGCTCGCCCATGCAGAGCCACTAACGTTGTAACCATCAGGAAACGTAACGACAGCCAAACCTTCTGTTTCATCTACCTGATATTCCAGTTCTCCCATAGCTCTCTCTGCTAAACCGTACCTTTCTAGTGAAAATGACGCCTCTTGCTTTTGAAGAATAGGAAGGATGACTTCCGCATTTTTCCCTGGATACGAACGTGTTGTATATCCATCTTGTTCATTACTTAAAACAAGTGATTCAAGCCCTGTGTCAGGCTCTTCTTGTTTTTCTTCGAGTTTTGATGCGTTCTCTTGACTCTGATCTTCATCATTATCTTCAGAAGGGAGATTTTTTTCCTCACTTGAAGGTTCAGTTTCCTTGATTTCAGCATTTTCTTCTCCACTTTCTTTAGGGGGAGAATCATAAGAAGGAGTTGTTTCTTCATTTGCTGTTGATGATTCTGCATTCTCATTCGCACGATCAGCCGACTCTTCTACCGTAAGCATTCCATTGTTACTGAAAAAGACAGGAATGAATACGGCAAGCACTAGCAAAACAGCGATGGTAGCTAAACCTGGAAACAGCCATGGAGCTGCTTTTCTTTTGGGCTTATTTACGCGTGAGGAAACCTTTTGATAGAGCATGTCTTTCGTTTGGCGGTCTTCCATAGAAGGGAGGTTACCTAATGCTTTCTTAATATCTTCATCACTACGCTTCTTCACGATTTCCCCTCCCTTCTTCCATTTCATCTAGTATTGTTTTCAGAGCTTTCATGGCGCGATGCTGAGTCGTCTTCACTTTACTCTCACTCCAGCTTAAGATTTCTGCTGTTTCCATTATGGACAGGCCCTGAATGAAACGAAAAATCAACACACTTCGCTGATCGACCGTACATTTGTCCAACGCTTGATAGACTTGTTGAATTTCATCATTCTGAATAGCAATCTCTTCAGGCATTTTATTTTGATCTTTAATCTGTTCGCCTTTCTCCGTCCAGTCAAAGAACTCCAGGAAGCGGTTTCTCTTTCTCTTTTGTTTACGAAAATAATCTATGGCTACGTGTCTGGCTATGGAAAACAACCATGTTTTCTCAGAGCTCTTCCCATTAAATGAATCGTATGATTTCATGACCCTTACATAAACATCCTGAACCAAGTCCTCGGCAAGACTTCTGTCCTTGACCATATAGATCAGAAACTGAAACAGGTCATGGTGGTAGTTTTCATATAGTTCGTCAAAGAACGTTCGCAATGGTGGTACCTCCTGGGTCACTTTAGTAGTCGTTTTATGTATGAAAAAGTTACACTATCTATCTTAATATGCAAAAAAAGAAAAAGGAACCGCGTTTCCCAAAGAAAATCACCTGCCTCCCCCCCTTCACAACTTCAATTATAGCTCTTGATTGTGGAAGACTCAGTTCGATACTATTGTTGAGCGAGTGGGGGCTGCGGGGAATAGCTCGCTTTGCCAAATAAGTATCTCGTAACCACTGCCTGAAAAGCAGCTCCCCGGCATAAAAGAGGTGTTGGACATCCCAGTCAGGATATCGTTTTGAGAGCTTATTATAGAGTCCTTTCCAATGATAAAACAGTGATTATGGGTGACGGTCCAACGATTTATGGGGGCATTTCTCAAATGTATCGAAAGGGATGGTTGGGAAGCTGCGAGACTCCCGTGGGAGAAGGAGATAGGCGAGATCCCGCAGGACGAAGTCCGAGGAAGCTCGCCACTCCCCACTGGAAAGCGAGTAGCTTCCCAGCCAGCCCTGACTCTCAATACAGCAAACGAACCCCAAAACATCTCGAATTCGAGTCTTCTACAATCCTGCCATTACCTTGACTATATGACAAGGTTAAGATAGCAAAAAAGCTACCCTTGGTTTGGGTAGCTAAGATACTTTCGATATGGCGTTTCTTTTTTCATAGCGTTGGAAGAGTGTTCCGAGTATTGGAGATAAAGCCAATATGAATACAGTATTCGATATGGCATGATTGATATCCATCGGGAGGCCGGCTAAATAATACGCCCAAAATGGCTGTCCGGCTGCCCGCATTGTCAGGGAAAGGATGACCCCGAAGAAAAGTCCACTGATAAAGCCATAGATGGAGAGACCCCAGGATGGCAATTTAGACCAATATTTCCCTAGTAGTCCAGCAATGATTCCTATGATCGACCAGGCGATGATCTGCCAAATCGTCCATACTCCCATGCCCAGCAATACATTGGATACAAAGGTGGTAAGCAAAGCTATAAGGATCCCAGCACTAGGCCCGAGCCAGAAACCAGCGATAATGATGATCGCGGTCACCGGCTGGATGTTTGGCAAATGAGCGAAGGCCATCCTTCCTGCAATGGCTAAGGATGCGAGCATGGCAATCAATGTGAGCTTATACGTATTCATGATGCATCATTCCCAGGATTGATAATCAAAAACGATTTCGTCTCCATCCTCTACTTCGTACTCATTAGCTCCAACCATGGCTTCTTCCCCGTTAATCGTGTACATCCAAGCCATTTTTTCTTCTTGATTACCAGCAACCCCTTCGATGCTGTTGATAAAACCTTCGGATTGTTCCACTTCATAGTTATCTTCCATGACTTCCATGAGGGTGGTTCCTTCTTCTACCGTAATTTCATCTTCTGCCATCATTTCTTCGCCATCGTTTTTAGATAGTTGAACTTGTACCGTAACTTCCTGTACTTGTTCTTCCTGTGTGGCGGATGTTTCATTTTCCTCTTGTGTTCCACATCCAGCTAGTACGGCAACAGCTAGAATCATGGCTGTTAAAACAGTGTTCCATTTTTTCATGACAATCTCTCCCTTTTTATTGTTTTTCACGGCCAGGAGGAGAGAAGAGTGAAGACAACCATGTGACATGTATGTAGTAATCGGAAAGTGCTTTCCTTCCATAAAAAAAGCTTACCCTTCTACAAGGGTAAGCTTAAGACAAGCGAAAGGATAAGATCTAAGTTACACGTCATACCGATCGGTTGTCTCAAATGCTCAATCCCCGAAGCTTTGAAACATTGGATCAGGCAGGTCTACTGACTTGTGCGTCATCCTAATCAGGACCCTTCCCATGCCAGACAGCACAGTGGAAATTCCTTTTCGTCTACACTTACAGTTGCGAGGACAGTTCTGGTTTTGCACCAGATTCCCTATCAAGTCTTTTCAGACACCTGAATCCTCTTCATATGAAGTTTCCATAGACAAGATTACAACAATTTTCCGAATATAGCAACATTATTTTTCCTTCTGAGAAAAAGGAATCTTAAAAGTGAAGGTTGTCCCTTCTTTCAATTTGCTATGCACACTAATGGTCCCATCATGGGCTTCTACGATGTTCTTCGCAATGGCAAGCCCGAGTCCTGTGCCTTTTTTGTAGTTTTTATTTTCACGTTTTCTCGATTTATCCGCTTTATAAAAACGCTCGAATACGAATGGAAGATCTTCTTCCGCAATTCCGTACCCCGCGTCTTTGACACTCGCAACCCACTCATTCTCATCTTTTTCAAGAATCACCTGGACCTCACTGCCTGGGTCGGAATGTCGGATCGCATTATCAATCAAGTTTGTGAACACTTGTTCAATACGATCAGGATCAAAATTGAGGAACCCGAACTCTCCTTCTACCTTCAACTGCAGGTCTACGGACTTTTCTTTGGCGATCCCGCTGAATTTACGTATGATTTTGTTGAGAAAAGGCTCGATTTCCACGGATTCTTCATTCAACTGAATATGCCCCGCTTCCATTCGCGCTATATCCAGAAGCTCGTTTACGAGCCGGCCGATTCTCAACGATTCATCATGAATAATTTGTGCGAGCTCATTTTTGTCCTCTTTTGATTCTGCAATGTCATCCACGATGGCTTCACTGTAACCTTGAAGCATGGATATCGGGGTTCGCAATTCATGAGATACATTTGCGATAAAGTCTTTGCGTAACTTGTTCAGTCGCCTTTCTTCTGTCATGTCCCGAAGAACCGCAACGGCTCCACGTACTTTTTCCTTGTCATATAATGGGGTCATGATGATCACCCAGGACCTGCCCTGTAACGTCATTTCGATCATGGATTCATTCTCATCTGTAATGACATCGTTGAACAACTCCCTCAATGGTTCTGGAAGGGATGTCTGATCAGCGTTGGGCGATGGAGCGTCCGTTTCAAATTCGTAGGCTTCTAAATATTGTTGCGCAGGAGGATTGGAAATGAGCACATCCCCCTCACGATTAAATGTAATGACGCCGTCTGCCATCGATCTCAAAATTCCTGAAAGCTGCTCTTTTTCCTGATTCAAAGCATTGATATGAAACTTCAACTCCCGCCCCATCCGGTTAAAGGCCATCGCCAATTCACCAATTTCGTCATGGGTACGTATAGGGATTTTCGTGTTGAATTCGCCTTTAGCGAGTTCGAGTGCGCCTTCTCTCATTTTAATTAAAGGAGCCGTGATACGCGTCGATAGGAAAAAAGCGAAGATGGTCGTTAATACGATGGCAATGCCAGCACCAAGGAATATGATTTTTGTCGTCTGCTCGGATGTTTCTTCAATCGTATCCAGGGATTGATAGACAAAGACCGCTCCATTCTGGTTATTGAGCGGCGTTCCGACAACCATGACTCCTGTTTCCCCATTTCCTAGATCCGCAACTTTTTTTACATCTGCGCCTTCTTTCAGAACGGTTGCTGTATCTTCGTCATTTTCAAACCATGCATAGTCAAGCACGGGAAGAGAATCGGAATCACTTTCCGAAACCAGCTGCTCCCCCTCTCCCATTACAATAACCGCACGACTCGCCGGATCTTTGACAAGGGCGGTCGTTGAAAGTAAGAGGTCTTCCTCTTGTTCATAGCGATCCACCACATCTGAAATTCGATCCGCCGTTTGCAGCAAATGCCTTTCTGCTTCAACAACATGATAGTTTTGAAAGAACTCGAGGAGGAGAACAGTTAAAATGAATAAGACAAAACAAACCAACAGTAAGATGGTGAACCATAACTTCCCGACTACACTACGCCAGAACATCAGTCACCAGATACCTCAAACTTATAGCCGATTCCCCAAACCGTAACAATCATCCCGGCTGCTTCTGCAGAGACTTTGCTTAATTTTTCGCGAAGACGTTTGACATGTGTATCCACCGTCCGAAGATCACCGAAGAATTCATACTGCCATACTTCTTTCAGCAATTGTTCCCTGTCGAAAACTTTATCCGGAGACTGCGCCATGTAGTGAAGAAGTTCGTACTCTTTCGGTGTCAAAGCCACTTCCTTCCCATCAGCCGTCACACGATGGGCGTCATTATCAATGGTCATATGAGGGAAAACAAGCACGTTGCGGGCGGATGTTTCCGTCTCTAAGAACTTCGTTGAAGAAGAACGGCGCAGGAGTGCTTTCACTCGTAGAACGACTTCTCTTGGACTGAATGGTTTAACGATATAGTCGTCCGTCCCGACTTCAAAACCTTGCACGCGATTGGCCTCTTCTCCTTTTGCCGTAAGCATGATAACAGGAGTCGCTTTCTTTTCACGGAGCTCTTTGCACACTTCAATCCCATCTTTACCAGGAAGCATCAAGTCGAGCAAGATCACATCATATTCATTCTGAAGGGCTTTTTGCAGGGCTTCTTCCCCATCTTCCGCTTCATCTATAACATAATCTTCTCTTTCAAGGTACATGCGAATCAGACGTCGGATTCGTTCTTCGTCATCCACTACTAACACTTTCGCTTCTTGATCCATATAAAAACCTCCAAATCGTAGAAATGGTACTCCTATGGTGCCATGATCTTTATCCTTTACACAAAGGGCAGGCGGAGTTTATAAAATCTCGCCTGCCTTTTGTTTTATGCATAAGAATGTAAGCCTGAAATAATTAGGTTGACCGCAATCAAATTGAACATAATGATTCCAAACCCACCGACTGCGAGCCATGCGGACTTCATTCCCTGCCATCCTCTGGACAGACGTAAATGAAGGTAGGCCGCATAGAAGAAGAAAGTAATCAGGGCCCAGACTTCTTTCGGGTCCCATCCCCAGAATCTATCCCAGGCCTGTTGAGCCCATATCATGGCAAAGATGAGTGCTCCCAGTGTAAATACAGGGAAACCGATGGCAACGGCGCGGTAGCTTACTTCATCAACAAGTTCAGGATTCACCTTTTTGTTTAAGAGTGGTTGAATAGCTGCTGCGATCCGCTTTCTTAAGATCAGCCTTGTCCCCCAGTATATGACCACTCCACCAAGAAGTGCCCACAGGAAGGTGTTGAATTTCTTAGCCGCATCCTCTCCGCGCATCCATTCCGGCGCCTGGAACAACGGCGACATAGTATCTTCACTAATCAATTCTCCATTATAAGGTCCTGTAATGGCTGGCATATTGTACGTAATCTCTGCCTGTTGCCCTTCAATCGGTGCTTCAAAGGTCGCTTCGTAATTCATGGCACTGAATGAAGATGAAACGATAATGAAAGCAAGAGTTACGGCAATAATATAAATGACAACTTCGAGCCAAATCGTATGTTTAGATCGTTTGCTCTGGTCCACCTGGCTGATTAAGAAAATCAAACCTGCCACAAAACTAACGGATAAAATTCCTTGACCAAGAGATGCCGTTGTTACGTGGATGTATAACCAGTGTGACTGCAACGATGGCACCAGGGGTGAAATCTCTGTCGGGAACATACTTGCGAATGCAATCAGTAAGAGGGCAATCGGTAAGGCAAATAATCCTAAGAGATCCACTTTGTAAATAAAGTAGAGAACGATGAATGCAAATACAAGCATCATTCCAAAAAACGTCGTGTACTCAAACAGGTTACTGATCGGGGCGTGACCACTTGCGATCCACCTGGTAATAAAGTAACCGATTTGAGTGGTAAAACCGATGATTGCAAGCGTAATTCCGATATTTCCAGCGACGCGGCTCGTTCCTTTCTTTTTGTCGCGTATGGTGCCCGCGAAGAAGAAAGTCGCAATTAAATAGATGAAAAAAGCAGCGTACAGCAGATTGCCACTTATGGCTGTCCAATCCATATTTCATCCTCCTGACTCTATGATTTCATTTCATACTGGTCCTGAGGGGCCTCGATGTGTGTGCCTTCAATTGACTTATCAATTTCCATTCTCAAGGCGTACCAGTTTTTATTCGTATGTCCTGCAATCCAGGCTCCGTCTGACCTTGGCTGGAGCCAGATCCGGCGATGGTTCCAATACATTCCCTGGATCACACCGATCATAAAGATCGCGCCTCCCAGGGAAATGATTCCTAATGTATGATCCTTTTTCACGGTCAAGCCTGTGACGTCACGCGTATCGAAACCTGTAAGGCCAAGTTTATATTGGTTATTTTCCCCAGCGCCGATATTCGCTCCTATACCTAGGAAACTAGTTTCTGGCGTTTCTTCACCAGGTGGGTACAAATTGAATACGAAAGCTGGGTTCTTTGGATACTTGGATACGGAAGCGGGCTGACCATCCTGCATTTCATACTCTGGAAAATAATTCACGACCTCTATTCGGAACCCGCCGTCCAGCTCATATGTAGATTGAGGGTCCGTTAAATCGACTGTGAACTCGCCATAGTTGGTATCTTCATCATCCTGATCATGGATTTTGAAAGACATTTCACTAAACTCGTCCAATTGATAACTCGCCTGATAAAGGGCAAAGTCATCAAACTTCAATGGATTATTTAACGTGGCTGAACCTTCTTTGATCACGTCAAGCTCCGGATCAGCTCCAGCGACTCCCTGATTCGTCCGCTCATAAATAACAGCGTCTGTCCGGAACGTTTTCGGAATCGGTCCATCCTGATTTTCAATGGCTTCTTTAAATTTTGCATCATCCGGGTTGTCTTTATCATAGGTTTCTAGAGTAAAGGACTCATTTTTTATATAGTACTCGCCTTCCGTACCAGGGATCAATGTGGTTTCCCCTTCTCTCACCCAAACATGTTCATCGACATAAAAAGCAGGAATGAACCGGAGTAATGCACCTAATAGGAAAATAATAAGACCGATATGATTGACATAAGGCCCCCACCTTGCAAAGCGGTTCTTCTCTGCCAGTATATGCCCATCTTGTTCATAAACCTTGAAGCGTCTTTTTTTCAAATTGGCTTTGAATGTTTCATAATCGATAGAATCCGATTTCGTCTCTCCGAACACCCGCTGTTTTTTCATGAAGAGTTCATGACGCTTTGGCTTCTGCCTTTTCAGAGTTTTATAAAGCGGGAAGAAACGGTCGATCGATGCAATGACGATGGATATGCCAATCATAGCAATCAACAGCATATACCACCACGAGCTGAAAAGGTCATGAAATCCGAGTTGATAATAAATCTGCCCGGCTATCCCGTATTGATCCTTATAATGGGTGGCAGGATCTGCCCCGCCAATAAACACGGACTGAGGGAAAATCGTACCGATGGCAGATGCCACGACAGTGATAAAGATCAGGGTGACCCCTACTTTTACGGAAGAGAAAAAGTTCCATATTTTATCAACGATCGTACGATTATAGGTTTGAGAACGACGGGCACTTCCATCGTAGCGCATGTTAAGCAGCTTTTTGTCTTCATTACCGTCGATGTGCTGGTTCTGCTCCACAGGTTTCCCGCAAGCTTCACAAAGCACTGTGCCTTCAGGATTCACATGACCACATTCACAGGTAATCTCTTTCATAGTAAAACCTCACAATGTCAAGTAGACTCTATTCCTCCGGTGCGATCTCTTGCAAGTGGCCTTCAAGTTTGTCTAGCGTCAGTGGGCCAATGACTTGCTCTTCGATTTCACCTTCAGGATTGATGAATAGCGTGGAAGGAATCGGACCGATGTTATAAAGATCCATCACTTCTCCATTTTTGTCTTGCAGAATAGGAAAGGTCAGGTTGTATTCGTTCACAAAATTCTCCACTACAAGTTCAGTCGAATCCAAATTGACAGCTAGAATTTCGACACCCTTCTCTTTGTACTCCGGATACAACTCTTCCATATAAGGCATTTCATCTTTACATGGCTTACAATACGTCGCCCAAAAGTTGACCATCACGCCTTTTCCTCTGAGTTCACTTAATTGAACTGTCTCGTCTGTGCCGAATTTTTTCAATTGAAAGTCAGGGGCTTTCTCCCCTTTGGCAATCACTGACTGTTCATCCTTGCCGTTCGCGACGAGAGCGAACACGACGAGTCCGACCATCACGGCGAGCATAGCTGTTCTAAAGATCAGGCGCTTTCTTTTTTTCCTAATGGTTTCTTCCTTCATTATGACTCACTCCCAAACCATTATAACATTGATCGAAGGCTGTAAATTTGAACGTTATTCAACAGTTTTTTCTGCAAGTGCACGAAGCTGCTTCACTTCAAACGGCTTCAATGGACGATAGTCTCCTGCGTTCATACCATGCAGGTCCAGCGTTCCATACCGTTCGCGCTTCAATTTGTCGACAGGATATCCTAGGGATTCGAACATCCGACGGACTTGACGGTTTTTCCCTTCATGAAGAATGATTTGCACGATGGCCGTATTCTTCTTCGAATCCGTCGAGTTAACTTTAGCATGGACGGCTTTCAAATATTCCCCGTCCACAGTCATTCCTTTCTTCAACTGCTTCAGTTGCTCTTTGGTAGGAATGCCTTTGGTTTTTGCGATATACACTTTGTCCACTTCATGACTTGGGTGCATGAGTAAATTAGCAAATTCCCCATCGTTCGTTAACAAAATCAATCCTGACGTATCGTAATCCAGCCGGCCAATCGGGAAAATCCGCTCCCGAACTTCCGGTAAGAAGTCTGTAACTACTTTACGTCCTTTATCATCACTGACACTCGAAATGACACCGCGCGGTTTATATAACAAATAGTAGACAGGCTCTTCTTTATCAATCAGTACGCCTTCTACTTCAACATCGTCGTTTTTACCAACCTTGGTTCCTAATTCGGTTACTACTTTGCCATTGACTGTCACCTTACCGTCAACAATCAACTTTTCTGCTTTTCTTCGTGATGCGACACCTGCGTGGGCGATCACCTTTTGTAGTCGTTCCATATCTGCCATACGACCGTCACCAACCTTCTTTGAAATCACTTTTTTTCATGAAACGAAGCCACGCTCTCAAAGCGCGGCTTGTCCGTTCCTCTACATTATACACATTCTATAAAGTTTTGAACAAAAAATCACCCTATTAACCAAATAGGATGATTACAATGACAATTGATGCTATTATACCAACCAAATCGGCCATCAGTCCAACTTTCAAAGCATCTCCCATTCTTTTGATCCCCACAGCACCAAAATAGACCGTGATAATATAGAGCGTTGTATCGGTACTTCCCTGCATCACAGATGCGAGGTGGCCGATGAACGAGTCAGGACCAAACGTGCGGATCAGCTCTGTCGTCATACTGAGTGCGGCTGTGCCTGAAATAGGCCGGATGAAAGCCAGAGGGAGAATTTCAGCTGGAGCTCCAACCAGAGACATAAGAGGTTCAAAAAGTTTCACGATCGCCCCCATGGCACCCGATGCCTGAAACACAGCAATCGACACCATCATCCCTAATAGAAAAGGAAGTAAGCTGATGGCAATTTGAATCCCCTCTTTACTCCCTTCCACAAATACTTCGTAAGAAGGCACCTTTTTGATAGTTGCTGTAACCAGCACAAGCAGGATGATCGATGGGATAAGCCATATGCTGATCATAAGCGCATCGCCCTCTCCCTTTTATAATGAAAATAACGGTCGATTAATAAAGCGGCGATGGTAGAAATGATGGTAGCCAAAATGGTAGCACCTACGATGGAAGTCGGGTCCGCTGAATCGTACTTCATCCGGATTGCGATGACGGTCGTCGGAACAAGCGTCAGGGATGAAGTGTTGATGGCAAGGAGTGTGATCATGGACCGGCTCGCTGTATCAGAACCTGACAGTTTTTTTAGTTCCTTCATCGCTTTCAATCCCATCGGTGTGGCTGCATTGCCAAGACCGAACATATTGGCCGTCATATTGGACAGAATGTAACCAAGCGCCGGGTGGTCTTTAGGTATTTCAGGGAAAAGGCGTGTGACAAGAGGACGGAAGATTTTTGCCAAACCGGCAAGGAGCCCTGCTTCTTCGGCAATTTTCATTAGTCCCAGCCAAAAAATGAGAACACCTGCAAGGCTCAACGTAATCATAATCGCCTCATCCAATGTCGAAAAAATCGCTTTATTCACGTCCTCCATCGTCCCATTAAAAGCCGCATAGATAATACCTGTGACAGCAAGGAATGCCCAAATTAAGTTGACCATGGCGCAACCCCCATCATCCTGTTCAAGAAGTTTTTCACTTCTGAAAAGAAGGATTGAGAAGGGCGTTCATTCCACACAGGCGCTTCAACTAATGGGGTCTGTCCGACCATGAAGTACGTGACACCCGCTAAATTTGACTCCCCGTGCTGATTATATCGATAGAATGTTGCCTGAAGATCTTCTTTTTCAGATAAAGTAAGAGGGTAATAGATGTCTCTTGGGATATATAAAGATTGACCGTTCACTTCCACGGTACCTTCACTTTGAAGTTTTACCGTTTCAAAATGATCGAACCCCCACTCGAACATCCTTGTATGATCATTCCAATCATCAGGAGCATTTAAAGTGACAGCGATCAGCTCCATGCCATCTTTTTGGGCACTTGTCACCAAGGTCCGTCCAGCAGCTTTTGTGAATCCAGTTTTACCGCCGTTCGTAGGTTCATAATATTGAGTCAGCATTTTATTTTTATTCTTCCATGAGTATTCACGATTTTCCGAACGATACATTTCGCTGCCGGTCACTTCACGGAACGTATCATTTTTCATAGAGTACGCCATAAGCAAACCCAAATCATAGGCACTTGAATAATGGGTTTCTCCATCCAAACCGTGGGGATTTTCGAAATGGCTGTTATTCATTCCGAGCCATGCCGCTTTTTCATTCATCAGCTGCACAAAACCTTCGACGCTCCCGCCCACATGTTCGGCAATCGCTACAGCGGAATCATTTCCGGACCTCAGCATTAACCCATATACCAAATCTTTCAAAGGGATTTTTTCTTTCTCTGTTAAATAAATGGAGGACCCTTCTGTATAAACGGCCCTTTTACTTACTTTCACTTTTTCTTCCATCATCCCTGATTCAATCGCTATGATTGCGGTCATGATTTTGGTGGTACTGGCAATCAGTGTTGGATCATAGGCATTCTTTTCATATAAAACCCGGCCCGATTCCGCATCCATTAAAACGGCCCGCTCGGCAGATACCGATAGATTAGGATTCGCTTGTACCTGATCCATCATAAAGGTTGGAAGTAGTAAAGTCATTGCCACAGCTACATAAAAGAACCTTCTCAAGAGGACTTCCTCCTATTCACATCATTTGCTTCAACTTATGCAAAAGCGTACAAGCTTATGAGTAATAGAAAAATCCAAACACAGCAGGGTTGTGGATGACTTGAGTTCAAGATACCCGTGGTTCGTTTGCTGTATTGTGCGTTAGGGGTGGTTAGGAAGCTACTCATTCGATCCATGTGAGTAACGAACACCTTTACCTAGTAGGGGGGTGATCCAACATCAACGGGTATAAGAATAATACGCTCTGAAGTAGGCTTTCAAAATAGAAAGTACACCCTTTGTACCTTCACGTTACTATTGCAAACTTCGATACTTGTTGAAGGGGTTTCGAGAAAAACACATATGTCAAGGGGCGGAGGGGGATGGCGAGACTCCTGCGGGAAAAGAGTGCTAGGTGAGACCCCGCAAGGCGAGAGC
>NZ_BJYD01000019.1 GCF_007991335.1 Halobacillus faecis | reverse complement strand
TACTTAAAATTAAACGTTCAGCCTTAGGATGCTTTCCTAAGGCTTTTATTATGGATTTTTTTAAATCTCCCTCTCTCTTGGTATAATAGTAAGACTACGATTACACGGTCGACCGGTTTCGTGTTAAGAAACGGTCCTAAGAGAAAGGGACATACACATGGATGAGTTTTCATTTATACGATCAATTAAACCAGACCATTACCGCCAATCTTCCTTGATTAAAGGGATTGATGATGATGCGGCTGTCTTCCGACCTTCGGGTCATGATGTTGTCACAGCTGTGGATACGATGGTGGAAGGGGTCCATTTTACAAGGCAGACGATGGAACCTGAGCAGATTGGGTATCGTGTGTTGGCAGCAAATATTAGTGACCTAGCTGCCATGGGAAGTACGCCTGCTTTTTATTTGGTTTCGATTACGATTCCTTCGGATTGGACTCACGGGGAACTGGAACGTGTTTATGACGGAATGAAGAAACTCGGGAATACGTATCAGATGGACTTGATCGGCGGCGATACTGTTTCAGGAAGTGAGCTTTCGTTAACTGTCACGGTTATTGGGATGGTTGGTAAAGGAAAAGCCAGATATCGTTCTGCAGCAGAGGCAGGAGATGTGTTGTTTGTAACGGGAACCCTTGGAGACTCCCGAGCGGGATTGGAATGGTTGTTAAACCCAAAGGGACAAGCATCCAAAGATCATACATACCTTATACAGCGACATCAAACCCCCGTACCCAGAGTATCCTTTGCTGCAAACTTGTCTCATCTAGAACGGTTGGCTTTGAACGATGTAAGTGACGGGGTTGCCAATGAGGCGAATGAAATGGCAGGAGCTTCTAATGTTGATCTGTATATAGATTTAAAGGCTCTTCCTTTTTCTGAACCAATCCGAAATGTTTTTCCAGAAGACTATGTAGATTGGGGTTTATCAGGAGGAGAAGATTTTGAACTGCTTGGATCCGTTTCTGAAAAAGACTGGCCACACGTACTAAAAGCTGCAGAGCAAGCGGGTGTGACGGTAAGTAGAATCGGTCATGTTAAAACAAAAGAGGGACCGGAACCAGTGGTAAGGGTCAACAAGAGCGGAGAATGGGAAAGGTTAACCTCTTCCGGTTATACTCATATGAAGGAAAAGGGTGATTGAATGACGACATTTGAATGGAAAAGCTCCTCTACAGAAGAAACACAACTGTTGGCGGAGAAACTCGGGGAACGTTTGCAGCCCGGCGATGTGCTGACATTAGAAGGAGATTTAGGTGCAGGTAAAACGACGTTCACGAAGGGGCTTGGCAAGGGCCTGGGTGTGAAACGGACGATCAACAGCCCTACCTTTACAATTATGAAAGAATATCAGGGGCGTATCCCTTTTTATCATATGGATGTGTACCGTCTGGAAGAAAGTGATGAAGATCTCGGTTTTGATGAGTATTTCGAGGGGGATGGTGTAACGGTCGTGGAATGGGCGCAGTTCATTGAGGAATTCTTACCCGATGAACGCTTGGACATTACGATCCGTTATTTGGACGACTCCACGCGGGTTTTCACATTCAAGACCGTATCCGATCATTATGAAGCGTTATGTAAGGAGATTTTAGCATGAATGTACTGGCGATCGATACTTCGAATTATGTCATGGGAGTTGCTGTCATCAGCAATGGTGCCGTAGCTGGTGAATATGTGACGAATATTAAAAAGAATCATTCCATCCGGTTAATGCCTGCGATTGATCAGGTGATGAAAGACACAGGGATGAACCCAAGTGACTTGGACAGAATTGCGGTTGCTCATGGTCCAGGGTCCTATACGGGCGTACGGATCGGGTTGACGACGGCAAAAACGATGGCCTGGTCACTTGGAATTCCGGTGGTAGGTGTATCGAGCTTAGAAGCTGTAGCAAGGCAGGGAGCTTTTTTCCAAGGGTATGTTTGCCCGTTTTTTGATGCGCGGCGCGGACTCGTTTATACAGGGCTCTACCGGGCAGATATGACACTTGAAAAGGACGAGACGAACGTCTTGATGGAGGATTGGCTTCATCAATTGAAGGAACTGGACGAACCGGTTCTTTTCCTCAGTCAGGATATAACTGTGCATAAAGAAAAGATCGTCGAGATTCTTGGCGATCAAGCAGTTCTTCCGAATGCGCCTTACCATTATGCGCGACCTGCCATCATCGCCTCTGTTGCTGAAGATAAGGAACCAGGTCCGTTGCATGACCTTGTCCCGAATTATTTGCGGATTCCTGAAGCAGAAGCCAAATGGCTGGAGCAGCAGGAGAAAAATTAGGATGGCGACAATCAGGAGAATGACGAAAAATGATGTCAAAGCTGTCATGGATGTCGAGAAGGCTTCCTTTGCCGTTCCATGGTCTAAGGAAACCTTTGAAAAAGAAATGGAAGATAACCCTTATGCGCATTATTATGTCGTAGAAAAAGAAGACGCAATCATTGGATACTGTGGTTTGTGGTTGATCATTGATGAGGCGCATGTCACGAATATTGCTATTCATCCGGACCATAGAGGAAACAAGTATGGTGAGCGATTGTTCCGCCATACGTGTAAGGAAGCGATCGAGCATGGAGCAATCCAGCTTTCGCTTGAAGTGAGAGTTTCAAATACAGCCGCGCAGCATATGTACCGGAAGTTCGGCATGGTACCTGGAGGCATCCGCAAAAGGTATTACTCGGACAATGGTGAAGATGCGTTAGTGATGTGGGTGGGATTAAAATGAAGGAAGATCAATACATTTTAGCGATTGAGACGAGTTGTGATGAAACGGCCGTAGCGATTGTTAAAAATGAAACAGAACTGATTACGAACATTGTTGCTTCTCAAATTGAAAGTCATAAGCGTTTCGGAGGGGTGGTACCGGAGATTGCTTCGAGACACCATATTGAACAGATGACGATCACACTTGAAGAAGCATTGGATGACGCGGGGATGACACTCGATGATATGGATGCCATTGCGGTGACGGAGGGACCAGGACTGGTCGGAGCCCTTCTTGTCGGTGTCAATGCAGCGAAATCGATCGCTTTTGCGAAACAGAAGCCGCTCGTAGGTGTGCATCACATTGCTGGTCACATCTATGCCAACCGTTTGGAAAAGGAATTTGAATTCCCGCTGTTATCCCTCGTCGTTTCCGGCGGTCATACAGAGCTTGTGTTGATGCGCGAACATGGATCCTTTGAGATTATTGGTGAAACGCGGGATGATGCGGCAGGGGAAGCGTACGACAAAGTGGCACGAACGCTGAAGCTTCCTTACCCAGGCGGACCTCAAATCGATCGTCTAGCTCAAGAAGGGGAAGAGACCATCGATTTCCCTCGTGCTTGGCTTGAAGATGGTTCCTATGATTTCAGTTTCAGCGGACTGAAGTCAGCAGTGATTAACAGGCTTCATAAAGCCAACCAACGTGATGAGTATTTAAAACCCGAGGATGTTGCCGCAAGCTTTCAAGCAAGTGTTGTGGACGTGTTATCCACAAAAGCTTTCCGTGCGGCTGAGGAGTATGGTGTGAAACAAATGATTGTCGCAGGTGGTGTGGCTGCCAATAAAGGACTGAGAGCGGCGCTTCAGAAGAAGTTCAAAGATAGTAAAACAGAACTGCTCATTCCACCGCTTCACTTGTGCACAGATAATGCCGCAATGATCGCTGCCGCTGGAGCGGTTGCGTATAATCAGGGACACCGTGCTGGATGGGATTTGAATGCCAATCCAGGGCTGGACCTAGAGCTTTTTGGTGCAAGAAAAAAATAAGGTCGTGAACGTGAACGATCAAAGCTCTCCTTTATATCAAAGGAGAGCTTTTCCCTTTTTAAAGGGTGGTGTGTATAAGTGAGGGTTTCATTGATGAAAGTATAACTATCCACATGTGCATAAACATACAGTGGATAAATAATCAGTGGATAAGTAGAAAGAGGAAAGAAAACGGTATCATTTTTGTGGATAAATTCCATTTATTTTGTGGATAATGTGTATAACCCTGTTGAAAACTGTTAATATAGCTATTCAACTGTTGAAAACTATGTGGATATGAATCACCATTCATACAGGTTTATGCATGAGCGTTGGATGTATAAAAATGGTGTACCAGGTCATCCATATTCTGGATGACCTGGTACACCTGTTTCTTCCATTTATGAGTGGTGAAGGGTTTCCCATTCTTCCATGAGGGCTTCGAGTCTGGTTTGGAGCTGGTTGTTGTCTTCTGTGATTTCCAGAGATCTTTCGTGATCCTGGTAGATCTCAGGGTCACAGAGGAGCTCTTCGTTTTCTTCGAGTCTCGCTTCCAACTGTTCGATTTCTTCTTCAATCTCAGTGATGCGGCGGTTTTTCTTTCGTTCTTCACGCTTTGCCGCTTTGTCTTCTTCAAAGCTGTTCTTCTGCTGGACTTCCTGCTTCTTCGGTTCGTTCTGAAGTCGTTCTGCTTCTTCAATTTGCTGCAACTCGTATTCTTCCTGCTTCTTATCTACATAGTAGTCATAGTCACCCAGGAACAGGCGAGTCTCTTCTGGATTCATTTCCACAACCTGTGTCGCAATCTTGTTGATAAAGTAACGGTCATGGGAAACGAACAAGAGCGTACCTGGATAATCCACAAGCGCTGCTTCTAACACTTCCTTACTGTCGAGGTCCAAGTGGTTGGTCGGCTCGTCCAGGATTAAGAAGTTCGCTTCCTGCATCATCAGTTTCGCTAAGGACAGTCTCGCTTTCTCTCCACCACTAAGCGCAGAGACAGGCTTCAGCACATCCTCACCTGAGAAAAGGAAGTTACCAAGGATGGTGCGAATATCTTTTTCATTTTTCATCGGGTATTCGTCCCATAGTTCATGGAGGACGGTTTTCGTTGAGTTCAGCTTTGTCTGTTCCTGATCGTAATAACCGATTTGCACATTCGTACCGATCAGCTTTTCACCTTTTGACTGTTCCAAGTCTCCGATGAGTGTCTTCAATAACGTTGTCTTTCCGACGCCATTTGGACCGACAAGCGCCACAGAATCGCCACGGTTCAAATCAAGGAATACGTTGTCAAAAAGGTAGTCATCGCTATCATCATAACGGAACGCATAGTTGCGCAGCTTAAGCACATCATTGCCGCTTCGTTTCGCTGTCTGGAAACTGAACTTCGCCGATTGGTTGTCGTCCTTCGGTTTTTCAAGCTTGTCCATTTTATCCAACTGTTTACGGCGGCTTTGTGCCCGTTTACTTGTCGTCGCACGAACGATGTTCTTCTGAATGAAATCTTCCATTCGCTTAATTTCTTCCTGCTGTTTCTCAAAGCGTTTGAGTTCCTGCTCGTAGTCCGCTTCTTTCTTTTTTAAATAATCGCTGTAGTTGCCGTGATATCGCTTAGATGATTGAAACGCGATTTCGTACACGGTATTGACGATCTTGTCGAGGAAGTAGCGGTCGTGGGAGACGATGACCACGGCTCCTTGGTAGCCCTGCAAGTAACCTTCAAGCCAGCTTAGCGTATCGATGTCTAAATGGTTCGTCGGCTCATCGAGGATTAGGACATCCGGACTTGTCAGCAAAAGTTTTCCGAGTGCCAGACGTGTTTTCTGCCCGCCACTTAAGGAGTTGATCGGTGTGTCCCAGTTGAAGTTTTTAAAATTCAACCCGTTCAATACGCCGCGGATATCTGCTTCATACTGATAGCCGCCGGCAGTCTTAAAGTATTCCTGTTTGCGGTCATAATCCGCTAACAGCTGCTGGTAACGTTTTTGATCGTCAAGCAAGTCGGGATCCGCCATTTGCACTTCCATTGAGCGGAGGTCTTTCTCAAAGTCCTTCAGGTGGGTGAACACCTTCTCCATCTCATTCCAAATCGTTTCCTCAGACTGCAGCCCTGTATTTTGGGCCAGGTAGCCGATCGTTGTTTCTTTCGGTTTGAAAATGTTGCCCTCATCGTGGCTCATTTCCCCTGCCATCATTTTGAGCAAGGTTGATTTTCCTGCTCCGTTCCGACCGACGATGGCAATCCGGTCGTTCATCTGCACTTCCAATTTGATATTCGATAAAATCAACTCGGCGCCGAAACGCTTCGTCAATTGGTTCAATTGCATGAGAATCATGTCGTTTCACCTCAATAAAATCAGTGTATCTCATAGGCGCGCCCCCTAGCAACACAATGCTCCTGAAGTATGTGAAATCTTTAACGACTAACGTTTGATTTTTTGGTAGAATAAGAGTAGTGTTTCAATCAGTACTTTTAACAAAAAGGGGTAGAAGAAAATGGCGGAGTTCAGTCATTTTAATGACCAGGGCCGCGCCCGTATGGTGGATATTTCAGATAAAAAAGATTCCGTGCGGACGGCCATCGCAGCAACAAGTGTACAAGTGAATGAAGAGATTTATCATAAAGTCACCAACCATGAGATTGGAAAAGGGGATGTCCTATCCGTGGCACAGGTCGCAGGGATCATGGCAGCGAAAAAGACGTCCGACTGGATTCCTATGTGCCATCCGCTGTCCTTAAAAGGTATCGATGTATCCTTCGATTGGGATACAGAAAACCAGCCGACATTAAACATCGAGGTTTCTGTCAAGACGAAGGGAAGCACAGGGGTGGAAATGGAAGCGCTAACGGCCGCTTCAGCAACAGCCCTCACGGTTTACGATATGTGCAAAGCATTAGATAAAGGAATGGTCATCGGCCCGACCTACTTGAAAGAAAAGACGGGCGGGAAGAACGGCGACTACACGAGAAATAGATAAAGGAGTCCGGTGCTAATGGATATCGAACAAACGAAGATTCCACAGGCGACAGCAAAGCGGCTGCCGCTCTACTATCGCTTTTTGAACAACCTTCATACCCAGGGCAAACTGCGTGTGTCTTCGAAAGAACTGAGCGATGCGGTCAAAGTTGATTCAGCGACGATCCGTCGTGATTTCTCCTATTTTGGAGCGCTCGGGAAAAAAGGGTACGGCTACAACGTCGAGTATTTGCTCTCCTTTTTCAGAAAGACGCTCGACCAGGATGAAACGACACGTGTCGCTTTGATCGGTGTCGGAAATCTCGGGACAGCATTTTTAAACTATAACTTCACGAAAAATAACAATACGAAAATTGAAATCGCCTTTGATGCGAATGAGGAGCGGATCGGTTCTGAAGTCGGTGGCGTCGGTGTCGAGCACATAGACGATCTAGAGGAAAAGCTCGGCGACATTTCCGTTGCCATCCTCACCGTCCCATCATCTGCCGCTCAAGGCATTGCGGACAGGCTTGTGAAAGCAGGGATCTCAGGAATCCTTAACTTTACACCAGCGAGAATCAGTGTGCCCTCGAATGTCAGGGTCCATCATATCGACCTTGCCATTGAGCTGCAGGCGCTCGTTTATTTCCTTAAGCATTATCCACTGAACGAAGAGGAAATGGAAGAAGATCAATAAGAGAGACAAACGAGTGTGAAATCATTTTGGTTTCTCACTCTTTTTTATAGGGGGAAGGGTTTTGGAGAATTTCACGGTTGGGTCAGAAACAGAGAGACTAATCATCAAACCGCTGGAAATAGGTGACTTTGAAAGCTGGCTGCAAGGATTCGAGAGTCGGCTCCCGTCCAAGCATCGGTATGATGAAGGACAGATCGATATGAGTGAATGTACGGAAGAATGGTTTGGGAAGCTGGTCGAGAAACATCAGCAATTAGCTTCGGAGGATACCGCCTATGTTTTCGGTGTATTTCTGAAGGAAGACCATACACACCTAGGGATGATCGATTTCTCTACGTTAGTAAGGTATGACTTTCAGTGGGGTAGAATTGGGTATGCCTTGCATAATCAACATTGGCAGAAAGGGTACGGAAAAGAAGCGGTGGCCGAAGCGTTACAAATCGCTTTTCATCCATTAAATTACCACCGTGTCGAGGCCCACATCAATTTGGATAACCAGTCTTCCATCAAACTGGCAGAGAGTATAGGGTTAGAGTATGAGTGCACCAGAAAAGGATTCATTCATGAGTTTGGGGAATGGACGGACAACTTGATCTACTATAAGAACGCAGAATAAAAGAAGCTCAGCCTAACGCTGAGCTTCTTTTTAGATTACTCGGTATTCTCTTTCCAGCTTTTGTCCATCAGCATCTTGCCAGGCCATGTGTAGGCCATAATGCCGCCATCCGCCGTAATGTCTTCTCCTGTTACATACGAACTTTCATCAGAAGCTAGGAAAAGGGCGACATTGGCGATTTCTTCCGGGCGTCCCAGTCGTCCCATCGGAGTGACCCATTTATTCTCTTCACGGAACTCTCGGCCTTCTTCCTCCTGCTTCGTTCCGGCAAGCTCCTGAACCAGTGGCGTTTCGATGGTACCTGGGGAAATCGAATTGACCCGGATGCCTTCACGCGCATAGTCGATCGCCATCGCTCTCGTGAAGTTCGTAATGCCGCCTTTCGCTGCGTTGTATCCGGAGCGGTCGAGATCCGCGGCTTGACCGGACATGGACGATGTATTGATGACAGAGCCTCCATTTTCAAGCATAAGCGGGAGGATGTACTTGCTCGTCAAAAAGGTTCCTCTCAAGTCGACGGCGATGATTTGATCAAACAGCTCGACCGGATATTCGTGGACCTTTCCACCTTCTTGATCGACGCCTGCATTGTTGAACAGGGTGTCGACTTTTCCGTAATGCTCTTCTACATAATTAGCAAACTGCTGGACACTGTCAACATTGGAAACATCGAGCTCTACGGCTTCTGCGTTTCCTCCTTTGCTCTTCACTTCATCTACTGTTTTCTGTACTTCTTCTACATTGATATCCCCGCAGACGACCGTCGCTCCTTCACTGGCGAACCGTTTTACGGTGGCCGCCCCGATCCCGGTTGCAGAGCCTGTGACGACAGCGATTTTATTATCTAAACGTCCCATATTAAAGAACCTCCTTTTGTCGTTGGTATGACTTTTACCCCCTTATAGAAACGTTGTAAACCTTTGGAAGCACAGAAGGCGCTTACAGTCGAAACGTGCGGGATCATGGTTAATGAACAGCTGAGGTGGTATAGTAAATAATAGTTCGCGTATCGAAAGAAAGCGGGTGAGACAATTGAGTAAACTGCCTCATAAATGGCTCGTGGTCATGTCTGTCCTGTTTGGGACGTTCACGGTCATTTTGAACAATAGTATGCTGAACCCGATCCTGCCGCGGTTCATCGAGATTTTTGAATCGGATGCCGTAGCGGTCGGGTGGATACTGACGATCTTCATGGTCTCGATGGGAATGACGATGCCGCTTACCGGCTATTTCGGTGACCGGTTCGGAAAAAAGAAAGTGTACCTCGTCGGACTCTGTATTTTCCTTGCAGGCTCCACGCTTGGATTCTTTTCATCGACGCTAGGTATGGTCATCTTATCCCGGGCCATCCAGGGAATGGCCGGCGGTTTGATGATGCCGATCGCCATGGCGCTCATCTTTAATTCGTTTCCACGTTATGAACGAGGGCTTGCGGTCGGCGTGTACGGCGTTGCCGCTATGGTCGCACCAGCCATCGGACCGACCATTGGTGGATTTCTTATCCAGTACCTTGACTGGCCGTGGTTATTCGCCTTCAACATTCCGTTCGGACTGACGGGACTTATTTTATCTTCGAAATTTCTTGAACGAACCGAAACGGATCCGACGAAGCGATTTGACCTTGTTGGTTTCATTATTATTGCGGCAGGCATCGGATCGGTGCTGTTTGCCTTAGGGAGAGGGCGGACGCTTGAAACGTTGTTCGACCCGTTGAACATCGCATTGATTGTGGGTGGACTGATCGCCATCGTCCTTTTCGTTTTTTACGAAAACCGCCAAGAGGATCCACTGCTGAACTTGTCCGTTTTCAAAGTGCCGACCTATTCCGTTTCCATCGTCGTCACTTCAGCTGCCTCCATTGGCTTGTTCTCAGGAATCTTCCTGCTGCCGTTACTGATTCAAAATGTGTACGGCCTGAACGAAGTCATGACTGGCCTGTTGTTTTTGCCGGCCGCTGCTGCGAGTGGGGTCTTCATGTCGATCGGAGGACGTATTCTTGATAAGAAAGGACCGAAATACGTCGTGCCCCCGGGACTTACGATTATGGCGCTCGCCACCCTGGGTTTAAGCTTTTTACAGCTGTCCACCCCATACTGGCTGATTCTTTTGTTAAATACGGTAAGAGGCCTGGGGATGGGAATGGGGAACATGCCTGCGACCACTTCCGGTATGAACAGCATTCCGGAACATCTTGTTGCTCAGGGCTCTGCCATGAACAACATCATCCGGCAGATTTCTTCTTCGCTCGGGATCGTGTTTTTCTCCATTTATTATGAAGTAAGACGGGCGCAAGTATCTGCGAATCCAGATATCGATATGCAGGCCGCGACCCTGCAGACGTTAAATGAAGCGTTTCTCGTATCGGCGATTGTGCTGATCATCGCGATTCCGTTTTCGTTCATATTAAAAGGTGTGCAGGATGACGATGAGAAGCAGGAAGCATAGAAAAAAGCAGGTCCACGAGTGTGGACCTGCTTTTTTTGCGACATTATTTCTTTTTTGCATTTTTAATCTTGTTGTGAAGATTGAAAAGCCGGATGGCTACGGCAATGTTGAATGTCGCGACAATGGCCAGGATGATGGTCATCGCATTCCACACCGTCTCTTCAGCCGACTGTGCGGCGATGTAGGTGAATGCGACACCCATCATCATGTAAAGAAAAGCCATGAATAAGGGTGATGTTCTCATATTATAAAAAGCCTCCAATAAAGATGGTCTCCAGCTGTTCCTGCATGCGGCGGATATCCTCTTCAGTGAGGAAGTACTGCGAAACGACAACAAACGAGTTCATCGCCATATGAGCCACGATTGGTGTAATAATTCGTTTAGTTTTGACATAAAGGAAGGCGAAAACGACTCCCATGGAGAAGTAGACTAACATGTGGCTGAAATCGAAATGGAACGCTCCGAAGACGAGAGCGGATACGAGAACGGCCAGCCAGAAATTCGTCCGCTTATAGATCGAACCGAAGATGATCTTACGGAAAATGATCTCTTCTGTGATTGGTGCAAACACGACAGGAAGGAGGATGAACAACGGCGACTCACGGGCGATTTCCATTAATCCCATCGTATTCTCAGATCCCGGCGATACACCGAACAATTCACGTTCAATGGTTGCGGCAATGGCCTGGGCGAACAACGCTAAAAAGACACCGGCAATCGACCAGAGGACGACTTTACCCGGTCCTGCTTTATCCTCACTCCGGGCTAGAGCATCCTGTGGATCACGGCGGAGCAGGAGAAGGATGATGATGGTTGCAATCGTAAAACTGAACACAGACCAGACGGCAATTGCATCGAAGCGGGACATACCCGCAGCCTGGACAAGAACCGGGACAGCTGCAATGGCTGATATCTGTGTGATGAGATAGGTCACAATGATGTACCAATAATGTTTCGGCATAAAGGCACGACTCCTTTTATAAATACCTTTTAATAGCTTCAATATACATACTTTATGTATTCTATCACAGTTTCAAAACCAGACGTAAGGAATAAGGGTCAGTGTAAGAATTTTGTCGAAAAAGAAGTGCAAAATTTCTATAGTTTCTACTTGAAAAACGATAGGGAATTGCTTATTATAATAATTGTGTTAGCACTCATCATCAACGAGTGCTAATAAACGACAAAAATTTGAAACAACCATATCAAGGAGGGTGTCCTAATTGTTAAAGCCACTTGGTGATCGTATTGTTATTGAACTAGTTGAAGAAGAGCAAACTACTGCGAGCGGAATCGTACTTCCGGACTCTGCGAAAGAAAAGCCACTAGAAGGTAAAGTTGTTGCTGTCGGCACTGGCCGCATCACAGACAACGGTGAAAAAGTAGCACTGGAAGTCGCACAAGGCGACCGCGTGATCTATTCTAAATTCGCAGGTACAGAAGTGAAGTATGAAGGCAGCGAATACTTGATTCTGCGCGAATCAGATGTACTAGCTGTAATCCAGTAGTCACTTTTCCTATAAAAATACTTAAGAGATACGATTTTAATGAGGAGGGCATTTTAAATGGCTAAAGAAATCAAATTTAGTGAAGACGCACGCCGCTCTATGCTGCGTGGTGTAGATACATTAGCAAATGCTGTTAAAGTTACACTTGGACCAAAAGGACGTAACGTCGTATTAGATAAAAAATTCGGTTCTCCACTCATCACAAACGATGGTGTGACAATCGCGAAAGAAATCGAATTGGAAGACCACTTCGAAAACATGGGTGCACAACTCGTTTCTGAAGTAGCTTCTAAAACAAACGATGTCGCTGGTGACGGTACAACGACAGCAACGGTTCTTGCACAGGCAATGATCCGTGAAGGTCTTAAAAACGTAACATCCGGCGCGAACCCAGTCGGTATTCGTAAAGGTATCGAGAAAGCGACAGCCGTAGCAACAGAAGAGCTTCGCAAAATCTCTAAACCTATCGAAGGCCGCGATTCTATCGCGCAGGTAGCTAGCATCTCTGCTGCTGACAATGAAGTCGGCCAGCTGATCGCTGAAGCGATGGAACGCGTAGGTAACGACGGTGTTATCACTATTGAAGAATCTAAAGGTTTCAACACAGAACTAGAAGTGGTTGAAGGTATGCAGTTCGACCGCGGCTATGCTTCTCCTTACATGGTCACAGACCAAGATAAGATGGAAGCGGTTCTTGAAGATCCTTACATTCTAATTACAGATAAGAAGATCAACAACATCCAGGAAGTTCTTCCTGTACTAGAGCAAGTGGTTCAACAATCCAAGCCACTTCTATTGATCTCTGAAGACGTTGAAGGCGAAGCACTTGCAACACTTGTTGTGAACAAACTTCGTGGTACATTCAACGCGGTAGCTGTTAAGGCTCCTGGATTCGGTGACCGTCGTAAAGCGATGCTTGAAGATATCGCGACACTTACAGGCGGCCAAGTCATCACAGAAGATCTTGGGCTAGAATTGAAGAATACAACAATCGACCAGCTTGGACGCGCGTCTAAAGCAGTCATTACAAAAGAAAACACGACAATCGTCGAAGGTGCAGGAAACCCTGAGCAGATCTCTTCCCGTGTCGCTCAAATCCGTGCACAAGCAGAAGAAACAACTTCTGAATTCGACAAAGAGAAACTACAAGAGCGCCTTGCAAAACTTTCTGGCGGCGTAGCTGTCATCAAAGTCGGTGCAGCAACAGAAACAGAATTGAAAGAGCGTAAACTACGTATCGAAGACGCCCTGAACTCTACGCGAGCAGCAGTAGAAGAAGGAATCGTTGCCGGTGGTGGTACAGCCCTTGTCAACATCATCAACTCTGTCGAAGGCCTTGGCCTTGTAGACGACGAAGCAACAGGTGCAAGCATCGTTCTACGTGCGCTTGAAGAGCCGGTTCGCCAAATCGTTCACAACGCAGGTCTTGAAGGATCCATCATCGTTGAGCGTCTGAAAGCAGAAGAAGTCGGCGTAGGCTTCAACGCTGCGACAGGCGAATGGGTAAACATGGTTGAGCAAGGAATTGTTGACCCAACAAAAGTTACACGTTCTGCGCTTCAAAACGCAGCTTCCGTAGCCGCTATGTTCTTGACGACAGAAGCGGTAGTCGCTGATCTTCCTGAAGAAGATAACGCTGGCGGCGGCATGCCTGACATGGGTGGCATGGGCGGAATGGGCGGCATGATGTAATAACGCTCAAACCACTTATGTACTGGAAACTCTTCAAGTAATGTATAAATAGTTAGTAATTAAAGGACTACTTCCTAAATAAAGGAGGTAGTCCTTTTTTGCTTTTAAAATTTACATTTCAGGTTTTTTAGAAGACCGTAAATTCTAGCATTGTAAAAACATTTCTAAGAGAGTGGCAAAACTATGGTAATAATGCTGGAGCGTTAAATACAAAATTACAACGAATCAGGGCATTTTTAAGTTATTTGGTTGGAGAAGGTGTCATTAAGGAAAATGTAGTTTCTCAATTCCTTGGTATAGATTTCAGAGGCATAAAGGCCCCATATGAGAGCTAATATTTCGTGGGATTTATAAATTATTAATATCTAAAGTCCCCATAGCCTAATGGTTTATACATTCAAGAAACCTAGGTGTGGAAAGGGACTAATGCACACCTCTTTTCCTGATAGTTCTTTTATTAGTTTTTGTTCAAAGTAAAGAATGTATAACTTTTTAACAATACTACAGCCCTTGATGATGTGGTATTGTACTTGTACGGAGACGAATATTTTACGATGAATTTTCTTTGATGAACATCAACATTGGGAAGTCTTTAAGAACAAATATGGAGCTAAGATCCGGCCAGTGAAAGAAAGTGGAGAAGTTTCGAGATTGTGGAAATTTTAAAAAGGGCTTTAAGCTTTTAGTATAGGAATAGATACACTAAACATACTGTAATCCGAATTGAGGTGACCGAGTGGAGCGTACAGAGGACTTGATTGAGTTATGTTTATTAATGGGGAAGATCATGCAACAAAATGGAGCGGAAACCTATCGTGTGGAAGATACGATGACGCGGATTGCCCAATCTTTCGGACGGGAGGAATCCCAAAGTTATGTAACACCTACTGGGATTATGTTTACGATTAGCCCTGGTGCTCATGCAAAATTAGTAAGAGTTTCGGCACGAGAGACAAATCTCGAGAAAGTGAACCTTGCGAATAATGTCTCCAGAAAGATTGCAAGTGGGGAAATGTCTACTCACGTAGCGTATAAAGAGCTCAGAAAGATTGAAACCAGTCCTACAGACTATTCCATGCTCATGCAAATCATCTCTGCCACGTTAGCGAGTGGTTTCTTTACTATCATGTTTCAGGGGAGCTGGTACGATTTCCTGCCAGCCTGCTTAGCAGGAGGACTGGGGTTTATTGCATTGATTAACTTTATTCGATTATTTGAAATTAAATTCGTTGCTGAATTCGTTGCTTCGTTGTTGATCGGTTTTACAGCCTTCTCCCTTTTTTCATTCGGTATTGGGAAGGAAGTTGATAAGATCGTTGTCGGTTCAATTATGCCGTTGGTCCCTGGTCTGCTCATTACCAACGCTGTAAGGGATTTGATGGCAGGTCATCTTATCTCAGGACTCGCCAAGGGGGCGGAAGCTTTTTTAACGGCTTTTGCAATTGGGGCAGGTATTGCTGTTATGTTTGCACTATTTTAGAGATCGTGAGGAATGACTATGTGGATTGAATATGCCATAGCAAGCTTTTTTGCATCAGCTGCCTTTGGAATCATCTATCAGGCGCCAAGAAATACGCTCGTCAAATGTGGTCTCGTCGGCATGGTTGGTTGGATGATTTACGCAATCTTAGTATGGAAAGAAGTTGACAGTGTCCCGGCTACACTCATCGCCTCCTTTGTTATTGCCCTGGTCAGCCAGACGATGGCAAGGAGATTCAAAACGCCTATGATTATATTTAGCGTACCAGGAATTATTCCTCTCGTACCAGGAAGTCTCGCTTATGATGCGATGCGGAACTTTGTACAAAATGACTACAACGCCGCTATCTCTATTGCAGCGAAAGCTTTTATGATATCCGGTGCCATTGCATTTGGGCTCGTGTTCTCGGAAGTGCTTAACCAGATTATTAAAAAGATAAGACAAACAAAAGCGTAAGTGAGGTAATGGATGAACCTCACTTGCGCTAATAGTAGATGCTTCTCACTAGTAAGAAGTATCTTTTTTGTGAACTATTATATTTTCTTACTATTCATCGCTTGCGTATGGAGCATTGCCCCCATTTACCCCCTATGCTAAAATGAAAGCAATTAAATCAGCATTCCTTATATATATGTGGAAAGATGGCCCACACGTTTCTACCCAGCTGCCGAGATAAGCTGGACTATAAGGAGAGAATCGCGCGGCGAGACCTCTTTCCTTTTTTTATTTTCGGGAAAGAGGTCTTTTTTTTCGTGGATACAACGAGAGGTGGAGATGGATGATGAAGAATGTATATTTGAACCATGATGGAGGAGTCGACGATCTTGTGTCGCTTTTCCTTTTATTACAGATGGATGATGTGGAACTGACAGGGGTGGGCGTCATTCCTGCCGACTGCTATTTGGAGCCTGCTGCTTATGCGAGCCGTAAGATCATCGACCGGTTCGGACATGGGAAGTCGGTTGAAGTCGCGGCGTCGAACTCGCGTGGGGTGAACGCGTTTCCGAAGGACTGGCGCATGCATGCGTTCTATGTGGACGCCCTGCCGCTGTTGAATGAAAAAGGGAACATCGATGCACCGCTTGCCTCGATTCCAGCTCATGAGCATTTGATTCAGACGCTCCGTAAAACAGAGAACCCGACGACACTTGTGTTCATCGGACCGCTTACGGATCTTGCCCGCGCACTGGCTGAAGCGCCGGATATTGAAGGTAAGATCGAGAAATTGGTCTGGATGGGCGGTACGTTCCTTGAGGTTGGAAACGTTGAGGAACCAGAGCATGACGGAACAGCGGAATGGAATGCTTTCTGGGATCCTGAAGCGGCGAAGCGTGTCTGGGACAGCTCGATTGTCATCGACTTGGTCGCTCTTGAGAGCACGAACATGGTTCCGTTGACGCTCGACGTCCGTCAAAAATGGGCATCACAGCGCGAAGATCTGGGCATTGATTTTCTCGGTCAGTGCTATGCGATGGTTCCGCCGCTTGTCCATAATCAGACGAACTCGACTTACTTTTTGTGGGACGTGTTGACGACGGCGACGGTCGGCAATGAAGGGCTCGTGAAGAAAAGAACAGTGAAGAGCATCGTCCACGACTCTGGGGTGAGCCAGGGAAGAACGGAGTTGTCTGAAAACGGCCGTAAGGTGAATCTTGTGTATGAAGTGTACCGTGATGAGTTCTTTGAATACGTGACAGAGTTATCAAGACAAGGTTGATATTTGATTGGAACATACTTATATAGATCGATGTTATTAATTTAAAAGTATCTTAGTTTAGTTGAAATGGTTGATATATGAAGGAATTTAGTTTCTATTTTAAGCTATTCTTATCAATAAGTGGCATGAGGTAATTATTTTATCTCCTATTTTAAAAAAGATGGCGAGCATTTGCTTGCCATCTTTTTTTTGTAATTCTGTACTCCTCAACAGTATATTATTTGAGCGAATTGGGAGCAGGCATTTTCAATTTATCGTTATAATACCCTCTCTTAATAATGTATCTAAAATTCAAATTGCCCTGTGAACTTTTCTGTACCTTATTCAAATTTATTAACTTCTATAAAAGGGTAATGAAACGAATGAGTGGAATGCATAGAGTAGAGAAAGCTTTATAGTTCACATAGATTATTAGGAGGGATCAACCGATGGATAAAATGATCAGCAAGGCGATTTCCGTATCTACGGACCCGGAACGAATAGATGAAATCATCAAAGAAGCGAAGAAAAATAAAGCAGCGATTGATAAGAATCAACAGGTGTACTTTGATGAAAGTAAAAACAATCAAACGAAGCAAGATTATTATTCGTCTGTTGATTTTTCGGATTCTGCAAACAGCATGGCAATAGAAAAGGTTATGAAATTAATCCAGTCAACACATAGAAACTTCTTACGCTATGACCCGAGCTCATACGTTTACCCTTGGGTAGATCTGCGACCGGATGGCAAGCTGCAGAGCATCTATTCCGGTGAGGTAAAAGAGCCTGAGGATGTCATTCGGGAAGATTATGCTGCTTCCCAAAAACGTGAACAAAAGATAAGAGCAAACAAAAAGGACGAGAATTTGCTGAAGGTGATGGCGGAGGCTGTTACCGCCTTTAAATACAATTGTGAACATGCCGTTCCTCAATCCTGGTATGACGCACAAGAGCCTATGCGGGGGGACTTGCACCATTTATTTACGTGCGAGCCTCTATGTAATTCAATCAGAAGTAATTATCCTTATCATGATTTTCATGATTATCCAGCTGAACAAGAAGCGGGAGTTCTTCGAATTGAAGATCAATGCGGAAAAGCAGAGGACGAATTATTTGAACCGGAATACGCAAAAGGCGCAGTGGCTCGTGCGATGCTTTATTTTTTGTTGAGATATCCGGATGGTTTGGAAACGAATCATAGAGAAAAAATAGATGTGGATCTTATGCTTGAATGGCATAGGAATGAACCACCTGATATCTATGAACTTCACCGGAATCAGGCGATTTTTGAGCTTCAGGGGAATCGGAACCCGTTTATTGATTATCCGGTTGAGATGGCTGGGTTATGCAGTCATTATCATGTAGGATGATCGTTTTGTATATGGTGCAGCGCATGGATGGAATGGGGGAGGGACTTTCGCATAAACTATTCCTAAAATGAAGTTTATAATTGAAAGGAAAGTTGGACTCTCAAAAAAGAGCGTCCAACTTTTTTTTCATCTATCTAATCTAGAAGGATTCTGCTATACCACGTTTACTTCTTGATTATGATTAACACATAGAATAAAAGCCATTCCCTGCTATTATAATCAGTCTCAAATTTTACGTTTTAACCGTGACCAAAAGTGGGAAAAGTTATTCCACAAAAACAACTAAGAGATGATGGGGTGAATGTATGACAAAAAGAGAGGGGATACCACCCATATCCATGATTGGTCTGCTTGCTTTAATGATCATATTTGGGTGGTTTCGGTACGGGTACGGGTTATTGTTCAGTGAATTTAAGAATGAATTCGGTCTTTCTACTTCCATGTTAGGGGTGATTTCAAGTCTAACGTTTGTCACCTTTCTAGTGGGGGCGTTGACGGTTGTCCTTTTTGTATCAAGGTTCGGGTCACGGCACGTCATTATGGCAGGGATCATGACCGCTTCGACGGGCTTGTTAATTGCCTCGCTTACGGGGAGCTGGATTATTTTTGCAGCCGCTTGTTTGCTTGCAGGGTTCAGCCCTGGTCTTACATGGTCTTCTTTCTCCCAAAGTGTTCACGAGCACCTGCCTGAGAACATTCAAAAACGGACGCTTGCCGTTATCAGTACGGGCTCGACGGTAGGTTTAATCATAATCTCTACCATTTATTTGTTCCTGGACGGAAATTGGAGGCTGGTCTGGGGCGGTGGAGCTGTTATGGGGTACCTCATTTATTGGTGGGCGTATAAAGAGGTACCATTTAAGAAAGAGAATTCAAGTGTGAAGCGAATCAGAATCACGGATCTTCAACCATTGTTTACGAAATATACGAAGCCGTTCTATGCTGCGTCATTTTTGTTTGGATTCACAGAGTCTACTTATTGGACGTATTCGGCGGACTTTGTGCAGGATAACTTTTCAATCGCCAACTCCAATGCAATTTTCTTCTTGATCACAGGTGTAGGAGGTCTGGCTGGATTGTTAGGCGGGGAACTCATCAGTAGATGGGGGATGAGATGGAGTTTTACAATGACGATTGTTCTTTATTCCCTCAGTATGTCCGTGCTGTTTTTATCTCAAGGATGGCTGCTTGTCTGCTTCTCAGGATTGACGTTTGGGATTTCCTTCATGTTATACGCGGCCTATTTACCGATTTGGAGTGCGAAAGTTTTTCCGAAATTCCCAGCCCAAGGGTTCAGCATCTGTATTATCGTATTGAATATCGGCGCCATTCTCGGGCCGGCGGTGTTTGGTTGGATTTTGGCTTATGCCACGTACAGTTTGATTTTTCTGTTGTTAGGCATTATCGGCTTGTTGAAAATGTTTACTTTGCCGGTGTTACGGAATGAATTTTAATAAATGAAAAAAGTTCTGCTCTCGATAGGATTGTGAGCAGAACTTTTTTCCTGTCCATTTCACCTCCTTCCCAGTTTGCTAATGTGTAAATGCGATGGGTTTCCATTGAGGAAAAATGGCGAATGTAGAAATTATTGAGGATAGTGAGGAAGAAAGTTAAGAATAAAATCAATGCCTGATTATCGGCTGCAAAAATTTATATTCTTTCTATAATAGAGAAGTAGACGATCTTTAAAAATTTTATAGAGGTGTTCAGATGATAACTGACCTTAAGAAAAAGGAATTCTATCAAGCATTACTTGAAAGAAACACCGAATACGAAGGTTCTTTCTTTGTAGGAGTTAAGAGTACAGGAGTGTTTTGTCGACCAACATGCCCTGCAAGGAAACCTAAATTTGAGAACTGCGAGTTTTTCTTTACTCCTCAAGAAGCGCTTCTAGCCTCGTTTCGTCCTTGCAAGAGATGTTCTCCTCTTTCTCACCCCAATCAAGTCTCTGAACTTGTTCAAAAACTTGTGCAGGCGGTTGAGGAAAACCCAGAGAAAGAATGGCGCGAGAAAGACTTCCGAGAACTATCTGTGGATGAATCAACAGCCCGGCGTCAATTTAAAAAACGTTTTGGTATGACATTTGTGCAATACGCCCGGGCAAGAAGAATGGGTCTGGCTATGAAAGAAATTAGATCAGGGAAGGCTGTTATTGATGCACAGCTTCACACAGGTTATAAATCCGGCAGCGGTTTTAGAGATGCTTTTTCTCGAATCATGGGAGATACCCCTACGTCAGTTCAAGAAAATAGCATACTCACAGTATCTTGGTTAGATACAAGGATGGGGCCAATGATTACGATTGCAGATGAAACAGAGCTTTATCTTCTCGAATTTGTGGATCGTCGTGGTTTAGAAAGAGAGGTTGAAATTCTCAGGAATAAAACGAAGGCAGCCATCATACCAGGGAAGACCGAGCCCATCCAATCAATCGAAAGGGAGGTAGATTTGTATTTTAAAGGGGAATTAACTGAATTTAAAACGCCAATTAAATGGCTGGGAACACCTTTTCAAAAAAGGGTGTGGGCAAAATTGAGAGAGATTCCTTTTGGAGAAACCCGTCCATATTCTGAAATTGCTTGCGAAATTGGTAAGCCAACTTCTACACGTGCGGTTGCTGGAGCTAACGGAGCCAATCAGATTGCCCTTGTGGTTCCTTGTCATCGGGTGATTCGCAGTGACGGTACATTAGGTGGATATGGTGGAGGAATCGCAAGAAAGAAATGGCTTATAGACTTAGAGGGGAAAGGTAGTAGCCTAATCAAATAGAACAGCAGGCAAAAGAACGGGCACATTTTACTGCGAAAGGTGCACCTTTGCTCATCTATATGTTCGGGTGGTAGCCGTGCAGAAGTTATACATGACTCGCTATTTTAGAAAAGATGACAAACAATTGCTCGTCATCTTTTTTTTGCACTTTAGTAAGGGGGCAGAAACCCCCTCTATTTATCTAATAACGATATAAGGACGCATCATCTCATAGTCTTCATGCTCTAAAATATGGCAGTGCCACACGAACAGTCCAGGGTAAGGGCTGAAGGGAATGATGATTCGTGTTATTTCTCCAGGTCGTGCCCGTACAGTGTCCTTCCATCCTCTTTCGTTCAGCGCTGGAGGAACACGTGGACCTGTAGGAACGATGCGTCCTTCCTTTTCAAAGACATCACGGTCGAAGGGTTGACGATCGAAAATTTGGAAGCGGACTAAATGAAGGTGGATCGGGTGCGTTGCTTGTGTCTCATTGATCAGGTTCCAGATTTCCGTTTGACCTAGTTTTGGAGTCTCAGAAATGGGGTCCGACCACAGCCGGTCGTCCAGTAAGTGAATGTTGCGTCCGAAAGAATCTTCTCGCATGTTGAGTCGTAAGGTGCGGAATTCCCTATAGTGATTAAGCTTGGGGACATGTGCCAGGCGAACGGGTATTGAACTCTCATCTTGACTGGCAAGAGAATCGATGACACGGAATTGTATGACACTCCCCGTCGTTTCAGGGTCTGGTTTTTTTCCTTGTGTTTCGTAATCGTTTCGCAGGACAATTGATTCCCCGTAACAGGTAGAAAAATCTACAATCACATCCGCTCGTTCTGCAGGCGCAAGCACAAGCGAAGGGACGAGTATGGGTGTTTCCAGTAATCCTTGATCTGTGCCGATTTGGATGAAAGATGCTCCGTTCGAAAGCGAAAACCGATAGAAGCGAGTGTTCGATCCGTTTAGTATGCGGAAACGGTATCGTCTCGGCTCCACGTGTACATACGGCCATACTTTACCATTCACTAAAATCGTATCTCCGAAGAATTCTGGTGCGACGGAGGGGTGGGGAACGGTTGCAGGTTTGTCAGGTTCCTGCGGGTAGAAGAGACGGCCATCTTTATAAAAAGAACGGTCCTGAATGATGAGCGGGATGTCGAAGCGGCCACATGGAAGATTTAAGCGGATTTCTTCCCTGTCATGAATGATGTACATCCCGGCAAGTCCGGCATAGATATTGAGGCGTGTGATGCCCATCGCATGGTCGTGGTACCACAAGTTGGTCGCAGGCTGGTGATTGGGATACGTGTACAGCCTATTGGTAAAATGGTGGCCGACTTTTTGAAAATCGCGGGTGAACCATGCTTCTGGATAACCATCACTTGTATCAGGCGTTACCCCTCCATGGAGGTGCACGACTGTCCTAACTTCAGGTTTGTCTTTCTCCGCCCCGTGGACGGTCGTATCAATGGGGAGAAAATGCCTTTCAGGAAGTTCATTTTTCCATAACACATGGACCGGCAGATGTCTCCACACGTGAAAAGTCGGACCAGGGTACTGCCCGTTATAGCCCCAGACCTTCGTCGGGGGGAGGTCTCGATGCAGCTTCTGAAAGGTTTCCCGCATCCTCACTTCATAAAAGGGCACATTGTGGATATGATCTGTTGGGCGGATGCTCTCCATGATGGGAAGGGGGTCTACGAACTTCTTCAGCATGCCTATCTCTCCTCTTGATTGTTAGGACTTATTTTATTTTATTTGCAGGAGAGGAGGATTACGCCTGTTTCACTCTTTCTATCATTCTACGGATCACAGTTTTATTCAAATCTATGTCTATTAAATATCATAAAGCAGCCAATCTGATATCAGACTGGCTGCTCAATAGAAAGCTCAATAATAATTATAGGAACGTTGTTTAAATGATCGTACTTTGGGCGTAAGGTGCCTTCATTCTCAACTATCAAAAGAAAGAGACGGTCTCTTTCTTTTATAACATAATTGAACATTAATGACTTAGGCAGAATTGCGAAGCAGGAATCAGGTACCAGAACACGGGTTTTTACTTATTCTCTTTTCCTATTTGAAGAGTATGCTTTTCCTTTTTATGCTGATTTACTTGTGGTTTCCTCCTTGTTCTTTTGAAGCGCTGCTCGATCAGCACGCAGTGCTTTAAATAGCGAGTAGACCATCAAAAGCATGATAAACGAGAAAGGGAAGGCTGCAGCAATCAAAGCATTCTGTAAGGCAGTCAGCCCGCCGGTGTATAAAAGAACAGCGGCAATGGTCGACTGAGCAATCCCCCAAACGAATTTCACAGTTTTCGGTGGGTTAAGCGAGCCATTTGTTGTCTGCATCCCAAGAACAAAGGTGGCTGAATCCGCAGACGTGATGAAAAATGTTCCAATCAACATCATGGCAATAATGGACAAGAATACGCTCATAGGAAACTGCTCAAAGACTCCGAACAACACCTGCTCGTCTGGAAGACTGGCAATATCAGCACCATTTTGCTGAGTTTGAATACCCGTTGCCCCGAAGGCCGTCATCCAAAGAAAGCTGACCACCGAAGGTACTAAAAGAACACCGGATAAAAATTCTCGGATGGAACGTCCTTTAGA
The DNA here is from genome assembly GCF_007991335.1 of Halobacillus faecis. Classification (GTDB taxonomy): domain Bacteria; phylum Bacillota; class Bacilli; order Bacillales; family Halobacillaceae; genus Halobacillus; species Halobacillus faecis. Next base: position 3,662 of record NZ_BJYD01000019.1, on the reverse strand, counting down.
CACACGGGCGATAAAAATCCCTACAAAAGGTGCCCATGCAATCCACCATGCCCAGAAGAATACGGTCCAATCCATCACCCATTGACGCTCTTCATCACTGTTAGGGTTCAGGCGCAAACTCTCTGTAGCAAGCGTTTGAATATAGGAACCAAGTGTATCTGTGAAGGTATTAGCAATATAAACCGTCGGGCCAATAACCAGCATCGTTATAAATAGAATAGCGGCAAGTCCCATATTGGCGTTACTTAAGTACTTAATCCCTTTACTAAGACCTGTATAGGCAGACAGCATAAACAAGCCAGTAACCACAACAATAATCACGAGCTGAACCCAGAACTGTTTTTCAATATCTAATAAGTAAGTAAGCCCGCCGTTGATTTGAGCCGCACCGAAACCCAGCGTAGTAGCGACACCGACAATGGTAGCAAATACAGCAATCACATCAATGGCTTTTCCCCACGCGCCTTTCATTTTATCTCCAAAGACAGGCTCTAAAGTAGCGCTGATCAATCCAGGTTTCCCATGACGGAATTTAAAATAGGCCAGGATTAATGCGACAATCGCATAAATAGCCCATGCATGAACTCCGTAGTGGAAAAAGGTAATCCGCATAGAGTCGCGGATGGCCTCCGTCGTTCCGGGTTCTGCAAGTGGGGGAGTTTTTATAAAGTGGGATACAGGGGAAGCGGCACCGTAGAATACAAGACCTATTCCCATGCCGGCGCTGAATAACATGGCAAACCATGTAGAATAGCTGTAATCAGGTTTATCGTTTGGTTTTCCAAGTTTAATTTTTCCGTAAGGGCTGAAAATTAAGTATAAACATACGATGACAAATAAAGATACGATCAGTAAGTAGTACCATCCAAAGTGAATGGAGATATAGTTCTTTACATTCGCTGAAATTGTTTCGAAGTTCGCAGGAGCAAGGGATCCCCACACTGATGCAAACAACGTAATAGCCAGCGTAATCCAGAATACAGATGTTAGCTTTTTCATTTTTCTCTCCTTCCAGAATTCTACAAAATTTAAGAAATATAGGTAAAATTCGGTGGTATGTATCATCTATACCCCTGGAAAATGAACGTAAACAATATCGATGCGAGCCCTCGATCTTAAGGTGTTACGCATCAGGGGGCCGCACTAGGCAAAAGTTATCACAATGCTAATGAAGGTTTTTCCTGTATAGTTAAAGCATAATACAGGAAAAGTGGACGCAGGTTTAAATATAACCGAGGGGGAGTTAGAATGCGAAGGATCATCTTATCTACCGAAAGCGGTGCTGACTTACCGGGTGATTTAGCAGAAAAGTACGGGGTTCAAGTAGTCCCCATGCACATTATTATGGATGGGAAAGATTATAAGGACGGTTCTTTGCCGGTCCAGGACATTTTTGATTATCACAGACGTACAAAGAAAATACCTTCTACTACCTCCACGAATGCTCATGAATACCAAGAATTTTTTACGACTATAAGAGATGAATTTCCCAATTGCATCATTATCCATATTGGTTATACCTCAAAAGCTTCTTCTTCATTTCAAAATGCTGTCATTGCTGCGGAGGATTTTGAAGACATTTTTCTCATTGATGCCTTGAATGTTACTGGAGGGTTGGCTGCGGTCGTATTGTATGCCGCAGAGTTACTAGAAAAAGAACCCGGGATTGAACCAGAACGTTTAGTAGAAAAAATACAGGCAATCGTTCCTAAATCAAGGCTCGCTTTCATCCCTGGTGACCTGGAATTTCTTAAAGCGGGGGGACGGGTAAGCAATATGGCTTCTCTGATAGGAGCTCTGTTGAAAATAAAGCCATGCATAGAGTTGAAGGATGGAAAGCTTATATCTACAAAGAAGTACCGCGGGAAAATGAGTAGAGCTACAGAAAAACTCTTCATGGATTACTTAAACGAATTCAACATCGATAGACAGCAGCTTTATTTTATCTACTCAATCGGACTTGATGAAAGGATCAGGGAGCGGATGGAGGGAATTTCCAAAGAAAATGGCTTCCAAAATATAAGATGGATCCAAGCGGGCGGTATGATTTCGACTCATTCTGGAGCCGGCGGCTTCGGGGTAGCAGGATTAGAGTATTAGTACGGGCAGGACTTGAAAAGTTTGGGGAGAGGATTGTCCTATAACTTTTGAATACTAGTAATCTCACGATGAGTACATGGGGCGGCATGTTATGACAAGAGACTTTCAATTTTTTCTTAAAAGGCGAAACGAGATGGTTCATAATTAATTCTTTCGGCAGGAATTCCCTCCACATAAAACGGCACATGATCGCTGCGGCCGAGCTGGCCATATTCGACCACTTCTGCCACCCTTGCACCTTTAGAAGCGCCTAAATCTGTGACTAGATTTTTCTCTCCATCCGGTGTGAACATAATTAGGTCACCAGAGTCGCGACTTCCAATCATATCCATTTGGAAATGAGCGGAGATACGGCTGATTTCATTCCTATTCTATGAAAAGATGACGAGGATTTGCTCGTCATCTTTTTTTTGTGCGATTTCAGGTTATAACTTCCATTGATCCCCGGGTAACCGAAAAGCCTGCCCACATAGAGTTGTCTATCCGGGTAGGCTTTTTTATAGGGAGTGGTAATTGTTAAATGATATGCACCTCCCATGTGAAAGTAGACAACAGTGGAGGGATTCCGTCCTCTTTTATCTCCATTGCTTTTCTCAACTTCTTTACACCTTCTAAATCGTTCTTCTTAGCTGGAAATTGTTTGAGGAGTTTTTCTTCTTTATTGAACGGTTCCCAGTGCCTCTGAAAATGATTTTAAGGCGAGTGATCCCTATATTCTGGGATTTCATGAAAAAAGTCCAATCCTTTGCAGCAAAGTTTTAATAGAATATTGTGTTCTCAAAAAAATTAAGGGAGTGAGATATATGAAAGATAAAGAGAATAAGCATAGGCAACATTCATCGAACCTGGACAATTGCTCCAATAGAAACGTGCAACCAGATATTAACTTTGATGCGCAAATCGGTAAAATTCCTGTTGTATTAGCTGAGATCGAAGTGACAACCAATCTAACAGCTAACATTACCTTTCCAGAAGATGTACTAGAAATCAAAGACATTAAAAAACGCTTAGTCCTTGTTCAATGTCGTTTACTTGTGCCTAGCGATCAACTATTCATTAAGGGATATGTTGAGAAAAATATCAGATATGCTACACCTACGTCGAGATGGAAACGAAATTCTGTCGATTCAGATATTCGTTCTCTAACTGTAAAGGTGCCATTTCAGTGTACAACTAAGATTGACACGTTTATTACGAACCCTTTGGACATTCGATTCAATGAACGCAAAGAATTCGATTTTTTGATTACTCAACCATTACCGGAAGGATATCCAGAAAAAGATGAACTAATGACGAGTGATCTCTCGCAATACCATCAAGAAAGTACTCAACATTTCAATGAACTTCCATACTGCCACTTAATTTCTAGTCATATTATAGAATGGGATGAGGGTACAGACAGGGTACCTTTACAAGCTGGAGCCAGTTTTGAAGGAACTATGAGAAACGTAGTAGAAAAAATGGTTGTTAAATTTACAATTAAGTTACTTCAGAAACAACAGGTACCAATTGGTGGAGGAGTTATTGGACCAACTGGACCGACGGGGGCGACCGGACCGACA
>NZ_BJYD01000018.1 GCF_007991335.1 Halobacillus faecis | reverse complement strand
GGGCCAACGGGAGCGACAGGGCCGACAGGACCGACAGGGCCAACGGGGCCGACAGGACCAACGGGGCCGACAGGACCAACGGGGCCGACAGGACCAACGGGGCCGACCGGACCGACAGGACCGACCGGACCAACAGGACCGACCGGACCGACAGGGCCAACGGGAGCGACAGGGCCGACGGGGCCGACGGGACCAACAGGGCCGACCGGACCAACAGGACCGACCGGACCTACAGGACCAACGGGGCCAACAGGGCCTACGGGGCCGACAGGACCGACGGGGCCGACAGGACCGACAGGGCCGACAGGACCGACAGGACCAACGGGGCCGACAGGACCGACGGGGCCAACGGGGCCGACAGGACCGACGGGGCCGACCGGACCAACGGGGCCGACCGGACCAACGGGGCCGACCGGACCGACCGGGCCGACAGGACCAACAGGACCGACAGGGCCGACCGGACCGACAGGACCGACCGGACCAACGGGGCCAACGGGGCCGACCGGACCGACGGGGCCGACAGGGCCGACGGGGCCGACCGGACCGACAGGGCCGACGGGACCAACGGGGCCGACCGGACCAACGGGGCCGACAGGACCGACCGGACCGACCGGACCAACGGGGCCGACAGGACCAACGGGGCCGACAGGACCGACGGGGCCGACGGGACCAACGGGGCCGACGGGGCCAACAGGGCCGACAGGACCAACGGGGCCGACGGGACCAACGGGGCCGACAGGACCAACGGGGCCAACCGGGCCGACAGGACCAACCGGGCCGACGGGGCCGACAGGACCAACAGGACCAACGGGACCGACAGGACCACAGGGACCAACTGGAGAGATTGTTGGAGAATGTGACTGCTGTGTCGCACCGATGGAAGATATTCTGACACAAATTAGAGACGGAAATATTCAAGTTGATATTGGCACAACATCACAAACCTCAAATGGTGGGATAAACAATGTATTCATTAACGATATAGTCAGTGGTTACTATATCGCTGATGATGGAGAAATTGCAGGACCGATATGCCAGGTTGTAGGCGTACGGGGTGATGGATTACTCACAGGGGTAACGTTGCCGCCAATTCCAGATCCGACGCCTGAACGCGGAGGAGAGTGCGAATGCTGTGAGCAGCCTACTAGAGAGTTATTACAAATGCTTTTCGATCAGAACTCCAGTGCTGATTACTTTACGGATGGTTTCTTTGATAATATCCAGGATGCAGACATCCTTGATATTTCAGAAGGTCTTGTGAAAATTACAACAGGCAATGAAACTTATATTCTAAGCACATGTCATATTTCAAAATTACAAGATATAACTCCGGGACTAACGTTTGAACCTTAAGGATGATATTGGTTAAGTGCTTGCCATAATCGGTAAGCACTTATCTTTTTTTAATACGTACATAGAATATAAAAAAACGTATGGAGGTCAAACGTGATACCAAAACTTCGAACGAAGGAATTCAACCAACGTCTGCAGCGTCTTCCCTTTGCACAGAAACAAGTGCTTTCTCAAAAAGGTGAAATCCCTAAGAAGATCCATATTGTCTATGCCATGACGCATGTGGCGATTTGCGGAGGAGTAAAAGTCATATTTGAACATGCAAACCGTCTGCATAAGGCTGGCGTAAAGGTCACTCTGGTTTCCCATTTTGAGCAACCCTCTTGGTTCCCGGTTGAAGCAGAGTATATTCAAGTTCCTTTTGACCTTGAGCTTGCAAAAGGGATACCGGATTGTGACCTGATTGTCGCTACTTACTGGGATCATGTTCAGGCATGCATTGACACAGGTCTTGCTCCTGTCGTGTATTTTGAGCAGGGGGACTTTCATCTTTATGACTATGAAACAATGAATCCTACGTTGAAAAACTTCATACACAAACAATTTGAGATTGTTCCTTATATTTATACTGTATCCAACCATACCTCTAAATTAATCTCAGAGATTTATGGGAGGGAGGCACAAGTTTTTCCAAATGCTGTTGATGAAGAAATCTTTTCTGTAAAAGGGGAAAAAGTGATAGGAAAACGTCCGTATGTATTGATGGTAGGTGGTGAAAGCGCCACATTTAAAGGGATCCCGAATATTATAGAAGCTTATAGAAAGATAAAAAAAGAAATGGATATAGACCTATATTGGATTACCCCGGAACATCCATCTGAAAAAATGAAATCCCTGGTCACGAAGGTATTTGTCAGTCCTTCTCAAGAGACGATCGGAAATTTATATAGAGGTGCTGCATTGTATGTTTGTGGGTCCTACTATGAGAGTTTTTCATTGCCGCCATTAGAAGCGATGGCATGTGGGTGTGCCGTTGTTACCACGGACAATCGAGGTACTTTAGAATATGCGGTTCATAAGAAGAATGCGGTTATATGCAAAATGAAGGATGTAGAGGATATGGCAGAAAAGATGGAAGAAGTTTTATCAAATCAGCAATTAAAAGAGGAACTAATAGCGAATGGGGTCCAAACGGCAAGTGAATACCTTTGGGATAGGATCGTCCAGGGCATTCATGCATTTTACAAGCAGATAGCTTCGTACGGAATTGAGAGAGAGCAAGACCTCAAGGAAAATTGGGACATTTCTGTCCGACCTGAAAACTTTGTGAAAAGTGGAGACTATGAAAAGTTTAAAAAGTTATTGAATATAACAGACTCAGGTATTGTCAAAGTCCCTGTCCTTTATGAAGTAGATGGTAAGGCACCGAACATAGCCAGGTGGGAGGTTGCTGCGTGCAGGAAGAACGGAGGGCGGAATTTAACAGATCATTGTTATTGTCCGGTGACCCCTTTCAACAGACTACAATTATACAATTCCCCCGGGTACCGTCCGTTTTTATTAAATGACTATGAAAAAGCACTTCTTGAATTTCAAAGCTTATCTGGTCATGCAGATGGACTGGAAAAGGCTGTGGCTGACCGTTGGGTGATCCTCACGCTCATGAGACTTCAAAGAAAACAAGAAGCTAAAAAACGATTGATCGACCTCCAAAGAATTTATCCGCATTATACTGATTTTCACTTGTTGGAAATGTTAATTGTTGAAGAAAAGCATGTTAAAAGATCAAAAAATGAAACGATAAATGTGCTTGGAGATGCAACTTCTTACCCGGAATTTTTCTTCGATGTTCAAAAGCATGAAACCAAGTAAACGGATTAAAGGAGGGGTCTGACCCATAAAATGAGAGGGTTGAGTTCTGTTCGGTGTGCTGAATATCTTATTAACGAAGGTTCTACAAATCGAAACGAGGGCGTGGTCCAAGCCTGTGTTGTTGGAAAGATTGCAAGTACTGCATCTCATGATAAGGAGAGAACACTGATGATCCTTGACTCTCGTTGGTGCGAACATGGATCTGCAGCTGTGCAAGTTGCCCTTAAAAAACAGGAATAATGGCATTTCAAAGAGTTTTACTTTACGCATGAAGTTAAGTAAAACTCTTTTTATTATTTCCAGGACAGCGTCTTCTCTTGAGTTAGAAAAAGGTATAGCTCTTGTTAGGTAGAAGCTGTTGATTTACGTTCCAGATGACACAATCCAAAGAAGTACGAGTATTAGGAGCGGAGATCAGCAGCCTTCTTTACCAAAGTATAATCGTTGAAATTATAGAACTGTTTTCTCTGAACCACCTAGCCTTTATTTATGACTCGATAACCCTTGATGTACCAGTCAAGCAAATGACCGAAATCAAGGGCCACTTTTTTCTGCTTGGCAAGTTCAACACAAATAAGGTTGGCTGGGATTCCCGCGGAAACAAGAGCGACATCAAACTCAAATTGACTTGCTTTTTCAAGCACTCCTGGAACCGAGGATATATCTGGAACAGGAATGGCCCCTACGACTGAATGGTACCCTTTTGCTTCAATAAATTCCTTTCCTTCATCAGCCTGATTACCGATCAGAAGGACACGGTGTTGACTTAACAAGTGATGGAAGCAGTTCGTTTTTTCATTCATTTCATAATTAATTAAGGAGCTTGTGAAGCATATCTCCCCTATGGGGAGGTGAATTTTTTTTGCCAGACTATTAAATAAACGCTGGTAGGTGGGGTATCTTGCTTCTGGAATTCCTACAATATCTGCTTTTAATAAATTTCCTATTAATAGGTCTCTTTTTTCATGGTTCGGCACTGTGAATCCGCCTAGAGCATATTGCAATTTTCCGTTTTTATTGATCTCTTCAGAAGAGACAAGGATATCATGGGCTAAAGCAAGCACTTCACCGTCCCCTAAACGAATTACACTTAACCCTTTTTTCTCACTAAGTGCTTTTAACACTTGAGCATATACTTCTGCAGGTGTTTTTAAGGTAATAATCTCTTTTGAAAGTTGAGTTAAGCCTGCTTCAATGATGTCTTCTAAATTGTATGGAAGATACTGGCCATCTTTCAAATGATTTTTGACAAGGCCTTCGCCGCCTCTGTAGATGGCTTCTGCAGCAAGTGTTCCAATATCCCAGTTTCCAGGATACCCTACCTTATAAAGACTCTCCCATTGATCCTTCGTAAATGAATAGGTCAAGGTACAATCTCCTTTCATATCATAATTCTTAACATTATATTGGCAACCCGTTGTAAATGTTCTATGAAAATGTCCAAACATCATCATGGTTAGTTACATATGCAATAAAGAGAGTAATTATTCTCGGAAGGAGGGATAAAATGAAGGTTTTAGTAACTGGAGGTGCAGGTTTTATTGGTTCCCACATCATAGATGCGCTAGTGGCAGAAGGATGTGAGACACTTGTCGCTGACGATCTGTCATCCGGTAAAAAGGAGTTCCTGAACCCAGAAGCTAAATTATATTCCATAAGTGTCCTTGATCACAATCTGGAATCTGTCTTCGAAAAAGAAAGGCCAGATGCAGTCATCCACCTTGCTGCCCAAATTGATGTCCAGAAATCAATGATTCAATCAATGGAAGATGCACAAGTGAATATTCTAGGCACACTGAAAATCTTGGAATACTGTAAAGAATATAATTGTAAATTGATCTATTCCTCTTCTGCCGCCATTTACGGAACCCCTCTTTATCTACCTTTGGACGAATGTCATCCAGTAAAACCCACGTCTAACTATGGCATTTCTAAATATACTCCTGAATTATATATATCCCTGTATGCGAAGTTATACAATTTAAATTTCACAATCCTCAGGTATGCCAATGTATATGGAATGAGACAGGGGGCAGGAGGAGAAGGTGGAGTGGTTTCCATTTTTATAAAGAAAATGCTTAACAATGACCCGCCGATCATTTACGGAAGCGGGGAACAGACTCGAGATTTCATCTATGTAGAAGACGTGGTTGCTGCAAACCTGTCTGCTTTGAAAAAGAATTGCAACGGGGTATTCAACATTAGCAGTAATAAGGAGATCACCATAAATTCCCTTGTAGACGAAATCAACAGCCTAATGAACACGAAATTATCACCCATCCATAAAGAATTCAGATCTGGGGATATCACCCGTAGCTGCCTGGATAATCAATTAGCTATAAAGAAGTTGGGATGGAAGCCAAAGTTCTCGCTGAGAGAGGGGTTAAAGAAAACGATAGAAAGCTTTCTTTTATAGTTTTATGAATTCTTATATCAGTTGAAAACATAGAGAACCAGACTCGTAAAGGGCTGATTTCTTTTTTTTCATCTTGTATATAGTGGGAAGCGAAGAAGATTGAATGAAATAAATGTATTGTTGATTATTAAAGACTGTAGCCGCTGAATCCATTCAGAACCCTATTATCTGCAAGAAGGGCCCCTAAAGTTACAGGGCTTGCTCAATTAAAAGTTCCTTTTGGAATTTATTTAGAAGACCTTCACCATTTTCCTGACAGAACAAATGAAGCGATGAAACGAGAAAACTACTAATGGCAAGAGGGAATTTTATTCCCTCTTATTTATTTTTCATGTAATCGTTAAAGAACTTCTCATTAAACAGAATCTGAGGATCGTTAGGGCGGTACTGTTTAGCTATTTTATTATGCTCGATTGATTTTTGTACATTTCCTGTCTCCCACTGGCACACGCAAAGCTGCAGGTGAGGGTACCAGGTTGAGTAGGCCTCGCTTTGAAATCCTCCTGTTTCCTTCTTCATGACTGTAGCGATGTTGTACCAGAAAACAGCTGTTTGGAAAGCTTTCTTTTCTTTGAAGTAATCTCCAATCCTGCAGCAAGGTTCCGGTCGAGGTGCATCATAACAGAGGGTTTTTAAGAGGGCTTCTATCTGCTCGTCCCTTTCCCCGAGTTTTCCATGACAGGCGGCTAAATATATACAAGCCAATATATTATCTTCCACCCACCCTTTCTGTCCCAAAAGGAACTCATTATAGTAAATGATGGCCTTTTGGTACTGCCCATGATCTCTCAATTCATTAGCATAGTAGAATAAATCCCTGGGGGAAAAATCCTCGCCTTTTTTAATACGGTTTTCATAAATCCTCAAATTTCTCCCGGTAGGATGATTCGATGCTTCTTTTGCATCTTTTTTATGTTCAACGGCAATATCAGAGTTTAAAATATGACCACTTACTTCAAGGTATTCATGGACCGGTCCAATCCACTTGAAATGATTGCTTCTTTTTACGAGCCGGTTTCTTCTGTAGTGAAAGGCAGGATTGCCGTATTCATCTCTTGAAACAATATATCTCATTGAAACCGCATCGATTGAATCATCAAGGGTATCCTTCAAATTTTTAAATTTTTCTTGATCAGCAGGTAATAAAACATCATCTGCGTCAAGCCAAAGTATAAAATCTTTAGTAGCTTGGCTGAACGAATAATTGCGGGCAGCTGAAAAATCGTCAATCCATTCAAAGTCGAGTATTTTTTCAGTGAATGGTTTAGCTACTTCCTTGGTCTTATCCGTTGACCCTGTATCCACAATAATAATTTCATCACAGATCTCCTGAACACTTCGGAGGCAGTTCGCCAACACTTCCTCTTCATTTTTTACAATCATACAGAGACTGATGGTGGGCATTTAAGTTCCTCCCATATAGGTTTTCTCATCATCATATGTAAGGGAACAAAAATGTGAAACACCTTCAACTACTTATTCCCCAGGAATCAAAATCATTTAGATTCCTATCTATGCTGTTGTCATAGGTGAGGCGGGATCTCCAAATCTGGGTTATAGGTCGTTTAAATCTATAGTATAGGTATCCATGTTATTTCTTAGGTAGAACGATAGGCATAAATGAAGTGTCTTTCCCAGGTATGCTAAAGCAATCATGCAGTGAAGCGGCATTTATCAATACTTAATTCTTTAGAATCTACTTTGACAGTCTATTAAAGACATGTTAGTGTTAAAAACGTTAAATAAATTCTTAACAAACTTAATTCACTTCAGAATTGGAGTTGATAAAATGAACGTAAATTTAAAACTTAAACAATACATTAATGGAAAATGGGTAGACGCGAATTCCGAGGAAACGCGTACGATTATCAATCCATTCAACCAAGAAACAATCGCCATCGTTCCAGAAGGCGATGAAACAGATACACAAGCAGCCATCGCTGCAGCAAGAGAAGCTTTCGATCACGGCGAATGGCCGACCACTCCGGCAACGGAGCGTGGGGCAATCGTACGTAGAATTGCTGAATTGATTGAGAGAGATAAAGAAGAACTAGCGAATCTAGAATCCTTGGATACTGGTAAAACAGTAGAAGAAAGCCGTGGAGACATGGACGATATCGCTGGAGTTTTCCGTTATTATGCAGAGATTGCGGATAAGAACGGCGGCGAGATCATTGATTCTCCAGTGCCAAACTCCATCAGTAAAGTCGTTCACGAACCGGTTGGTGTTTGTGGGCAGATTACCCCTTGGAATTATCCTCTACTTCAAGCGTCCTGGAAACTGGCTCCAGCGCTTGCAACTGGAAACACATTAATTATCAAGCCAAGTGAAATCACACCGCTTACGCATATCAAAGTATTCGAATTGATGGAAGAAGCGGGTGTACCTGCGGGTGTGGCGAACCTCGTTCTTGGTGCTGGTGCTACGGTAGGTGCCGAGCTTTCCAGCAACGAAGATGTGGATCTTATTTCTTTCACCGGGGGTATTGTGACCGGGAAGAAAATCATGCAGGCAGCAAGCTCTAACGTGAAGAAGCTCGCTCTTGAGCTTGGCGGGAAAAACCCGAATGTCATTTTCGCAGATGCTGATTTTGACCTTGCTGTCGATCAAGCATTGAACGGAGTATTCTTCCATGCAGGTCAGATCTGTTCTGCTGGGACAAGACTGATTGTAGAAGAAAGCATTCACGATGAGTTTGTCAACGCGCTTGTCGAGCGAGTGAAGAAATTCAAACTGGGAAGCGGGTTTGAGGACGATACCCAAATGGGACCGCTGATTTCCGCTGACCACCTTGCGAAAGTTGAAAAGTATGTAGAAGCAGGGATTGAAGAAGGGGCTACGTTAGCCGTTGGCGGTAAACGTCCGGGAGACCCTGAATTACAGAACGGATTCTTCTTCCTGCCGACGATTTTCACTGACTGCACAACCGACATGACGGTTGTCCAGGAAGAAGGTTTTGGTCCGATCATCACAGTGGAGAAGTTTACGAAAGAAGAAGAAGCGGTAAAGCTTGCGAATGATTCCATCTACGGACTTGCTGGCGGTGTCTTCACAAACGATATCGCAAAAGCAGAACGCTGTGCCGCGAAGATGCGCATGGGTACGGTTTGGATCAATGAATTCAACCTTTATTTTCCACACGCGCCGTGGGGTGGATACAAGCAGTCCGGAATTGGACGCGAACTAGGTAAATTAGGAATTGAAGAATATACAGAAACGAAGCACATTTTCCAAAACCTTAAACCAGAACAAATCAACTGGTTCTAAGCGGACGATACATTTTTAACATTCATGAACTAAAACAGATAAAGGAAGAAGGGGCTTTTGGGCATCTTCTTCACGACTAAAACATCAAGGAGGAACAGTGTATGGCTATGATTGAATCATATGATTACGTAATCGTTGGAGGCGGTAGTGCAGGTTCTGTAATGGGAAACCGCCTAAGTGAGGATGGCAAAAAATCCGTACTTGTACTAGAAGCAGGACGCAGTGACTATTCATGGGACTTATTGATCCAAATGCCTGCGGCTCTTCCGTTCCCTTCAGGTAAGAACCTTTATGACTGGCAGTACGAATCAGATCCAGAACCATATATGAATGGACGCCGTATCCCTCATGCACGAGGAAAGGTACTTGGAGGTTCCAGTTCCATCAACGGGATGATCTACCAACGTGGAAACCCGAAAGACTATGAACGCTGGGGTGCCGATGAAGGCATGACAAACTGGGATTGGGCTCACTGCCTTCCATACTTCAAGCGTTTGGAAAATGCGCTGGCATCACCGGATGATGATATGCGTGGTCACGATGGGCCAATTAAATTGGAGCGCGGTCCAGCAAAGAACCCTCTTTTCCAAGCATTCTTTGATTCAGCAGTAGAAGCTGGTTATAACCGTACACCTGATGTGAACGGATTTCGTCAGGAAGGGTTCGGCCCGTTTGATAAGCATGTGTACAAAGGTCAGCGTTTGTCCGCATCCCGTGCTTACTTGCACCCGGTCATGGACCGTGAAAACCTGACAGTCAAAACACGTGCTTTCGTTACGAGCATTGACTTTGATGGTACAAAAGCAAAAGGATTAACGTACAAGCGAAACGGAAAAATACATCAAGTAGAAGCAGGAGAAGTCATCCTTGCCGGTGGTGCGATCAACACGCCACAACTGCTTCAACTATCTGGTGTAGGCGATGCGAAGCACCTTCGTTCTCTTGGCATTGACCCTGTTGTTGACCTTCCAGGTGTCGGAGAAAACCTTCAGGATCACCTTGAAGTTTATGTCCAGCACGCGTGCCCGGTTCCTGTTTCCGAACAGCCAAATCTACAGAAGCGACGCATGCCTTGGATCGGTCTACAGTGGATGCTTGGGCGTACAGGCCCTGCTGCGACGAACCACTTCGAAGGCGGAGGTTTCGTCCGTTCCAACGATGAGGTCGACTACCCGAACCTGATGTTCCACTTCCTTCCGGTAGCGGTTCGTTACGATGGACAAAAAGCACCGACAGATCACGGATTCCAAGTACACATCGGACCAATGTATTCAGATGCCCGTGGATCCTTGAAGATTAAATCAAAAGATCCGAAAGAGCACCCAAGCATGGTGTATAACTATCTTTCTACTGAACAGGACAAACGGGAGTGGATCGAAGCGATTAACATCACTCGTGAAATTATGGCTCAGCCATCTATGAAGCCTTATAATGCCGGTGAAATTTCACCTGGTCCTACCGTACAAACTGAGGAAGAAATCCTTGAATGGGTAAGAGAAGATGCGGAGACAGCTCTTCACCCGTCTTGTACGGCGAAAATGGGACCTGAATCAGATCCTATGTCTGTCGTAGACCCTGAATCAATGAAGGTTCACGGACTTGATAACGTACGCGTAGTCGATGCATCTGCTATGCCTTACGTGACAAACGGAAACATCCACGCACCTGTATTAATGTTGGCAGAAAAGGCTGCAGACCTTATCCTTGGACGTAAACCGCTCGATCCAATCGACGCGGATTACTACCAGCACGGGGTTCACCCAGCTGATGCAGGAACCGTTCCTAAATCCAAGTCTAAAGTCGAAACAAAATAAAACGTAAATGGAGAAGGCCCCTTTAATATGTATGGCTCGTGAAGCGTACATGAGTGAAGGGGAGCCTTCTCCTTTTTTGCTTTTAACATAAAAAGCGTTCCATCCAAACAGTGGATGGAACGCTCTTTGTGAAAAATCTCAGGATAAGAGAACGGAGAAAAGCTCGATTAACTGTACTGTGGTTCTTTTCGGGTTTTCCGTTCGCTGCGAATGGTTGACTGAGCGGCTGCCAGTCGTGCTGATGGAACGCGGAAAGGAGAGCAGCTTACATATTCCAGTCCTAAATCAAAGCAGAACTGAATGGACTCTTTTTCTCCTCCGTGTTCTCCACAAATCCCTGTTTTCAGAGCAGGGTTTGTTCCTTTCCCCAGTTTGACACCACTCTCTACAAGTTTCCCAACACCATCCTGGTCCAAGGAAACGAATGGATTTCTGTGCAGCACATCGCGGTCTACATACTGTTGAAGAAACTTACCTTCTGCATCGTCTCGACTGAACCCGAACGTCGTTTGAGTTAAATCATTGGTTCCGAACGAGAAGAAGTCTGCTTCTTCAGCAATTTGGTCGGCTGTAAGTGCTGCGCGTGGTGTTTCAATCATGGTTCCAATAAGGTACTCGAACTCCTGTCCTGTTTCCGACTGAACATGCTGGCTGATCCGAACGACCAATTGACGCATTTCTTTCAGTTCATTTACGTGGCTGACAAGAGGGATCATGATTTCCGGTTTCACGGTGATTCCTTTTTTCATGACGGTAGACATCGCTTGGAAAATAGCCAGGATCTGCATTTCGTAAATTTCAGGATGGATCATACCTAAGCGGCAGCCACGAAGGCCTAACATAGGGTTCGCTTCTTCTAATAAACGTACTTTGCGTAAAAGGTTTTCCTTTTCCTGCAACTCTTTAGAGTCGGGACTGGTGATTTGCAATCTCGTCACATCAACGAGCAATTCTTCTTTGTCCGGCATAAATTCATGAAGCGGGGGATCTAGTAAGCGTACAGTGATGGGATGTCCTTGCATCGTTTCAAAAATCTGCTCAAAATCCTGTTGCTGCATAGGCAGGAGTTGATCCAGAGCCTCCTTACGTTCCATGGTCGTTTCAGATAAGATCATGCTTTGAACGGTAGGGATACGGGAGCTATCCATAAACATATGCTCGGTGCGGCAAAGTCCAATACCGCCCGCTCCAAACTCCAGGGCTTTCGCAGCGTCTGTTGGGTTATCCGCATTCGCCCGGACTCCGA
The DNA here is from genome assembly GCF_007991335.1 of Halobacillus faecis. Classification (GTDB taxonomy): domain Bacteria; phylum Bacillota; class Bacilli; order Bacillales; family Halobacillaceae; genus Halobacillus; species Halobacillus faecis. Next base: position 11,257 of record NZ_BJYD01000018.1, on the reverse strand, counting down.
TCTTTCTTTCTTCATCGGCCCAGCGAAGCAGCAGTTGGAATTCTTCCGAAAGTTCTGGTTCAATCATTGGAATCTCACCGACGAAGATTTCTCCTGTCGATCCGTCAATCGTAATCGTATCCCCGTGGTTTACAGCCGTCTCTCCGACGGTAAACCGTTTGGAATCCAAATGAATTTTCATGGAGTCACAGCCGCAGATACAAGCTTTCCCCATTCCTCTGGCAACAACGGCGGCATGACTGGTCATTCCGCCTCGGCTCGTAACTGTAGCTTGAGAAGCGATGATTCCATGGATGTCATCAGGTGTCGTCTCTGGGCGGACGAGAATGACCTTTTTTCCATCCTTGGCCAGCATATCGGCTTCATCCGCATCAAAGACGACCTGTCCGGTGGCAGCTCCAGGGGAAGCAGGTAAACCTGCCGCTAATTTTTCTCTCTTGTAGTCAGGGTCAATGCGGTGGTGGAGCAGCTGGTCGAGCTGATCGGGATCCACTCGTAAAAGAGCTTCGCGTTGATCCATGATATTTTCTTTGACCATTTCAACAGCGATTCGAATGGCAGCCTGTGCGGTTCGTTTCCCAGTCCGTGTTTGCAGGATGAACAGCTTGCCCCGTTCTACGGTGAATTCAATGTCCTGCATATCTTTGTAATGGTCTTCTAATAACTGACAGGTCTCCACCAATTGTTGATAAACATCCGGCATTTCATCTTTCAGGGTCGCAATCGGCTGAGGTGTGCGAATCCCTGCAACGACGTCTTCTCCCTGTGCGTTGATCAAATATTCTCCATAAAGCTTAGACTCCCCGGTGGATGGATTGCGTGTAAAGGCAACCCCCGTGCCGGAATCCTCTCCCATATTTCCGAATACCATGCTTTGGATGTTGACCGCTGTACCAAGGTGTCCGGGAATTTGATGAAGGCGGCGGTACAGGATGGCCCGTTTATTATTCCATGAGTCAAACACAGCCTTGATTGTAAGGAAAAGCTGGTCTTTTGGATCCTGAGGAAAGCTTCGCTTCGTATTTTTGAGCACAATCGATTTGAATGATTCAATTACTTCTTTCCAATCTTCGGCTGTGAGTTCTGTATCGGATTGGTACCCTTTTTCTTCGCGTATTTCTTCTAACCGATGTTCGAATAAGTAGTTTTCTATATTCAGGACAACATTCCCGAACATTTGAATAAACCGGCGATAGGAATCATAGGCAAAGCGAGCGTTATTCGTAAGTTCTGCCATTCCTTTAACCGTGTCATCATTCATTCCAAGATTCAAAACGGTATCCATCATCCCAGGCATGGAATGGACGGCACCTGAGCGCACAGAAACGAGAAGTGGATTGGTTGGATCCCCTAATTTTTTGTCTGTTTTCTCTTCAAGGACTTGGAGGGAATGTAAGACTTGGGATTCGACTTCTGGAGATATGGATTTTTCTGCATCATAATAGGCATTGCAGGCGTCTGTCGTAATCGTAAAGCCGTAAGGAACGGGTAAACCAATCCGCGTCATTTCCGCTAAGTTCGCGCCTTTTCCACCCAGGAGTTCTTTCTTGTTCTTTTCAGAGTGATCAAACATGAATACAAAATTGTTTTCCATTAGGCAAAGCTCCCCCTTTTATTAAACATGGCCAGGATGATATCGGCTGTCTCTTCAATCGCCTTGTTGGAAACATCAATCACTGGACATCCAATTTTTTTCATAATGTCTTCCGCACACGTTAATTCTTCGAAGATCCTGTTCAATGAAGCATAACTAGCTGAGTTTGTTAGTCCCAGCCTTTTTAATCGTTCTCTGCGAATATCATTTAACTTTTCCGGTGAAATGATTAATCCAATGCATTTCTTCCTTGGAATCTCAAAAAGTTCTTCAGGAGGCGGGACCTCAGGGATCAGAGGCACATTGGCTACCTTGAATTGTTTATTCGCTAGATACATAGAAAGAGGAGTCTTGGAGGTCCTCGACACCCCGACGAGCACAATATCTGCCTGTTTCAATCCTCTGACTTCCTGTCCGTCATCATATTTCACAGCAAATTCTATGGCTTCCACCCGTTTGAAATAGTTCTCATCCAACTTTCTCATCTGTCCAGGTTGACGATTGGGCTGCATATTGAACTTTTGAGTGAATGCATTCATGAGAGGATACATCAAATCAACGGCAATGATTTGTTCTTCCTCCGCTCTCTGGTCGAGATAATCCTTCAAATCAGGGAGGACGATGGTGTAAGCAATGATGGAAGGACGATACTTCGCAACCGTGATGACGTTATTTATATCCTGTTCGTCCTCTACATAGGAAAAGTGCTGGATCTCAACTTCCTGACCAAAAAATTGACTTGCCACAGCTTTTACCATTAACTCAGCTGTTTCCCCGACGGAATCGGACACGATATAAACCATTTCTTGATTCGTCACAATCCATCTCCCTTACTTTTAGTCATAGAGGAAGTGTATGAAACGTTGGCTTATGTACAGTTTCCCAACCTTTCATACCTTCCTGATTAATGTGTCACACTAATGTGGTGTTATTCAGTTAATGTGTCATACTATTACTGAGTAGTATAGTATCATTGTTTACGGATGGATACAACAAAAAGTTCGTTTATGATTCGTGGTCATTATTAAAAGACTCGTTTTCTGTTGAACCAGAGCAAGTTGTTTAAAGTTTGAAAGCGTACTATAATGGAAACCAATCTTGTACATAAAGGAGGGAAAATCATGCCTACATTCACCTTAGACGTCAAAAGTGAGGATAAACACCTGCTTTTTATGATGTCTATTTTTGGAATTCCAGTGGTCCCAGGGACACGTGTGTCCTTTTTTAGCTGAATTCCATCGTGTGAACGTACGTATGATTTCCTTCAAATAGCGGAAGCTGCCACACGGGGATGATCACGTGTGGCTTTTTTTATGTATAAGAGAGGACGAATGAAAATGTTTAAAACAAAACGTAATATCTATATGCTGTATTTTTATATCTTTTTTGCCCAGTTGTTTTTTGACCGTGCCTTGTGGGTTATCTATCTTGGCGATAGAGGAATGACGTTCGGTCAAATTGGTTTGCTGGAAGCTTTTCTCCACTTGGCTATTGTCCTCTTTGAGGTTCCTACAGGGATGATTGCTGATTTATATGGCCGGAAAGTGAGTTTAGTGATCGGCAATGTGTTCAGCATTCTTTATGGACTGTTTATGATGATCAGCGGTACTTTTTCGATGTTCACGCTCGCCTTTTTGTCGATGGGGATGATGGTGACTTTCCATTCCGGTGCTGAGCAGGCGTTTGCTTATGATACGTTGAAAAATGAAAACCGGGAGAAAGATTATACGAAGGTGATCGGAAGCATGACGGCTCTTGCTCTATTATCATTGAGCCTTGCTAAATTCCTCGGCGGTTTTATGGCGGATATCAGCTGGGGATGGGTGTATGGAACAACGATTTTCACCCATGTTCTTGCGCTCATTCCTCTATTTTTATTGAAGGAGCCGGAACGTGAAAAAACGGAAGACATCGGCGGACGCTGGTATAACCAGTGGGTCCATCAATTTAAACTAGGTTTGGTTGTATGGAGGGAGAACTCGGTCATCCACCGTCCTGTGGTGTTGTTTATTTTGGCGAGCGCAGTGATGGTAATTATCGTGTTTTACGGTCAGGAGTACTTCATCCAGTTAGGTTACTCGTCTGTTGTGGTAGGTGCTGTTTTTACAGTGGAGGGACTCTTAGGAGTCGTCATGGCGAAAATCGCCTACAGGGTAGAAAAACGATTTAAGTTTTTTAATATTTTATATTACGGCTTAGGACTTTTCCTGTTATTTTTCATCCTGTTCATCTTTGCTATGGACTGGGCCATTCTACTGTCATTCTTATTCCTTGCGCAGCTGTTGAGTCTTTTCGAACCCATCTTCAGCTCGTTTGTGCAAGACTTATTAAAAAGTAATGTCAGGTCCACCTTCTTTTCACTCATTGGTTTGATGGAGAGCTTTATCATTATGATCAGCTTTCCGGTGTTCGGATTTACGGTTGAACGTACCGGTTTTACCAGCGGTTTTGCGGGCCTGCTTGTGATTTTTGTCATGGCTTATTCCTTATCGTTCAAAAACTTAGAAAGAGTTGATGCAAAGAGCTTCCCACTCAAAGGGGAAGCTCTTTTTTCCTCCCTCTGTTTTACCGCCGGCTTCCGGTAGTTTATAATGAGGGGCAAATAAGCAAAGACAGGAAGTGCCTATGAGTAAACGAAAGAATCAAGGATATAAAAAAACGAATAAAAAACCGAACAGGTCTGGAAAGCCCCATGGGAAACAGAAATCCTCTCCTCACACGCTAACTAAAGGTAAAGCTGCCCGTGGTCAGAAACCTGTAACGGCAGAGGTTACTTGCTCAGGTCTGACCGATGAAGGGAAGGGGATCGCCGAGTGGAAGGGTAAGCGCCTGGAAGTCCCTTTGCTGTTACCGGGTGAAAAGGCTGAGGTGAACATCATTCAAAAAGGACGTTTTTTGGACGCAGAGTTCAAGCGTGTCATCACTTCAGCAGAAGAACGCGTGGATCCGCCTTGTCCGTATTATTACGAATGCGGTGGATGTCAGCTTCAGCATATGAGCAACGATGCGCAAGCGCGTTTCAAGCAGGATACAATCGATCAATTGATGAAACCTTTCGGAAAGCCAGATCCTATTTTCACGATGGACCATCCATATGATTATCGGAATAAAAACCATAATACATTCGGCCTCAATCACAAGCGTCAGGTCATTGGTGGATTGTACGCACAGCATACGCACGAAATCATCCCGATGGATCGTTGTCTCATCCATGATCCGAAAGCGGACGAAATCATAGATACGATCAAGGACTACATGAGAAATTCAAAAATGCAGCCGTACAATGAAGACACAGGACGCGGGTTCTTGCGGCACGTGCTGATTAAAGTCGGCAAGGTCAGTGGAGAGATCATGGTAGTGCTCGTTGCAGCCTCCTCTGAGTTCAAAGGGAAAAACAATTTTGTGAAAGCCCTGAGGAAAGCTCACCCAGATATTACGACCATGCTATTGAATGTAAATAAGCGCGATACGAGTGTCGTTCTAGGAGAACAGGAAAAAGTGCTGTTCGGCAAAGGTACAATTACCGATACGTTGTGCGGACTTGATTTTGAAATCTCCGCAAAGTCCTTTTATCAAATCAATCCGGTCCAGACAGAAAAGCTTTATGGAAAAGCGATTGAAATGGCCGAGCTGACTGGAAACGAAACCGTGATCGATGCCTACTGCGGAATCGGGACCATCGGCCTTGTAGCCAGCCGCAAAGCTGGAAAAGTCATTGGCGTAGAGGTGAATAAGGATGCCGTACGGGATGCCATCCGTAATTCGAAGCGCAACGGTGTAACCAATGCACGGTTCTATCAAGGTGATGCCGGTGAGTTCATGGTGGATATGGCCGCGCGCGGGGAGAAAGCGGATGTCGTCATTATGGATCCGCCGAGAAGCGGGAGCGACGAAGCGTTTTTATCAAGTGTGGTGAAGCTCAAACCGCAAAAGGTTGTGTATGTGTCCTGTAACCCGGAAACCCAGGCGCGGGATATGAAGTATTTAGTGAAGAACGGATATGAGGTGGAAGGGATTCAGCCGGTGGATATGTTTCCGCAAACGTATCACGTGGAATCTGTGGCGAAGTTGGTGCTGAAAGGATAACCAATACCTGATTCCAGGGTAATGGCTGTTTTAAATAGAAAAAGGTTCATCCAGAGAAGTGGATGAACCTTTTTTGTATTATATGAACCTTGGACATAGGGATCCAATCTCTTTCGTAACATACATCTACTGATAGTCTATTGGGGTACCCCAATACTCATATCGATTGTAACGGGGGATTGTGGAGTCAAAACGTATGAAAATTGGTGCAAGATCCAATTCGGGACAGGCTTTAAAGAGGCACTGGTCTCCATACATGATCGCTTCAAGTGCTAATGGCAATTCACGTCTGAAAATAGTATCGCGAATGGTTGATTGATTGGATCCATATTGTCCATCCACAAAAACATAGACAAAGAGATAAGGAGAACCATGATTTATCCTCCATTCGGCAAGCACTTCATCTCTCATGGTGGTGACCTTGTCATAGGCATACGCTAATCCTACCGTGAGAAAAAGTTCGGCAGTCGCGTCAGAATGGGTCAATGTATATCTCCGACCTAACAGAGGTTCTGTTTTTGTAACACATGGTCTAAACTCAACGAAAAGTTTGTCTGGATCAAGCCTTTTCAAAGGAATCCTCCTTGTAAAGGGGACATGACGATTGTGGGCGGGCGTGAATGAACATGGGACATCATGGAGCTTCTTTTAAAAATTCCTCGACTAATCGATTAAACTTCTCACTATGCTCCCAGAACATGAGGTGGCCGCCAAGCGTTTTTACAGAGGCAGAAGGAGTCATCTTGTTTAGATAAGCTGTTGCTGTCTTTCCCCAGTGTTCGGCGACAACGAAGAGCGTTGGAACAGATGCACTGCTTTGGGCTGCCTCTTTTCGATAATCGGAGAACAGTCCGGAAGAGAACAAATTGGCTGCAACATAATACGGTGTTTTTAGAGATTGCTCTACCATCCAAGTCAATTCTTCTTTTTTCAGTTCCCGTTGAACCATGACACCCGTGGCATAGGCAGATATGAACTCCCGCTGTCCTTTTGGATGGCGGAGGAAGTTCGTATAGGCGGCAGCCAAATCATCGAGAGGACCCTCTATCCAATCCTCCTCTTGATTAATAGACAAAGATTTCGGTGGCATATCGATCATAACGAGGGACTTGATCTCATCGGTTCCAAACTGGCGGATGTATTCCCATACGGTTAAACAGCCGAAAGACCAGCCAAAAAGCGTCGGATTTTCCACATTCAATTCCTTCAAAACTTTTTGTAAATCCGTGCCATGGGTGACGTAATCATTACCATGGACAGTCATGGTCGATCGGCCATGACTCCTGGGGTCAATGACAATCGTACGGTGCGTTTTGGAGAAATGACGGACCTGTTCTGAAAAGACTTCGGTCGTGAATGTAAAACCCGGAATGAATACAAGCGGGTCTCCTGATCCGGTTTCTTGAACGAACAATTCAATCCCCGGTTCCACTTCAATATAACTTTCTTTCGTGTTCATGGTGTCCCTCCTGTTTTTACAGAATACTAAATACATCCTTTTAAATCCTATTCAATAAATCTTCCTGCCATTTCTTTTTCTCAGATAAGGATGACCACCCCTGTAGGAGTTGAAGGGAATACCATGTCATTAAAAGATCCTGAAAAAAGAAAAGGCGGACCCTTGAACAGGTCCGCCGGAGGTTTTCCGTTATTTATAAGAAGAACAGCACAAAAAGTTGAAGGTAGATCTGCACCATGACATAAAAAGCAATGGCGTATTTATAATTGAACATCAGTCCGTTTTTGATGATGCTCAACTTGTTCACAGAACTCAAAATGATCGATGGCAAAATCAGCGGGGATAACATAATGGAAATGACGCTCCCGGATGTAATCCCAAGCACAACGATTTCCGGCGGATAGGGAAGGTCCACACCTTGCAGAATTCCTGAGACGAGGACGATGACCGTCAATGGACCGAGCCCGATAAACCCGAGAATAATCACGACAAATGGGAGAACCCATAAGAAGTTCAGGAAAGGCACGGCATCCGTCACATAAAAGAGACCATCGATAATGTACTCGCCATATCCTGACTGATTCACCGCGTTAATTAAAAATCCAGCGGCCAATAGAATCGAGAACTGTTGGGCTTTATTTGGAATGCTCTTGGCTACATAAGTTTTTCCATTCTCCGTTATCGCACTGCTTCTTTTACGAATGATGAAGTAGAGAATGACCCAGGCCACGATTACGATAGGGATAATGAGGAGAAGTTGAACATCCCAAAGCGCGTTCAGAAGAAAGATAGAACCGAATAACGTTACAAAAAGAAAGCCGAACTCCAGGGCATCACGATTTCCTTTTGTATCCTGTTTCTTTTGTTCGGCAATCTTCTGAAGCTGCTCCTGAATGCCTGCGGTGAGATCCACGCCGTAATGCCGCTCTTGATAATAGGAAAACAGGACAGATAACAAAATCCCTGCGAATGAGATAAAGAATCCTTGGAGAATCGATAACCCTAAAGAAGCCCCTAGTGCATCCACGGCAAAAATGAAGCTCGGGATGCTGACGACCCACATCGTTGTTAAGGAGAACGCACGTAAGAGAGCCGTTCCTTTATAATTCTCCCATGCCTCTCCTTTTTGGTTGCTCAAAAAGTCGTTGATCATGCTATAGACCATGGGGATCGAACCGAACAACAAGAAATAAGAAATGATCTGGGTGATCACCATCATCCCGAAATAGAACTTCCGGCTTGTATTGAGCAGATTTTGAGCAAAGTTGATCACCGATTCAATGTACGGCTTTTCTTCCAGCACCCAGCTGATGGTAGGAACGATCAGTAAGAGCGCGATCAGACCGCTCATCACTGTAAATCCAGAAACCGTTCCTTCAATGAGTGACGTCCCTGCGGAGATGTGAACAATCAATGCAATGATGAGCAGCAAAAGGGATATCGCTGCCTGTTTCACAGGCAAGAAGAAGTAACCAAGTACAAAAGCCGCCAAACCAGATAAGGAAAGAGTGGTGGATAGCATGTCTCCACCTATAAAATAAACGACAAAATGCATGAGGACATACAAGCTGATAAAAAACGTGTACCCTCGTTTTGCGATTTGTACCATGATGGATGCTCCATTCTTAGTTCAAAGTGTTAACCTTACATATCTTATCATAAGCCATGTTCAATAGCTTAAATCGTGCACGGGGAAGGTATGTGAAGCTGGCCGGATCCATAGAGTATGAAAGGCGCACGACTGTTTAGTCCTTTCTCACTAAATCAAGGGTTACAAATGAACTGAATTCATGGAGTAAGCCTACTGAATGGTTTGATGAAAAAGTAAAGCGGCAATATCCCCAACGTAACCAAAAAGTGGGAGGAGATTACATGAACCGTTTTACAATTCCGCGCGACATTTATTTTAGTGAGAATGCTCTTGATATATTGAAATCTGTAGAAGGAGAGAAAGCTCTACTTGTAATCGGAGGAGGTTCTGTCAAAGAAAACGGGAACCTTGAAACGATTGAAAAGAACCTGGCAGAAGCGAACATAGAGACAAAGCTTATTGAAGGGATAACGGAAGAACCATCAACGAATCTTGTGCAGGAGCACCTGGATACAGTGATGAGTTTTGAACCTGATTGGATCATTGGAATCGGCGGCGGCTCACCGATGGATGCGGCTAAAGCCTTTTGGTTGTTCTATGAACATCCGGATCTTAGTTTTGAAGACGCGACCAAACCTTTTGAGCTGCCCGAACTTCGTTCCAAAGCGAGATTTATAGGGATTCCAACAACAAGTGGAACAGCATCGGAGATCTCCAATCTTTCTGTCATCACCGATTCAGAGACAGGGGTGAAATATCCGCTGGCCAGCTTTGAACTGACTCCGGATATAGCTATCATTGATCCTGTCATGGTTGAATCCATGCCGAAACGTGTGACAGCATACAGTGGTATGGATGCGGTCACCCACAGCATTGAAGCGTATGTAGCGAAACCACGTACCACATTTACAGATGCGCTTGCCAAAGAAGCGGCTGAAATATTAAAAGAACATCTTCTTTCCTCCTATAAAGGAGATAAAGAAAGTCGTGAAAAAGTCCACTATGCCCAGGCAATGGCTGGTATGGCCTTTTCCAATGCCGTATTAGGAAACGTACACAGCTTGGCTCATAAGAGTGGACCTACATTTGGAGTGCCACATGGCTGTGCCAATGCGATTTATCTGCCATATGTCATCCAATTCAACAGAAGTGTTGTAGAAGATCGTTTTGCCGTTTTAGCTAAAAGAATTGGCCTAGAGGGGCAGAGTGATCAAGAACTCGTAGAGGCTCTTATCGATTGGGTCCGTGAGTTGAATCGTGAAATGGAAGTACCGAATACGCTGCAAGAATTTGGTGTGTCCGAAGAGTTATTTAAAGAACATGTAGATAAGATGGCTGAAAATGCGGTAGAAGATCCGTGTACAGGGACAAACCCACGTGAAACATCTGTGGAAGAAATGAAAAAACTATTTGTTGCCGCTTATTATGGGCAGGACGTTGACTTTTAAATAGAAAACTTATAGAGACCAGTCCACCAATGGACTGGTCTCTTTTTTCTGGACAAAAAAGAGGCGTTCGACTTTAATAAAAGGGAAAGGAGTTCACTTATGATCATAAAACCTCGCACCATCCCTCCTGATATTTTCCATTTGGAAATACTAAAGCACCGTCTTAATCTTCATCACCCCGCTGCCCCCGAAGTAGAAGAAACCCTCTCTACAAAAAAAGCTGGTTGGAGCGGGGAACAATCCCTTGATTATCACCTCGATTACTTGAAAGACACTCATTACATCCTTCACAACCTGCGCCTGTATGACGGTCACCACTTTTTCCAAATCGACACGGTTATCTTATTCCCTTCCTTCATTCTGATTCTCGAAGCAAAAAATATGATCGGTCAGATCTCTATCCATCGTGAAAAAAAGGAAATGCGTCGTGACATGGAAGGATTTCAGGATCCTGTTGAACAGGCGGAAAGGCAGAAGCGTTTATTAGAGGAATGGTTGTGGCGGCAGCTAAGAATTCGTATGCATATCGACTTCTTAGTTGTATTTACGAATAGGCGGTGTACCCTCGAGTTTGACTCCTCAGACCCTAGAATCTATGAAAAAGTAATACGCGCATCCTCTCTCGTGGATGCCATGAAAAAGAAAAAGGATAATTACCAAGGAAAGGCGTTCAAGAAGAAGGAGCTTTTACGAATAGGCCAAGCACTGGTTGGATCTCACCGGGATCATGTGCCGGATTACATGAAACGCTTCAACTTGAGTTATTCGGATTTGCTAAAAGGAGTCAGGTGCCCATCCTGTGGAAAGTATGCAATGAGAAGAACAAAAATGAAATGGGTATGTCCAGGTTGTTCTCGTCACTCTTTCCTTGCTCATGAACAAGCCTTGAGAGAATACGCTGTGCTTGTGGCCAAAACGATTAGCAATAAAGAAGCTAGAGATTTTTTAAAGGTAGGTTCAAGACATGTGGTGTATCGATTATTAAGCGCTTATTGTAAGGGACGAAGTGGTTCTACTAAAAAAGCAAAGTTCCTATTGGAGTGAAAATCTTAAAACAAGTACGCCCCACCAAAGAGGGG
>NZ_BJYD01000017.1 GCF_007991335.1 Halobacillus faecis | reverse complement strand
GGAAGCCGCAATCGCGCCAAACGGAGAGCAACTCGCCCCAAACGGCGGGCGCACCACACTAAAGAACAAAAGAACGGCTTCAATCCCTTGCTTTACGCTTCGTCCCATAGTACTCTTGGGGTTCAATGAAGGGAGTGGGAGACCATGACACGAGTGGTCATCTTAGCCGAAAAACCCTCTCAGGCAAAAGCATATGCAGAGGCTTTTACAATACAGGAAAAAACGAAAACGTATATTGTACTTAAACCGGATGATACGTTTCCAAACGGGGCGACGATTACGTGGGGCGTCGGGCATCTGGTGGAGTTGAAAGAACCGCATGACTATAAACCGGAGTGGAAACGATGGAAGCTGGATCAGCTGCCGATTGTTCCGGATCGCTTTCTTGAAAAAGTATCCAAAGGGAAGTGGGAGCAGTTTAAAGAGGTCAAGCGGCTGTTCCAACAAGCGGACGTGCTTGTGAATGCGGCCGATGTCGACCGGGAAGGCTCGAATATTTTTTACAGCATTCTCCGGTTAACAGGCGTGAAGGGAAAACCAATCCGCCGTTTGTGGATCAATTCTCTTGAGAAGGACGAAGTGCGTAAGGGATTTAACAATCTACGAAACAATGAAAAAGATTTGCGGATGTTTGATGAAGCGAAAGCCCGTCAAATCAGTGATTGGATGGTGGGGATCAATGCGAGTCGTCTGTTTACGCTGCACTTGCAGAAGAAAGGCTTCGGAAGCTACTTAACCATCGGGCGTGTGCAATCGCCGACCGTCTACTTGATTTACCAAAGGCATAAGGAGATTGAGAACTTTGTATCCGAGCCTTTCTACCAAATCGAGGGGCTTTTTCAATCGGATTCGGGTTCTTATAAGGGCTTAGCTGAAATCAAGGAAAAGGATAAAGCCAAGGTACAGGCGCTGATGGACAAGCATGGGCTGAAAGAAAAGGTAGACCACGAGGGAACGGTCGAGCGTGTAGATAAGAAGACCAAACACCAAAAATCACCGAAGTTGCATTCGTTGTCCACCTTGCAAAGTGTTGCGAACAGACGATGGAAGTACACACCATCGCAGGTGCTGAAGACGATGCAGAAACTTTATGAGAAAAAACTAGTCTCCTATCCGCGAACCGACTGTAATTACATCACGGAAAGTGAGTTCTCCTACCTGGTGAACAACTTGAAGGCCTACCAGGATACTTTGAACGTTTCTTTCAAGCCGCTTTCCTTGAAACCGAGGAAGCGATATGTCGACAGCAAGAAAGTTCAGGAGCACTATGCTATCATCCCGACGAAGACGGTCCCGACGGAGAAAAAGCTGAATGGACTGAGTCGGGAAGAACGCAATATCTATACCGAGGTCATGGCGACGACGCTTGCGATGTTCCACAGCGACTACGTTTATGAAGAGACGGCGATCTTTACACATGTACACGACCTGCCTTTCAAATCGACAGGACGGCGCGACGTGCATCAAGGTTGGAAAGAACTTTTTCCTAAGCCTTCAAAAGCGAAACAGGAAAAAGAGGCACTTCTTCCGAATGTCCAAAAAGGGGAAGAGGTAGGCGCACGCCTTCATATCAAAGAAAGTATGACGCAGCCGCCTAAACCGTACACGGAAGGCCAGCTGATCAACATGATGAAAACCTGTGGAAAGCTTATGGATGACGAGGAAGATGTAGAGATTTTGAAAGAAGTCGAAGGCCTCGGGACTGAAGCGACCCGCTCAAGCATCATTGAAACGATCAAGGCGCAAAAATACATTGAAGTGAAGAAGAATAACGTATATGTCACGGCTAAGGGAATTACACTTTGTGAAGCTATTGAAGGTACGCTGTTATCGAGCCCTTCTATGACAGCCAAATGGGAATCGTATTTGAAGAAGATCGGAAGCGGCGAAGGATCCAAACAAATGTTCATCAAACAGACGAGCCAGTTTATTGAAAAACTGATCCAAGAGACTCCTGATTCCATACAACAGGTTCAAATCCGGAATACGGGTGAAAAGAAAAAGTGGAACACACCCATTGCCAAATGCCCGGGCTGCCAGACGGGTTCCATTATGGACCGATACAAGTTTTACGCGTGTTCCGAATACAAAAAAGGGTGCAAGGTAAGTTTTCCGAAAAGGTTGGCAGGGAAGTCGCTGAGTGCAAATATGATTAAAACGCTTTGCGAGAAAAAACGTACGAAGATATTAAAAGGATTTAAGGGAAAGAAGACGTTCAGTACGGCTCTAACACTGGATGAAGAGTTCAAAATCAAATTCGATTTTAAAAAGAAAGCAGAAGAGAAAAGTTAGACATGTTATTCGGTGCCTGCCTCTCTATGTGTGAACCATTTCGCATAGAGAGGCAGGCCTTTTTCGTTGAGAACATTTAGTATGACCTCGCCTCCCTACAAAACCACACATCAAGGACACTCTTGGCTTTCCCTACATAGGATAAATCAACAAATGGGAAGGGATTTGAGAACATGTATGTTGGACCCTATACGCACCCATATTATGTGCAGCCAGTGTATGGTTACAGAAATTCTGCAGGATACTGGTCCGCACCTAACAAACAATATGGCTTTTATAACAGGGTGATGCTAAAAGATTATGGATCCAATCCACTCGTCATAAATATCAATGAAGCAACGAAGCAAAATCAAAACTATCGCACGGCTTTATGGACGGGATCAAATTTACAAGTAACCTTAATGAGTATTCCTCCAGGCGGAGATATTGGATTAGAAGTCCATCCAAATGTCGATCAGTTCCTGCGTATTGAACAGGGGCAGGGGGTTTCTCAAATGGGCGATAGTCAAAACAATTTATTTTATGAAAGAAATGTCTATGATGATGACGCCATCATAATCCCTGCTGGAACATGGCATAATGTAACCAATACAGGGAATACGCCACTTAAACTCTATTCAATCTATGCTCCTCCCAATCATCCATTTGGTACGGTTCATGCGACCAAAGCAGATGCCGTGGCTGCGGAAGAAGAAAACGGTCAAGAGAATGTACCCCCCCTTGTATATGGGAAGACTCCAGACGAATGGGTGAAGTACACGGAATACTTGGTGGATGAAGGGTTAGAAGATGTTAAAAGAGGGATCAATGCTACGCACATTCTTCAAGAATTCATCCTAATGGGATTGCTTGTAGGGAAGGGATATACTCCTGAAAAAGCATATGAAACAGTAGAAGAGTGGGAAAGGACAGGAAAGTCAAAACTTCTTCAACAAAGTAAAAAAATGCAGTAGTTGAAAGGAAGATCTAACAGGAAAAGCCTGCGCTTTCCTTAGTTCAAGCTGTAAGGTCCGGTGGTAAATGCGTCCTTTATTTTTAGGGTGCAGCAGTGGCTAGGGTAAACAAAAGAATCCTTTCTTTCACCCTCCAGTTCATATGAGGGAGGAGAATACACTATCTCTTTACAATGTGGAAGAGGTAGTGTTTTTTTAATAGAATCAACCATTCTTTGGGGGTCAGACGAATAAAAATAGTAATCTCTTTACCATTTGTGAACAATTTTGTAATTTTTATAAAAACTGAGGAATAAATCATAAAAAGGTGGTAAGATATTTCTCATATCCGATCTTCTTCAAGGATATACGTTTCTTTGAAAGCGTTTCATTAAAATAAGAAGAGGTTGATGAAAAGTTGACATTAACAGTGAAAGAAGCTTCCATTTTTGATCACAAGGGAAACAGGATTATGACCGAAGACCGTGAGATTGCGATCATTGCCAAAATGGAAGATCCTAAGATTGCTATATTGGGAAATGTCGTCAGTGACGCTGAATGTGATGAGCTTATCCGTCTTTCTCAAAATCGGATGAACCGTTCGAAAATCGGTTCCCGTCATGAGGTGAGTGATATTAGGACGAGCAGCAGCACATTCCTTCCGGAGGATGATATCACAACACGCATCGAAAAGCGGTTGGCGCACATCATGAATGTACCTGTTGAACATGGAGAAGGACTTCACATCTTGAATTATAAACAAGGGCAAGAATATAAAGCGCATTATGACTATTTCAAATCAAAGGTTCAGGCTAAGAACAACCCTAGAATCAGCACACTGGTTCTCTATTTGAATGATGTCGAAGAGGGTGGGGAAACGTACTTTCCTCATATGAATTTGTCTGTCTCCCCTCAAAAAGGCATGGGCGTCTATTTTGAATATTTTTATTCCGACCCTGAGATCAATGAGCGGACCCTGCATGGCGGATCGCCGGTTACAATCGGAGAAAAATGGGCAGCCACGATGTGGGTCAGGAGAAAACAGTATAGGTAAAGACAGCGCCGCAGCGAAATGGCGATTTATAACATAATGAAACACCCAGGATTGCTTTGAGGATCGCAATGCTGGGTGTTTTTCTTATGACAGAAAGGATAAGCCACTGTAAGAACTATTACTTCATTCTTGTGTTTTCTACGATTTTATTCGCTCTTTTAAATGCCTGCTGGAACTTTACTTCTTGTGCTTTGGTTAATGTACTTCTTTTTTCTTTGGAAATTTGGGCTTTCGATTTCATTGCTAATCCCTCCTTTGCCTGTCATTAGTTTCATTATGAACGGTTTGGGATAAGGTTATTCTATGGATGAATGCGCTCATCCTTACCGGAAATCTTTTGCCATGTCATGGTCGACTTGTGGCAGGGATTGGAAGGGTATAGAATATATAGTGTTGATCCGTAGGAAAGTGAGTGATGACGATGGATAGAATTGGTGTGTTAACGAGTGGAGCGGATGCTCCCGGAATGAACGCAGCCATACGATCAGTCGTAAGGTCAGGAGTCTATTACGGCGTTGAAATGGTTGGAATCAAGTATGGTTTTCAAGGCCTGTTGAATGAATCATTGGAGAAAATGGATGCATCATCTGTGGGCTCTATTATTCAACGTGGAGGGACGATCCTCCAATCCTATACATGTGATGAAATTTATACGGATGCAGGTCAGGAGAAAGCCATTGAAAACTTGCACAAACAAGGAATCGATTCCTTAGTTGTGATTGGCGGAAGAGAAGACTTAGCAGTCGCTGCTTCGTTACAAAAAAAGGACTTTCCTTGTGTCGGCATCCCGGCCACGATTGACAATGATATTCCGGGTGTGGCTGAAGCCATCGGCTTTGATACAGGGTTAAATACAATCATTGATTATATTGACCGCATTCGGGATACGGCGTCTTCTCACGAAAAATCCTCGATTATTGAAGTGATGGGAAGAGATACAGGAAACCTGGCCTTATGGTCCGGGCTTGCTGGCGGAGCAGAGAATATTTTAATCCCTGAGAAAAAAGAGGACATGAATACCATAATAGAACAGATTAAAAGCGGCCCTTCCAGGGACAAAAGATACAGTATCATCATCGTAGCTGAAGGTAGTGGTGTAAGTGGAATCGATCTCAACACCAGGTTGAAAGAAGAAGCCGGGATTGAATCTCGCGTCACTGTTTTAGGCCACACGCAGCGCGGGGGAGCCCCGACCGCGAGAGATCGGGTACTGGCCAGTCGGTTAGGTGCACATGCCATTGATCTTCTGCTGGCACAGGAATCTGGCAAGGTTGTCGGTCTGAAAAACAATAAACTTGTGAGCCATACATTCGAAGAGGTCACTTCTCAGATGTCCAAGATTGATGAGGGCATGTATGAGTTGTCAGGAAGGCTATCTATATAAATAAGAAGGTGTGCAAGCGTTGTAGACGCTTGCCCTTTCTTTTTCTGAAGGACGGGATGTTCAAAAAGGGAGAGTGGACCACTTCGACATTTTATAACGTGATACGATATCCATAAGGATTTATAGGAGGAGAACGCCAAATGACGAGAAAGCTGTACTATGAAAATGTTTATACGATGGAATTTGACTCAAAGGTGACCAAAGCAGGTGAAGATGAGCGTGGTTTGTATGTCGTCCTCGAAGAAACAGCGTTTTACCCAACAGGTGGAGGCCAGCCGCACGATGAAGGGACATTGAATGGTGTTGAGGTGTTCGATGTCGAAGAAGTGGACGACGAAGTACGTCATTACATAAAGGAAGAACTTATTGAAGAAGGAAAGGAGATACATGGGAAGGTTAATCAACAGCGACGCATGGACCACATGCAGCAGCATTGTGGTCAGCATATGATCTCCGCTGTTTTTGACGATCAGTTCGATATCCCAACCACGAGTTTTCATTTAGGTAAAGATACGGTGACCATTGATTTGGGCACAGAAAAGCTGTCTGATGAAATATTGGAAAAAGTGGAAGAACAGGTAAACCGAATGATCCGTTCCAACTACCCGGTTGAAACAAAATGGATGTCTGTTGCAGAGGCGGGAGAGTACCCACTCCGCAAACCACTCGCTGTTCAAGGAGACGTGCGCCTCGTCATTATTCCGGAGGTTGATTACAACGGCTGCGGTGGCACACATCCTCACTCAACTGGGGAAGTCATGGCTGCCAAATTTTTAGGATGGACAAAAAACAAAAAGCAGGTGCGCTTAGAATTCGTTTGCGGTAATCGGGTCTTGCAAAAGCTCGGGCAGAAGCATCAGGTGCTAACCGAAATGAAGCGGATCGTTCCGAAGCCGGAACAACAGCTTATCGGAGAAGTTGGAGAACTGATCAGGGCAAGCAAGGAGAAAGATAAAAAAATCGCTGAACTGGAGGAGCAACTCCTTCACTATGAAGCGAACGAGATCCTTTCAGCGTCCAAAGAACAGTCAGTAATCCAGCATGTTTTCAAGGACCGTTCAATCAAGACGCTCCAGTCTCTCGGGAAAGCAATCATAGAGGAAGCTCCTGAAGCGTATGTGATTCTTATCAGTGAACAGGAAGAACAACTGCAGTTCGTACTTGCTCGCGGAGATCACATCGAGCGGAATATGAACGATGTAGCAAAACAAGCGATGCCCCTTATTGAAGGGAAAGGTGGAGGTAAACCGAACTTTGTTCAAGGGGGAGGCAAGAGGCTGATGGATGGAAAATCTTTTGCTATTCAAATCGAAAGTCTATTATAATTTTTCGATAGAGAGCTTTTCTGAATCCGCTTATGTTTCACCATGTTCGGTTACACTAACTTGTAATGGAACATGTTATGATGGGAACTTGAACGATTTTTCTAATTTACTGTAGTGGAGATCTATAGTTTGGAGGTTTATATATGGATAATAATGATATACTAATTCGACTAAGGTACGCCCTTGATATTAAAGACCAAGATATGATTGAAATATTCAAGCTTGGCGGGGTGGAACTTACAAAAGAAGAAGTTCAAAAGGTCCTCACTAAGTCAGAGGATAGTTATGATGCGGAAGATGATGATGTTTACGAAGATGAAGACCACATCAAATGCACCAACAGCATGTTGGAGTCCTTTTTGAATGGATTCATTACGTTTAAGCGAGGACCGCAGCCGTCGAAGCCAGGACAGGGACAGACGAATAAGCCAGATCGATCCATCAAAAATTATTCCAGTGTCAATAATGTCATGCTGAAAAAGGTGAAAATTGCGTTGAAGCTGACAAATGAAGATGTGATTGAAATCTTGGATGCTGCGGATGTGAAAATCACTAAAGGGGAATTGAGCGGTTTATTGAGAAAAGAAGGTCACAAAAATTATAGGCAGTTCGGTGATCAATATGCCAGGAATTTCTTAAAAGGACTAACGATCAAATATAGAGGTTGAAAAAAGAGGTCAAACCATTCGCTGGTTCGACCTCTTTTTTTAGAATCAAAAATAGAAGGCTTAAAATGTGCGTACATAAACAGGATCGATGGTACTTGATAGCGGATACTTCACCCGGAATTTGCGGTTAATGGCATGAATCAATTCATGTTTTGCTTCTTCAGAGGTGATTTCACCTTCATGTATGTCTTCATGGTTCATCTTAACTTCAAAATCAATCTCGTGGTGCTTATAATGGATTTTTCCAGATACGACCATGGGGGCACCCTCCTTATGTAATGATCTCTTAAAGGAATGTTCCTAAATAGCTAGCAGTGACAAGCAAGCCAATGATCTATTCCCTGCGTGATCTGCCCTTAAACGTCACCTTTAAGTCATGAAAATGTAATGGGTTGAACAATGAACAGAATGTGGAGTAAGCTGAAAAGAAGGAAAGAGGCTTCCCTTTCTTGTTCTATCTTTAGTCAAGTGTTCATGGGAGATCAAAAAAGTAACAATGGGTTGAGGAGTTTATTTATGAAGCAGATGGTAAGAGTATTACTGATTGTAATCGGGAGTATATCATTGGTCCTGGGTGTGCTGGGAATCGTCCTTCCCCTCGTTCCAACCACTCCCTTTTTACTATTAACAGGAGCTTGTTACGTGCGGAGTTCCGATCGTTTGTATAACTGGCTCATGTCGAACAAGTGGTTCGGGTCTTATATTAAAAACTACAAAGCTGGCCGTGGGATTCCTGTCAGGGCAAAGGTATCACTGCTCATCATGATCTGGTTTTCTTTCCTGTTTTCAGCTTTTTATATCACATCACATCCATTGTTGAGAGCGGGTTTCATCTTTGGAGGTTTTTTCTTCACGGTCCTCATTCTTAGAACAAAAACGTATGATTCTGAAAATGAACCGTCTTAAATACAAGCTCTACATTTAACAATGGAACTAAAAATCGGATCTTCTCCGAAGAATGGAGAGGATCCGATTTCTTTACTTTTTATATTGGTCAATGGTTTGCTGCAACTTGCGGGCAACTGTCTCCAGCGAACCGTTCAGCTCCTGGTCGGTGAACGTTACCCTCGCACGGCTTTCGTCCATTTCCAAAGCTTCGGCAAATAATCCTCCGAGTCCACGTGCCCGGCGGTCGACTTCCAGCATGACATCGATACGGTCTTCATGTAGGAAGAAAATGGCTTCCAGTTCATCTAAATAGGAACGGTATTCTCCACCAGGAGCGAATTCGAATTCCTGTACATACCCGTAGCGCTTGGAGTATTCCATTTCGACTTTTCTTAAATGGAAACCTAAATGACTTTCTAAGGCCTGCAATACTTGATCGATGTATGGATGTGGGGCGATTTTAATCGGGTCGCGGTCTTCAGGGTCCAGAGCCATCGGAATGTCGAGGCCGGTTTCGAACCAGATCGGAAGTCTTCCGTGCGAAGCAGGGACATGATAAGGAAGTTGAATGGAGAAAGGGATCTCTTTCGTTTCGCCTTCCTTGATCATCTCCTGATCGGCAATCGGGTACTTTTGCAAAGTCACTTTTTCTTTCACTTTCTTATCATCCACTTCACGGATGGCCTCGGTCATGAGGAAAATATGGATGGAGTCGATGGATTGCTCGACGTCTCCTCCCTGGATGACCACCTTACCGTGGACGGTTTCACCTGGGATGAATTGGTCTTTTTCTAATTGTGTATCCACTTTGGCAGCGCCTACGCCGACACTTGCTAATAATTTTTTGAACATGCGGATCTCCTCCTTCACTTGATTATACGAACGATTAGGAGGAAAAGGTTCAAAAATTTTCATAAGAAAACTCTTTTATCGACGCTTCAAAAGCCAATCAGGTGTGCTTGGTGGAACGATGTCTTTCGGCCGTTCGAGAACGTGTTTCTTTTGAATGATTTGAGGTAGGTGTTGAATCCTTAGATGACTGGCCGGAATACGATTTCTCCTTCACTACATCTGTTTTACTTTCATGGTCATGTTCTCTTGAGACCGAATCATGACGAGTCGAGCGCTCATGCTCTCCCGAAACCGAATCATGAGGAGTGGAGTGGTCATGGTTTTGGTAATGGTTCGGGTACATGGATGAGTTTTCCGTTTTATTGGAAAGGAATGTGCGGTAGACTTTGTCCTGTAATTTTTCCGTCGCTTCCACGATGACAATGATTTTTCCATCCTTCAAATGGTTCTCGTATTGATGAGCATCCTTCTCAGACATACCTGCTCCGACAAGAGCCCCTACAATTCCACCGCCACCTGCACCAACGCCTGCTCCCGTAAGAGCGGCAGCAATGGGTCCTGCGGCAGCAATTTGTCCGATTCCAGGGATGGCAAGGAGACCTAATCCTGCAATGAGACCACCAATACCACCTAAGGCACCTCCAGACAGGGCCCCGAGCCCTGCACCTTTTCCTGCTTTCTTGCCTCGGCCGCTGTGATTAGTTGTGACCGTGGTATCCATTTCTTCCTCCAACACGTTCACCTTACTTTTGTCCCTTGCAAAGACAGAAATGTCGTTCGAGCCATATCCGTGATGCTGCAAATCCGTAATCGCTTTTTCTGCATGGCCGACTTTTGAAAAAACACCGCCTATGATTCTTTTATCCATGATAAGGTCCTCCTTTAATTTTCTGTTAGTACGTCCATACCCTTTCCGCTCAACTGTAGTCTTTATTAAGATAAAATAGTCTCTTAGTTGGGTTTCTAAAGAAGAGACCCTGTTTGTTACGTTCATTTTTGCTTAAGTCGGTTTTCTTTCTTTTGGTTGGGGTAACATTTAAGGTAGGAATAAACATCAATTCATGGAGAGGCACAGAAAGGATGAAGATGATGAAGGTACTCGTAGTAGGTGCAAATGGTCAAGTAGGCAAACATCTCGTTAAGTTCATTCAGGAAACGGATGGGATGGAAGCGAAAGCGATGATCCGCAAAGAAGAACAAGCTTCTTATTTCAAGGAACTCGGGGCGGAAACGGTCCTGGTAGATCTTGAAGATGATACAAATACAATAGCGGAAGCTTATAATGGTGTGGATGCTGTCGTATTCACGGCTGGGTCCGGACCGAACACTGGAGCTGATAAAACCGTTCTGATCGATTTGGACGGCGCAGTGAAAACGATAGAAGCTGCCAAACAAAAAGGTGTGGACCGCTACGTCATGATCAGTTCGTTTGATACGACCCGTGAAGCGATTCAAGGCGCACCTTCGTCATTCGCTCCCTATGTCGCAGCGAAACACTATGCAGATGATTGGCTGAGAAGAACGGATTTGGATTATACAATTATCCATCCTGGTATGCTAACCAATGATGAGGGAAGCGCGAACGTCGAAGCGGCTGAAACCGTCGAAAGAGGCGAGATCCCTCGCGAAGATGTAGCACGTGTGATTCTGGCTACGTTGGAGGAGGAGTCAACGATTGGCAAAGAGTTTCAGGTCGTGGGTGGAGAACAATCGGTGAAAGATGCGATCGACTCCTTGTAAATGAATAGATGAATTGAAAAGGCAGCTTGAAATCATTCAAGCTGCCTTTTTGTTGCGGGGTAATGTACGAGTGGGAGCTTCTTAAAAAGTGTTCAAAAGAAACTAACCCTAGTTCAGCGCAAGTTAAGCTTCTTAATGTGTCTATACATGGTTGAGTAGGAGGGAGAGGGGTAAAGTAAATGAGAATCTATTTTCTAGTCAATCCTTCTTTTTCCACACAGCTAGGCTGAAAGGGGTGTGAAAGATGACTTCTGTAATTGAAACAGACGTACTGATTATCGGAGCAGGACCGGCTGGGTTGATGGCTGCCAATGAATTGCAAAAACGGGGCATGAATTTTATCTGCCTGGAGCAGCGGGCTAGTCCGTCAGAGCTTTCGAAAGCTCTTGGTATCCAGGCGAGGACGCTGGAAATGTTTGAACTCCTGGGCGTTCATCAGGAATTTTTGAATAAGGGCTATCCGGGGCCTGGTTCCAAGTTGCATCTCGGAGGGGAGAATCCCTCTGTAGTAGAACTTTTTCATATCGATAGTCAATATCCATATCTACTTATTATTCCTCAGAGTGAGACCGAGAGTATATTGGAAGACCACCTTTCCTCATTAGGGGGGAGGGTCAACAGAGAACACGAAGTTGTGGAAGTGATGGAAACGGATGAGGGTGTGTATGTTACTGTAAAACAAAACGGGGAGCTTAAGAGGTATGTTGCCAAATACCTTCTTGCTTGTGACGGAGCTCATAGTAAAGTTCGTCAGGATTTGAATGTTCCTTTTGAAGGGGAGGATGAAGGGTACACGTTTTTCCTTGGGGACGTTGATGTTCCAGGTCTGAAGGAAATTTATATTAATATGCACCTGAATGACCGGGGAGCTGTCGCTTTCTTTCCATATAAAGACGGCAGTTACCGCGTCGTTGGAATGAATCGAGCCAAACAAGGGCTTCCTCACAAAGATGAATTGTCTTTAGAGGATTTGCAGGGGAATTTGAATACGGTATTGTCGGAGTCTTACCAAGTAGAGAACCCAAAATGGCTCTCCTATTTTGGGACCGCCCATCGGCAGGTGCCCAACTACAGGAAGGGAAATGTGTTCTTCGTTGGGGATGCGGCGCATATTCATAACCCGATTGGTGGGCAGGGGATGAATCTTGGTTTGCAGGATGCAGCGAACATCGTCTGGAAGATGGACCTCGTGCTTAAAGGTCTTGCGGATGATTCTTTCCTCGACAGCTACCATCACGAACGAGCGCCAATTGGATTGGATGTACTGAAAGAAACCTCCCGCATGCTTAAAATCATCGACCTTCAAGGTGCCCAAGGTAAAATACGGAACTGGGCGGGTAAAGCGGCCTTGACGCAGGACTGGGTTCAAAAGAAGATCGCTAATCACCTTTCCAATATCTATAACGAATATGAAGAGACCTCCAAAAACAAATCCTTACAAGGCTCTTCTCTTTCTAAGGAAGCCATACGAGCAGGCGAACGTGTTCCGGACCATCTATTATTCTTTGATGGTTCCAACGATAGAAGTGTGTATCCTTTGATCCGGAAGTATGGATACGTCTTCTTCATTTATATAGATGCACAAGATGAGTCATTCATTGATGAGGCCTATGCTTTTGCCGAAAAGGTCGACGAAAAATATGGAGGACTTATCAAGGTTTTCCTCGTTGCTAAAGGAGGAGCGGTGAGGACGGAAGGTGGCGAGCTTCCGATCATTTACGATGTGCACAGGCATTTGGGCAATAAGCTTGGAATGGACAAAGGGCATGCTCTTCTAATCCGTCCTGATGGTCATGTAGCTTTTCATGAGTCACCAGCACACCTTGAAAAAACACTGGAAACCGTCATACAATTCTTTAGTTAAGTTGTGAAAAAAACCGTCTGCACAGGCGGTTTTTTCATGTTTATAAAGGGAAAGGCGCGCTTAGAATTTTTTTACAGTTCAAATAATGAATGGTAGGAGTACGAGAATACATCGAGGAGTCTTTATACCTAATTGTGCACCTTCCAGTTTATATTTTCAGGAGGAGAGTCTGATGTCTTTGTCCTATATATTCCGTGAGATGCTCCGGCCGTTCTATTTGTTGGTGGGCACATTCCTGGTGATTATTTCTCTCATGTTCACTTTTGTTTCTAAATGGGTAAAACGCGTAATAAATAGATTTATAAAACTTATTAGGAAATCCTGCCGACCATTGATCATTGTTGGTGGGATTTTTTGTCTGCTTTTTAACTTCTATGTAACGGTTATGTCATGTCTTTAAATGAGTTTAACAGTTTTATGATAATGGTATATTTATATCGAACATGTGTTATGATGAGTTTCGTCGTCATTTACAATGATTTCAAGAAATGATAGTATACGAGACTTGATGATGGAAAAACTGATGAAAATAGATAAAGGTTAAATCAACGGAGGTTTGATCATGTTTTCAAAATTAAAAACGAAAATGAAAGACCCCGCGTTTAAGAAGAAAAGTATGATTTATGCTGCAGTGATAGCGATCTTCTGGGCGAAGATGTATTTCATTCAAGGCGGTATTTTCACCCTTGATATTGAAAACGCCAATGAGGCGGCTATTTTAGCTTTTAACCCATTGAGCAGTATCTTCCTCTTATTCGGAGTGGGGATTATGCTGGCAGGTCGAAGAGGGCTGCTTGCCACGTATATATTTGGTTCTCTTCTATTATATGTGAACGTTCTGTTCTACAGAGAGTACAGTGACTTCCTGACCATCCCGATGTTAGGTCAAGCCGCGAACTTGGCAGGCATGGGTGGGAGTATCACTAAAATTCTATCTGTGACAGACATTTTCTTATTTGTCGATGTATTGCTTGCTGCGTTCCTACTTTTCTATTTGAAACCAGAACGCTTTCAAAGTTTTATGCCGAAAAGGAAAGAAGGTCTGATTTTGGCTGTCATTGCGATTCCTTTGTTTCTTGTGAACTTAGGCTGGGCGACAACGGAGCGTACGCAACTGCTGGAGCGGGCATTTGACCGCAACATGCTTGTGAAGTATATCGGTGTGCTGAACTTCCACGCCTACGATATCGTCCTGCAAGGTCAGACAGAAGCGAAGAAGACGTTTGCAGATAGTAATGAATTGTCTCCTGTTTTGAACTATATTAATGAGCAAAAAACAGAGCCGAACAGTGAAATGACAGGTGTAGCCGAAGGGAAAAACGTCATTGCGTTGTCCCTTGAGAGTACGCAGACCTTTGTTGTGGATCATACGGTGAACGGGGAAGAATTGACTCCGTATTTCAACGACCTGAAAGAGGAAGGGGCTTATTTCAGCAACTTCTACCACCAGGTCAAACAGGGGCGTACCTCCGACTCTGAGTTCTTACTTGATAATTCATTGTATGGACTGAACCGTGGAGCAGCCTTCTTTACCCACTCAGGAAACGAATACCAAGCGACCCCTGAGGTGCTGGGTGAAAAAGGGTACTTTACCTCAACAATGCACGCCAATGATGAAACATTCTGGAACCGTAACGTCATGTATGATTCTCTCGGTTATGATGAATATTTCTCTAAGAAAGATTATGACGTAACCGAAGAGAAGTCCTATGGTTGGGGCTATCTGGATGAGTATTTCTTCAGTGACTCCTTGGATAAAATGGAACAGATGGAGCAGCCTTTCTACAACAAAATGATTACGCTGACGAACCACCATCCGTTCACATTGCCAGAAGATAAGAAGTTGATCGAAGAAGGAAATACGTCCAGTGAAACTCTGAACCGTTATTTCCAGACGATTCGTTATCAGGACGAAGCTTTGAAACAGTTCGTCGAAGAGTTCAAGAAATCCGAGCTTTATGATGATACGATTCTTGTAATCTATGGGGATCACTTCGGTATTTCCGAAAACCATAAGCAAGCGATGGGGGAGTATCTTGATAAAGACATCAATGATTACGAGCAGTTCCAATTGCAGCGTGTGCCGCTTCTTATCCTAGGAGAAGGCATCAACCCGCAGGAAAACGACACCGTTGGTGGTCAAGTCGATCTACGCCCGACACTTATGAATCTTTTAGGCGTGGATGATAAAAACCCAGTTCAATTCGGACAGGACCTCTTCAGTGAAGATCGTCGCGAAATGATGATCACACGAGATGGGAACTTCGCAAACGAAAAGTATGTCGGTGTGAATGGGAACTGTTATGAGAGAGAATCAGGAGATCCGGTAGAAGGAGAGGCTTGCGCGCCTGGCTTCAAGCAGGCAGAAGAAGAGCTAGCCTTATCTGATTCCGTCGTGTACGGAGATTTACTTCGTTACCTTGATGAAATAGAAATGATTGAAGAAAAAGATTCTTCAAGCGATAAGAAATAGTGAACCAGCTTGCAGAGAAACCACTCGTTTCTCTGCAAGTTTTTTTATTCTGAACAACTATTCTTCTTACAGATAAGCTCCTTTTACTTAAAGACTTAGTTTTCGGGATTTTGTTGAGTGGATGGGGCTTAGGGAAGGACTCGCTTCCCCACCATCCCTAAGCCAAACGGGGGAACGAACCTCGAAAATGTCTAGGAACTGAGCATTCAAGAATTCTGCCATATATTTTAAAAGTGGTCGTAGAAAAACAAGAAGGAGTGGATGGTCGTTAGGCGAATATGTAAGCATAAAGGTTCTTAAGTGTTGAACAAAATCTAAGAAAAGCAGGTGGAAATGATGGGGAGAGTTGTGCATTTTGAAGTTCATGTGGATGACATGGAACGAGCAAAGAATTTTTACGGAAAGGTCTTTGATTGGAGATTCGAAGACTGGAGTGAGTACGCAGGAATGCCTTATTTCGGAGTGGTGACAGGGGCAGAGGATCAGCTTGGAATCAACGGTGCTTTAATGCAACGAAAAAGTGCACCGCCAGAATTGAATCAGGCGTTGAATGCCTATGCTTGTACAGTGGGAGTAGAAGACTACGATGCGATTGAAGCTAAGATCCTTGATCATGGGGGCAAGGTCGCTTTGCCTAAATACGCACTTCCTGGTATGGCTTGGCAGGGGTACTACCTGGATACGGAAGGAAACATTTTTGGGGTGCATCAACCGGATGAAAATGCAAAATAGTGAGGAAAGAACCCTTTAGAAAGGGTTCTTTTTATGTGAGGTTAAAAAGATTTCCAGTTAGATGTCTTTTTCCATCTTTACGTTTGTCGTTTTATAGGACAGGTTCTCATACAATTTTCTTGCCACCGTGTTATGGCCAAAGACATGAAGGCCAATCTTCTGCACCCCGATTTTCCTGGCTTCCTCTTCTGCCAGTCTCATCGCTTTCTTGCCATGTCCTTGACCTTGATGGTCATCTGAAACTCGGATGTCATAGATGAAGGCTTTCTCTGTGGATTGTTTACAAATCCACAAGGACCCTACATTTTCGCGCTCTTCATTAAGGATGGTATAAAGAAAATGATTGGCAGTATGTCTTCCATCAGGAAGCAATTCGGCATGGGTTGTTTTCGCTTTTTCAAGCGCTTCTTCCTCTGTCCAATTTCCCGCAGCCACTTTTTCCTTTGCATAGGCAACAATGGAAAAATCATTGTATTGCACAAATTCTTCTTTGGTCATTCTGCGTAAAGTCGTCATTCGATGAGCTCCTTTTTTTAGTAATACTTTTTCATACGGTTAAGAATAGGAAAGGTTGCACCTCTATTCAAGCTTCTTTAAGGACAGGGTAAGTTCTTCACCATGGAAGATACTATACATGAAATCATTATTCAGGAAGGTGTGTCAGATGGAATTAGTGGATATCTATCGCATTAAAACGTTTGTAATTCCAGAATATGTGGATGCAGTGGTCCAGGGAGTACTGAGCATTGATGATTTGAGAGTAGGAAATTACAAGAACGTGATGTGGCAGTCGAGAGATGGAATGGAGCAGTTTGTACCAGGGGAAGAATCCGTTCCTGCAGAGGGGGAGGCAGGAGAAAAAACGACCCTCACTTCGCTTCGGATCGAATTTTCTATTCCAAAGGATGAAGCCCTATTAAGAAGGGTGATTGAGGACGGGATTTATCCAAATCACCCGTGGGATGAACCCGTCATTCAAGTTTCGGAGGAAAGAGAAGCAAGAAAGCAGCAATAGCAGGAGAGCCTCTGTATGTTTACAAATGTGGAGGCTTTTTTCATTAGAAAGAGATTGCATGATTTGAATTTTCACGACGATGGATCGTACAAAAGTAAACAAACAGAGCTCCGAAAATTAAGGTGCTTTTCGTAATGAGGGTTGCTTTTTTCGTTTGAGGATTTGGAAAAGCCATGTTTGTAGAAGGAGGATAATACCGATTTGAAACCATCTGCGCGCGGGAAGACCCCAGATGAAAACATAAAAAAACTGCCAACATGATGTCATGCAGGCAGCTTTTTGAATTATTTACTCAATCCTTCTTTAATTGTATTGATATTGGACTCCATCATGGAAATGTACGTATCGCCTTCTTCGCCTGGTTCAGCTAAAGAATCTGTGAAAACGTCGCCCATGATTGGAACACCAGTTTCTTCAGATACGGCTTCCATACTGCGCGCATCGATACTCGTCTCAAGGAACAATCCTGTGATTTGTTTTTCATTGATGATATCTACAATTCTTGTGATTTGTTCGGGGGTCCCTTGATTTTCCTGGTTAATCTCCCAAATGTATTCGGCTTGGAATCCATAAGCGTCACTGAAGTATTTGAACGCTCCTTCACTTGTCACAAGTACACGTTCTTCTTCAGGGATTTGATTGAATTGTTCAACGGCCTTATCGTGTAATGCTTGTAGTTTGGCGATGTATTCCTCAGCATTCTCTTCATAGACTTCTTTGTTTTCAGGATCGACTTTGATGAGTCCATCTCTTGCATTTTCGGCATATTTGATTCCATTTTGTACATCCAGCCATGCGTGAGGATCTTCTTCTCCTTCATTTCCTTCTGATGTTAAGTACATAGCTTCTACATCATCGCTCATGAGGAAAACGGGTGCATCTTCGCCGTCTTTTCCTGCGGTTTCCATCAATTTGTCGAACCAGGCGTTTCCTGCTTCAAGGTTTAAGCCGTTATAGAATACAGCATCTGCATCCGTAGTTTTTTTCACGTCTTCCGGCAGCGGGTCATACTCGTGAGGATTGGATCCAATAGGTGCTAAGCTGTGAATGTCGACTAGATCACCGCCAACGTTTTTTACAATGTCATATACGATGGAGTACGTCGTTACGACTTGGACTTTTCCATCCTCTTGTTCCGTGTTTCCGTTCGCTTCCTCGCCACCGCAGGCCGCAAGAAGAAGCAGGCTGAATAGGGTAGCTGCTAACAATAAAAACTTTTTCTTAATCATGATAATTCCTCCTCTTTTTTATCTAAATGAATGTTTATTAAACAAGTGACGCTTTTTTCTTTCTGACTTTCAACATCTTCCATAACCATCCGTGTTTAGGTGAGAACAGGAAGGTAAGAATGAAGATTGCTGTTGCTGCCATAACAATCGTCGCTCCTGAAGCCAGGTTATAGGTGAAACTGAAATAAAGGCCGATGACAGAAGATAGAATCCCTATCCCTGAGGCAAGAAAAATCATCACCCATAAACGATCCGTCAAAAGGTAGGCAGCGGCGGCCGGGGTAATTAACATCGCAACAACTAAAACAATTCCTACGGTTTGCAAAGAAGCGACTGTCCCCATTGTAAGAAGGGTCATCAGGAAATAATGAATGAGTCGTACGGGCAGTCCGTAAGCAGCTCCCATCGTTTCATCGAAGGAGGTGACCAGGAGTTCTTTATAAAAAAGGTACACCGCTGCCAGGATGACAACACCGATCCCGAGTGTGATCCACATATCAGAGGCTCTGACGGCGAGAACATTACCGAACAGTATGTGGTAGAGGTCCGTGCTGCTTTTCAACATGGTAATGATGATAATTCCTGCTGCGAAGGCCGCTGTGAACATAATACCGATGGATGTATCGTGTTTGATTCTGCTGTTCTGGGTGACGAAACCGATGGCAATCGCTGTGATGACACCACTAAAAACGGCGCCAAAAAAGAAATTGATCCCGAACATATAAGAAATAGCCACTCCAGGTAAGACGGCATGAGAGATGGCGTCCCCCATGAGGGCCATTCCTCTTAGAATGATGAAACAGCCGACCACTCCACAAATGATTCCGACCATGATCGACGTCAACAGCGCTTTTTGTAAAAATCCGTATTGCATTACCGCTTCTATAAAAGCCATGACTTACACTCCTATCTCTTTCATGAAAGCAAACTGTCCTTGGTAGGCTTTTTCGATGATTTCTGTTTGGAAGACCTCCTGGACGGAGCCGAAGCCGATCAATTCTTTGTTTAAAAGAATGAGTTGGTTGAAATAATCGTTGGCTTTACTCAAATCATGATGGACGACAATGACCGTCTTTCCCTGCGAGCACAGTTCTTTTAAAATGCGGACAATCGTTTCTTCACTCGTTACATCCACACCGACAAACGGCTCATCAAGGAAAAACAACTCGGCTTTTTGGGCAAGGGCCCTGGCTAAGAAGACACGTTGCTGTTGACCACCGGATAATTCCCCGATTTGTCTTTTGCTAAATTCTTCCATCCCAACTCTTCGTAGACATTCCATGGCCCATTCTTTATCTTTCTTTTTTGGCCGCTTGAATAATTTCAAATTCGGATAAGTGCCGATCAGTACCGCATCAAGGACGGTGATTGGGAAATCCCAGTCGATATCATTCCGTTGAGGGACATAAGCGATTTTTTTCCTCACTTCTTTCACCGTTTTTCCAAGAATTCTAATTTCCCCTTTATCCCGTGGAATCAAGTTCAGCATGGCTTTTAAAAAAGTGGATTTCCCAGCGCCATTTGGACCGATAATCCCAACGAGATTTCCTGGATTCACGGTTAAACTGACTTCTTTCACCGCTTCATTGCCATAGTACGAAACGTGCAGATTTTTGATGGATAGAGCAGCATGCGTCATCTTTTCTCCTCCTTTATGATGAATCTCCCCATTACCTATAAGGTTTAGATATACTCATGGTTTTGTCGTATTATCACAAAAATTTGTTCCGTTCATTTAATTTTCCTCAGTGCAACTTTTTGGGTAAAAAAATAGTCCTTTTACTATATGGGGGAACCCAAGAAAAGTTGACAATAATTGAAGATCACTTAAAAAGTTTCCTTAGTGCAAAATATATAGGTGAAACCAATAAAAGTCAACCATTATTAAAGAAACGTTTTTAAAGTCTTGGCTTCGTGACTTAGGTGAGTGGTGAAAGAAGAAGTTCAGAATCATTTCCACCCATTCCCTGTAACCTTTCATTTCTTGCTTTCCTTCATAATGTTAATGTAGTTTTGATTCATAAAAAGCTAAGTTCAGAAGAAAAGATAGATAGAGAGAATGAGAGGAGAGTATCATGACTCAAGAGAAGTTCTGGAACATCGCAGGCCCCATTATATTAATGGTTTCAGGTTGGTTTATGCTTTATGCAGCTTATAAATATGACGAGGAACAACACGAAAAAATGGATTGGGAAAACCAAGAATGGGCAGGGGTTTTATCTCAATGGATCCTTCCTGCAGCACCGTGGTGGGTATTGAGAGTGGTTTTTACAGCAATCGGAGTTGCTTTGGTATCTATAGCTATTTATCACTGGATGAGTATTTTACCGGAGGGATGAATGGTATTGGATGTGTGGATTTTTATCAGTGCAACAATTGTCTTGATTATCCTTTCTATAGCTGTTTCAAAAAGATATGAGAAGAAGGGCTTTACGAATAGAGCGATTCTCTACCCAGCCACTGTTCAGGGGGCGGGTTTTGGAATCACCATTGGAATAATGGAAGGTGGGACTTTTTTGGAAACCTTCGTTGTGAGTTTATTTCTTATCCTGTTTTCGGCTTCTCCATTTATCTATATAAAAAGATCTGCTAAAACATTAAAGTCCAATAGTGGGAAGGGGCACTCATGAAATCTTTGAAACACATCCATGAATGCCCTGCTATCCCACTATGAGGACATCATTCAAGATAAGAGAACCCATAATTAATAAAGTGATTGATCATGACCGCCATTTCTCTCGGTGACTGATCCATATCTTTTTCAATCCAATCTTTGATGACATGAATCGCGCCACTGATGACAAAGGAACTTAAATACTCCGACTCATGCTTATTTGCTACATGCTCGTCCATCCAATTGTTCCTCATGAACCCTCGGGTCAGGTCCATCAGTCGTTTTTCAAAAGTCGGAGCCGTTGCTTTGTTGAGCAAGGTCCGGAACATGAGTTTGTTTTCAATGATGTATTCCAATATCTTTTCGGTCATCTGAATGGATTCTTCTTCATGTTCGTAGTTATAGCTGTGCAGGTAGCGGTTCATATCTTCTGTAATTTCTTCTTCAATCTTGCTGAGTAGGTCGTAATGGTCCGAGTAATGGGTGTAAAAGGTCGAACGGTTGATATCAGCAAGTGCGCATAATTCTTTTACAGTAATGTCCGAAATCTGCTTTTCCGCAAGCAGGCTGATTAAACTTTCCTTTAGTACTTTTCGTGTATATTTTTTTCTACGGTCGAGTTTCTCGCTCATAGCTCTGGCCCCTTTTTGTTACATTTCTGTGACAATCCAACACAAAATAAAGTTGTGTTGGGAAACTGACGATACTTAAGGAACTGTTTGTTGAATATCCAACACGGTGTTAATAAAATGATAGAATGTATGAATGTCATTTGCAAGAGAGGTGAGGCCTTATTGGCTGGGCATCAAGAATAATTAAGCATAAGAAAAGCATTGTCATCATTTTTATGATTTTAACCATTCTCAGTACAGTGGCTCAGTTCGGGGTATCGGTCAATTACAACATGGTCGATTATCTGCCGGAAAACTCTCCGTCTATGGAAGCGATGGAGTTGATGGAGGAAGAGTTTGATGAGCCGGTGGAAAATACCCGGGTCATGATCCAGGACATATCTGTCACCGAAGCCTTGAGTTATAAAGAAGACCTCGATTCAATCGAGGGTGTCACCAATGTGATGTGGCTCGATGATGTCATCGATTTGAAAGTCCCGCTGGAAATGGCGGACCCGGATACAGTCGAAACGTATTATCAGGAACGTTCGGCCCTTTTTTCTGTGACGATTCAAGAAGGCTTTGAAGCGGAAGCGACCGATGCCATTTACGATTTGATTGGTGAAGAAAACGCGGTCGCAGGTGAAGCGGTCAATACGGCGGTTTCCCAGAAGATGGCGGGCAGTGAGTCGATGTATGCGGCAGCTTTACTTGTTCCGATCATTATCCTCATTTTGATTTTGTCTACGACTTCATGGATGGAGCCGGTCTTCTTTCTAACGGCGATTGGAGTTTCTGTCCTAATCAATTTGGGGACGAATATTTTTATTGGAGAAGTGTCGTTTGTAACGCAATCCGTCGCACCGATCCTACAGCTCGCGGTATCGCTAGACTATGCGATCTTCCTCCTGCACAGCTTTTCGGATTATCGAAAAGAAGTGTCCGATCCGAAAGAAGCGATGCTGCTTGCGATGAAACGGTCGTTCCCGGCGATCATTGCCAGTGCATCGACGACTTTCTTCGGATTTACGGCTCTCACGTTCATGGACTTCGGCATCGGGGCAGACTTAGGTCTCAACCTGCTGAAAGGGATTCTGCTGAGCTTTCTCAGCGTAATGATTTTCCTTCCAGCGCTTACGCTGATGTTCTATCACTGGATTGACCGTACCGAGCACCGGCCGTTCGTACCTGATTTTAAAGGAATTGGCAAACGTGTTATGAAATTCCGTATTCCGAGTTTGATTTTTGTCCTTTTGATTATCGTTCCTGCCTTTTTGGCACAAAGCGAAACCTCATTCATTTATGGAACGGGTGAACACCCTGAAAATACCCGAGCAGGCCAGGATGCAAGAGCGATTCAGGAGGAGTTCGGAAAGAATATGCCGATGGTTTTGCTCGTACCTGAAGGGGATCGGGTCAAGGAGGAAGAGCTTGTACGGGAGTTGGAAAACCTTCCACTTGTTTCAAGTGTCATCTCTTACGTCAACATGGTCAGTCCTGCCATCCCTCCCGCGTATTTGGAAGACTCAATCACGGAGTCGTTTTATTCAGAGAACTATGCACGAATCACTCTGTACACCGAAACGGATGCCGAGGGGGAAAAAGCTTTTTCTCTCATAGAGAAAATCAAGGAGACCACCGGGAACTATTATGATGAAACGCATATGCTCGGTGAGAGTGTCACTTTGTATGATATGAAAAATATCGTCCAGGACGACAACCGGCTTGTTAATATTCTGACGGTCGTGACCGTAGCGCTAGTACTGCTGCTTACGTTCCGTTCGATTTCAATCCCTGTCGTTCTGCTTGTGACGATCCAGGCTTCCGTATGGATCAACTTATCCTTCCCATACTTTATGGATACGTCTCTTGTTTACGTGGGTTATCTTTTAATCAGTACCATCCAGCTCGCAGCTACGGTGGACTACGCGATTTTATTTACGGAAAACTATAATCATTTGCGAAAAGAAATGCCTGCATTAAAAGCCATTAAGAAAACGATCGATGACAAGATTTTCGCGATTTTCGTATCAGCAGCCATATTGTCGAGTGTCGGATTCATTTTATGGATCACATCCTCCAATCCGATCGTATCTTCCATCGGACTGCTGTTAGGACGAGGAGCATTGCTTGCCTTCCTAATGGTCGTGTTCGTGCTTCCGGCCCTGCTCGTCATCTTTGACCGTGTGATAAAAAGAACCACTTGGAAAGCTAACTTTTATAAGGGGGAGAAGTGAGGATGAGATTCAAACGTGCGACAGCGATGTTCACAGCATTTCTTCTCATCCTGCCGACCGTTCCTGTGTCGGCAGAAGACAACGGAACAACAGAGCCGGAAGGGAAAGGCTCCTACTCGAAAAAGCATGAAGTGGTGTACACCACGCTCGATGCTTCCGGTGATCAAGAAGAAATGTATGTCGTCAACAATTTTACAATTGAAGAGCCTGGGAAAATCGTAGATTATGGCCCTTACACAAGTGTTCAGAACTTGACGGATGTTACAGAAATACAGCAGCAGAATGAAAAAGTCGAATTGAATGCTAAAGAAGAAGAGTATTACTATCAAGGAAATTTAGAAGGCAAACCACTGCCATGGGATATTGATGTTTCCTATCAATTGGATGGAGAAGTCATGAATCCTGAAGAGCTGGTCGGAAAAGACGGCAAGCTCAAAGTGAGTATTGATACAACGAAAAATGAAAAGGCGGATGAGAGCTTTTTCAACAACTACTTGATGCAGATCACGATGAAGCTTGATTCCATGGTTTATGAAAATATTCAAGCTCCTGAAGGAACGGTTGCGAACGCAGGGAAAGACCGGCAAGTGACCTTCACCGTCATGCCTGAAAAAGAAGGAAGTTTCACTCTGACCGCGGATGTTACCGATTTGGAGATGGAAAGCATTGAATTTGCAGCGATTCCATCCTCCATGTCCATTGACGCTCCGGACATTGGTGGGATGAAGAACGACATGGGCTCCTTATCGAATGCCACGGCTGAAATCAACCAGGGTGTCGGGGAACTCAGAAATGGGATTGCTGAACTGAATGATGGCGCAGCAAGTCTCTATGACGGATCAAAACAATTCAACAGCGGCATCCAAGGGGTGAGCAATGGTTCATCAGAGCTTGTGGAAGGCTCAGCTTCCATCCAAAATGCGTTGCAACAGATGAACGAGGCTGTCGCTTCTGAATCTGGTGAAGTGAACGTGAGTGGTTTTGCCAAAATGGAAGAGGGCTTGCGTCAGCTTTCTACAGGATTGAATGAGGTTGAAAAAGGTTTGACGAATCTGAAGGATCAGTACAGCCAAGCCCATCAGGCGCTGAGTCAGTCCATTGAAGCCATTCCCGGGTATCAGATTTCAGAACAGGAAATCCAGGCCTTGCGTGAAAGTGGGGCGGACCAGGAAGTCGTCAATAAGCTGGTAGAAACATACCAGGCTGCACAAACCGCAAAAGGAACGTACGCTAATGTAAAAGAAGCGTATCAAGCCGTCGGCCCAGCCTTGGAACAGAGTGCAGGTTCATTGAATGAAATGACTACAAACCTGAATACGATGGCTGACCAAATCGGTACCAGTATGGAAAGTATGGATATCGGTGACTCTGTCCAACAATTGCAGGAAGGATTACAGTCACTTTTATCAAAATATGGTGAATTCCACGAGGGACTCAAGGATTATACAGGTGGAGTTGATCAGTTGGCAGGTTCTTATGCAGACATCCACAGTGGCATGGGAAGTCTGACAAACGGAACCGCCGAGCTCGAAAATGGAGCTGCAGAACTCCACGAAGGTACATCCGAATTAGCGTCCAACACGAGCAATTTACCTGGTGAGATGGACTCGGAAATTGAAAAAATGGTCGAAGAATACGATAAATCCGATTTTGAACCAACATCCTTCGTATCGGAAAAGAATGAAAAGGTTGGATCCGTACAGTTCCTCATAAAAACAGAAAGCATCAAAAAGGATGAAGAACAAGAAGAGGCTCCCGAAAAAGAAGAAGAAAAGAGTTTCTGGGATCGCTTGTTGGATTTGTTCAGATGAAGAAAAGTCTTCTCTCAATTTTAGTTGAGGGAAGGCTTTTTATTTTTGTATGAAAGAGGGAGGCTCGCGGCTAAGAGTATGCGAATTGTGCCAAAGAAGGTGTGAGTCGCGCCAAAGGGGGTGCGAATCGCGCCAAAGGGGATGTGAGTCGCGCTAAAGAGTGTGCAGATCGCGCCAAAGGGGGTGCGAGTCGCGCCAAAGGGGGTGTGAGTCGCGCCAAAGAGTATGCGAGTAGCGCTAAAGAGTGTGCGAATCGCACAAAAATAACGCGCTGACGATAAAAGGATAGAGATCTTGGTCAGTGCCTCATGGTACATCGGGTCATTTTTATATTCAAATGATTATTTGATTAATATCATTGACGAGTTTGAAAGAAAGGGCATACACTATATTTAAACATTAAAACGATTATTTGAATGAAGGTGAATATATTGAGTGAAAATGTTGTGAAGAAAACGCCCAAAGATACGTGCTACACTTTTTGTTATGACGAAGAACTTGTCCAAAGAGTCCAGCCAAAGGTGGAGGAAGTTCTTGGTGTGGAGTTAATTTTTAAAGCCCTGTCCGATGCCACGCGTTTGAAAATTGCCTACGCACTGACACTTGAAAATGAGCTCTGTGTGTGTGACGTAGCAAACATCATTGGTTCAACCACAGCCACCGCTTCGCATCATCTCCGCTTGCTGCGCAATATGAAATTAGCCAAATACCGTAAAGAAGGGAAACTTGTTTTCTATTCTTTAGCTGATGAACATGTACACCAACTGGTTTCTATTGCGATTCAACATTCGAAAGAAGTTTAGAGAGAAACAGAGGTGAGAGGAATGAATGAGGAGAATAAATCGAGCTGTTGTTCAAGTAGGGAAAAGGTTTTGAAAGATGAAACGGTGTCCTGTTGCTCAAGTGCTAGAGAAGAACAGGAGCCGGAAGTCACTTGTTGTTCAAGTTCCAGCTCTAAGGATGAAGACAAAGTGGAAACATCTTGTTGCTCCACTGCTACGGAAGAAGCGAAGGCAACCTCCACGTGTTGTTCTAGTGATACCAAGGGTGGTGAAGCCTCCCAGGGCAATTGTTGTGGAATTGAACAAGAAGAGGCTTCTTGCTGTACCTCAGGCGCGGATGTTGGAAGGCCTGAAGGTTCAAACGTGGTGAAGTTCGATGTGAAAGGCATGGACTGTCCTTCTTGTGCAGCTACGATTGAAAAAGGGCTGCAAAAACTCAGCGGTGTCCATTCCGTCAACGTGCAGTATGGGACGGGGAAGATGACGGTAGGTGCCGAGAATGAAGATCTTTACAACCAGATCCCGAAACATATTCGCCGGTTAGGTTTTGAAGCCGAACGGGTGGATCGTCATATGAATCAACAAACCTATAAAATAGACGGTATGGATTGTGGCTCTTGTGCGATGACGATTGAAAAGCATTTGAGCAAAAATCCTGCCGTTCAGGATGTTCAAGTCCAATTTTCAACAGGGAAAATGCAGATTCAGCATACGACCTCTCCGAAAGAAATTATTAAAGAAGTAGGCAGGGCTGGATTTCAAGCTTTCTTGGAAGGAAAAGAAGAAGGCCATAATCAGAAATCTGGCAAACCAAAAGGTCTATCAACGACGACTTTCTCTGGGCTGTTCCTTGGCCTTGGCTTTATAGGGTCGTTTACAAGCATCCCCGCTGAATTCATAACGGCTTTTTATGCGGTGGCCATTCTGATTGGCGGTTTCAAGCCTGCGAGAAGTGCTTTTTATGCAATCAAGAGCGGATCTTTGGATATGAACGTCCTCATGGCTTCGGCAGCCATCGGGGCAGCCCTTATCGGCGAGTGGTTTGAGGGGGCCATGGTCGTATGGTTGTTCGCATTAGGAAATACACTTCAAAACCGGTCGATTGAACGGACGCGAGAATCGATCAGGAGTTTGATCAATCTCACTCCTAAAGAAGCTACGGTCAAATCGGGGGACCAACTCGTCCGTAAAGCGGTAGAAGAGGTTGGGATTGGTGAAGTCATTATCGTTAAACCAGGCGAGAAGATTCCATTAGATGGTGATGTGATGACCGGAACATCTAGTGTCAACCAGGCTCCAATCACGGGAGAATCCTTGCCTGTAGACAAACAAACGGGAGATATCGTATATGCAGGTACAGTGAATGAAAGTGGATCATTAGAAATCGAAGTGACGAAGCTCGTGGAGGATACAACCATCGCTAAAATCATCCACCTTGTAGAAGAGGCTCAAGAGAAAAGAGCTCCTACTCAGGCATTCGTAGACCGTTTTGCGCGAGTTTATACGCCGATTGTATTCACTCTCGCTCTGTTGGTTATGGTCCTTCCCCCACTCTTTGGCTTTGGAACATGGGGAGAGTGGCTGTATAAAGGGCTCGCTTTACTCGTGGTCGCCTGTCCTTGTGCTCTTGTGATTTCCACACCAGTCGCGATTGTTTCAGCCATTGGAAATGCAGCTAAAAATGGAGTCCTCATCAAAGGCGGTACTTTTCTTGAAAAGGCGGGAACCATCAAAGCCATCGCTTTCGATAAAACAGGGACGCTTACAGAAGGACGTCCGAAAGTTTCTGAAGTGCACGCACTTGGCATTAGTGAAGCAGAGCTGATCCGTGTGGCGCGGACCATTGAAGAATATTCCACCCACCCGATTGCTCAAGCGATTACAACGTATGCTAACGAACGAAACATCGCAGTGATAGAAGGGGAAGACTTTCAAGCCATTGCAGGAAAAGGGGCAAAAGCGAAGTTGGATGGCGTAGAATATTTCGCTGGAAGTCCTAAGTTGTATGAAGATATGCAGGTGCCTTTTTATGAGATAAAAGACCGGATTGAACAGTTACAAGAAGAGGGACACACCATTGTCGTTGTAGGAACTTCAGACAAAGCTCTAGGCCTCATCGCTGTTGCTGACACCATTCGGGATATCACCGTTCAATCCATTCAAAAGTTGAAGCAGGTGGGCATGCAGGAAATGGTGATGCTCACAGGGGATAACAAAGGAACAGCGGATAAGATTTCCAGGGAAACAGGCGTTGATCGTTATTTCGCTGAGCTTTTACCTGAGGATAAAGTTTCAGCTGTGAAAAAGCTCCAAGCGGAAGGCAAGAGTGTGGCCATGGTTGGAGATGGAATCAATGATGCCCCGGCTTTAGCGACCTCTGATCTCGGCATCGCTATGGGGGGAGCAGGGACAGATACTGCTATGGAAACGGCGGATATTGTTCTAATGGCAGATAACCTGGAAAAGCTGCCCCACACGATTCGATTGAGTAGGAAAGCGTTGAAAATTATCAAGCAGAATGTGTGGTTTTCGTTAGTAACGAAGCTACTGGCACTAATGCTTATTTTCCCGGGTTTCCTGACCTTGTGGATGGCTGTATTGAGTGATACAGGGGCAGCTTTACTTGTCATTCTCAACAGTATGAGATTATTAAGAAGTAAATAAAAAAAGGTGCGATCTATAGATCGCACCTTTTTTTCTGCTATTTTTTATTGACGGAGGCGTCATAGATGGAATCGACAGCTTTTTTAAGCTCTGCATCGAATTCATCATCAGACTGATTGGCATTCAAGTCTGCGGCCAGGGCCCGGGAGAAACTTGCGATGACGCCATTGTTTTCTTTCAGCTTTTCGTTCGCTTCTTCACGGGAATAACCACCGGAAAGTGCAACGACACGGACGACTCGAGGATGATCGACCAGTTCTTTGTAAGCGTTCGGCTGAGTTGGAATCGTTAGCTTCAGCATCACGTTCTCCTCTTCAGATAACTCATTTAAGTGTTTCAAAATCTCGTCTCGGAGAAGGTCCTCGCATTTTTCTTTGTCGCTGCTGTGAATATCGACTTCTGGTTCAATGATCGGTACAAGGTCTGAAGCGATAATTCTCTTTCCAATATCGAACTGCTGTTGAACGACTTCTTTGATCCCACTAGGATTCGGCTCATGAATGACGGACCGCATCTTTGTTCCGAAAATGTTACGTTCGTTGGCACGGCGCAATGTTTCATCAAGATCATCGATCGGTTTCATGAGCTGGACGCCGTTTTCTTTTTCCGCAAGCCCTTTGTCGACTTTAAGGAAAGGAACGATACCTTTGCTGGCCAAGTAATCAGCGGTGAATTGACCTTCGATTTCCCGGTCCATCGTTTGCTCGAAGAGGATGGCTCCTAGGATATGATCAGCATCGAAGGAAGGGGAGGTGATGATTCTTGTCCGCATTTGGTGGACAAGATCGAACATCTCATCTTCGCCTGAATAAGAATCTTCTGGGACGCCATAAGCTGCCAGTGCCTTCGGTGTGCTTCCACCACTTTGGTCAAGCGCAGCGATAAATCCATTACCGTTCTTCATTTTTTCAAATTGCTTATTATTCATGTTTCCCACTCCTTTTTCGTAGTGTGAAAATTTCCCTTTATACTGTTCCCTTAACAGAGCTATCTATAACCTTTGTTTAAAAAGGCAGGTTAGGTTGAAGATTACTTCGTTATAGAGAATTAATTGTTCATTATTCGACCTTTTTTGTTGAAGGAAAATGGTGGTAATGGTAAAATTTATGAGAGTAAAAAGAACTAGTTCATTAAGACTACTCACTAACATCCTAGATTTATACGAATAGACGCAATGTTGGCGGCTTAAGGAAAATATATTTTTACGGGAGGTACGAACATGAAGAGAATGTTGGGAAGTTTGCTGGTTGTTCTTGCTTTTGTTTTTGGTTCGGGGATGAATGTGTATGCAGATGAGCAGAAAGACATCGAAAAAGCTTTGGAAAGGATTGAGGAAACTAATGTTGAAATCGAAGAGAAAATTGAAAAAGCAGTAGAAAAGGCCGATGAGTTAAAGGCGGAGTACACGTTAGATCTACGAAAAGTAGAAGAAGGCAAAGAAGTGGTTAAACTTAAAAAGGAAAGAAAGAAAGTGTTAAAAGAGTTGGCGGAAGAGGACAAGGATGAAGAGAAAAAACAAAAAGTGATGGAAAAGTTAGCGAAGATTGAAAAAAAGTTAGCAGAGGAACAAGCGAAGGTCGAAGGAAAAATAGCTTCCATTGAAGATGACATCTCAGAACTGGAAGC
Organism: Halobacillus faecis; assembly: GCF_007991335.1. Lineage (GTDB taxonomy): Bacteria > Bacillota > Bacilli > Bacillales > Halobacillaceae > Halobacillus > Halobacillus faecis. Next base: position 278,480 of record NZ_BJYD01000017.1, on the reverse strand, counting down.
ATTAATAGATACAGGTCACAAAGATGAAGAAAAATTAAAAGAGAAAATAGAGAAACTTAAGGAAAAACTGGGTAAGAAATCAGAGAAAGCGCAGAAATTGACGGAGGAATACGTAGAAGATTTGGATAAAGTCGTTCAAGACATTTATGATGAAACATTAAAAATGTCTCAAGATACCATCGAAAAGGCGGCAGAGAAAGGCGTAAAGGCAGAGTGTAGTTGGAAGCTTGTCCGCTTTGCAGATCGATGGGTCTGGATCGACCCAATCCGGGTAGTAGGATGGTAACCTTAATTTGAGTGACAATTCAGATAATAGTGGTGTAGAATAAAAACGAGTCCTGTCACAGGATTCGTTTTTATTCGTATAAAGGTGTGTGATTCTATGAAGGGTTTTCAACTGAATCGTAAGGGTGAGGTGCTGGAATCTGTCAAAATAGAGGAGAACATGGAATTGAGTCTTTTGTCTAAGGGGGATGGGGTCGAACTGGTCCATCAACTTATTGAAAAAGATAAATTATTTTATGTTTATCCTAGTGATAACCCTTTGGCACTTGAATTTTACTATGTGCTTTCAGGGGAGGCTTTTTGCGAAATAGGTCCTGAAAGAAAGCGGGTAGGAGCAGGCGATTACTTTACGGCCCGTAATCTGGAAGAACCGGTCCATTTTACGGCTGTATCGAGAGTCGAGCTCCTGTGTGCATTTACTGATCAAACCTTTGTGTACCTAAGTGAAGAAATGTCTTCTTTGATGCAAATAAAAAATAAAGTGGAACAAAAAGACCCTTACACCCATCGGCATAGTGAGCGAGTGGCGAAGTATGCGGTTCAAATAGCCAAAGAGATGAAGTTAAGGAAAGAAGTGCTGGAGAATTTGACAATAGCTGCTGTGATTCATGATATAGGGAAAGTTCATGTTCCAAATGAAATACTTAATAAGCCGGATAGGCTGACGGATGAAGAGTTTGAGATTATCAAAAAACACCCGGTTGACGGTGCGGACATGCTCATAGGCACTTCATACGAAGAGTTGAGTCCAATCATTGAGCAACATCACGAACGATTGGATGGAAGTGGCTATCCTTATGGGAAGCTTGATCAGCAAATACCAATAGAATCAAAAATCATAGCAGTCAGCGATACCTTTGATGCGATGACGAAAGACCGTGCTTATAGAAAAGCTTTTTCCATAGACGACGCGGTTGCTGAAATCGTCCGGTTAAAAGGATCTCATTACGACGCGGAAGTTGTGGAAGCTCTTGTGACTGTCCTAAATAAAGAAAACCAAAATGAACAAACCTCTGTCTCTCCCGATTCCAACTAAAAGGAATCGGTTTTTTTGTTCTTAATCCACCATAATATTGGGCTACGGCCAATATATAAGTTTTAATTCACCGGGTAAAGGAATAATATACAACACATGGATGAATAAAGGAGGGGTAGGAATGGGGAAGTTCATCATCAACTTGTTTGCCTTTCTTCTCGTGGTTATCGTTAATGCCCTCGCGAACACACTTCCGCTGAACGGCCAAACAACAGGGGAAATTTCCAATAAACTTAATGTCCTATTTACCCCGGCTGGTTATGTATTTAGCATATGGGGACTCATTTACATTTTGCTAGGAATCTGGGTGATCAGACAGTTCCCGAAAAGTAGACGGGACCTGCCCATCTATCAAGAGACAAGCGGACTCTTCGTCTTAAGCAGCTTGCTGAACAGTCTCTGGATTTTTATGTGGCATTATGAATTTTTCGGTCTTTCGGTTTTGGTCATGATAGGATTGCTCTTGACTTTGATCCACTTATATCAAACCTTACAGAAAAATGAGGCCTCTTTTTTCGACCGGCTTCCGTTCTCTGTTTATCTCGGTTGGATCAGTGTCGCAACCATCGCGAACATCAGCTACTATTTAACTTACATCGGCTGGGATGGGTTCGGAATTTCCGCCTCCGTTTGGACGATATTGTTGATGATCATAGGTACATTGCTTGCTATCTTCTTTATGAAAAGCCAGGATGATTGGGTGTATCCGCTCGTTTTTGTCTGGGCGTTTATCGGCATCGGGGTAAAAAATCAAGGCAGCGACGTACCTCTAGTTGTGAACGCTGCTTTTATTCTTGCGGGACTGCTGCTTGTGATCACCATTTTATATGCAGTTAGAAAAAAATAAAAGCCACTTGATGCCTTCATCAAGTGGCTTTTTTTTCACCAAGAAACAGGGAGGGAATCAAGTCCTCTTAAAAGGAAGACGGAGCGCCATTCAGGTGAGCGTACATCGCGGTTTAGATGGATGTCCGGAAGCGTTGATAGCAGTTTTTCCAGCGCAATTTTTCCTTCCAGTCGGGCGAGAGGGGCGCCGAGACAAAAGTGAATTCCAAAACCAAACGCGACGTGAGCATTTCTTTCTCTCGTAACATCAAAATGAGAGGCGCGTTCAAATTTTTCTTCATCCCGATTGGCGGAACTAATGGAAGCCAAGATGAAATCACCGCGCCGGATCAACTGACCGTGGAAATCGATGTCTTCATCTGCCCACCGAGCGGTCGAAAAATCGACAGGGCTGTAATAGCGAAGCCCTTCCTCGATGGCACCAGGAATGAGAGTAGGGTCAGCCTTTACTTTTTCAAGCTGTTCAGGATGTTCAAACAGAGCATACATGGTGTTCCCGATCAAATTGACCGTTGTTTCGTGACCGGCGATGATCAAAAGGACAATCATAGAATAGAGTTCATTCCTCGTCAGCTGCTGCCCGTCTTCTTCGGTTTGAATGAGATGGGAAACCAAGTCATCCTGAGGTTCGGCTTTTCTTTGTTCAAAAAGCTCCGTTAGATAGGTAGTGAAAGCTTCTACATCATCCATGAAGTCAGGGTCCATTTCATTGGATGCTGAGACAATGGTGTTGGACCATGTTCTGAATTTATCCCGGTCTTCTGCGGGAACACCTAGCATCTCACTAATGACGATAATGGGCAGCGGAAAAGCATAATCATCAATCAAGTCGACTGTTGTTTCTTTTTGTTTCATTTGGTTTAACAAATCATCCGCAATTTCACGGATTCTTGGTTCCAGCTGCTTAATCGTTTTAGGGTTGAAGTAAGGTTGGACGAGTCTGCGCAGACGTGTATGGTCAGGTGGGTCAACGTCAAGCATCATGTTTTGGAAGATATTGAATTCATTTTGTTCGGTGTCTTGAGATGTAGAGAAGAATTTGCTTTGGTCCTTAATGAAACTGGGTGATTTCAACAATTCTTTCACGTGATCATATTTGGTAATCATCCAGGAGTGATTGGTCCCATCACTGTTCATTGAAAAAATGGGTTGACCTTCCCTCAACTCTTCGTAGAAAGGATAGGCCCCTGTTTTATAGTTAGACTGCTGAAGTGCTTCCATGTTCCCCATTCAAAGTTCCTCCTCAGAAATGATCTGTCTACCTTGGATTATATAAGGGATCCAAGATAAATGGAAATAAAAGGAGTACCAGGTCATCCATATTATGGATGACCTGGTACTCCTTTTATTGTAAGCGTTATTTCTTAAGGTTTTAAGGAAAAGTGATAAGATAAGAGTAGATATGGAAAGAAAGGTGGAAGCAAAGTGAAGAAAATACAACTAGGTCAAAGTGATTTACAGGTCGGCGAAATTTCGCTCGGCTGTATGAGAATGAGTGAACTGAGCACGAAGGATGCATCTGAAGTGATCACGAATGCAGTCGAGAATGGGGTCGATTTATTTGATCATGCCGATATCTATGGAAAAGGAGAGTCGGAGTCTGTATTTGCGGAAGCTCTGAAAACGACTGGCGTGTCACGTGAGGATATCAAGCTCCAAACAAAGTGCGGCATTCGCAAAGGTTTCTTCGATTTTTCTAAAGAGCATATTCTGGAGTCTGTAGAAGGCAGTTTGAAACGGTTAAATACAGATTATGTAGACAGCTTTCTGTTGCACCGTCCAGATGCTTTAATGGAACCGGAAGAAGTAGCAGAAGCGTTTACCACACTGAAAGAAAGTGGAAAGGTTCGTTACTTCGGTGTTAGTAACCAAAACCCGATGCAGATGGAACTACTCAAGAAATATATGGGAGAAAGCTTGATCATCAACCAGCTGCAACTCAGTATCGTCCATACGCCGATGATTGACGCCGGATTCAATGTGAACATGCAGAACGACCCGGCCGTTGTCAGGGACAGCAATGTCTTGGAATACTGCCGCCTGAATGATATCACCATTCAAGCATGGTCCCCATTCCAGCACGGAATGATTGAGGGGCCTTTTGTAGGCAATGACGCTTTCCCGGAAGTGAATGCCAAGCTTCAGGAACTGGCTGGAAAATATGACGTGACGGATTCTGCCATCGCGATTGCCTGGATTCTGCGTCACCCAGCTAACATTCAACCTGTTGTGGGGACAATGAATACGCAGCGTATGCAGGATATTGCGAAGGCTTCTCATATTGTGTTGTCCAGAGAAGAATGGTACGAGCTTTACCGGGCTGCTGGGAACGATTTACCGTAACATTGTTGAAGTAGGGGGCTAATCGGATTTGCGGTTAGCCTTCTTCTCGTATGAAAACCTTTCTTCATATAAAATAGGTAGAATCTAGAATGAGAAAGTATCTTTAGCGAATGATAATAAGAGCGATAAATCCGTCTTTTTGATTGAGAATGCTGTAAAAAGAACGGAGATTATGAAAAAAATCATGATTGTAAGCGTTTATTTTGTAAGAATGTGTTGTGCTTCACAAGATTATATTTTACTCTAGTAACGTTAGCTATAAAATGGCACTCTTACTGTTTTATAACAGGTAGAGCTTTCGTTGCTTGTACTAGTTATTTACTTATAAAAAAAATGAGCCCTGGGCTCAAAAAAAGGAGAAGTGGATATGGCAGATTCATTCACAACAGAAAAAGACGAGCAGACAAACGTTGCTCGTGACGAGCGTGAACTGCTCGACCAACTACTGGAACCTGAAGTACAGGAATCTTTGACTGTTCTTGTGAAAGAGCTTCCGAAGCTTACCGAATTGGTGAAGATTCTTTCAAGCTCCTACGACACCGTTCAATCGCTTGCGACGGATGAAGTTCTGAAAAAAGACACGGTTGAGTTTATGTCAGAAGTGGCTGAACCTCTCAAACATTCCGTGAAAGAAGTAGCACAGAACGCAATCGAAGCGAAAGACCATGCGGAAAGCAGCTCAGAAGTCATCGGACTATTCGGCTTGATGAAGATGTTGAAAGACCCTCAAGCTCAAAAAATGTTCCGTTTCGTTAACGCATACTTAAAAGTATCTGCTGAACGCAATCACAAAGAGTAGGAAATGGAGGAATCAACATGTCAAAAGAAATCGTCATTTTAGGCGGCGGTTATGGCGGGCTTCTTGCCGCTTTGTCTGTGCGCCAATACATGGACGCTTCTGAAGCGAACGTCACAATCATTAACAAAACCCCGACACACCAAATTATTACAGAATTGCACCGTTTGGCAGCAGGAAACATTTCTGAGCAGGCGGCAGCACTTCCTCTTGAGAAGTTATTGAAAGGAAAAGACATCAACCTTAAGGTTGCAACGATCGAGTCCTTTTCTGTCAATGATAAAAAGATTTCACTGGAAGATGGATCTGAACTATTCTATGATGCTTTGGTCGTCGCACTGGGTAGCGTAACGAACTACTTTGGCATCCCTGGATTGCAGGAACACAGCATGGTTCTTAAATCTGCGGAAGATGCGAACAAGATCCGTGAACATGTGGAAGCTCGCATTCGCGATTATGCACAGACAAATAACGAAGCAGATGCCCACATCGTCATCGGTGGCGGTGGCTTGACTGGTGTCGAGCTTGTCGGTGAATTGGCTGATGAAACACCAGCAATGGCTAAAAAATATGGGGTTAACCCAGAAGAAATCAAGCTGACACTAGTAGAAGCTATGCCGAAAATTTTGCCAATGCTTCCTGATCACTTGATTGAAAGAGCTACGAAGAGCTTGGAAAAACGCGGCGTTGAATTCCTGACAGAACTTCCTGTCACGAATGTAGAAGGAAATGTCATCGAATTGAAAGACGGCCGTAAGCTGACAGCGAATACGTTCGTTTGGACGGGCGGCGTTGCAGGTAACCCACTTGTCGGCGAATCCGGCATTGAAGTAAATCGCGGACGTGCATCTGTGAACAACTACCTTCAATCCGTATCTCACAAAGACGTATTTGTTGTAGGTGACAGTGCGGTTTACTTCAAACCAGGTGATGAGCGCCCACAACCACCAACAGCACAAATCGCTTGGCAGATGGGTGAGACCGTCGGTTACAACCTATATGCGTTCATTGAAGACAAGAGCTTTGAAGAGTTCGAACCTGTCAACTCAGGTACGCTTGCAAGCCTTGGCCGTAAAGACGCGGTTGCTTTCATCGGTGCCAACCAGACACCACTGAAAGGTCTTCCGGCTTCTGTCATGAAAGAAGCAAGTAACGTGCGTTATCTTTCCCACATTAAAGGACTATTCGCACTTGCCTATTAAGAAAGTATGATAAGGTGAACCACCCTCAACGCCCTGCTTCCAATCGCTCCCAAGCGAAAACGAAGCAGGCGTTTTTTTGTGTTTGATTTACATTATTTTCCACACCAGGTCATCCAGATATTGGATGACCTGGTGTGGCTATTTCTGGTAAGGAGCGCTAATGTATAAAGGGGAATGGGTGGGTGCAGAATGGAGATAACCGATTTCTTGGAGTGGTGGGAGATGTATTTATTATTAGTCATTGTTGTGTGGATTCTTTTTGCTTATCGATTTGTTGATTGGAAGCAGGTAGGGAAGCAATACCCGACGATCTTATTTTTTATTGCTGTGAACATGACCTACAATTTTCTTTATTATAATCATACGCTGTGGGCTTTCCGCGGAGTGACGTTGGAGTGGTTGAACCATTCCATCATTAACATGGCGTTCACTTTCTTTATCTGCCCTGTCGGCTTAATTATCTATTTACAACGTTTCCCCCGGACGAAAAGCGCTCAGTTCATCTATATCACGATTTGGGTCGCATTTTACACGGTTTTAGAATGGCTGTTTTCTATGAAAGGGATGTACGTCTATGATCATGGGTGGAACAACTGGCTCAATATTCCGTTGAATGCGGTTTTATTCATCGTGCTTTATATCCATTACCGGAACCCTGTCCGCGCCCTCATCATATCCCTGCCCATTGCTGTCCTTTTCTACGTATTCTTTCCGTTCCCTTTGGACAGTTTAAAATAGAAAGGATGTCATGCAACCGTGCTCATACGTGATGTGTTGTCTGTTCCCATGTTTTTAATTCTGCTATTTACCACTTATATCGCTATGTGGACGTACATTTCCAAGAAAAAGATCAATAAAAAATGACCTGCTCTTTTGGAAGAAGAGGCAGGTCATTTTTTTATTTGATTTGCGTTCGTTTTGATGATGGATGGCTGTCTTCGAATTTCTTAAAAGAGGTCTCTGGTTTAAGAGCAATCGTATCTTCGCCTGCTTGTTTTCCCAGAGATTTATACTTAAGTTGAAACTCATCCTGCACTTCAGGCGGTTCCTCTGCGGAAGGTGACTGTCTCATGCCGGCGATCCAAGTGTCGAAGTCGTACATACCACGGTCGATAATCAAGCCCAAATCCTCGAGGGATTGTGTCAATTCGTTCAAGCAATCCAAACCGTTCCTTAAAATGATCCCTTTTTCTTTCGCTTTATCAACGGAATGTTCGAGACGGTAGCTCTCCCCTTGATATGTAAACTCCACAAAACAACTGTTACGATCCCAATTAAAATTGAAATTCTCAACCTTCAGGCGTTTGACCACTTTGATCAATCTTTTTTCACAAATGCTTTGCTCTTTATGTGGCATCCATCGGAATAGGACATTCTTGAATAAACGATTCTTGAACATGCCATTCACCTTCCTTTTTTATTAAGCCTAATCATGTAGTGACTGTATAACTATTTCTACAAGGTCCATGCGATGACCTTCCATTTTCAAGGATAATTTGTAGAATAAAGGAATTTCACTTCAATCCTTGCAAAAGGCTCTCGTCCTTTTCCCGAATGAGGTCGTAAGTTTCGAGCAAATGTTCAGGGACCAATGCTCGTCCATAGTTCCATGCATTGGTTTCAATGACTGCCTTCAGCTCGTCGATCTCCTCATCTCCTCCATACATGAGTGTGCGTAAATCGTGTCTATGTTTTTTGAATGTGAGGTAGTAGCCGATTTCATGATAGAGGATGATTTTGACAACGTTTTCTTCGGTTTCACTTACCTTTATTTTACTCATATATCCATTGATTTGTAGATAGTTAAAATTCACCGTATTTGTAGAAACATTAAAACTCATGGGTGCTGGAAGTTTATTATTGATTTCATAATCGATGTCCAATTGATGTTCAAGCAGTGTTTCCCTAATAATCTCTTCAACCTGCCTTATGTAAAGCATGAAAATCACTGACCTTTCCTTTCTATTATTCTCAGTATAAGTGAAGGAAAGGAGTGAACCAAGGTACGATACGCTCATAATGAAAAAGTCCTACGCCGGGACTTTTGTAGGGGTGCGGGTGCCAATGTGGAGCTTTCATTTTTTTGAAGGTAAAAGAAAATTCCTGTGCTGTGGGCGCACATATCAAACGAAAATCCTTTCGCCACGTATAATACGGTATCTGAATCATTAAGGAGTGAAAAAAATGAGTTATCATGCGTATGATTATGATTCTCACCATAAAGGTGGATGCGGTGGGAAAAAAGATAAACATCATAAAGCGAAACATTATAAAAACTGTGTTGAAGAAGTATTAGCGGCCATTCTCTATGCGCAAAAGAAAGTGAAAAACGAATGTTACACTTCTTGTCAACAATCAATCAATGAACTTCTAGGAGAAAAGCGTGTGAAGAAAAACACGATTCCTTTCCTTTTATATTGCGGTTGTGAACCTTTCAAAGGCACAGGAGTAGCTACTTATTCCTGTCATTCTAAGAAAGAAAAAATCAAGTGTATCCATACCCACATTTTTAAAATCAAAGAACTGAATAAAGATTGTGCGGTTCTTGAACTGCTTGATTTCAAGAAAGACTTGAAAGAGAAGCAGCCTAAACATTGTCACAGTAAACATGGATCCGCCTGTCATCAATTGGATAATAAGAGTTTGGATGATCTTGTAGGTACGGGAGTCTGCATCAGTGTGGATTTATCATGTTTCTGTGCAATCACCTGCTTGCCCGCTGTACATTTGTAAGAACTTGCGGTGATTCCCTTTTCCCTGCATAGGACCATTATCAGAAAAGAAGGTAGCCTTTAAAAGACTACCTTCTTTACATAAGTGCTTACCCTCCGAAAGCTTCTAACAAGTCCTCGATCTCCTGAATGTCCATATCCTTTGTAACCTGTGGCCTCTTATAGGAAGGTGAAATGCTTTCCCTCTGGTAAGAGCCTGCTGCCAGCATTCTCTTTATTTCCAGTAATTCAGACAAAACATTATTCGTTTCCTTTTTTTGAGTACCCGCGTCTTTATGGAAGTAGTGACTCAAAGCAGAAAATATCAAATGGTTTAGAGTGTTATTTTCTGAGTGATAGGCGACTTCCTCTCTAATTTTAGACGAGACGTCGTGAGAGTTACCTGTTTTTATATCAATGAAGGAATCAGGGATCGTAAGCACGGTCTGTTTAAAGTAATCGTGATATACGTTTGGCATTCCTTCACCCTCTAACTTTTGGTATAAGCGTAATCGTCCGCATACTCTTTGTTCTTGCTAATCCATTGCATCTTAGCAAGAATCATCAATCCCTGGACATTCAACTTCGACATGTTTCCAGGGAATAGCAATTCGATCGGACGGCCACGCTCATTCCACTTCACAGCTGCTTCCTTGATTTGTTTTTCAGCGATTTCAGCAGCTCCGCCAACCGCGATGTAACGGGCGGCCCCCTTAATCTCATTTGAACGGCTTCTCACTCTGTCAAAATGCTCCAGATATTTGATGGCCATTAAGCGTAGTTGAGGCGTGATGTATTTACTAATATCTTTCCGTACTCCCGCGAATGGTTCCACGTACCATTCGGACTGTCCAGCCACTAGTTTTTCTTCAAGTTCCGAACGTGAATTGAAGCTGTACATTTCATTTTTACTTACTTTTTGTATGATATGGTCGAGGTATTGATTGATGCCGAACGGCTCACCCTCCACAGATGCGACCGGTTTATTTTTCTTAATTCCTACAAAGTCCACCGAATCTCCACCGAGGTCACCGATGAGAATGCCTTTAGAAGAATCCTTCACAAGTGAATCGTCCGAGATCATAAGCGTATCCTGATCTCTCGTCAAAGCTAAGTAGGCGAGGGCGCCTTCTGCTCCTACGATGACATCTTCAATTTGTATTTTGATGCAGACTTCCTTCGGTTCTCTTACACCCGGCACCTTATGAAAAATAACTGTATGATTTCCAATCAAGCGCTGTTTAAATACATCTTTCTTTTCCTTGTATTGGGTTGTGGGCAAAGAGACGGCCAGCTGATTAATGGTAAATTGGAGATCTTCTTCAGCAGGATTAGTTAGTAAGGCGTGATAGGCAGCCATTGCAAAAAGGAGAATATAGGTGCGTTCTTCGTCAACTTTTTGATTATTAAAAGACGTTAAACTCACGTTCTTCTGTTGCATGGCTGACTTTCCGATGTAAAAGATCTCCCGTCGATCTTGAAGGGAGGGACTTTTAACCTCCACGATCAAATTCTCCTCGAGATCCACATCCTCCTCATCGTACGGCTTTTCATAGAATTCCTCATCGAACAAAGCGATGGCGTTCGGCATCTGATAATCAAACGCTTCCCCTTGATCAGATACTAAAGCTTTGTACCAGCTATTTCCGACATCTACGGCAAGAAAATTATTTCTGTTCATTTTCTACCTCCTCATTCTACACATTATGTAGAAGGGGAAGTCCCTGTGCGAATACCCAATTTCCATATCTGCATAATTCATGCTTATATTTATGAATAGGGAGAGGTATTTGAACACTTTCCATTGGGGGATGCTTGAGCTTCTTCGTGCTGTGTTTTATGGGATCTAAGCTGTCCCGCACATACCCCATAGGAGTCTGTTTTTTTCCTGCGACCTGATCACTCATTATAAGTCCCGAAATGAATCTAAAGCTATTGTGTATTTGATAAGAGAAGGCAATTTATGATAGAGGATTTGATGAAAGTTCCACGTTTGTACTCCTTCATTTGACCAGGCTTAATAGGTCAGACTGCATAGAATACAGTGAGGTAATTATAAAGGAGGAAAAATTAATGCAAAAAGATAATTGTCAAGACAATTGTGTGAACCTTAATACGTCAGCCTCAGTTGACAGATGCACAAACGATGCGGTGGATACTCCAGTAAACCCTGGAACGACCCGTACAATCAAAGTTCCTGTAGAATTGGGAGCCTATGACGTTACGACTCACCTGGTAGCGAATATCCATTTTGAGCACCCTGTACTGGAAATCAAAGACGTTAAGAAAAGAGTGGTCATCACTCAATGTCGTTTGATTACTCGAACGTCAACAGGCAGTGATGACTTGTTCAGCGACGGAGAATTCCCGTTGTTCCTGAAAGGGTACGTTCGCAAAAATATTCAATATGCAAGCCCGGTTTACGGTGCCTCAGGCGAATGTATCTCATCTGAGATGAAGTCACTGACAACTAAAGTCCACTTTGAATGCATGACGACTGTGGACCTTGATGGATTCGTCCAGCTTCCTGTAGCAAACACAAGAAGAGAATTCGATTTCTTCCGTGCTCAGGACTTGGGTGAAGGATACCCAGAAAAAGACCAATATCTATCCAGTGATCTTTCTCAGTTTCACCAGGAGAGCACACAAGCGTATAACGAGCTCCCATACTGTGAGCTTGTGGCAAGTGACATCATCGAGTGGGATGAAGCGACAGACCGCACAGTGTCCAGCCCTGTTGAAGAAGGTTATTTCCACCACATCGTTGAAAAGATGATGGTTAGATTCCGCGTGAAGGTCCTACAAAAACAACAAATCGAACTTTAATGACTGAGCGTTAAAAATCAAAGCATGATTCCTGTTAGAAGGGATCGTGCTTTTTTATTTTATTCCATAGGTGTCTGATGGTTCATCGTTCGTAAGCTTGTTGGCTTGAACGTATCTCAAATTCGAGATAAGAGCCCAGACATTGGCAGATTCTTTTACATACGATGGGGATATCTTTCGTTTAGGAGGCCATCAAATGTCTGATAAACATAACGATTCCTATGAGTGTGAAAAAGGGTATTGTAAACCTTGCAAGCCACATGTGAGTATTGGAAAGATCGTCACAAAGGTACCTGTCGTTCTCGCCGAACTCAATGTCCAGTTGAACATAAATGAAACCATCACTTTTCCAGAGCCTGTTCTTGAGATTAAAGATATTAAGAAAAGAGTCGCCTTAACCCAATGTCGTCTGCTCCTCCCGACAAAAAAATTATTCATTAAAGGATTCGTCCGTAAAAATATCCAATATGCAAGCCCATCAAACGAAATCGAAATGAGCACAGAAACAACGGTCGCATCAGATCTTCATTCGTTCACGGTGGATATTCCATTCGATACGGTGATTGAGGTCGAGGATTTCATATCCATGCCGGTCATGCCCAAAAATAATAAGCGGGAAGAATTTGATTTTGCGGTATCCCAATCCTTACCTTCCGGATTTCCTGAGAAGGATGAACTGTTGAGCAGCGATCTTTCTCAATTCCATCAGGAAAGCAGCCAATATTATAACGAGCTTCCTTATTGTGAACTGCTTTCCAGCAAAATAATTGAATGGGATGAAGCACTTGATCGTCAACCACTTCCTGGGTCTGCCCCATTCAATGAGGGTTACTTTACTCAAGTCGAAGAAAAAATGGTGTTGGACATCTGCTTGAAAGTTCTACAAGACCAACAAATCCGCGTATCATCAGCTTCCAATGATGATTGTTGAGTGAAGAATAGAAGAAAGAAAGGAGGGGAGAAAGGATGCTGAAGGGCAAGCACCTTTCTGAGTGAGATGAAGAGAGATGAAATTAAGTTCAATCAAACACGTTGGACGAAACGATCCCAACCGAAACCATTGAAAACAAAGGAAGAGCGTAGAAAAGATATTCCTCCCCGTCATTTTCAATTCGAGGAAGATCTTTCTGATTCAATCGATTACCATGACATCTATTCTCCTTACAACTCAGGTGGAGAAATGCCTCGACCCGTTATTTCCCCACCTTCCAAAATTTTGGATGAAGACACGGAAGAACATGTGTTAGCGGAGAACCGAAAACGGATGTCCTCGTTCCGGGAAGATCAGAAGTCCATAGTTGAAGATATGGGTAACAAGGATGATCTTTTTGATGAATCGGTGGATTATCCTTCCATGAAGTCCGATAGGGAAAGGAAGAAAAAGAACCCGTTCCTTCCGGAAATACTAGCAATACTAAAAGAGGATCCTAGCCCAGACTGGAATTCTATGAACGATCCTGAAGAGATGATAGAATATGATCGACAAGACTACTCCATCTTGACGGATATCGTGTCTTCCATGGAAGAGTCCTCGGACCATCGGCAGGATTTCAAGGATCACTACCATGCTCAGAAAAATATCATTTTGGAAGACGAAGACTTCGATTATCCAAAGGAAGACATGTCAGTTGAAATTCCGAGGAATGAACACACATCCGACAACTTACGTCATGAGGTCTTCTCCATGCTGGATGAATCCAGTTCCTGGTCAGAAAGAATCGAATGGTCTTACGAGGAGGAAGAATCTTCACTAATCCTTCCTGATCTGGATGAAAGCTCATCTTGTATGATGGAAGGAGAAGAAGAATCTCTTTGTGAGCACGAGCAGGAAGTGATCGAGAGTTCCACTTCTTTGGAATACCTTTGTCAAGAAGTGGAAGAATCATCGAGTCCCTCATGGAACATGACCGTGAAAATGCCCGTCTTATTGTCTACAAAGATCGTTGAAGTGAACCTTATGGAAACGTTGAATATTCCTGATGATCTCTGTGAAATCATAGATATACATTTATCTATTCATTCTCAGAATGAAACGGTTGTTCTGCCATCTTCTTATATTTTTCTTAGCGGTGTACTCATGGTGGAGGTCATTTATGACAATGGAGAATCATTGCAGCAACTCAAACAGACAATGCCGTGGGAGAAGACCGTATGTGTAGATTGGAAGAGCAAGCCACAGATCCCTTATGCAGATCGAAAGGAATATACGTTTGAGTGTGACGGGACAGGAAACGTCCATTATGAGTTTGTTCAAACCTTTGCTGATCCGGTAGAAGTAGAAGTGCAGAGTGTACAGTTTATCAGTTATAGCGATGCCTCTGTCACAGATGGGAAACTCCATATTGAAGGTTCCGCTCAAATCCTCTATGATCTTTTTCAAAAACAATATGTACGCCTATAATTCTATTAAATAAGAGATGCCCCATTAAGGAGCATCTCTTATTTGTTATTGACCGATGATTTTTCGGAAGCGGCTGTAAACCGTTTCTTGTTGTTGAGTTGTTGAAGCCTGAGCTTCTTCTCCTCCACCGTTATCGCCATTTGGCGGAATTGGTGGGAAACCAAGGTCCTGTTGTTTTTGGGTCAATTTGATGACGAGGTTGATGTCCATTTTTTCCGTTACTTTGTTGAAACGTCCCCAGTTATCAAAGTGATGCACGATGTCCCACTGGTTTACAGCAGAAGCAAGAAGCTTACATTTGATTGGCTGGTTGTAGATTTCGAACGTAAAAGAACCGAATTCGCAACGGTCGGCGCCCATGCCGTCTTTGGCAAGTTCACGGCGTTGGAGGACGTTGTCTTTCACGCTGTATGGGAAATCGAATGGATACTGGACGTCGTTTGCAAGTTCAACCTGATCGTATGCTTTGAACGGGATATCGATGCTGTAGTCTTTAACATATCCATACCCATCTTCCACATACTGGATGTTTTTGTGTACAACCCCTTCAACAAACAATTTCACGTACCCAGGGTTTCCGACGACAGGAATCGCTTTACACTGCGTCAAGGAAACGTTTTTCTCGATGTTTTTAATGGCTCTAGCATATGATGGTAGTTTAAAGTCCGCCTCTGTAAGAGACTGGATCAACACATCACCAAGAATGACTGTTTCTTCTACACCATCAGTATCAGTAGAAAATTCTGCTGATTCTGTAAACAAACTTCTTGACTTGGCTACATCACTAGATAGAGGTGGACATTTTTTACCGTGTCCATACCCATTTCCACATCCTGTGTTTTTCCTCATATTGTTCACTCCTTCTATATTTTGTGTCAAAAGTCTACCAGTTTCTTTCAGACAAGTTCCTTTTGACTCATTAATACTATATGTCTCTATGAAGGAAGGTGAATGGACGAGTGACGATAGGCTTTAAAAATAGGTGTTTTTTCTCTTAAACTATGAGATCGTTTGTGGAATTTTCGGACTGTCAAGCTCAGGGGAGTCTAATTCGGGAGACTTGGTCATAGGGTAAAAAAAGAAAAGCTTTGTCCATGACAGGGGGGATGCTATGGAGTGGAGTCTGTGGGTGATGGTCATGTCCGCGTTTGCAACAAGTGTCGGGGCTCTTCCTGTGTTATTCATACGTTCCATTTCCCACAGGCGGATGGATAGCATTCTTGCTTATACAGCCGGGATTATGGTGGCGGCTTCGACGTATGGGTTAATCCCTGCTTCGCTGAAATTAACCAATCTATATGTGCTGTGTTTTGGAGTTCTTGTGGGTGCCTTGTTATTGAACGTAATGGAATATTTGATCCCTCACATCGATCTTGATCATGAACGAAGTGATGTGAAACTGCCTCAGCAGGGGCTTATGTTTGTTGCGGCTATGACGTTGCATAATATTCCGGAAGGTCTGTCTGTTGGAGCAAGCTTGGCGAGTGAAGTTGAAAACCTTGGACTGGTTGTCGCCTTATCGATGGGCTTGCAGAATGCTCCGGAAGGCTTTCTTGTCGCTTTGTTTTTATTAAATCAAGGCGTACGAAAATCATTAGGGGTGGCGATGGCCTTTTTAACAGGTGCCATTGAATGTTTAGCGAGTGTATTTGGCTTCTTTATGGTTCATATCGCCTTGTTTCTCGTTCCGTATGGTCTCGCGTTTGCTGCTGGAGCGATGTTATTCATCGTCTATAAAGAATTGATTCCGGAAACGCATGGTCATGGATATGAGAGGCTCGCTACATTTTCCTTTCTTCTCGGGCTTCTTAGTATGATTGGAGTGGTGGAGTGGTTCCGGTAGCTACTAATCATCTTTTCCATTACACTGATAGAAAAGGAAAAAGGAGTGGAAGAGATGTACGAAGGTATTCACCACGTGTCCTTATTAGTAACGGATATTGAAAGAGCGAAGAACTTTTATGGAAATGTATTAGGGTTTGACGAAAGTCCGGATCGCCCTGACTTTGGTTTTCCTGGTGCCTGGTATCAGGTTGGTTCCACGCAGATTCATCTTATTGTACATAAGGAAGGACGAACCTTCCGAGGAACGACAGAAATTGATTCCCGGGACGGCCATTTTGCAGTAAGGGTGAAAGATATCGAAGCTTTCCTTCATCGCCTGGAAACGCATGGAGTCGAAATGCTGAACAAGCCTGAAAACAAAACCGAATGGCATCAGGTGTATATCAGTGATCCGGATGGAAATATCATTGAGTTTAATAGATAGAACCGGCATACAAAGTGAGAGGGGAAGAGGAGAAGACTATGAAACAAACGGCTCTAATGGTTTTAGTAAGTGTATCTCTTCTTGGAGGATGTGGACTGATTGATGGAGTGAATGATACTCTCTCGTACGTCAACGAAGCAACAGAATATGCTACTGAAGCCACCACGTTTGCAGAAGAAGCCCCAGCACTAGCCGAGCACGCCATCACAGATCCCCAAGCAGCGCAGGAACTGGAAACAAAGCTTGAAGGAATAAAAGCAGATATCGAAAAATTCAATGACCTTGATCCCCCGGAGGTCGCTTCTGATTTGCATCAACAAGTGGTCGAACAAAATAACCGCGCCCTTGAGGGGATGGATATGTATCTCGCCAATATGGAAAATGGAAAGCTTGATCCGTCCGTGCTTGAAAATACAGAAGTCTTCCAGACATTCCACGAGCTCACAAGTCTCCTCGAACAAATTCAACAATTCGGCGAGTGAGGAAAATCGCTTCCTGATCCATAAGGATTCAATAAAAAAGGACTACCGCCCGACTTCGCCAGGGCGGTAGTCTTTTTTGTGTTATTTTTTTCCGTTTAAAATCTTATATTACGGTTATATATTTTTAAAAAATAGTTTTGTAGAGAGTTGGAGGGAAGGTTATGGGACAAGGAGAGAAGAGACTGGGATTAATAACAGCACCGGGGTACCCAAAAGAATTGGGAGAGGCTTTGGAGAAAGAACTGCCAGAGCTTCTCAGCTATTATGTGGAAGACAACTACAACTGGGAAGTGGAATATACCGTCGATGCACTTACAGGAGTTACGGAAAACTCAGAGGATGTTCTGGAAGCGACGATGGACAGAAGTGAAAAGAAAAACTGGGACTTTGCTGTATGTCTGACAGACCTGCCATTATTCAAAGGGAAATTTCCAATTGTAGCGGAAGCGTATGAAGATGGCCATGTGGCTCTGATCAGTCTGCCGGGTCTTGGATCAACTCCTATGATTAAAAGAGTCAGAGAGTCTATTTTACAACTTGTGAATGAAATCTATTATGGCAGTTCTGAAGAGGAGCGCGAGCAGGCAGAACAGCGAATTCAGTCAAAAGAGGACGACCAACACGAAGAATTGAGAAATAAAAGCTCTACAAGACTGATGGGGAAAAGGGGATTTGAATGGCTATCGCCGATTCAGAGAGAAACGCCTTACGAAGAGGACTCAAACGTTGATGTCCGGTTCACCGTGAAATCTCGGATCAGTGGCGCTTTACGGCTGTTGACTGGTATGGTTCGTGCCAATCGTCCATGGTCCATGTTTCCGGCATTCCTGAAAGTCATCGTTTTTGCTTTTACGACAGGTGCTTATGCCCTGGTGTTCCCGACATTATGGAATCTGAGCAACAATTACGGCATATGGCGCATGTTCATGCTTTCGGTTGTATCCATCGTAGCGATGGTCGGGTGGATCATCCTTGCTCATAAACTATGGGAGAAACCGAACGACAAGAGAGCTCCGTATTTACGGAAGCTTTATAACGGGGCTACAGTATTGACACTATTGGTTTCTGTCAGTTTGTATTATATGCTTCTGTTCTTTATCTTCTCTCTTGCGGTGGTTGCCTTCATTCCAATGGGTATGTTGAAGTCACAGTTAACGGGTGATGTGGGGTATATCAATTATTTTTATATCGCCTGGACCGCAACGAGTGTTTCTACAATTATCGGAGCCCTCGGTTCTGTGCTCGAAAAAGAAGAAGTTGTGCTCTCTGCCACCTATGGCTACCGTCAGCGGCAACGATATGAACAGATAAAGAAAGCAGAAGAGGAAGAGGAAGAGGAAGAGGAGCAAGAAGATGGGGGAGGAGAAGAAAACTCTCAAGAATTGAAGCGGGTGAAATGAAAAAAGACACATCTCTAATCGTTATATGAAAATTGTTTCTTTTAAGTTATGTGCAAGGATTCAGCGGGTAGAAGGGGAGGAGAATCTTACATAACTTAGGAGGATTGGATGAGAAAGAAGTTGATCGACTATAAAATTTTTGTTCCTTCATTAATTATCATGATTGGCATCAGCATTCCATTTGCCTTGTATGAGGCAGAGTCACTGGAACTGCTGAATGCCATTTTTGATTCCATCGTGAATAACTTCAGCTGGGGTTATCTTTGGTATGGTGTCATTTTAGTGGTAGCCGGGTTGTATTTATCTTTTTCTAAATATGGACAGGTGGTTCTTGGTGATCCCAAAGAAAAACCGCGTTTTACATTATTTGAATATGCATCCATTTTAATTGCTATGGGTGTAGGTTCAACCATCATGCGGACAGGGATGCTGCAATGGACTTCTGTCGCTAATGATCCACCTGCCGGGGTGGAAGCAGGTTCTGCAGAAGCGTTGCTGTGGGGGAATGCTTACAGTATGTTTTTATGGGGGTTCCAGGTATTCGCCATTTTCGTCATGATTGCTCCCGCCATGGGGTACATTCTTCATGTCCGTAAGCGGCCGTTGATGAGAATCTCAGAAGCCTGCCGGGTGTTGTTCGGCGATAAGTTTACCGATGGCCTCGGGGGCCGGATGCTGGATGTTCTGTTTTTAATCAGTATTCTTGCGGGTGCATCTGTGACGCTGGGTCTTGGAGCACCGATCATCACGCAGAATCTATCCCATTTGTTTGGAATTGATGTGAACTTCACACTGACGATTACGGTTACAATCATATGGGTGCTTTTATTCTCGCTGAGTGCTTACCTTGGCATCGAGCGGGGAATCAAGAGATTGAGTACGTGGAACATGTATATCGCAGGTTTCTTTGCTGTGTTTATTTTAATTGGTGGACCTGGCGTGTTCATCCTCAACTATTTCTCGGATAGTGTATCGTTTTTATTATCCAATTATTTGAACATGTCCCTGAATACAGACTCTGTTCACCAGGGAGAAGCTTCACATATTCAGAGTAATACCGTATTCTGGTTCGCATACAGTGCGACATGGGCGATGCTCCACAGTGTATTTGCTGCAAAAATTTCTAGAGGCCGCACAATCAAGGAAATGATTTTGACCTATTTGCTTGCGCCTACCCTGATTTCCTGGATAGCAACAGGGGTTCTCGGTGGACTTGGGGTCCACCGCTATCTCTCTGGGGATCTTTCCGTATTGAATTTAGTGAAAGAAAATGATCGGATGGCTGCGATTCCGGACATTCTTTCTACTCTTCCTTTCGGTGAAGTAGCTATTGTCATCTTTATGGTCGTCGCTCTCATATTCCTGACGACAACCTTGGATTCGACCACCTACACCGTAGCCGCTTACACAAGTACGAGAGACATGAGTAAATATGAACCACCGAAACTATTAAGGATCATCATCGCTGCGATCATTACTGGATTCGCTCTTGTTCTGATGAGGATTGGTGGATTAGCACCTCTGGAGGTCATTTCAGGATTAATGGGCCTACCGGTCATGATCATCCAATTCATCCTCATTTACGCTGCGAAGCGGATGATCGATGAAGATTGTGCGTGGAGTCATAATATTAGGTGAATCTTAAATCCTCTTCATATTTTTATGGAGAGGGTTTTTTGTGCAGGGTGTGGCTTTCTGTTCATTTAGTCATGAATGTACTATGATGAAAATAAGGTATTTTTGTCTATATATGTAAAGGGGAGAGGTAAATATGAAGTGGTGGCGGTTCATGTTTGTTGGGGTTGGGTTGATTTTACTAATGGGCTGTTCGGAACAGCCGAAGCCGGGAGACACCTTCCATGCCTATATGGAGAGTTGGAAGAATGGAGAATATGGGAACATGTATGAATTCTTAAGTGAAAACTCTAAACAGTCGGTAGACAAAGAGGAGTTTGTTGATCGATATACGAGCATTTATGAAGGAATTGAGATGAAGGATCTTTCATTTACATACGAACTTCCCGAAGAAGAGCAAGAGTACGAAAAAGAAGAGACAGTTACATTTGCTTATGAAGCTTCCTTAAAATCAATAGCTGGTAGCATTGATTTTTCAAACGAAGCCTCTTTTGTGTTTGAAGAAGGTGAGGGTGAAGGTAACTGGGTGTTAAAATGGGACTCTTCTATGATTTTTCCTGAAATGGAAGAAGGAGATACAGTGAAAGTAACGCCAATAAGACCTGAACGTGGAGAAATATTTGATGCGAATGGAAAAGGTTTGGCGGTTGAAGGAACTGTTCGTGAAGTTGGTCTTGTTCCAGGCAAGATGGAAAAAGAAGAAGAATTGAAAAAAGGACTAGCAGAAATTCTTGGTTTGTCTGTAGACGAAATTGATGAGAAATTAAATCAATCTTGGGTCGGTCCTGAAACCTTCGTACCCTTGGCAAGAATTCCAGAGGATGATGAGGAAAGGTCATCTGCTATTGAAAAGCTGCCACGAGGTTACCTAATTAATTCTGGGGTAAAATCTCGGGTCTATCCTTTAGGTGAATCCGCTGCACATGTAACTGGCTATATGGCTGATGTAACAGCACAAGACTTGGAGGAATCGGAAGGCTATTTAACCCATGACCGTATTGGAAAAGGTGGAGTTGAAGAGGTACTGGAAGATAGGTTGCGTGGAGAACTGGGATGGAATCTATCTATTTACAACTCTGAAAATGAGAGGAAATCGGTATTGGCTGAGAAAATAGCAGTGGACGGGGAAGATGTGACACTTACGATCTCCGCTGATGTTCAACAAACCGTTCATGAACAATTGAAAGGGGAATCTGGATCAGCTACTGCTATTCATCCTACGAATGGAGATGTGTTAGCGTTAGTAAGTGCTCCTTCGTATAATCCAAATGCAAAAACCCTCGGGTTGGGAGAAGAAACAACCTTGAATAAATTCAAAAGTAATTATTCCCCTGGATCAACATTCAAGCCCATCACCGCAGCTATCGGTCTTGAACAAGGGGTCATTACACCAGAAGAAGAACTCTCGATTAAAGGGACGACGTTTGAACAGAACGGATACAAAGTGACGAGAGTACCAGGGGCAGCCGAAGACGAAAGTGTGAATCTAAGAGACGCGCTTGTCCGTTCCGATAATATCTATTTCGCGCGCAAAATCCTCGAAATCGGTGGGGAAACCTTCCTTGAAGAGGCGCGTGAGTTTGGGTTTGGGGAGGACCTTCCGTTGACTTTCCCAATTGAAGCTTCTCAATTGTTAAATGGAGAAACCTTCGAACGGGATGCGTTACTTGGTGATACTGGATTCGGACAGGGCGAAATCCAAATGAGCAGTCTTCACTTAGCGCTCACTTATACACCTTTTGTGACAGGCGGAGACGTCATGAAACCAAGGTTGCTCTCTTCAGAACAAGAGGGGCAAGTATGGCATGAGAACGTGATGAGTGAAGATACGGCTTCCATCGTACGAGAGGATTTGAAAGCTGTTGTGGATGATCCAGCAGGGACAGCTCATAAGCCTGTTGTAGAAGGGTTGAGTCTTGCTGGTAAAACGGGGACGGCAGAATTGAAGCAGTCCAAGGATGAGGAAGGACAGGAAAATGGATGGTTCATTGCCTGGGATACGGAAAGTCAGGATCTTATGGTTTCGATGATGATTGAAGGTGCTGAAGGCGGAAGCCACTATGTTGTCCCGAAAGTGAAAAATGTTTTCGAGGAGTTAAAATAATACAAAAGGTTCTTCCCGCAAGGGGAAGAACCTTTTGTCATTGGTTTCTCTCTTTTTTTTAGCTGTTCTTAACGGTTTTGGATGCTTACTTCTACAGGTTGTATATCCAAGTAGACATTCAAGTAAGAGTAGTCATCCTTGTTACCATCTTTGTATCCCCAGAATCCTTCTGTGTCCTCTCCTTCTCTAAAGGTCAGTTCGAAACCTTTCCCTTTATTAAAACTATAGCTTTTCACCTGTGTTTCACGAACGTTATCCAATAGAGCATAAGATAAATATTTGTTTAATTCTGCATGAGGAGTTAACACACCTGAGTGTGGAGCAGCCTCATAATCGAAATACTCATAGTCTGTTGTCGATACCTTATGATCACTAATAGAGAATTTTTTCGTATCAAGATTCAATTGATCTCCAGAAGTAAGCCAGGATAGACGAATATCTTCGTCACCTTTCCATACAGCACTTTCTTCTTGAGTGTTTACATCAATGACCGAAACGCCGGCGCGACCAACAACTTGTAGCGATTTTTCTTTGTTATCCAAGATTAAAGCTGTATCCTCATCAATTCCATAAGAATATTCATTCGTTTCTCCGTGAGCAGCATCTGTCGCAATCAACCGGCCTATTCTAGCTTTATTATCAAAATGTTGATCAACGATCCCATACGGGAAGAAGCCAAGACCTTTCTCAAGGTAAGCCGGTCCGCCTTCTTGCTGAGACATGCTGTCGTAGGTTTTTGTGAATCCTTTGCTTAATGTATCAAAGCTTCCACCACCAGCGATCATCACGTCGCTCATAATGGCTGCTCCTGCACTTGTCCCTCCTAGTACAGCACCTTTTTCGTAAATTTTCCACAAACTTTCCAGTACTTTAGATTGTGATCCATCCTCATTCAATAAGGCATCGGTAATATCCGTCTGATCTCCACCGACGAACCATATGGCGTCATAGCTTTTCACTTCTTCTGCCAAACGATCATCATTCTTATTCTCCAACCAAAGGCTTTCATCTTCTTTTGTGTTTTTAAAATCATGATTGGATAGAGGGAGGATTTCTATCTTTTCTGAACCGACTCCATAAGAAATTAAATCTTCCCGGAATTGATGGGAACTCTTAAGACTTGAACTTGCAGCAGGGATGATTCCATATTTTCCACTTTCTCCAGCTCTTTCAATAAACGCTTCGTAAACTTCTGCGTTTGAGCTTCCCAAAGCACCACCCGCCATGATGAGCATTCCTTTGGTATCAGGATTAAAGGAATAGTCCGGCATCGTGAACTGTGAGGGCTCGTGTTCTTCGAATAGCCCCCCGTTCTCTTTGAACTGTACGTTGATAGGGGTGGCATTCATTGTGACGTGGGCAATGGAATAAGAATCTTTTTGACCATCTTTGTATCCCCAATACCCTTTCGTATCTGCCGTCTGATTAAAGGTAAGTTCATATCCTTCTCCTGTACTGTCATAGAGATAACTTTCCACTTCATCGGCTGCCGCGTTATCTACAAGAGAGTAGGAAAGGTAATTGGGTAATGTACCATAGGAAGTCAGTACACCCGTAGCAGGTAGAGGTTCAAAGTTGAAATACTCATAACCTGTAGTTTCGAGATTACGTGCTTCATCTATGCGAAAGCTTTTATCTTGTGCGTTCACTTGATCACCAGTTGCCAAATAGCTTAGATCAATTCCTCTTATGGATTCTCCGTCAACAGCAGCATGGGATACATCAAGGACTGTGACAGTACTTCTACCGATCACTTCAATGGTTTGTTTTTCATTGGATACAACCATTGCTGTGTCTTCGTCAATGCCATAAGCATAGTTCCCTTGGTCTTCATACTTCAGTGCAGTGGCGGTTAATCTGCCAAGCCTTGATCGTTCATTAAAATGTTGGTCCACAATCCCCCATTGAAAGAAACCGAGACCTTGTTCAATGAAAACAGGCGCAGATTCTTCATCAGGGTTTGAGATATCTTCATAAATGAATGATTGATTGAATCCGCCAAGACTGTCTCCGCCTGTGATCATGACGTCACTCATGATGGCAGCACCTGCGCTTGTCCCACCAAGAACGGCTCCGTCTTGGTAAATGTCCCATATAGCATCGAGGGCTTTCGTGTTCTTTCCATTTGCCTTGAGAAGAGTATCTGTAATTTTTAATTGATCTCCCCCGACAAACCAAATGCCTGTTAGTTGCTTAATTTGATTGGCAACTTTATTTTTTTGCGCGTTGCTTTTCCATTTTCGTTCGTTTGTCTCCGTATCCTTAAAGTCATGGTTTGATAATTCTAGAATTTCTACATCTGAAGGGTTCAGCCCATAGGTAATCATATCTTCTTTGAATTGTTTGGAAGACTTCAGGGAACTAGAAGCGGCAGGTATGATGCCAATGCGAGCATCATCTTCTCCCCCGGCGAGATGGATGAATTCTTTGTAGACGTCACTGTTGCTTGAGCCAAGGGCTCCGCCTACAATGACCAGGTTTCCTTTAATCGGGCCTTTTTCGCCTTTCATCGCTGAGACGCCAGGAACGAAGGACGAAAAAGTTAAAGCGGTGACGAATACTATAAGCAGCCATTTTCGATTGTGCATCGTACATGCTCCTTTCAAATTTTCGTTTCAATACTTAACAAGCAATTTTCATGCCAAAACGAGGAGGCACTAGGAATAAGGGGAACATGGGTTATTGGTTATTACTGGTTGTTATTGGAAATGTAAAAAGGCACCTATTGTGCTTAAATAAATGGGCAGGGACATCGTTTTTCATGAAATGGTTAAGATTACCAAAAAGTATTTTGAAAATTCCAATTAAAAAATGTGTGTTTAGGGTATGGTAGAGTACTAGGACTTATGCCGAGCGGTGGCGTATGTTGTAATAATCTGTTAGTTTTAGAGAGAGTGAGTTCCTGGTATCTTTGGAACTAGATAAGGATGTGAAAGTTAGTGGATGAGTTAGCGTACCTGATGATCTTTTTTGTTTTTGTGCTCGTTGTAGGTCTTTGGGAGAAATATAAGCTTGATCGCCGACTGAAAAAAATTCCAACTCGGATTCTCGTAAATGGAATTCGGGGGAAGTCGACGGTCACTCGTCTTGTTATGGGAATTTTGAAACAAGACGGGCGGAAAGTGGTTGGAAAAACGACTGGGACGTCGGCACGGATGTTTTATTGGGATGAGGAAGAGGAAGAGCCAATCGTCCGCGGTCTGCAGGGCCCGAATATTAATGAACAAATGAGGATTACGGAGCAAGTGGTAAAACGTCGGGCGGACGCTTTTGTCAGTGAATGTATGGCTGTAAACCCTGAATATCAGAAGGTCTTCCAGGAGCGGCTGGTGAAGGCGAATATTACCATCATCGCCAATGTCATTGAAGACCATATGGATGTCATGGGCCCGACACTTGATGATATTGCGGAAGCTTTCAGTTCGACCATTCCGGAAAACGGCTATGTCATCATACCGGAAACGCCATATCAGAAGTATTTCGAGAAAATCGCGCGCCAGAAGAATTCTAAGGTTGTCGTTGCTGATGAAAGCTGGATCGATGAATCGTACTTACAAAAGTTCCCGTTCATGATTTTCCCTCAAAACGCAGCCCTTGCAATGGCTGTTGCTGAGATATTGGATATCGATCGAGAAGTCGCGCTTGAAGGAATGCTTCAGGCACCCGTTGACCCGGGAGCCATGCGTGTGCACCGTTTCGGTAAAGAGGAAGCGCCTAAATACTTCTTCAACGGTTTCGCGGCCAATGATACGACATCAACGTTGAACATTTGGGAAAGAATTCAACAGTTGGATTATCCTGATCAAGAGCGTACGGTCGTCATGAGCTGTCGGAGTGACAGAGTGGAGCGGACGATCGATTTCGCAGAAAATGTCCTGCCCCATATTGAAATGGAGCGGTTGATTGTCATGGGAGAAAGTGTCTGGCCAATTACAAAAGCCTATGAAGAAGGAACAATCAGGCCTCTTAATCTCATAAACTTAGAAAAAGCATCGACAGAAGTTGTTGTCGATCATTTGAAAGAGCTTCCGGATGATAGTGTCATTTACGGAATCGGAAACATCGTCGGAGCTGGTGAGAAAGTAGCGGCGGCTGTTGAGGAGCTTGAATTTCGTCCTTCATCTCGAGAAGAAACAGGCTGGGACGTCATCGAAGAGCCGGAAGAGAGTCGTTCTTTTTCTCGGAAGGTTTTGCAGACGAACAAATAATGGTAGGGAGTTGGAGTCCACGTGTTCGGTACAGATTTATATATCGCGATTGTCATTGGTGTTTTATTAAGTTTGTTGTATGCAGAGAAAACAGGGATCGTGCCCGCGGGACTGGTTGTCCCGGGCTACATAGCTTTGATATTCGATCAAGTGATGTACGTATTAGCTGTTGGATTGATCAGCTTGATTACATACTTACTCGTTTCTCAAGTTCTATCAAGGTTTACGGTTTTATACGGTCGTCGTAAATTTGCTGCGATGTTGACCGTCGGGGTTTTGATGAAGATGTCGATGGATTATTTATATCCCCTCACCCCTTTTCCTGTCATGGAATTAAGAGGAATCGGAGTCATTGTTCCCGGATTGATCGCAAATTCGATACAAAAGCAGGGAGTGCTGCCTACGTTCAGTGCCACTTTCCTGATTGCCTTCGCAACATTTGTATTGATTACCGCGTACCATTTGATTTAGAGGAGATTTTTCAATGGAAGAAAAAGATCTTAAATATAAGATGAAAGTATGGACGAAGAAGCACAAAAAGAAAGCGCCCCTCCATTCCATGGTGCTTGCAGCTTTATTGGCTGTGCCTTTCCTCGGTCATCAATGGATTGATAAGCCTGAGATGCCCGAAGATACACGGCCGGATGATGTGGATTTTAGAATCTCTATGGTCGGAGACATGATGCTTGGGCGTCATGTCCGAGATGCGGCTGTAAGAAGTGGAGAACCGATTGGCCGTGTGTTTGATTATGTAACTCCATACTTTGATGAGTCTGATTATGTCACAGGGAACTTTGAAAACCCGGTTATTGATGCAGAAAACCCTGAAGTTGAGGCCGTCATGGAAGATTTTGAACTGCGTAATAAGGATATTCACTTGTATGCAGAAAAAGGAGCCGAAGAGGCGCTGGTGAATGCCGGTTTCGACTCTGTCAATCTAGCAAACAACCATATGATGGACTATGGAAACCTTTCATTAGAAGAAACCCTTAAACATATGGAAGACCTCGACCTTGATCTGCTGGGAATCGGCCGGGCATTAGATCCTGCTGAAGGAATGTTTGAAGAAGAGGAAACTTTGACCGATGCGGGTGAAATTCACTATTTCGATGCGAACGGAAGAAATGTCGCAATTCTAGGGTTCACAGATGTATTTGTACAAGGTTACAGTGCCAGTGAATACGTCGGCGGGGTTTTGACGAATGCTGGTCTAGGCGTTTTGCAAAGTCGTATTCGTGAAGCGAAAGAACAAGCAGACATCGTCATGGTCCATACGCACTGGGGAGATGAATACCAAGTCGGTTCCAATGATACACAGGAAACGCTTGCATATTTGATGACTGATATGGGGGCGGATGTGATTATCGGCCACCACTCTCATGTGCTTGAGCCGATCACTCGTGTACATATTGAGAGAGACCCGGATGACCCACAAAGTGAAGATAAGACGTCAATCGTCATGAACAGTCTCGGGAATTTCGTCTTTGACCAGGGCTGGTCGCGTACGAAAGATTCGACACTCGCTCAACTTGACTTTTTACAAAATGGGGGAGCGGAACTCTCCTTTATCCCAATGCAAATATCCGATACGAGACCGAGAGAAACAGATGGAATTTTGAAGCCATTCCGCGATTACCGTATTTTCCGCACGCTTAGGAAAAAACTGGACGATGAACTATGGCGGATGGAAGACGGCAGACTTGTGATCGATTTGAAAAAAGCTGGCGTCATTGAAGGATAGGAGGTCCACGGTTTGAATGATTTGAAAGTGACCTATATACTAGCCGGCATCATTTTCGTCGGCTTAGTTGGATGGAATGTTTATTTTGAAGAAGAGTTTGACCAGTTCCGTGAACCTTATGAAGTCCAAGGTCGTGAGGAGACGGTTGAAGTAGATACTTCTTCAGAGGAAGAAGCTTTTGTGTATGGCGTCAGTGCTGTACATCCTCTTGCTGTAGAAGCAGGGATGAAGGTACTTAACGAGGGAGGGAATGCTGCTGAAGCAGCCATTGCCGTTTCCTTTGTGCTGAATGTCGTTGAACCTTATGGCTCCGGGATTGGAGGGGGTGGACAAATGATTGTCCACGAACCGGATGAAGGAGCGATCACGTACGATTACCGTGAAGCAGCTCCTGTCAGCGGGGCTCGTCCACAACGCGGAATTGCTATCCCTGGCTTTGTAAAAGGGATGGGAGAGGTTTATGAAGATTACGGAGATCAAATGGAGTGGAATGAACTGCTCGAAGATGCGGTCACTCACAGTGAAGAAGGCATCAAAGTCGGGCGGATTTTCAATGAGCAGCTTCAAAACTCAAGACGTTTTATTCAATCAGGAAATGAAGACCCGGCTGTTTACAACATGTTTTATCCTGAAGATCGGCCATTGCAGATCAACGATACCCTTGTTCAAGCAGAGCTTGCAGAGACTTTGAAGAAACTACAACAAGAAGGGGCTAGATCTTTCTATGAAGGGGAGGTTGCTGATTCTCTTACAAGTCAACTCGGTTTTCAACCAGGTGACCTTGAAGCATATGAAGTCGGTAAACGTCCTGCACCAAAAGGTGAATTCAAAGGCCAGACCTTATATGCCGGCTCCTCTCCGACATCTGGCATTATTGTAATCCAGGCATTGAAGATGCTGGAGCAGTTGGAAGCGAATTTGGATGAAGTTTTGGAGGAGGAATATGCCCTTCCTGGTGGCGGATGGCCTGCCTTTCTGGATGGGAATCTCCCTGAGAATATGGAACAGATCGTCAATGATCAACAATACGAAGATATTTATATCCACCTTGTGAACAAAATCGTCGACAAGGTCTACACCGATCGTGTGTACACCCTGGGTGACCCTGCATTTGAGGAAGTCGAGCAGGAAAAATTGACTTCTACGGAATATACAGAGCAGTTGTTTGAAGAAGAATTTTCCGTCGGTGGAGGTGCACTGACAAGCTCCGCGGATCTGTACACCGCACCAGGCGAAAAAGCGGATCACCGCAATACGACGCACTTTGTTGTTGTCGATAAGGACGGGATGATGGTTTCTGCGACCAACTCGCTGGGGAAATTCTTCGGCTCAGGATTGTACATCGATGGTTTCTTCTTAAACCACCAAATGAACAATTTCGATACAGCGGAGGATTCCATGAACGCTTATGAACCAGGCAAACGCCCGCGTTCTTTCGTTTCGCCGATGATTTTTGAAAAAGATGGAAAAGCGGTGCTCGGCATCGGTTCTCCAGGTGGAAAAAGGATTCCGGCGATGCTGATCCAAACCTTGATCCAGTACGAGTATGGGCGGAATGAAGACACTGGTGAACAGCTGACCTTACAGGAAGCCATCAGCCGCAGTCGTTTTTATACAGAAGATAACGTCGTCCATGTTGAAAATTTGATCGAGCAGCAGCCCATCGCCCGTTTAAGGGATTTGAAAGGCTACTCTGTTATTGAACATGATTCTCCTGTTTTCTATGGCGGCATCCAGGGACTTGGGATCCGCACAAACGGGGATGTCCTCCAAATGTACGGAGGCGGAGATCCTCGACGTTTAGGAACATGGCAGATCGGGAATCAGGATGGTATGGATGATGTGAGTACAGCGCAATAGATGAAAAAGGCCTCTCCTTAATTGGAGAGGCCTTTTTTGAATCATAAGGCGATATCTTTTTCAACTGCTTCTTTGTCGTTGAAGCGCTCAAGATTTAAGGTCTTCATCACGCGTGAGGTCAATGTTCCAGAAGTCATGGCACCATTGACGTTCAAGGCCGTACGTCCCATGTCAATCAGAGGCTCAACCGAAATAAGCAATCCGGCAAGAGCGACAGGGAGGTTCATAGAAGAGAGGACGATTAATGCCGCAAATGTCGCCCCGCCACCGACGCCGGCGACTCCAAATGAGCTGATGGCCACAATTAAAACAAGCTGAAGCAGGAAGCCAGGGCTTAATGGATCGATCCCGACAGAAGGGGCAATCATGACCGCGAGCATGGCTGGATAGATACCGGCACAGCCATTTTGTCCGATGGTGGCACCGAAGGAAGCGGACATGTTCGCCACCCCTTCTTCAACCCCAAGGCTGTTTTTCTGAGCAGAAATATTCAATGGGATTGTTCCAGCACTGGACCTTGATGTGAAGGCAAAACTGAGAACAGGCAGTACTTTTCGTAAATAGGTGAAAGGATTTAACCCGAAAATTCCGATCAATAAAAGGTGGAGGATGAACATCACACCTAAGGCAACATAAGAAGCGAGTACGAATTTTCCTAATTCAAGGATTCCAGCTATATCTGTTTTTGCTACAGTGACAGCCATCAGTCCTAGAATTCCAATGGGAGTGAGGCGGAGGACAAGGGTAACGATCCGCATCACGACCGCGTAAAAGGAGTTGACGATTTTGACAAACATTTCTGCTTGTTCCGGTTTTTTGCGACGCACGCCGAGAACAGCGATGCCGATGAAGGCAGAGAAGATGACCACCGCGATGGTAGACGTTGCCCGATCTCCTGTCATGTCAAGAAAAGGGTTCGCCGGTATAAATTCGAGAATCTTTTGAGGGGTGGACATATCCTGAACCTCTGTCAGTCGTTCTTCTAAATATAATCCCCGGCTTTCTTCAGCTTGACCGGCTTCTATTTGACTTGCATCAAGATCAAACAAAAAGGAGCTACCGATCCCCACAAGTGCTGCAATGGCCGTTGTTCCTACGAGAACACCGATGATCCACAGAGATACTTTTCCTAGCTCTG
Organism: Halobacillus faecis; assembly: GCF_007991335.1. Taxonomy (GTDB): domain Bacteria; phylum Bacillota; class Bacilli; order Bacillales; family Halobacillaceae; genus Halobacillus; species Halobacillus faecis. Next base: position 247,197 of record NZ_BJYD01000017.1, on the reverse strand, counting down.
AAGTTTTTTCGAGATTGATAATGGATTGTATGATCGACACCATGATCAGCGGGATGACAATCATCATAAGCAAGCGTACATATCCACGTCCGGCTATGTTGTACCAGTCCGTTGTCTGCGCGGTGATGCTGGAATCGGTACCAAAGGCAAACTGCAAGTAAACACCTAAAAGTACCCCAAGCCCAAGACCCACAAAGACTCGCTTACTGAAAGAAACGTGTTTTTGCTGCAAACGGATGAGGACAAAAATAAGAGCAAAAATAAGAGCGATGTTGACGATCACGAAGAATGTTTCCATGTGCATACGACCTCCTTTTCTTTTGTTAAAACGTAGAATTCACCCCAAAAATCAGTAGAGGTGGACGGGTGAAAAAGGGAGCTTCCCTTTACAGAAGGTATGAGCGGAACGGGTATTGTATGAACTCAATAAATTGACAAGGGAAAGGAGATGTATTATATTTATCTTGAAACTGAGATAATTACGAAGAAGCTTTAGATAAATAGGAGGCGATCGAATGAATGAATTGAAAGGCATTCACCATGTAACCGCCATAACAAGCAGCGCAGAAAAGAATTATGAATTTTTCACGTATGTCCTTGGCATGCGTCTTGTAAAAAAAACAGTCAACCAGGATGATATCGAAACGTATCACTTATTCTTCGCAGATGATGAGGGGAATCCTGGTACGGATATGACGTTCTTCGATTTCCCAGGCATTCCAAAAGGGTCCCATGGAACGAATGAAATCGCTAAAACGTCTTTCCGTGTACCAAGTGATGAGGCCTTGGGCTACTGGGTAAAACGCTTCGACCGCCTGGAAGTGAAGCACAAAGGAATTCAGAAACGGTTCGGCAAAAAAGTGCTTCCTTTCGTCGATTTTGATGATCAAGCTTATGAGTTGGTATCGGATGAAAACGATGATGGAGTAGCACCGGGGACCCCATGGCAAAAAGGTCCCGTCCCATTGGAGTACGCCATTACTGGTCTTGGCCCCTTATACGTGAGAGTAGACAATAAGGAATACTTCAAGGAAATGCTTGAGAAGGTCATGAATTTCAGGGAAGTCGATGAAGAAGGAGCGTTCACCTTGTTCGAAGTGGGGGAAGGTGGCAATGGGGGTTCTGTCATTGTGGAATATAACTCCATTCTCCCTCCGGCACGCCAAGGATATGGAACCGTCCACCATGCTGCTTTCCGTGTGGAAGACAAGGATGCATTGGATGAATGGATCCAGCGGTTATCAAAATTTGGCTTAAGGAACTCAGGCTTTGTCAATCGTCATTATTTCGGTTCCTTATACGCCAAAGTTTCCCCACAGATTTTGTTTGAGTGGGCAACGGACGGACCAGGATTCATGGGGGATGAACCCTATGAAACCCTTGGGGAAAAGTTGTCACTTCCACCGAAGCTTGAGCCAAAGCGTGAAGAGATTGAAAATTATGTTCGACCGATCGATACGGTTCGAAGTACGAAGAATATAGAAAAAGAATACGAATGATAAAGAAAGCCAAGGTGACGCAGGATCGCACCTTGGCTCTTTTGTGATTAATGATGCTCCTCTTTTTATCATAAGATGATTATAGTAGGGGGGAGAAAATGAAGGTTTTAGCGATTCTACAGGCGGGGATGAATGAAACCGATTGTCCGGGACTGACCATAAACAAGGTGGGTGGGAGACCGCTTCTCGCCTACTTAATAGAAAGAGTGAGGCGTTCTAAGAGGATTGATCAACTCATAGTCAGCACATCGACGAAGGAAACCGATGATCCAATTGTTCAGTTGTGCCAGCAGGTACATGTCGAGACGTTCCGTGGTTCAGAAAAAGATGTGCTTGGCCGATTTTATGAAACGGGTCGAAAATATAACGGGGATGTGATTGTTCGGTTGTCTGCAACAGGCCCTCTTATAGATCCTGCCATCGTTGATCAAGCGATTGGAATGTTTCTTCAGTGTTACCCGAATTGCTTGTATGCTTCCAATACTCTTCACAGGACTTATCCAAAAGGAATGGATATCGAAGTCTTTACTTATGAAGTGTTGAAAGATGCCTACATGAATGCAAGCTCGTCTCTTGATTTTGAACAGGTCACCCCGTTTATCGTGAAAAGAGTAGGGGAGTCAGCTATTGGGGAGATTGTCCAAAATCATAACCTCAGTCATCATGATTGGTCCTTGGATCATTTAGAAGACTTTACGTTCATGAAAGAAGTTTTCGAACAACTTCACCCCCGTAATGGTGCATTTTCTATGACAGATGTCCTCTCTTTTATTGAGAATGGCTGAAATAATGAAAGAACCAACAGGGAGAATAATAGTGTAAGATTGTGGAGGCCGGGGCTCTTGAAGTCCAGAGGCTTCTTTTATTATGGGAAAATGATTATGAAAAACTGTTCTTTCATGATATTTTCACACAAGTGATTTAGGATGGACAGAAGGAAAAGAGGGTTTGATATGATTTTGCAACCACTGCTGGTCATCAGGGTCATCGCATTGCTTTTGGGGCTGGCTGTATTTTGGGTTCTTTCTTCACAACAGGAAAAGAAGATACCGATGGATCACTATGCATCGATCCTCACCACTTGGCTTCTGTTTTTTATAGGAGCAAAAGGTTTGACACAATGGGAGCTTTTATTAGACTATCCCCTTTCGGTACTCGCTTATCCAAGTGGAACGGCTGAATTTTATATCGCTTCCATAGCTACAGTCTTGTGGGAGTGGCGGAAACGTCATGTCCATAAGCCTTATGTGCAGGCTTATTTCCTCATGATGGCAAGTAGTATGGTGAGCTTTTCCTTATTAGAGAGGCTCGTGTTGGATCAAGGACATCTTGTTGATGTCATCTTCGCTTTCAGCTTCTTTGTCATGGTTGTTTTACATAAGCAGCGTCTATGGAGTGTGTTTTTTGCATTCAGTGGGGCTGTGCTCGCAGCGGGGCTTTATCGAGCTCCTGACCTGATGGGGTATCGGATGGATCTTGTATTTTATCTTGTGATCGCTTTAATGAGTTTAGTATTGGTTTTAGTGAAAAAAGGAGGTAAGAATCATGGGGGCTGATGTAACGCTTTGGCTTGCACTCGGCGCAGGGATCATTTCTTTTCTATCACCGTGCACCCTGCCCTTGTTCCCGGCCTATTTATCTTATATCACCGGGATGAGTGTGAAAGAAATGAAAGAGAATCGTAGTCTTCACGTGAAAAAGAGGTTACTCACACATTCGATCCTCTTTCTTCTAGGCGTGTCTTCGATATTTATCAGTTTAGGGATTGGCGCTTCTTATGTAGGGAGTGCTGTACAAAATATTTTAACCGGAAGCTCAGGCCTGTTGCTGCAGCGGCTCGCAGGAGTTTTCATTATATTGATGGGACTGTTCGTTGCCGGTTGGTTGAAGGTCGGCTGGTTTATGAAAACGAAAAGGGTGCAGACGAAACCGAAAACGTCGCTGAGCCTGGCGGGAACTTTTTTTGCAGGTATGGGGTTTGCAACAGGGTGGACGCCTTGCATCGGGCCGATTTTTGCCTCCATTCTTCTGCTGTCAGCAAGCAATCCTACACAGGGAATCTTGTACACCGTCGTTTACGTTATCGGTTTTGCCCTGCCGTTTCTCGTCTTCTCCTTTTTCATAGGATCCACACGAGTAATCTTGAAATATAGTGAGCAGATTATGAAAATCGGCGGAGTTGCGATGGTTTTAGCCGGTGCGTTTCTCTATACCGGGTATATGACGAGGATTTCAACGTTGCTGTTGAATTTAGTCCAGGATACGTGGTTTGCCAATCTAGGAATGATTTTTTAATCGAAAGGAAGGGATTGAATGAAGAAATGGGGCCTCATTGTTATTGTAACCGCCTTATTTGTCTGGGCTGTTTATGATTTTGTATATGAAGGAGAAACCCAGGATCCAGTTGCTGAAGGAGAGAAGATGGTCGCTGAAGGGCCGGCCACGGAAGAAGTCGACATTGGTTTGGAAAAAGGACAGCAAGCGCCGGATTTCACCCTGCAGACCCTTAATGATGAAGAGGTTTCTTTGTCAGATTATCGTGGAGAGAAGGTAATGATCAACTTCTGGGCCACGTGGTGCCCGCCATGCCGGGCTGAAATGCCGGATATGCAGGAGTTCTCTCAGAATGAAGACATCCAAGTATTAGCCGTCAATTTAACAGATACGGAAGCAAGCGTACAAGGAGTCCAGGACTTCGTGAATGAGTTTGGGTTGACGTTTCCTGTCTTGCTTGATCAAGACGTGTCTGTTGCCAACCAATATGAAGTCAATCCCGTACCTACTTCTATTTTTGTAGATGAAGAAGGGAAGATCAGTTCTGTTATGCTGGGGGCGATGAATTACGATATGATGGTACAAAGGATGGAAGAAATGTAAGGGTGGTTACATGAAACCGGAAGTACTGATCGTTGAAGATGACCGTAAGATTTCAAATCTCATAAGCATTTACTTAGTGAACGAAGGGTACAGCGTGAAACAGGCTTTTGACGGAGAAGAAGGGAAGCAGTTCTTTCTTCTACATCGCCCCTGCCTGCTGATCCTTGATTTAATGCTGCCTAAATGGAGCGGGGAGGAATTATGCCGCTTTGTAAAGGAAGAAAGCAAAGACTCTCCCGGTGTGATTATGCTGTCTGCAAAGGGAACGACGGAAGACCGGATTTCAGGACTGCGCCTCGGAGCTGATGATTATATGACAAAACCGTTCAGCCCGGAAGAGTTGATGGCGCATGTGGAAGCGGTCTTACGGAGGACAGGTCATGTGTGTCAAAAGCTTTCCCATGAAGGCCTTGAAGTGAAGCCGCGGAAAGGGGAGGTATGGTTGGACGGTGAACAGTTGGAGTTGACGCACTACGAGTTCAATCTGCTTTATTTTATGATGGACCACAAAGATCAAGTGTTTACGAGAGAGCAGCTGCTTGAGCAAATCCATCCGCACGGAGAAGCAGACATTATGGCCCGTACCATTGATGCGCACATTAAAAAGCTCCGTCGAAAAATAGAAACGGATGCCTCTGTTCCGAAGAGGATTGTGACGGTAAGAGGAATGGGGTATAAATATGCGACTCATTGAACGGCTCCTGCCGCCAAAACTTTGGGTGAAGATGACAATCGTAAACATTGCTCTTCTCATCGGAGTTGTCATCGTTACAGGAATGACGCTTTATCAGACGGCCTGTTTTCTCGCTGCTGATCTTACAGGTGTTGAGCGTGAAGCCCAGCTGACTTTCAACAACTCTCTGCTCCTTTACGCATGGGGAATTGGAGGAGTGGTCATTGTGATGGGGGCTTTTTTATATTCTACGGTGACAAGGAAAGTGCTTGTACCTATCAAAGAGCTGACCTCGGCCATGGAAACAATGAAAACAGGAACTTATCCAGGCAGGTTGAGCGTCCATACCAATGATGAAATAGGAGAACTTGTGGATCACTTCAATCGAATGAACCACCGGTTGCAGCAACAGGAGCGTTCCCGCCACCAAATGCTCCGTGATTTATCTCATGAGCTGCGGACCCCCTTATCCAATTTGCAAGGATATTTGGAGGCCCTTGAAAAAGGGGTGATTTCTGGGGATCAGACGATTTACCGCTCCCTGGCAGAAGAAACCGACCGAGTTTCTCAACTGCTTTCCCGGCTGGACGACATGGAATCCTGGACAACGACATCCCTCTCTCAACCACTGGAGGTCAACCTGGAGGAAATGACCCAAGTCATCACTCAGGTCATTCAAATGTTCACTTTGGAGTTTGAGAAAAAAGGCATTGGACTGAAGAGTGAGGTTGAACAGGCAGAAGTGCCAGTAAATAGACAAGGCATCCAGCAGGTTCTGACGAATCTATTGAGAAATGCTCTTGAGTACCACGAAGGTGTGAATGGAGTGGAGGTTGTAGGAAGGCCGGATGGTGAAGAATATGTAATTAAGGTGAAAGGAGAGGGAAAGGCGATCCCTTTAGATGAAAAGGATCAAATATTTGATCGCTTTTACCGCGTCGATCCTTCCCGTTCGGATGGCCGTTCGGGGCTTGGACTTTCAATTAGTAAACAGATTATTGAACGCCATGGCGGGCTGATTCAATTGGAAACAGACGGCAGGAAGCACTGTTTTTCTATAACCTTACCGATGCGAGCGTAGACGGAAGTTTGCGCTTTTTTTGTTGGATGGAGGAGGATTTTTCAGTGGAGTAGGGTGTTTGCGCTTTCCAATCTTTCTGGTGCCAGGCACCGGAAAGATTTCGATGGTGCCAGACTTTCTGCTCGTACATTCACAAGTCCATACATATGAAAAGCCTCAGCTCAACGCTGAGGCTCCCGCCACCTATACCTATACAAACTTTCGTCTCTTTGAATTCTTTTATCTTTAATTAAGATGGCTCAAATTCAAGATACCACAAAAAGTCATGGAAGTTAACCATTTTTTGAAAAATCAGAAGGACTCTTAAGAATTTTATTCTTCTTCTATCGACAAATTTTTTTATAATGGATGAGACCTGTTACGGCGCGATTTCCTTTAATATCCAATGGTTCGCAACCTTTGTTCATGCCCGTGCGTTATAGTATAGTTAAAAGGAGCTTGATTTTTCAGAAAAAATAGTATTTTAGGGAGAAAGGGGTACACCAAATGACTCAGCAGACATTTTTGTATCAACCGAAAATATCGGAAGTACTTAAAAATATGAGGAAGGTCATGATCGGGAAGGAAGAAGCAGCGATGTTGAGCCTTGTCGCCTTACTTGCGAAAGGGCACGTCCTTTTAGAGGATGTTCCGGGTGTCGGGAAGACGATGCTTGTGAAAACGCTGGCTAAATCTCTGGATTGTGACTTTAAACGCATCCAGTTCACGCCAGATCTGCTACCTTCTGATGTGACGGGTGTATCGATATATAATCCGAAAAGTATGGAATTCGAATTTAGACCTGGTCCGATCCTCGGAAATATCGTCTTAGCAGATGAGATCAACCGTACATCCCCGAAGACCCAGTCTGCTTTATTGGAAGGGATGGAAGAGACGAGTATTACGGTGGATGGGAATACGGTTCCACTCAGTGATCCATTTTTCGTCATGGCAACGCAAAACCCGATTGAGTATGAAGGGACTTATCCATTGCCGGAAGCCCAGCTCGACCGTTTCCTTATTAAAATGAAGATGGGATACCCTACAGCGAAGCAGGAAATGGAGATGCTTTCTAGAACATCAAACGGCCACCCGATCGAAGGCATATCCGCTGTGCTCACAAGGGAAGAGCTCGTTGGTTTGCAGAAAGAAGTGTTGGATGTTTATGTCGATCGTACGGTCAACCGCTATATCATCGATCTTGTGACAGGGACAAGGACTCATGACGGCGTTTACCTTGGGGTCAGCCCTCGTGGATCCATTGCCCTCATGAAAGCGGCCAAGGCTTATGCATTCATTCACGACCGCGACTATGTTGTGCCTGATGATGTTCAATTCATGGCTCCGTATGTCCTCTCTCACCGTATGATCCTTACTTCTGAAGCACGGTTTGAAGGACAGACGGCTGAGTCGATCATAGACAGTCTGCTATCTTCTACGTCCATTCCAGTGAAGAGGAACATCAGTGAATGAGACGGAAACTTGGAATCATCGCTAGAAGCCTTGTCGTAGCGATCCTTTTCGCTATCCTCTTTTCCTACGCCATGTTTCAGGGCGGTTTTGTCAGTTGGTTTCTCTTTTATGCCTTTTTGCCGTTTCTCCTATATATGGCAGCCGTCCTCATCTATCCGGTTCATAATTGGAAAATCGAACGGAATCTTTCCAAACGGATGGCTATGGGAAGTGAAACCATCGACGTCGAAGTGAAGTTGAAAAGGAAAGTTCCTTTTCCGATCTATTATTGTATTATCGAAGAACACTTACCGGAATCGCTGAAGAAAGTCGACGAGCACTTGGATAAATACAAAGATATGGATAAAACGGATCACTTTTTTGAACCTCGTCAAGTGAAAAAGGTCGTTTTTCCTTGGTTCAGTAAAACCATTACTTACCGTTATCAACTTGAAAAGGTCCCACGCGGAGACCATAAGCTGAAGGCACTCCGGATCAAAACAGGTGATTTCTTTGGCTTTGTGAAAAAAGAGCATGTGTATCACCAAGAAAGCAAATTGCTTGTTTTTCCTTATGTCCGACCTGTGAAAATGAAGGACAGGGTGTACAGTTTTGAACAGGGGGCGAGCCCTTCTTTCAAGCTGAATGAAAAGAACACGAACATGGTAACAGGTGTCCGTGAATACATGCCTGGTGATCGCTTTGCCTGGGTGGACTGGAAAACAACAGCCAAGAAGAACGAGATGATGACGAAAGAATTCGAACAGGAAAAAAGCGTCGACATGATGCTGATCCTGAATGGGGTCTATCATCCGACTATGAATGAATTGAGTTTTGAAGGAGCTGTGGAATTCACGGCTTCTTTGATGAGGGAGTTTCATAAGAAATCGTCCCCCTTGTCTTTCATGTCTCTTGGTGATGGTCGTAAATATTTTCCTTTTCACCAGGATCACGCCCATCAACAGCAAATGCAAGGTCATTTAGCAAAGATCCGTCCTGTCGGGCGTATTCCTTTTGCGCAACAGATGGAACGCGAAAAGTCCTTGATCCCTAGTGGTGTGATGCTCATGATCGTCAGTCATCATTTGGATAAGGATATCCAGGTTGCCATTAGTAAACTCGCAAAAAGGAGTAAGCGTGTCGTCTTTTTCTATGTGCGTCCTCATGGACAAATGTCGTTCCAGGACCATCAAGCGGTGAAGCAGATGAAAAGTCAGGGTGTCGTTGTCAACGTGTTGAATGAGGAACAGCTGACGAAACAACAATTCGAGGTGAACACATGATGGAAGAGCGACAATCGTTCATCTATAAACTGATTCTCTATATTACTGGTTTTCTCTTGTTCTGTGAATGGATGCGGCCGATGGAGCAGATTTCTGATACTGATGATGTTCGTGTGTTTCTTATCTATGCGACGTTCTGCTTCTTTGTGTCCTTTATACAAGTGCCGTGGTATCTCTCCATCCCCTTAAAAGGGCTTGGTCTTGCCTTCATCATTGATGGACTCTATATTGCAGAACGCATCTTTTCACGTGACTGGTTTTCAGTCTTATATGACCAGGTTCTATTTAATATCCAGATGATCCAGTTACAGGAATGGTGGCAGATGACGCCACTTTTCCGTAGTTTACTGTTTTTGATTCTTTTATGGCTGATGAGCTATTTGCTGTATTACTGGTTCGTCGTTGCCCGCCGGATGTTCTTTTTTGTTTTGTTGACACTGATTTATGTCACAGTCGTCGATACGTTTACGGTTTATGATGGTAAATGGGCAATTGTCAGAACGTTCATCCTTGGCATGGTCGCACTCGGGTTATCGAGTTTTGCCAAAGTGATGGATCAAGAATCGATTTCCTTTAAAGGATTGCAAAAAGCACAAGTATGGGCTCTCCCACTTCTTGCGATCATTTTGTTTTCCTCTGCGGCTGCTTACGCCTCACCGAAACTTGATCCGCAATGGCCGGACCCTGTCCCTTATATTGAAAGTGCGGCAGGCGGAGCTGGACCAGGTGGAAGTGGCAGTGGCACCGTTCAAAAAGTCGGTTATGGGGAAGACGACAGCCGGCTGGGGGGTTCTTTCATTCAAGACGATACCCCAGTGTTCCGTGCGACCGCTGATGGAGAGCGTTATTGGCGCATCGAGTCGAAGGATACCTACACAGGCAAAGGTTGGGAAGATACGCTGGAAGAGCCAGTGACCAACATGGACCCGCAAAACATCACCTACGAATTATTTACGGACAATGTAGAAGTGGAAGAGCAGACGGTCATGATTGAAATGTCACGCCAGGCCTCTTTCCGGAAGTTGGTCTATCCCTATGGATTATCTTCCCTCGTCAGGTTCCCAAACGACTATGAACTTCGTGTCCACGAGAACACGGGGGAGATGGACACGTTAAAAGGGGAATCGCCGGCGAAGGTGAATGAGTTCATCGCCAATTATGAGTACCCATCTTTTGAATACGATCAATTACGTGAAGCGGGAGATGACGATCCTCAAGAAATACGTGATCAGTATCTTCAGCTTCCAGATGGTTTGCCGAACCGTGTAAGAAACCTGGCGGGTCAAATTGTCGAGGCAGAAGACAACCGATATGATCGTGCCAAAGCCATCGAGTCTTACTTTTCTTCCAATGGCTTTGAATACTCAACGACTGATGTGCCCGTTCCAGACGAAAATGAAGACTATGTCGATCAGTTCTTGTTCGAATCCCAGCTCGGGTATTGTGATAACTTTTCAACATCGATGGTCGTCATGCTTCGATCTGAAGGGATTCCAGCCCGGTGGGTGAAAGGCTTTACTGGAGGAGAGCGCATAGACACACGGGATACCGATCTTAGTGATGATTTACAAAATGTATATCAAGTCACAAGCGGGAACGCCCACTCCTGGGTAGAGGTTTATTTCCCTGAGGTCGGTTGGGTGCCTTTTGAGCCGACCAAAGGATTCACGAACAACACGGACTTCTATACAGATGTGGAAACAGAAGAAGGGGAAGATCCAGCAGCGGCCCCGGATAGTGAAACACCAGAAGACCAAATGGGGAATCCGCAGCAAATAGAAGAAGAAGAAAGGTCTGATGCTGCAGGAGCGGCAGGGTCTTCCAATCAAAGTTACACATGGTTATGGGTGTTGTTAAGCGCAATTCTTGTGGCAGCGATCATTCTTTACTTTACAAGGTACCGTTGGATGACAGCGCTGCTCATTCGTAAGTACCGGAAAAACAAAGATGAAGAAACGTACGAAAAAGCCTATCATTACCTATTGAAAGTACTTGATCATAAAGGGTTCAAGCGGAAGCCGGAACAGACTTTACGTGAGTTTGCATTAGCGGTTGATCGGTATTATCAGTCGAATGACATGCGGCGGTTGACCAACCATTACGAGCGTGTCATCTACAGGAATGAGGCCCAAAGTACACACTGGCCTAAAGTCACTGAATTATGGGAAAATTTAATCAAAAAGACATTGTCTTGATTCCTTTTCATGCGGTTGATAGAATGAATGAAAATTATCAGATGCATTCTTCCTTCGTATATCCTCGGGAATATGGCCCGAGAGTCTCTACCGGGGCACCGTAAACGCCCTGACTATGAAGGTGGGAATCACGTGACATGTATGTACATGGATGGATTTCTGCCTTCGTCGTCGTAGATTTGAGGCAGGGAATCCATCCATTTTTTTATGAAAAATAAAGTCTATAGATCAAGGAGTGGAACAAATGGAACAAGTGCAAGGTATGATTCTCGTGCTGGACTTCGGGAGCCAGTATAACCAATTGATTACACGAAGAATCCGTGAATTCGGTGTGTATAGTGAACTTCATTCTCACAAAATGAGCATCGAAGAGATTAAATCGATGAACCCAAGTGGGATCATTCTATCCGGTGGACCGAACAGCGTCTACGGGGAGGAAAGCTTCCGTTGTGATGAGCAGATTTTCGAACTTGGCATTCCAGTCCTTGGGATTTGCTATGGTATGCAATTGATGACCCATCATTTTGGTGGAAAAGTCGAACGTGCCAAAGAGCGTGAATATGGAAAAGCAGATATTAACGTGGCAAAAGAGCCGGCTATTTTTGCTAAAACACCGAGAGAACAAACGGTTTGGATGAGTCACAGTGATAAAGTCATCGAAGCTCCGGAAGGGTTCCAAGTGGATGCGACAAGCCCGTCCTGCCCGGTAGCCGCCATCAGCAACGATGAAGCGCGCATGTACGGTGTTCAGTTCCACCCGGAAGTCCGTCATTCTGAATATGGAAATGACATCCTCCGCAGTTTCGTTTTCGATGTTTGTGAGGCGACCGATGATTGGACAATGGAACATGTCGTCGAGATGGAAGTGGAGAAAATTCGTGAACAAGTCGGCGACCGTAAAGTGTTGTGTGCCTTGAGTGGTGGCGTGGATTCTTCTGTCGTCGCTGCTTTGATTCACCGTGCCATTGGTGATCAGCTTACATGTATTTTCGTGGACCATGGGCTTCTCCGTAAAAATGAAGCAGATGATGTTATGCGCACCCTTGGAGACGGCTTTAATATGAACATTGTCAAAATTGACGCCAAAGACCGCTTCATGAGCAAGCTTTCAGGTGTATCCGATCCTGAGAGGAAGCGGAAGATCATCGGCAATGAATTCATTTATGTCTTTGATGATGAAGCAGAAAAATTGAAGGAAATCGACTTCCTGGCACAAGGGACGTTGTACACTGATATTATCGAAAGTGGTACAGAGACAGCACAGACGATCAAGTCTCATCACAATGTCGGTGGTCTTCCTGAGGACATGCAATTCGAATTGATTGAGCCTCTCAACACATTGTTCAAAGATGAAGTACGTGCGCTTGGAACAGAGCTGGGTGTACCTGAGCATATTGTATGGCGCCAGCCTTTCCCAGGACCGGGTCTTGCCATCCGTGTGCTTGGAGAAGTCACTGAGGAAAAACTTGAAATTGTTCGCGAATCTGACCATGTGCTTCGTGATGAAATTAAAAAAGCAGGTCTTGACCGTGACATTTGGCAATACTTCACCGTGCTTCCGGACATCCGTTCCGTTGGGGTCATGGGCGATGAACGTACGTATGATTACACGATCGGGATCCGTGCGGTGACATCCATTGATGGAATGACATCGGATTGGGCACGTATTCCTTGGGACGTCCTTGAGAAAATCTCTACTCGAATCGTAAATGAAGTCGATCACATCAACCGTGTCGTGTACGATGTGACGAGTAAGCCACCAGCAACCATTGAGTGGGAATAATCGAACATTAAAGTTAATTTAGATAATAATGTTCGGATTTAGGGTTGACGAATCTTGTCGAAGCCTGTAAGATAGAGACAAATGAATAAAGCAACACCGTCGTATAATTTTGGGGATAAGGCCCATGAGTTTCTACCAGACTACCGTAAATCGGTCTGACTACGTTGGTGAATAGATGATAAGGGAGACCTCTATAGGTTTCACCTTTCGTCCATTTCCTTCGTATAGATGTAGACACTCTTGGAGCTTCCAGGAGTGTCTTTTTTTTGTGCTCCGTTTGGTGCCAGGCACCAGGGCATAGTCTTGTGGTGCCAGGCACCAAAAAAAGAAGAAAAGGGTCAGGGACAAAAATAAAGAGAGTGCCCGATCCGAAGAGAATGAGGGAAAAGGGGAGGAAACGTTTATGAGTAAGTTTTTTAAGTTTGAAAAGTTTGGGACGACGTATCGCAGAGAGTTTATGGCAGGTTTAACGACCTTCCTCGCAATGGCATACATTTTGTTCGTTAACCCATCTACCCTTGCACTTGATGGGATTGAGCAGCTTCCTGAGGGTGTAACAAGGATTGATAAAGGAGCCGTATTCACAGCGACGGCGATCGCAGCGGCTGTCGGTACACTGATAATGGGATTGTTTGCGAAATATCCGATCGCTCTTGCTCCGGGCATGGGCTTGAATGCATTTTTCGCCTACACGGTCGTTTTAGGTTTCGGGATTCCGTGGGAAACAGCGCTCGCAGGCGTTTTGGCTTCTGGACTTATTTTTATTGTGTTAACGGTAACAGGTCTGCGGACGATGATCATCGATGCGATTCCTGCAAACTTAAAGCTCGCGGTAGGTGCCGGAATCGGCTTGTTTATCGCCTTCATCGGTTTTCAGAACTCCGGGATTGTGCAGAACAGTGATGCGACACTCGTACAGCTTGGAGACTTGACGGCAGGGCCGACGTTGCTTTCCATCTTTGGAATCATCGTCAGTGTCATGCTGATGGCAATGGGATTAAAAGGCGGTATTTTTTACGGAATGGTCCTGACATCTATCGCAGGAATGGTGACAGGTTTGATTGCTCCCCCGGCTGGCTTTGGAGAAATTGTAAGCACAGCTCCTAGCGTTGCGCCGACCTTTGGTGCTGCCTTCACCCATTTCGGTGAAATTTTTACGATTGAAATGCTTGTCGTCATTTTGACGTTCTTATTCGTCGACTTTTTCGATACGGCTGGAACCCTTGTAGCTGTAGCGACGCAAGCTGGTTTTATGAAAGATAATAAATTGCCGCGTGCCAACCGTGCGTTGTTTGCCGATTCAGCGGCAACAGTTGTTGGTGCAGCTGTCGGTACTTCGACGACAACCTCTTACATTGAGTCCACGGCTGGTGTCGGAGCTGGTGGCCGTACAGGTTTCACATCTGTGGTGACAGCTGGATTCTTCATTTTGGCGCTTTTCTTCTCTCCGCTACTTTCTGTGGTTACCGCGGAAGTGACAGCGCCAGCATTGATTATTGTTGGGGTGCTCATGGCTTCCGCGCTGAAAAATATCGATTGGGATCAGTTTGAAATCGCGGTTCCTGCCTTCTTTACGATTGCTGCAATGCCGATGACCTACAGCATTGCGACAGGTATTGCCATCGGGTTCATTTTCTATCCAATTACGATGGTGTTGAAGGGGCGCGGAAAAGAAATTCATCCGATTATGTACTTCCTGTTTGTTATTTTTGTGCTGTACTTTATCTTCCTGGCGTAAAGATCCTGATAGAATGGCTAATGTCACCGATAAGGTGGAGTTGCTAATATAATAGGGAAACTCGCTAATATATGCTGGAAGTTGCTAATATAATCGCTGAACCTGCTAATAAAAGCACCAAAGCTGCTAATATGTCAGCGGAAGCTAGAGTGACCCGCCACGATCGGCAAAAAGAAACCGGCATGCCGCAATCGGCTGCCGGTTTTATTCATCCTCTAAATGGCGAATTGTAATCGGTCGCTGTTTTGTGGAATCGGAAATATAGCGGTGGAGCTGTATGACGAGCAGTCCATGCTTATACGTCGCTTCCACTTTGTCATGCCTTACCGGAAAAGGAAGATCGATGCTTCTTTCAAACGAGCCGTCGGCGATCTCTGATTTGATTTGATGTCCACCGCGGTTGTTGATCTCAATTTTTCCACTCAAAGTCAATGTTGAATGATCGACGAGGACGTCAACATTCTTCGGGTGGTTCATCCCGGGGATATTGACGAAGCAGAGCAGTTCATTGTCGTATTGATACAGGTTGATGGCCGGAACGGCGGGTTTCATCATGCCGTCGAAGTCTCCCCAGAAATCCTGCCCGAAGAAGCGGTCGAGGTTGGTTTTCCAATCTTTGAATTGATTCATTTCATCGGCCTCCAAAAAATGTCATAGATTGCGTTGTAAATCTGTTGTGCACGTCTCTTCTCATGGTTTATAGTGTATGCAAAGAACATCGACTAGGTGAATGTCACGTTTTTTGCCAAACACTAGCGTAGGAGGCTCTCTAATATGCTTGAAAATCCATTATTGCTGATTGGAATCATTTTAGCTGTCAACATTGTCTATGTTTCGTTTTTCACCCTCCGGATGATTTTTACACTGAAGGGGCAGCGGTATTTTGCTGCGTTCATCAGCATGTTCGAAATCGTGACGTACATCTTCGGACTGGGGCTTGTCCTCGACCGCCTGGATCAAATTGAAAACGTCATAGCTTATGCTGTCGGGTATGGTCTTGGTGTCATCGTCGGGATGAAGATTGAAGAGAAGCTTGCTCTCGGGTATATTACAGTTAATGTGATATCTTCAGACCCAGACATCGAATTCACCCGCAGACTTCGTGAAAAAGGATACGGGGTTACAAGCTGGTACGCGTATGGCATGGAAGGTGACCGTCTAGCGATGCAGATTCTGACGCCTCGGAAGTATGAGCTGTCGTTGTACGAAACGATTCGGGATATTGATCCAAAAGCTTTTATCGTGGCGTATGAACCGAAGCAGATCCATGGTGGATTCTGGGTGAAATCCGTAAAGAGAGGAAAAATTCGCGATGCCCAAAAAGAACAACAAGAAGCGCTTTGAAGTCGAGGAAAATGAAACGATCGGTCAATGTCTCGACCGCATGAAGAAAGAAGGTTATACTCCGATCCGTCGTGCGGAAGAACCTGTTTTCCGCGAAGAAACCCGTAATGGGGAAAAAGTGATGGAACCTGTAGGAAAAACGATCGTATTTCATGCGGTGAAGGAATAAAACCGAACGATTAATTGTAACGTTTTTATTAATGTTCGATATTTGCGTTGACATCCGCAAACAGAAATTGATATGATGAAGGCAGAATTGCATAGACGACCTCATATATGACGGGGATATGGCCCGTACGTCTCTACCTGGGAACCGTAAATTTCCGGACTATGAGGGGAGCTTAAGCTTTAGCGCTTTCTCAGACCGGACACACGTGTGCCTGTTCGACTCCTCTCATTTTTTGAGGGGCGTCGAGCAGGCATTTTTAATGCTACGAAAGAAAAGAGGGATTCGATGGCAAGTGTAGGCATCATCATGGGCAGCATTTCAGATTGGGAAACGATGAAAGAAGCGTGCAGCGTTTTGGATGAGCTTTCGATCGATTATGAAAAAGAGATCATCTCGGCACATCGTACACCGGAAGATATGTTCACATACGCAGATACAGCCCGGGAAAAAGGGTTGAAAGTGATTGTTGCAGGAGCAGGGGGTGCGGCGCACTTACCAGGAATGGTCGCATCCAAAACGACACTGCCGGTTATCGGAGTTCCGGTAGAATCGAAAGCTTTGCAAGGACTGGATTCTCTTTTATCCATCGTGCAGATGCCGGGGGGCGTTCCCGTTGCAACCGTTGCAATCGGGAAAGCAGGCGCGAAGAATGCTGGACTTCTAGCAGCTGAAATGATTGGAGCTTTCGATCAGGAAGTAGCATCAAAACTATCAGACTATCGCCGTCAGATGGTAGATAAAGTGGACGGAATGAGGAGGGATCTCCGTGAAAACTGAAGTGATTCGACCAGGAAGAACAATCGGAATTCTAGGAGGCGGACAGCTCGGCCGGATGATGGCTGTCGCTGCAAGACATATGGGCTATCGAATCGCCGTGCTTGATCCTGCAGAAAATTGTCCTTGTGCCTCAATTGCCGAGGAACACATCGTCGCTGCATACGATGACTTGGAAGCGGCGGAGCGATTGAGTACGGTCAGTGACGTGATCACCTACGAATTTGAAAACGTCGATCTCCATGTGGCCCGGCTTTTTGAAGAAAAAGAGAAGCTGCCGCAAGGAGCATTCGCGCTTGAGGTGACCCAAAACAGGGCGAAAGAGAAGGAAGTCGCCGTCGATGCTGGACTGTCGGTTCCTGAGTATCGCATCGTGAACACTTTTGAAGAGGTAGCGCACGCGCTGGAGGTCACAGGCTACCCTGCTGTCATCAAGAGGGTCAGCGGCGGCTATGATGGCAAGGGACAGCAGAAAATCGAAGATGAAACGCATCTCGAAGATGTCCGCACTTTTATGAAAGAAGGCGGCACGTACATTGTAGAGCAGTGGCTTGAATTCGATCTTGAAATTTCTCAAGTGTTCACAAGAGGAATGGATGGGCGTATCATCCCGTTCCCGATTGCAGAAAATATCCATAAGAACCACATTTTGCATGAATCAAGAGTTCCGGCAACTGTTCCTGGTCATTTGGAAGAGCGCGCCCGTGAAGCGGTTGAAGTTTTGGCTGAACGAATCGGAGTGGTCGGTACATTCGCTGTGGAAATGTTCGTGAAGGGTGATGACATATTCATCAACGAGATGGCTCCGCGTCCTCACAATTCCGGCCATTATACGATTGAAGCGTGCAGCGTATCGCAATTTGAACAGCACATCCGTGCCATTTGCGGTCTCCCGCTGTTACCGGTCCATTCGTTCGGCGCAGCGGTGATGGTGAACGTGCTCGGCAAACACCGGGGCATTTTGCTGGATCGTCTGGAATATTACCACGGCTTTCATTTTCATGACTACGGAAAGAAAGAAGCCCGTCAGACCCGAAAAATGGGGCACATCACCTTTGTTGGTGACAACTTAGAAGAAATCGACAAACGCATCACAGAAAATCAGATCCATTTATGGTAGGAGGAAGACAATGATCGAACGTTATACACGCCCGGAAATGGGTGCAATTTGGACAGAAGAAAATAGATACCAGGCCTGGCTTGAGGTTGAACTTTTAGCGTGTGAAGCCTGGAGTGAACTTGGGGTCATCCCGAAAGAAGACGTGCAGAAGCTTCGCGAGGGTGCTTCCTTCTCCATCGACCGTATTCACGAAATTGAAGCAGAAACCCGTCACGACGTGGTAGCCTTCACTCGTGCCGTTTCTGAAACGGTCGGAGAAGAACGCAAGTGGGTGCACTACGGGCTGACTTCGACAGACGTTGTAGACACGGCGCTCTCCTATCAATTGAAGCAGGCGAATGAAATCATCCGCAAAGATCTCGTCAACTTCATCGAAATCCTTGGTGAAAAGGCGAAGGAACACAAACACACGGTCATGATGGGACGCACCCACGGCGTTCATGCTGAGCCGACGACATTTGGACTGAAGCTCGCCTTATATTATGAAGAAATGAAACGTAACTTAGAGCGTTTGGACCTTGCGATGGAGCATATCCAGTTCGGGAAGCTTTCTGGAGCGGTCGGAACGTATGCGAACATCGATCCTTTTGTTGAAGAATATGTGTGTGAAAAGCTTGGCCTGAAGCCGGCTCCAGTTTCAACACAGACGTTGCAGCGTGATCGTCATGCTCATTATGTTTCCACACTTGCTTTGGTTGCTACTTCCATTGAGAAAATCGCGGTGGAAATCCGTGGGCTGCAAAAAACGGAAACGCGTGAAGTTGAGGAATTTTTCGCTAAAGGTCAAAAAGGATCCTCAGCGATGCCACACAAACGCAATCCGATCGGTTCTGAAAATATGACAGGAATGGCACGCGTGCTGCGCGGTAATATGCTGACGGCCTTTGAAAATGTACCGCTTTGGCATGAACGTGATATTTCTCACTCTTCCGCCGAGCGTATTATCCTGCCTGATGCAACGATCGCTTTGAATTACATGTTGAACCGTTTTGGCAACATCGTGAAGAACTTGACGGTCTTCCCTGAACGGATGCAGGAAAATATGGAGAAAACATACGGACTCATCTTCTCCCAACGTGTATTGCTGACGCTCATCGATGAAGGTCTCGTGCGCGAAGAAGCGTACGACCTCGTCCAGCCGAAAGCTATGGAAGCCTGGGAGCGCGGCATTCCGTTCCGTGAGCTGATTGAAGCGGATGATAAGATCACATCCACCCTGTCCAAAGAACAGCTGGATGCCTGCTTTGACTACAAGCACCACCTGAAACAAGTCGACCGTATCTTCGACCGCATCGGCCTGTAGATAGAGGAAAGATAACGGTGAGATGAAGGTAATATAATGGAAAATACTGTATGACCTGGTACACCAGAAACTGGTGTACCAGGTCATACAAAAAATCCCAATTCCTTAGCGAGGTGTTTCTGTATGAAGGGTTCTTTATTGTACGAAGGGAAAGCAAAACGGGTGTATCATACGACGGATGAGTCGGATCAGCTCGTTTTATCTTATAAAGATGACGCTACTGCATTTAATGGCAAGAAAAAAGACGAGTTTGCAGGCAAAGGACGCCTCAATAACTTGATTACCTCGAAAGTATTCCAATACTTACACCAGCACAACATTACGACCCACTTTATTAAATCTCTAAACGATACCGAACAACTGGTCAGACGAACGAACATCATTCCTCTTGAGGTCGTTGTCCGCAACCAGGCGGCTGGCAGCATTACACGCCGGCTCGGGATTGAGGAAAAAACGAGCTTTACTCCACCGATCATTGAATTGTTTTACAAGAAAGACGAATTGAATGACCCACTCATCAACGATGTCCATGCCTATCACCTGACGGACATCACGGAACAAGAACTCACGTTTATTAAACAGCAGGCGTTAGACATCAACATAGAACTTCAAAAGCTTTTCCTCACGGCAGGATTGACACTTGTCGACTTCAAATTGGAATTCGGCCGCCTCAATGACGGCACGATCGTCCTGTCTGATGAGATTTCCCCGGATACGTGCAGACTCTGGGACCAGGAAACAGGCGAGAAAATGGATAAAGACGTCTTCCGGGAAAGTACCGGTGACTTGATCGATACGTACACAAACATACTACATCGACTGGAGGAGAGCGTATGCGCAAAGTAAAGATTCACATCACATTGAAAGAAGGAGTCCTTGATCCACAGGGGAAAGCCGTCCACAATTCACTTCAATCCTTGGAGTACAACAACGTCCAGGACGTACGCGTCGGAAAATACATGGAAGTGATGGTTGAAGACAGTGACAACCTCGAAGCGGAAATCGATCGCATGTGTGACCAGCTTCTTGCCAACCCTGTCATTGAAAATTACAGCTACACGATTGAGGAGGCGGGTTAACGTGAAATTCGCTGTCATCGTTTTTCCAGGATCGAATTGTGACCGTGACATGTACTTCGCTGTGAAAGATCAGCTTGGAGCAGAAGCCGATCTTGTCTGGTATAAGGAAGCGAATCTAGCAAACTATGATGGGATTCTACTGCCGGGCGGCTTCTCCTATGGTGACTACCTGCGTTCTGGTGCCATTGCCTCGACGGCTGATGTCATCACACAAATCAGGGAAGCGGCTGAGGCAGGAAAACCAGTCCTTGGCGTCTGCAACGGATTCCAAATCCTTCTCGAAATGGGTCTTCTGCCAGGTGCGATGCTTCCGAATGAAAAGCTCAAGTTCATGTGCCATTTCGAAACATTGACTGTCGAGAATGCGGATACCATGTTCACCCGTCAATACGAGGAAAAGGAAAAAATCCAAATTCCGATCGCGCACGGAGACGGCAATTATTTTTGTGACGAAGAAACGCTTCAGAAGCTTCAAAACAACAAGCAGATCGTATTTACGTATGACCAGAACCCGAACGGGTCCGTCGGAGATATTGCCGGTATTACGAATGAACAAGGAAATGTGCTCGGCATGATGCCACACCCGGAGCGGGCGGTCGAAGCGCTTCTTGGTCATGATGACGGTCTTCGTCTATTTGAATCGATTTTGACACACTGGAGGGAACACCATGCCATCAATGCTTGAGATCAGTCCAGAACAAATCGAAGAACAGCACATCTATAGAGAGATGGGGCTGAAGGATGACGAGTATGCTTCCATCCGCTCGATTCTCGGTCGCCGTCCGAATTACACGGAAACCGGGTTGTTTTCTGTTATGTGGTCGGAACACTGTAGTTATAAAAACTCCAAACCACTTTTGAAAAAGTTCCCGACCGAGGGAGCACACGTGCTTCAAGGTCCTGGGGAAGGGGCAGGAATCATCGACATCGGTGATGATCAGGCTGTCGTTTTCAAAATTGAAAGTCACAACCACCCATCCGCCGTTGAACCCTATCAAGGGGCAGCGACAGGAGTAGGAGGAATCCTACGCGACGTCTTCTCGATGGGTGCACGCCCGATTGCGCTTCTCAATTCGCTCAGGTTCGGTTCATTACAGCAGCCGCGTGTGAAGTATCTTTTTGAAGAAGTCGTCCGCGGCATCGCCGGTTACGGCAACTGTGTCGGCGTGCCGACCGTTGGCGGTGAAGTCCAGTTTGATGATGCATACAACGGAAATCCACTCGTTAATGCGATGTGTGTCGGATTGATCGATCATAAGGATATTCAAAAAGGAATCGCTGCAGGCGTCGGCAACACGGTCATGTATGTGGGAGCCAAAACCGGACGTGATGGCATCCACGGTGCTACCTTCGCATCGGAAGAGTTGTCGGAAGAGTCCGAAGAAAAACGTCCATCTGTGCAAGTCGGGGATCCGTTCATGGAAAAATTGCTCATTGAAGCTTGTCTTGATGTGATCCAGCACGAGGCTCTTGTTGGTATTCAAGATATGGGGGCAGCAGGTCTCACATCATCGGCAAGTGAGATGGCAAGTAAAGCTGGGACGGGGATGACGATGAATCTCGATCACATCCCGCAGCGTGAAGAAAATATGACAGCCTATGAAATGATGCTCTCGGAATCTCAGGAACGAATGCTTCTTGTCGTAGAAAAAGGACGCGAAGAAGAGATTGCGAAAGTCTTCCGTAAGTATAATCTTGAAGCGGTAGCGGTCGGTGAAGTGACGGATACGAAACGCTTCCGTCTCGAGCACCACGGGGAAACGGTTGCTGATGTTCCTGTTGATTCTCTTGCTGAGGATGCGCCGGTCTATCATCAACCGTCCAGCGTACCTGCGTATTATGAAGAGTTTCAAAGGATGGAAGAGTACATTCCGGAAATTACAGACTACCGGGAGACATTGGTAAATCTATTAAAACAGCCGACAATCGCCAGTAAAGAATGGGTGTACGATCAGTACGACTCTATGGTCCAGACGAATACCGTCGTCACTCCAGGATCCGATGCGGCCGTTCTTCGCGTACGTGGAACGAAAAAGGCACTTGCGATGACGACCGACTGTAACTCCCGCTATCTCTATGTCGATCCTGAAGTCGGTGGGAAAATTGCGGTCGCTGAAGCGGCGAGAAACATTGTCTGCTCCGGTGGTCGTCCACTGGGAATTACAGACGGGCTCAACTTCGGGTCACCAGAAAACCCGGAAATCTTTTGGCAGATGGAAAAAAGCGTCGACGGCATGAGCGAGGCGTGCCGTGACCTTGAAACGCCTGTCATCGGTGGGAATGTTAGCTTGTATAACGAATCATTCGGAGGTCAGGCGATTTACCCGACTCCAATCGTTGGCATGGTCGGCTTGATTGATGATGTCCAACATATCACGCGTTCCCATGCTCAGAACGCCGGGGATTTGATTTACGTCATCGGAGAGACGCAGGCAGAATTCGGTGGCAGTGAACTGCAGGGCATGCTTGAAGGAAAGCATTTCGGAAAAGCCCCTTCCATCAATCTAAAGACAGAGTATAACCGTCAAAAGCAGCTGCTGACAGCGATTCGCGCAGGACTGGTCGTCTCTGCCCATGACGTGTCAGAAGGCGGTTTATCTGTCGCCCTTGCTGAAAAGCTGTTTGAAAATGAGTTCGGTTGTGAGGTGACGCTTGAAGGGGAGCCAGTCGCAGCGCTGTTTGCAGAATCGCAGTCACGTTTTGTCGTCACGGTAGCCCCTGAACAAAAGGGAGCGTTCGAACAGAGTGTTACAGACGCTCGTCTGATCGGAACCGTGACGGAAAACGGGGTGTACAGAATCAAGCAGGAAGGCGTCGTTCTGGAAGAAAAGACATCAGTGCTGAAAGAAGCTTGGAAAGGAGCGATCGGATGCTTGCTGAAATCAAAGGTTTAAATGAAGAATGCGGCATTTTTGGCGTCTGGGGCCATCAGGATTCAGCCCAGCTGACGTATTACGGTTTGCATGCCCTCCAACACCGAGGTCAGGAGGGAGCGGGCATTGTCACAACGGACGGGGAACAGTTGAAGCTCGCAAAAGGGCACGGCCTGATCAATGAAGTTTTCTCTGAAAACCAGCTCGAGGACTTGAGTGGTCATGCTTCAATTGGTCACGTGCGCTACGCAACGGCAGGGGATGGCGGCTATGAAAACATTCAGCCGCTCCACTTCCGTTCTCAGACAGGCGGATTGGCCCTTGCTCATAATGGAAACCTTGTGAACGCCCAGGCGTTGAAAAATCAGCTGGAGGCGCAGGGGAGCATTCTGCAGACGACGTCGGATACTGAAGTGGTCGCCCACTTAATCAAACGCGCGCGCCATCTGCCTCTCGAGCAGGCGATCATGGAAGCTCTGTCGATGATCAAAGGTGCGTATGCTTTTCTCGTTATGACTGAGGACCGCATGTTTGTTGCCAATGACCCGCGTGGATTGCGTCCACTCAGTCTTGGCCATCTTGGGGAATCATGGGTTGTCTCTTCAGAAACCTGCGCCTTCGATGTAGTTGGTGCCGAGTATGACAGGGAAATCGATCCTGGTGAGCTGCTGATTATATCGGATGAGGGGATCGAATCGAAACGGTTTTCTGCTCCGATTCAACGCACGCTCTGTTCCATGGAATATGTCTACTTTTCAAGACCCGACAGCAACCTTGATGGAAAGAATGTCCACGCCTCCCGCAAACGGATGGGCAAATCGCTGGCAGAAGAAGCTCCGATTGATGCGGACGTCGTAACAGGTGTGCCTGATTCAAGTATTTCGGCAGCCATCGGTTATGCGGAAGCTTCCGGTATTCCTTATGAGCTCGGTTTAATCAAAAACCGCTATGTCGGCCGTACGTTCATTCAGCCGTCCCAGGAACTCCGCGAACAAGGAGTGAAAATGAAGCTTTCTGCTGTCCGAGGGATTGTCGAGGGGAAAAAGGTCGTCATGGTCGATGATTCCATCGTGAGGGGGACGACGAGTCGGCGAATCGTGAAAATGTTGAAGGAAGCGGGAGCGAAAGAAGTCCACGTGAGGATTGCGTCTCCTCCGATTAAAAACCCTTGCTACTATGGCATTGATACATCCAACAGCGGCGAACTGATCGCCGCGAACAATTCCGTCGAGGAAATGGAAGAACAGATCGGCGCGGACAGCCTTGCTTTTTTATCTGTACAAGGATTGAACAACAGCATTTATCAGGGGGAAGAGTCTTTGAAGCACGGCGGTTGTATGGCGTGTTTTACCGGCAATTACCCAACGGAAATTTATCCAAATACCATGCATCCATATGAAAAAGCATAGGAGGGAAGCGAGATGAGTCAATCGTATAAACAGGCGGGCGTCGATGTCGAAGCTGGTTACGAAGCGGTCGAGCGGATGAAAAAGCATGTCGCCCGCACCATGCGTCCGGAAGTGATGGGGGGACTTGGTTCTTTCGCCGGGTTGTTTGACTTGAGCGGTATGAGCTATGAACAACCTGTCCTTGTGACAGGAACGGACGGAGTCGGAACGAAATTGAAGCTGGCGTTCGAGATGGATCAGCATGATACAATTGGGGTAGATGTTGTCGCCATGTGTGTCAACGATATCGTCGCCCAGGGCGCAGATCCGCTCTTGTTCCTGGATTACATTGCGTGTGGAAAAAATGATCCTGCGCGGATTGAGCAGATCGTCAAAGGAATATCGGATGGCTGTGAACAGTCCGGTGCTGCTTTAGTCGGTGGTGAAACGGCGGAAATGCCCGGCATGTATGAGGCGGATGAATACGACCTCGCCGGCTTTGTCGTGGGAATGGCCGATAAGGAGCAGATCATCACAGGTTCTGAGATCAAAGAAGGAGACGTTTTAGTTGGTCTTCCTTCCTCCGGTGTCCACTCGAACGGTTTTTCTCTTGTCAGGAAACTCATCGCAGACCTGGACCTTGATACGGTACCGGCGGGCTGGGCCCGGACACTTGGAGAGGTTCTGCTGACTCCGACACGGATTTATGTTCCTGAGATTCAATCGCTGAAGAAGAACACCACCATCAAAGGCATCGCACACATTACCGGAGGAGGATTTTACGAGAACCTTCCACGAACCCTGCCCGAAGGACTTGGGTGTGAAATCGACACCGAAAGCTGGCAGGTGCCTGAGGTGTTCCGCTTTTTACAGGAAAAAGGGACAATCAGCGATGAGGAAATGTTCGGTGTATTCAATATGGGCATCGGAATGGTCGTCGTGCTTGATCCTTCTGATGTGAACGCCGCTTTCGGTGCGTGTGATGATGCGGTTGTCATTGGAAAAGTGACGAACGACGAAGGAGTGCAGGGGATATGATCAACATCGCTGTCTTCGCCTCCGGTACGGGTTCGAATTTCGATGCGATCGTCAGCAAAGTGGAATCTGGAGAGCTTGAAGCGAACATTGCCTTGCTCGTCTGTGACCGCATCGGTGCCCCTGTCATCGAAAAGGCACAGAAGCATGAAATCGATACCGTCGTTTACCGGGCAAAAAGTTTTACAGATAAAGCCGCGTATGAGCAGGCGGTACTTGATGACTGCCGGCAGCGGGGGATTGAATTTATCGTCCTCGCCGGGTACATGCGGCTGATCGGCCCGACATTATTGAAGCCATATGAACGTCGAATCATCAATATCCACCCTTCCCTGCTTCCAGCGTTTCCGGGGAAAGATGCCATCGGTCAAGCCCTGGAGAAAAAAGTGAAAGTGACCGGTGTGACGGTTCATTATGTCGATGCTGGTATGGATACAGGACCGATCATCGCCCAGGAACCCATTCATATAGAAGAAAACGATACAGCGGATGATGTGAAAAATAAAATTCAGGCGGTTGAACACCGTCTTTACCCACAAGTGATTCAATCACTATTCATCAAGGAGGAATCTCTATGAAAAAACGTGCCCTACTGAGCGTTTCCAATAAACAAGGATTAACTGACTTTGCAAAAAAACTTCATGAACTCGACTATGAGCTCATTTCTACTGGTGGCACGAAGCGGACCATCGAAGAAGCCGGTATTCCGGTACAATCCATTTCCGAGGTGACTGAATTTCCGGAAATCATGGACGGACGTGTGAAGACGCTTCACCCTTCGGTCCATGGTGGGTTACTCGCAAAACGCTCAAATGAAGAGCATATGAAGCAGCTTGAGGAACTAAGCATTGAGACGATCGAACTTGTCGCCGTCAACTTGTACCCATTCAAAGAAACGATTGCGAAAGAAGACGTCACGGAAGCGGATGCGATTGAAAACATCGATATTGGTGGACCGACGATGCTTCGTTCTGCAGCGAAGAGTTTTGAGGATGTCGCAGTCGTCGTGGACCCGGCCGATTATGAAGAGGTCTATGAAGGTCTCAAAAACGATGCCCTTTCTTATGAGTCCCGCCGTAAGCTTGCAGCCAAAGTGTTCCGTCATACCGCCAATTACGATGCAATGATTGCGGAATACTTTTCCGGTTTGACAGAAGAGCCATTTCCAGAGACGTATTCGGTCACTTATGAAAAAGTTCAATCCTTACGTTATGGAGAAAACCCGCACCAGACGGCTGCTTTTTATAAGAAAGCGAACTTTGGAGGGACATCGCTTGCTGAAGCGGAACAGCTGAACGGAAAAGAGCTTTCCTACAACAACATTCAAGATGCCAACGCCGCCCTTGAAGTGGTTCTTGAGTTCAACCAGCCGGCAGCTGTCGCAGTTAAACATATGAACCCATGTGGCGTGGGAGTAGGAGAAAACTTGTATGACGCTTACGTTAAAGCGTATGAAGGCGATCCTGTATCGATTTTCGGTGGAATCGTCGCCTTGAACAGGGAAGTCGATGCCGATACAGCGGCGAAATTGAAAGAGATCTTCCTTGAGATCATCATCGCTCCATCTTTCAGTCAAGAAGCGCTTGATATCCTGACAACGAAGAAAAACTTGCGTCTGTTGAAAGTGGATATGAAAAAAGCGGATCGTCCGGCTCATAAGCTTGTGACCGTTAATGGCGGGTTGCTTATACAGGATGCTGATGAAGGTTCACTTGATGATGTGGAGCTTGAAGTGGCGACAGAACGTGGGCCTTCCAAGCGGGAGCTTGAAGATTTGAAGCTTGGTTGGAAAGTCGTCAAACATGTGAAGTCCAATGCCATCGTTGTAGCCAAAGGTGACCGTACGCTCGGTGTCGGTGCGGGACAGATGAACCGTGTCGGTGCTGCGAAAATCGCTTTTGAGCAGGCAGGTGAGAAAGCGGAAGGCAGCATCATGGCGTCCGATGCCTTTTTCCCGATGCCAGATACCGTTGAAGCTGCAGCGGAAGCAGGTGTTACGGCGATTATACAGCCTGGTGGTTCTAAGCGTGATCAAGATTCCATTGATGCCTGCAACAAACATGGCATCGCGATGGTCTTTACAAGAATGCGTCACTTCAAACACTAATCGAAAGGGTGGAGTCTTATGAACGTATTGGTCGTCGGTCGAGGTGGCCGTGAGCATAGCCTTGTGCAAAAATTCGTAGAAAGTGATCAGGTGGATCGCATTTTCGCTGCCCCGGGAAACGCAGGGATGAGTCAGATGGCTGAATGCATTGATACGAGTGAGCAGGATTTTGACGGGCTGGTTGCTTTTGCTCGGGAGAACAATGTGGAACTGACCGTGGTAGGACCGGAAAACCCTTTGCTTGATGGATTGGTGGATGCTTTCCAGGAAGCGGATCTGCCGGTGTTTGGTCCGACCAAAGCGGCTGCTCTTATTGAAGGAAGTAAGCATTTTGCCAAACAACTGATGCAAGAATACGAGATTCCGACGGCTGGATATGAAGCCTTTTCGGATGTGGAAGCTGCTCAGGCTTACATTAAAGAAAAGGGAGCGCCGATTGTCGTAAAGGCGGACGGTCTGGCTGCAGGAAAAGGTGTCGTTGTTGCTGAAACCGTGGACGAAGCGCTCTCAGCAGCGGAAGACATGCTTAGAAATGGACAATTCGGCGATGCGAGCCGGGAAATCGTTGTAGAAGAGTTTTTGGCAGGGGATGAGTTTTCGTTAATGGCATTTGTTAATGGGACGAATGTCTATCCAATGATTCCTGCGAAAGACCATAAGCGGGCTTATGACGGAGACCAGGGTCCGAATACGGGCGGGATGGGTGCTTTTGCGCCTGTGCAGGAATTGAATAATTGGTCGTACGCGTTTGCCGTCGAGGAAATCTTGAAGCCGGTAGCGGCAGCGATGGTGAAGGAAGGCAGGCCGTTTACAGGTATATTGTATGCAGGACTGATCGAAACTTCCGTAGGTCCGAAGGTGATCGAGTTCAACGCGCGATTCGGAGATCCAGAGACACAGGTTGTTTTGCCTTTGTTAGAAAATGATCTCCTGCAAGTGATGATCGATGTGCTGGATGGGAAAAATCCTGACCTGACATGGTCGGAGGGTGTTTGCGCGGGTGTGGTTGTCGCTTCCGAGGGCTATCCAGGAGCCTATGAAAAAAGGCGTCCGTTACCTGAGGTGGAAGTGGCAGAAGGCGGTTTTGTCGTTCACGCAGGGACAGCCTGGGAAGACGGGAAGTATGTATCCAGCGGCGGGCGCGTCCTTTTGATTGGAAATAAAGGAGAAGACTTGGCGCAAGCGCTGGACCGTACGTATCAATCGCTCCGGCCATTTGAGAATCAGAGCGACTTTTTCTATCGAAGAGATATCGGACGTTCATCAGTCTCTTCGGCGGCTCCGCATGCCGACGTAGAATAAAGCGGCAATCGAGCCGATGATGGTGACGATGACGAAACCGACGTCTGTGAAGTATTCCATAAAATCCATATGTTTCATCCTTTTGAAGAAAGAGCGGGGCAGCCCGCTCTTTTTTGTTGGTGATTGTAATTGATCCATGATCGTTTGGGTGATATCAATCCAGAAATCTCGGCTAACCTTTATTTTTATCGGCCAAATTTTTAATATATCTTCGGAACAAGAATATCATCGGCAGAAACATGCCGTACACCTCCGCGTTTATTGGTCCTGCGGAAGGTTTTGCTGCCAGCTTTGCTCGATGCCGTCTTTCTCTGTAGCCATTTCCTCATAGACAGCAGTCAAAGGGCAGAAACGTACAATCCCTTCCGCAACCTTCAATGCAGACAACATGATCAGAAGCGGGTGGGAAGAATCGCACTCTCTGCGTGCACCGCGGATCGTCAAATAGGTCAGCATACTGAGGCCTGCGGTGATGCGGACCATACTGTTGATGATTCCGATGTTCGGTTTCATTGTGCTTCCTCCTTACCAGAATGGAATATCCTGTGTTACGATAGAACATAATGATCTCAGGGAGGTACGCTCCATGAACGAAACACGTTTTCGTTGGCGGAACCGTCAGCTGCGCGAACATGCAGCTATTATCGATGGAAAAACGGCGCCGACGAAATTAATAAAAAATACAACTTACTTGAATGTTTACTTAAAGAAATGGATGCATGGCCACATTTGGTTATATGAGGATCGCATCCTATATACCGGCCAAGAGCTTCCTTCCTATACAGAAGGGACGGAAATCATTGATGGCACAGACAGTTATATTGTGCCTGGCTATGTTGAACCGCATGCCCACCCATTTCAGTTATATAATCCCCAGAGCTTTGCAGAATATGCGGCAGAGACAGGGACCACAACGCTCGTCAACGATAACTTGATGTGGCTTTTTTTAACGGAAAAAGAGAAAGCGTTTTCTTTATTGGAAGAATTCATGGATTTACCGGCCACGATGTACTGGTGGGCCCGCTTTGATTCACAGTCCGTGCTTCGGGATGAAGATCGTCATGCTTTCGATTCACAGATTCCGGACTGGATCAGTCATGATGCGGTCATTCAGGGCGGAGAGCTGACCGCCTGGCCAGATGTCCTTCATCATGGGGACGAGCAGATTCTGCATTTTATGCAGGAAACCAAACGCTCAAGAAAGCCATTGGAAGCTCATCTTCCGGGTGCTTCTGAACAAACGCTCGTAAAGATGCGCCTGCTCGGCATGGATTCAGAACACGAATCGATGACCGCTGACGATGTACTGAAACGTTTGGAAATCGGTTATCATACAGGACTGCGCTATTCCTCCATCCGCCCGGATCTTCCGGATATTTTACAAGGACTTGTAGAAAAAGGGCACACCCACTTCGACCATATGATGTACACAACGGATGGTTCGACGCCGGGCTTTTATCGTGAAGGACTGATCAATCCATGTATTCAAATCGCATTGGATGCAGGCGTCCCGGCAATCGATGCATACATGATGGCTACCTATCATGCGGCTCGTCACTTCGGAATCGAAAATCGTGTGGGGAGCTTGAACGCCGGGCGCGTCGCTCACCTGAACTTTTTATCACATCCGAAAGACCCGATGCCCCACTCCGTCATCGCTAAAGGGGAGTGGACAAAGCGTGATGGTGAAGTTTTGAAAAAAGAAACACCGATCCAGTGGGAGAAAAATGGTGTGAAGCCGCTTGATCTGGATTGGGAAGTGACGGATGCGGATATGCAATTTTCCATGCCGATCGGTCTTGAGATGGTGAATGATGTCATTATGAAACCTTATGCTATCGATACGGATGCTTCCACCGACCGGTTAAGTGAGGACAATAAAGAATCTTACTTGATGCTCATGGACCGGGAAGGAGAATGGATGGTCAATACGCTGCTGAAAGGATTCACACAGAGTTTGGGTGGTCTCGTCAGCTCTTACAGCAATACAGGGGATATCATATTGACAGGGAAATCGCGTAAAGATATGAAGAAGGCTTTTCAGCGTATGAAGGAAATCGGTGGGGGAATTGTGCTCGTCAATGAAGGAGAAGTCCTATTTGAACTGCCTCTATCTCTTGGCGGAGTGATGGCCGATCTGCCGATGGAAGAGCTCATGGAGGAAGAAGCGAAATTGAAAGAATGCCTGAATGAACATGGCTTTACATTCAATGATCCCGTTTACACGCTCCTCTTCCTATCATCCATGCATCTGCCATTCATCCGAATTACTCCGCTTGGAATCATGGATGTGAAAAAGAAAGAGGTACTCTTTCCTTCAATAATGCGTTAAAATAAAAGAGGGAATACACATAAGGAAGTGCTATCATTGAGAAAGCTTACATTCTTCAGCTTGCTTGTCGTCCTTTTTCTTGCCGCTTGCAATAAGGAAGCAGGGGCCGCCCAGCCTGAAGAAACGAACGAGAAAGAAACAGCGGTCGTAGAACAAATAGAGACAGAAGAGAACGTGACCGTTGATGAAAAGGAAGAAAATGAACAAGCCTATACAGAAACGTTTCCACTGACGGGTGAACCGACGTCTGAAGAAGCAGACCATCGTGCTTTGTCCGTTATGGTGAACAACCACCCGAAAGCAAGGCCTCAATCCGGGTTGAGTCAGGCTGATCTTGTCTATGAAGTTTTGGCGGAGGGGCAGATTACACGCTTCCTCGCTTTGTTCCATAGTGATATTCCTGATACAATAGGTCCGGTAAGAAGTGCACGTCCATACTATTTTGAAATCGCTGATGGGTTTCATGCGCTTTATACCTATCACGGTGCATCTATGGCCATCAATCAAAAAGTAGCCCGCAGCGGTGTCGATTTCCTGGATGGAGCGATGTATGATAACAACGGCTGGTTATTCGAACGGTCCTCCGATCGTGCAGCTCCTCACAACTCTTATCTTTTGACAGAGGGAGTCGAGCAGGCGGTTGCGAGCAAAGGCTATGAGGCGGAAGGAGCACCTGAAGCTCTGCCTTTCTCTGGAGAAGGGCTCTATGATGGCACACCAGTGGAGGACGTCCAGGTCACTTATGGCAGTCGGACGAACGTGAGTTTTACTTATGATGAAGAGAAAGAGCAGTTTTTACGTTCCAGTGATGGAGAGCCAACCATCGACCGTTTGAATGGAGAGCGGATAGCTGCAGACAATGTCATGATTATTGAAACGGACCACCGGATCATTGATGGTGCCGGCCGTCGTGCGATTGATCTGACATCAGGCGGGAACGGGTTTCTTTTACAAAAAGGAAAAATGAAAGAAGTAGAGTGGAAGAACGTCAATGGACGATTGCTTCCCTATAAAGACGGCAGCCCTCTGGCATTTATACCAGGGAAGACTTGGGTGAACATCATTCCAGGAAACGCTGCAGTAGAATCGGAGTAAGGAGGGAAAAGGCATGCAGATCGATAAATTGAGAGGAAAGACGCTCGATCAACTGTTCGAAGCGGTTTTATCTTTGCAGAGTATAGAAGAATGCTATGAATTCTTTGATGATCTCGCAACGATGAATGAAGTTCAATCACTCGCTCAGCGATTGGAAGTAGCGCGCATGCTGCGTGAAGGCTTCACTTATCATAAAATTGAAACCGAAACAGGTGCATCCACGGCGACGATTTCCCGTGTGAAACGCTGCTTGAATTATGGCAATGATGCCTATACACAAGCGCTTGACCGTGTGCAGGCAAAACAAACCGAATAGATGTGATAGGAGACTGCCAACATTTGTGGCAGTCTTTTTTGTGATCTGAATATCGACCATGGAAACACTTTTCCGTGATTCTAAGACAAAACGGACAGGCATAGGCTAGTACTATGGAAGGGGACCTGTCCGATGAAAACGATGTTGAAAAAAGGCGCCATGATCATTCTCGGCAGTATGATACTTTCACTCGGCATCAACTTTTTCCTGATTCCGGATCATGTGTTAGATGGAGGCATCATCGGAATCGGGATGATTGCGAATTATATATGGGGACTTGAAGTCGGGCTTACGATCATCTGTTTCAGCATTCCGATCTTTACGCTCGCCTGGTTCTTTTACCGTTCGTATTTCTACAACAGTCTGCACGGGTTGTTGATTTCTTCTTTTTCCATTGACGTGCTTCAAGGATTAAGGGTGCATCATTTGCCTCTCGATCCAGCAATCAGCTCCATTATTGGAGGAGCGCTTGTGGGTGGGGGAATTGGATTGATGCTCCGGGTCCATACAAGCACGGGCGGAACCGACCTCCTCGCCCAAATGATCGCCGATTGGTGTAAAGTCAATGTCGGATTCGTCATCCTCGCGATTGACGCCGTGGTTATCGGTGCCAGTGGCTATCTGTTCTCGCTCGAGACGCTCATGCTCTCGGCCATCACCATCCTAAGCGTCGGCCTCGTCACCATGACCTTCACATCCACCCGCCTCCTCCCCGAACAGCCATCGTGATTTTTTTGATGGAAATATTTGTTCGACTTTATCATCCATAATTTTACAACAGTACAAAAGCAAAGCCCGCCTCTCTTTTCGGTAGAAAGGACGGGCTTTTTCGTGTTTACAATTTATGGTGTACCAGGTCATACATATATTTCCACCACCCTCCACAACCTCTTCTTATAAAGGTCATCGATTTGTTTGGTTGTGCCCCTCAACCCGGGGATGAAAATTTGCTATAATGGGTAGATGGATAACTGTTGTTTTGGAGGACGGAAATGTACAATATAAGCAAGTGGGATCATGTGTTCAAGCTTGATCCGAATAAGACGATCACAGACGCAGACTTAGAGAAGATATGTACATCAGGAACAGATGCGATCATCGTCGGAGGCACAGACGGTGTGACGTTCGAAAACGTCACGGATTTGCAGGAGCGCATCGAAGAGTATGACATCAGCTTTGTGCTGGAAGTTTCGGACATCGAAGCGATTGCGCCCGGCTTTGATGCTTATTTCATCCCTCTTGTCCTGAACAGTGGTCATAAGAAGTGGATGATTGATGTGCAGCACCAGGCGATCAAAGAGTATGCAGATGTGATTGAGTGGCAGGACATGCTGACAGAAGGGTATTGTGTGCTAAACCCTGAAGCGAAAGTGTTCAAACGGACGGAGTGCTCGCTTCCGGATAAAGAAGCTGTCCTCGCCTATGCTCAGATGGCTGAACATATTTTCCATCTGCCCGTTTTTTACATGGAATACAGTGGGACCTACGGCGATCCTGACTTGGTCAAAGCCGTAGCCCGACAATTAGAAAACACATCCCTCGTCTACGGTGGAGGCATCCGTTCGGAGAAACAGGCGTCAGAAATGGCCGCCTATGCAGATGTCATCGTTGTCGGCGATGTGATTTATGATAACCTAGAGGTTGCTCTTAAAACGGTAGAAGCCGTTAAATCAATGAAGATGAAGGATGGTGGACCCTCATGACACAGGCATTGAACGCATTGATTCAAGGCTTGAATACAGAACAACGAGAAGCGGTGACCCACACAGAAGGCCCGCTGCTCATCATGGCAGGTGCCGGAAGTGGTAAAACACGCGTACTGACACACCGCATCGCCTATCTACTTAGTGAAAAAGACATTGCGCCACGGAATATATTAGCGATTACGTTTACAAATAAAGCGGCACGCGAAATGAAAGAGCGTGTCGAATCTCTTGTCGGCAAAGACGGGGAAAAAATCTGGATGTCCACGTTCCACTCAATGTGTGTACGGATTTTGAGACGTGACATCGACCGGATCGGTTATGACCGCAATTTTTCGATCCTAGATTCAAGCGATCAACTCTCTGTTATTAAACAAGTACTGAAAGAGATCAATCTTGATCCGAAAAAATGGGACCCTCGTGCGATGCTCGGAGCGATCAGTAATTCAAAGAACGAATTGATGACCGCAGAAGATTATGAAAAACAGGCGGGCAACATGCATGAAGAACAAATCGCCCAAATTTACAAAGGCTATCAAAAGAAACTCCGTAAAAACCAGTCGCTCGATTTCGACGACTTGATCATGCAAACCTTAAGACTTTTCGACGAAGTGCCGGAAGTGTTGGAATCCTACCAGCGCCGTTTCCAGTACATCCATGTCGATGAGTATCAGGATACGAACCATGCTCAGTATCAACTGGTCAAACATTTGGCGAGCCGTTACCAGAATCTCTGCGTTGTCGGTGACTCCGACCAGTCCATTTATGCTTGGCGCGGAGCGGATATTCAAAACATCCTAAATTTCGAAAGTGACTACCCGAAAGCACGTACAATCCTGCTTGAGCAGAACTACCGCTCAACGGAATTAATCTTGGATGCCGCCAACAACGTCATTGATAAAAACAGTGGTCGTAAGCCGAAGCGTCTATGGACGGATAATAAAGGTGGAGAAAAGATCCATTACCACCAGGCAGGTACGGAACGTGAAGAAGGTCTTTTTGTCACAGATAAAATAGAGGACCTTGTCCGCCAAGGAAAGTTCCGCTATCAGGATGTTGCGATCTTGTACCGCACGAACGCTCAGTCCCGTACGATTGAGGAAACGTTCGTCAAAGCAGGGGTCCCGTACCAGATGATCGGTGGAACGAAGTTCTATGATCGTAAAGAGATCAAGGACATGCTTGCCTATCTCCGTCTGATCGCCAACCCGAACGACGACTTAAGCTTCCAGCGTGTCGTCAACGAACCGAAGCGCGGTGTCGGGAAAACGAGTATGGACAAGATGCTTGCCTATGCGGCAGATCATGACATCTCCTTATACGAAGCCGCTGCCGAAGTCGATTTCGTCGGCGTCAGCGCAAAAGCAGCGAAAGCGATCATGAGCTTCCGTAAAATGATTCAGACTTGGGCTGAGCAGCAGGAATTCCTTTCTGCAACGGATATGGTACAGGAAGTCATTGATAAAACCGGCTATGAAGAGATGCTCATGAACGAGAAGAGTATCGAGGCGCAAAGCCGTCTTGAAAACATCGAAGAATTCAAATCCGTTACGAAGAACTTTGAAGAAAACGCGGAAGATAAAACACTGGTTGCTTTCTTGACCGATCTCGCTTTGATTGCGGATATTGATTCTATGAATGAAGACCCTAGTAGTGACGACACAGTGACGTTGATGACGCTGCACTCAGCGAAGGGACTTGAGTTCCCGGTTGTTTTCCTGATCGGTATGGAGGAGAACGTTTTCCCGCACAGCCGTGCGCTTATGGATGAAGAGGAAATGGAAGAAGAGCGACGTCTTGCTTATGTCGGGATCACCCGTGCAGAGAAAGAGCTGTTCATTTCCCACGCGAAAATGCGTACCCTCTACGGCCGTACGAACATGAATCCAATCAGTCGCTTTATCCATGAAATTCCGGAAGAACTGATTGAAGGAAAAGAACAGAAAGAAGAGCTGCCATTCTTCAATAAAAAACGGGAAAGCACGCCGTTCGGCACGAAGCCTCAAGCCACTCCGAAGAAACGGGCCGCGAAGAAGCCTGAGAAAAAATCTTCAGGCGGCGAAAAAATCGGTTGGCAGCCTGGTGATAAAGCACACCACAAGAAGTGGGGCGAAGGCACGGTCGTCAAAGTGCAGGGTGAAGGAGATGGGATGGAACTCGATATCGCCTTCCCGGCCCCGACAGGTATTAAGCGCCTGCTTGCTCGTTTTGCTCCGATTACGAAAGCGTAAGGAAGTGGATGGATATGAACGCAACGGAAGCTAAGCAAAAGATCGAAACACTCAGACAGGATCTCGAACAGTACAGCTATGAATACCACACGCTCGATGATCCGAGTGTTTCCGACTATGAATATGATAAAAAAATGCAGGAATTGATCAAGCTTGAAGAAGAGCACCCGGATTTAAAGACGCCGGATTCACCTTCCCAGCGGGTCGGTGGCAAGCCTCTGGACGCTTTTGTAAAAGTGCAGCACGATATCCCGATGCTCAGCCTCGGCAATGCTTTTAATGATGAAGAACTTCGTGACTTCGACCGTCGTGTCAAAAATGGCACGGATGCAGAGGTCAATTATGTATGTGAACTGAAAATCGATGGCCTTGCCGTTTCTCTAAAATATGAAGATGGGATTTTCGTGCGGGGAGCGACTCGTGGAGATGGGACGACCGGGGAAGACATTACGAAAAACCTGCGTACCATCCGAAATATTCCTCTTCGGTTGAAAGAACCGGTGACCGTCGAAGTCAGAGGCGAAGCGTATATGCCGAAGAAGTCATTCATGGTATTGAATGAAGCCAAAGAATCGAATGGGGAAGAACCTTTCGCCAACCCGCGTAACGCCGCTGCGGGTTCCCTAAGGCAGCTGGATCCGAAAATTGCGGCCAAGCGTAATCTGGACATTTTTTTATATGGCATCGGTGTGTGGGAAAATGATCCCACGGATGCGCACAGTGAACGTCTGGAGAAAATGAAAGAGCTCGGATTGAAAACAAATCCGGAATGGAAAAAGTGTAACGATATTGAAGAGGTCATCGACTATGTCAATAGCTGGGTCGAACACCGTGCGGATCTTGATTACGAGATTGACGGCATCGTCATCAAAGTGGACAGCCTCGATCAACAGGAAGACTTAGGCTTTACTGCGAAAAGCCCGCGCTGGGCAACGGCCTACAAGTTCCCGGCAGAAGAAGCGATTACGAAGCTTAAGGACATTGAACTCAGTGTTGGACGCACAGGTGCCGTGACACCGACAGCGATTCTTGATCCGGTCAAAGTTGCAGGAACAACGGTGCAACGTGCATCCTTGCATAATGAAGACCTGATTATCGAAAAAGACATCCGTATCGGAGACACGGTGGTCATCAAGAAAGCCGGAGACATCATCCCTGAAGTCGTCCGTGTAGTTGAAGATCAGCGGACTGGTGAAGAAGAGCCGTACCGCATGCCGGAAGAATGTCCGGAGTGTGGCAGTCAGCTTGTCCGTCTTGATGAAGAAGTCGCTTTACGCTGTGTGAACCCGAACTGTCCGGCCCAATTGCGGGAAGGCTTGATTCATTTCGTTTCAAGAAATGCGATGGATATTGAAGGTCTTGGGGAAAAAGTGATCGCCCAACTGTTTCAGGAGAACTTAATTCATACGATCGCAGACTTGTATAAGCTCGACCGTGAAGAGCTGTTGCAGCTTGATCGTATGGGTGAAAAATCAGTGGAGAACCTTTTGAATGCGATTGAAGCTTCAAAAGAAAACTCCCTCGAGCGACTGCTGTTCGGTCTTGGGGTGCGTTACGTCGGTTCAAAAGCTGCAAGCACGCTTGCCCAGCATTTTGAACATATGGACGCCCTCGTCGAAGCGGATGCCGCTGCCCTTGAAGCCATCCCTGAAATCGGCAGCAAGATGGCCGAATCGATCGCCAGCTACTTTGATGAAGATCAGGTCATCCAGTTATTGGAAGAGTTGAAGGAGCTCGGACTGAACATGGAATACAAGGGTGCGAAGAAGAGCGATCAGCCGATCGATTCTCCTTTCAACGATAAGACTGTGGTCCTTACAGGGAAAATGGAGGACTACAGCCGATCGGATATGAAGAAAATGATTGAAGAACTTGGCGGGAAAGTGACAGGGAGTGTCAGTAAGAAAACCGACCTTCTCATCGCTGGAGAAGACGCCGGTTCCAAGTACACGAAAGCATCAGACTTGGGGATTGAAATTTGGGATGAAGAGCAGTTCAAAAACGCTCTATCCTGATCGGTCGAACGTTTTATGGTTATACAAGAGGAGCCGGAGCGTGAAAAAACATACACGCTCCGGCTGGTCTCATTAAGGGAGTGGAAAGCATGAGGAAGATGCACGCACTGTTGCTTAGTTCACTGCTCGTCGTAAGCGCGTGTACACCCGTTTTTGACAACAGAGAAGAAGTCATACAAGAAACGAAAGATGAAAAAAATAATCAATCTGCCATCATTCCGAATTACAACATGTCGGAACAGGATTACCGGATGATCCTGACAGAGAGCAGCCCGAAGGTATCAACCGCCCGTGCTGTGACGACGAACCAGATGGGCAACCGGATGGATATTGATGAATTTGAAAGCGGCCTTCGCCGTCATTCTAAAGAATACTACGACCCGGATAAATACTTCTTCCAGCCTGGCCAGTACTTGGATGGAGATACACTCCTTACATGGTTGGGGCGTGATGGAAACGTGCCAGTAGAAGAAGATCAGGATCCTGAAGAAGTCGAAGATGGATTGAATCCTGAATTGAATGAGGACGCAGCAACAGAGGAAGACTTCCGTGAGAGCCCCCGCTATATTTCCAACATCATAGAACAGAATTACTTAGTTCGAAAAGACGAAAATAAGGTGGAACTGAGTGGGCTAACGATCGGGATTTCCTTACGAACCGTATATAACTTTACAGTAGAGGGACAAAGCTTATCCGAAGATCATTCAACGGAAGAACTCCTTAAAAAAGGGAAAGAATATGCGGATGAAATATTAGATAGAATCCGTAAACGAGAAGAGCTGAACGATGTTCCAATCGTCTTCGCCCTTTATGAAGAAGAGGAAGCAAGCTCGAAAGTTCCAGGTAAGTTTTTAAGTAAAACGTACGTTAAAGGTTCGGACATGACCGTAAATGGCTGGGATCGTATCGAAGAAAAGCACGTGCTGTTTCCATCCAAGGAAGCAGAAGAGGACCACTTCGATGATTCACAAATCTTCTCGGACTTCAGAAAAGAAGTATCCGACTATTTCCCGAACTTTGTAGGCATGATCGGCAATGGATTTTACGTCAATAACGAACTGCGTGAAGTGTCGATTGAAATACCAATCCAATTCCAATCTGAATCGGAAGTTGTCGGCTTCACACAATATGTGTACAGTCTTGTAAACGAAATGTTTGCAGATCACTATAATGTCCAAGTAAATATCCACAGC
This sequence comes from Halobacillus faecis, assembly GCF_007991335.1. Taxonomy (GTDB): domain Bacteria; phylum Bacillota; class Bacilli; order Bacillales; family Halobacillaceae; genus Halobacillus; species Halobacillus faecis. The sequence continues at coordinate 207,258 of NZ_BJYD01000017.1, read as the reverse complement.
ATGGATGAACCAGAAAGTCTGATCGTCAAAAAAGCCGGCGAGCAGGAACCTTTCGTTCATGTTTACGAATAATACAAAGACCGCCTGGGCCTCACCCCATGCGGTCTTTCTTATTATCTTTAATATAATAGACACAGTTGAGGAGTAGTGGGATTTCGACAAAAGTAGAAAAATATCTAGGAATTTTGATGAAATACGCAAATGTTTGGCCTCAGTTCTACACAGTTGAATATTTGCGATAAAATCAGCCTCAATCGTTTGAACTAGATGCATAGTTACGATAGAATGGTTGTGGAAACGCTTAATGTGGTAATTTTCAAAATATTACATAGCGTCACCCATTTTACTTTTCAAGGAGGCGGTTTTTTATGGTAGTCCCTTACAAACACGAACCATTTACTGATTTCACAGTGGAAGAAAATCGGAAAGCTCTGCAGGCGGCAATCAAGCAGGTAGAAGCGGACCTTGGAAAAGAGTATCCTCTCATTATCGGCGGGGAGCGGATCATGACGGATGATAGGATTGAAGTCGTCAATCCGGCTAACAAGAAAGAAGTCATCGGCTATGTGTCGAAGGCGAATCAGGATCTTGCTGAGAAAGCTCACCAGGTGGCCGATGAGACATTTGACTGGTGGAGAAAAACGAAAGCGAAGTTCCGTGCGGACATCCTTTTTCGTGCGGCAGCGATTGTTCGTCGTCGTAAGCATGAGTTTACGGCACACCTCGTCAAAGAAGGCGGGAAGCCATGGAAAGAAGCGGATGCGGATACAGCGGAAGCGATCGACTTCATGGAGTATTATGGGCGACAAATGCTTGAAATTGATAAAGGCGTGGAAATCAATTCCCGTCCGATTGAAAACAACCGTTTCCATTACATTCCGCTTGGAGTAGGGGTTGTCATTTCTCCATGGAACTTCCTCTTTGCCATCATGTGTGGAACGACGGTTGCCGCTATGGTATCCGGGAACACGGTTCTTCTGAAACCGGCCAGTGCGACTCCGATCATCGCCTATAAGATGATGGAAGTGCTTGAAGAAGCGGGATTGCCGAAAGGAGTGATCAACTATATTCCTGGAAGCGGTAAGGAAGTTGGGGACTATCTTGTCGATCATCCTCGTACTCGTTTTATCAGCTTTACGGGTTCACGTGAAGTCGGTACTCGTTTATTCGAGCGTGCAGCAAAAGTTCACGAAGGTCAAAAGTGGTTGAAGCGTACCATCATCGAAATGGGCGGAAAAGATACAATTGTCGTCGACAGTGATTCTGACCTCGAGCTAGCGGCTGATGCGATTACGTACTCGGCTTTCGGTTTTTCCGGACAGAAGTGCTCCGCATGTTCCCGTGTTATTGCTCACGAAGATGTGTATGATGAGCTGCTGGAACGAGTCGTTCAGAAGACGAAGGAACAAGTAAACTATGGTGATCCAACGGATAACAGCAACTACATGGGACCCGTGATCGACCAGGGTGCTTATGATAAGATTATGAGTTACATCGGAATTGGTAAGGAAGAAGGAAGGTTGATGACAGGCGGAAAAGGAGACGACAGCAAAGGCTGGTTTGTCGCACCGACTGTTTTTGCCGACCTTGCTCCGGATGCACGTCTCATGCAGGAGGAAATCTTCGGTCCTGTAGTAGGATTCACGAAGGCGAAATCTTTCGACGAGGCGATCAAATTCGCAAATAATACCGAATATGGCTTAACTGGGGCTGTGATTTCCAACAATCGCGAGCATATAGAAAAAGCACGCGAAGACTTCCATGTTGGTAACTTGTACTTCAACCGTGGATGTACGGCAGCAATCGTAGGCTATCATCCGTTTGGTGGTTTCAACATGTCAGGAACCGATTCAAAAGCTGGAGGTCCTGATTACCTTATTCATCATATGCAAGGAAAAACAACGTCTGAAATGCTGTAATAGAACGACCAAAAAATCCCTTATCCACATGTATGTGGAAAGGGTTTTTTTCATGAAAAATGGAACATACTAACGCTGTCGGGAAAAGGGGACATTTCCCCATTTTTTTATGGTCTCGAAAATTTTTTAAAATAAATTTTGTGAATGATTATCATAAAAATGTCACATATATGTATTTTTATACTGGATACACGAATAAAAATTCAATTATGACCTATTCGCGCAATTTTTGCAATGTTCTTACAAAAGTTATATGATATAGTTGTACCTGTGTTTGGTTTTTTTAAGTCTTCGTGACTTAAGAACCATGCGTCGGTACGCTTTGCATAGGATTGTATAAACCAACATTTGGGAGGTGGAAATGTGTTTGAACTCGCTACTGCAACATCAGCAACCATCGCTGGAGCAACATGGTTCTGGTTATTTGTACCAATGCCAATTTTAATCATTCTATCTATCATTACACTATTCACTGAGAGGAGCGAATAACAAAACATGAGTACTGCTACTTTAATAACGTTTATTGTCTATTTAATCGGTATGCTGGGAATCGGTTTTGCTGCATATCGTCTTACAAGTGATTTATCTGACTATGTCTTAGGTGGTCGTCGTTTAGGTCCAGGAGTTGCCGCGCTATCTGCCGGTGCATCCGACATGAGTGGTTGGTTGCTGCTAGGTTTACCTGGTGCGATTTACGCTGGAGGTTTGTCCTCAGCTTGGATCGGTGTCGGTCTAGCTATTGGTGCATACTTAAACTGGCAGTTCGTCGCACGCCGCCTTCGTGTATTTACGGAGATTGCAAATGACTCGATCACTGTTCCAGACTATCTTGAGAACCGCTTCCGTGACCATTCCCACGTGTTACGTGTCATTTCTGCAGCTGTCATTCTTTTATTCTTCACCTTCTATACATCTTCCGGTATGGTTGCCGGTGCGAAGCTGTTTGAAGCTTCCTTTGCATTAAGTTACACGCAAGCTCTATGGTTAGGCGCAATTGTAACTATTTCTTACACTTTCTTAGGTGGATTCCTAGCCGTAAGTTGGACAGACTTTGTTCAAGGGATCTTGATGTTCTTTGCATTGATCGCTGTACCAATTGTTGCGATTACTGAACTTGGTGGTTGGAATGCTGCCACAGACGCAGTAGCCCAAATCGATCCATCTCACTTGAACATGGTTCAAGGTGTCGGTGCCCTAGCGATCCTATCTTCTCTTGCTTGGGGACTTGGTTACTTTGGTCAGCCGCACATCCTTGTACGTTTCATGGCCCTAAGATCTCCTAAGGACGTACCAAAAGCACGTTTGATTGGTATCGGCTGGATGGTTCTAGGTCTTTACGGTGCGATCTTCACAGGTCTATTCGGACTTGCATACATCAACACGGCAGATGTAGCTGATCTTTCTACATTTAATGCTGAAGTCATGACAGAAGGCGGCATCCAGATGCTTGTCGACTCTGAGAAAATTTTCATCACGTTCTCTCAGATCCTGTTCCACCCTGTCATTGCTGGTATCTTACTAGCAGCGATTCTATCTGCGATTATGAGTACGATTGACTCTCAGTTGCTTGTATCTTCATCTGCACTAGCAGAGGACTTCTATAAAGCACTGTTCCGTCAGAACGCTACTGAGAAAGAATTGGTATGGGTTGGTCGTGTTGCCGTAGCCGGTATCGCATTGATTGCGGTGCTTCTAGCAGGTAATCCGGACAGTACCGTTCTTGGTCTTGTATCTTACGCTTGGGCAGGTTTCGGTGCCGCATTCGGTCCCGTAATCATCTTGTCCCTATTCTGGAAAGGCATCACACGTAATGGTGCGCTTGCCGGAATTATCGTCGGTGCGGTTACCGTGGTCGTTTGGGGTGACTTCCTGAGTGGAGGAATCTTCGACCTTTACGAAATCGTACCTGGTTTCATCCTTGGTGGTCTTGTTTCCATTCTTGTCAGTCTTACTGGTCAACCACCGAAAGATATTGCTGAAGAATTTGATAAAGTTACGAAAATGTAAAAAGTTCTTCACTACAAAATTCCCGGTCTTATGGCCGGGAATTTTTTTGTTTCGAGATCTTGTTGAATGGAATAAGCAGCCGATTTCAACGGGAGGTTGGTGATATTCTATCGACCAAATTGCCCTTTATAAGCCAAGTATGAGAAATTCATAAATAGATTTCCTGACCTTTTTTCCTTTCATCGATGTGCTTGGTCCCAAGTGATTCGTGTTCTTAAATATATAATGGAGAATGCTACAGAAATGAAGAGCATTTTGCTTAAAGCATTACCACACGCCTATGGAAAGCGAGTGATTTCACGTACCTTCAAGCACGATCGAACTTAACGAAAACACTCTCAGCAAGAGTAAGCTTTCACGATAAGACAGCGTCCTTTTGATGTGTTAAACTAAGAAAGGTGTATCCGTACGTTGAAAATGGATTCTGATATTTGGTATGATCATATATTATGTGAGATCGAAATGGAGGTCGCATTATGTCCAGAATTAGCAAAGAGGAAGTGAAGCACGTCGCGAATCTCGCGCGCCTTGCGATCACGGAAGAAGAAGCAACGACATTCACGAAGCAGCTTGATGACATCATCACGTATGCTGAACAGTTGAATGAATTAGATACAACAGGCGTCGAGCCTACGACCCACGTTCTTGACTTGAAGAACGTCATGCGTAAGGACGAGCCGAAGAAATGGATTTCTCAGGATGATGCACTTAAAAATGCACCGGACAAGCAGGATGGACAGTTCAAAGTGCCATCCGTATTGGAATAAGGAGGTTCGACGATGTCTTTATTTGACTATACATTACGTGAGCTTCAAGAGAAGCTACATAACAAAGAGATTTCCGTCACGGACTTAGTGGAGGAGTCTTACAAGCGTATCGAAGAAGTGGATGAAGAAGTCCAGGCCTTCATCACGCTGAACAAAGAAGCAGCGAAGAAGCAGGCGGCAGAACTTGACCAGGAGCGCGGCAACGACGATGCGAAGCTTTTTGGTCTGCCAATCGGTGTGAAAGATAACATTGTAACAAAAGGACTGCGTACAACAGCAGGAAGCCAGATTCTCTCTAACCTTGACGATCCATTGTATGATGCGACCGTTGTCAACAAATTGAATGACGCTAAGTCCGTTACCATCGGAAAATTGAACATGGACGAATTCGCGATGGGTTCTTCCAACGAAAACTCCAGCTACGCAGCAGCTCGTAACCCTTGGAATACCGATTACGTTCCAGGTGGATCCAGTGGTGGTTCTGCCGCGGCTGTAGCTGCAGGAGAAGTTCCTTACTCCCTCGGTTCTGATACAGGTGGGTCGATCCGTCAGCCAGCCGCTTATTGTGGTGTGGTCGGATTGAAGCCGACTTACGGCCGTGTGTCCCGTTTCGGACTCATCGCGTTCGCCTCTTCTCTTGACCAGATCGGACCAATCACTCGCAGCGTTGAAGACAATGCGTTCTTGCTTGAGACAATCGCTGGTCATGACAAGATGGATTCGACTTCTGCAAACGTTGAAGTGCCGAAGTATACGGAGTCTCTGACTGGTGATGTGAAAGGCATGAAGATCGGTGTACCGAAAGAATACCTTTCTGAAGGGGTTTCTGAAGAAGTAAAAGAAGCGGTGAAAGCTGCTCTTAAAGAATACGAAAAAATGGGAGCTACATGGGAAGAGGTTTCTCTTCCTCACTCCAAGTACGCGCTATCCACGTACTACCTGATTTCATCTTCTGAAGCATCTGCGAACCTGGCCCGTTTTGACGGTGTCCGTTATGGTAAGCGTGCGGAAGATGCGAAAAACATGCTCGACATGTTTATGCGTTCCCGCGCGGAAGGTTTCGGTGACGAAGTGAAGCGCCGCATCATGCTTGGGACCTTCGCGTTGAGCTCTGGTTACTACGATGCGTACTACAAGAAAGCTCAGCAGGTCCGTACGTTGATCAAGAACGATTTTGAAAAAGTGTTTGAAGACTACGATGTCATCATCGGGCCGACAACACCGACACCTGCCTTCAAAGTAGGGGACAAAGTCGACGATCCAATGACGATGTATGCGAACGATATTTTGACGATTCCGGTTAACCTTGCAGGCGTACCAGGAATCTCCATCCCATGCGGTTTCTCTGGAGACGGTCTGCCGATCGGCCTTCAGATCATCGGAAAACACTTTGATGAAGGTACCGTTTACCGTGCCGCTCATGCCTTCGAACAGGCGACTGATTATCATAAACAACGCCCGTCCCTTGGAGGTGCGCGCTAATGAACTTTGAAACGATTATCGGACTTGAAGTCCACGTAGAATTAAAAACAGACTCGAAAATTTTCAGCCCGTCTCCGAACATGTTCGGAGATGATCCGAATACGAACGTGAACCCGATCGACCTTGGGTACCCTGGTGTTCTTCCTGTATTGAACGAAGAAGCCGTGAACTTTGCAATGAAAGCATCGATGGCATTGAACTGTGACATCGCGACAGACACGAAGTTCGACCGTAAAAACTATTTCTATCCGGACAACCCGAAAGCATATCAAATTTCCCAGTTTGATAAGCCGATCGGTGAGAATGGTTACATCGATATCGAAGTCGATGGCAAGAAGAAGCGGATCGGCATTACGCGTCTTCACATGGAAGAAGATGCAGGTAAGCTGACACACAGCGATGATGGATACTCCCTTGTCGACTACAACCGCCAAGGTACTCCGCTCGTTGAAATCGTTTCTGAGCCGGACATCCGTTCACCGAAAGAAGCGTACGCGTACTTGGAAGCATTGAAAAACATCATCCAGTACACAGGCGTTTCTGACTGTAAGATGGAAGAAGGGTCCCTACGTTGTGACGCCAACCTTTCCATCCGCCCAATCGGTCAGGAAGAGTTCGGAACGAAGACAGAGCTTAAGAACTTGAACTCCTTCTCCTTTGTACAAAAAGGACTGGAATTCGAAGAGAAGCGTCAGCAGAAAGAACTGCTTTCCGGAGGGGAAATCCTTCAGGAGACTCGTCGTTACGATGAGCAGACGAAAGAAACGATTCTGATGCGTGTCAAAGAAGGTTCTGACGACTACCGTTACTTCCCAGAGCCGGACCTAGTCCCTCTACACATCGATGAAGCTTGGAAAGAACGCATCCGTGCCGAAATTCCTGAGCTTCCAGATGCTCGTAAGAAGCGTTACATCGAAGAGCTGAAGCTTCCAGAGTACGATGCGATGGTTCTTACAAACAACAAAGAACTTTCCGATTTCTTCGAAGAAACAATTGCCGAAGGAGCGGACATCAAGCAGGCATCCAACTGGTTGATGGGTGAAGTATCAGCTTACATGAACAAGCACTACAAAGAGCTTCATGAGCTTGAGCTGACACCGGCTTCTCTTGCGAAGATGATCCAACTGATCGAAGACGGAACGATCAGTTCCAAGATTGCGAAGAAAGTCTTCACGGAGCTAGTAGAAAAAGGCGGCAATCCTGAGAAGATCGTTAAGGATAAAGGACTTGTGCAGATTTCCGACGAAGGCCAGCTGACTGAAATTGTTGTCGGCATCATGGACAACAACCCGCAGTCTATTGAAGACTTCAAGAACGGAAAAGATAAAGCCCTTGGATTCCTTGTCGGTCAGGTGATGAAAGAAACCAAAGGACAAGCGAACCCACCGATGGTCAACAAGATCATCCTTGCAGAAATGGAAAAGCGCTAAACGCTTAAATTTCAAGAAAGCACGCACTTGCTGGTGCGTGCTTTCGTATGGTTTAGGACTTGTCATCATATACTATAGAAATGGTTTGCAAATCCAGGAAAAAGCGCTATGATGTAGAATGGAACATGCTTGGATAGAAAAGGGGGTCATACACGATGAAACGTGCCCGAATTATATATAACCCGACCTCTGGAAGAGAAGTCATACGCAAGGTTCTCCCGGACATTTTGCAACGATTCGAACAGTCCGGTTACGAGACCTCCACTCATGCCACAACATGTGCTGGTGACGCCGTCAAAGCAGCGGAGTACGCCGTCGATCGTGAATTCGACCTGGTTGTCGCTGCAGGGGGAGACGGAACCATCAATGAAGTCATCAACGGACTTGCCGAAAAACCACACAAACCGAAAGTCGGCATCATTCCAGTCGGGACAACGAACGACTTTGCCCGTGCCTTACACGTGCCTAGAAACATTCATAAAGCGGTGGATATCATCCTGGAAGGCTACAGCCATCCGCTCGATATCGGCCGTGTCAACGACCAATATTTCATGAATATCGCCGGTGGCGGTAAAATAACCGAAATCTCTTACGAAGTACCAAGTAAGTTGAAGACGATGATCGGTCAGCTTGCCTATTACTTAAAAGGCATTGAGATGCTTCCATCGATCCGTCCGACCTACGTCGAAATGGAGTATGACGGCAAATGGTATGAAGGCGAGATCATGCTTTTCCTCGTCAGCAACACCAACTCTGTCGGTGGCTTGGAGAAACTGGCGCCATCCGCTCGTATGGATGATGGACTTTTCGACCTGATGATCATTGAAAAAATGAACATCGCAGAATTCGTCCGTTTAGCGACGCTTGCCATCCAGGGAAACCACTTGAATCATCCGAAATTCATTCACACGACCGCAAGTCGTGTGAAGGTGAAGACAGATGAAAAGATGCAGTTGAATATCGACGGGGAATTCGGTGGATTATTGCCCGGGGAATTTGTCAATTTATACAGACATCTGGACTTTTTTGTTCCAGAAGACATATTTAAAGAAGAAGCTGACGAAGAAGAATAATGGGGAGCGCTGCTGTGTGAGACAGTGGCGTTCTTTTGTTTTGTTTGTAGAGAGTAAACTAGCCTGTCGGGGCGACTTCACACTTATGACATCGAGCAGCTACCCGGCGCGACTCCGCACTTAGAGATATGATAAACTACGATTAGAGTATATAGATAAAGGACGGATGAACAATGGCGAAACCGAAACCGCCCGTAAAGAAAAACGAGACGATTGAACTGAGCTTTGAAGATTTGACTCACGAAGGCAATGGGGTAGGGAAAGTCGATGGCTATCCACTTTTCGTACCGTATGGCCTTCCAGGTGAAAAGGCCGAAGTGAAAGTCGTCAAAGTGAAAAAGAACTTCGGCTTTGGCAAGCTGGTGAAAGTGACAGAAGCAAGTGACGACCGCGTTGAGCCCCCATGTGATGTGTTTTACCAGTGTGGCGGCTGTCAGCTTCAGCATATGAGCTATCAAATGCAGCTCGATATGAAACAGAAGCAAGTGAAAGACAACATGAAGAAAATCGGCCACCTCGAACATGTCCCTGTCCACCCTACGGTTGGGATGGAGGACCCTTGGCGCTATCGGAATAAAGTCCAAATTCCTGTCGGGCAGAAAGAAGACGGCGAATTGATGACCGGCTTCTACCAGAAACGAAGCCACAACATCATCGACATGGACACATGCCTGATCCAGGACGAAATGAACGATCGCATGGTCGAAACCGTCCGCCGCATCGCAACCAAACACGGAATCGATGCCTATGATGAACAAACCCATCGCGGCGTGCTGAGACACATCATGGTCCGTACCGGTCAGAATACGAAAGACATCATGATCGTTCTTGTCACGAAGACGAAAAAGCTTCCGCACAAAGACAAAATGATCGATGAGATCCGTGATGCTTTTCCAAACGTGAAATCGATCGTCCATAACGTGAACAGTGCGAAAACGAACGTCATCCTTGGAAAAGAAACGAACATCATCTGGGGCGATGAGTACATTTATGACACAATCGGCGATATCCGGTTCATGATCTCACCGAAGTCGTTCTACCAGGTCAACCCGACACAAACGAAGAAACTCTATGATCAGGCTCTCGACTATGCTGATTTAAGAGGCGGGGAAACCGTTATTGATGCTTACTGCGGAATTGGAACCATCTCCTTGTTCCTCGCTCAAAAAGCGAAGAAAGTGTACGGCGTTGAAATCGTACCAGAAGCTGTTACTGATGCGAAGAAGAATGCGCGTCTGAATAAGATGGATAACGCAGAGTTCTATGTGGGACAAGCGGAAGAGCTTATGCCATGGTGGCGTAACCAAGGACTTCGTCCAGACGTGATTGTCGTTGATCCTCCTCGTAAAGGTTGTGACGAAGAGCTGTTGAAGGCGATGCTTGATATGGAACCGGAGCGGATCGTTTATGTATCCTGTAATCCTTCGACACTTGCTCGTGATTTGCGTATTTTGGAAGATGGCGGGTATGAGACGAAGGAAGTTCAGCCTGTTGATATGTTCCCGCAGACGAGTCATGTGGAGTGTGTGACGTGGTTGGTGAAGAAATAAAAGCAAGCCTTAATTTATAATGGGAGGGCATGTGAATGGAAGCGAATAAGAAGTGGCTATCCATACCTGAAGATTTCAGAAAGAAGTTGATTGGTAACGTCCGTTGCACTCATTGCAATGATGTAGTTACGATTACAGACTTCATTATTGTGGATCATCCTGCAGGTATAATGTTGGATGGGAAATGCAAGAACTGTGGAAATAAAGTGGTTAGGGTAGTAGAGGATATTTGAAGGAAAAAGCAGGGGGAATCCTCCTGCTTTTTTGTATCTGAATAAGACGTCAGTGCCTGCTCTCGCCTTTAGAATATTAAGGTGGCGGGTGTGAGGCGCCTTCATAATTTAGTTTTACTTTTTACTAAGGAACTATTGTAAAAGGAGAATAAGTTATATTCATTGAAATGCAGGGTACTTTATCTAGGAAGCGTTGTACCATTCTTCTAAACAAGAATCGTAGTAGAGTAATACTCTAAGGAGAATGAGGGCACTTGATTAAGGGTATAGATAAGGAAACCCTTGGCCAGGACCTTGACACCAACGAAAGCGAAACTACAAAAACTACATTTTATTCACTCACTAGGAAGGGGAATTTCTCATGGCTGATGAAAATATAAGCAAAAATTTAGTTGATGCTGCGTTTAAAAAGAAAAACTCAGAAGAAGAACAGAAAGTAAAAGAAGAGGACAAAGCAACCATAGGCGATATTATAACTTTCCAAAAAGACGGCCAACAGTTAGAAGCTGTCGTAACTTCTGTAAATTTACAAAACTCCGTTGTTTGCGACATGACTATTATGGAAGATTTCAACGATCGCAATTTAGACTTCGAAAAAACCGTTGTTGCTCATACAAACTACAGCATTAAAAAACGTCGCGATGTGTAAGTTCAACAATAGTAATATAAAAAAGAGCTTCACACTGATCGAGTGTGATGTTCTTTTTTTAGTGTGGACGGATCTGATAAAACATCAATTTCGGTACTGCCCCCATTATGTTAAAGCACTACTATAGCAGGTGTCAGGCACCGCCTTTGAATAAGGTAAACACTACTTCATCTTTTCTTATCAGCAATAACCAATCACCCCATGTAGAGGGTGTGACGTGGTTGGAGAAGAAATAAACAAATAGGGGGTATTTGTCATTCCTTTGCTTTTTGGTACCTGATGAAAGATTTTTTTGGGAAATTAGCACAAAAACTAACACGATCAGACCGTTAGTAAACGCTTACAAAGTTGACACAACTGACTTCGGTACAATCGGTAAATGGTGATATAATAAGAGTGTAAAGAAGATAACAAAAACAAATAAACAACTTAGGTGGCTCAACCATCGCGAGTTCGTTTCCAAACGAACGAAAATCACGCCAAGGAAAGAATGTGCATCCCGTACAATAAGGATGAAAAAACAGTCTTGAAAAGGCACGTGATCCAGTTGCCTACTGATGGTAGGTGGCGGGGAAGGCTTTGTAAGACGATTCCCTTTTGAAGTTAGATTGAGGGTTGAGTAAGAGAGCGAAGAGCATTCCCTTAGCTGTTGCATTCTCTCTTCTGTTGCAGTTAAGGAAGAAGAGGAAGAAAATTTGACTTAACCGGATAAGGAAACGAATTCTCCGTAGAATTGTCCTTCGAGAAAGTCTGGAATCCAAAAAAAGTGTAGAATCAAGGATGATTCTTACATGGTTGGGTCACCTAAGTTGTTTACTTTCACCCTGGCACTTCCTTAAGTGCCAGGGCTTCTTTATGTACCTGGATTCCCTAACATGTTAAGCAGGAACGGTTAAAAAGAAGTGGTTAGTTGCCTTAATTTGTTTTCAATCTCCTGTATAACGATGTGATTGGTTTTCACTCTAGCATAATGTTTGTTTTCTCCTTCTACAATGTGCCACTTACTTTCTGGAGGAGACGTGTGCTGGAACATATCCTCTACAGCTTCTTCATACTTCTCCCAATTCGCGCGGTTTCTCCAGTCCTCATCCGTGATTTTCCATTTCTTTAAAGGATCTTGTGCTCTCTCTTGGAATCGTATCAGTTGTTCTTCTTTAGAAATGTGCAGCCATACTTTAATGACGACATATCGATCTTGAGCAAGGAGATGCTCAAATTGAACGATTTCGTTATAGGCTCGATTCCATTCCGAAACAGAAGCGAAATCTTCGACCCTTTCCACAAGGACACGGCCATACCAGGAACGATCAAAAATCGCTAATTTCCCGTAGGGCGGAATCTTATTCCAGAAGCGTTTGAGATAATGGTGCCTCTTCTCGTTCGTGGAAGGAGCACCAATGGCATGTACCTCAAAACCGCGCGGGTCGAGTCCGTTGGTTAACCGTTTAATTGCGCCTCCTTTTCCGGAAGCATCCCAGCCTTCAAAAACAACAATAACACCTAACTGATGATCATAGATGGATCGCTGCAACTGAAGTAACTTCAACTGTGTTTGTTTTAGTTCCTTCTTATATTGTTTCTTGTCTATGCTCAAGGAAAGATCTACTGACTCTAGCATGTCATCATCTCCTTTAAAGCCTATATGGAAACCTTCTCTTTATATATTCTTCATCGCTAGCCGGAAGCCTTCTAAAATTACATGGCTTAACAAGTGATAATTATAGATATGGAAGCGGAGTAGGAGGGGGGATGAAAATATGTAACAAAGCTGATTTCACTTTATATTTATCCTAATGTGGATCGAACACTTTGGTCGAGGGTTACTGTAGATTCAAATATTTTATTAAGAAAATAAAATATTCAAATCTCAGAATTCAATAAATAAGGAAATTTAGCACCAATAGCCTAAGAAAACAGTAAGTTACTATGTCAAATAAATTAAAAAATTAAATGATATTAAATGATAAAAACTATTGCGAAAAATATATAGTTCATATACACTAAATAACCGTGCGGCAAAATGTGACAAAGTATGACAATGAGATTACTTATTGATTACAAATTTGCCTACATAACAAAAAGAAATAGCTTCGGGGGAATTACATAATGATTTTTGCTAATCCAAACACAAAAGACGCACTAGTAAACTACAAAGAGCAGTATCAAAATTTCATCGGCGGGGAATGGGTTGCACCAGTAAATGGTCAATATTTAGATGTAATCTCTCCAGTCAGTGGTAAAGTATTTACAGCTGTACCACGTTCTTCATCTGAGGATGTTGAAGCAGCACTTGACGCAGCACATGCAGCGAAAGAGACTTGGGGTAAAACTTCTGTTGCTGAACGTGCGGTAATCTTAAATAAAATTGCAGATCGAATTGAAGAGAATTTAGAAATGCTAGCGGTAGCTGAAACTTGGGATAACGGGAAAGCTGTTCGTGAAACTTTAAACGCTGACCTTCCTTTAGTAGTTGATCACTTCCGTTACTTTGCAGGTGTGATCCGCGCGCAAGAAGGCGGAATCAGTGAAATCAATGAAGATACAGTAGCCTATCATTTCCATGAGCCACTTGGTGTCGTTGGGCAGATCATTCCTTGGAACTTCCCGCTTCTTATGGCTGCTTGGAAGATTGCGCCAGCTCTAGCAGCAGGAAACGCTATTGTGCTAAAACCAGCAGAACAAACACCAGCTTCCATTTGTGTATTACTTGAAATTATTCAAGATCTACTACCGACAGGGGTTCTAAATATTGTTCACGGGACTGGTTTGGAAGTAGGAAAGCCTTTGGCAACGAACCCACGTATTGCAAAAATTGCTTTCACTGGTTCAACAGCCGTAGGTCGCTCAATCATGCAGTATGCGACTGAAAACATTATTCCAGTAACATTAGAACTCGGAGGTAAGTCACCAAATGTCTTCTTCCCGGATGTCATGGATGCAGACGACGACTATCTGGATAAAGCGATTGAAGGCTTTGTATTGTTTGCCTTAAATCAAGGGGAAGTTTGTACATGTCCTTCTCGTGCATTAATTCATGAGTCGATTTATGACGAGTTCATGGAGCGTGTGCTTGAACGTGTGAAAGCAATCAAAGTTGGTAACCCACTAGATACTGACGTCATGATGGGTGCCCAAGCTTCTAAACAACAATTGGATAAAATCCTTTCTTACATTGAGATCGGAAAAAATGAAGGTGCTGAACTGCTCATCGGCGGTAACCAAAATGAACTTGAAGGTGATCTAGAGGACGGTTACTATGTTGAACCAACTGTTTTCAAAGGAACGAACAACATGCGTATCTTCCAAGAAGAAATCTTTGGCCCAGTCCTATCTGTTACAACATTCAAAGACTTCAACGAAGCCATTGAAATTGCGAATGACACATTATACGGATTAGGCGCTGGTGTATGGTCCCGTAATGGAGAGATTGCTTATAAAGCTGGTCGTGCAATTGAAGCTGGCCGTGTATGGACAAATACATACCACCAGTATCCAGCCCATGCTGCATTTGGTGGCTATAAACAGTCCGGCGTTGGTCGTGAGAATCACTTGATGATGCTCAGCCACTATCAACAAACAAAGAACCTCTTAGTTGGTTATAACAAAGGTTCCATGGGCTTTTATTAAAATGGAAAAAGTAGTTGCTACAAAAGAAGCAAGAACCTTGATTGAGCAATTACAAGAAGAATATGGAACGATTCTCTTTATTCACTCAGAAGGTTGTTGTGATGGAACTTCGCCAGTATGCATGACAGAAGGTGACTTCTATCTGGGCAGCCAAGATGAAAAAATAGGGGAAGTTTCAGGTTCCTCGTACTATATGCACAAAGCTAATTTCTCTTATTGGCAGCATCTCCAAATTATGATTGATGTGTCAGATGGAATGGGAAACTCCTTTTCATTAGAGAGTACAAAAAATAAGTCGTTTGTGATCCGTGCAACCGAATTGATAAATGACAAATAACATAAAAAAGCAGGAGGCTTATTATTCAGCCTCCTGCTTTTTTTGTACTTGACTCTGCTTAGTTGACTTTTTGCGTTGAGTAACGAGCGGAATTCTCAGTTTCGTAAAATTATATAAACGAGGTAAATGATATACATGGTCACAAGGACTAAGCCCTCTGCTTTTTTGATTTTATAATGGGTCCTTGAAAATAAGAACAATAACAAGCTCAATGCAATCATAATCATGACATCAATAAAGATCTTTCCATTAACAGATAGAGGTGAAATGAAAGCGGAAGCCCCCAAAACAAATAATATGTTGAAAATGTTGCTCCCTACTACATTACCTAGTGCAATTCCACTTTCTTTCTTCAATGCAGCGGATATGGAGGTTACGAGTTCAGGAAGTGATGTACCAATCGCAATGATGGTTAATCCAACTAATGTTTTACTCATCCCGAGTTCATAGGCAATTTCAGTGCCGCTATCTACCACCAGATCTCCCCCAAAGATAATGGCTATTAAACCTGCCAGTGTCAAAAGAATGTTCTTTCCCCACTTAATATTTGAAGGAATGGGCTTTTGGATCGATTCTTTACGGCTTTTCATCCCTACTTCAATCACATAGTACATAAAAATAGATAGGAACAACAAAAAGATGATGCCGTCACTGCGTGTAAGCAAGTTATCACTTAGACCTTGTAACTCCGTATCACTAATAAGTACGAGTAAAGCTCCACTAGCGAGCAGTACAAAGGGAATTTCTTTTTTCGTTGTTTCACTCTCTACCATTAGTGGATATAAGAAAGCGGCTATACCTACAACTAAAGTGACATTAAAAATATTGCTCCCTACTACATTTCCTAAGGATATATCAGCATTTCCTTGTAAAGCTGCAATAATACTGACTGTTGCCTCAGGAGAGCTTGTGCCGAATGCCACAATCGTTAACCCTATCAAGATAGGCGGTACACGGAGTAGCCTGGCAATGTTGGAAGAGCCATCAACGAATAAATCGGCTCCTTTGATTAATAGAACGAAGCCGACAATTAATAAGAAGTATGCCATAGTAGCCTCTCAAACTCCTTTTTACTTTTTACTAGTTTTCCCATACCCTTATTCGTAGTAGTTAAAAAGTTTTTGGGGGGGAAGCTTTTATACAATATACTGTGGTAAAGCATGAACGGAACAGGGGAGTACGACCAAATTCCATACATGAAAAAAACACCTTACCGAATGCCCGGGTGGCATCACGATCAGGTGCTTTTTTCTTTATGACACACTGAACTTTTTTCTTGAGGTTACTTACTTCAAATTTTTACGGGCTATTAAATCAGATACAACAAAAGCGAGGTCGTCATTTCCATAGAGAGACAGCACCTCAAGAAGTGTCTCAGAATCAATGTGATCGGACTCCTGCTTCGGTACAGTAAGCTCCAAGGCATCGATCAGTTCTTTATTTTTATCCTGGTATGGATAGGCCTCTTTATAAATGACTACAGGATCCAGGTCATGGTTCATGCACCACTGGGCAAAAAGCAGAATCATCATTTTTTCACCTTTTTGATAATTACGAATCACTTCTTCTTCACGGCTCCGATCCACACAGCATACCTCCTTTTTGAGCGGGGGACGGATTTATCGTCTGCTCGCAACAGTTTCTTTCTCCCATGATATCAGATATTTATAAAAGCATGGTCTTTTACCTCTTTCTACGTTTTATTTTTCATAGAGGAGCATAACGAAAAAAGCAGGAGGCGAGAGGCCTCCTGCTTCTTACTTACGCGTTATGATAAGCCAAATCTTTCTTCTTCTTCAGATCAAAACGATCCGCGTTCATCACTTTCACCCAGGCAGCAACAAAGTCGTGTACAAACTTCTCTTTATTATCTTCCTGTGCATACACTTCACCCAGCGCACGCAGGACAGAGTTGGAACCGAAGACGAGGTCGACGCGTGTCGCTTTTCTAACAAGTTCGCCTGTCTGACGGTCGCGACCTTCGTATTCGTTGTAATCACTCGGCTTCCACTCGATGCCCATATCAAGAAGGTTCACGAAAAAGTCGTTTGTCAGTGTACCGACGTTGTCTGTGAATACGCCGTAGTCTGTGTCTTTGTAGTTGGCACCAAGTACGCGCATACCACCCACAAGTACAGTCATTTCCGGTGCAGAAAGACCAAGGAGCTGTGCTTTGTCGACAAGCAGTTCCTCTGGACTCAACGTATATCTCTTCTTCTCATAGTTACGGAACCCATCCGCCATCGGCTCGAGCACTTCGAAGCTTTCTTCATCGGTTTGCTCTTGGGTGGCGTCCCCGCGTCCGGAAACAAATGGAACGGTTACTTCGACACCTGCATCTTTGGCTGCTTTTTCTACGGCTGCGCTTCCGCCTAGGACAATTAAATCAGCCAGGCTGACTTCTTTATCGAACTGTTTTTGAATGCCTTCGTAGACCGCAAGCACTTTGGAAAGCTGTTGGGGTTCGTTCACTTCCCAATCTTTTTGTGGGGTAAGTCGGATGCGGGCACCGTTCGCGCCCCCACGCATGTCAGATCCACGGTACGTGCTTGCTGCCGCCCAGGCCGTTTTCACAAGTTGACTGATAGAAAGGCTGGAGTCGAGGATTTTTTCTTTCAACTCTGCCACTTCAGCGTCCGTTAATTCGTAATTTACCGTAGGAATCGGATCCTGCCAGATCAAGTCTTCATCCGGTACTTCCGGTCCAAGGTATCTTGTTTTTGGACCCATGTCACGGTGAAGAAGCTTGAACCATGCACGTGCAAAGGCATGGGCGAATTCATTCGGGTTTTGATGGAAACGACGGGAGATCTTTTCGTAATCAGGGTCCATACGAAGAGCCATATCGGCTGTCGTCATGAATGTAGGGACTTTCACCGATGAATCTTCCGCATCTGGAGCCATGTCCTCTTTTTTAGGATTGACCGGCGCCCATTGGTTCGCACCTGCTGCACTCTTTGTCAATTCCCATTCGTAGCCGAATAAAAGGTCATAATATCCGTTGTCCCAAACGGTCGGGTTCGCTGTCCATGCACCATCGACACCACTTGTGATTGTGTCGCGGCCTTTTCCGCTTCCGTGAGAGCTCATCCAACCTAAACCTTGATCCTCAATATCAGCCGCTTCTGGTGAGGCACCGACTTGATCAGGGTCCCCGGCACCGTGAGCTTTACCGAAGGTGTGACCACCTGCAACAAGAGCAACAGTCTCTTCGTCATTCATCCCCATACGGGCGAATGTTTCACGGATATCCCGTGCACTGGCAAGCGGGTCCGGGTTGCCGTTTGGACCTTCTGGGTTTACATAGATGAGTCCCATCTGCACGGCAGCAAGTGGGCTTTCAAGTTCACGATCGCCGGAGTAACGGTTGTCACCGAGCCATTCTTTTTCATTTCCCCAATAGACATCTTCTTCTGGATGCCACACATCTTCACGCCCTGCTCCAAATCCAAAAGTCTTCAAGCCCATGGATTCAAGCGCGACGTTTCCAGTAAGTACGAGCAAATCTGCCCATGAAATCTTATTGCCATATTTCTGCTTGATCGGCCATAGCAGGCGACGGGCTTTATCAAGGTTCGCGTTATCCGGCCAGCTGTTCAGAGGCGCAAAACGCTGGGTACCGGTTGCACCGCCACCGCGTCCATCTCCTGTACGATACGTACCGGCTGCGTGCCAGGACATCCGAATGAAAAGGGGACCATAGTGTCCGTAGTCTGCCGGCCACCAGTCCTGACTATCTGTCATCAGCTCATGAAGGTCTTGTTTCAAAGCGTAATAATCAAGCTTGTTGAATTCTTCTTCATAATTGAAGTCTTCTCCCAGCGGATTCGACTTTTTATCATGCTGACGTAAAATATGCAGATTTAGCTGGTTGGGCCACCAGTCTTTGTTCGTTGTACCGACTTTTGTTGTCGTTACCGCACTTTCTTCCTTTGTTTTTTCGTGGGATACGGGACACTTACCAGCTTGGCTGTCGTGCATTTCATTTTTGTCCATGAATGATACCCTCCTATATTTGTGAAAAAATTATAATCGGTCTTAGATTATAATTATAATAAAAAAGGCTATATTTTGAAAGGAATAACCCTCTCATTCACTGGAAAAATTTTATTTCATTAATAGAGAAGATAAGTGAATCATATTTTAATAGATTCATTATGGTCATGAATGAGGGAGGAAGGGGGGAAGGAGACGCGGTGACGCGGAGGGACCTATTGGTAGAGAGGGACAGGGATTTTTACATGGATGGACGTATAGATTCAAGAAAAAGTCTTCGCTTTTCAAATACAAATGCATTGAAAAATATTCCCATTGTGTATAGCATGAAAGCATTGACTCTACTAAATGATGCTCCCGGGCAAACATAGAAAATCAGCCGATGAGATAGGGGAATGATTGTGCGTTACATATCCAACTACTTATACATATTTTATTCGTTCGTCTTTGCCTTGAATGTTGTTCACGTGTTCTGGACCAACTCTACCTTATATACCATCATAGGGATCCTTGGAATCGTCATGCTGGCGATCAGCTTTCCTCGCTCGGATCGAGTGTTTAAAATCCTCGGGATCGTGCTTTTAGTTGCTGGAGCATTTTTCTTTTTTTCGAGCGATACGACAATAAAAGAAATCCCCTCTTTCTTTGCGGGGAACATTGGGCTTCTCTTCCTATTATCGATGCTCCCATGGATGAATAGTGTGGTAAAAGCGGGAAGGTACAACAAGCTTCTGCAATCCCTATTAGGAAACAACGCCAAAGGACTTGGTTCCTTATATGTCCGAAGTGAAGTCACCATGGTCTCTCTGGCTGCTTTCCTTAACTTGTCTTCTGCAACCATTTCTCAGGATTTGTTGAAGGAACAGTTGAAAGATGTGAAAACGAAGGTGAAGAACAGTTTCATTTTAATGGCGACACTGCGTGGGTATTCGCTTGCTTTGTTATGGAGCCCGCTTGAAATTCTGCTGGCGACTTCGATTTTCATTACAGGAGCCAATTATTTAGAGGTTCTTCCTTGGATGTTGTTGATCGCGGTTCTTGGGATTTCGATGGATTCATTTATCGGTAAAATGATGTTCCGCAAACATGAGATTGAAGCAACACCTTCAATAGAAAAAGGGACAGGGAAAAGCGGGAAGAAACTGTTTCAGTTCATTACCGCACTTGTTCTATTTTTATCAGTGGTCGTGTTCTTGGGCAACGTCATTCAACTGGACTTTCTTTTTGCTGTGACCGTTTCGATCTTCCCGTTTGCTTTCACATGGGCGGTGCTCGTGAAGCGGAAGAGAAGTTTTCTGCAGATCGGCTGGCCGACGTGGAAATGGAAGACGAACCACTTGAGCAACTTCATCGTTCTTCTGTTGTCGCTTTCCTTTTTAACAGAGACGTTGAATGCTTCGCCATACTTGAAGTATTTGCAGGATCCTCTGATTGCGCTTGAGGGAAGTCCGCTTCTCATCATGCTCTTCATCCAAGCCGCTTTCCTTGTGATGACGCTGTTAGGTGTTCATCCGCTTGCGACGATGGGGATCTTCGGTGGTGTCAGTGAACTGTTGATCGGAACGTTCCCGGAGGTGACGCTGACGATTCTTTTGTCTGCCTGTGCAATCGCGACCGTACCATCCGCCCCTTATGGGTTGATTGTTACGATCACTTCTGTAGCTTTACGGATGAATCCCTATCAAATTGTGCTTAGGAATCTGCCATACAGTATCTTGTTGGGGTTCTTGGGCATAGGGGTGTCATTGCTTACACTGCTTGTTTATTAAATCATAATAGAATCGTTTAAAAAGCTGATCGGTGAGGCCACCGATCAGCTTTTTTATAACAATTTTTTGGACAACGGGTAGACCCCAAGGCTCTGAATGACGAGCGAGATCAACACTGTAGCAAAAGCTAACGATAGAAACATTTCATGATCACCTGTTTGCTGAACCTGAAAACTTAAAATGAGAAATACGGACATCGTCCCTTTAAGGCCGGACCATGAGATCACAGCTGATTCACGCCAGGAAAGTTCCTTGCGCCAATGGGGGAAAAGGGTTGTACTACCTGTGATGATGACGAAACGTACGATCATCGAAAGGATAAAGATCAGGAAAGCGAATCCCCAGACAGGTGAGCTTAGATAGGGAGCGGACTTGATACCTATGAGTAGGAATAATAGAGAAAGCAGCGAAATTTCAACGATTCCCCAAAAGCCATCCAAGGTATCCTTAAAGTGTTCTTCTTTAATGGTTCGACCGTATTCAAAAGAGAGCATAAGACCAGCGGATACGGTGGCGATCACACCTGATACTCCAAGGTGTTCTGCCAGGTTGAAGATGCCATAGGCCAGAACGATACTCAGCATCACCTGATATTCTTTGTTGTGGGTGTAATGGATTCCCTTACTCATTAACCATCCGAAGAAAATGCCTAGACCTGCGCCTCCTAAGGAAACGACTAGAAACTCGCCTGTAAATGATAGGAGAGAAAACTCCTCACGACTTGTGTAAATGCCGAGAAGCACTGAAAACATAACGATACTTGTCCCATCATTCAGAAGGGATTCTCCTTCTACGACATCCGCTATTTTTTCATCACCGGTAGAGTTCTTTAGGATTGATACAACGGAAACAGGGTCGGTGGGCGTTAGGATGGAAGCAAGCAGTAAAGCTCCAATCAAAGAGAGAGAAAGAAAAGGTCCGCTAACGGCATAAACAAGTCCTCCTAAGATTCCGACCGTCAACAAGATTCCGGCAGTAGCGAGAAAAAGGATGAAACCCATATGTTTTTTAAACTGCTCAGCCGGAAACCGGTAGGCGGAAACAAATAAGAGAGCGGGAAGAAATGCATGGTAAATCATATGTTCTGTTACTTCGATGGAAGAAAAGTAAGGAACGAAGGATAAACCGATGCCAATAAAAACAAGAACAGTAGGTACAGGTATGTTTTCTTGCTTTTTATCGAGGGTGAAGATGAAAAAGCCTATGAATAAGAGCAGGATTCCTTGAATGATGGACATGGTCGAGCCTCCTTTTTCTATGTATGGTTTGCCATTATCCTCTGGGTAAAATAATTAAACCTCATTCTACATGGCTGGATACTACGGCGAAGCCGACCGGACCGAAGAGGAAAGGCACATAGGTGTCGGTCATGTGATTCAGGGTTGATTTGCGTATGAGAAAAAGCCCGTACAAAGAATGCACAGGCCTTCATCACTGAGGATAAATTACGGATATCAATTGAAGTTGTGAGATATCAATTGAATTTCGAATATATCAATTAAAATCTAAATATATCAATCAAAAATGAAAAATATCAACCAAGACACGGCCACCCTTACTCTCCGAAAGCTTCCGGCAACATTTTGAATCCATCCACTTCTGCATCTTCTTCTACTTCAATCATAATGCAGCGTTTCCCTTTGTAATTGACCTGTCTGACAAACTGCAGGTCCTGGGGGCTGATTGAAATATTGGCGATCTTCGTATTGATTTTAATCGACTTGGAGTTGTATTTCGGTACGATACTGCTTGCTTTCAACTCATAGCCTTCATTGTCGGTGATCTGTGCGAACGCGTGCTTCACTTTTTCAGAATCCACTTCTTCCCCACTCGATTTCAGTACGCGCTCGACATCTCTGTAGTCGAGCTTCGGCGGGGTGTCATCTTCGTTTTCTTCCACGGTGCGGTTGATCTCCCCAT
The DNA here is from genome assembly GCF_007991335.1 of Halobacillus faecis. GTDB lineage: Bacteria > Bacillota > Bacilli > Bacillales > Halobacillaceae > Halobacillus > Halobacillus faecis. Next base: position 184,499 of record NZ_BJYD01000017.1, on the reverse strand, counting down.
ACACATTGGCAAGGGTGGAAGGGCTCAACTGGTCCCCGACGACATCACGGATGACTTCTTCGAAAATGGCTTTATCCTCTTTCGCTGTCATGATTTCTTCCCCGTTCAACACGTCTTCAATGAAACGATAGTCCGGTTCATTCGCTTTTCCGGCAGAGTAGAGGATATGGTTCACATCGGAAGCGCCGTCCGTAATTCCTGGGAAAAGGAAGCCGGTCATCGGGTTCTTCAAGTCGATGACAGGATCGACTTCAATTTTATATTTGAATTCTTTCTCGATATAGTCGAACTGAATTTCTTTTTTCGGGTCTTCGGTTTTATTAATGCTGCAGAGGATGAATGGGTTTGAATACACAGCGTCGCGGCTGCTTTCCTCTGACTCTTCACTGCGGCGTCTTGTCGGCTTCATATATTCTGCGCGTATAAAGGAAATGACGACATCCTTCTCATAAGGATTGTCGCGGATGATTTTTTCCGTCATCTGAAGCATTTGTTCCTTCCAGTCGTCCACATGGTTACTTAGAAGACCTTTATGTAAAATCAGCTGGCTGCTGTCTTCGGCTTCACGGTGGAATTTTAGTTCGAATAACTTTTCGTCAAGCTGTCCGGTGAGAAGCTTTTTAAAATTGTTCATATACAGCTCTTGCTGGTCTTTATCCAGCATTTCAAATGGCTGGCTCTGGTGATGAAAAATTTCTGTCGTTTCCTTCATGATATAGACGTTGAAGATGTTTTTGATCTTCAGTAGGTCGTTGTCGACTTTAAGCTGCCTGCGGATGCCGGCAATGTCTTTTTTGTCCATCCAGTGTTCACTCCTCATCTTTCGCTCGTTATATAGTTCTCTTATTTTACCACAGGTTCAGGAAGGACGATAAGAAAAACAAGGAAGTCCGGGCCGTGCTTCGTCGTATATCTTTAAACGCGTGGTCATACATTTTTAGGGTGAACATTGTTACAAGGGAGGTGCAGTTTTGAATAAAGAAATGGAGCAATTGTTCAATCGGCTGATTGAAATAGAACACATCTCAACGACGTTATACTTAGCGATGTCTGCCTATATGGGGAAGAAAAATTATACAGGGATGGCCAGTTGGCTTCGTCTTCAATCAGAGGAAGAACGAACCCATATGCTGAAGTTGATCGATTATGTCGTGGATAAAGATGGCACGGTTCAGTTGTTTCAAATCCCCGCCCAGCCGACAGACTATGGTTCACCCCTCGAAACGTTTCAGAAGGTGATGGAACATGAACAATTTGTCACCAATTCTTACCGCCAAGCTTTCAATTATGCAAACCAGACCGATCCCCAAGCGGCCGTCATCATCCAAGATTTCTTAAGGGAGCAAATTGATGAAGAAGCTCAAAGTCAAACGATTGTGGACCGTTTGAAACTTGCGCAGGATCATCCATCGGCGATTTTATTGCTGGATCAAGAGTTAGGCCAAAGGCAGGCGGTATAGCATGGAAGGTAATCTTTGACACTTATCTCCTAACGGGAGTCTTGGGACTGACTTCAAAAGGAAAAGGATTCCCACGTGGGAATCCTTTTTGTATTAGTTATCTTGTTTTGCTTTTTTGGACTTGCGTGCTTTTTTAGCTTCTTGTTTGTGAGCTTCGTTCGCTGCTTCGCTGCCGAATTCCTGAGAGAATTCAGTGCCGGCTTGTTTAGGGTCAAAACCCTTTTTGTTCTTTTGTTCTGCATCGTGTTTCTTTGTTCTTTTCGCCATGATTGTTCACCTCCGTCTCCTTCTTATTATGAATCGGAAATGAATTTCTCATGTAAGCCAGGGAAGAAATTCATCTAGAAACGATACGAAATCCAATGTATAATAAGTGAAGTTGAAAAAATAGATGGAAGAAGCGTGTGTGCCTTCTTCCATCTATTTTTTCGTTGTACGTCAATGAGGAAGGAGGAGCAGGTATGGATTTTTTTGAACGAATGGAACAGGAGACGGGAGTCCTTTTAAACGAGGTCCAGCAGCAGGCGGTGGTGCACACGGATGGGCCCTTGCTTTTGCTTGCGTCGCCCGGGTCAGGAAAAACAACGACACTGAATATGAAGATTGGTTATTTGCTTCTTGAGAAAAAAGTGGACCCGGACCGGATCATGGCGGTCACATTTAGTAAAGCGTCAGCACGGGATATGTCGGAACGTTTCGATCGTTTCTTTTCCGGTCTGACGGATGAAAAAGTCCACTTTTCCACCATCCACAGTTTCGCCTACAAAGTGGTCCGCGAGTCGTTACGAAAGAATGGTCAGGATTTCCAGCTGATTGAAGGAAACATTAGTGATGAAGAATTGAAAAAAGGCTGGGACGGTCCGGAAGTTCCGCTCCATAAGAAGTTCATTTTGAAGAAATTGTATGAAGATACAAATGGTGTGCAGATGACGGATGATGAGATGGATGAGCTGATGAGGTATATCAGCTTTGTGAAGAACCGGATGATTGAAGGGAAAGAGCTTGAACGTGTCTCTTGTGAGGTGAAACAGGCCTCAGCCATTTATCAATCGTATGAAGCGTTCAAAAAGAAAGATCCGTTCAAGTTGCTGCTTGATTTTGATGACATGCTTACGTATTGTCATCAAATCTTATTGGACGATCGAGACATCCTATCCAAATATCAGCAGCAGTTTGAGTACATGTTGACGGATGAAAGTCAGGATAACTCGTTGGTCCAGCATGAAATCGTTGAATTGCTGGCAAAACCCCAGAACAACCTTTGTGTCGTAGCGGATGATGACCAGTCGATCTTTATGTGGCGCGGCTCTGATGTCGATAAACTTCTGGATTTTGAAGAGACGTATCCGAACGGAACGGTGCTGACGATGTCCCAGAATTACCGCTCATCCGAGGATATTGTGAAAGTATCCAATCAGTTCATCAAACGCAATAAGAAGCGGTATGCGAAAGAAATGTTCACGGAAAATGAAGCGCACACTCCCATCGAGATCAAAAACTTGAGCAACTATGAAAAGCAGTTGAAGTATCTCACTGAGCAGCTGAAAAAGAGAGAACCGGGAGAAGAGGTGGCTGTCCTTTACCGCAACAACGCTTCGGCTGTACCGATTGCTGATCAGCTGGATAAGGCCGGCATCGATTTTTACATGAAAGACATTGATCCAAAGGTCTTTAAACACTGGGTCGTAGAAGACATCCTGAACTTTATGCGGTTTTCGTACAATGACCGGCGTGTCGATATTCTCGAGCGTATCCACACGAAGTTCAATGCTTACATTTCGAAAAAGCAGATCTTCTTTTTGAAAAAGAAAAACAGCCAAGCGTCCGTTTTTGATCGGCTCTTGGAGAGGGACATTCCTGACTATCAATCAAAGAACATCAAGAAGGCGAAAAAGCTTTTTAAAGACATCAACGAAATGGAGCCCGCCCAGGCGATCCGCACGATCAGGGAAAAGCTCGGTTACGATCATGCCCTGCAGAAGATGTCCGAGAAATTTGGATTCAACGCAGAACACTTGATGAACATATTGAACACTCTGGAAAAAATCGCTGAGGGGTTAGGGTCACTGAAAGGATTTGCTGACCGTTTGAAGGAGTTGGAGAAGCTCCTTCAAACTTCGAAGTACAATCAAAATCAAAGCACCCTGACGCTGACAACGTTCCACAGTGCCAAAGGTCTCGAATATGACAAAGTGTATATGATCGACCTCGTCAATGGCGTCATTCCATCGAAGGAAGATATGGAAACGTACCGCAATAAGGAAGCAGGACCGATGGAAGAAGCCGTCCGTCTTTTTTATGTCGGAATGACGCGCGCACGAACAAACCTTGAGTTGCTGACGTACAACTACAAAGGCAGTGAACGCGTGACAGAATCGATTTTCTTGATGAACGTGAGAAGGATCCTTCAGCCGGAAGGAGAGAAGAAGACGCTGAAAAAACGGAAGCGGCAGGCTCCTGATTTATCGGATGAAAACCTTCTCCGAATGGATGATGTGGAGATTGGGAAACGCATCAATCATCGGAAGTTCGGTCCTGGTATGATTAAGGAATTTGACCGTGACCAGATCGGCATACAATTCGAAGAAGCAGGTTACAAGGAACTGTTGGTAGAGGTATGTTTAGACAATGGGTTATTGAGTAAGGGTTAGAAATGGAACGTTAAAAAACAACTAAGAAGGTGTCAGGTCCTTAGGATCGTGGCATCTTTTTTATTTCATTGATTAAGGAATTTCATTTGAGTACTATTTCATATGTCTTTCGCTAACCGTAACATTTACATTCTTTTACAACTCTTTCACCTCTTCTTATCGTTTACTTAACAAAAAGTATTTAACATAGGTCCTAGAAGGCAAGTCTTTTCGCGAAGTGATCAAGCACAGTGTACCACTTACCTGACCGGTGTTTTCATGGATATGTATCGTAAGAAGAGCTGGCTCGATTTTATTGCTCAGAAGGAGATTCGGTAAAAACTAAACGACTTGATCGCAAAGGAGATGAAGTCTGATGATCCGAAAACTTAGCATCATCTTCATAACGATGGGACTCTTGGTGGTTTTGTGGAACGGTAGCCAATGGTGGTTACAAAGTCAGGTCATCTTCTATGATCCCGAATTGCAGACGGATAAGCGCGAAGCTTCTTCAGTTTCTGAACAGGTGAGTGAGTCTTCCTATACTGTAGACTATGTTTCTGCTGAAACGTATGGAACGGGTGAAGGGGTGGGAGAGCTTACGATTCCTAAGCTTGGAAAAAAGTATCCAGTGTATTACGATGCTGATCCAGACAACATAAAGAAAGGAATCGGAATGTTTGATACATCGTTAACATCATCCCCTTCTGAAGGTGGGCACACCGCTCTTTTCGGTCATAGAGAGACGACGTTTGCCAGTCTTGATGGATTAGTGGAAGGGGATTTTATCTATCTCACGGAGAAAAACATTGAGTATGAATACCAAATTAATAAGATATGGGTGGCGGAATCGGAGGATAAATCATTCCTGGTACCCACATCTTCACCGACTTTGACGTTTACCACCTGTTATCCGTTCGACTTTATCGGTTCTGCTCCTGAGCGTTTTATTGTAGAAGCGGATTTAGTGAAACAGCAGGAAATACAATGAGTAACAGCCCTCTCCTTTTGTAATAAAGGAGAGGGTGTTTTCGTTCGTATTCCTTAATGAAATATGACGATGAGACTGCCTTTCTTTTTTTAAGGAGGGCAGTCTATTTGTTTTGCAGGAATGAATGGTTTCGGTGTCGAAAGGTCCTGAGGAAAGGTATGCGGGATAGAAGGGAGAATGAATGATGAATATGGATCCTGTTAAACAAATTCTTGAACAGAACTCTGTCATGATCCTGGATGGCGCTTTAGCGACAGAGCTTGAAGCTTATGGCTACGACTTGGACGATCCATTATGGTCGGCGAAAGTTCTGTTGGAAAATCCGGAGGCCATTAAGGAAGTACATAAAGAATATTTCAAAATGGGAGCGGATTGTTCCATTACTTCCAGTTATCAGTCGACGATCGCAGGGTTTGCGGAACGAGGTTTTTCTGAAGAGCAATCGATATCGTTGATCAAGAAAACGGTCGAGCTTGCCAGAAGTGCAAGAGACGAATATTGGGAAGAAGCGTCTTCTGTAAGGAAAGTGAAGCCGTTAGTGGCCGCATCGATTGGCCCTTATGGAGCTTATCTTGCAGATGGCTCGGAATACATCGGAAAATATGGTGTGACTGATCAACAGTTGATGGATTTCCATCGTCCGAGAATGAAAGCATTGGTAGAAGCGGGGGCAGACCTTCTAGCGATGGAAACAATCCCATCATACCAAGAGGTGAGAGTTTTGGCTGCATTATTAAGAGAATTTCCTGAGTCGTATGCCTGGATGTCTTTTACATTAAAAGGTGGAGATACCATCAGCGACGGGACGGCTCTTCGATCTTGTGCTGAAGAACTGAATGACAACAAGCAAATCGCTGCAATCGGAGTCAACTGTGCCCCAATGGAGAGAGCTGCAAATGCAGTGGCTGTCCTGAAAGAACATACAGATAAGCCAGTGCTTATCTATCCGAACTCCGGCGAAACGTATGATCCGGATTCCAATACATGGCACGGAGAGGGTTCCACGGTGTGCTTTGATGACGCTTCCGAGCGTTGGATTGATAAAGGGGCATCGATCATTGGTGGATGCTGTCGGACGACGCCTGAGCATATTCGTGGGTTGGCGTTGAAGTGGAAATAAGGATGAAAAAGAAGGGTGACGATAAAGTCAGCCCTTCTTTTTTCGTTTTTATTGAGTGTGCCGTTGCAGGAAATCGAGGACTTTCCTGTACACGAGCATTTCGTTTTCTTTCTTGGAAAAACCATGTCCTTCATCTTCCAGGACAATATATTCTATATCTCTACCTTTCTCTTTTAAAGCCTCAACGACTTGATCGGATTCCGCTTTGACTACGCGAGGGTCCTTTGCGCCCTGGATGACGAGCATCGGCTTTGTCATCGAATCGAGGTAGTTGATCGGAGAATCTTCTTCGAGCTTTTCTTTATCCTTTTCAGGGTCACCGACAAACTGGGCCATAACTGGTTTCCAGTGCTCAGGGACAGAGTCAATAAAGCTGAACAGGTTGCAGGGGCCGAAGATATCGACGACCGCCTTGAAGTATTCCGAATGTCTGCCATGAAGCAGGAGCGCCATGTAACCGCCGTAGCTGCCACCCATCAACAGAATGTTATCTTTTTTTGCGTAACCCTGATCGATCAACCATTCGATCCCTGCGATGTTATCAAGTCTTGGTGCATGTCCCCAGTCGCCCTCAACCATTTTTGTGAATGTCTGTCCATAACCGGTCGAACCCCGGAAGTTCGGTGCGAAAAGGCTGTATCCTTCATGGACGAGGAAAAGGAAGAGAGAACGGAAGGAGTCGCGCTCTGCGAATTGTGGTCCTCCGTGCGGCCAGAGAATCATATGACCGTTATCCTTTTCCGGCTTCGGTCGGTACAGCAAGGCTTCAATTTCCAACCCATCAAAAGATTCATAGGTGACATGGGAAGGAGCGATTAAATGCTCTTCTTTCACGCCGGGGACGCCGTACTTCGTCAACGGTTCCCAACCTTCTTCCGTCTGTTTGTACAGATTAGCAGGTACAGTCGCAGAGTCTCCGAGAAGGTACACACGGCCAGACTCGGCAATCACTAACTGATCGATGACGCTGACAGGAGAGTCCAACTCTTCTAGATGCGCATCTTCGATCTTATATTGATAGAGATGGTCGCGTACGCCTTTCTCGCTGATGATATACAACGAATTCGTCGTTTGATCATACTTCATCTGCTTAAATTCCTCTGTCTCAACTTGGACGACTTTTTCAAAAGTTTCCGTTTCAAGGTCGAAGCGGGCGAGGTAGGAAAAGTCGCTCTCATAATTGGTGAGTAAATAAATTTCATGTTCTGATACGAAAACCGCATCGGACACGGTGTGCTGTGGATCCGGAGAAGGAGTCAGAAGCACGTCTTCCTCTTTGTTTCTTACGTAAACCAATTGGTATGTATTCGCAAAAGCTTTCATATAAAGGAAGCTCTTCTCCTCCGGGCTTTTGTCGCCGAGAATCGTCATGGCCTCTTCCCCGTGGACAATCACTTCTTCCTCTTTGGTTTCCAAGTTGTAGCGATAGCCTTTCATGAACGTTGCATCATCTTTGGTGGACGTATAGTAAAGTTTCTTTCCGTCTTTTGACAAAAAGGGGTGGATGTGACGGGCGCCTTCTTCTTTCCTCACAGGTTGAAGGGTTCCCCCTTGAGGCGGGACGGCATAAATCTGGCCATTTTCATCACCATCTTCATCTACAACGGCAAGGACGAATTCACCTTTAGGATCGTAGGTAAGGTGCTCACAGCTTTGATTATGGAACGTTAGTGGATAGGGAAAAGTATTCGGCAGATCCATCGCCCATAGATTGTACTTGCCATTCAAATTTGTACTGAACACAAGCTGGGATTCATCCGGACTTAAAGCAAACGTTTCTATGCCATAGGTTTGAAAGAATTGTTCCACATCGGGTTGCGGGAAGTTTAACATGATTGATTCCTCCTGGTCTTTTGTCATGTACTATTTATACCATTCGCTCATTTCCTGGATATCCCTTTTTCTTATAAAAAAATAACCGAAGAGAAGCAAGTGCTTCTTCGGTTATTTTGGGTATTATGGTTTAACTGGCGCTCTGTTTCCATAAAGAATCCGCTCAATCATTTCCTTGTCCATATTCAAATGATACATGCCATTCTTATCAAGTAGTTCTTGTGTGTTCGTGTCGTCGAAACGAATGTTTTTATTCCAATACGGACGGAAAACACTCATCGGAGCATTGAACACTTGTTCTTCTTTCGTCAGTTCCCCATCGTAATCAGACGGAACCATTTCGATATTCGGAAAGTCCAGTTTCTCCTTAATCATTTCAAATAACAGACGGTTGGTGGGCGGATGAGGGTTCGTAATGTGATAAATGGTTTTCGGATGATCTCTTTTCAGGGCTGCGATCAGTACATCTACCACATAGTCGACAGGGACAAAGTTTTGACTCGTCTCACCTGTGCATAGAAACTTAAACGTTTGGTTTTGTAGTTCCTTTTTCCGCTCCGTGCGTTTCTTAAGAATCTCAAGGCCGCGAATGACTCCATACAAGGCAAAACTTGTGTCTGCTTCCCCGGTTTTCGAATCTCCAATAATGATGGATGGGCGGAAGATTTTTATATTTAACGCATGATCATAGCTTAGTACAAGGTGTTCGGCGTGACACTTACTTTCTTCATAGGCATTCACAAACGTCTGCTCTTTTTCGTGTAACTGCTCAGAGGCATGACGTTTCATTCCGAGCGTGTATGCGGTACTTACATAATAAAAGTTTGCGGCATCTATTTCCTTCGCCAGATGAAGAACATTTTTTGTTCCATCCACATTGACTTTGAAAGTTTTCTCCCGTTCATTTTCATCAAAAGATAGGAAGGCTGCGCTATGGTAAACCGTGTCAATCTTCTCACTCAAATCTTGGAGTTGTTTTTCACTGACTCCCGCATTTTTAAGAGATAGATCGCCTTCGATGATGTGAAGGTTTCCCTTGGCGTGTGACGGAACTTCATCCTTGAGGTTTTCCGCTTTCCGCAGACTTCTTACTAAGGCATAGACGTTATGTCCCTCTTTCAGCAGTTTCAATGCTAGTTGTTTTCCCAAAAAACCTGTAGCTCCTGTAATCAAAATATTCATGTTAGCTCCTCCGATGTCTCATTCATCAGTCTATATAGAACCTTGTCGTTCATAATAGAAGAAAGATTTCCAAATCTATAACCATGGACCGCTCTTACTATCATTCATAGTGCATACAAGGATAACATATAGCAAACGGAATGTTGTGAAAAAAGCATGAGAAAAGATTGGAAACAGCCCATTGGTCGTTATTCCATGTAACCTCTATAGTAAGTGAATGGTATTCGCTATAAATAATAAGTAAAAGATCGGGCGTCTTACCGGACGAGTCTGATTCTTTTTTTATTTGAAAGAGGTGAGAGGTCCTAGTTCGGAATGTATACATTTGGGACTTCATTGTAAAAACAGTTAGTCACTTTTGTTCATTTTGTCTCCTCGTGCAGGTTTTTGCTGAAAGAATGAAGTATTTGGTAAATAACCTACAAAATGGGAGGAATTTGATGAAAAAGAAACTATTAACAGTAGCAGTAACGGGAGCGCTTTTGACAACAGGTGGATTGATTCCAGGAAGTGGCACCGTTTTGGCTGGACAGAACGGACCGAATGGACCGAATTACAACGGTAATGAAACCATAAAAAATGAACGCCTGCATTCTTATGAAGAGATGACTGATTTCTTACATAAGCTGGACCAGCGTTCAGAAGCCCTTGAGCTTGAAGTCTATGGACAATCCGTTAAGGGAAGAGATTTATATTTAGCGAAGTTCGGGACCATGGATGAAGACAAGCCGACTGTCCTTTTCCTCACCCAGCAGCATGGGAATGAAACGCTGACCACAGAAGGAGCGTTGGAAGTCATCAAGTATTTGACCTCTAATGGTAAGAGCGTAGAAAACATTATTGAAAATGTAAATGTTCTCATTGCTCCAAGATTGAATGTGGATGGAGCGGAAGGGGATGTGAATTTCTCCTTGGATGATTATGTTTCCGGTACGCATACCCGATACAATGCAAATGAGGTGGACTTGAACCGTGACCACGTGGACCGCAACCAGCCTGAAACGAAGGCTTTACATGAAGAAGTGCTGCAAAAATACTATCCTGATTATATGATTGACTTGCATCACCAGGGCACACAAGTGACGCTTGGCGATACGGGTGAACTCGTATCTGGATCTATTTTGTATCCTACTAATGGAGAAGTGGATGAAACTGTTCGTGAACAGTCAAAAAAATTGGGTGCTGTTGTTTATGACGCTGTTGAATCCAAAGGGTATGGTCTTCTTTCCAAGTATCCTGGTGGAACGGCACAAACGATCAGCCGTAATGGCCTGGCTGCCGAATATGGGATCTCTACCCTGCTATTCGAAATGCGAGGCATGGCCGATCACTACCGTGAAGACTATGTCCTTGGTCAAAAGAGCAATGGATATCTGATTCAGCAAGCGGTCACAGCTATGAAAGCGACACTAAATGCTTTAGCGGATGGTTCACTGGAATCGGCAGACCCATCCTTTTGGGATACACTGCCGGAAAGCAACTACGATGGAGAATAATGTGAAGGGAGCTTCCTATTTAGGAAGTTCCTTTTTTTATCCTGTAAATTAAGAGTGTGACTTTGACTTCCAGTGGGCGATCCAGGGTTCTAGTGCGCGAACCAGTCTTCCAGCGTGCGAACCGAGCCCTTCAGCGCGCGAACCAACCTTTCCAGCCACCGCTATGCCGATCATGAAAGAAATTTAATGATGAGCCGTTTATTTTCAGCAGGCAAGGGAATGGATTATCACGAACGAAAAAGTAGGTGAAGAAGGTATGCTCTTTTCTGGAACGAAATTATCAGATCTATCCATTACATCTGTATTACTTATTCTGGTTGGATTCCTTTCACTTGGAATCAGCATTTATTATTTCATTGATTTGACCAACAGCATATTGCAGAAAGAGAAGTTCGCGATCGACCAGCAGGCTTTCGATCTTGTGCGGGCGACTGCGTTTGGTGGAGCGGAGCCATTGGCCAAGGGGATTTCTAAGGCAGGATCTGTTATTTTTATGGTGATTGTTTCCTTAATTCTTGTTGTCTATTTGTTGTTCTTTTCGCCATTCAGTCGCTGGGTAGGTGTTTATTTCATTCTCGCGATGGGAGGAGTCAGTGGGCTCACGGCAGGATTGAAGTCTTTCTCTAGCCGCGACCGACCAACGTTCAAAGGCGATTATCATGGCGCGACTTCCAGTTTTCCAAGTGGTCATGCATCGGGCGCACTCGTTTTTTATGGTTTCATTATTTATCTTTTCGCCATCAGCAAACTTGAGCCTAAGTGGAAGTGGACTATCAATGTCGTTTTGGCCCTCATCGCAATCTTGATCGGAATCAGCCGTGTTTATTTAGGGGTTCATTTCTTCACAGATGTTGTTGCAGGTTATTTGTTTGGTTTAGCCTGGCTTCTTCTGTGTCTTACTGCTCTTGAAGTGACGCTATGGCATCAACGTAGGAGGCAAATGTTGTCCTAATCCCTTCTTTTTTCATGCGCTCTCTTTTTTTGAATAGATTATAGAAGAGTGAGCAAAAAGGGGGCGACCACATGGCTGTTATTAAAGCTCCAAGCAAACATATCGATATGTTGGCACGATTGCTGCGAGCAGAGGCTGTTGGAGAAGGGAAGCAGGGCATGCTGCACGTAGGTGCTGTCGCTGTAAATCGGGCTAGGGTGAATTGTTCGGATTTCAAAGGGGTGAATACCCTGCCTCAGGTCATCAACCAGCCGAAAGCATTTGAAGCGTTGCAACACGGATTGTATTACCGAAGAGCACGGGACAGTGAGAGACGTCTGGCACGGAGGAACGTAAAGGGGTACAGGAGCTGGCCGGCAAAGTACAGTTTATGGTACTTCAGGCCGGACGGAGACTGCCCGCCGACGTGGTATGGGCAGAGTCAGGTCGGAAGATACAAATCCCACTGTTTTTATGAGCCCGCCTCGGGTGAATGTGATGAAATTTACAATTCATTCTAATCATGAATAAGACTGACAGGCTGTATTTCGCCTGTCAGTTTTTTATTTTGATCCTTCTGATAAGGGAATAAGCTTTTTATGTTTCTTAGATCCTTCTGAATAAAACCAAACACAGAGGGTATGAACATATATAGATGTACATGAACTGGAGGGTCAATAATGGATAAGATGAATCGAGGGGTTATTACAGCCCTATCGGCAATTGGAATCGCACAAGCCTTAAAAATTTTCACTCATAAAAAAGTGACCGGGGAATGGGATTTGAAGCAGATTGCTACGACAGGCGGCCAACCGAGTTCCCACTCGGCTGGAGTGTCAGCGCTTGCGACATATATCGCTGCCAACAAAGGGTCGCGTCATACAGAAACCGCGCTAGCGACGATCTTCGGTGTCATCGTCATGTATGATGCTCAAGGAATTCGTAGACATACAGGAGAAATCGCTCAACTGGTGAATGACCTTGAAGATAACTTTGCTGCGATTTCTGGAGATTTTCCAAGTTCGGAATTTGTCGAGCGTGATAAAGAATTAAAAGAGCTTCTCGGTCATCAGCCAATTGAAGTGCTGGGCGGAGCTCTGTTAGGTGCCGCTCTTGGATATTTTTCTGCAAAGCTTGAAGGATAATGAAACCAATCGTGCAAAAAATAAGGCCAGGAGGTGATTCGGATGAATCAATCGAACAATCCTGGAAAAGATGTGTTTGCAAGCTCTGGAACGAATGTGAGTGATGTGAAACGCCGCAATGAACAGTCGGGGCTCTCCTACAATCAGGTTAAAGAACACCTCGCTCGCAAACCCATTCAAAAATAATGAAGCTAAATAAAGGCCTGCCCGGTGATGGGCAGGCCTCTACGTTTATCTAGGAATGAATGCCAGGCCAAGGTGTGGACAGATATCCTAAAGGAGCTACATCCAGGACCAGCTTCCTTAGCTACTGTTCTTCGGTTACATCAACCGCTGCGGTATTGTTGTTCATATAAGCAGCGGATAAGTGGTCATCTTCTTTGTTGCGTCCCTCTAGGGCTGCTTGAAGCTTCTGGTTAGCAGACCCGCGGTCTCTGCCTTTTGGGTTGTTTTTCTTTCTGCTCTCACTATTTTTACTCATTTTCATCCTCCTCCTATTGGTTCCTTCTTACTTTCTCCAAGAATCCTTCCCCTATGTCTTACTTTTCATCCTTATTGATGAATGAAACGCACCAGTTTGAAAAGACTAAGGAAAAAGCACGGATATTGCAGTGAATAACTGAATGCAATCCAAATTGGAGGAGTTCAAAATGCCAGAAAGCCCTCGTTTATCTTCATCCGAAATCGGTACGTTGTGGATGACTTATCAGCAGAAGACGATGATTCTCACGATGCTTGAATATTTCATCGAACAAGCGGACGATTCTGAAGCGAAACAAATCATGACGAATTTAAGGTCAACCATTCAACAATATGTCGGCAAAATCGAATCCATGTTTGAACAGGATGATGTACCTGTTCCTAACGGTTTTACCAAGGATGACGTGAATACAGGGGTCCCCAAGCTTTTCGATAATGGTTTTGACATTATGTTTTTGCGTTTAGTGAAAGAAATCAGCATGGGCATGCACACACTGAATTTAACGATGTCGTACCGCCCGGATGTCACGTTGCTGTATCAGGAACTGACCCAGATTACTCAAAAATGCTATGACGATTGTACGCAATTTTTATTGAGCAAAGGCTATCTTCCGAGAGCTCCTTACGTGGCGGTCCAAAAACAGGTGGAGCATGCGAAAGGGATGAATTATTTAGGGATGTTCAACCCTTTAAAAGGAAAGCGGGCATTAAATACCGTTGAAATTGCTCACATCCACCATTCCATTGAGTCAAATATTACGGGAATGCAGATGATTTATGGATTCGCTCAAAGCGCTACCCATAAAGATGCCAGCGATTATTTTTATAAGGGAGGAGAACTAGCGAAAGGCCTGATCAAGGAAATGAGTGAAGTCTTCTTGCAAAACGACATACAAATCCCATCAACTGCCGGGGGGAATATCACGAGTTCCAAAATTCCGCCGTTTTCGGATAAGATCATGATGTATTGTGTCAGTCTGTTTTGCAGTTTTTCGCTGGGGGGGAATTCTTTAGGAACGGCGTTCAGTTTACGGAATGATTTACCTACGAAATTAACTGTCTTTATGAAAGATATATTCGAGTACGCCCATGAAGGCGCTAAAATCATGATTAAGCATGGGTGGATGGAAGAACCGCCACAAACCATTAAACATTGATGGAGTGGAAAACCTGGCGAGGGGTCGTCAGGTTTTTTTATTGACATCGTCCCCTTTATCCGTTAACATCGTAAAAGTCAATAAAACATATCAATTTACTTGGTTTTAAGGAGGATTTTAAAATGAAAAAGTTCGTTTTGCTTTTATCCATAGGTTTTATAGCGATGGTGCTGGCCGCTTGCGGAAGCAGTGAGGAAGACGGTCAGGCTTCTTCTGGTGAAGAAAATGAGTCCGAATCTTCTGAGCAGACCTTGCTTGAACAGATCAAAGAAAGTGGAGAATTGGTGATTGGTACAGAAGGGACGTATCGTCCATACACCTTCCACGATGAAAATGATGAACTGACTGGTTTTGACGTAGAGATTGCGCGTGAGGTAGCCGACCGCCTTGGGGTCAAACCTGTATTTAACGAAACGAAGTGGGATTCCATGTTTGCTGGCCTTAATGCTGAACGTTTCGATATGGTTGCGAATCAGGTTGGGATTACGGAAGAACGTCAGGAAGAGTATTCTTTCTCTGATCCTTATATTCAATCTTCCGCAGTGGTTGTGACTCATAAAGATAACGAGTCCATTCAAAGCTTTGAAGATCTAGAAGGTGTCAATGCTGCCCAATCCATGACTAGTAACTATGCAGACATTGCCCGTGAAAATGGAGCAGAAATTACAAGTGTGGAAGGATTCAATGAGTCCATGCAGCTTCTTGCTACAAAACGAGTGGAAGCGACAGTCAACGACCGTTTGTCTGTGCTTGATTATTTGAACAACCGTGAGGATGCCCCTGTAAAAATCGCAGCCCGTCAAGATGATGCTTCTCAAAGTGGCCTGCTATTCCGTCAAGGCAATGAAGATCTTGTAAAAGCCGTCAATGAAGCCCTTCAAGAAATGAAAGACGACGGCACATACCTTGAGATTTCCGAGAAATGGTTTGGTGAAGATGTATCTAAGTAACATCTTTACAGACCCTGAAATGGAAAAGTATATCGATATTATTGTGAGCTCTTTTCTCCCTTTGGTGAAAGGGGCTTTCTACTATACCATTCCACTGACGCTGATTACATTTGCCATCGGATTAGTTTTGGCTGTCATTACTGCGCTGATGAGGCTTTCAAACATGAAAGTGCTCCAGTGGATGGCGCGTGCCTATGTGTCAATCATTCGCGGGACACCTTTACTTGTGCAATTATTCATCATCTTTTTCGGGCTTCCTTCAGTGGGAGTGACCATTAACCCGTTGTATTCTGCCATCATCGGTTTTTCCTTGAATATGGGAGCTTACAATTCTGAGATTATTCGTGCGGCCATTTTGTCGATACCTAAAGGGCAGTGGGAAGCTTCTCACTCGATTGGAATGACAAATCTTCAGGCCCTGCGACGTGTCGTTCTGCCCCAAGCAACGAGAGTATCGATTCCGCCATTGTCGAACTCGTTTATCGGCTTAATCAAAGATACCTCGTTGGCATCGACGATTACGTACACAGAAATGTTCCGAAAAGCACAGGAAATCGCAGCAACAAACTATCATTTTCTACTCGTTTATACCGAAGCAGCCGTGATCTACTGGATCATTTGTATCGGGCTTTCTTTTGTACAGGATCGTGTAGAGAACAGGTTGGATCAATATGTCGCAAAATAGGAGGCAGCTATGATTACCGTCAAGGACCTCAACAAATCTTTTGGAGATTTGCACGTACTGAAGAATATCAATATGGATGTCGACCGCGGAGAAGTGGTGGTTGTCATCGGACCCTCAGGTTCTGGGAAAACGACGCTGCTCCGTTCTTTGAACATTCTGGAGACACCGGAAGAAGGAGAGATCACGATTGGAAAGCAGTCGATGGATTTTTCTAAGCCCTCGAAGAAAAAACAGGTCGTCGAATTCAGAAAACAAACCGGGATGGTCTTTCAGAACCATAACCTTTTCCCACATTTCACCGCACTCGAAAATGTGATGGAAGGGCCTGTGACTGTTCAAAAGGTATCTAAAGCGAAAGCGCGCGAACGGGCGACGGAGATCTTAACGAAGGTCGGACTTGGTGAGAAGCTTGATGCTTATCCGCATCAACTCTCTGGCGGTCAGCAACAGCGTGTGGGCATTGCTCGTGCACTGGCTACTGGAGTGGAAGTCATTCTATTTGATGAGCCGACCTCGGCTCTTGATCCTGAGCTTGTCGGTGATGTTCTTGATGTCATGAAAGAGCTCGCGCAAGAAGGAATGACCATGGTTGTCGTTACCCATGAAATGAGCTTTGCGGAAGAAGTGGCCGACCGGGTCATCTTTATGGACCGAGGGAAAGTTGTCGAACAGGGGACCCCGGAGCAAATTTTCCAACAGACGAAAGAACCCCGTACGCAGCAGTTCTTGAACCGGATACGAAAGTAAAGTCAGGCGATTCTGCCTGGCTTTTTTTTATGTGCCGAGTCAGGGCATCACTTTTCAGCATTAGGTCGTTATTGGTAATAGAAATAGGGCGTTATGGTTGATCGTTAAGTCGCTACTTCCAGGAGCTAGGGTTTTATTACCAAGAGTCAGGTCGTTACAGGACATAGATTTGTTTGAATATTCTTTACTTCCCAGCCATAAACTCATAAACTGTGAGTGAGCAAGTATTTTCCATTACATACGTTGGAGGAAATGCTATGAAAACTTTAGAGCGTGTGAGCATTGTAGAGTATGAAGACAAGTATGCAGCATCCGTTGCGAAAATGTGGAATGAGAGCCGTGATAACTGGGGCGGTGATGCTGTTGTAACGACGGCTGAGGACGTCATAGAAAAGGAAGCGAAATCTACAAACCTTCATTTGTTCCTTGCTGTAGTAGAGGGTGAAGTTGTCGGGTATTGTGGACTTTCGGAATATAAAGAAGATACAGGTGCCCTTTATATCCCCTTGTTAAATGTGCATCCAGGGTATCAAGGGTTGAAGATTGGGAAGAGATTGCTGCTTCAAGCCATAGATAAGACGGTCGAATATGGTTGGCCACGGCTTGATCTTTTTACGTGGCCGGGAAATACGAAAGCGGTACCGCTTTATAAAAAATGCGGCTTCTTTTGGGAGGACCGGGATGATGCGACTCACCTCATGAACTTCATGCCGCAAGTCCTGCAAATCGAAGCATTGAAACCATTTTTTGAGAAGCATGACTGGTACTCGACGAGCGTACGCCCTTTGGAAATCAAGCCTGATGGAACGAGGGATAGAGGGTTCACCTTTTATGAATATCGGTGGGAAGACGGAGAGGAGTTTGTGAGGGTCCAGTTTGAACGCACCGGTCGTGGCGTCACGCTCATTGAAACGAATGACTGGCGGGTAGAAATGGATGTGCCTGATTTTAAGCTATTAGAAAATAAAGATTACCCTGTGACCTATCGGGTGGAGAACTATACGAGCGAACCACTGGAAATGTCTTTGTTTGGGAAGACTTCAACCCTTGTAAGAGAAAATTTGGATGAAGAGGCCATTGTGAAGTCTCATTGGAGTACTTCATCCAGTGTCCAAGTTCAAGTCCCGGACCAAGAACCAAGCCCATGGAAAACCCACCCCGTCATCGGAGCGGACCTCATGATCAATGGCGAACGCATCCCATTGAGAACGGGCGTTTTTCCTCTCCAGGCAGGGAAGGTGGATGTTCGTACGGTTCAGAGACATTGGCGTCCGAAACAAAAAGGAACGCTCTATTTGGATGTGGAAAGCCGTATGGAAGCAAGAGCTGTTTTGACGATCAAGTTGCCTCATCAAAAAGTCCTCCAATGGGCGGATTCATCGGTGAATGTCGAGGTAGAAGGCAAGGGGCGCACGACTATACCGGTATCTGTGGAATTGTTGAAGAATGGCTTTTTGAATGAGGTAGTGGAAGTGGATGGACGTACAGAGGATGGCCATGCTTTTTCCTTCCGTACAAAGATCGGGCTTGCATTCCCGGGGTTCGGCGGGAAATTCGGAGGAGATACCGACACGGACTGGTACGGTTATAACGGTCCGTATTTTGTGAAGGTTGAAAAAAGAAACCAGATGGTGTCTGTAGGATCAGTCAGGTCGAAAGAAGATCCGCTCCTCCTTTTGACTCCAAAGATTGGTCACCCTTTCAGTGAAGAGTTTTCTAAAAAGATGGCAACGGCAGTTGAGTATATCGAACTGGCTGAAGCTTTTGTAATGAAAACATCTCTTGAGTCTGAGTCCTTTCCGGGAATTTTGCTGAACAGTTACTACAAAATCTATGGCGACGGGCTGGTCGAAATCCATCACGAGCTGATCAATAACGGGGAGAAGGATTACGAAAACCTTCATTTGCTGCAACCTGTTTTTCCGAAGTACAAAGCTCTGGCCCTTCCGGAAAGAGACGGCGTGGTCATTGGCACGGAAGCATTGATCCCTTACACGGAGTATTTACGAGAGAAAGACCTTTCTGAACGATGGCTTTATACAACGAACCGAGCGGGGGATACATTCGGAATCGCCTGGCCTGAAGAGGCAACTGGAAGAAAAGATGATTGGCGATTTGCTTTTGAGTACAAACTTGACCGGCTTTCTTCAGGGAGTAAAAACTGTCATGGACCAATCCAAATCGGTGTGAATGTTGCTTCTCACTGGTCGGAGTGGCGGGAGCTGATTATAGGGGAAGGAGAGTTCCTTCCGGAAAAGCCTGTGTTTGAGATGGTACCGAAAGAAGGGCTTGTTTCAAAAGCAGGACAAGAAGTGACACATTCCTTCCGTTCTTTACTGACTCCTTATTTGTATGGGGAGTTGACCGTTGAAAATGACGGGAATTCCTATAGGAAAGAAGCGAAACGGGAGGACGGTGTGACCGCGATCGATGTACCGATCATCCATGAGCGACCAGGATTCGCTGCTTTGTTCGGCACCTTCCGTTCTGAAGGAAGAAACGCTGATTTCTTATCTTATCAGCTTGTCCAAGGAGATCAGAAGGTGAATGTCAGCCAAAAAGAGGATCGATGGATGGTCGATAACGGAACACTGACGTTTACAGCCTCTACTTCTTATTTTCCTGGGTTCTATTCTCTATTTCATCAAGGGCGCGAATTCTTACATCACCAATATCCAGAGGCAGGTCCGAGGAGCTGGTGGAATCCATGGGGCGGAGGGCTGCGTTATGTCCTGGACGGTGTGAGTCCTTTTTCGATGATGAAAGAAGAAACGAAAGTGGAATCCATCACGAAGGAAGATCAGGACGGTAATGACTGGACGGGTATTTGCATGGCTACAACCTTCCATGAACATGAAAAGATGAAAGGCTTGACCTTGAAACAATACGCTTTGACATTGCCTGAAGTTCCAGTGGTAGCGGTCTATGCAGAAATTGAGCAGGGGGCTCCTCGTACCTTTGCTGCTGAGAACATAACGCTGGAAGCCTTTTTGAAACCGGATGAAAACCTATCCTCATGCTTTGCTCGGGTTCCGACAGAAGGGGTTTTCCATACGTATTATGCTGGAGTGGAAGAGTATGAGCTGGAATCCGGCCCTTCTGTTGTCATTGGTTCGGATGAAAGAAGTGATCACCTGATGATGGTTCACCCCGAGACGCGGAAGCTTTCAGAAATGTATATGAATCAGGACGTTTTTCTCGCCGCATCTGTTCATGAATGGTCCGCTTCCTCACAAAAGGTAGCGGTTGTTGAGCCCACATTCTTTATCATCGGTGAACATGAGGAACCGTGGAAGCATCATCCTTTCCACCGGATTTCTTTCAAGGGGAAGTAGTAAAATGAAAATCATTGATGCCCATATCCACTTCTCCAGTATCCAAAGTTTCAAAGATACGGGACAGGACTTGTCCCGTGTCGTTTATACAAAAGAAGGGCTGCAGAAAGAGATGGATGATGGTGACGTTGCTTTTGCCATTGGAATGGGTGTGACCGAAGGCAGCGAAGGCTTTCCAGATCGCCACGTACAGACTCCCATGGGGCTTGATCTGGATGAAATTCAACTACCAAGAGTAGGCGTTTGTCCGGGCATTAACCCTTTCTGCTTGGGTCAGGATGCACTGGATCGATTAGAAACAGAACTTCGAAAGCCTGAGACCGTTGGTGTGAAAATCTATCTTGGTTACTATCCTTTCTACGCCTATGATGACATCTATCAGCCAGTCTATGATCTTGCAGCTGCCTACGAGGTTCCAGTTGTTTTTCACACCGGAGATACGTATTCGGAACGTGGGTTGTTAAAGTACTCCCATCCGCTGACATTGGACGAAGTCGCAGTTGCGAGGAGGGACGTCAACTTCGTCATGGCGCACCTAGGGGACCCTTGGGTGCTGACAGGCGCGGAAGTCGTTTATAAAAACAGAAACATGTTTGCTGACTTGTCCGGATGGCTCGTCGGAACGAAAAAAGAACTGGATGCAAGGCTCGTTGACAATCACTTCGACCATGTCCGCCATGCGTTGACCTATTGCGATCATTACGAGAAGTTGCTCTTTGGTTCTGATTGGCCGCTCGTCCCAATCAAGGATTACGCCGACTTTATCGGTGACTTTATTCCTTCGAAGCATGTGGAGGGTGTTTTTTATGAAAATGCCTGCCGTGTTTTTCAAAAGATAGAAAAGCTTGTATAAGGGCGGACCTTTTCTGGGTGTGCAAGGAATGAGGAAAAGCTTTGGGTGACTAATAATGGAGGAAGGGAGGTCGTTTTCTAAGAGACCTTTTTCAGTAACTTTCCAAATTATGTTTTGTACACAGCGTCTTAGTCTTTTTCTAATAGGAAATGAATCTGCTCTTTTATAACGGCTGTTTTTCTCACAGAACTACTTCCTCCTTAATATCTTGTGGATCATGAACTTTTCATTAATGAGAAAAACACCTCCAAGTGAAAGAAGTTTGGTTGACTTCCATTTTAAAGGTGTTTCTTTAATAAGCCTCGTGAATTCGTTCAGTCGATCCCATCGATAAGACGTCGTCCATTGAAGGAGGGGGAAGTTAACCTTT
Source organism: Halobacillus faecis (assembly GCF_007991335.1). Classification (GTDB taxonomy): domain Bacteria; phylum Bacillota; class Bacilli; order Bacillales; family Halobacillaceae; genus Halobacillus; species Halobacillus faecis. The sequence continues at coordinate 163,134 of NZ_BJYD01000017.1, read as the reverse complement.
ATCTTCGGTTTCAATCTTGGGTGATAAACAATTTTCAAACGGTTAAAAATCGCTGCAATCATGGTCTGAAGTATATTGGATCGTACAATATTCAAGGTCAAAGATGACTTCTCCCACGCAAAGTCCTTTATCTGTAGTTTCTGAGGCATGCTTAAAGCAGGAGATATCAAGCGAACTTAAGCCTTCGACAAAGAGAGAAACGGATGAGCCGGGATTCACCGTAGCTACTCCTGCTGTACCACAGCTGTCCGTCAAGCACACTTTCATGGAACAATTGCTGGTTAGGTTAGATGTATTCTTTACAACAATTAAGCCGCTAAAGTCCAAATTGGCCCTGCTGGTAAAATAATTATATTTACAACAATCACAGGGTTGTGAAATCGGTGCACAATGTTTAAAGCATTTGATTTCCTCTTTTTTTTTGCAGAAATCAAAACCTTTCACTTTATCGGGGCAGGGCTTATGACATGGTTCACAATAACATCCACAAAACTCTTCACTTTCACACTCATCATCATAATAATCATGGTCACAGTCTTCTTTATCATGAAATTTAAAAACGCGTTGGGATATTCCATCTGCTTCCACTCGATTAGTGAACACTCTGGAGGGATCATTCTTTTTTTGGCATATATCGCATTGTTTGAACCCCTTATATCCATAAGAATCTTTTTTGGACATACAAATGCCTCCTACCTAAATCTCATCATAGCTAATATCAGGATATGTAGTATGCTCAGGAGGGCAAAGGCGGATGACTCAGTACAAACGCCCATTTCTTAGGTGTTTGTACTATTGCGCCCATTAACAAACAAAAAATCCCAGTCAGGCGACAGGGATTTTCGGGTGTTTTTTTTGCTTATAAACAGGTTTTGGTAGCACAGTATTCCAAATCAAAGATAATTTCTCCATCACAAGTTGGTGATACAAGAAGCTCTTCCTCACTCGGGTTACAAGCAATATCCAGAGAAACCAATCCTTCTACAAATATTGGAATTGAGGCACCTGGATTTACTGTGGCAACTTCACTACCCATTCCAACTCTGTCTGTAACTTCAACAACCATAGAGCAGCCGCCTGTATTCTTTACAACCACTAATCCACTGAAATTAAAGTTTGTTCGGTTAGTGAAATAGTTGAAAAATTCCAACTCAGCATCAGTAGTACCGCATGGCTGTGAAATGGGTTGACATTGCTTGAAGCACCTTAATTCATTTCTCTTATTACACAAATTAAACCCTTTTACTTTATCAGGACATCTGTCGTCAAATAAATCTTTAGTAGGCATTTTACATTTATCATACTGATGGTGTTTCATACCTTCCTTATCTTCCTTTCTATTTGTGCAAGAGCATTTGCCCATGCAATCATAATGCTTCCCTTCCTGATAATTAATCACCTTATTTTCCCCCTCAAAAAAGCTTTTTCCTTATTAATCTATGCTTTTCACAGTCGACAGTACAGGCTGATTAACCAATACAAACATCCAATTGTCTTGTTTTTTGAGATGTTTCTATACTGGCGGTATTGTTTGGCTGACTACGGTAAACGCACTTATAGCACATAGAGAGAATACACAGATCTCAGTTGGATTGACGAGGTCGTCTACAAGATAGGCCAGGCAGTCCTTAATATTTAATACATAGAGTGGAAGTGCTTCGGTCTGCCCCTTCAAAAATACATCAAGTAACAGTCCGTAACTCGCCGTGCACTCTAGTTCATTTCCAATACCTGCAGCACAGCAAGGGCAGTCACATGCTTTCTTCTTCTTTTTACAATTTTCTTTATCTTCCTTCTCCACTTCGTTTGCTTGTCTTAGCAGAAATTCAAAAACATTGGATATCTCCGGAGTTTCATCCGTATTTGTTGCACAAATTCCGGCTACATCACATAATTGAACAGCTGTATTAGGAGCGATTGTGGGTTGTGTAGCTGGCCTGAACCTTAAAACAGAACAATCTACGACTTGGTTGATGACCTGATTAAGCGTTGGATTATCTAAGCCATTAACAGTGGTAAAATAAATATCGATGTCTTTATCTTCCGGGGGTGTGATGGTGGATTGAAATTCTTGGACATCTCTTAATAAATCAGCAAGATTCCGAACACAGCAATCACAATCTTTGCCACAGACCTCATGTTTGTCATCCATGAATCCATCCCTCCGATAACCATGTTTCTTTTTTTTACGCTCCTCAAATAAGTCCTCCAAAAAAACAATCGTAGGTTTACAATCTCCGCACTTAACATCCATAGTAACACCGTCTACATCCACATCGGTTGGAGTTGAAATAGACTGATCATTCTCCATGGATTGATCACCGTGTCGTTGTGATTGTAATTGGTCCCCTTGAGTTTGGTCTTGATCTTCTGTTTGTTCCTGGTCTTGATCTTGGATTTGAAATTCGTTTTGTTCTTGATCTTGATCCTGAATCTGGATTTCATTTTGTTCTTGCATTTGGGGGCCTTGTGTTTGGTCACCTTGTTCTTGCGTTTGGTCACCCTGAGTTTGACCTTCTTGTGTTTGCTCTTGCTCTTGATCTTGAAGTTGACCTTGATCTTGGTCCTGGATTTGAGGCCCTTGTTCCTGTTCAGGCCCTTCTTGTTCCTGCTCCTGATTTTGCTTCTGGTCCCCAATCTTTTGACATTGAGGGCTTTGATCAGTAAAGGATTTATCTGGATGTTCTTCTAGTTCCTGATGACACGTACAAAATTGTTCTTGGTTAAAGCAATTCTTGCATTTTCCATAGCCGTCGTGATTGGTATAACTCATAACCTATCACCACCTTTCGATGTATCATATGAAAACGGTAGGTAGATTGTATGGACAAATAGACTACTTTTACTATAAGAACTGATTTTATATTTAAGATTATCAATATGTTATAAACCAGAATCTAAATGCTTCTTTTGTTACTGAGCCCTTTAAACTCCATTTCATAACCACAAAAAATAGCATTGAGATTTCTTTTGTCTATGGGGGCGTTCTTTTTATTTAACTAAGATTCAGTTCTCCTGTCATATCATTATTAATATTATGAAGACGATGATAAATGGAAGAAGTAGATCTGAAGTTGGATGAGATGAAAAGTTCTTAGATTTCGTGGGCAGATTCAGATCATAGGGTATCGCTCTTAAATGAGAGGACTTCATAGGTAGCGATGTTGAACTCACGGGTTTTGATTTATCTATCGCTAGGTGTAATTCCTAGTTAATCAGCACTCCAAATTCACTAAAACTAACTATTCGTAGTAAGCTGTTTCTCTAATTTCAATATAAAATGTGTAATTTTGGACAACTACACAATCCTCATTTCTAAATAATGAATAAGTATATACTAATTAATACAACAAATATCGTAGAAGGCGGGATGAGCCCATCTATAAATAATTGCTGCCCGTTTGTCTGGGAGTTTAAGAATAAAGGAGGGTGAAAAATGAAAAACGAAAAAAATAGCTCTTTTACGTTCAATGCAAGTGTGACAAGAAATAATTCCACTGAAAAAATCACGATGAATAATGAGGATCTAGATAGCGAGACAATTGAATCAATTAAAGCGGCCATAGATGAAATGAATGCAAGTTTGAAAGCAACGAAAGGAAATTTTAAAGATTTATTAAAGAATAGTATAAAGAATCAGAAAGATATCATTAAAGGATCTGCTAAAAACATTAGCCGTACCATACAAGAAGCTAAACAAAAAGATCAGCAAACGCAGGATGAAGCAGAAGATGAAGAAAAGTAAATTCTATAATGAATAATAAAAAATAAACTTTTCACGATATTGAAAAAGCCCCTGTCCCAGGGGTTTTTTGTTTATATTATATTTCGTTACATTACTAATCGTTATATTTTGTGTAGTGTCTTCTGCTTTAATGACATTTCAATTCAGTATCATATAACAGGATCAATTAGGTTGTAACATGTTGGATGTACGGAGAGAAGAAAATGATTAACTGCGCCTATGAGAAAGAGAACAGGGGAACACTTATGATATGGTAGAGGCAACGACTCAAGCAATAAAGGAGATTTTTATGGATAAACAAAAAGGATGGAATTTGCATCAGAGTTATACAAAGCTCCCGGACTCTTTTTATACAAAAACAGCCCCTTCTGAAGTTGAAAATCCTGAACTCGTTTTCTTTAACAAGTCGCTCGCAGAGGAATTAGGCTTGAGTACAACACCGAACCCAGCTGTATTTTCCGGCAATGAAACACCTGATGGAGCTGAACCCATCGCACAGGCATATGCCGGCCATCAGTTTGGCCATTTCACAATGCTTGGCGACGGAAGAGCTGTATTGCTTGGTGAACAGATCACGTCAGAAAATAAGCGCTATGATATCCAATTGAAAGGATCAGGACGTACTCCTTTTTCCCGTGGCGGTGACGGACGGGCAACGCTCGGTCCCATGCTCAGGGAATACATCATCAGTGAAGCGATGCACGGATTGGGGATCCCGACAAACCGAAGTCTCGCCGTTGCGACGACCGGAGAGTATGTCCAGAGGGAAGACCTTCTTCCGGGTGCCGTTCTGACCAGGGTCGCTTCCAGTCATTTACGTATTGGAACATTTCAATATGCGGCAGGCCTCCAAGATCACGAACAACTGAAGGCCCTTGCTGATTATGCAATTGAACGTCATGATCCTGATATCTTTGATGCTGAGAATCCCTATTTGGCCTTTTTTGAAAAAGTAATCGAACGGCAGGCCTACTTGATTGCTCAGTGGCAGCTCGTCGGTTTTATTCACGGCGTGATGAATACAGATAATATGACGATCAGTGGAGAGACCATCGACTACGGCCCGTGTGCATTTATGGACACCTACAATCCCAAAACGGTTTTCAGTTCCATTGATCGACAAGGACGCTACGCTTATTTGAACCAACCCCCGATTGGAGCTTGGAATCTGGCTCGTTTTGCAGAAACCCTTCTACCTCTTTTCCACGAGAATCAGGAGAAAGCCGTGGAATTGGCGCAGGAGGCCCATGCCAACTATGAAAAGCTCTATCACACGTACTGGCTAAACGGAATGCGGGCAAAACTGGGAATGACGACAAAAGAAGCTCAGGATCAACCTTTGATTGAAGATTTACTGGAGATCATGGAAAAGAACGAAGCGGACTATACGAACACCTTCCGTGCCCTGACCCTCGGTCGTCTGAATGAAACATCCTTGTATGGAAAACCGGCGTTTACCAACTGGTACAAGCAGTGGCAGGCGCGTTTGGAGCGTCAGGAGAGCAGGGGAGCGGATGTCCAAGCGATAATGGAAAAATCGAACCCTTCTATTATCCCGAGGAACCATCGTGTGGAAGAAGCGCTTGAAGCCGCGGTGGAAAAGGGAGATTTTAGTGTCGTAAAACAACTGCTTTCTGTATTGGCAGATCCTTACGCTTATACGGAAGGTCAGGAAGCTTATGCAGAGCTACCAAAACCATCCGATCAACCTTACCGGACCTTTTGCGGGACTTGAGCGAATGATGTGCTGAAAAGGTGAATGTGCCTTAACGCAAGCTCAAAGTGACGTATCGTGAATGAATGATTAACAACGCCCTAACAAAAAACGGCCAGGGTTCAGCCCTGGCCCATTAGATCTCGTCTAACTTTTTCAGTTCTTCAAACAGCCCATCATAATAGTTTCGTTCAAAAACGAGGACAGTTTCGACCTTATGCTCCATGAAAAATAAGCTGATTCCGTGTTCAAGGGAAATCACGGTTTCGTTCAAGTCGACAAAATCCGGATCCAGTTTCTTGAGGAGTTTCTTCGCTTTTCTCTCCCTCATATGGAGGAATGAAATCCCCTGGTAGGTAACGGAAGCAGGATCTGTACATTCATAGGCGTTGTTTGTATCTTCATCTTTTTTGTAATAGGCAAAGATCCCTGATTTTACGTAGTGATCAGAAGTGGGCTCATCAGGGTCACGAAGAAATTCCTGAGGTGTTTCCCCTATCGTTTTTCTAACTTCCTCTTTCCTCATGTTAAGCTTTAGCTGTCCTACAGATGTATAGGGTATGATTTCCATAACTGCGACTTCCTTTCGGTTACTCTCTAGAAAATTTTAGCATAGCTAGGGGAGTTATGTTCTGGTAATCTATGGCCAGAGCTTTTGACAGAGGACTTTGGTCGGATTATAATAGTATGTATAGCAACTTTTTAGGGAGATCGCATATGAATTTAAGTTTTCAAGATTATATAAGCATTAAGCTTCACCAGACAGATTTGAAGCTGACGAGCTATGTGAAAGCACAGCTGCAGCCTTACAACCTTGCACCCGAGCAGAACTTGATCATGATGCTGCTTTGGGAAAAGGACGGAATGACACAGAATCAGCTGGCTCATCATTTGAAGAAGGATAAGACAAACATTGCCCGCATGGCTTCGAACCTTGAGAAAAAAGGGTTCATCAAAAGGAACTTCTGCACAGAGGACAGGCGTTCGTTGGAACTTTATCTGACAGAAGAAGGGCAGAAGTTGAAGGAACAAGTCCTACCTGTCGCGGAAGCCTTCAATGATGCGGTAACTAAAGGCATTTCAGAAAAAGAACTACAAGAATTGGATCGGCTCCTCACAAAAATGCAAATCAACATTGAAGGGTGAGGAGCGCTTTTTCAAGTGAATAGTAGATATAGCAACTAATTGGGAGGATGGTTGACATGGCGAACTTTCAAAGAGAAGTGAAAGATCATTGGTACGTCCAATATCAAGAAATGGGTTTCCCGGCGATTCAAAAAGGGTGGGTCCTGCCCGCGGACAGGTGGCGCGATTTCGACCCATTTATCCTGATGGCTGAGGATTGGTTCAAAAAAGGGACATTCCCCGATCACCCGCACCGCGGATTCCAAACCGTCACCTATGTCGTTGATGGACGATTGGAACACATTGATAATGCAGGGGGCCGTGATGTTCTTGAGCCCGGTGACGTGCAATACATGAATGCCGGTTGGGCAGCAAGACACGCAGAAGATGGAGTGGAAGATGATATCGCTCATACGCTGCAATTATGGTTGAACCTTCCTGGAAATAAGAAAAATTCCGAAACCATCTATCAAAATGTCTACGGGGAAGACGCTCCTGTCGTTCCTTTTGAAGGAGGATCCGTAAAAGTGTTCTCTGGGAATGTGGCCGGTGTGGAAGGACCACTCAACTCTATCGTTCCTATTACGCTCAGTGAGATCACCCTATCCGAAGACGCAGCATTCACTCTTGATTTACCTGAAAATCACAATGCCTTCGTATATGTTCTTGCAGGAGATGTTGTGGCAGGTGAAAATGAAGTGAATTTGAAAAAGCACGGGGTTGCTACGCTTTCTTTCCTTGAAGAAGGAGAAGGGTCCAGTGAGTTGAAGCTCGTCTCTAAGAAGCGACGAACCAAGGTGCTTGTTTATTCTGGAGCACCGATTCGTGAAGAAATTGTTCCACATGGACCGTTTGTAATGAATTCTATGGAAGAAATCAAACAGGCTTATGATGACTTCCGGAGAGGAAAATTCGGACCTCCTGCTGTATGATGAAAAGATTTATTGGGAAAAACAAAAGACGCTTGGATTTCTCTGATTCAAGCGTCTTTTGTCATGGGCTTCTTCAAAAGAACACTCTTCGTATCAATATTGATTTTATCTTCTAATTCCTTGCCTCTTTCTTCTTTTTTTCGACCTCTTCTCCGCTTTATATGCATGATCAAACGCTCCCGATGCAAGAGCAAAGGCTGTTAGCATTCAATACCCATCCACTTTACATCCTCCAAAATTTACGTCCTCAGATTTTCGCCCAATTAGAATAGAAGAAATATTTAGTAAATGCTAGACTTGATATACAGAATTGTCCAATAAGGAGGATGTGGAATGGATTTTAAGATCATAGAGGACTTCCAAGCATTTACAGACTTATCCCGACGCTGTTACCCTGGCATGAAATTGCACTCTAAAGAAGAGCAGGAAAGGTACACGGAACATAGGAGGAAAATGGCTCAAAAGGATGACATTCATACAATCGGTCTTTATGAAAAAGAACAGCTCGTAGGTGGATACATTGCCTATGACCATGTCATGAATGTATATGGTCAGCAAGTACAAGCTGGTGGAATCGGAACTGTAGCGGTCGATCTTCCATATAAGAAGCAAGGGTACGCGAAGCGGATCATTCAGCATTTTTTAGCAGATGCGAGAGACAAAGGGCAGACAATCGCCCACTTGTATCCTTTCCAACCATCGTTTTATAAGAGGATGGGATTTGGGTTGGGTCCGCGGCTGTCGACCTATCATTTTCACCCCTCGCAGCTTCCTTCCTACAATGAAGGAGAGAAGGTCGAAGTGTTGAATGCAGCTGATCAGGATGAGGTGAAGGCATGTTATGACACATGGGCAAAAGAAAATCATGGGGCGACGGCCATTCCTCCGTATGGGTTCTCATTTCTTGAAAAAGAAGGACTTCATACATTCGGTGTGAGAGAATCTGGAATAATCACAGGATACGTGACGCTTGAATTCAAGGAAGGCGATCACTTTTTACAAAACGATGTTCATGTCAAGAACTTCTTCCACACGTCGACAAAAGCCTATCGCACGCTTATTCAATATCTACATAATCAAAAAGACCAGGTGCGTTCCATCTATTTCCCAACGTTTGATCACGACTTTGCTTATTCACTGAACGATCCTGTCCATGTGGATGAACAGCTCATCTTTTCCATTTACCATAAAGTCAGTGAGGAAGGCCGGGGATTAATGTATCGGATTTTGGATATTCCTGCTTTTCTTGAAAAAATGGTTGGGACCTGTTTCGGAACGGATACGGTTAAGGTCGGCTGGAAAGTGAAGGACTCCTTTTTGAATGAAACGTACAAATCGGTCTGGCAGTTTACGAATGGAAAGCCTGCGGCCACAGATGGGGAGGCTGAAGTAACCATTGAGATTGATATCGCTCATTTTTCTTCTTTGATGATGGGCTGTGTATCGCTCTCTAGTTTGTTGAGAAGTGGAGCAGCTGTCAGCGATGGACGTACCATTGGACTTTTTCAGTACCCGGATCAGCCGAAATCCTGGACATTTTTCTAACAGAAACCATACCTATATAACATGCTAGGTGTGGGGAGAGGGAAAGATGAGAAGGAACCAAGTATTCGCTGCCGTGGAGCGTTTTGAAAGCGGTCCTTTTGCAAAAGTGCTCGAGGCCTTTCGGGTACGGTATGAAACGATCGGGGAGACAGCAGGAACCATCTACACGACTCCGCTTTCATATGAAGAGCTTGTCGCACTGGCTGACTTTATGGATGTCAGTGTGTACGCTTTGGAATTACAGAGGAAACTTTCTTTAAAGAATTTTGAAGAGAAATTGCAGTCTAAATATCCCGGCGTGAAGCTCGATCAGCTGCTGGCTGTATATTTTGAAAAGGAAACTGTTCAGAAATAATCTGGTACCAAGGTTGACGCGGTTTGGATAGGGGTATATAATAAAGTTAATTATTCTTGTTCGGTTAGGAATGAAAGCTAAAGGAACTTGAAAGTGACTTTCGTCTTGAATGAATAGGCAGAGCAATTATAGTAATACAATGTGGATCATCATCCACGCAGGAGGTAACAACATGTTACAAGGTACAGTTAAATGGTTCAACGCAGAAAAAGGTTTCGGATTTATTGAAGTAGAAGGTCAAGACGACGTATTCGTACACTTCTCTGCTATTCAAGGCGAAGGGTTCAAAACTCTAGAAGAGAACGAACAAGTTTCTTTCGAAATCGTTGAAGGCGACCGTGGCCCACAAGCGGCTAACGTTCAAAAATAAGTAAGACAAAAAGACTTCCGACTCGTTCGGAAGTCTTTTTTTGTGGCAAAAATACCGTTATGTTTAACAAAGTCACCGATAAAAGCGCAAAACCCACCAAAAATACGCCAAACCAACTGATAAATAGCGAAAACCTACCGATACACGGAGAAAAGTCACTGATAGAATCAGAAGTTGCTAATATGTGGTTGGAAGTTGCCAATAAAAGAGCGAAACCTGCTAATATATGGCATGAAGGTGCTAATAAAACGACCAAACCTGCTAATATATTGCGCAAACCTGCTAATAAAACCTACTCCCCAATAGCTCCACCAAAAAAGCCAGACTCCATAAAGAGTCTGGCTTCATTTCGTTTACACCCACGTATAATCTTTTCCCCAGCTTTCCTGAGCAAGCTGACGGATGCCGTCAACGATGGAATTTTCCACTGCATACGCATCCCCTTGCTCATAAGGGTTGTAGTGGAATGCATATAACCGGGAAACGAATTCGTGGAAAGGAAGGGAGCTTTCGCCTTCCATTTCACCATTCCCGATGACGCTTGGCTCAATGTTCTGGCCCCAGTTTTGGGAACCATCATTGTTCGGGTTATAAAAATAGATTCTCTCCTCACCATTCGGGTCTTTCGATATTCTCGTAATGGAAACGGCATGGAGGCCGAGCAGTTTGCCGTGCACGTTCGTGATGAAAATGCCGACAGGGTTCGGGTAAATCAATTCATAATCATCGTTATACTCCGGATGGTGTGTGGCATAGAAAAGTTTGACGAATCCAGTGTAGTCAAGAACATAACCGGTGATTGGATCAAACACAGAGCTGAATCCTTTCTGCACCCAGTTTCCATAAAAGGCCGGGTTGACCCAGCGGTGACCGTCTTCTCCTCTCAAAGCTACACGCGTCATCATTTCACTGTAAATCTTGTCCAGGTGAGGCACGAGGACAAGGGATACAGGATCAAGTTCTTTATCAAGGTCCGGAGCTAGTCCGCCTTTCAGCTCTTTTGAGTGAATCGGTGTTCCTTCAAACGTGAAGTCAAGGTCGCCATCACGTGCCGCACGTGGAATGATTTCCAACAAGAAGCCAGGGGCGTGCTGTGCCCATAAGCTGATGCCGCGGGCAGCCTGACAGGTCGGATTGAATCCCTGTCCAACGCCGAGTGGCTGACCGAGTACTTGAATGGTACCGGCGACAAGGATGCTATTCGCGGTGACACCTTCGCCTGTATTCGTCGTTGAATTAAGCGCGTGTCGTACATCCGGGCGGATATCAAGTTCTACCAATCGCCTTAGACCCGGTGCGACAGGGGAATGAGACAATACTCCACGTTCAAGTAACATCGACAGGCCATAAATCGCCTGCCGGGTACCAGGGAAAATAGAAGCCCGGATCAACTGGATGACAAGTTCCCGATGCTCCTCGAGGTTAGCGCTGCCTTTACTGTTTAAATTCAGCGCATAAGCAAGAAGCGCAGGATTCCTTTTGCTCAAAAAGCGAATCAAGGTTGCATGATGTGGAGATACGAGGCCCGTTTCGCGCATGGACTGTGCGAGTGCGACACTCTCAGAAATAAGGTCTGTGCGTGTGAGTGTTTTCAACTGTGAACGGTACGCGTTGACGTCATTGAATTGTTCACTCAGTTTAGACGGTCCTTCAATGGCTGCAATGAATTGCTTCAATTCTGTCTTCCCTTGGTCATCCGAATCTTGATCGAGCATTTCCTTTGCCATCTTGATCATGGATACAATTCTTTTCACCATGATCGGACGTTGCGCCGTTAGTCGCTTGATTTCATAAATTAGGGTTTGGATCAGTGCACTTGATGAAAGATGAGTGGATAAGAATTGAAACAATTTCCCTGCCTTCTCATCATTCTCATGTTTTTCAATCCTGGAACTTTCACTGGCGTCTGGGAAAAGGAGGTTCAAGTTCAGGACCATCACTTCATTTAAAAATTCTTCGGCCATTTCAGGTGAAACGTTCGGGTTCGTCGCTTTTCCTTTAGCAATGGCGAGCATACGCAATTCGCTGAGGACTTCGATGATCATAGGAAGTCCTTTCGCTTTTAGGGACCCGGCTACAAGGGGAGGCTGGAGTTTTTCTGCTGTCTCCCATGGTCCATCTTGAAATACACCCGCTTCTTCCAAACGTCCGGCATGCTGATATAAGTTTTCAAAGCCATCCTCTGCTTCAATGAGGCGGTTCGCTTCCTGGTACACATCTGTCTGGTACTTGGATTTTGCAAAGGATGGAGCTCTATCTAATTCGTCTAAAGCATAGATGAAACGTTCGACAAGGGCACTCGTCGTCTGAGGCATAAAACCTCTCCTTTCTCTATCGCTTGCGTTTATACGTAAAAGTTGTACTGCTCGTATGTCTTCAGCAAATCGGTCATCTCTTCACTGTCACGGCCATAGAAAAAGATCGTTCCATAATGGTTTCCGAAGCCAACGCGCTCGGCTACTTTCCCTTGAGGAGGGGTGAACATATCATGCTTTTCAAAATATGGATGATCCTCAAGCTCTTCAGGGATTTTCAAGTCTTCAACGTAATCTACATTCGGGTGAACCATTAGACACCCGGCGTAGTTTTGATAATCGTAAGGGTCTGGGAAAAATTCGCGGATTTCTTCTTCTGTTGTATTCGGATCACTGCAAAGGATTTGAGCTTCATAGGCGCTAAATCCGTAAGCGCGTTCAATCAACTCGAAAATATGACCTCCAGGTACGCGGGCCGCTACCTCTCCAAAGTGGAGCGTTCCGTCCTGGGTGATGAAGTATTCGGGGTGGATGACGCCGTACTCGATTTCGAAAGCGTCGACCAGTTGTTGGACCGCACGTTCAATTAGAGGACGTTTTTCCTCTAAGCTTGGGGAAGCAGGAACGAAGTTGGAATGACCAAGCTTCACATACTCCGTAATATTAAGGAAGCGCACTTTGCCTTTATGGATGAACGCCTCACAGGAAAATTCCTGTCCATCAAGGTGACTTTCCATCAATAATGGGAAATCCGTATCCTGAATCCGTTCAATGTCTTTATTATTATAGATGGCTAAGTGACCGACAGAGCCGGCTTTGTCCAACGGTTTAACATGGATCGGATCGAGGTGATCGCCTTCCAGTTTCAACAAAGCTTCGTTCACGCGTTTCAAGAAACGTTTAACATCTTCCTTCTCGTGAGCCTCTTCGAAAACGCCGACTTTAATACCGGAAATTTGTGCTTTTCGTTTCATCATCCCTTTGTCGCGAAGCAATAAAGAACGGTTGAATACACGAGGGTCTTCACGGAAACGAGCGTTCAGCGCCCCGGCCCATTCCACACATTCTTCATATAAAGGAACGGCAACTTCAACACCCATGTCTTTCAACTGTTTGTACAAATGATCAGAGCTTTCATTGAGCTTATTGAAGTCCCATCCTACAAATGGAATTTCGTGCTTTTCTGCATATGTTTCAAACTCTGCAGGTCCGACAACGACGAATGGGCGGTTCATACGAGCTGCAGCCTCAATGGCCTGCACACTCCATCCGACTAAAGCCGTGTAATACGGTTTCGTTTTAACCGTCTCATCCACTGTCGCATTCAATTCAAGTTGATCTAGATCCATTTCGAACCTCTCCTTTGTCAGTGAAAATATAAGTATAAGAAACTTTGACACTGTTACTCTTAAAGTATCAGAATAGGCCAAAAACTGTAAGCTTTATTGTCCTATTCGACAAAACTAGTGTTTCTTCTACATGAAAACGACGAATAGGTATATGGCAATTCCCATCCGGTACGTCGATTTCCCAGGAAATAAAACGAACCATCGATTAAAAGAGTTTAGAAGAAGTGATTTTCGTCAAAAGTATAGTACTGAAAAAGGAAGGTGCCTATGACAAAACAAAAGACCTATCAGGATCGTTTGAAGAAGCTCGACCCTAGGAAAGCGGTGGAACGGGGAAGGGCATATTTTTCGGAGAAAGAATATGGTGAAAAGCTTCGTACCTACAGCAGTCGGATCGGGACTAAAATCGTCTATTATAGTTTGCTTTTGTATTATGCCTTCAAAAGCCCAGATACGCCGAAAAAGGCGAAACTGACGATTGCGGGAGCGTTAGGGTATTTAATCTTGCCTGTAGATGTCATCCCTGACTTCATTCCGGTCGTTGGTTTTACGGATGATAGTGCAGTGATCATTTATGCTGTCTATCAAGTAATCTCTCATATTGATGAACATGTGAAAGAACAGGCTCAGGCAAGACTAGTGAAACTCTTTAACGGGGAAGTTGATCTTGAAGAGTTGGAAGACCCTGTAGAGAAAGCAGAGTAAGCAAGGAGACCATTTCCAGGTTTCCTTGCTTTTTTCATGTTCCACAATCATGTATAATAAGCGTGTTTTGTAAAAGGGAGAAGATACAATGTCATCAACATTCCAACACTTGAAAACAAACGGAGCGTTTTTCAAGTATTTAAATAAAAAGAATCAATATAAACAGCCTGTTCGTGAGTGTATGCTGCGGACGATGGCGAAACTTCAAGATACAAACACGACTGAGCACCGCCCGGGGATGCTGCTTGGGAAGATCCAATCCGGGAAGACACGTACGTTTATCGGAGTAATGGGCCTGGCGTATGATCATGGCTTTGATCTGGTCATCCTTTTGACAAAAGGGACAAATGCGCTCGTCAAACAAACCTATGCTCGTCTTCATGAAGAGTTCGAAGGGGCCATCGACCATGATGCCTTGCAGGTTTTCGATATTATGAACATGCCTGACAATCTACGAAAGTATGAATTATCTCAAAAACTGGCCCTCATTGTGAAAAAGGAGACCCACAATCTCGATCGCCTGAAGCAGGCCGTGCTGGAAACATACCCGGATTTGCAAAATAAACGCGTGCTTTTCATTGATGACGAGGCAGACTTCGCAAGTGTCGCTTACGAATACAAGCGGGAGCAAAACGTCAAGCAAATGCGGGTGATTGCATCAAAAATCAATGATCTTAGAAAAGCGCTTGACCGCCCATCGTTTTTACAAGTCACTGCGACTCCTTATTCCCTTTACTTGCAACCGGAAGAAATGAAGGTCCATGAAGGGAAAGTGTTCGAACCGATCCGCCCGGCATTCACAGAACTTGTTCCTATCCACGACCGTTACATCGGTGGGGATGTTTATTTTGACAAAAGTGAGAAAGACGGTCATCTTGCTTCTTACCTTTATCATGAAGTGGATGAAAAAGAACTGGAGGTCATGAAGAAGATGGATGGCCGCCGTGTCAAAATGGATCGATTATTGAGCCAGAAAAATATTGCGAACATCCGGAAGGCGGTTGTGAACTTTATCGTAGGCGCGAGCATCCGCCGTTTTCAGCAGCGCATGAAAGGTCGGAGAGAGCAAAAGTATTCTTTTATCATCCACACCGAACGTGGGAAAAATGCGCATGCCTGGCAGGCTGAATTGATCCAAGGTTTCGAAACGTTGCTCATCGAGGCCGCTCGATCGGAATCGGAAGAGTTTCAAAGGCTCGTCCGTGAGTCTTATGACGACCTTATCCGGTCAGTGAACACACTGAAAAAGACACCGGCTCCTATATTTGAAGATGTCTATGAAGAAGTCCGTCATTCATTAGATGAAGAATATATGGTAAGTAGTGTGGTCAACTCGGAAAAAGATGTCACCGAACTCCTCAATCATAAGGGGGAATTGAAACTCCGAGCACCTATGAACATTTTTATCGGCGGGCAAATCCTCGACCGGGGCGTGACGATTCATAATCTTATCGGCTTTTTCTACGGAAGGAACCCGAAGTCTTTCCAACAGGATACGGTTTTACAACACTCCCGGATGTATGGAGCAAGACCTGTCGCGGATCTTGCCGTTACTCGTTTTTACACCACGCAAAAAATATATGGAGTTATGAAGCGAATCCATGAGTTCGACAGGGAGCTGAGGAACGCTTTCGAACGAGGCGGTCATCACAAAGGTGTCGTTTTTATTCAAAGAGATCTCAACGATACAATTATGCCTTGTAATCCAAACAAAATCTTATTATCAAGCCTTACGATGATTAAGCCACACAAGCGTATGCTGCCTGTCGGTTTCCAAACGGGGTATAAAACGCATATCGAAAAAACGATACGCAGGATCGATCAGCTTGTCGAAAAAGCGATCAATAACGCACATGTCACCAAGGATGGTGCCTACCTTGTTCCAGTAACAAAGGTTAAGGAAATCCTCAGTCTTGTTCATGAGACGCTTGAAATGGAAACAGGCTATGATTTTTATCTTGATGAATATAAAGGAATCCTGGATTACTTGAGTTCGGAGGCTCAGGAAGATGCTTTTGTCTGGCTGCTTACAAAAAGAAACAGGCAGATTCGTCGCTTTAAACAGGATGGTAAGTTCGAAAATTCTCCTGATACTCCAGGTAAAGGTACGGGTGAGATGACAATGGCAAGAAAAGTAGCTCAACAACACCCGGCCTTGATTATGCTTCGTCAGGAAGGAAAAAAAGAGCATGGTTGGCGGGGAGCGCCATTTTGGTGGCCTGTCCTCGTTGCACAAGCAGAAACAGCTCCGACTGTGTACGCAAATAAGACGATCCATGGATAGTAAAGAAGTCTGGCCAATAGGACAATTGGTACAGGCTTTTTTTCTATTCCATTTATAAAGGGTGTTGTATAATAGGAGAAAAGATTGATGTCGAAAAAAGGATAGAGGTGGAAGCAATGGAAGTGGTCGGTGAATATAACGGATGGCTCGTGCTTTTGTCAGTAGTGGTTTCCATCTTGTCTTCTTATACAGCTTTGCAAATTGTGAACCGCATGGCTTCCGTTCAACATACCAGGTATAAATGGCTGATCCTGGGAAGTCTGACTTTCGGTGGTGGCATCTGGTCGATGCATTTTATTGCCATGCTTGCTTATGACATGGGAATGCCTGTTGTGTACGACGTTGTTTTGGTTGTATTAAGTATAATAGCTGCTGTTGCTTCCAGCTTCACCGCCTTTTTTATTATTAGTAAAGGGTTGGATAAGAAGGTCTGGCGGCTTACGGGAGCGCTGTTAATTGCTTTGAGCATCGTGTCCATGCATTACATTGGGATGGATGCCATGAAGATGAATGCTATGATCGAGTATGAACCATGGCTGGTGGCGGCATCCGGCGCTATTGCATTAGCTGTTTCCTTTGTAGGGTTACGACTCTTCTCCTTATATGCGCAAAAAGAGAAAAGCGATAACAGAAAGGACCATTTGAAAAGATGGGGAAGTTCCACGTTCATGGGGATGGCGATCTGCGGGATGCACTTTACGGGGATGGAATCGGCTACCTTTTTTATGGGACCAAGCCAATCGCCGATCAGTGGTCCCGTAGTTGATCCGACAATGCTCGCCTGGCTGATTGCTGGAGGAGTTCTCTTAACCATCGGATTTCTGATTGCGTTAATCAAATTTGATACGGAAATAGAAACGACAAACACGCGTCTTGAGGTGGCTAACGAAATGTATCGTTCTATTTTGGAGTCCGCCAACGATGCGGTTGTAACATCGGATGAAAAAGGGGTTGTTCTGGCCTGGAACAAATCAGCTGAGCGGACGTTTGGATATAGGGCTGATGAAATGATTGGTGAGCTTTTAACTAAAGTGATGCCCGCACATTTTAGGGATCCCCATCAAAAAGCCATCGAGAGATATAAACAAACCAAACACGCCCATGTGATTGGAAAGACCGTAGAACTTGAGGGTTTACATAAAAATGGATCGAAATTTCCAATGGAGCTCTCCTTATCGACCGTAGAAGATGAAAGAACCACCTACTTTACAGGCATCATCCGGGATATTACAGAGCGTTTCGATAATGAAAAACGGATCCGTGAACTGGTGTATAAAGATGACTTGACCCATCTGCCTAACCGGCGAGCTCTTTATGAACAATTGGCTGGGTATATTCAGGACGTCCAAGAAAACCTGGCTGTCATGTTTTTGGATTTTGACCGGTTTAAGCAGGTCAATGACGTGTATGGCCACCGGATGGGGGACTTGTTGCTAAATGAAGGGGCTGTACGGGTGAAATCCCTCCTGACCCAAAGAGCTCTCCTGGCCAGGCAGAGTGGGGACGAGTTTATCATTGTTCTCCCCGACACAGGTTCGGAAGGGGCAAAAGAAGTGGCGGAGTTGATCATAGAGGAAATTGCCACTCCTTTTACAATAGAAGATAGAGACCTTTATATTTCAGGTTCGATAGGTATCAGTCTCTATCCAGAGGATGGCACCACTCCCGATCTTCTTATCAAGCGCGCAGATACATCGATGTATCAGGCAAAACAAATGGGTGGAGGACAGTATTGTTTTTATACGGAAGAAATGGATCAGCACATCACTCGGAAACTCCAACTGGAAAACGGGCTGAGGAAAGCCGTTGAAAAAGAAGGTATTGATGTGTATTACCAACCGCAAGTAGACGTTTATTCCGGGAAAATTATTGGCTTCGAAGCCCTGGCTCGCTGGAGCCACCCGGAACTTGGTTTCATAGGCCCGGACGAATTCATCCCTCTGGCAGAAGAGACGAAATTAATCGTACCTCTTGGAGAGAAAATCCTGTTCGAAGCTTGTCACCAATATCGCCAATGGATCAATGAAGGACATAACCTGGAGAGGATCAGTGTCAATTTATCAGCAATCCAGTTCATGGACCCAACCATTGTATCTACAGTTGAACGCGTACTTAAAGAAACGGGAGTCGCCCCTGAACATTTGGAGATCGAGCTTACCGAAAGTATAGTACAGGATTCCATACAGGCGCTGCCGGTCATGAACCGCATGAAAACCATGGGGGTTCAACTCGCGTTGGATGATTTCGGGACAGGGTTTTCATCACTCAGTTACTTGAAAGACTTCCCGTTAGATACATTGAAAGTGGATCGTTCCTTTATTCAGACCATTCATGAGAATGAAAAGGATCGGGCGGTTGTGGACACCGTTATACAATTAGCTGAACGGCTCGGGTTAAGTGTCATTGCAGAAGGGGTGGAAACAGAAGTCCAGTTGGATTATCTCCGCAGCCATGGGTGTGCGGAATATCAAGGGTATGTATTTAGCAAGCCATTAAACAAAACGGAAGCGAGTGCTCTTTTAACTCGTTCGATGGCTATGTAGTAAGCAGCTAGGTATGTAATGAAACAGGAGCGTTTCTGCAAGTTTTAGGACAGAAAAAAGACCCAGTGTATGGGTCTTTTTTTCTATTTCTTATTTTTCAATGGGCTCATCAAATAAATCTGTGAATTTGGCGACGTTCTCGTAACTGAATTCGAACGCCATGCGGACTTCACCAAATCCAGGTTGGTAGAAGTACCCCTGAACTTCATAACTGCCCGGGTTTTCTCTGACTTTAGTGAGATGGAAGTATCGTTGGATGAACTGGGCCATTTCCTCCAGTTTCTTATTCCGGACCTTGATCCATTGCCCTCTTAATTCTTCTGTTGGAAAGTCAGATTCTTTTAACATTTGCTCACTCCTCTAAGGAAATCAAAGCTATGAAACTGTTTGTTACCATTATACTATAAAAGCTCACAGCGATTTTCAACTGCTATCCGAAAATTATGACACTCTCCCTTAACCTCTAAAAGCTTATGAGCATGTGAACTAGATTATTAGTCTATTTTTGAGAGAGTATCATGTGAAGGTGGAAATTTTTTTAGAATGTTCTTTACCTTTACGTAACGTTACCCTTTATAGTGGGATTTGAAAAGGGGGATTCATTTTAATGATGAAGATTACCGAAGTAGCGAAGAAATTGGGCACCACGCAGAGGACGATTCGTTTTTATGAAGAAAAAGGATTGATTGCACCGAAAAAAGCGAGCAATGGATACCGGATATATACAGAGGAAGAGGTCGGGGATCTGCGTACCATCCTTGCTTTGAGGGAAGTTGGATTATCTACAAAAGAAATTAAAAAGGCTTTGGATCACAATGATGACTTTACGAATTATTTACATAACCAGCGTTCGTGGCTTTATGAAGAAATGCTGCAGATCAGAGATACGGTGGCAACGGTGGAACGTATGATTGAGGTCAGTCGAAGAGAAGAAGAGGAGGAATCGATGATGGATATGGCCCGTGAGTTAAAGGCTTTGAAAGAGAAGCGGACGAACTGGCGCGATCGTTGGAATTTTGATGAACAGGCGGAAGACTATGATGACAATATTAAAACAACGGGGTACCGCTTCAATGTTCATGAACATTATAATGAGGCTCTATCGAAGGCTCATGCTTGGGTGGAAGCATCTGCTGAGGAGAGGGGTGTGGATATCGGTGCAGGAACAGGGAACTTGACCGGATTATTCTTGCAGCAGGGCATACCGATGGTTGCTGTCGATCAGTCGAAAGAGATGTTGAAGGTGTGTGCAGAGAAACACCCTCAAACGGATACACGTCTGGGTCATTTCCTTTCTCTTCCTTTAAATGATAAAGAGGCGGACTTTATCGTCTCGAGCTACGCGCTCCACCATTTAACAGATGAGGATAAAGAGCTTGCCCTTGCAGAGATGGATCGTACCCTGGGTGACAACGGGCGAGTAGTCATTGCTGATTTAATGTTTAGAGATGACTCACACAGAAAAAGCGTACTCGAGAGTTATCAAGAATCAGGGAACGAAGAAGCGGTGGAAGCGATTGAAGATGAGTACTATGCCGACCGCTCACGCTTAATCAGATGGTGGGAAGAACATGGTTATAAAGTGGAAGCCCATCCGTTTAATTCGATTCTCCACCTTCTCTACGCTGAAAAGGTTGAAAGGAGAATACCAAATGAATGATTATATTCAGACGATGCGCCGTATGATCGGCCACGAAACATTGCTCACAGTCGGTTGCGGGGCAATTATAGAAGATGGGGATGGCCGTATTCTCCTGCAAAAACGTTCTGATTATGGAGTGTGGGGCATACCGGGCGGGCTTCTTGAAATTGGCGAGAGCTTCGATTCGGCAGTTAAACGGGAAGTGAAAGAAGAAACCGGACTTGATCTAAAAGCGATGGACTTGTTCGGCATTTATTCAGGTGAAACAGGTTTTGCTACATACGAGAATGGAGACAGGGTGTTTAGTGTCCAGATCATCTTTCGCAGCAGCTTCTATGAAGGGGCACTGACGACAAACGATGAGAGTAAGAAGCAGGCTTTCTTTTATGCTGAGGAAATACAAAAAAATCTTCTGAATCCTCATCAGGCGCCCTTTATTCATGATTGGCTGAGTGGAACTCGTACACCAGTCATCCGCTGATGGATCCTTTTCATACTTTCCACAAATTTTCCACATTTGTAAGAAAGACAAAATATTCCTTGAAGAAGCCTTGTCATGACAGTGTTCAGAAGGTCGCTTGTGTGAAGGGGGACTCGTGACCGCCGATATAGGTGTGTTTACAGACGGTGGTTCCGTGTTACAATGGCTAACACAACGATGAATAAAGGAGAAATGACATTGAATAAAAAGTGGTTATTAAGTTTACTCTTTGTAGCGTTCGTTTCTTTACTAGCTGCCTGCGGTAACGATGAAGAAGGCGCTTCTGATAATAAGGAACAAGAAAAGCAGGAGGAAACAGAACAAGCAGAATCCGGTGAACAACCTGAAGCACCTGAACCAGATCTTGAAGGTGTCCCTGAAGTTGTCGCTAGTGTAAATGGTACAGAAATTAAAAAAGAAGAATTCGAAACGACTTATAAAGGACAGTTCCAGCAAGCAGCGATGCAGTCTCAAATGACAGGCCAGGAACTTGATCAGGATCAACTGAAGAAACAAATAGCTGAAAGCCTGGTAGGACAAGAGCTATTGGTACAGGAAGCCAACAATCGTGAATTTACGGCGTCTGAAAAAGAAGTAGACCAGACACTTGAGGAATATGCAAAGCAACAGCAAGTCGGTTCCGTTGATGAATTTCTTGCAGCGCTTAAAGAACGAGGAATGAGTGAGAAGGAAGTAAGATCTCAAGTTCAGACTCAAGTTAAAATTGATAAGCTGATTGCTGAAGAGGCTGGAGATGTAAAACCTTCAGAGGAAGAAATCAAAGAAGCTTATGACAAAATGAAAGAACAGCAAGAAAGTATGGACACAGAACAAGAAGTACCTTCCTATGAAGAAGCTAAACCAACAATCGAACAGCAGTTGACTCGTCAAAAAGAAGGACAAGCGACTCAAAAACTTGTCGATAACCTTCGTGAAGATGCAGAAGTCACAGTTAATCTATAAGACAAACAAGAAACCAGACCTTATAAGGTCTGGTTTCTTTCATGTATTTTATGGAATTGGATGATTTTGTAAGACCTGGTCACCCATTTTATGGGTGACCAGGTCTTACATATTTTTACATCCTTCATATTTTAAATGAACATGGATACGAAGATGGCTGTGATGAAGCTTGCGAGTGTTCCTCCGATGATGGCTTTTAGTCCCAGTTTAGCGACTTGGGATTGTTTGTTGGGAGCTAATGAGCCGAGCCCTACAATCAATTGACCGATGGATGACAGATTCGCGAAGTTACATAAAGCAACGGACATAATGGCCACTGTCTTTGGTGACAATTGATTCACCATTTCCTGCAGGTCCCGGTAAGCCAGAAACTCGTTGGCAGCAAGTTTTGTCCCGATTAATGAAGCAGCTTGGAAAGCATCAGGAATTGGAATGCCTATCAATATGGCGAATGGATAGAACAAGAATCCGAAGATCGTTGATAGGTCGGTATTAACGACACCTAACAATCCATTGACCAATGCTATTATGCTAATGAAAGCAATCAAGAGGCCACCAATGTTCAAAGCGAGTTTCACACCATTGACAGCACCATCAGAGATCGCTTCAAATACATTTGCGTGACCTGAACCGGCCATCCGGACATTTCCATCCAGTTCGGATTCTTCCACCTCGGGTTCAATGAGCTTGGCAACAACCAGTGACACGAATGGTACGCTGAAAATAGAGATTAATAGATATTTCAAATCAATACCCATTCCTACATAACCGACCAGGATGGCACCGCTGGCTGAAGCTGTTCCTCCGACCATAATCGCAAAGGTTTCAGAGCGAGTCATTCTAGCCAAGTATGGCTTTACGAGTAACGGGGCCTCTGCTACTCCGAGAAACGTATTTCCGACAGCACTGAAGGACTCCACTTTCGATGTTTTTAATAGCTTTCCAACAATCGTTCCTAAGATTTTCACAATAAAAGGTAAAATACGTAGATGATAAAGAGCAGAAATCAAGGCAGATATAAAAATGAGTGCACCTAACACGTTGATCGCAAACAAGAAATTGATATCTGTTTGAGCAAATAGAGGACCAAAGACAAATTCAATCCCTGCCGAGCTGTAATCAATCACGCTCTGGATGAAGAGAGCAGCTTTCTTTAACAACTGTTGACCGATGGAAACATTGAGCATGGTGTACACAAATACGCCTTCTAAAGCTAAACCTGCGAGAATGGTGTGCCACTTCACCATTTTTCGGTTGCTGCTGAGCAGCCAAGCTAAAGCAACGATGGCAAGTAATGAGAGTAGTCCTGTAAGAATGTTCATGAAGTGTTCCTCCTTGGAATAGTTTACGGATTCCTTCTTGTGGAGGTAGGATGTCTGACAACCTAATATAAATAAAAAACCTCTTTCCATTGTAAAAAGGAAAGAGGTAGAACAGGTCATATCAAAGAGCCTGAACGTATCTTTCCTTATAGTCCGGCCATTTACGGTAGCCAGGTAGAGACTTGTGGACCATATTTCCACATTTATATAAGGAATCCGTATGAAGTTGATAGTTTGAAATTCTAGCAGACGAAAAAGAACGTGGCAAGACATTGTTGTAATGTTGTAATATACGAAATGTTCTAAATAAACAAAGAAAATTCTATATAAGATATCATTGGGTAGCTTCCATACGAATGGAGCTTATCTAAAGAATCTCTTTTTTATAATAGATTACTCCAGTAAACGGAAGGTGTAGTTTTCATATTTCTTCTAAGGGAAAAGGATGTAGTGTACAATAGGTGCTACTGACATTTCGTGTGTATGATACAGACTGAAAAATGTAAAACGTGAACAAGGAGAGGGAGGCCATTTTCTAGCCCTCTTACTTAAAAATTGTCCATCATTCAAGGAGGAATAGCCCCGTGATCATTGCGATCATCTTTTTGCTGTTTGTGTCGCTTTTCTTCTCAGGAAGTGAAACGGCTCTTACGGCAGCTAACAAAATGAAGCTACAATCGAGAGCAAAGAAAGACGATAAAAAAGCAGGTAAATTACTAGATTTACTCTCACACCCCAGTGAATTCATCACTACTATTTTAATTGGAAATAACATCGCGAATATCCTGCTGCCTACGTTAGTGACTACATTAGCCATTCAATATGGATTCAGTGTGGGGCTGGCTTCTGCCATTCTGACGGTTACCATAATTATTTTTTCAGAGGTTATTCCAAAGTCGGTGGCCGCTGCTTTTCCGGATCGCATTGCTCTAACTGTATATCCAGTCATTCGTTTTTTTGTGGTTGTGTTTAAACCCATCACTATTGTTCTGAACCGGCTAACAGGATTTATAACCAATGCTTTATCCAAAGGACAGAAGAATGAATCGTCCATTTCAAAAGAAGAGCTCCGTACCATGGTTGACATTGCCGACTCTGAGGGAACGTTCAATGAAGCAGAATCCCATAGGATCAAAGGTGTGCTTGATTTTTATAATTTGAACGTAAAAGACGTGCTGAAAACACCGCGCGTCGATATGATTGCGATTGATCAGGAAGCAACTTTCGAAGAAGTCCGTGACATGGTCGTTCAACATCCATTCACCCGTTATCCTGTATATGGTGAGGACATGGACGATATCATCGGCGTTTTCCACTCGAAGTATTTAATTTCGTGGGCGATGGAACCGGAGAAGCCGTTCATGGAATACACGTACAAAGATCCTTTGGTCGTCTATGAGTTCCATAAGATTGAATGGGTGTTTAGGAAAATGACCAAAGAGAAAAAACATATGGCCATTGTTCTAGATGAGTATGGCGGAACCGAGGGTGTTCTAACCCATGAAGATGTCATTGAAGCGATGATTGGTTTGGAAATTGAAGATGAAATGGATGTAGAGAGGGATGCCATCATTGAAAAAATATCAGAAACAGAGTTGATTTGCGATGGAAAAATCACCTTACGTCGTCTGAATTCTATTTTTGATACAGAAATTCCGGAAGAAGAAGATGTCCTTGCGGGTTACCTGATCAAGGAATTCAATGATTTCCCTAATGAAGGGGATGTATTGGAACAAGATCATCTAACATTTAAAGTGTTGGAAATTGAAGGACGTATGGTGCGAAAAGTACAGATCGTTAAATGATTATGAAACTGAAAATAAGAAAGACCCGGTCACAATCGCATGGGACCGGGTCTTCTTTCATGTTTATTTTCTTATAGGTGCATCGAGTTCGTGGTCTTTCACTTCGGCTTGTGGTAGCAAGATTTTTTCAAAATCGAAGGCATTCAGTTCAACATTGTCTCTCACTTTGTTCGGTAAATCAGGATTGGCAAGTGCTCCAGTACCTATGGAAACAAGATCGGCTTGTCCTGAATCGAGAAGGCTCTCCGCGCGCTCTTTCTCCTGAAGTTGACCGTTGGCGATAACTGTGATGCCGCCATAAGTCTTAGCTGCACCGGCAAGCGTCTTGGATCCTTCACCGAAGGAAGGGGCTGTCGCATCACCATCTGTGACGTGAATGTAATCCAATCCCGTCTTCCCTAGTGCACCGAAGATCTGCTCGGCTTCTTTTTCACCACCGGCCCATTTGTGGGTTTGATCGGCGACTTTACCTTGAGAGATACGAATTCCGATGATGAAGTCTTCTCCAACTTCTGCGAGAATTTCATCCACGACTTCCAATACAAAACGCAGGCGGTTTTCAACCGATCCCCCATACTCATCCTCACGCTTATTCAAGTAATCGGTCAAAAATTGATCCAGAAGATAGCCGTTCGCTCCGTGAATTTCCACTCCATCAAAACCAGCTTCCTTCGCACGGCGCGCAGCTGCCACAAAATCTTCTTTCACCTCTAAGAAGTCCTGATCATCCATCGCACGTGGCGTCTGGAATGCGCCTGAACCTCCATAAAAGCCCAATTGTTCCCCTTTTGGAGCAATAGCAGAAGGAGCGATCGTTTCATCGGTGTATGCATTCCCCTGGCTTTGGCCCCCGGCATGCATGAGCTGGGCGATGATGATGCTTCCTTCATCGTGCACAGTATTCACGACCGGTTTCCAAGCATCTGCCTGAATATCCGTCGCAATCCCTGGTTGATTGTTGTACCCCTGGCTGAAGGTCGTATCTGGATAAATCCCTTCCGTAATGATAGCGCTGAATCCACCTTTGGCAAAACGCTGATAATACTTTTTCATACGATCATTGGCGCGGCCGTCCGCTTCAGCACTAATACGAGTCATCGGTGCTACGACATAACGGTTGTCCAACTTTTTGCTGTCTAATTTATAGGAATCAAATAACATGGAACATCCACCTTTCTTCAAATCATTGTAATAAAGATTACTTTATTTTTGTCTCAGTTTCAAAATAAATGCTCAGTTCCACCACATTGACATTCTCCAGCGGCAATTATGATAAACATCCACCTACTTGGCTATCGCATAAATTTGCACTCGCGTTACAAGCTAAGAGGAAAAGATTCTATAAGGGAGGAGGGGGACCTGTGTCGCAGATCGAGAGCAATGAACGGATGCTTACTGATAATTTGGATCAGAATGTCGAGCTTATTCAACAAGCTTTTTTTCACACAGAAGATTTAGTGGTGGAAGCCGTTGTCTTTGGGCATAAGAGTGGGAAGATCCTTTACATGGATTCACTAGCTGCCAAGGATAAGGTGATGGACTATATCATCCGCCCTCTCAAATTAACCAAAGGAAAAAATGCTCTTGAAGCCCTTCAGGTTTCAGAGGACAAGCAGACGGCTACCGTTCACACACTCGTTTCTGAACTTCTGAGTGGAAGCTGCGCCCTATTAATTGAGGGAGAAGAAAAAGCGATTATAGCTTCTGTACCTGTGGAGGAAAAACGGGCGATCAAAGAGCCCGATTCGGAGCATATTATTAGTGGTCCGCATGATGGGTTCGGTGAGTCCCTAGGTACAAATATGATGCTTTTAAGGAAGAGGATCAAAGCTCCCTCTTTTAAGATGAAAAAGTATGTATTTGGCCATTTAACAGATACCAACGTTGCTCTTATGTACATTGATGAGGTGATTGATCAGAAAGTTCTTCATCATATTGAAGAAAAATTAAACAGCGTCAATCTCCAAGAATTGCAGACGTCCACAGGCCTTCTAGAAGTGATTCAAGATAATAATCATTCTCCGTTTCCACAGGCTTTAAGCACGGAACGGCCGGATCGTGCTGCGTCTTATTTGCTGGAGGGCAAAGCGGTATTGATTATAGACGGTACCCCGGAAGTACTCGTTTTACCGACGACTTTTTTTGCTTTCTATCAATCGGTTGATGATTACTCCATGCATTGGATTGTTGGATCTTTCTTCCGGATCATTCGTTTGATCTCCTTCTTAATTGCTGTGACGCTTCCAGCTATGTATATCGCCATTGTCAGTTTTCATCCGGAAATTTTACCTCTTGGACTTCTTTACAGTATCCGGACATCTATTGAATACGTGCCTTTTCCACCTATATTGGAAGCATTACTGATGCAGGTCATCTTGGAGATATTAAAAGAGGCAGCTATTCGGCTTCCGTCTCCCATTGCGCAAACGATCGGAATTGTCGGAGGTCTGGTTATCGGCACAGCGGTGGTGGAGGCAGGACTTGTATCCAATACAATGATCGTTATTATCGGTCTGACAGCCATTGCCTCATTTGCTGCTCCTTTTAACCAGATGGCTGTCATTTCCCGGTTGCTGGGCTTCGTGTCGATGATTGCAGCATTTTTATTCGGTTTATTCGGCATCGCAATTATCTTAATGGCTATCCTGATTCACTTGTGCAAGTTGGAATCGTTCGGTGAACCTTATTTAGCACCATTAGCTCCATTACGAACGAATGAAATGGGAGATTTTATTCTACGTAATTCTAATAAGAACGAGGATTATTCACGCTAGGAGAGAGGGAAATGAATAATAGCCGATTGCTCACAAAACTTCAGATCTATTTAATGATCATTCAAGCCCAGTTAGGAATAGGTCTTCTTTCGTTGCCCAATTTGTTGCAGATGGAAGTAGAACAAAATGCCTGGATGCCTGTCCTAGTTGCGGGCATGCTTGTCCAACTTACAATGGTCGTCTATTGGTTGTTACTCAAGAGATTTCCAGGCTCATCCTATCAGGAAATTCCGTTATTAATTACTGGTCCTTATATTGGAAGAGCGATAAATATAGTCAACTATATCGGTTTTTTAATCATCGGTACGTATTCCATGATTCTTCTTGTTAATTTAGTGAACAACTGGCTTCTCCCTTATACACCCGTATGGTCCATCGCTTTATTGATTATTGCCCTCAGCATGTATTTAGTTGTGCAGGATTATCCGGTCGTTGCTCGTTATTTAGTTGTTTTATCTGTGGTGCTCGTACCGGTCTTTATCCTTCTGGTGCTTATTCTGTTTCAAACCCCTCTTGAAGTACGTCATTTGATGCCGGTGGGGGGATCAGGTTTTTTAGAGGTTATCAAGAGTGCCGAAGCGGACTTGTTTGCGGTATTAGGGTTTGAGCTAATGTTATTTATAGGTCCGTATGTACATATGAAACATTCGAAGCTATTACGTACGGTTTCACTCTCTAACGCAACCATTACTCTGCTATATTTTGTTGTCATTATTCTTTGTGTGATGGTTTTCAGTCCTGATGTCCTTAAGCAGGTGAGAGAGCCTGTCCTTTATTTAATGCGTTCTCTTTCATTTAATACCGTTGACCGTATCGATCTATTGTTTGTATTTATTTGGCTCAGTCCGATGACGGCATCGGTAATTATTTATTTACTCATCTGCAGTAAAAGTATCGGAAAAGAGGGGAAGCCATTACGATCGATCGTCCTCATAAGTGGGGGCATCATGTATATATTAGTCGTTTCAGCTTCATACAGTGAGGAAGCTTTTCGACTTTATGATCTAATACTGAAGTACACCATTTATATTGTTGCATTCTTTCTTCCGTTCTTGCTAACTCTCTTATCTTATCTATTTAAAAAGAAAAAGGTGAATGCATGAGAAAAGGTATGATTCTCTTTTTGTCTTTATTTTTGCTTACAGGGTGTTGGGATCAGGAAAACTTGAAGGATCGCCGACTCATCAATGGCATCAGTTATGATCTTTCAGCAGAAGATCCAAACCTTATCAGGGGAGGCATACGTGCGTTGAATATTAAGTCCCAAGGCGGAGGAAGAATTGAAGTGAAAGACGAGTTACTGACCGCAGAGGCTGCCACAACAGGAGAGCTTGGGCATGAGGTCAAAAATCATCTACCTGGACGTCTGGATGTTACGAAGACATTCATAATTTTTATAGGTGAGGAGCTTGCAAAAAAAGGGATTTATCCGTTACTGGAGACTTTCTACCGTGGTAATCTTGGATATCTGCCATCCAAAATAGTTGTAGTAAAAGGGGAAGCAATAGAAATCTTAAGTATTGAAGATGACGAGAGTCCTGTTGCTTTTCGTGTATTGAACGGTATTCGTTCAGCCGAAAGTAACACAATCATCCCTGAAATGAATTTGTTTACGATATGGAATAAAATGAACAACGAAAAAATCGATCCCATTTTCCCTCTAATGGAAAAGAAGGGCGAAAAGCCAAACATCAAAGGTTTAGCTCTTTTTGATCAAGATCAATATACAGGGAAGGACCTTGACGCCAGGCAGGCTACTCTTTTACTGCTTATGCGAGATGATCTAGGCTTTCGGGCAGATGTTTTTATACCTTATAAGAATAATCCCGAAAAACCATACCGATTGTCCATTATGGACCTAAAGAGGGATCTGGATACCAAGGTTTCAAAGGACGGGTCTATCAAAAGCCATCTTAATTTGAAGATTAGAACAGAGCTTAACGAAAACCCACTCGGAGAGTCAGACCTCAAAGGTATGGAGGTGCAAGCAGAAGAAGAGATAACAAGAAGAATAGAGGAAGTCATAACCATCCTTCAGGAAGTCCATAGTGATCCTTTAGGAATCGGCTTGGATATTGCTGCGAAGTATCCGGAGGAATGGAGACAAATGGATTGGGAAGATGAATATAAGGAGGTTCAGTTCAAGGTGGATGTAGAGGTGGAAATTGAGAAGACAGGAGGATTGTTATAAATATAATAGGCCCTCTCTAAAATGAGGGGCCATTATATAAATCAGGCAAACTGCTTCAAAGCCCTGTACATCTCTTCACCTTCGTCATTCAACACATGACCATTGCCATGGCAACGCCCACATTCCGTGCTGTAACTCGTTTCTTCCACCGCCATTTTCCATGCCGTCTTTTCACTCGCATGATTCACGCGGCTGTAGTGATCCATGATCATATTCGCCTTACTGTCATCATATTCCTTATAAGTTCCGGTTCCGTGGCAAAGAGGGCATACGTTGTAAAGATGACTCACCGTTTTTGTATTCAAAAAGAACACATCCTTTTGATTTGATATAGTTAAATTATGATTGATTTTATGGAATATTCAGACTAATTGCAATAGGTTTTGGACAAATAAAAAAGAAAAAAAGTCATTCGTTCACAGATTTGTGAAAAATGCCTACTGCAAGTCTAGTGAAAGGATGAATTTCTGTAAGCGAAGGGTCATCCGATTTGAGGATGACCTTTCGCGCCAAAGAGCAGCCGGTTCGCGCCAAAGAGCAGCCGGTTCGCGCCAAAGAGCAGCCGGTTCGCGCCAAAGAGCCGGATAAACGCACAAAAAAGCCACCGGGAGATTCCCGGTGGCGACTGCCTCACATTCTATTATTTACCGATGAACATTTGAGTCCAGTAGTTTCCGTCTTCTGCATGACCTACACCAATATGGGTGAAGTTAGGGTTCATGATGTTTTCACGGTGGCCTTGACTGTTCATCCAGCCTTGGACAACTTCTTCTGGAGTGGTTTGTCCCATGGCAATGTTCTCACCAGCTGTACGGTAGTCGATGCCATAAGACTTCATCATGTCAAATGGAGAACCGTAATTTGGGCTGTTGTGAGAGAAATAGTTGTTTTGCTGCATATCAAGAGACTTGTCTTTAGCGACGGCACTTAGTTCAGTGTCTAGTTTCAGTGGAGCGAGTCCTTGTTTTTCACGCTCTTGGTTGGTCAACTCAACGACTTGTTTTTCGAATGCAGATACTTCAGATGCTGCTTCTTCTTGTGTGTTTTCTTCTTTTTGTACTTCTTCTTCAGCAGGCTGCTCTGGTGCAGGGGCTGGTTCAGCTTCCTGTTTTGGAGCAGGTGCTTCTTGTTTCGGTTCTTCTTTTACAGGAGTTTCTGCTTTTGGCTCTTCTTGTTTCGGTTGTTCTGGTGGTACTTGTTGATATTTTTGTGCAAATTGATTAAAGAAAGATTGGAAATCTACTTGTTGAAGTTTGTTGTTCTTGAGAGCTTCTTCATTGTCAGTGATCCAGTTGTTCAGTTGGCTGGAATCTATTTGAATCGTTTTTGTTTCTACTTGTACGTTTTGCTGTACTTCACCTGTCGATGCAAGGGAAGTGGCTGGTGTTGCTAGTAAGGATAGAGCGAGCGCTCCTGATACCATCAATGATTTTTTCATCATGTTGAAAATTCCTCCTTGAAACCTTTGTTTTTTTGGAACGACTCCATCGTACCACTGAACTTTTGTAACATAGGAGGATGATATTTCCATAAGATCATAAGAGAAGATTGTTAGATTCGAAGGGTCCATTAATCTCAGGGATTCTCAAAGTTCTTAAAAAGCGTATTTTTGGAATGAAAATCCTTCAAATAGATATTTTACTAGTTTATCTGGGTTGACAGACTTTTAAGAAAGGTCTGTTTTTTACGAGTATGACAGCAGTTTTACAAAGATTAGGATGGGATTAAAGGCTTCATGAGAGGATAGACTCCTTTTACAGCACACCTGTCAAAACTCCTTCAGGGCATGGCTTGTTATAGAATATCACCAATCATTTACTATACCACTTAACATTAGTAACAAGTCCACGTGAGATATATAATATAAAATATTCTACAAAAGTCTTATTTTTACCACAGAACGTCCATTGTGATATAGTGAAGAAAAGAGGGAGGCGGATGTTAATGAACCCAATGACCATTCATGTCAAGCAGCCGAAGAAAGATTTAGCGCTTGTTCCATCCCGTATTGTTTTTTATGAGCAGATGCAGCTGGTTGAAACGTTTGATGATCAATCCCAATGCCATATGCTTTTCTTTTATAAGCAAAAATATCTGACGGCTGTCCGGACGACACGGTTAAAGCTCCATTCCTATATAGCTCGTGCACTTAAAGAAGGTACGGCTTATGAATCCCCACATCCATTTTTACAAGCTTTGATTGAAATGAACACCCCTCTACACAAAGTCAGCTATCCTCAGCTGAAAAAGAAAATCGCAGGTCCATATTCCAGACAAGAACAGGCGAAAGTCCTCACCTTTTTTGAATCATTCATTCCCAAGAAACAATTATTCCAGGATATGAAATCTCTCTTTTATCAATATCGTCGTGAAGGAAACATGTCCGGAGCCTATCGGGTGATTCGGGTGATGCGTGACTTTGCACCGAACAACAAGTTCGTGAAAGAAATGGCCAATGACCTCTCCTACCGAGAGCTTACCAACCTATACTTAGAACAATCACACACACTTATGGAACGCGACCCGTTGTTTAAGGAAACCTATGCAACTTTCGAAGACCACCAACGTCTTTTGGAACAAGAGCATCGTTGGGTTGAAGCGTCATCTCATCTGTTAACTCATTTCTATAACCAACCGACCCTGGAAAACTACCAATTGTATCGTGCCTACCTGTCCAGGCACTTCGATTGCGATAGCCGAACCCTCTTACTTGAGCAAATGTCTCAAACGATTCCATCCTTCCCATCCGTAACGGAAGATCTTTTCCAACATTATTTAGTAAAAGAGAATACAGATGCAGCGGCGCGTCTTTACACAGAACGGGAGCTCATGCTGGATGAAGAACAATTCAAGCAGATGACGACCTTACTTGAAAAAAATCGTTTCCATGAGGATCCCGTAAACTTCATGCCTTTTATGAGACGAATTACAGCTCAGCACCCGGAAGAAACCAGGGAGTTATTGGATGCCTTCCTTATAAGATTGCTCGAAACGATGGAGATTGAACAAGTCCATGATTCTCTAAAGTCCTTCCCGAAGAAGAGCTCGCTCATGAGGAAAGTAGAGCGGATGAACGAAATCAGGGAAGACCTGGATTGTATGCAGGAGCTTGGAGAACTGTACTATGGATTTCATCAGCTTGAGAAATCCATCGAATGCTTTCAAATGGAAATGGAGCTGAAACCGAGTACACCCGAGCCGCTCAGGTGGCTTTCGAAAGTGTATGCAGATAAACAAATGATGGATGAATCGAAGGCTTATCAGCAATTGTGTGTTGATGTCCAAAAGTGGGCATAAAGGCAATTGACGGCTGCGCATAAATCCTATATAAAAGACGAGAGAGTTATATTGGGGAGAAAGTGGGGAGAAGAGAATCAAGTTACGCCATTTCATTGAACATAGAAGTTTTTCACGTTTTATATTAGCGGTTATCTTGATCAATGCTGTTGTTATCGGAATTTCTACGGATGATAGCATTTATCAAAACTATCACTCGTTATTCATATTTTTGGACATTTTGGTTTTATCGATCTTTACGATTGAAATCATTTTAAAGCTTGTCGTTTATCGCAGCCACTTCTTTAAAGATGGTTGGAACATTTTCGACTTTGTCATCGTATTTGGAAGTCTCGTGCTTTATAACACTCACTTCGTCGGCGTGTTACGAATTTTACGGGTGCTGCGAGTAATGAGGACCATTTCAGTTGTCCCTTCTCTAAGGAGGCTGACAAGCGCTTTGTTCCTTGCCATTCCTGCTATTGGGTCCGTCATGATCCTGATGGGCATCATCTTTTATGTGTATGCGATAATTGGGGTCACCTTCTTTGGAGACATCGCTCCTGAATACTTTGGGAATGTCGGTCTCAGTACGTTGACATTATTCCAGGTATTTACATTGGAGAGCTGGGCAAGCGGCGTCTTCCGTCCGATTTTTGCTGAGATCACATGGTCATGGGTCTATTTTGTTTCCTTTATTGTTGTTTCTGCTTTCATTATATTGAATCTGATTATTGGTGAAATCGTCAACAATGCCCAACAGCTTTCCGAACATGCGGAGGAAGAAAGTAAGGATATGGCGAAGATTATGAATGATCTTGATGAGCTGAAGCAGATGATGCGGGAGCAAGATCGTAAGAATAATAAAACAGGTTAACCCAAAAGGATCGCTGTCCAGCCATTGGACAGCGATCCTTTCTCATTCCCTGACCTTTTCTATAGCCTTTACACGCATACAAGCGTTTCTAACCAACTGAGCTTAGAAACTTACGCAATCCTGCCATCTGTGTAGAGGGAAGGGAGATGCCTTAGTTGAAAAATAGAAGAGCGATGGAGATTGGGATGAAGCTCCAAAATAAAATGATGACACAGAAGCCCATAATGTCTTTCACCTTCAACCCGGCAATCGCAAGAAGCGGCAAGGCCCAGAATGGCTGGATCATGTTCGTCCACGCATCGCCCCAGGCCACAGCCATCGCTGTTTTGGCGGTGCTTACTCCAAGGTCCATCGCAGCTGGAATCATAATCGGAGCCTGAACCGCCCACTGTCCGCCTCCGGAAGGGACGAAAAAGTTAACAATTCCGGCACTGATGAAAGCGAGCACGGGAAACGTGAATTCTGTTGAAATGCTCACAAACCAGTTCGACATTTGCTCAGATAGACCAGATGCGACCATCATGCCCATGATGCCTGCATAAAAAGGGAATTGAATGATGATTCCGCCAGCATTTTTCACTCCATCGTTTACGCTGTTCAAAAATCTTCTTGGTGTCTGGTGAAAAAGGATTCCGAGGAATAAGAAAATAAAGTTCACAATATTTATATTGAGGTCAAACCCATTTCTAACAAAGTGATAGACGATGAACGCGAGTCCAAGCGCACCAATGAAGTAAGAGATGATCCTGCTGTTTTCCATACGTTCTGCCGGAGTTAGTTCGGCAGTAGTGGCGGCCATTTGCTGCTCGGCCTTATCTTCGTTTTCTAAGAAGTCGAGATTGTTTTTACTCAGGTCACCACTGGATTTGAGCAGCCACAAGTTAAGCAGAGGAAGAGAGAGAAGTAAAGTCACGATGATGAAAATATTCATGCTGCTGAATAAGGTGTCCGTAATAGCGATGGAGCCAATCGAATCGGCTAGAAAATGGTCTTCTGTCGCAATAGTCAACGGAATGGATCCTGAAAACCCTCCGTGCCAAAGAATAAATCCACTATAGGCACTGGCCATCAGTAAACGATAATCCACATTCGGGACACGTCTCGCCACATGGACGGCAAGTAGTGCTCCAGCTACAAGCCCAAAACCGTAGTTGATCACACAAGCAATTCCAGCTACGAAAGTGACTAACACAATGGCCTGTCCTGGAGTTTTGGCGAGCGTACTTATTTTAGATAAAGCGGCTTTAACCAAAGGAGTATTGGCAAGTATGTATCCCGTGACAACTATCAAAGACATTTGCATGGCAAAGGCGAGAAGATTCCAAAAGCCGTCTCCCCAAAATTGCACCATTTGTCCTGGTGAACTGCCTGTAAAGAAAATCCCTAATCCAAAAACGACAAGTGTCAAAATGATGGCGAACAAAAACGCATCGGGTAAGAAACGCTGCACCATCCGATCGAAAAAGTTTGTGATTCCTCGAAGCATCCTAAACTACCTCCTAATTATGTAATCGCTTTCAACTACAACATTAAGTGTCCAACAGTGCACAGGAAATTTC
Source organism: Halobacillus faecis (assembly GCF_007991335.1). Lineage (GTDB taxonomy): Bacteria > Bacillota > Bacilli > Bacillales > Halobacillaceae > Halobacillus > Halobacillus faecis. The sequence continues at coordinate 127,322 of NZ_BJYD01000017.1, read as the reverse complement.
AAGACCCAAGTGTAATTTTTTCCTTGTCAAAAGTTAGAAATAGTCATACACTACATTACAACACTAATGCACCCATTTAGAGAGTAGGTGATCCATTGATTCTTGATACCGACGGCTTGAAACCGATCTATATTCAAATTGCCGAATGGCTGGAAAGCGAAATTTTGCGTGGGAACTTTCAGGCGGATGAAAAAGTTTATTCGCAATATAAACTGGCTGATTTATATAACATCAACCCAGCCACAGCTGCCAAAGGTCTGACAAAGCTTGCAGAAGAAGGGATTCTCTACGACAAACGAGGACTAGGGAAGTTTGTCTCGACCAACGCTAAACAAATCATTAAGGATAAACGAAAAAATCAGACACTGAGAAATTTAGTTGAAGACCTCGTCATGGAAGCCGGAAGACTTGAGCTTTCAAAGGATGAAACCATTAAGCTGGTCAGAGATGCTTGGAAGGGAGATCAAGAATGAAAGCAATTAAATGTAAGGATTTGAATAAGCGTTATTATCGGAAAAATGCGCTGCACGACCTTTCTTTTTCCATTGAAGAAAATAAAATTGTCGGTGTAATCGGCAGAAATGGAGCAGGGAAAACGACGCTCCTGAAGATCATCGCTGGTTTATTGAAGGAGAAGTCAGGAATTGTCGAGGTTTATGGGAGGAGACCGTTCAACAATTTGTTCGTGTCGGCCAATACGATCTTTATTGACGATGCTATGAACTTTCCGACTGCGCTCACCTTAAAAGAAATTCTTGAAGAGGGCAAGCGGTTTTACCACCATTGGGACCCTGATTTAGCACTAAGTTTGTTCAATTATTTCGGATTTGATTCAAGGCAGCATCACAATGAGTTGTCCAAGGGGAAAGAGAGTACGTTCAACATGATTGTCGGCCTTGCTTCAAGGTCCCCACTTACGATTTTTGATGAACCAACGACAGGGATGGATGCAGCCGTCCGAAAAGATTTTTACCGTGCCCTGCTGAAGGATTACTTAGCGCATCCGAGAACCATTCTATTATCGACGCATCATCTAGAAGAGATGGAAGATCTGTTTGAAGAAGTGCTTGTGATTCATGAAGGAGCTTTGAGGCTGCAAATGTCGATGGATGACTTGAAGGAATATGGATTGGGTCTCACTGGAAAGAAAGATATGGTTGATTCTTTTCTAAAAGAAAAAGAGATTCTATGGAAAAAAGAGCAGGCATTTGATACGTGCTATGCCGTGGTGAAAAACGATTTTACGGATCATGAATACCGGCGCATGCAGGAGGCGGGGATTCAAATCTCACCTGTTAAAGCGAATGATTTATGTATCTATCTAACTGAACCTCAACATGGAAAGGGGAGTGTAGATGATGTCTTTGATCGAAGTACAGACGTCTGAAATCGTCAAAAAGCAGATCGGCTATAAATGGAAGTCTTATACAGGCGTATTCACTTCGCTTGTGGTCATCCAGCTTCTCGGTCTCTTGTTTTCATTGAATGGTTCCGGTTCAATGGGCAGCGGTAGAACAGGATACGATGTGAACATTACCTATTATACCGCAGACATCGTGGTGGGTTTCACGATTTTCTGGGGATTTCTTACCGCTTTTCTATTAACGACGAAAGCGTATCGGGAAGATGATTTTGCATTTGTTACAAATAGGAAGACGAGTACACTTTCGACCATTGCTTTTCTGTTTGTCCTATGTGTCATTGGGGCGCTGACTGCTTTGCTGTCCAGTTTTGCTTTGAAACTGTTTGCCTATTTTATATTGCCTGGAGATGAAATGCTTCTTACTCAGGGAGTAGGGAATGGGAGTGCATGGTTCCTTGGTATGCTCGCGACCATTCTCATCCTATTTTTGTTCAGCAGCTTAGGCTATCTGGCTGGGATGATTGTTCAGTTGAACAAAATGCTCGTCATTATTCTGCCGGTCGTTGTCATCGGTCTAATGATCTTGTTATATAGAGGCGGATTCCCAGTTCAGGTATATTTCTTTGAATTCTTTTTTGAGGAAAGCAATGCGTGGCTTTTCACACTGAAGACTCTCGCTGCGACGACTATTTTCTACGCACTCGCTGTACTCGTTTCCAACCGTCTGGAGGTGAAGCAATGATTATAGTGACTTTCTTGCCGATCCTGATCCTGCTTACGGTTTTTATTGCTTTAAGCCTTCTCATTAAGAAAAGTTCACACTTCGGTTTTGCGAAAGGGAAGATGGGACTCTGGATGCTTATCGGTTATTCTGCCCTGTTAGTTGGCTCAATGGTTATTTTTCTCGTCCTTCCTATTGACAGCACGGAATTGAGAGGACAAGAGAATGATAGAGATGCGGAGCAGAAGTCTCAGCAATTCTATGAAGCCGTTCATGAAGGCAAGGTGGATGACATGGAAGAGTGGCGCATCCATGAATGGTCGTTTCCTTTTAACGAAGAACAAATCGTTCTTCAAGTATTAGAAAATGATGTGAACGGGGTCAACATTTTCGTCGAACATACAGACGAACTTACGGAGACCGTGGAAGCCTCTTATTATCAGACACCACTGACAGTCAACGGGTACGAAGTGGAAGAGAAGTATATGCCGGCCGTGGTCCTGGATACGACAACCCTTTCAATCTATCCAGGAGAAACATTGAACTTGAAATATAAAATGTTCGGCACTGAATTTCCATTCCGCTTGTTCGGTGAAGAAAATGGATATGCGTGGGGACGGACAACCGTATCCCATTGGAACGGGTCCGCTCTTTATATCCGTGTCCCTGAAGGACTGAACGTAGCGGCTGATCAGAATGGTTATACAGAAGTGAATCCATCGTAAAAAAGAGAATGGAAGGTTACCTTCCATTCTCTTTTTATGAGTTATTTCTTTTTCTTGCCGCACCCACAGCCGCCTGCTTTTTTACGAGTTGGTTTTCTTGGTGTTTGGGTAGTGTCTGTCTCGCTTTGTTGATGTGTTCTTTGTCTTAGAGCTTCTCGATGTTTTTTATCCCTCATATTCCTTCTCCTTTCTTATCTATATCATAAGCAGTCCTACCTTAAATGGAGACGGCTCAATCGTTAAGGGGAGAAAGTGATAAATGAAAAACTTCCAACATAAAATGGAGCAATCGGTTTTCTGTTAGAAGGGGGCGGAGCGAGTGAAAAAGGATCCTATCCAGTTACAGCAGAAGTTGATTTATTATAGGGCTGAGTTGGACAAATACAAAAAAAGGGTGAAGGATTATCAAGATAATTATCATTACTCCCAACTGGAGAAATTAAAAGTAGAGAACGAAGAATTACAAGAGACAATAGAGCAATGGAATCATGAAGAATCTGTTTTAAATGAAGAGTTAATGCGGAGAATTCAAGGGTTTGAGGAACGAGTAAATCGTTATGAGGAACAAGAGGAAAAATTCAAGACTGAACTAAAGGATTGGCAAAATCGAGCAATCGGGTGGAGCCACAAGGAAAAAGAATTATCTGGTCAAGTTCAGGACCTGGAGGGCGGACTGGCAGAGACAAGAAGAAGGATCTTCCAATCTCAAAAAGATCTTTCCATGTTACAAAGAAGCTATGCGGAAATTCAGCAAAAACTACAAATAGTAACAGATGCTAAAACGGAAGCGGAAGAAGAAGTGAAGAAACTAAAAGAAGATCTAGCCGATACCAAGAAAAACTTTTCTCTCGAAATTGATAAACTAGAGAGTGAGTGTGCACAGTTAAACGAACGTCTTGAGCAGAAAAAACAAATGATCTTACAAGCACAGAAAGATTTTTCTTTTCTGCAAAATAACTTTAATAATGAGCTGCAGATGAAAAAGAGAGCTCAACAGGAATGCATAACAATAAGAAAACAATTGGATGAATCCAATCAAAGACATTCAAAGGCAGCGGAAATTTGGAAAGAGAATAAGGGAGAGTTAGAAAAAAAGAATGAAGAACTTACTCAGCGTTCACAAACCTTCATGGAAGAATTAGAAGGTGTGAAAGAATCCCTCGCTAAAGCGAGAGACGATTATTCACAATTAGAAAACACCTATCGGAAAGAAAAAGAACAGCTTGAAAAGGAAAGGCTGAAAGAGAAACAATACGCCGATCAAGAAGTGAGTAAATGGAAAGAAGAGTGTCAGACCGTCAAGGGAGAAGTGAAGAGGTTACAAAAATCTCTTTTTACTAATGAAGCAGATACAAAACGAATGCGTACACAAATAAGTAAGCTTAATAATGAATCAGAAAAGCAGAGAAAAGAGAACGAAGCATTGAAAAAAGAATTGGATGCTTTCCAAACTCCTCCTTATTTAGAACAGATCGGAGAAGGGGAGTTTTTTTCTCAGATGGAGGAACACATGAGGTACATCTTTGGAGAAGAAGTTCCACCTGCAGGAAATCAAGAAGGAAAGGTCGCTTTCATGAAAGTATTAGAAAAGAAGTTGGAAGAATTGGCGACGAATCTTGAGGAAACCAATAAAGAGAATGAGTGAAAAAGACGCCTAGATGGCGTTTTTTTTGCTTTTATAGACGTATAAAAGGAACAATTTCACACAATTGGGCGTTCGCACATAAATTAGCGGTAGAGGTGGTGAGAATGAAAGATGGCTTAAGGGAATCTATGACAGACCCTTTACAAATGGAAAAACAAGAATGGAAAAAGCGCCAGATGCAGCATCGTCTGAAGCAGATATTGACCATATCATCGCCGATTTTCATTGTATTGCTTTGGGAGTTTTTATCAAGAACGGGACTGATTGATGCCCGTTTCTTCCCGCCACCGACAGAGATTGTAGGAACGTTCTGGGCGATGGGGATGAGCGGAGAGCTGTTTCATCATGTCGGCATTTCTTTGTTTCGTATTTTCGCGGGATTTTTGCTGGGGGTCATACCGGCTATAGTGATTGGTCTCCTAATGGGGCTTTACGGACCGGTCCGACATTTCCTGTCGCCACTCATCATGGCCTTGATGCCGATTCCAACCCTTGCTCTCCTGCCCATCATCATCATTTTATTTGGTGTCGGTGAAGTATCCAAAGTGGTGACGATTGCGGGAAGTGTGTTTTTTCCTGTCGTCATTAATACGGTAGCGGGTGTTGTGAACATTGACCGCATTTATTTGGATGTTGCAAAAAACTATGGCGCGGATTCGAAGCAGTTCTTTTTCAAAATCGCTTTGCCTGGTTCGCTGCCGGTCATGCTCGAAGGTATTCAAATGGGGCAGGCGATTGCACTGTTGACGATTGTCGCGGCAGAAATGATGGGAGCCAACTCAGGGATTGGGTATTTGATCTGGACATCGTATAAAGCCTTTTTGTTAAAAGAAATGTTTGTCGGACTCGTACTCATTTCGTTCTTCGGCTATTTGTTTTCCATCATTCTACGGGGGCTGCAGGCCAAACTGCTGCCATGGCGCTAACTGATGAAAGGAGCGACAAGGGATGGAGGCTAAAATATCGATTAAGGATTTAACGAAGGTTTTTTATAAAAAAGAGAGCCGCGTGACGGCGTTAGAAGGGATTTCGCTCGATATTGCAGACGGGGAATTCGTTTGTCTCGTCGGACCGAGCGGCTGTGGAAAAACGACTTTATTAAGGATTCTGGCTGAGTTAGAAAAGCCAAGTGGTGGGACCTTTACGATTGCGAAAAGTAATAAAGAGCGCCCGCTGCAGTCGATGGTTTTTCAAGAACGCGGGGTCATCCCGTGGTTGACCGTTGAAGGCAATGTCAGTTTCGGCTTAAAGATGAGGCATCTGCCTGCAGATGTAATCAAAGAACGGACCGCTTACTATTTGAATAAAGTGGGGCTTGAAAAATTCGCTAAACTCTATCCAAAAGAGCTGTCCGGCGGGATGAAACAGCGCGTCAGTATTGCCAGAGCGTTTGCAAACGATCCAGAAATTCTCCTCATGGATGAACCATTTGCTGCACTCGATGAGCAGAACAAATTCATTTTGCAGGAAGAATTATTGAATATTTGGTCGGAGACGAAGAAAACGGTCTTATTTATTACCCATAGCATAGATGAAGCGCTCCTACTTAGCGACCGGATCCTGTTGATGAGTTCCCAGCCCGGCACCATCATTGATGAAAAACGGATTGACCTGCCACGTCCGAGAAATATGGAGCAGGTACGGGCAGATCCTTTGATGGCAGAACATTTTGTCGAGATTTGGAATCATCTTCAGGATGAAGTGCAGCGATCGCGTAAATAGTGAAAGAAAGGGGATTGGAATCCCATGGTGAAAAAAGTATGTCATCTGTTTTCTTTTTTGTTCATCATCTTTGTGTTGTTCGGCTGTGCCTCCGGTGATTCTGGGGAGGATACAGGGAGTGGTGAAATGATTGACGGCGATTTTGCTCCATTAGATAAAAAAGCGACGGTGGTCATTGCCGAGGACGGTGCTGCATCTGGAGCTGGCTTTTATATCGCTGAAGAAAAAGGATATTTTGATGATTACAATATCGATATCAAGTTTACAACGTTCGCCAATAGTGACGACATGCTTCCGGCGTTGGCTGCGGGTGAGGTGGATATTGCCGGGGGCGTTTCTACAGCTTCCTTCTTCAATGCCATCGCTCAGGGCATTGATGTGAAAATCATCGCTGATAAAGGGCACTATTTTGATGGCAGCTCGTACTTCAGCTTTGTGGTTCGTGAAGATCTGCAGGATGAAATCAAAGAGTATAGTGATTTGAAAGGGAAGCGGATTGCCGTTTCATCGAGAAATGCCGTTGATGATTATATTTTTCAGCGTATGCTTGAACATGCCGGGCTGACGGAAGACGATGTCGAATTTGTCCTCATGTCTGATTTTGGTAACATGCTTGCCGCAATGGGCAACAAATCGATTGATGCTGCTTTGCAAATCGAGCCTCTGATCACTCAGGGAGAAGCGCAGGATCTGCACGTCCGCTTCGGTGACGCCACAGATTTCGCTCCGGATGCACAAATTGCGATGGTCCTCGGGTCTCCTGATTTTATTGAAAAGGACACCGATGTTTCCGTCCGATTTATGGCTGCTTATTTGAAAGGGGTACGTGATTACAATGATGCGTTCCTTTATGATGAGGGACTGGATGAAGTCATTGAAATCATGACAAAGCATACGGCCTTGAAAGACGCTGATGTTTGGAAGAAAGTTGGTGTAACAGGACTCGATCCGAACGGGGAAATGTTCATCGACGATATTAAGAAACAGTTCGAGATGTATGACGCAAACGGTGCGATCAGCGGGGACATTGACTTTAGTGACGCCATCGACACCTCACTTTCAGAAGAAGCGATGGAAGTGATTGGGCGCTACGATCGATGACATTTTTTCTGAAAAAACTCTTGTCAGCGAATGGTTTTTATTGTAAAGTAACCATTAACTCAATTGAATAATTCTTATCAAGAGAAGCTGAGGAACTGGTCCTGCGAAGCTTCAGCAACCACCAACATCGGTTGGCCGGTGCTAATTCCAGCAAGTGATGATCACTTGAAAGATGAGAAGGAATGTGCGGATACGTTTCAAGAGCCTTCTTATGTGAGAAGGCTCTTTTTGTTTGCCGTCTTTTTTAGACCAGTGTTTTTCTCGCGATAAAACCGACTATTCTGATGAGTTATATATATAAAGGAGGTCAAATCATGACAAAACCATTAAGCAACGCTTTCGCACTCATCCCATTTGCGATCTTTATTTTACTTTTCATTGGTTCGGGCATCATCACAGGGGATTTTTATCAAATGCCCGTATTGGTCGCTCTGTTCGTAGCGATCCTCGTTGCGTTAGCCATGAACCGTAAAGCAGATTTCCAGACGAAAATATCCCACTTGACGAGAGGGGGAGGGCACCCCAATATCATCTTAATGGTTATTATTTTCTTACTTGCAGGAGCTTTCGCTGCTGTAGCATCCGGAATGGGCGCAGTTGAATCTACCGTCAATCTTGGTTTAACGTACCTGCCTGGCGGTTGGATGGTCGTCGGTTTGTTTGTGATCGGCTGTTTCATTTCCATTTCCATGGGGACATCGACAGGTACAGTGGTTGCCCTTGCGCCAATTGGAGTAGGTGTAGCCGAGCAAACAGACATCGGTCTTGCCTTGGTCATGGGGGCGATTGTCAGTGGTGCGATGTTCGGGGACAACCTTTCTGTCATTTCGGATACGACCATTGCAGCTGTTCGTACACAGGGGACAGAAATGAAAGAAAAGTTCAAAGCGAATTTCTTCATCGTTTTACCGGCAGCCATGATCACGGCCGTTATTTTTGGGGTGATGACGGCGGATGCATCGGCAAGCCTGAATGAGAATTACACGTACAACATTCTAGAAATTTTACCTTACTTAGGTGTACTCGGGTTTGCCATTGCTGGAGTAAACGTCATTTACGTTTTGATCGGAGGCATTGTTTTTGCTGGTGGAGTCGGCCTTTTGCTTGGTAAATTTTCCGGGATGGAATTCATAACTCTCGTAGGTGATGGATTTACGAATATGCAGACGCTTGCCATGATTGCGATCTTGCTGGGTGGTCTTGTGGAATTGATCCGGGCAAATGGAGGCATCGAATTTTTGCTGCAAGCCGTGAGCAGGAAAGTGAATTCCAATCGTGGTGGGGAGCTTGGCATTGCTGGGATTGTGACAGCTATCAACTTTTCTACGGCGAACAATACCATCTCCATCATTACAGCAGGACCACTGGCCAAACAAATTTCTGATGAATATGGGATTGGAGGACGTCGTTCAGCGAGTATCCTCGATATCTTTGCCAGTTCCGTGCAGGGGATCATTCCTTATGGAGGCCAAATCCTCGCGGTAGCGGGTGTGGCAAGTATTTCTCCTGTTGCCATCGTTCCGTTTTGTATTTATCCCTTACTCACAGCTGTAGCGGGTCTTTTAGCGATCGCATTTAGATATCCGAAGTTCACAGTTGAAAAAAGAAAAGAAGTGTTTAAGAACGCGTCTTAAGAGGAGAAGGCACCTGATTCAGGTGCCTTTTTATATGTACTTTTTTTACAGTTAAATTAAAAAAAGCTGACACATTATTTTAAAATGAGTCAATTGGAATAGTAGGAAAGCTTTGGAAAATGGAGGTAAATAGAATGATTAGGGCCTTAAGTGGTATAGACGACTATATCTATTTCCGTTACGCTTTTATTACAAAATGTAAACGTTTACAACATTATCTCTCCTGTACCGACTTTTTTGAGGGTGTTTTTTTCGAAAATGGTTTTGCAAAAGGGTCTTTTTGGATAGGAAGGCACCTTTTACAAATAGATAAATCAAGGAGGAATGGCGAATGAGAATGGCAGGCAAATGGATGTTGATCTTTACACTGACCATTGGCATGATGCTGCCATCGTGGTTGATGGGTACAAAGGTGGAAGCTGCTGAAGAGGACGGATTATCGGATGTCATCATTTTTGAGAACGTACCGCAAGCAGATGAGACGGTGGACGGGGACGAGTTGACTCTTTCCGCACTGAACGTGTATGAAGACGGACACTTCACAAAGGTGAATGACGGACTCGTTTGGAAATCGAGGAATTCAAACGTTGCCACTGTCTCGGACGATGGAACGGTTACTTTTACAGGAAAACCGGGACGAACATGGGTGACGGTATCGAATGGCCATTTTGAAGACCGGATCGCTCTGGACTACAAGCCCGATCCTTCAAAGAATAAGAAAGGGAAGCCGGATTTCAAACCGACCATTAAAAAACAGGAGGGTGACCGTTACGACCTCGTTCAACATGCACTTGCCAACATGACGATGGAGGAAAAAGTCGGTCAGATGCTGATGCCTGATTTCAGGAAATGGGAAGGGAAAAACGTGACGGACATGCTTCCTGAAATTGAAGAGATGGTACAGAAATATCATTTGGGCGGTGTCATTTTATTCCGTGAGAACGTTGTGACAACAGAACAAACGGCCAAGCTTGTGTCTGATTATCAAGCCGCTTCTGAAAAGTATGGTTTGCTTATGACGATTGACCAGGAAGGCGGAATCGTGACACGTCTACAATCAGGGACGGACATGCCTGGAAATATGGCCTTAGGTGCCACCCGATCGGAAGAAATCGCTGAAGATGTAGGGGCAGTGATTGGAGCTGAACTTGAATCCCTTGGTATCAACATGAACTTTGCCCCTGTTATGGATGTAAACAACAATCCAGACAACCCTGTCATTGGCGTTCGTTCTTTCGGGGAAGATCCGGAGCTCGTTGGAAAAATGGGTGTGGCGTACACGAAAGGGCTGCAGCAGCACGGGGTGGCTGCAACGGCGAAACACTTCCCAGGTCATGGGGATACGGCAACAGATTCCCACCTCGGTCTTCCTGAGGTTCCTTACGACCTTGAGCGTCTGAAGGAAGTTGAACTGTATCCGTTCCAACAGGCGATGGATGCAGGCATTGATGCGATCATGACTGCCCATATCACGTTCCCGAAAATTGATGATACCAAAGTGATTTCCCAGAAGGACGGTTCTGAAATCGCGCTTCCAGCCACCCTTTCTGAAAAGGTTTTGACTGGATTGATGCGTGAGGAGATGAATTATGAAGGAGTCGTCGTCACAGACGCTTTGAACATGAAAGCCATCGCCGATCATTTTGGACCGGTGGATGCCGTTATTCGTGCCATCAATGCAGGCACAGACATTGCGCTTATGCCTGTAGGGCTCGAGGAAGTAGCTTCAGGTGTTTATGAGGCTGTAGAGTCTGGGGAAATTCCAATGGCTACGATTGAAGATTCTGTTGAACGGATCCTTACATTGAAGTTGAACCGAGGCATCATTAAAGAAGAAACACCTCAACCGCTCGATGAGAAAATCGCAGAAGCGGAAGAAGTCGTCGGATCAGAGGCACATAAAGCTGTGGAGAAAGAAGCGGCTGAACGTTCCATTACGCTAGTGAAAAATGATGGGGCACTTCCATTGGACGCGTCAGGTGATGAACAGGTAGTGGTGATTGGAAACACATTTATTGGCGACCTTGCAGACGCTGTTTCTGCTCACCATTCCCATACGACCTTGATCAGAACAGATGAAAGCAAATTGACGGCGGAGCAAAAACAAACAGTGGCGGAAGCAGACAAAGTCATCTTTGGAACGTACACGTACAATGTGTCCACGCGTTCGTCAGACCATTCTCAAATGCAGTTGATCCATGAGGTAATGGCGAACACAGATGCAGAAGTGATTGGTGTAGGAATTAGAAACCCTTATGACATTATGGCCTATCCAGGAGTGGACGCTTATATTGCACAGTACGGCTTCAGGGATGCAAGTTTTAAAGCGACGGCGGCTACCATTTTTGGTACAAACAATCCAACCGGCCAACTGCCTGTGACCATTCCAGGAGCTGACGGTGGCGTATTGTTTGAATATGGTACGGGTCTCAGTTACTAATCGTTTTTTTAGGAAGAGGGGCTTCACGTCCTTCTTCATCATAATTAAAAGGGAGAGGTTATTATGAAAAAATGGTTGATGCTTGCTGTCGTTTTGATGATGACATGGTCGACGTTCTCAGTTGTTTTCGCGGATCATAACGGCAATCCTGGTAAACAAAAAGGGCATCATAAAAAAGGGGAACCTTTCAAGCTTGGAGTAGAAGTCCTTTTAGATGAAGAGAAAGAACTGATTGAAGGTAAGAATGTGGGTCTGATTACAAACCCGACCGGTGTTGACCAAAACTTGAACAGCATCGTTGATCTGTTACACAACGATGAGGATGTTAACCTGACGGCGTTGTATGGCCCGGAACACGGGGTCAGGGGCAGCGCTCAGGCTGGAGAGTATGTGGAGTTTTATACAGATGAAGAAACAGGACTTCCAGTTTACAGTCTTTATGGCAAGACTCGAAAACCGACTCCGGATATGTTAGAAGACATCGATGTGCTGCTGTTTGATATTCAGGACGTAGGCACACGTTTCTATACGTACATCTACACGATGGCTTATGCGATGGAAGCAGCTCAGGAAAATGACATCCCATTTGTCGTCCTTGACCGTCCGAATCCACTGGGTGGAGAAAAAGTGGAAGGTCCGGTTTTGAATGAAGACTACAAGTCCTTCGTCGGAAACTATCCGATCCCACTACGCCATGGGATGACAGTTGGGGAGCTTGCGAAGTTTTTCAATAACGAGTTTGAGATTGGTGCGGATTTGACGGTCGTGGAAATGCAAGGGTGGAAGCGGAGCATGGATTATGATGAGACAGGACTAGAATTCGTTGCTCCTTCCCCGAACATGCCGACCGTTGACACGGCTTTCGTATATCCGGGCGCAGCCTTGATTGAAGGGACAAATGTATCTGAAGGGCGCGGTACGACTCGACCGTTTGAATTGATTGGCGCTCCTTTTATTAATAGTACAGATCTGGCGGCAGAGATGAACGCTTTCAACCTACCAGGAGTAAGGTTCAGAGCGGCATCCTTCACCCCATCCTTCTCGAAGCATGCAGGGAAATTGACTCATGGGGTGCAGATCCATGTCATCGATCGTGAAGAGTTCAACGCTGTAGAAACCGGTGTCTATCTCGTGAAGACGATTCATGACATGTATCCGGAAGACTTCGAGTTCCGTGCGGAAAACTCAGCAGGCGTCTCCTTCTTCGATCTATTAGTTGGTAATGGATGGATCCGCGAAGCTATTGAAAACGGCGAGTCCGTAGAAAATATGAAAGACCGTTGGGAAGACGATCTTAAAGACTTCAACAAAGTAAGAAAACACTACCTCCTTTATAAATAACAACAAGAAGAATAAGGGATAATTTGACACACCAGGTCATCCAGAATATGGATGACCTGGTGTGTATATTTTTACCAGTAAGCGGCAGTTGTTGAGTCATCGGTCTCAAGTGGATGCGAATTTGTTACAAGAAGTTGGACTTTATGATAAAATTTGTAAATATTCATACATATTTGACAAATGGAAAGTGAGGTAATAAGCATGGGTGCACAATCAATGTTAAGTGGGGCATGGAACAGGCTTTGGACGATGCACTACGAAGCAAAGGATTTACTGAGTTTTATGGTGAAAGGAAGTGGCGGCGGAACGTCAACGGCGTCTCAGACGAACGAGAAGTCAGAAGGTCAGGACCCGGGGCCGTCCTTTGATACGCGTCAGAAAGTGGGTCTTTTTTTGGGACCAATTTTGTTTGCGCTTACACTTTTGTTTTTAGAGGCGGACGGGTTATCGCAAAGTGCTGTAGCTGTTTTAGCTAGTACCATCTGGATTGCCACGTGGTGGATCACAGAAGCGATTCCAATTCCTGCAACATCCCTTCTGCCGTTGATTCTTTTCCCTCTCACCGGAGGGCTGGACGGTGGTGCGACGGCTTCTTCCTATGGCGATAATACGATCTTCCTGTTTATGGGTGGTTTCCTTATTGCGCTTGCCATGCAAAAGTGGAACCTGCACAAGCGGATGGCCTTGTTTATCATCGCATCCGTAGGGACAAGCACCGAACAAATCGTGCTTGGGTTTATGGTTGCTACGGGGACCTTGTCGATGTGGATTTCCAATACAGCAACGGCCATGATGATGGTCCCGATCGGCATGGCGGTTATCTATCAAGCTTCTGAACAGTTGAAGAAAAAAGGGGAATCAGTGGATCACGAGAATTTCAATTTCGGTAAAGCGGTCATGCTCGGGGTCGCCTATAGTGCTTCCATTGGTGGACTGGCAACTCTAATCGGAACACCACCGAACACGATTTTTAAAGCCGTTGTTGAACAAACCTACGGAATCGAAATCAGCTTCGCTGGTTGGATGGCGTTCGGTGTTCCACTGACGATTCTGTTCTTAGCACTCGCCTGGTTCTATTTGGTTAAAATTGCTTTCCCTATGAAAATTAAAGAACTGCCCGGGGGCAGAAAAGTCATTGGGGAGGAGAGGCGTGCGCTCGGTGTCATGAGTGTAGAAGAAAAAATTGTCATGACCGTGTTCGCTTTGACAGCAGTAGCGTGGATATCGAGATCATTTTTACTCGTACACATTAATGAAAATATCAATGATACGATGATCGCGATGAGTGCAGCCATTCTCCTTTTTCTCATACCTTCAAAAAACAAAAGAGGAGATTATCTTCTGGATTGGAACACAGCGAAAGGGCTGCCGTGGGGAATCCTGCTTCTCTTTGGTGCAGGTCTAGCTATTGCTGCTGGATTTCAGGAAACGGGGCTTGCTGAATGGATTGGTACGCAGCTGACGATTTTAGATGGTGTCAATCTGATACTGATTGTTGTCATCGTTGCAGCGCTCGTTATCTTCTTAACGGAAATTACATCGAATACGGCCACAGCGACGATGATGTTTCCGATTATGGCCTCTCTAGCCAGTGCGATCTCGGTTCACCCGTACAGCTTAATGATTGCAGCGGGTGTAGCGGCAAGCTGTGCATTTATGCTGCCTGTGGCAACCCCTCCGAACGCCGTCGTTTTCGGTAGTGGCTATTTAAGAATTCCGGATATGGCTAAGGCCGGACTCTGGCTGAATATTGTTGCCGTCGTTTTAATTACAATCGCAATCTATTTCTACTTACCGTTCGTTTGGGGGATCGATTTAACGACATTCCCGAATCGCTTTAACTCATAATAAAGGATGATGGACATGGAAGCTGCACAACCGAACAGACAACCCTACACGCCTGAACAAAGTGAATTTTGGCGTGTCACCACCGCTTTGATGTTAGCTTCCTTATCCATATTCTCAACCTTATATGTTTTTCAACCACTGCTTCCTGTGTTTACTGACCAATTTAAAGTTTCCGCTACGGAATCCAGTTTACTCATGTCAGCATGTGTCATCGCCATGGTCGTCGGTCTATTTATCCTCGGTTTTTCTGCCGATCGATATGGACGTGCTGTTGTCATGAAAGTTTCCTTGTTTATTACAGCAGGGACTCTCATCCTTTTGCCATTCACGCCAACATTCGGGTGGATGGTTGTGGTGAGATTTATACAGGGCTTCTTTTTAGCGGGCATCCCTGCGGCAGCGATGGGGTATTTAGGAGCTGAGGTCGCACATAAACACTTGGGTCTAGCCATGACCTTATACATATCCAGCAATGCCCTCGGAGGAATGGGAGGGAGAGTTGTAGGTGGATATGTGACAGATCTGTTTAATTGGCAGTCGACCTTATATATTTTTGCTGCGTTTGGACTGCTCTCAGCTTTGCTATTTTTAGTCCTTTTTCCAAAAGAACGCTTTTTCGAAAAAACAAACCAGTCCATCGGTGATGATTTGAAAGGCATGCTGGTTCATTTGAAGAGCCGGTCGATGCTTGTTTTGTTCCTCATGGGTGTATTGCTGCAAATTGTCTTTACGGCTATTTGGACTTACATCCCTTTTCATTTACAGGGAGATCCGTTCAATTGGTCATTAAAATGGATCGCTTTTACCTACTTTGCCTATGCATTTGGAGTCCTCGCGCCCCCGCTGGCAGGACGTGTGTCTGATGTGATTGGGTTGAAAAAAGTGATGTTCACTGGTGTGACGATCCTCATCGCTGGTGCCTCCCTTACCGCACTTCCAGCTGGAACGTTTGTACTCTTAGGACTCTGCCTCATTTGTATGGGTTTCTTTGTCGCTCATTCCATGGCCGCTGCCCTTGTCAGCAAATCCGCGACCCATCATAAAAGCGGAGCCTCAGGGTTTTACTTGATCAGTTATTACATCGGGGTAGCTGTGGGCAGCACGGCCATCGGTACCCTATGGGAAAACTACCAATGGACAGGTGTGTTGAGTGTCACTTTCATGCTCATCCTCCTATTTATCTTTCTGCCACTCTATAAAAATGAGTGATGTAAACCATTATCCAAATACTGGATGACCTGGTACACCTTTTTATGGCAATGACCCATGTTATAATACGGATAGATGAATTTGTGCTTCTGATCATGAGAATAAACAGAGTGTGATAGATATGGATGTTAAAAGAAAAGGAGAGGATAAAATGGAAGAGACTCCTCTCGTGAAGGGAAATCAGGTTGACCATCAGACACGCTGTGCGCACTATCACAGTGAAGTTGATGTGATCGCCATACGTTTTCACTGCTGCGGGGAATATTATGCGTGTTATTCCTGCCATCAGGAACAAGCAGACCATGAACCGAGTCAATGGCCAAAGCACAAATGGGATGAGCGTGCGATCTTATGTGGAAGCTGCAGCCATGAGTTAACCATTCATGAATATATGAAGTCGTCTCAATGCCCTGTTTGTCTGCATGGATTTAATGAGGGTTGCCGCCTGCATTATCCTTTATATTTTGAGATGTAACCGTCCATCATCGTGGGCGGATTTTTTATGTTGGAAGGAGGAGGGGGGGAGAGGATTGGAAAGTGCCTTAACAAGAGGTGAAAGTGACTTAACTTAGATTCAAAGTTTCCTAACGGTGTTGAAAGTGACTTAGCACTATAGAAAAGTGACTTAACGCCAACTAGACCAATAGAGAATAAAAAATCCACTAAAAAAGGTGAGTCTATAATTAGGCTCACCTTTTTTAAATCGTGTAGATTTATTCCCCTACAACAAACTCAAAGTTCCCTTCAAACTTAACTTCTTTCCCTAGTAGAACACCGCCAGTTTCAAGAGCCGCATTATACGTTAATCCGTAAACTTCACGATCAATTTTTCCACTCACATCAAAACCTGCGATCGTGCTGCCATCCATAGGGCTCTTGGATGTCCCGTTATATTCAACGGTGAAGGTCTCCTGATGAGTCACTTCTTTAATGGTGAAGTCACCGGTTACTTCGAATTCATCATCCGAAACCTTTTTAATGGAAGTGCTGCGGAACACAAGGTTAGGGTATTGTTCAGCTTCGAAAAAGTCGCCGGAACGAAGGTGGCCGTCGCGCTGTTCGTTCCCTGTATTGATAGAAGATACCGGAATAGTAACGGTCACTTGGGCAGAAGGTAAGTCATTCAAATCACCGGAAAACTCTACGTCGAATGTTTCAAATTCACCCTTCGCCTTTGATACCATCATATGCTTAATTTGGAAATTCAAGCTGCTGTGGACTTGATCCAACGTTAAATTTGTCATCTTACATTCTCCTTTGAAATAAAATAGTTTTAATTCTAAATAAAACTATACTCCTCAATTATTTTGAAGTCAAGATATTTTATGTCGAGATATTAAAAGTGTGCAAAAAAAAGCCCTGGACCTAGGGGTGTCCGGGCTGCCTGTAAATGGATTCATTTGTTCATTCGAAAATGGGCATTCAGTTGCCCGCGAAGCATCCGTTCCATTACCTTCCCTTTATTGGAAGACTGTAAATCTTTCCGGATCTCGTACGTTTGTACACCTTCCTCTCGTTTGTCAGCAATTTGCAAGAGGGTTTCAACATCAGAAAAAGAATACTTGCGTGTTCCTCTCTTGGTACGTTCTGGATAAATCAATTCCCGCTCTTCGTAATATCGGATCTGCCTGAGAGAAAGGCCTGTAAGTTCGTTGACCGTACCAATCGAAATGACTTTTTTGTGCTTGTAAGACGACATCACTTCTCCTCCTTGATGTTGCACCTCCTTATGGTCGTTCGACCCTTGAAGCGAGCGCTTCGAGCTCCGTTAACGTTAACGATTTGAGCATTTCGTCAGAGGCTTGATACATTCCTGCATCAATAAGTTTTTGGATGTAATGTTCTTTCATACTCTCAACGGCGGTCCTCAAATGGTTCTTCATTAAGGTTCACTCCCGTATGTGTGAAATACTTTCTTATTTGGCACAGTAAATCGTCGGGTTGGAAAAAGAACGATGATCTCCTCCTATTCTTATCTGATGAATATAGAATAGCGGAAAAAATCATGTATGTCACTTAGTATGTAAGAAAATCTAACATAAAACTATTACATTGTTAAGTTTTATAACATGAACACATTCGACTTTTTTCACCTCTACCTCTGGAAAGGAAATGGTATTATAATAAAGAAAAATTAATTGGATAAGGTGGGAACATGGATGGCTTTAATGACTTCAGATCTAACGATGACAGATGCGCTGAATAGCATAGGAGAGAACATCTTGCTTGCAGACCTCAATTATGATCTGGTGTGGATGAATGATGAGGCCAAAAATCTTTTCACAAAAATTGCTCCGATGTTCGGGTATGAGCACGTGAACGATTTAATTGGGGAGAATATGGACAACTTTTATACCGATTCTTTAAAGAAACAGGATCGTATGGAAAGACTGAATAAGAAACATCAAGTGAGGATCAACATAAAGAATAAATTTGTCGCCGATACAGTCATTACACCAATGAAAAATGCAGAGGGGGAAACCAGTTACTATACCATCATGTTAATGGATGTAACAACGAAGGCTGAGGAAGAGGAGAGGAAGGATCATCTCATTGAGTCCCTTTCCATTCCTATTCTGAAAGTATGGGACCATGCAGTGGCTATTCCGCTCATTGGTGATTTGGATGAAAAAAGAGTGGATCATCTGATTTCCTCGCTACTGAAGGAATGTACGGAAGGTGATATCCAATACGCTTTAATAGATTTAAGCGGTATTCATAAATTCAATGACCAGTTCAGCAGACATTTAAAACAGTTGAATCAGTCGCTGCAATTAGTTGGAACCGAATGTCTTGTGGTTGGGATTACACCAAAACTTGCTCTTACCTTCCAATACTTCGACAAAGGGTTGAAAACATTCAAAAATACCTACGCAGGATTACGTTACATTATACAATATGACTCTTAAAGGAGACTTGCCCCAGGCAGGTCTCTTTTGCATAAGTAGGAGAGGAATTTGGTCAGGGTGCATGATTTATAGTTTATCACCTGTCCATTTAGTGAATGATTTGGATAAAAGGACGGTGAAGGAACATGTGGATGAAACACTCATTTTTTAAGTACATCACAGCGGCTATACTTATCCTTATCCTGTATTATTTTTTAGAAAAACTAGAGCTTTTGAATCCAGTCAAAACGATTTTCGGGACTTTATTTTATCCGATGTTAATCGCTGGGTTCCTTTTTTATATTTTGCGGCCTGTTGTACACTTTATGGCAAGATCAAAATTCCTTCCCCTGCCTGTTGCAATCCTCTTTGTTTTTGCCGTAATCGGGGCGCTTATTTATGGAGGTATCCGTTTTTTAGCGGGTACGATAAAAAAACAGATTACGGATATCTCGGAACTCCCTGAAAAAATCAAACAAACGGCAGAAGAGGCGGGTCAAAAGCTTGAGCAAAATGATATGGGAATGGTTTCTGTTGCTTCCATTAAGCAGCGTGTAACAGAATATTTCGGTGGATTGACTCAACAGATTGGTGAGCACATGATGAGTGTTTTTTCAACCATCGCTGGTGCGACCACAGTGTTAATCATCGTTCCTTTCGTTTTGTTTTTCTTTTTGAAAGATGGCGACAAACTGATTCCTTTTTTAAAAAGAGCCTTACCTGAAAAACATAAGCCTAGGGGAGAAAAAGTGCTCAAAGATTTAGATTATACAGTCTCATCCTATGTGATCGGACAAGCGACTATTGCTGCTGTGGATGGCATTTTGACATACATCGGTTACGTTATTATAGGTCTCGATTATGCACTAATCCTGGGTATATTCGTTATGTTAACTTGTATTATTCCCTTTGTCGGTCCTGTCATTGGTGCCATACCGGCAATTGTGGTCGCTCTTATGCAGGAACCCTCCATGGCCATTTATGTGATCATCACGTTTATTGTTGTCCAACAATTAGAGGGGAATTTAGTTGCCCCCTTGATCTTTGGAGAACGATTAGATATCCACCCGTTAACGGTTATTTTGCTACTTGTGGTAGCCGCACCGTTGTATGGAGTGGTCGGGATGATTATCGCTGTCCCTACTTATTCCGTAATAAAGGTATTGCTGAAGCATGGGTATGATTTTTATCGACTCTATCATTCTTGAATAGAAAAGAGTCCAGGAATTTGTTCCTGGACTTTTTTAACTTTAAGTTATCAATTTTTGAAGTGGACGTTGCTTATAATAAAGCCGCTTTTAGGAAGGGCGGGCATCTTCTTCAAACTGTAGCTGTAGTCTTGTTTTGGAACATCATAGCCTAAATGCTTGGTCATGTAACGAAAACTTGCCTGCAATACTTCAATGGTCGGCCATTCTCCCGGGCAGCGGTGACCTTTATAATACCCGCCTCCGCCTTGAGGAACCAAGTCGAACAATCCGCCATCCCAGTCGATGAATCTCTCGGGATTGAATTGATCCGGATTCTCCCAGATTTTAGGGTCATGGTTGATTCCATAAATGTCGATTAAGACCAGTTGATCTTTTTTAAATGGGTATTGCTGCCATGTGAAATCATGGTCGACCCTCGCTCCGAGAAAAGGAACGAAGGGGAAGTATCGACGGACTTCCTGTGCGAACTGGAATAGATATTCATCATCCAGGGCGACGCGCGTTTGAGTTTCTGGATGTTCATGAAGGGCAACAGCGCCGAATGCGATGAATTTAGAAATGGCTACTAGTGGACGAATCACATTCAATACTTCAATAGCTGCCATACGTGCGTCTAACGGTTGACCTTCCAAATCTTTATGCATAGCCATTTCATAGATGGCTTTTCCTTTTTCTGCTTCAAGGTTCCCCTTACGAACTTGTAAGATTAATTCTTCTATCCACTCTTCCGACCGTTTGCGTGCTCTCCGGCTTTCGATGTGCTTTGGTCCGACCGCACTGAATCCATCAATCATATTACTCAAGTCTCTGGTCCTTTTCTTTACTTCCTTTTCCGCTAATGGGATGCCGGCCCATTCACAAGCGGTCCGGCACAGCAGTTCCCGGGACTCGTCATAAAGCGTCACCTTTTTCATGCTGCTCCACTTTTTGGTGAAGTGTGCCCAGTTCTTCGTTGTGATTTCATACAATTCCTGGAGGGCATCGGGAGTCATGAGTGACATGAACAACAACTTGCGATGCGTGTGTGCATCCCCGTCCATTGTCTGAATGGCATCTTCACCGAACAACGTTTTCAATACTCGTTTAGGTAAAGCATCCTTCCGGTTCATACGACTGGTATCATAAAAAAGTTTTGCCCCTTCAATTCCGCTGAGGAGAGCTACTTTTTCTCCTAAAACCCTCGTTTCATATACATCCAAATGGTGATTCTGAATCCGTTTTGGTATGAAGTTGTATCCGTCTTTAAAAATGGCTAGTGTATTGTCGATTGTCTTGTCTTTTGGCACTTTAACCGTCATTATGTAACGCCTCCTATACTAGCAATCTCATCATCTTCTTTATTCCTTTTTCTCCATCTGAATAAACCGTCTTAAAAAACTTCATAAAACCTATTGAATTTTCATGCATGAAAATGTATAGTTACTAACTATCGCAAATTGTTTATTTATACTTAATTATGCATAAAAATGACAAAGGAGGCCGAATCATGGCTATTCAACAATCAAAAGTAAGCAGTATTCAAACATCCACATCCTATACAATGAAACAATGGATGAAATTTTTTCTACCATCTTTGGTCGGGGTCTTATTATTCCTCGTCCCGATCTCTGTTAATGGACGGGTGACGATCGGACTTGGTTTGATGGCAGATGGGCTCCAAGCGGCCCTTGGCCCCTGGATTCCTGCGTTTATGACCATTATAATCTCGCTCTCCGCTATAGGGAGTGTGGGCGTAAAAGTTGTAAGCAACAAGATAAGAAATCATCCATTCATAGCGAATGTTTTTGATGTAGGACCGTTTTGGATCGTTTTACGTTTCCTTGGAGCAGCTTTTGCTATTCTGACGCTCCTTGAGGCAGGACCCTCTTATATCGGTTCAGAACTGACAGGGGGCGTTGTCCTCTATGACTTGATTCCTGTTCTAATGGTTTGGTTTCTATTTGCAAGTTTATTTATGCCGCTGTTGCTGGAGTTCGGTTTGATGGACTTAATTGGAACGGTCGTAAGAAAAGTGATGCATCCACTGTTCAAGCTGCCTGGTCGTTCATCCGTAGATGCGATGGCTTCGTGGATGGGGAGTGGGACGGTAGGTGTGCTGTTGACCACCCAGCAGTATGAAAATGGTTACTATTCCAAACGTGAAGCGGCGGTTGTTGCAAGTAACTTTTCAATTGCATCCATTGCGTTCAGTCTCGTGATTGCGAAGTTTTTATCAATTGATCATATGTTCGTATCTTTCTATTTTACGGTCGTTGTCTGCGGGATTGTAGCAGCTGTCATTTGTCCGAGGATCCCACCACTTTCTTTGAAAAAAGAAACGTATCACGAACCTGTCGGGAAACAGATTGATGAAATTGTGCCAGAAGGGACATCCACTTTCAAATTCGGTCTTGACCAGGCGGTAGCCAAAGCCGATCAAGTGAAAAGTGCTGGGTCCATAGTGAGAAAAGGAATCTATAATGTAGCGGATATTTGGTTCGGCCTAATCCCCCTTGTCATGGCTCTTGGAACGATCGCCCTTGTCATTGCTGAATTCACCCCGGTGTTTACATGGCTTTCCTACCCGTTCATTCCGTTTTTGAACCTGCTGCAAATTCCGGAGGCTGCAGAAGCCGCACCGGCGATGATCGTTGGATTTGCGGATATGTTCCTGCCAGCTGTGGTTGGAAGTGGGATTGAATCAGAATTGACGCGTTTCATTATCGGAGTCATGTCATTAACACAGCTGATTTACATGTCTGAGATTGGTATCCTATTGATTAAATCCAAAATTCCGATCAATTTCTTTGAGCTTTTCGTAATTTTCCTGCAGCGTACAGTCATTACTCTACCGATTGCTGCTCTGCTTGCTCATCTATTATTCTTTTAACCTTACCTACAGGAATGAAGGAGATTTCTAGATTTCAACTAAAGCTCCTTTATTCTTATTATGAAAACAAAATACATTAGAAACTTGGACTATTACATCAGGAGGAACACTATGACACAACATTGGACACATCGATTAGAACGGATGTCGGAGAGGCTTGCCCCGAGCATGGCTAAAGATCATCCGAATCTGCCAGTCATTAAAGAGGAAGGGTGCTATTATTACGGCGTGGACGGAAAGAAGTACTTAGATTTCACGTCCGGGATCGCTACGACAAATGTAGGGCACCGTCATCCAAAAGTAGTTAAAGCGATTAAAGAAGGAGCAGACAGTCTTGCTCATGGACCATCAGGTGTCATCATCTATGAATCTATATTAAAGCTGGCTGATCGCCTTGCTGAAATTATGCCTGGAATCCTGGACTGTTTCTTTTTTGGAAATAGTGGAACGGAGGCTGTAGAGGGAGCGATCAAGTTAGCGAAACATGTTACGAAGCGGCCTTATATTGTGTCTTTTATTGGAGGGTTCCACGGAAGATCCATGGGAGCTTTAAGCGTAACAAGTTCAAAGAGTAAATACCGTCAATTTATGCAGCCTCAAGGGTCCTACCACATCCCTTTTGCAAGAATGGAAGATAGTCCGAAAGGGGATGACCCGGAAGTCTATGTTGTCCATCAACTAGAGAAGGACTTCCAACGATTGTTTGACCATCAAGTGACACCTGATGAAGTCGCTGCTGTCATTGTAGAACCTGTGCTTGGGGAGGGTGGATATGTTGTCCCTCCGAAAGCATGGTTGAAAAAGCTTAGAGAACTATGTGATGGATATGGTGTTTTACTAATCTTTGACGAAGTCCAGACTGGGTTTGGGAGAACAGGCGAATGGTTTGCTGCTGATACGTTCGAGGTTGTTCCGGATATCATGGCAATTGCTAAGGGGATTGCGAATGGCATGCCTTTGAGTGCTACAGTGGCCTCTAAAGAGTTGATGCACCAATGGCCACTTGGAAGCCATGCGACGACTTTCGGCGGGAACCCAATCGCTTGCTCCGCAGCCAATGCGGTTCTTGATGTCATGGAAGAGGAACAGCTGCTTGAAAATGCGAAGGAGCAGGGGGCTTATGCGGCTGGGAAGTTGAAAGAGCTGCAGGAAAAACACCCTGTCATCGGGAATGTCCGTTCAATTGGCTTGATGATTGGTATTGAAATCGTTGATCCTGTCACGAAAGAGCCAAACAGTGAAGGACTTTTTAAGATTCTTGATCAAGCCCTTGAAAATGGGGTGCTGTTTTACTTTGGTGGAAATAAGACTGAGATTATCCGGATGATTCCACCTTTAACCATTACAAAGGACCAAATCAGTGAAGGTTTAAAGATGTTTGAAGAAGCGTTGGTTTCATATGAAATGGAGATTGGAATGTCTCCTGTGTCATGAAGTTAACAAAAAAAGGCGTAGCTGAATATCAGCTACGCCTCGTTTATTTACAATAGGGGAGGTCATTACATGCATAGGTTTCGCTCCTCCTTTATTGTTTGTGGGGGTTTTACATAGCCGACTTTTCCGGGGAAGCGTTGATTTCTGATTTCTTTCCTTTTGGTTTAGTGAATAGCCGATAAATTGCTGGGATGAGCAAAAGAGTGGTGAACGTCGCAAAAAGAAGCCTGGAAATAATGACTGTAGCCATCGGTGTATGATGGCCATCCTGTAGAAACTGTGGCTAGAGCAGGAGGTAGCATTCATAACAATAAATGAATGATATATAGGATCCATTCCACTACCCTATTTTTTCCATTCAATATATAAGCGTCTCAAAACTTGATATCTCATCTTTGAGTGTTGTAGAGTATGAAAGAGCTATTATAGGTAGGAATAGGGGAACGAATCCTGACTAAGGAGGATCTTTATGGAAACAAAAGAATTGAATAAGGGGAGCGGATGGGCGCTGCTCCCGTTTGGAGTATTTATCTTGCTTTTTATCGGCTCTGGAATCCTAACCGGTGACTTTTATAAAATGCCTGTATTGGTGGCTGTATTTGCTGCCATTCTCGTAGCCCTCTTTATGAATAGAAAAACGGCTTTTCAGACGAAATTACAGCAATTGACAGAAGGTGGAGGGCATTCCAACATTATCTTAATGGTGATCATCTTCTTATTGGCAGGCGCTTTTTCTACAGTCGCTGAAGGGATGGGAGCTGTTGATTCAACCGTCAACTTAGGTTTGAGCATATTACCAGGAAACTTGCTGATTGTCGGTTTGTTTATCATCGCTTGTTTCATTTCCATTTCCATGGGAACTTCTGTGGGAACGATTGTGGCTCTTGCGCCCGTTGGGATGGGTATTGCAGAGCAGACAGATGTCGCAGTTGCTCTAACGATGGGAGGGATCGTCAGTGGAGCTATGTTTGGAGATAACCTTTCCATCATATCTGATACAACGATTGCCGCCGTTAGGACACAAGGAACAGAAATGAAAGACAAGTTCAAAGCAAACTTCTTTATCGTCCTTCCGGCTGCGGTCGTAACGGCTATTATTTTTGGTGTGTTGACAACGGATGCAGCTTCCACGCTCCAGGATGACCATCCGTTTAACGTTGTAAAAGTGTTGCCGTATCTTGGAGTTCTTATTTTTGCAATTATGGGCATCAATGTTATTTACGTCCTTATGGGAGGTATTGGTTTCGCGGGATTAATCGGCCTATTGATGGGGGACTTTTCAGGAATAGAATTTGTCACTCTTTTAGGCGACGGGTTTGCCGGCATGCAGGAATTGGCTTTGCTGGTCATTCTGCTTGGGGGACTTGTTGAATTGATTCGTCAAAATGGTGGCATTGATTTCCTTCTTCGTAAAATAAGTCGAGGTGCTCAATCGAATCGAGGCGGAGAATTCAGTATCGCAGGATTGGTCAGCGCCGTGAACGTATCTACAGCCAATAATACGATTTCCATCATGACAGCTGGTCCTCTGGCTAAACAAATTTCAGAACGGTTTGAGATTGACTCCAAAAGGTCAGCGAGCTTATTGGATATCTTCTCCAGTTCTGTCCAAGGTTTGCTTCCATATGGTGCACAAATTCTGTCAGTGGCAGGAGTAGCAAGCATTTCACCTGTCAGTATTGTCCCTTTCTGTTTTTATCCGATCCTGCTAGCTCTCTCGGGAGTTCTGGCTATCGTATTTCGTTTTCCAAAGTTTACGATTCGAAATTAATGGATTCAAAATAAAAGAATAGGGAATATTCACAGTACCAGGCGTTCCGTCTGGTACTGATTTTATGATCTGGATTTATTTTTTAAGAGGAGAATGATTTATGGAAGTTTCCATTGAGGACATTAAGAGCAGCCATATTGAAGTGCTGCATAAATGGGAAATGGACGAAAAACTCCAAGTGCAAACAGGTGTGGATGTCCCGCGTACATATGAGCAATTCTTTAAAGCTTATGAATCCTACTTCAATGGTGAAAAGCCGAATTTATACATGAAAGCTGTGGTTTTGGATGACCGATTAATTGGAAAGGTGGAGTTGTTCCGAACGCCAGGAAAAGATTTTATCGGTATGGTCATTGCTGAAAAGAGGAACTGTGGTGTTGGAACAGAGGCTCTTCGGTTATTTCTTGAAGAGATTTATGCCCTTTTTGGCATGGAAAACGTTTTTGCCGAAGTTTACGAGGATAATCAGGGAAGCTTGCGCTTTTTTGAAAAAAACGGGTTTGTACCGACAGGGGATATCACAGAAGAATGGTTTCGAGGTAAAGTGAGACCATTAGTAACATTGAGAAAAGAACTTGAATGACGCCTGTCCATCACAAAATGATGGGCAGGCGCTTTTTATTCTATGGTGATTCTCATGTTGTGTTCGTGTGAAAGAGCGGCTGCTTCGTTGACGTCCGTCAACTGAAGGGCATCTTCCTTCTTGATGGTCGGCTCCACTTGATTGAGGATTTCATCAACCCATTGTTGCAGAGGGGAATGGATAGCAGCTGGGAGTTCGGGGTATGTCCATTCGTTCATCCCATGGGAACGGCTTTTGATCCGTACCTCGCTTCCTTCAACCATAAGTGTCCCATCTGTCCCGTAAATCTCGAGCTGGAAAGGACTCCCGGATGACACAAAACTTGATTCCAAGACTGCAAGAATACCTGATTCATACTCTACGGTGGCAACAGAGTGATCATCGACACCCCGGCCTGTGAGTGAATGCAATCGTGCGGATACAGCCTTTGGTTTTCCGGCGAGGCGATTCGCCAAATAAATCGGGTGGGCCCCAAGGTCGATCAAAGTCCCCCCTCCACATTGGTCCTTATTAAAAAAACGTTCAGGGAGCCAACCATTCGGATGGTCATCATTGGGGACCGCTCCATTATGAGCCACACGGCAGCGAATCATATTTACAGTTCCTAGCACACCGTCATCTACAACTTTTTGGGCATATAGATAATAGTCAGAGGTCAATCTAGGTAAGGAGATCATGAAATTTACGCCGGTATCCTCTATGCTGGAGAAAATTTTTTCATCATCTTTTCGACTTGAAGAGAGCACTTTCTCTGTGTAGATATGTTTTCCATGGTTGGCAGCGTCCATGATGATTTCCATATGGAGATTTGTTGGACTTGTGAGAATGACACCATCGATTTCCGGATCTGAAAGCACTCGCTTGAGGTCGTCATCGAAAGGTACACCAAGTTCCTCCGCCCACATTTTGCCCCGTTCTATATCTTCATCCCAGACTTTTGAAATGTGAATAGCGGGATTTTCAGAAGCTTCACGTGCATAATCAACGGCATGCACGTGCCACTTGCTTAATAATGCTACACGAATCATTGGTTCAACTCCTTATTGGTTATCATTAATTGTAATTAGGGCCTGTTTAAGATCATTGAAAGTCTCGAGCTCCTCGAAATTCATATCAGATTGAATGGCTGCGATGGCCATTTCTGTGCGAATTCCAGTCAGTACCGTTCTTGTACCAAGCAATTTAATGGTTTTTGTTAAATTGAACAGGTCATTAATGAAGACCTCATTGAATGTAGCGATCCCTGAAAAGTCAATGAATAATAACCGCAAACCGTGCTCTTTGACTTTATGTAGCGTGTGCTCTTTGACTACGTCGAAGCGTTCCGTTGAAAATTCTCCGACCAATGGAAGGACGGCTTGAAATTCGTCGATGAGAACGACAGGGGTAGAGACCGCGTTCAAATGCTTCTCCATTTCTTCATGTTCTCTTTCTTTTGTCTTATTATAACTATCTGTTGTTGCGCGTATCGCTGCGTCAAATGCAGTGACAACCTCTTCCGCCACAACGAAGCCTTCTTCGATTTTGGCCTCCTGAATCAAGTTTGAATTCCGCATGTGCTTCATGAGAGAAAGACGGAAGACGCTCAACACATCCACGGTCTGTTTTAGAAGAACTCCTTTAGAATAGAGGTAATTTTCGGTGTCATAGCCGATGGCAGCTGCATTTGTTTCATCTGGGTGCTGCAAGAGGCTTTTAGCTACACGGTCCAGAAGTAGACGGAGCATTTCAAAATGATAATTCAGATCCTGATCTGTATAGTTGATTTGAAGTTTGTCCAACGTTTTTGGGAGTAATTCATTTACTAATGTGGTTTGGTTATCATGAAAATATTGGGCTAAACGTTCATTTAATCGATCCATATCGCTTTCTCCTTCCATTTACGTTAGTTTTTCTTATACCCCATTTTATCCTAGTATAACGATTTATGGGAGATTTCATCAGAATTTTCTGCGGTTACCACTGTGAAAAGAGAGTAAGTAAAAAGAAGCCTTATGTACTAGAGAAGTTTGAATCTAGTACCAGGTACCGTGGGGTAGAACCAAGGTACCTGGTACTTAAAAAGATAAGCCGCGTGCCAGGTTTGAAGTATTTAGGTGTCTGAACCCACGCCGAGGACAGCTACATATTGATTGTCAAAGAAGGGGACAAAGCCATTACCTTTCCATGTGAGCGGGGTTTGAACTAGTCCCAGACCATCCGCATTATACTGGCCGATGATCCGTTGAAAGGCGAACAATTCATAAACACCGTCCCCGTCAAAATCGATGGGGTAAAGAGTATTCAAGCCAGAGACCGAACCCTGTAGCGGTGCTTTTAATGTTCCGTCTTCATTATAAATGTCTGATAGGTACTCAGGGTCCCTGTTGCTTAGATCGATCATAAAAGAGAGGTCAAGGGTTTTGTTTAGAACTTCAACTTTGTACTGGTTTTGGTAAGTGACTTCATATTCATAGGCTTCATCAAATGTTTCATAGTCGAAGAGGACCTGTGCTTGATTGTTCAAAAACGAATATAAATAGTAGTATCCATAACCGCCACTTCCACCAGAGTCCATGCTGATCAAAATGTTATCGACACCGTCTCCTGTGAAATCACCGAGAAAAAGGCGTGGTTGATATCCCATGTTCGTTTTTAAGGGGACACTATAGAAGATGCTCGTTTGTCCATCCTGAATGACCAGAGTGATGTTTGTAATATACGGACTATCCGGTGTTTTTTCTCCTACTAGAAAAACTTGGTCTGGGATGAGATCACCATTTACATCTCCTTTGGCATAAGAGAGGATATTTGAAGTTGGTAAGGGCTGTTGCTGTCTGTATGAATAGGGGTACGTGTACATAAAGAAACGCCACCTTTTTTCAATACTTTATGCAGAATGGGCGGGGCATGACAATACCTAGCCGTATAAAAAAGAGCCGTATAAAGCGGCTCTTGGTTCATTAAAGACGGCTGAAGCCTTCTTGTTCAAGGAAGTTGACGGCTTCTTCGTAAGAATTGAACGTACCTTCTAACTGTTCTTCAGCGTAAACATGGAAACCATCCTCTTCACGCATTAGAACAAGGGACTGATCGTTGTCGTTCAGCCATTCTTCCATGACTGGATTTTTTTCGGCAGGAGAGAGGGACAAAGATTCGATCGCTTCCCGGATTAATGTGCGGAGTTCATCGGCGCTGATTTCCTTAATGTTGACCATCCCTTTGTCATCCGTAGCATATCCATCTAATTCACCCGCATAAACAAATCCGTTGCCATTCGGGTGGAGTCGGTAAACGACGATTTTTTTATCATAAACACTTTCTTCATAATGAAAATTCACTCTTCCGAGAGAAATCTCTTTCTTTTCAAGTTCAGGGAATTCTTCAATGATGTTCAATTTCTCTTCAAATGTAAGCATAAGCTCCTCCTGAGATTTTTTGTAGCCCTAGTATAGCACAAGGAGGCGACTCAACGCCTTATTGCATCTAAAGAAGAATCGTGGTATAGTAAATGGGCGATGAGCTGTTTGTGTAAGACGAAGTACATGCTTTTTATAAAGCTAAACGACGAATGTGGTCGTCGGTATATTCGCGACAAAAATCGAAAGCCTTTCCTCCATGGAGGAAAGGCTTTTTTAATGCATTTATTTTTTTCCGAAGTTCATCCGTGCGTAACGCCCACGTACCATTTGGTAGACACCATATAAGATTAATCCAACGGCAGCGATCCCCAGTAGTACTTGTCCGTAAGGCTGCTGGGCAATTTCAGAAAGCGCTCCGTCCAGACCTTTGGCTTCATCAGGATTTGCCGTTAGGGCCGTTTGAATGAAAAAGAATCCGATAAGCCCGAGTACAATCCCTCTTGCAGATAACCCGAATTTACCGGATTTTTCTGCTACATTCCTTTTATGACGGTCCATTTCCGCAGTATTCATCTTCTTCATAAAGCGGCCTGTACTTCCTTGATAAAATTCATAAATACCATACCCGATGACAATAGCTCCAACAATCCCGACAAGCCATTGACCAAAAGGCTGGGACAAAAGTTTAGCTGAAATCGTCTGTTCTGAATTTCCACTGCTGGAACCAGCATGGAGGGCGATTTTTATTGCATTGAAAGCCAGGGAACCGTAAATTACAGCACCTACAATATAACCGATTCGAGTGATTAACCCTTTCGCATCCGTTCCTTCATTATTAGGATCCATGATGGCTTTAATTGCGAGCCAGGAGATATACCCGATTAAGCCAATACCAATGATCCAAAGTAAGATTTCTCCAAAAGCGACACCGGCAAGAGAGCTGAACATTCCTGAAGTACCTGTTGTTTTCCCACCAACTCCAAGAGCGGCCATCAAAGTTAATACACCGATAAGAGCATAAACAATACCCTTAGCCATAAAACCGAGTCTTCCGAACCTCCGTACCCATGGTTTGATTTCCTCGCTTGCTTCTGAACGCTTGTTTTTGTTTGCTGTCATCGTAGAAGCCATAGTATCCCTCTCATTTCACTAGAATAGTTTCTAATCTAATTCCCACAATTGTAGTAAAAGAAACGTTTCGTCAAAAAAGAAATGATATAATGCAAGTGAAAGAAAGGTGACGGATCATGTACTTAACAGTGGAAGAAACGGCAGAATATCTTGAGCTACCTGAAGACTATCTCCGACATTTGATCTTGAATCATAAAATTAAGGCCATTTATGATGGGCGGCAGTATTTAATCAATAAAAATCAATTCCACAATCACATGGAACAAATGGAAAACTACCGGAAAATGATTCAAGAATATCTGAGTGAACCTATTCCTGAGGATCCGGATGTTAAAGATGAGGATTAATGGAATGAAACAAAAAAGCAGAGCCTTTACAGCTCTGCTTTTTTTGGAATAAAATGGACAGAAAAACAATGCAATTTTCGAATATTATAAATATAGATTCAGCCTCGTGTAGCAATGGCTTCTATTTCCACTTTTGCTCCTTTAGGGAGTTTGCTAACTTCTACAGCAGCACGAGCAGGATAAGGCTCAGTTAAATAACTCGCATAAACATCATTGACTACCGCAAAATCATCCATCGAGTCCAAGTAGATGTTCATTTTTACAACATTCTTGAAAGAAAGGTTTACGTCTTCAAGTATCGCAAGAATGTTTTTCATTACTTGGTGTGTCTGTTCTTGAATATCGTTAGAGACGAATTCCATCGTCTCTGGGTCTAGCGGGATCTGTCCGGAAATATAAACAATATTTCCGAGGTCTGTAGCCTGAGAATATGGACCAATCGCACTTGGTGCTTGATTCGTTGAAACAGCTTTAAACATGACTGCCACTCCTTTATGTAGGTTTTTAATTATCCTATCACGATATCCGTAATAGAGGAATAGAATGATTACCCGGGAAATATCGACAATAGATTTATGAAACCTCCATAAATCAACTAGAAAATAGTGAATAAGACTTATTTTTCAGTATTTTTGTCCGATAAAATACGTATAGAGTGGTTAAATGAGATGGGACATCATTATTTTTGAAAATTATTTAAAAATAATAGTTTAGAGTAGTTTATTTAGGGTATGGTACGAGTGGAGGAGATGAAATTATGCCTTACAAAGAGCGATTAGAGAAACAAATAGAAGAATTGAGAATGCGTATGTATGAAATCTATAACAATAATCCGACAGATGATGAACTATTGAGAATTTCACAAGAGTTAGATGATCTATTAAATCGCTTTAGTGAAAAGAGACAATACCAATGTTCCAATTAAAACAGGTAAAGAGTACATAGGGCAATATGTGTTTGAATGAATACAGCCACTATGGTATCTTAATATCAATGCCACCCTGGCAATCGAAACGACTGCGGGAAACTTAACCATTTCTACAGGGTGGCAGGTTACATAAGAACCATGAACTCCTGCGAATGACGCAGGAGTTTTTTTATGTTCAATTTTAGGTTCCAGGTACCAATCATGTGAAAAAGAGTGCCGCACTTATTTAAGCGATAGAAAGTAAAAGCGACGCTAAATGATCTTGGGAGCGCTTAATTTTTAAGAAAAAAAAGATAAAAATATAAATATTCAGAAAATGGGTTGTGATTCGACAAAATCATCGCTAGAATACTTCTTACATTCAAATTTGAAAGGAGGCTCAGCGATGATCACATTTATCGCATCTATTGTTTTACTTGTCGTCGGATATCTTTTTTATGCAAAGGTGGTTGAACGAATTTTCGGAATCAATGATCAGAAAAACACACCTGCATATGAAAAGAACGATGGTTTTGACTATGTGCCGATGAGCTGGTGGAAAGCGAGTCTTATCCAGCTATTAAATATCGCTGGGCTTGGACCTATATTCGGAGCTGTGATGGGAGCGTTATATGGTCCCGTAGCATTTATCTGGATCGTTGTTGGCTCCATTTTTGCTGGAGCTGTGCACGATTATTTCTCGGGAATGCTTTCCCTTCGTCATGGCGGAGCTCAGTACCCGACACTTGTAGGAAAGTACTTAGGCCGTCCCGCTCGTTCGGTGATCAATCTTTTATCCATTGGCCTTATGATCTTAGTAGCTGCAGCCTTCACGGCTGGTCCGGCTCAGTTGATGGCAGAAATCACGCCACTAGGATTTTTCACATCTGTCTTAATCATTTTCTCATATTTTCTCATTGCTACTCTTCTACCGATCAACAAAATTATTGGAAAAGTGTACCCGATCTTTGGAGCCATCTTGATATTCATGGCTGTCTCCATTGGGATAGGGATGTTCTTCTTCGACCACCCCATTCCTAATTTGACGGTCAGCAATCTCCATCCAGATGAATTGCCAATCTGGCCGATGCTGATGGTGACGATTTCATGCGGAGCAATCTCAGGCTTTCACAGTACGCAAAGCCCAATTCTCGCTCGAACGTTGAAAAAAGAGAGTGAAGGAAGAAAAGTGTTTTATGGTGCCATGATTGCTGAAGGAATGATTGCTTTAATCTGGGCAGCTGCCGGTATGACCTTCTTCGGTAACACAGGAGGTCTGCAAACCGCACTGGCAGAAGGAGGACCAGCTGGTGTCATTAATGAAATCAGTAGCACCACACTTGGTACGCTGGGAGGGATCCTTGCTGTTCTTGGTGTCATTGTCCTTCCGATTACTACGGGAGATACCGCTTTGCGATCTTCACGTATGATGCTTGTTGATTTTGCCCGTCAGGTCAGTAAAAAGAAATTCGAAGGAAAATGGACACCCTTGCTATTCGCAATCCCGGTTACGATTCCAACGTTCCTGTTAACGCAAATGGATTACAGCTTTCTTTGGAGATATGTAGGATGGTCCAACCAGGTGGTAGCGACAGTGATGCTTTGGACAGGAGCCATGTATTTGTTGAAAAATCACAAGTTCCACTGGATCTGTAGTGTTCCCGCCCTGTTCATGACGGCTGTAGTAAGCTCTTATATCTTCTACGCTCCTGAAGGGTTTGGTTTGGAGTATTCCACTTCTATGGTCTTTGGATCGGTCATCTGGCTTGCCGTTGCCACTTGGTTCGTATGGCAGGTGATTAAACAGAAAGTGAGAAAAGAAGATACCATCATTACCTCAAAAGCAGGATAATCCAAAAGCCGCTTAGCCTCAGGCTAAGCGGCTTTTATTCTTTTCCGTCTTAATTAAAGATAATGGCAGGGTTCTTGAAGACATAGTTTAGAGATGTTTCCGGGGTTCGTTGCCTTGTTTGGCGTCAGGGGTGGTTGGGAAGCTACTCGCTCTAATGTGGGGGAGTGCCGAGCTTCCTCGGGCGGGCTGCCGCACTAAGGGATCTCGCCGATCTCCTTTCTCCCACGGGAGTCTCGCAGCTTCCCAACCACCCCATTCGATGAGTGTGAAAAACGAACCCCTATACTGAGAAGGAGCGTCTTCCAACCTCCTTGTCCATTAGTCATAGAGCGCACTGTAACAGCATTTAAATGGTGAGGCAACAGACTTCTGCATTTCGACAGATATTGGAAACTCTGCTTTTGTAGAGTCGTTTCGAGATACTTATATAGTAAAGGGGCGTAGGGGAATGGCTCTCCCGCGGAAAGCGAGCTATTCCCCGCATCCCCCTCGACTCATCAAAAGTCTCGACACTGAGTCTTCAACAATCGGGAGCGTAAGTGGGAGTTGGAATTTCTTTGTAATAAGCTTATTCCTAGTAACCTTATCGGTTTTTTATGATATGATAAGTATAAAGAAGAAAAGGAAAGGAGTCGGTTCGATGAGCAAAATTTATATTCTCCATGAGAACGATGAATGGACCGATCATTTAACGGAGCGCTTAGAAGAGCTTGATCTTCCTTATGAACTCTGGCATTTAGATCAGGGGACGCTTGATTTGACAAGCGAGCCACCTGAAGGGGTTTTTTACAACCGTATCAGTGCTTCATCTCATACAAGGAATCACCGGTACGCACCTGAGTTTACGGAAGCTGTGCTTGCCTGGCTCGAACGCCATGACCGCACCATTGTGAATGGCAGCCGCGCTTTAAGGCTTGAAGTTAGTAAGGTCAATCAGTATATGGCTCTAAATCAAGCTGGCATTCGCACACCGAAAACAATTACGGCTGTAGGGAAAGAGAACATTCTCGATGCTGCGCGGCAGTTGGACATGGAATCGTTCATAACGAAACACAATCGTGCTGGAAAAGGGCAGGGAGTTCAGCTTTTCCATTCTACGGAAGCATTGCGAGAATACTTGGATAGTGACTCTTTTGAGGAGCCGGTTGATGGAATTACATTGATTCAACAGTATATTGAAGCCCCGGAACCCTATATTGTTCGTCACGAATTTGTAGGTGGAAGGTTTGTTTATGGGGTGAAAGTGGATACGTCTGAAGGCTTTGAACTATGCCCGGCAGATGCTTGCTCGATAGAAGACTTGTATTGCCCAACGGATGCTGAACCACAAACTCCTAAAGCGAAGTTTGAAGTTCTCGAAAATTATCGACCAGCCATCATTGATGAGTATGAGACGTTTTTACAGGATAACAATATTGACGTCGCTGGAATTGAAGCTATTCAGGATAAAGAAGGTCGTTTTTACACCTATGATGTGAACACAAATACCAACTACAATTCGGATGCTGAAGCAAAAGCAGGTACTTATGGCATGCTTGAGCTGGCAAAGTACCTCGGAGGGCTTTTAGAGAAATCACATGTATAACAAAAAGATCGATCACATGAACGTGATCGATCTTTTTTAGTGTCGTTTGCTTAACCAGAGAACTCCTGATTTGGCGAGACGAGGAAGGACGCCTGTCATCGGTTTTTGAAGCATGTTGCCAAATCCGTCGTTCTTCCCAAGAGAGCCCAGGGCCCCTTTAAGCTTCACCTCAGACGGACGTTCAGGTACGCGGTCTCTAAGGACGGCATTAAGTACATCGGCCACCTTTTCTCCTTGCTGTCCGGCAAGCTGCGCACTAGGAGAATGTTCAGAAGCTGCACAATCACCTACTACATAGACATTTTGATGAGAGGGCACCTGGTAAAAATCATTGATGATGACTTTCTCCTGGTCATCCTTTTCAAAAGGAAGCTCTCTGACGAGGAAGTTCGGGCGGACACCCGCGGTCCATACGGTAACATCGTTCAAATAACAAACTCCATTGTTGCATACGCCGTCTTTTTCGACGTATTCCACATTCGCTCCGTGGATGACTTCCACATCATTATCTTTGAACCATTTCTCTACATAATCTTGAATCTTGGAATCGAAAGCTTTTAATACCGTGTCGCCACGGTCCAGTAATCGAATGTTCAAGTCCGGTCTGCTTTCTCTGACTTCTGAAGCCACCTCAATACCACTGAGTCCGGCTCCGACAACGGTCACCTTTCCGTAGGCTCCGAGGTTGTTTATGGCAAAGCCCGCACTTCTTGCTTTCGAGAACGTCTGGACACTCTCGGTGAATTCTCGTGCTCCTTCGATGCCGTGATAATTATCCTCACAACCAAGGCCAATTAATAAGTAATCGTAAGGAAGACTTTTTTCCCCACCTTTGACGACGATGGTCTCATTTTCTGTGTCGATTTTCTCCACTTCATCAAAGACATAAGTGACTTGGTCATGTTTCGGAAAATCAACGCGGGCATGACGGTCAGATTCTGTTCCTGCAGCTATGGTGTAGAATTCAGTTTTTAATGAATGGTAAGGATTCCTGTCGACGACAGTGATATGTACATCTTCCGGGATTTGATCGAGCAACCCGTGCAGAGTGTTCATACCGCCATAGCCGCCCCCCAAAATTACGACTTCTTTCATCTTTGTTCCACCACCTTTTCCTTAATCCCCTATCGAAAACGCTTTCGGATTGTTACAACCTTTAGAGTACCAAAATTACTAGTGAAAAACTAGAATGATTAAGCAAATTCTCTCATCTTTCCTTATTATTCGATTCCCTCTCCATAAATATTTAAAAGTCTAAATGGACAAATTCTTTCGTATAACCTCCCTATTTCTGAATGACTCAGTTTCGAGGCTATAGATGGTGGGGGCTCGGGGAATAGCTCGCTTTCAAGCCCCTCTGACTCTCGACACAGCAAATGAACCCCGAAACAGTCTTCAAGAATCCCGCCAATATGTTAAATAGAAGTAAGCGATAGTTCAATTTTGAAGTGGAATCTGGTACATTGAAGGCAGAAACGGTTAGAAAGGAAACGATGATGAAGAAAATACATAGCGATCTTTTACAATTTAGAGGCACGCACTATGATTTTGGATTTTATCAAGGAAAGCTGCTGAAAGACTCGTGGACCGTAAAGAATAGGGAAAAGCAATGGCGGGTGAGGAAACCTCGTTTTATTGTAGAAGAACAGGAAGTGAAGGAAGCAATCACGCGCTTTGCCCCGGGTATCTGGGAGGAGCTTCTGGGATTGAGGGATTCGCTGGAATGGCCGATGGAAAAAGTAATGATGGAATTCGGTGGATATCGTATCGACTATAAACGAAGTGGATGTTCGATTATGACCGGAGACGGCTATTTCATTCGGAATTATGATTACATGCCGAAGACATATGAGGGAAGGTACAGCCTTTTTCAACCGACAGACCAGGGATACAGCATGATAGGACCGACGCAGCGTATTACCGGCCGTATGGATGGGATGAATGAAAAAGGTCTTGTGATGGGCTATAACTTTATGCATCGCAAGCGTCCTGGAGATGGATTTATCTGCTGTATGATCGGGCGTCTTATACTTGAGTCCTGTGCGAATGTAACCGAAGCTGTTCAAATGCTCCGTGAGATCCCTCATCGCCACTCCTTTAGTTATACCGTATTTGATAAGAGCAATGTGACTTATATAGTGGAGGCTTCTCCACGGGGAGTAGAGGTAAGGGAATCGGACGTTTGTACGAACCATTTTGAAATTATGAAAAAGGAAAATCGAAATCATCTCGTGGATTCTATGAAGCGTATGGATGCCATCCGTTCGAATCGTGAAAATATTGAAGGTGCTTATGATGCTTTCCGGTTAATGAATGATACAGATCGTGGAGTATTTTCTAAACTGTACAGCAATTGGGCAGGAACCATTCACACATCTGGATACTTACCAAAAGAAAACAAAGCCTGGTTTGCTTTAGGTGGGGATCAAGAACCCGTAGAATTTGATTTTTCTCGTTGGTTGAATGGAGAGGACCTCGAAGAAGAAAAGGTGGTTGGAGAAGTGGATACCGACATTCCTTTTGCTCACATGGAGGACGGCGCTTATTGGAGTGGTAAGAAATGACCGTGCCCTCATGTGTGATTCGTAAAGGGCAGCCAAAAGATGCACCTTATACGATGGTGATTGCTAAGGAAATTTTATCTGAAGGTTATGGGTTGAAATATCCCTCTGAATTCCACGATTCTCTGGAAAAAGAAAAAGCATGGATCGGCCGGTATGAAGAACCTGAGTTTTTTCTCGTGGCAGAAAGGGACGGTGAGTTGGTCGGCTTTTTAAACTTTAATCTGGGCGCTCTATCTGCCACAAGACATCAAGGTACATTCGGTGTTAGTGTGAAAAGGGACGTAAGAAACATGGGGATTGGACGGGAACTCGTAACTGCAATGATAGCAAGATGCCGGCGGACGGATGGGCTGGATATTATCCGGTTGAATGTATCGGAATCCAATGCACGAGCCATCCACCTTTATGAGTCTTTCGGTTTTCAAAAGGAAGGATGCTTTCAAGATTACATTCGGAAGAACGGCAAAAGTGAGAACCTGATCCACATGGCGCTGCATTTACATTCATAAAAGGAAGTGATGGGAAAATGCCAGAGAAAGTGATCGTCTCCTGGAGCGGTGGCAAGGATTCGGCCCTTGCCTTGCAAAAAGTGATAGATGATGAAAATTATGAGGTCGCGGGCCTTTTTTCCACCATCTCTGAACAATCATTGCATTTACCTGTCCATGAAGTCAGTAAGAATCTGCTCATGAAGCAAGCGGCTGCACTTGACCAACCACTTAAAATCGTCATGGTTCCGGAAAATGCATCAAATCAGATTTATAACAACGTAATGAAGGAGGTGTTCGAAGGCTTTAGGGAAAGAAAAATCAGCAAAGTGGTTTACGCTGATCTGTTCCTTGAGGATATTCGATCATTCCGAGACGAACTATTGAAGAAGAATGGGATGGCGGGCGTTTATCCTTTATGGGGAATGGGTTCACAGAAAGTGGCCGCAGAGGTCATTGGAAATGGATTTCAGGCAGTGGTCACTACCGTTGATACACTGAAGTTGGATCAAAGACTCCCGGGAGTTCTTTATGATCGGGAGTTTCTGCATTCCTTACCCTCTGATATTGACCCCTGCGGAGAAAATGGTGAATTTCACACATTCGTTTGTGATGGGCCCTTGTTCCATACGCCTTTGAGGCTTCAGCATGGGAAGCGATTTGAGTCACATGATGGCAGGTTTTCTCATGTAGAGTTGGATGAAAAGTAGACAATCCTCTTTGGAATAAGGTATAACTAAGAAAACACATTGTTGGAGGTTACTATGGAAGATATTTTACAAATGAAAGATAAAAACATCGTCGTCATGGGTGTGGCGAACCAGAGAAGTCTTGCCTGGGGCGTGGCTAAATCCCTTTATCAGGCAGGAGCAAACGTTATTTTTACATATCGAAAAGAAAGAAGTTATAAAAAACTTGAAAAGCTGCTTGCAGACGGTGGGTTGGATGCGAAAGCCATCGTCCAATGTGACGTGAACAGTGATGAAAGTATTCAGCAAGCATTTACAGAGATCGGTGAGAAAGTGGGAGTCATTCATGGGGTCTGTCATTCCATCGCTTTTGCACATGCCGAGGATCTAAAAGGGGATTTCATCGAAACTTCCCGTGATGGGTTTGCTTTTGCACAGGACACAAGCGCTTATTCTCTTATTGCGGTTGCGAAAGCCAGTCAACCTTATATGACAGAAGGCGGATCGATGATTGCCATGAGTTATCTCGGCGCTGAACGCGTGGTCGAAGGCTACAACGTCATGGGTGTAGCGAAGGCATCCCTTGAAGCTACTGTCCGTTATTTAGCCTCTGATTTAGGCAAAAACCAAATCAGAGTCAATGCCATCTCAGCTGGTGCGGTACGTACACTTGCAGCGAAAGGCGTACCAAGCTTCAATGAAATTTTACACAAAATTGAAGAAACCGCTCCTCTTAAAAAGAATGTAACGCAGGAAGAAGTCGGTGATATGACACTGGCCATGATGAGCCACTTGTCACGTGGAGTGACAGGGGAAATTGTCTACGTTGATTCGGGTTACAATATTTTAGGTTAATGGATAAGCCCCCTCGCGCAGGGGGCTTTTTTCTTTGCTGAAAACGTTTTATAGCTTCTGTTTGGGGAATGGACTCTTAGATAAGGAAATCAACACAGGACCAATTCATTAGAACGGAGGCTATCGGATTATGCAAAGACAACAAACCATTATTGAAGAGTCATTGAAAGCCATCATGGAAGATGAAGATTTTCTGCCGGATTTAAAAGCACAAACACGAGAGCAAGCCTACAACTCATTGGTCGCCCTGCTCTCGACTCCGAATCATATCCACAAATCTTTCCTACGCATCACGACAGAAAATGGCACAATTGTAAGGATCCCTTCATTCCGCGTACAACATAGTGATACCGTGGGGCCTTATAAAGGCGGGATTCGTTTTCATGAATCGGTCGATGAAGATGAAGTCTCCAATTTAGCCAAATTGATGACTTTAAAAAATGCCCTGCACGAACTTCCTTTTGGTGGAGGTAAAGGGGGAGTGGTCATCAACCCGAAAGAATACACCATAAAAGAACTCAATTTGATATGTAAGAAATACGTCCAATATTTCAATGATATCCTAGGACCTGACAAGGACATTCCAGCTCCGGATGTGGGCACAGGGGAGCGGGAAATGGACTGGATGATGGGCGAATTCAAAAACATTCACCCTGGAGAGCCGTACCGCAACAGTTTTACTGGAAAAAGCATAGTCAACGGAGGTTCGCTTGGAAGAAGAGAGTCGACCGGGAAAGGGGTTTACTATACGTTCCGGTATATGATGCATGATTTCGTCAATGAACATAGAAAATGGCTGGGCGATACGGAAAACATTTTTGCTCATACCGCTCTTGATCATGCCGATAAAAAGTTGAAAATGGCCGTCCAGGGCTTCGGTAACCTTGGTTCTGTCGCTGCCCTTGAGGCTTATCAATGCAATCATTTGAAAAACCGTGTGGTCGCTGTGAGCGATGCGAATGTCATGCTGTATAACTCAGATGGCCTGGACATCCCTGGACTTGTACAATTCGCGAAAGAGCATGATGGGGACCTGCCTTCCACAGAACAAGAACTGAATGAGCATGAGCTTGTGGCAGAAATAAAAGAGCGGGATGATTTATTGGAAATGGATGTTGATGTTCTGATTTTAGCAGCGTTGGAAGATCAAATCCATAAAGATAACATGAAGGACATTCAAGCGAAAATCATCGTAGAAGGCGCAAATGGACCGATTACAGAAGAAGCGGATCGATATCTTGCGGATAAAGGGGTATTGATTGTACCTGATATCTTAGCCAATGCAGGTGGGGTCATCGTTTCTTACTACGAATGGGTCCAGGGAAGAGAGGCACAGTTCATGACAGAGGATCAGGTTTTCGAAAGACTTTTCGATAAGCTGAAAGGTACGATGGATACGATCCTTCCGCAATTTTTCGGAGATCCGTTCCCGTTAAGGCAAAATTGTTACATTCATTCCGTCACGAAACTATCTACGATCATGTACCGTCAGGGAAAGCTCTATTAAAGGGTGAAAAACTCAACCTTACATATAAGGTTGAGTTTTTTTTGCACATATTTTCTTGGAAAAGGGAAAATTAAAGGAAGAGTGCTTATTTTAAAGGAGGAGTTGGAATGCTTGAAGGTAGATCAGCTTTAATTACTGGTTCCGGACAGGGGATTGGACTTGAAATCGCCACAGAATTTGCAAAAGCAGGCGCAAAGGTCATGCTTAATGATATCAATGAAGATACCCTCAACAAATCAGTAGAACAGCTACGTTCCCAAGGACATACAGTAGAAGGGGTCGTTGCCAACGTAGCGAAAGAAGAAGATGTGAAAAA
Organism: Halobacillus faecis; assembly: GCF_007991335.1. Lineage (GTDB taxonomy): Bacteria > Bacillota > Bacilli > Bacillales > Halobacillaceae > Halobacillus > Halobacillus faecis. Next base: position 85,235 of record NZ_BJYD01000017.1, on the reverse strand, counting down.
TGCAATTGAAGAAACGGTCAATAAATTCGGTAAAATTGATATTCTCGTCAATAACGCAGGGATCCAGCATGTCGCTCCAATTGAGGAATTCCCTAGTGAAAAATATTCATTGATCCTGGATATCATGCTGAAAGGTCCGTTCTATGGAACAAAATACGCGTTCCCACACATGAAGGAGCAAGGCTATGGTCGAATTTTAAATATGGCTTCGATCAATGGACTGATCGGTTTCGCAGGGAAAGCTGGTTATAACAGTGCCAAGCATGGGGTGATTGGGTTAACAAAGGTAGCTGCTCTAGAGGCGGCGGACCATGGTATCACCGTTAACGCAATCTGCCCGGGATATGTAGATACACCGCTGGTTCAAAACCAGTTAGAAGATCTTGCAAAATCGAGAAACATCGATAAGGAAAAAGCCTTGGAAGAAGTTATTTATCCACTCGTGCCACAAAATCGATTGCTTCAAGTGCAGGAAATTGCAGACTATGCGATTTTTCTTGTCAGTGAAAAAGCGAAAAGCATCACTGGCCAAGCAGCGGTCATCGATGGTGGTTACACCGTTCAATAAAAAAGAAACACGTCCTCTTTATGGGGGACGTGTTTTTCATTTCCTTCATCAAATGAAAAAGCTTCCCTCCTTAGGAGAGAAGCTTTTGCTATTTAATTGATGCCCATCATAGCAAGGAAGATAATCGCAATGGTTGCAATCATCGGAATAAGAAGACCGACAACAAAAACATCCTTGTAGGAATCTTTGTGGGTTAATCCTGTAACAGTGAACAATGTCAATAAAGCACCGTTATGAGGGAGTATGGAGGCTCCAGACGCTACCGAAGTAATACGGTGAAAAGCTTCAAGGCTCAACCCTTGATCAACAGCAATATTGTAATATTCTTGTCCGAGAGCTTCGAGAGCAATTCCCATTCCTCCAGATGCCGAACCGGTAATCATCGCAAGCAGACTGACGGCAAAAGCTTCGGAGAAAAACGGGCTTAGTGGGATACTGAAAATCAATTCCTTTACAGAGTCAAACCCAGGTGACGCTGTAACAACCGTACCAAATCCGACGGCAGCACTCGTGTTAATGGTAGCCATAACCGAGCCGGAAGCCCCGCCATTGATTGCTTTGATGAAAGCTTTATAATCTTTCCAGTTAAAGATCATGATTAGTATGATCCCGATGAGCAACGCGGCTAAAATGCTGATGTCAAAGGCGTTCAATGTCAAAACTACAGCGATTAGTGGAATGGTGGAGAGAATCCAGTTCGGAAGTTCTTCTTCGTTCACACTTTTAACTTGGTTGTCACCCTCAGGCTCCGTAAATTTCTCATCTTTATTATTCAGTTGTTTCTCACGGAATTTCAAATAAAAATATCCGCCGACAGCCATGATCAAAGCAGCAACAATCCCTAAGATTGGAGCAGCCATCGTGTCTGTTTTAAAGGTGTTGATCGGGATAATGTTTTGAATCTGAGGTGTTCCTGGAAGAGCGGTCATCGTAAAAGTGAATGCTCCGAGTACAAACGTTGATGGAATCAGCTTTCTAGAAACATTCGCCTCGCGGAACATCGCTACAGCCAAGGGGTACACAGCAAAGACTACAACAAACAAACTAACTCCGCCATACGTAAGAATAGCTGCCGATAAAAGCATGCCAAGAATCGCACGTTTTTTACCAATCACGCTTGAAATCTTATGAGCAACCGACTGAGCGGCTCCCGTGTCTTCCATCAATTTTCCGAAAATCGCACCGAAAAGGAAAATCGGGAAATAGTCTTTCGCGAAATCGACAAATCCTTGCATGTAGGTATCTGTGTACGCAGGCAGGATATCCATGCCGCTTAAAATCGCCACAATACCTGATACCAGTGGCGCAATCCAGATGATGGACCATCCAAGATAAGCCAAAAGCATAAGTAGTACGAGTCCAATTAGGATACTGATCATGATGAATCCCTCACTTTGTTTAATATCTGTTTTACTTTGTCCAAAACTGAAAAATAAATGAGGAATTCCATATGAATTCAAATGGTTAAAAGAAAACGAGCGGTCGATCCTTTGCTGAAGCTCTCTATTCTTGAAGACCCAGTTTCGAGACTTTTGAGGAGTGGAAGGGGATGAGGGAATGGCTTGCTTTCCACCACAGTGAGCTATCCCTGAAGCTCAACCAGGGCAGCGAACCTCGAACCATCTTGAATTTGTGTCTTACACCATCCTGCCATATTTTTGAATAAAAAAGCCGAGTATAACCTCGGAGGGTTATACTCGGCTTTGGTATTTATTGATCAGCCTGTGTTACGAAGTCCGGCTGCGATACCGCTGATGGTAAGAAGAACTTCTGTTAAGATATCTTCGTGATCATCGACTTGACGCAATTCTTTAATGAGTTCCACTTGAAGGAAGTTCAATGGATCTACATAAGGATTACGAAGTCGCACAGATTCTTTAATGGTCGGTTGGTGATCAAGAAGTTCCGCATCTCCTGTGATTTTCAGCAAGATGTCTTTGGTGCGATCGTATTCTTCCACAATTGTTTGGAAAATACGTTCTCCAAGTTCCTGATCATTGACAAGAGCTTTATATTCTTTAGCTGTTTGAATATCCGCTTTTGTCAGGGCCATCTGTAAATTATTGATGGTAGAACGGAAGAACGGCCAGTTCTCATACATTTGCTTGAGCACAGCCAGGTTATCTTCGTTATTCTCCACATAACTGGCAAGTCCTGTGCCGGCCGCGTACCAAGCTGGAATGAGCTGACGGTTTTGTGTCCAAGCGAAAACCCACGGGATGGCTCTTAAGTTTTCAAACTTAGAACTGTCTTTACGTTTCATTGGACGGGAACCGATGTTAAGCTCACTGATTTCTTGTAACGGAGTCGCTTCGTTAAAGTAAGTCAAAAAGTCGGAATCACCGAATACGAGCGACTGGTACTTTTTCAAGGATACATCAGAAATTTCCTCAAGGGCTTGTTCCCATAGTTCTTCCCTATGGTGACCTTGTTCGGATTCTTTTGAAATATTCATGGCGCCTTCGAGTAGGGTAGAGGCTCCTTGCTCAAGGCTTCGATATGCGATATCCCTCAGCAGGTAACGGGAAGAGAGAACTTCTCCTTGCTCGGTAATTTTCACACCTTCGCCAAGAGTCTCCACTGGTTGAGAAAGCAAGCTTCGGTTCAACGGTCCTCCGCCACGTCCTAGAGATCCTCCACGACCATGGAAGAATTTCAAACCAACATTGTATTCATGGGCCATATCGTGAATTTCCTGTTGGGCTTTGTAAAGTCTCCAGTTGGCTGTGAGTGTTCCGCCATCTTTACTTCCATCAGAATATCCAAGCATAATTTCCTGGTGATTTCCATGCTTTTCCAAGTGTTTGCTGTAGACATCCATTTCAAATAGAGTCTTTAAAATCTCAGGGCCAGCTACAAGATCATCGACGGTTTCTAGAAGGGGGGCCACATTCAAGTTGCTTTCCACTGTGCCATCTGCATGCAGACGGTAGATGCCAGCTTCCTTTGCTAGTACAAGGACTTCAAGAAGGTCACTTGCAGATTCCGTCATACTAATTAAATAGACTTCAATTGAACGATCACCGAATTCCTTATGAGCTCTACGGATCATCTGAAAGACATTCAGCATTTTTTGTGTCTCTTCAGAATAGTCTTCGTTCAATAATGAAATCGGACGTGGATCCTTCAATACATCTTGGAGGATTTCAAGCTTCTCCTGCTCTTCCAGGGAAGCGTAGTCCTCGACAATTCCTACTTTTTGTAGAAGTTCTGAGACAGCTGATTCATGTTCGCCACTATGATTTCGAATATCGAGTGTGGCGAGGTGGAAACCGAATAGTTCCACTTGACGTATCAGTTTGCGCAGCTTTTTCAGTTCGCGTTTGTTCGGCTGGTGTGTTTGTGCACTGTCACGTATTTGACGCAAGTCCTTGAGAAGCTCGTCCGCATAACCATAGCCGATATCAGACTTACCTACTTGACGAAGGCGTTCCAGGATAATGGCGAATTTACGGCGGTAAATTTCGCGGTCCACACGCCATTTCTTCCCTTTTGGAAGCATGGGTTCTTCTCGTTCAATGGCGTTTTTTAACTCATCGGTGACGGTTACCTGTGTGGAAGAATGGCTGAATCGCTTCATCAGCTCGACGAGTACCTCATCATATTTTTTCAAAACCAGTTTTCGCTGTTTTTGAAGTGTCTGCCACGTAATTTCAGGTGTTACGTTCGGGTTTCCGTCTCGGTCGCCGCCGATCCAGGAGCCAAAACGAAGGAAGTTCGGGACGTTCCAATCTTCATTTGGATAGTGATCCTCCAACCGAGCTTCGAGCTCTTGGTGGATATCTGGAAGCACGTCAAATAAGGTTTCGTCAAAATAATAAAGCCCGTTGCGCACTTCATCCATAACGGTTGGCTTACGCTCGCGTAATTCATCTGTCTGCCAAAGAACCGTGACTTCATTTTGAAGGCTGTCCTGTAAGCTCTCACGTTCGCTCTTCGTCAATTGAGGATGATCAAGCTTTTTAAGGATTGTTGCAATACGCTTCTGAATCTCAAGCACAGTCCGCTTTGTAGCTTCTGTAGGGTGGGCAGTAATAATTAATTCCAGAGAAAGCTTGTTCAAGACCTCTTGAATTGCCCCTTTAGAAAAGTCATTCTTTTTCAAATTCTGTACAGCGCTTTCGAGCGAGAATGGTTGTGCGCCATGATCTTCGCGTAATTGATATTCGCGGCGACGGCGAATGCGATGATTTTGTTCAGCTATATTAACGAGGTGGAAATAAATCGAGAATGCGCGGATGACTTGGGAGCGCATTGGTGGTTCGAGGTTTTGAATCTCATCTTTCAGTTGGTTATATGTTGAGGGATCTGGATTATTCCTCAAGTCTTTCGTTAATTGTCGGATCGTTTCTACTTTGTTTAGTAGTTCCTCTCCGCCGTGGTGGACGAGAATATCACCCAGCATTTTTCCTAATGCATGGATGTCCCGGCGTAAGGGAGTTGTATGATCGCTTGTGTTTTTTACAGTAGTCATACTTTCACCTTCCTGTCAGATCAATTTAAGTATAATAAAATGGCCTATGTGTTTCATAATGTTATCAGAATAATTTGCATAGTCAAACACTTCGATCCGTGATACCATCAACAGTTACCCAGTTTTAAACGTCAGAAAAATATGGCAAGTATAAGGATGACAACACATGTAAGCGTTAACTTATAATCATGCATAAACATACTTCTACTATTTTAAATTCTTTCCCATCAAAACACAAAATGAAAATCTTAGCTGAAGGATTTGGAAGAATATGTATGACCTGGTCACCCAATGATTTCCATGAATATGGGTTGCTGGAGCTTTCCTCCTGGTGGGGTGTATAGGAATGGGGGGAGTATGAAAAGGTAAGAGGAGAGAACGCCGCGCATTCTCCCCTCTTAAGTGTTATGTATATTTATTGAGACTCATTTCATAAAGGCTCCATAATTCGTCTTCGAAAGGGCGGTGGTTTTTGAAGTAGCGGTCTTTGGTGAAACCAGCCTTTTCGTAACAGCGCATGGCTCCTTTATTGAAGTCGAAGACACCTAATGTCAGTCTTTCTAGTCCAAGGTGCTGGAAGGCGTACGTGGAAATTAGCTGAATCATATCTTTGCCATAACCTTTTCCTCTGTATTCGGGAGAAACGATGACCTTTCCAATTCGTCCTTGTTTTTTATCTTTATCTATCCGTCCAATGGAAAGGTGTCCAATGATTGTACGCACTGATGGATCATACACTTGGAAGGCTTGTCGGTCTTGTGCATCGTTGTAATCCATCAGTTGCTGGTGGGTTAATGGGAAATTGAACATCGGCCCTCCCCATTGCATAAGGAATCTCGGTGATTCAATCCAACTAAGTAATATTTGAAAATCTTTTTCTTGGAAAGGGATCAATTGAAGCATGGCCTTTCTCCTTTCATTACTTTTTATCGATGATACAATACTTTTGAAAAATTATGAAAAAATTCGTGACATTACATCTATACACATGGGATGATAAACTATTGTACAGTTAACGTTGGTAGAGGAGGGAATCTAGTGGCAGATAAAGAAAAAGATCAAGTCATTGATGAAGCCGTAGGAGAAAAAGATATACGAAGGTTAGAGTTTCGTGGAGGAGTCTTTACCGCGACCATTCCTTTAGTCTTTTTCATCATATGGGCGATTGTATTAAGTGTCACAGGGCTTGTGACCGAACAAGCATTAGTACTCGGGATGGTCATTGGAATTGCCATTGGTTTATTCTTATGTAAATCCAAATGGTCGGATTATGCACAAAGCTTAATATCCGGCATGGCCCAGCCAGTAGGGGTCGTTGCCATCATTGCCTGGTTTTGGGCAGGGATGTTTGCAAACATGTTATCCGCTGGCGGATTAGTCGACGGCCTTATTTGGTTCGGTTTCCAATCCGGACTGGAAGGGGGAGCTTTTGTCGGCATTACTTTTCTTCTAGCAGGGTTGTTTTCAACAGCTGTCGGTACCGGTTATGGTACAGTAGCGACTTTTGGTGTTCTGATGTATCCGGCTGGAGTCATTCTAGGAGCAGATCCTGTTATTCTCCTGGCTGCGATTTTAAGTGGAGCTGTCTTTGGAGATAACCTGGCCCCTGTATCAGACACGACCATTGTTTCTGCAACAACTCAAGATGCGGACGTACCAGGAGTTGTCCGTTCACGTTTTAAATATTCCATTACTGCAGCCATTCCAGCTCTCATTTTATTTGTAATTTTTGGCGGTGGTGGAGAGATGGGCAGTCAGCAAGTGGTCAGTCAGCTTCAAAATGAAGTTTCACCTGAAGGGCTTCTCATGTTGGCTCCATTTGCATTGGTTCTCTATTTAGCCTTAAGCGGTCACCATTTATTGACCTCGCTTTCGTACGGGATTTTGGCAGCAGGCGTGTTTATCCTTCTTTCCGGTCATTCCTTGAAAGAGGTCCTGCATATCCATAAGAACGATGCGGGAGAAGCGGTGATTGAAGGGGCGTTAATTGATGGAATCAGCGGCTATTTTAATATGGCTATTTTAATTTTATTCATATTGGCAGCCGCTTATCTGTTGGACGTAGCAGGTACGATGGATGTCATAAAAAACTTCTTCTTGAAGCTGATCAACAATGTTGTCCGCCGAGCTGAACTTTCAATTTTCGGAATAGTCGCTTTCTTGAATGTATTTATAACGATTAACACGGCAGCTGAGATTGCTGCGGCACCTTTTGTTCGTAAACTAGGTACAGAAATGAATATCCACCCGTATCGAAGAGCCAACTTGCTCGATACCGTCACATCTTCACTTGGCTACATCTTCCCGTGGAGTGGCGGGGTTTTGCTCGCATGGGCTACCGTCCAGGGAGCAGCCGATCAATATGATTTCCTTCCTGTCGTCGGACCTGGCGAAGTCTTTCCGTTCGTCTTCCAGGGATGGTTATTATTAATTGTCATGTTTATTGCGGCATGGACAGGATGGGGACTTCGTTACACCGGTAAAAATGGTGAGGAAGTTAAACCAGAGGATTTTAAAAAATGAGTGGTAAGAGTAACCCCCTGAGTGGTGATCACTCAGGGGGTTGTTTTTGTGTTACGCATGAATATGGGCCTTTACTTCTTTCATTTGATCCAGGTGTCGTAGTTCATGCCAACCGATAAATTCAACCCATTGTTCCAAGTTCATATCTCCGAAAGCGGGGTGAGGGAATACGCGGTTTTGCAAAGTATCCTCTTCTTTATTATGAATCAGGAACAAAGTTGCTTCGCGTGTCTTTTTCAAACCTTCTTTTGCATCATCCAGGGTCTTGAATTCTCCCTTCGGGCGGACGGCCTCTGGTGCATCAACTTTATAGTCGCGGTTTGTCGTCTTATGGATCGGTTTTTCTGTTGCCTGTTGAGTGTCTCCCTGTTTAAGAGCCTGGTTAATCTGATAAACGATTAATTGTTCCATTAAGTATAAGTGTTCTAAAACTTCAAGAATCGACCAACGATCTTCTTCAGGCTTAACGGATGCTTCTTGCTCTGAAACTTCCTCAACAAAATGGAGCAGTTCCTTTCTTTTCTCATCTAAGCCATACATACAGATTCTCCCTTTCAAGTGAAGTTACATAGAGTCTATCACAACTCTAATAAAAGTTTCTTTCCCCAGCCCCTCCAAAAATGAAACCTTTTCCACCACCTTTCGTATGTACAGACAAGAAAAGGAAAAAAATGCATGACCATGTCATACAAATTATTCCAATTATGATTGAGGAGGGATCAGGTGAAGAAACTCCTTGGAGCTTTTATCGCTTTCCTTTGTTTCATCGGTGCTGTGGTATTCTTTGTCGATGCTAAAGAAGAATCTGTCCTTCAGAGTAAGGAAGAGGTAGAAATTGGTGTACCAGGTGTTACAGGATATTCCATTACATATGACAGCAACGGTACTGAAATCCCGGGTCTTTGGGTTGAACCGGAGGATATTGATGGGAAACTTCCCTTACTCATTCATAATCGCGGTGGGGTGGGAGAAAGTTCGTTGACTGATGCACAAGAACTTAAAAACCTATCTTATTGGGCAAAGCAGGGATATGTTGTATTGGCGTCTCACTATAGGGAAAACGCAGAAGGTAAGTTTGAACCAACCCATACGGAAGATTTTGTCCGAGACGTGCTGGATATAAAAAAGGTTGGGGCAGAGTTGGCACATGTAGATGAAGAGCGAACGGTCATGCTTGGATACTCCCGTGGCGGGTGGATGAGTTTACTCGCTGTTCAACAGGATATGGAGGTTGATGCCCTCGCTGTCATTGGAGGCATTACCGACTTAAAGCAGCTGTATCTCACACAGCCTGAACCTTTCCAACAGCAAATCGAACAGCTGATGGGAGAACCAGGTGGAGAACAAAGCTGGTATCGTGAACTTGCCCCGATTCATTGGGTGGCGGATCTTGATGTACCAACACTAATGCTTCACGGAGAAAGGGATCAGACAGTCCCGGTTGAACAGGCGCGAGTGTTTGCAGACTTGATGGAACGTAATCATGATCTTCATCGGTATGTTGAGTATGAAAATGGAGATCACGGTCTAAGGCTGCATTTCAATGAGTATGCTCCTGAGGTGTTGAATTGGTTTGAAAAGCATCTAGAGGAAAAATAAAATGTACATAGGCCGGTATAATCATCGCCAATGGGATATAGATACGTAAACTTTAGGACTCGATTATAATCCATCGTGGTATAGAAGCAATGAGGAAGCATAAATAACCATAGAATACGATAAGGAGGAACATACAATGAGCGACTACTCCATTGATGAATTTATTAGAAAAACGAAGCAGGATGAATCCGAGAATGATTATTTTGAACTGGAGACTCCGAGAATTCTTGAGGTCAACCTTCTCGATCAAGTGTGGGCGAAAGCGGGAGCGATGATTTCCTATAATGGAAACATTAAATTTGAAAGAGAGGGGATCCTTGAGCATGGCGTCGGTCGTTTATTTAAAAAAGCTATGACCGGCGAAGGAAGTTCTTTAATGAAGGCCACTGGGCGCGGGCGCCTTTACCTTGCCGACCAGGGCAAGAAGATTACTATTTTCGATCTGGATAATGAAACCATTACGGTGAATGGGAACGACCTTCTTGCCTTTGAACCGAGCATTGACTGGGATATTAAATTAATGAAAAAAGTAGCCGGTATGGTTTCTGGCGGCTTGTTCAACGTGACCCTAAGCGGTAGTGGGCGCGTCGCGATTACTTCGCATTATGAACCCTTAACATTGTTGGTCCGTCCTGGAGAACCTGTGATTACTGACCCACATGCTACTGTTGCCTGGTCCGGACACTTGGAGCCCAATTTCAAAACAGACATTAGTTTTAAAACGCTGATTGGACGTGGAAGCGGGGAGTCCATTCAAATGGAATTTGAAGGAGAAGGGTTCGTCATTGTGCAGCCGTTCGAAGAAGTTTACACGACGGGACAGAGCTGAGCGGGAGCGGATTTTTTTACAGACAGGCATGAGCATGTTAAGCTTTGAATACAATAAAAGCAAAGAAGTACTCGATGTGCTTTCAATAGAAATTTTTAATCTGTTATCCTTTACTTCGTTACAAAAACGTAGTACTATGGGTACTAACAAAAATTAAATAACGGAAACTTCTTATCCAGAGAGGCGGAGGGACTGGCCCTTTGATGCCCGGCAACCATCGAATCAATCTAAGGATTGACGAGAACGGTGCCAATTCCTGTAGAATGGATCACCATTCTAAGAGATGAGAGGATCGTGCGGATATTAGCGACCCCTTTTCTTACTGGATAAGAAAAGGGGTCTTTTCGTATAAGCACCATAACCGTCAAGGCTCTCGATAGAAGTTGCGTTAAGGGAAAGGAAAGATGTCAAATGGCAACAGCTATTTTCGGTGCAGGATGTTTTTGGGGAGTAGAAGCATTTTTTGAAAAATTTGAAGGGGTTACAGAAACGAAGGTCGGTTATATTGGCGGCCATCTGGAGAACCCGACATACGAGCAAGTTAAAGCAGGTAAGAGTGGACACGCGGAATCAGTGAAAGTGAACTACGATCCAACTGTCATCACCTATGCAGAACTTGTGAATATCTTCTTTGAAGCTCACGATCCGACTTCCCGCAATAAGCAGGGAATCGACGTTGGTCACCAATACCGTTCTGTCATTTTTTATTCAGATGCAAGCCAGCAATACATTGCTGAAGAAAAAATTAAAGAGTGGGAAGAAAAAGGGATTTTCAAACGTCCTATTGTGACAGAAGTAGAAGAGGCTACGACCTTTTATGAAGCCGAAGAGTATCACCAGAAATATTTGCAAAAGCATGGCTCCGCCGCATGCTCCATTGGATAATAAGAAAGGACCCTTTCATAAGGGTCCTTTTTATTTCGGTGAGGCTCAGCTTCAAAAAACTTTGTGCTATGAATCAGGGAGGCGTGGATGCCTCATAAGGGTTCTGCCAAATCTCTGATCATCCATAAAAGTTGTTGGAAGAATCAATCTTCCTTTTGCCTGGATACATCCATGGCTTTTAAGAAATAGGCTGTAGGGAGAAGGATGCCGATTCCTGATTCAAGCAATGCAAAAAAGCGTGCCATCCCAACAGGCAGCATGTCCCCATAACCCACGCTCAACAATGTTTCCCCACTAAAGTAAAGCAAGTCCAAAAAGGTTGGGTCGACAGGTTCCCGGGATGATAGACTAGTAATTAGAATGACTCGATCTATCGATAGCAGATAGTAAAGGAGTGCAAATCCCAATAAGAGACCTGTGAGGACAAAAAATAATTGAAAAAAGAGTGCTGTGCTGAAGTAGCTTTTTCTGTACGTTTTATTCGTGAAAAAGTACACGAGATTCGCTGCAATGAAAATGATTGCAACGAGGAATAGAGTTTGTACCATTTTCTCTTCTCCTTTTTAAGTAATATGGAAAGGCTATTTCAGCGTCCCCTGGGTAAAGACGAGCAAGCCGTTATAGAAAAAGTACTACCCTGTGTAGAAGTTGCTGTAAACATAAATGAGAGGAAAGGGGCTGGGCTTTTGTGGATAAATGACGCGATATTGATCGTGATGTGTGCTTTCATGGTATTGGGAGCGCTTGATTATTATGTACTTAATCATCGCCTATCTCTCGGCTGGCGGTTTTACGAAGCGTTTATGATGATGGGACCGCTTGCTCTTTCGATGGTAGGAATCATCTCCCTCGCTCCTGTACTGTCCCAGTGGTTGGCCCCAGTCATCCGCCCGGTGTTTTTATGGTTTGGGGCAGATCCATCGATGTTTGCATCCATGATGCTTGCTATTGATATGGGGGCCTACCCTTTGGCAGAAACCCTAGCTTTAGAAGAGGAAGCGGCTACTTTTTCCTGGGCACTCCTCGGCACGATGATGGGCCCAACGCTTGTTTTCACTATTCCTGTTGCGCTTACGATTGTAAAAAAGGAGGATCGTCCCTTCTTTTCAAGAGGAATTTTAGCAGGTTTAGTTACGGTGCCGATCGGATGCTTTGTCGGGGGTGCTCTGGCAGGATATGAATCCGTTTGGATGTTACGTAATTTGACGCCGGCAATCTTGCTTTCCGCTGTCATCGGGACAGGGTTGTGGTTGTTCACAAACGTAACGATCCGGTTATTTTCTTATTTCGGAAAAACCATTGAAATTATGATTATTACTGGTCTCGCTCTCATAATTATCGAAACACTGACAGGGTTTGTTGTCCTCCCGGGGATGGCTCCTTTATCTTACGGGATGGTTATTGTCGGAAGGATTACCGTTACATTAGCTGGCGCATATCCTCTTGTTGCTTTCATCAATCAGCGGGGAGAAAAATGGATAGGGCGACTGAGTGGTAGATTAGGGATGAATTCTACGTCCTTAACAGGTTTGATTGCTTCCACGGCGCATCATTTACCTATGCTGGCGACGATGAAAGACATGGATGAACGAGGAAAAACGGTCAACGCTGCATTTGCCGTGAGTGGAGCGTTCGTCATAGGCAGTCATTTCGCATTTGTAGCGAGTGTGGAAAAGGATATGATTTTTCCAGTATTGATCGGTAAATTGACAGCAGGCCTCTTGGCTGTTGGACTGGCTTTGTGGATGACGAGAGAAAGCAAATCATTTTCTTCGAGTGTCGAAACTCTATATAATGAAAAGTGAATCTAATGAAAAAGGAGTTTTTTCATGAAGACAGAAATGAGAAAGCATTATCATGAATACATTGAAAAATTCAAGAAAGCAACTCCTGAGGAAATTCAAGAAAAGATGAAGAAAGCGATTGATGAACTTGAATCTTCAAATGACGGAGAGGGTTTGTCTACAGGAGAGAAAGCGCCAAACTTCAATTTGCCTGACGCGAAGGGAGAAACGGTCGAACTGTATGAACAATTGAAAAGTGGACCGGTTGTTCTTACTTTTTACCGCGGAGGCTGGTGCCCTTACTGCAACATGGAACTGAGAGCCTATCAGCAGATTTTAGATGAGATTCATGGACAAGGAGCTGAATTAATGGCGATCAGTCCACAAACTCCCGATCAGTCATTGACCACCCAGGAGAAAAATGAACTGAACTATCACGTACTGAGCGATGTTGGAAATGAAGTGGCCAATCAATATAACTTAGTGTATCCATTACCAGATTATCTGGTTGAGGTGTACAAAGACAAAGGGCTGAACGTGGATAAACACAATGGCGACGAAACATGGACCCTGCCTGTCTCCGCCACTTATATCATTGATACAGATGGGACGATTGTGTATGACTACACGAAGGCTGATTACAAAGATCGAGCCGAACCATCTGATGTTCTTGAAGAATTAAAAAAAATAAACAATTAATAGCTTACAAAGCGCCCTCTAGATCCGGAGGGCGCTTTCATTTTTTTACATAAAGAGATTCAGATTCATAAAAAAGAAATAGGCAGCAAGGATGAATATAAGGATGCAGGACTGTAGACAAAGCCCAACGATGCTGCATATCTTTCCACCTAGGGCGTAACGATATCCCGGGGCATCTGTGGAGAGTTCATCAAGAGCTTTATTTGCGAAAAGAAATCCGAACCATCCAAGAATGATACCGACAAAGGGAAGAAAAATAGACATCATTCCTAACACACAAGAGGTAACGGTCTTTTGATACATCAACAATCACCGCCCACTACTTTGTATATCGATTGGCGTAACTGCTTGCTACAATGGAATCCGGTTTAATCTTCGCTTCCATTCCGAGGGACTCGATTCTGGCCATCATTTCATTTACATAGACTCTTGTCCTGTTTCGATCTCCACTCCCAATATCAATGTGCCCTTCAATTGTAAACGTGGCTCCTTTATAGATATAAGGGAGGACAACTTCAATGAGGGTGTTCTTCTTTTCTTCTGTAAACAAGGAAGCCACTTGTTCCGTTAATGATGTCTCGTAGGAAATACGTTCATGCAGGGTAGTCATTTGTCTGTGCACGACTTCTTTGCGGAAACAGGCCCAGGCCCCTTTTCCCACTCGTTGGATGACAATGCCGGTAATGAACAGGGTGTGGGAGGGATGAACTTGGGAATCCGTCCCCATCATTAACTTGTAATCCCCGATCGGATCACTTTTCATAAACGTCAGAATATGAGAAAACACTTCTTCGAACTTCATTTTTTTATGGGTGAGGTTTTGAAATACATGGGATTGGTTCACAGTAGCCAACTCCTTAAATTTTTCAAAAGAAAGGGATTGTACGTCAATGAGCTAGTGACCATTCTGTTATTAAGATATTCATAGACCTACACGAAAGATAACATGAATTTATCGAGAGTATGTGTCAGTGTTGAAAAATTTATGTACATTTTCATTGAAAAAAAGTTTTGTTCTCTATGTACCAAGGGTATCAGTACCGCAAATCGAGAAGGAGGATTACACAGAAGTTCCGGAACTAAGTGTTAAATAAAAACTCCCTTTATTTGAAGACTCAGTTTCGAGACGTATGTTGAGGAGATGGGGGCTGTGGGGAATGACTCGCTTTCCGCGGGAGCGAGCTGAGCACATACCGCGCTCCCTTAAAGGAAGCCTGGTCTGGTTGAAATAATGGATGACACTCCCTGGCCATGGATACGGGGGCAGGGAAACAACGAATTTCAGTGGTTTGCATCAGTCAGTAGAAAAACACACACGTTCGATATGAATAAAACAATAACGAAAGGAGGGGGGATGGTGGTCGAGGAGGTCCTTCGAAGAATTCCTTCTTTAAACGCAGGAGAAAGATTCATATTCGGAATTGATGGTTTGAGTCGTTCAGGGAAAACGACGCTTACTGAGAAAATAGAAAAGGAACTCAAGAAATCTTCTTTTCCAGTCGTAACGTATCACATCGATGATTACGTGGTGGAAAGAGAGAGGAGATACAATACCGGGTATGAACCATGGTACGAATATTATTTTCTACAATGGGATGTCAAAGCATTAAAGGAAGACTTATTTGAAGCGCTCGAAAAAGAGAGGGCTTTAGTTATTATAGAAGGTGTATTTTTGCAAAGGGAAGAGTGGCGAAGTTTTTTTGATTTTGTGGTCTAGGTCCAGTGTCCAAGAGAAGAAAGGTTTTTAAGAGAAAGTAAGGAAACGAGAAAGAATATCGATAAATTCAAGGAACGGTACTGGAAAGCGGAAGATTACTACATAGTAACGACCGATCCTGAAAGCCAAGCCGATTTGATTATAAAGTCCTCTTTATAAAAACAAAAAAGGAGAAAAGGCGCACCTTTTCTCCTTACATGTGTTAAAAAATAAAGATCCACATGAGAATAGCTGTTATGACAAATGTGATGGCGTAAATGGTCGTCAGTAATGGAATGCTCCCCGTGTCACTCCCGGCATTCTTCAACTGCTTGGCATCATCTTCAGGTGACGATGTGTTTTCGGGTTTGTTTACATTTTTAGCTATAACGATTGTGCCTATCAAAGCAGCTAGCGAGGCAATGATGGCAAGTCCGTAATAAATCGGGTACATAGGATGTGCTCCTCTCCCTTTTGTTACCTCTATTATAATAGAAGGAAGGTGGAAGTTCTAAAATTCTATATGCTACATATTTTCAGGTGCCTGAATCCCGAGAATGGACAAACCGTCTTTTAATTGGTAGTTAACGGCATAAATCAATGAAAGGAGTGCTTGTTCCTCTGCACTTCCCACTACTTTTGTAAGGGCGTAAAATTTATTGAAGTGACGGGCAACGTCCAACAGGTGTTTGGCAAGTTTGGATGGGTCATACTCCTGATAAGCCTTTTCAATCACTTCAGGGAAAAGGCGGATGGTTTTGATCAGTGGCCAAGCGGATGCTGTTTGAACGTCTGTTACAGGATTATTGGGATCAAAGTTCCCTTTTTCCAGTAAAGATACGGTTCGAGCATAGGTGTACTGAAGGTATGGAGCCGTATGGCCTTCAAAAGTAAGCATATCTTCCAAAGAAAATTCGACATCATTGCGACGATCGTGTTTAAGGTCGTGAAAGATGACAGCACCTACTCCAACTTGTTCCGCGACCTCTTCAGCGTTCTTCAATTGAGGGTTCTTTTCCTTTATATTATTCGCAGCTTGGGAAATGGCCTCTTGCAGCACTTGTTCCAGTAAAACGGTCTTCCCCTGACGTGTGGACATTTTCTTGCCGTCTTGAAGCATCATTCCAAAAGAGATATGTTTTAATTGATCCGCCCAGGCAAAATCTGCTTTTTTCAACACATGCTTGATCTGCTGGAAATGAAGGGTTTGCTCATGGCCGACCACATAGAGGGCTTCATCAAAGTTATACGTTTGTTTCCGATCAATCGCAGCTGTTATATCCCTTGTGGCATAAATGGTCGTGCCATTGCTTTTTTGAATAAGGCAGGGAGGTAATTCTTCCTCATCAAGGCGGACGACTTGAGCTCCATCCGATTTTTCCAACAATCCCTTTTCCTGCAGCATGTCGATGGTCGTATCCATTTTATCATTGTAGTAGGCTTCGCCGCGCGTCAAGTCGAAGGTGATGCTTAAGAGATTGTAAATCTTTTCAAACTCTTCCAGTGAAACGGCTTTAAACCATTTCCACAAGGCAATCGCCTCTTCATCGTTATCCTCCAATTTCTTGAACCATTCTCTACCTTCGTCAATGAAGGATGGATCTTCTTTTGAAGCATGGTGGAACTTTACATACACTCGGGTCAATTCTTGAATTGGATTCTGCTTGAGACTTTCTTCCTGGCCCCATTTGAGATAAGCGGCTAATAGTTTTCCGAACTGAGTACCATAGTCTCCGATGTAATTGATCTTCACGGTTTCATATCCACATTTTTGAGCAAGGTTGGAAAGGGCGTTTCCAATGACCGTGGATCTTAAATGGCCCATAGAGAAAGGTTTGGCAATATTCGGAGCTGACATATCAAGGACGATAGTCTTTCCCTTTCCAAATTCGTGAGCCCCAAAGGCTTCCGGGTCCTGGTAAAATTGGTTCAACGTATGTTCAGCGACAAACCCCTGATCAAGAAAAATATTAATATAGCCGCCTACTGTCTGCACATCTTTGAATATCGGGTGTTTCAATTGACTGGAAACTTCCTCAGCAATCAGATGCGGGCTTTTTTTCAACGTCTTTGCCAGGGGGAAGCAAGGAAAAGCCAGGTCACCATGGCTGGACTGCTTAGGGGTTTCAATCTGTTGCTGCACCCAATCCCGTGGATATTCCTCCCCAAGGATATGAGCGATCTGCAGGGCAAGTATTTGTTTTTCCATAAACGACACCTCCATAAAAATAAAAAACCTCGTCTCTAAAAAAGAGACGAGGTTTGTGCTCGCGGTACCACTCTTATAGCTATCGAATAGCCACTCGACGTTGTTAACGGGGGCGTCCCCGGCTTTTTCCCTACTCTATGATTCAGGAAAGCTTCTCAAAAGTCCGTTTCACTACTGAAATCCTGCTCAGGCTTCCACCCCCCCTGAGTCGCTGGTCTGTTTCTGGTAGCTACTCTCTTTTTCCTAGAATTTCTATATTTGAAAAGATTATAGCGGAAAGCATTCCCTTTTGCAATCCTTTCTTTGCGAATATCTTGGTTTATTTAGGTGAACATACGATATAGAGGTGATCGATGATGGATTGGATTTGGAAAGCTGTTCTCATTATTATTGTAGGGACAATCATTCTTCGTATTGCTGGTCGGAAATCCATTTCACAGATGACTTTATCACAGACAGTCATCATGATTGCGATCGGTTCCTTACTGATCCAACCTGTGGCGGGGAAAAATATATGGGTGACATTCGGCGTTGGGGGAGTGCTTGTCCTTACACTGATGGTTATGGAATTCAGCCAGGTGAAATTCGATTTTATGGAACGTTTCCTCACAGGCAGGTCTGTATCCATTATTGAAAATGGACAGTTAAATGAAAAGAATATAAAGAAACTACGTTTTACTGTTGACCAGTTGGAGATGAAGTTAAGGCAGAGCAACGTCACGTCCATTGCTGACCTTAAGTCGGCGACCCTGGAACCAAACGGGCAGGTCGGGTTTGAGTTTAAAGAACATAAAAGACCAGCGACAAAGCAGGACATTGATGACTTATACCAACAAATTCTTTCGTTGAAACAGATGTTAAATCCAAATCAGGCCGCACAAATCCCGACAGCGAAACCTCCTGCTGAAGATTTATTTAAGGAAGTAGAAACGAAGCAACACCAACACGTTCATCCAGATCGTTTAAATTAAGTCCCCGTGCAGGCATTTTGATCTATTCCTTGATATAATGGAACAGAGGTGAGAAAAGTGGAATCCGTAAACACCATTGAAGAACTACAGGGATTTGTTCATGAACATCCGCTTTCGATTGTTTATGTATCCAGGCCCGGATGTTCGGTCTGCCATGGTTTGCTTCCGCAAGTAGAGAACTTATTGAACGACTATCCTGAAATTGTATCCAGGCATGTGAACGCTGATGAAGTTCCGCAAGTGGCCGGAGAGTTTTCAGTCATGACGGTGCCAGCTGTTTTGATCTATTCTGAAGGGAAAGAATTATTCCGCAAAGCCCGCTTTGTTCCACTCGGGGAACTGAACCAGCAACTTGCCAAACTGAATCATTTCATTAATGAAGGATGACCATCTGTTGAAACCCTCAACAGATGGTTTTTTTTCATATGATCATACAAAAATAAAGTCTGATAATTCCCTCAATTTTGCTTTCTCCGGCTTTTCTTGAAAATTCAATCCGCAAATACATGTCTGAGACGAGATTATTTGCGATGAGAAGCGATGAATTGGAAATACCTCTCCATGAAACCGTTTACACTAACTAATTGGCGTATATAGACCCGACTTGCCTAAAACCCCTTGAATAAGATTTGCCCAATGTTATGATGAAAAACGTCTTAAACAAAGCGAACAAAAAATGCGAACGGGAGAGATTAACCCAAATGATTAAACAAACGATTGCTTTTCTAGGTGCAGGCTCTATGGCTGAAGCGATGATTTCAGGCATGGTGGAATCCGGCAATATTCCAGCTGAGAACATCATCGTGACCAATAGAAGTAATCAAGAACGTTTAAACACAATAAATATTAAATACGGCGTACGCACAGTATTGAAAGATGAATTGAACTTTGCAGAAGTCGATCAGTTCATTTTGGCAATGAAGCCGAAAGATATTGATGCTGTACTTGCTGATTTAAAAGATAAATTGACAGCAAACCAAGTACTTGTTTCTGTACTTGCGGGAATCTCAACATCATATATGGAAGAACGATTGAATGAAGGACAGCAAGTCATCCGTGTGATGCCTAATACGTCAAGCATGCTTCGCGAATCTGCGACAGCCATTTCGCCAGGACGTTTTGCAGACATGGACAATGTACTTGTAGCAAAAGAACTACTGAAATCCATTGGCGAAGTTTTCGTCATTGAAGAAGATAAAATGGACGTATTCACAGGAATAGCAGGAAGCGGACCCGCTTACTTCTATTATTTAATGGAACACATTGAAGAGACGGGTCGTGCAGAAGGCATGGATCGCGAAACTCTTCGTGAAATCGGAGCACAAACGTTGCTTGGAGCAGCAAAAATGATGTTGGAACGTGATGAAAGCCCGACAGAACTACGTGAAAACGTGACATCTCCGAACGGTACAACAGCTGCAGGGCTCAACGCTCTTGATGAAGCAGGTGGAGGTTACGCCATCTCTGAAGCGATTAAAGGAGCAGCCAGCCGCTCGAAAGAATTAAGCAAAGAACTTGAAGGACTACTTGTAGGCAGTAAGTAAACAAAGCAAATTGATGCGAAAAAGTTAAACAGGAGTGATATGTTGAGTCAAGATAAAAAAAGGGTAGTAATTAAAATAGGGAGTAGTTCCCTCACCAGCATGCACGGTGAAGTCAGCCGCCGCAAATTAGAAAAATTAGTAGATGAAGTCGTCCAATTGAAAGACGATGGCCACGAAGTTCTACTCGTATCCTCAGGGGCCGTAGCCGCAGGTTATCGTAAACTCGGTTGTCTTGAGCGCCCGAGCTCTTTGCCTGAAAAACAGGCAGCCGCATCCATTGGCCAGGGATTGTTGATGGAATCTTATTCCGATCTTTTCCTATCCCACGGTTATATGGGTTCCCAGATCCTCATTACCCGCAGCGACTTCTCTGACGAAGACCGCTACAACAATGCACGTAATACGATTAATGTCCTGCTTGAACGCGGCATTATCCCAATCGTCAACGAAAATGACACAATTACGATCGATCGACTGAAATTCGGTGATAACGATACACTTTCTGCAAAAGTAGCAGGACTTGTGGACGCAGATCAATTGATCATCCTTTCCGATATTGACGGACTTTACGATGCAGACCCTAGAAAAAATGAGGACGCGAAACTACTTGATAAAGTCCACGAAATTACCCCAGAAATCGAAGCCGCAGCTGGTGATCCAGGTAGTGCAGTCGGCACAGGCGGTATGAAGTCCAAGATTGACGCATTCAAGATTTCCATGGCATCCGGCATCTCTTCCTTCTTAGGAAAAGCAAACACGCCGAACATCGTTTATGATGCTGTGTACGGAAATGCAACAGGAACGTATTTTGAAACAACGACAGACTCTGAAAACCTTGACCAGAAGAAGCAGTGGATTGCTTTCAACTCTGGGCCAGAAGGTGAAGTCATTATCGACCATCGTGCAAAAGAGTCCATTGTTGAAATGAAGAAAAGTCTCCTGCCGATGAACGTTCATCATGTAAAAGGACGTTTTGAAAAAGGTGCCGTTGTGCGCATTCACGATCTTGATGGAGATGAGATCGGTCTAGGCGTTGTCAATTATTCTTCAGATGAAATGGAAGAAATGATCAGCCTGACTGAACCTGAACTTGAGTCTTATGAACAAGCAGCAATTGAACGTAAAGATTTTGTCTGCCACTTAGACGTTGCCCTGCCCGTAGGTGTTTAAAATAATCAAGGAGGTCTTTGATGACACTAACAACTAATGTAAACGTTGAAGCACAAGCAATGGAAGCGAAGAAAGCTTCGAAGAAATTGATGATTCTTTCTGAAGAAGAGAAGAACCAGGCGCTGAATCACTTAGCCGATGTACTTGAACGTGAATACGAGACAATTTTAGCTGCCAATGAGAAAGATCTGGCGAATGGACGTGAAAAAGGCTTCACCGATGCATTTATGGACCGTCTATCCCTTTCTAAAGAACGTGTAGCTGAGTTCGCCCAAGGGTTACGTGATGTTTCCAAACTTGAAGATCCGACTGGTCAAGTGGTGACAGATTGGACACTTGAAAATGGTCTGCAAGTTGAAAAAGTAACCGTACCTTTAGGTGTCATCGGTATGATTTACGAAGCACGCCCGAACGTGACCGTCGATGCGACTGGTCTTGCGCTGAAATCTGGTAATGCGATTGTTCTGAAGGGTGGATCTTCTGCAATTAACTCGAACCAGGCAATTGTTGAAGTGATGCACCGTGGTCTTGAAGAAACGAAGATTCCGAAAGAAGCGGTACAATTCATCGCATCCACAGACCGCGCAGCAACGAATGAACTTTTCAAAATGAAAGAACACATCGACGTTCTCATCCCACGTGGTGGCGGCAAGTTGATCCAGGCTGTCGTTGAGAACGCAACCGTACCTGTACTTGAAACAGGTGTTGGGAACTGCCACATCTATGTCGACAAACATGCAGACGTTGAAAAAGCGATCAACATTCTCGTGAACGCGAAAACAGACCGCCCGGCGGTATGTAACGCTGCAGAAACACTTGTCGTCCACAAAGAGTGGTTGAACGACAATAAAGATGCGCTTATCGCAGCATTGAAAGAAAACAACATTGCTGTACACGGCGATGAGTATATCCTGGATATCATCCCAGGTTCTGTACTTGCCGGCGAAGAAGACTGGGCGAACGAATACTTGAGCACAGACATCGCCGTTAAAGCTGTAGACGATTTAACCGATGCGATCGCACACATCGAAACGTACGGCACGAAACACTCAGAAGCGATTGTGACCGAAGATGATGAAGCAGCACAGACATTCTTTGCACTAGTGGATGCTGCCGCGCTTTATCACAATGCCTCCACACGTTTCACAGACGGTGGTGCGCTAGGATTCGGAGCCGAAATCGGTATTTCCACACAAAAATTGCATGCCCGTGGCCCTATGGGACTTCCTGCACTGACGACAGTGAAGTTCTTAATGAAGGGAACCGGCCAAATTAGATAAGGTTCTTTTGTGGAAGGGAAACTCTCAAGAGTTTCCCTTCTTTTTTGTGATGAGGAGGGTAGGAAAGTGCCCTAATGGTGGGGGAAAGTGACTTAACGCGATCGCAAAGTGCCCTAACTGAATTTAAAGTGCCCTAACTGGTAAGGAAAGTGACTTAACGGCTGCTGAAGGTTACCTAACTAAATCTATCGTATATTTTCTTGCCTTCGAGTGACGATTGTTGTGGGTACAGCATTGGTTTAGGAGAGTACGAGCCACCTTTACGGACCCGATTCCAGTTGAAGCACGGAATTCTGCATTTGTAATCGTGTCTCCGATCAGCAATTGATGATCTTTCAATAAATGTAGATGAGCATCTTTTGATTTAGATCCACAACTTTCACAAAGCCAATGATCACGGCGCCGAACCATACCAAGTAAGCGGCACGAGGGACACGGCACTCCCCAATTGAGCTCATCTTTTGAAATGCCATATTGCTTCATGACATCTGAATCATAGGGGATATATTCAGCCTTAATCCGTGCTGAGAATTCGTCCAAGTGATCGTCAGTCCACACATTTTTTCCTTTGAAATTTTCCATGAATTTCGTTAGGTGAGTCGGTAGTTGTTTTGCGAAGATGACTCTTTTTCTTTTACTAAGATCTTCTCCTTGGAATGTAAGAGAGGCATTGGAGTTTGCGATGACTATGAAGGAGTAGATGGGGATGGAGGGGAAGCCGGATCTCTTGATCCAGCGTTGCAATTGAAATTTCTGCAGTGCTACTTGTATAAAGGGATCTTGGAATATCTCGATTTTTCCATCTATTGTTCTTATGAGTTTCCGTTGGTCAAGATCGAAATGGAGTTCCCCTTTGTAGTTTTTTACTTCCAAAATAACCAGGCATTCCTTAGAAATAAGCAGAGTGTCTATCTGAAAAGGTTGGATCCCATCGTGAAGCCTGACATCCTGCCTGCTTATTCCTGGAAAGTACTTCATGTAGTGTTCAGCTGTTGACTCACCAAAATGCCCGGCAGACAAGCGGCCTAAACGGTTTGCCATTTCCTCTCTGAGGGGATGATGGGTGGAAACCCTATTAAGAAGAGATTCAAGCTTTAAGAGTTCTAGTGATTTTTCTCGAGACATGTTCTAACTCCTTTTACAAAAAATTCATTCTATTATATGATGGTGTAATCTTTATTTTTAGGAGGGATTGGATGAGACAAAGAGAAGCAGTAGAAAAGATCACGGAAAGCTTGAAAGCAGATGATCTCGTGAAGGCTGTTTTTTTAAAGGGGTCGATGGGGCGCGGGGAGGAAGACGAGCACTCGGATGTGGATTTGTATGTGCTGGTCGATGAGGTGGACAAGGAAGCTTTTCTGAAAAATAGACAAAAGCATCTCGAAAGCTACCAGCACATCATTTTTTATGATGATATCTTTATTATCGCTCCACAAATCATTGCTGTGTATGAAAATTTGCTTCACGTGGATCTTTTTACGGTTACTGAGGAAACACTCGTACATAAAGATTTTTTCCGCGTTCTCTATGATCAGGAACAGCGTATGGAAAAGCATGAATCTCATCAGAATCTCTATTTATCTGAAAAGGACTTTTTATATGCGGTCGATGACACGGCTTTCTTCTTCCTGCAATACAAGAAAGCGGCTGATCGTGGGAATGACCTGTGGGCTGTAAAGGTAGCCAACGATATAGGCGTGAATGTGGCAAAGGTTCTACTGAAAAAATACGCACCGGATCGAGCGCAGCTGGGTTTAAAGGCTGTCCCACATGCACTTCCATCTGCTCATGTTCAGGAGATGGAGAACGTGTATCGTAGTATATCATTGGACCGTCATGAAAAGGCCGTGGTTCAAATGGCTGCTATGATGGAAGACCATCTGGAGTGGCTTGAAGATTATTGGGGGAGTGAAACTTATACCATTCCTTTCTTGAAGAGAATGATAGAAGAAATGAAAAATAGAACCCCCTGATCAGGGAGTTCTAACGATTAGAATGATTGACCGGCCATCGCTTGAGAGAGCGTGGCGGTGGTTGTGACATTTCTGAAGTCGACACCGAGCTGAACGGCTGTCTGAGCAATTTCAGGTCGAATACCGACAACGGTTGATGAAACACCAATCAGTTGTAAACTATCAATCAATTGAAAAATTTGTTGAGCCACCATCGTGTCAACGAGATAAACACCGGATAGATCGATATAAAGGACATCAATATCCTCTTCCGTACAGTTTTTCAAGGTGTTTTCCAAAATCGCCGTCGCACGTTCGGTATCAATATTACCGACTAATGGGAGTAAGGCCCGGTCATTGGATAACTGAATGAGCGGTGAACTCAATTCGTTAATCACCGTACGTTGATGGTCAATTTTTCTGTTCAACTGATTGGATTTTTCTTCTGTAACTTTAAACATGATCTCATCAAAAACTTCGATTAACAAACGTTTCCATTCATTTTCTAGGTCGCGGGATACAGGCGTTTCCTGTTGAAGGATGAATTCTTCCAGGAAATCCAAATACTGTTCACGAACACGCATGAATTCCCGAATGATTTCGTGGGTAGGTGTGTTTAAATGCTGCGGATCTCTACCGACATTAATAATCCACCCGTTGATTTGTTTGAAAAATTCGTCACGCTCCAATATGAAAAGCTGGCGCATATATTTGTGAAATTCATAGTTCTGAGCTTTTAAATGATCGACGACTTCTGAATCCGTAGCTGCATACACCCCTGAAACGTCATGTTGATTCAGAGAATTGTACCACTCATCTGTTAAAACTTCAGCTTTTTGCAAAAGAAAGTCATGTAAAGCTTGGTTCGGTTCCATTTGCAAGCTCCTCTCTGTTCTATGAGCCTCTATTTGACTAGTTGGAGAGGATCATCAGTTACTCCCATTATAAATGGTATAACTATTCATTTCCAATAGGATTGACTTAAGGTTATTAAAAAAGGGAATATCAAAACGAGGAGGTGGTGAAATGGCTATAAGAGAAGTATTAATAGAGCAGTTGAAATCTGTCCACGATGAAAACAGCTGGTTCGTCTGTTTCAATTATGCCGTAAGAGAATTGGAAGAACCACAAGCAATGGAGAAACTGCACGATCAACCCCACTCCATCGCGGAAATCGTCCATCATCTTTATTTTTACAACGAAAGATACTTAAGTCGCTTCCGTGGGGAGGAAGTGGCTGAGCGGCCCCGTCACTATGATACATTTCAAAATCACGGACAAATGGATTGGCATTCACGAGTGACTGACTTCCAAATGGTTATGACGATGTTTAAACAAGAGCTTCTATCATGCAGTCAGGAAAAGCTTGAAATGTGGGCAGAGACCCTTTCGAATTTATTTATGCATAACGCTTACCATATCGGCCAGATTGTCACGATTCGAAAACGAAACGGATGGTGGGGAATAAATCCAGTAGTGAAGGGTTAGTGATTTGGTAAGGACGGAGAAATTACTCGTTCTTATTATCCTATCCGTGTATCTATTATGTAAAAGCGTGCAGGAACAAGGTTCCGTGCACGTTTTTTTATTAGTCTTCGTATTGAGACATAGCGTCGTCTATTTCGTGACGTGTTGACATCAATGGAGTCGTCGGTTCTAGGCATGTGATGCTGCAGAAGCAATCCAGATCTACAGTAATGCAGATTCCTGTTGCGCGAAGGTTACGAATAGAATCTCCCGGGAAATAGTCGCACACATCTTTCTTTCTACAAGATGGTACAGCACGTGCTCCCCCATTTGATTCAGGAATCAAAAGCTCCAGTTTGACACACTTTCCATCATTGGTAAATTTCTTCGCTCTGAAAACTGGAGAGCTCAAGCAGGCAAGATAAGTGGAGCTATTAGACATTAATTGTTTACGAATAACCCCGCTACCGATGAAAGGTTTGCAGTCTTTGCAGTACAAAATGAATGGGATGGTTGTGTTACGTGGTGTCTCTTCAGCAGGTGAAAGCAGATCACGAATGGATCGCTCGCAGCTGACATCGCAACAACCATTGTCCATCAAGGCAGCTACTTCATCTTGAGCTTTAATGATTTCTTTAATAACATCGCGGACGCAGTTGTTATCTCTTCCTTTACAACTCATAAAACATTTCCTCCTTTATTTTTTCTCTACATTCTATGTTTTTTCATAGAGAGCGCTTGTATAGGTGCCTACCAATCTAAGAATCTTCATAGATTGTAAAAATGCTAGGTGAACGCCAAGGCAACCAGCTGTGGAAGGAATATTTTATAGTACTGAGAGTTCACGAAAGCTCAAAGTTCATGGTCTACCACGCCATGGAAAATTTCCCTACGGTCTGATGCCAGCGTACACTGGCATCTTTTTTATTTTTCTTAATTACGCTTAATGCCTTCAAGCAAAAACAGACTTCGAGATAAAGGAAATCGTTTGCCTTATGGAGATTCAGAGGGGACTGGGAAAAGTAGGACTATAATTATAAAATATGAATAATCATTCACTTTTGTTGAATTTTCAGAATAGTAGGTATAAAATGGATGCATACTAACCGTTTGGTATGTTTTGTTAAAGGAGGGAAAAGGGTGAACTTTGATTATTCCGATAAGGTGAAAGGCTACCTAGAAAAGCTGCAACGGTTTATGGATGAACACGTTTATCCAAATGAGTCGGTGTATGAGGAACAACTAAATGCACAAAAGGATCGCTTTTCTGAAGTGCCTCCGATTATGGAAGAGCTGAAATTGAAAGCAAAAGAGGAAGGGCTTTGGAACTTATTTTTACCTGACGATACATATGGAGCCGGGTTGTCAAATCTCGAATATGCTCCACTCTGTGAATTGATGGGCCGTTCTCTCATTGGCCCTGAAGTCTTTAATTGCAATGCACCTGATACAGGGAACATGGAGGTGCTGGCCCGTTATGGAAGTGAAGATCAGAAGGAAGAGTGGTTGGAACCTCTTCTGAAGGGAGAAATCAGATCCTGTTTTTCGATGACCGAGCCGGATGTGGCTTCTTCTGATGCTACAAACATTAAGTCGAGCATTATACGGGACGGAGACGATTATGTTATCAATGGTCGGAAATGGTGGTCTTCAGGAGCAGGAGATCCACGGTGTAAAATCGCCATCTTTATGGGGAAAACGGATCCGGATGCCAAGCGTCATGAGCAACAATCCATGATTCTTATCCCTTTGGATACGGAAGGTGTTCAGATCAAGCGCATGTTACCTGTATTTGGATATGACCATGCTCCCCATGGTCATGCGGAAATTGATTTTCACAATGTCCGTGTCCCGAAGGAAAATATGATTTGGGGAGAGGGTAAAGGGTTCGCCATCGCACAAGGTCGTCTAGGACCTGGAAGAATCCATCATTGCATGCGATTGATTGGAGCAGCGGAACGAGCGCTTGAGGATTTATGTAAGCGTGTTCAAAACAGAGTGGCTTTTCATCGTCCTTTAGCAGAGCAAGGGGTCGTAAGGGAGTGGATCGCAGATTCCCGGATTGAACTTGAACAGGCACGTCTGCTTACCTTAAAAGCTGCTTATATGATGGACACGGTTGGGAATAAGGAAGCGAAAACCGAAATCGCCATGATTAAGGTGGTCGCCCCGAATATGGCATTGAAAGTTATTGACCGGGCGATACAAGCTCACGGCGGGGCAGGAGTCAGTGATGATTTCACCTTAGCTGCCCAATGGGCAAACTCTCGAACATTGAGGCTGGCAGATGGACCGGATGAGGTTCACCGAAGACAGATTGCTAAACTTGAATTATCCAAATATAAGGAGTGAGACCATGCATGTAAAAGATCTTTTTGATTTAAAAGGGAAAACCGCACTTGTTACAGGAGGCGGACGTGGGCTTGGTGAACAAATTGCTGAAGGTCTTGCCGAAGCAGGGGCGAATATTATTGTTTGTTCCCGTAAAAAAGAGGCGTGTGAACAAACGGCGCACAGGCTTGAGGGTGAATGTGGTGTGGAGACACTTGCGCTTGGGTGTGATGTCACGAACCCTCAAGACATTGACCGTGTAGTGGAGGAAGCGTTAGCCAAATTCGGGACGATTGATATTCTTGTTAACAATAGCGGGGCTACGTGGGGCGCACCGACGCTCGAAATGCCACTGGAAGCTTTTCAAAAGGTAATGAACGTCAACGTGACCGGAACTTTCCTTATGTCTCAGAAAGTTGGCGAGCAAATGGTCAAACAGAAGTCCGGAAAGGTCATCAACATTGCTTCTGTTGCTGGTCTTGGTGGTGCGGATCCAAGGTTTATGGAGACGGTCGGCTACAATGCCAGCAAAGGTGCGGTCATCACTTTTACAAAGGATCTAGCAGTGAAGTGGGGCATGCACAACATTCAAGTGAACGCCCTGGCTCCCGGATTCTTCCCGACAAAAATGTCGAAAGGGGTACTTGAGCACGGGGGAGATTTCATACTCGATCGAACGCCGCTGGGACGCTTTGGTTCTGAGGAGGACTTAAAAGGAGCCGCTCTATTTCTAGCATGTCGAGCATCGGATTATGTCACCGGAGACGTCCTCGTTGTTGACGGTGGCATGCACGCTTCCTGTTAATGGATTTTGCTGAGTTAGGACGGATGGGCATGAAAGAGAGAATGATGGACTCAATCATAGAATTATTCGGTAAAAAGGGGTTCCAGGCCACCTCCATCCAGGACATCGTTGATGCGAATGGAGTGACAAAAGGGACATTCTATTACTATTTCAAAAACAAAGAAGATGTACTTGTTCACATTCATCAATCTTTTATTGATCACCTGCTGGAGGGGCAAGAAAATATCATGACAAGCGAAGGTCTTTCCAATCAAGAAAAGTTGTATAGAATTGTAGAGTTGTTGATTGGCAATATCAGAACAAACGGTCATAGTGCACTCGTGTTCTTTCAAGAAATGAGACACCTGAGTGAAGAGAAGACAGCGATCATCATGCCAAAACGCCAACAATTTCAATTGAATATACAGAAAGTGTTGGAAAAGGGGATGGCGGACGGAGAATTCAAGAAAACTCTCCGTGCAGACATGTTATCCTATGCAGTCCTTGGAATGGCGAACTGGAGCTATTTTTGGTACGAACCCGAAGGAGAAGTGGACGAGAAGTCTTTGACTGATTTATATATGCAGTTGATTTTTAACGGAGTGAAGGAGGAGACGAATGACCATTGAAAAATTAGCGGTTGTCGGAGCGGGCAGTATGGGTCATCAGATTGCCATGCTAGGTGCATTAGCTGGATATGAAACCAAGATCCAGGACATCAGCCAGGAATCATTGGAAAAGGCTGAAGCAAAACTTGTTGGGATTATGGAGAAGTGGGTAAGAAAAGAAAAAATTTCTAAAGACGCGCGTGATGAGGCCTTTGCCCGCCTTCATTTTACAACAGAATTGGAGGAAGCGGTATCAAGTGCAGACCTTGTTATTGAAGCTGTCGTTGAAAAACTGGATGTAAAACGACAAGTGTTTGCAAAGCTGGAAGAGCATGCTCCATCTCATACAATTTTTGCGACCAATTCTTCCACGATCGTCAGTTCATTGATTGCTGATGCAACATCAAGGCCTGAAAAGGTGTGCAACATGCACTTTTTCTTCCCGCCACTGGTCATGGACTGCGTGGAAGTTGTCAAAGGTGACCATACCTCTGATGAGACAACTGATTTAGCTATGAAAGTGTGCAAAGAGATGAATCGTACCGCTGTTCTTTTACAAAAAGAAATCTCAGGATTTATTGCCAATCGTATTTTGTTCGCCATTCAAAAAGAAGCGATGAGCTTGTATGAGGGTGGATACGCGGATTATGAAGACATTGATAAAATCGTGAAAAAAGCGCTGAAACATCCCATCGGCCCATTTGAATTGATGGATCTTTCCGGTATAGATGTCGGTTATTATGTCATGCAGCAGCAGTATAAGGAAACCGGTGATCCTAAAGACCGGCCATCTAAAACGATCGAAGAAAAAATGAAAGCAGGAGAGCTTGGCCGTAAAACCGGGAAGGGTTTTTATACCTATGAGAGCTCTGTGAAAAGTTGAGGAGGAGAACGAATGCACGAAATAGAAGTGAACGTGAGATTTTGTGAGACCGACTTATTGGGGCACGTGAACAACAATAACTTTTTTGTCTATATGGAAGATTCACGGATCCGCTTTTTTAATGATTTGGCACTTGTAGGAGATGATTGGAATTTCATCCTTGCATCGACGAAATGTGATTTCATCAAGCAAGTGTACTTCAATCAAACACTGATTATTCGCAGTCATGTCGCAAAAATTGGGCGCTCAAGCTTTCATTTAGAGCAGGAAATGTTTGAAAAAGAGTCAGGTGAACTTGTGGCCAGGGGCTTGTCGGTCATTGTTCAATTCGACTTTGAACAACAGCAAAGTGTCGCGATGACCACGGATATGAAAGAATCCTTATCATCCTATCAAATGGTAGCTAAATAAAGGAGGTTCTTCATGGTTTATACAGAAGATACAAGGCCTGTACGTCAAGGGGAGGAGCTCGATGTAAACAAGCTTGAACGTTTCTTAAGGCAAAAGTTGGAGGTGCCTTCAGGTGATTTGGTAATCAGGCAGTTCGGGGCGGGGCATTCCAATTTAACGTATGAGTTGTCGGTGGGAGAGGAGTGGAAAGCAGTCTTACGTCGCCCTCCCATGGGACCGGTCGCTCCGAAGGCCCACGACATGGAACGTGAATTCAAGGTTCTTCAATCTTTACATCCAGTCTTTCCTTTGGCGCCGAAACCCTATCTCTATGAATCGGGCAACCTGATTGGCCGCCCTTTTTTTCTCATGGAACGCAGAGAAGGCCTCGTATTTGATCACGCCTTCCCAGAAGCTGTGGAAGCGACAGATCAGCTTGGAAGACAACTTTCAGAAACGATGGTCGACCGGCTGGCAGAACTTCATTCACTGGATTACCAACAGACTTCTCTTAAAGATATGGTCAAGCCTGAAGGATTTATGGAAAGGCAAGTCTATGGATGGATCAAACGCTATGAAAAGGCGAGAACTGATGATGTGGTTTCCGGGAAGCGTTTGAAAACATGGCTGATCGATCATATTCCTTTATCCAATGAAGCTACCATCATTCACTATGATTACAAGTTGAACAATGCCATGTTCAGTAAGGAAGATCCCTCACGAATGGTAGGTTTGTTTGATTGGGAAATGACGACCGTAGGAGACCCATTGGCCGATGTTGGAGCTGCCATGAGCTATTGGATTCAGAAAGACGATCCTGAACTTCTGAAAACGGGATTAGGGAAGCCGCCGCTCACGGCTCAGGATGGTTTCTATACAAGGGAGGAATTCATTCAACGTTATGCCGAAAAGAGCGGTCGACATGTGGATGACATAGACTTTTATTTGACCTTCGCCTATTTCAAGTTGGCAGGGATTGTTCAACAAATTTATTACCGCTATAAGAATGGGCAGACACAGGATCCGAGGTTTGCAGGAATGCATGTGTTCGTCAATCAATTGATTCATCATGCGGAAGAAACAGCAGGTCTCTAGCATGGGAACAATCCAAGTCATCTTTAAAAAAGAAGATATACGGCCGGAAAAGTTAAAAGGGAAAGTCGTCGTCGTCTTTGACGTATTATTTGCCACATCCACGATTACAGCTGCGATTGCGGATGGTGCTTCCAGTGTCATTCCAGTATTCAGCCCGGATGAAGCTCGGAAAAAAGCGGAACAATTTGAAGATCCCTTCATTCTGGCTGGAGAGGATAAAGGGAGGGGAATTGCTGGGTTCGAACCACCGTTAAGAACCAACTTGAAATCCATCATTCAGAATAAGCACCTCTTCTTGACGACGACAAATGGGACGGTGGCTTTACACCAATCCACACAGGCTTCCTCTTTATATGCCGCTTCACTGCTGAACAATCCAGCAATGGCCGATCATATGGCAGAGCATCATCAAGGAGAAGATATCGTTCTCGTCTGTGCCGGGTCAAGCGGAAAATACACGGTGGAGGATTTTTATGGCGTCGGCAGTCTAATCTATCACATGCAAAAAAGGGACAGGTGGGAACTTTCGGATGCCGCTGTGACAGCTCTCGGTTTCTACGAAGGAAGCGGGCCCGCAAAAGAATTATTGCGAAACTGTAGAATAGGAAAGTTACTTGTAAAGGCTGGGCTTGATCCGAAAGAAATTGATTTTGCTGCTGAAGAAGGTTTATTCGATTCTATACTGACGTATGACCGTGATAGCGGTCAAATCAAGGAGGGGAAAAATGCAACCAGTTCAGCATAACATTCGTGGTGGAGAGTTTTTGATTTCGGAGATTTCAGAGGATGCTGTGTTCACACCGGAGGATCGGACTGATGAGCATAAGATGATGGCTTCCACTGCTCGACAATTTATTACCCGGGAAATTCACCCGAATAGGGAACGAATCGAAGGTGGAGATTATGATTTTGTAGCTGAGAAAATGCGTCATGCCGGAAATTTGGGGCTGCTCGGTCATAGTATTCCTGAAAATTACGGAGGGCTTGGCTTAGATAAGATCAGTAAAGGAATCGTTGGTGAAGCATTAGGAAATGCAAGCGGCTACAGTGTTGCTCATTCGAACCATACATGTATAGCCACATTACCAATCACCTATTTTGGTACGAAGCAGCAAAAAGAAAAGTATTTGCCTAAACTCGCATCTGGAGAGTACATAGGGGCTTATTGTCTTACAGAGCCTGAAGCTGGTTCCGATGCCCTCTCCGCTAGAACCACAGCCGTGCTTAATGAAGCAGGTACTCATTATCTATTAAACGGAACCAAAATTTATATCACGAATGCCGCTTTTTCCGATACGTTTATTGTCTATGCAAAAGTAGATAGAGAGCACTTTTCCGCTTTTATCGTCGAAAAAAATTTCCCGGGACTTTCCATCGGACCTGAAGAAAAGAAGATGGGAATTAAAGGGTCTTCGACTTGTTCTGTAGTGATGGAAGATTGTGAGGTTCCGGTTGGAAATTTACTCGGAGATGTCGGTAAAGGACATCTGATCGCTCTTAACGTTTTAAATTTAGGGCGTTTCAATTTAGGGTTTGCCACAATGGGAGCAGCAAAATACAGTTTTCAGTTAGCGATTACCCATGTGAAAGAACGGAAACAGTTTAAAAGAAGTATTGCAGAATTTCCAGCAACGAAGGAAAAACTCGCCTCAATGGCGGCTCAAATCTATGGTGCGGAATCTCTGCTTTATCGTACGGCTGGTCATATAGAAGCTTCGCTCCATGGTCACTATGATTCTGAAGATCGTCTATCCACAGCTAAAGCGATGAATGAGCATAAGCTCGAAGCTGCAATTTGTAAGGTTGCCGGGTCGGAAACGCTGGACGAGGTGGTGGATGAAGCCCTACAGCTTCATGGAGGCGCGGGATTCATCAAGGAATATCCCATTGAACAAGCTTATAGAGATTCAAGAATAAACCGAATCTTTGAAGGGACCAATGAAATCAATCGTCTGTTAATTCCAGGTGCTTTTTTGCAAAAAGCAGCCAAAGAAGAATTTGATGCCGCATCATTAATGGAGAAAGCGGAATATTCTTTGAAGAACGGTGGGTATAAACGCTCCGAGAAACGGCAGGAGGCCGTGGCTTTATTCAAGGATTTATATCTTGTATGTGCAGGGGCGGCTTACCGAACATACGGAAAAGCCATTCAGGAAGAACAAGAGATATTAATGAAGCTTGCCGATCTTGCCATTGAAATTTACCGTGTCGAGTCCGCAGTCTTAAGGACAAGGAAAGCGGAACATGCAAAAGATTCGAGCCTTCCATTAAAAGAAATGATGTCCTACACGTTAATTGAACAGTCTGCATTGAATGTACAGCGTTCGATCACCCAGCTTTTATCCGAGCTTTTGCAAGGGGAGGAACGTGTTCAAACTTTACGTCATATCCCTGTGCTTTTAAGTGAATATCAATGGGAAGGGTCAATGGAAAGAAACCGCCAGCTTGCCGATCGAATGATTGCTGCAGGTCAATATGTATCATAAAAAGGAGATGACGAATATGAAACTAGGTAATGATCACTTAACTGTCGATATTAAAGGTCCGGTATTATCCTGTGTACTGAACAGGCCGGATTCATTGAATGCTTTTTCTGATCAAATGATTTTAGGTCTTCAAGAGGCCTTGTCTGAAGCCGAACGTAATGATGATGTGAAAGTTGTGGTGCTTTCAGGGGCCGGCCGATCTTTTTCAGCGGGTGGAGATGTGAAATCCATGGGGACAGCTGACGCACAGCATCTGTATGACCATGTAGGAGAACTCAATCAATTAATTTTGAAAATCAAAGATTTAGCCAAACCAGTCGTGGCAGTGGTACATGGATACGCAGCAGGAGCTGGATTCAACCTTGCGCTTGCCTGTGATCAGATTCTGGCAGGGGAAGAAAGCAAATTTGTGCTTAGCTTTGCACAGGTCGGACTTGTTTCGGACGGAGGCGGTCATTACTTTTTATCACGATTGTTAGGTCCATACCGTACGAAAGAACTGCTGTTCCGCGCAGAACCTATTCCTGTTGAGACAGCTGCTGAATGGGGATTGGTGAATCGCGTCATTCCACTAGCTGATTTAGAAGAAGAGGCTATGAACTATGCCCTTGCTCTTTCTAAAGGTCCGGGCAGAGCGATGGGGATGATGAAAAAGATCGTCGATCAGGCTGATCGCTCCGATTTAGCTACGATTCTTGAGCAGGAAAGAATAACACAAACGATGATGGTCACCACGCAAGATCATAAAGAGGGTGTGCAGGCCTTCAAGGAGAAGCGCAAACCCAACTTTGTTGGGAAATGAGGAGGGAAAAAGATGAAAGCGATTCAGTTCAAAGAATATGGAGCGCCTTCCGTATTGGAGAAGGTGGATGTCGACCGACCAGAGCTTGAACAAGGAGAAGTTCTTCTCAAAGTTCATGCCATCGGAGTGAACTATGCGGACACAGCAAGGCGTGAGGGGGCTTATGTAGTACCCACACCACTTCCCTTTATCCCTGGAGCAGAAGTTGCCGGGGTCGTTGAAGAGGTAGGCGAAGGGGTGAGCCGTGTCGGTAAGGGAGATCGTGTCGTGACCCTCATTGGTTCAGGGGGCTATGCCGAATATGTGAAGGCGAATGAGAGTACTTTGATCCCCATTCCAAACGAAGTCACAGACGAAACCGCTGTAGCTTTACCCTTACAAGGGTTAACCGCCTATCATATTCTCACAACGATGGGGAGGCTGGAAAAAGGAGAAACCGTCCTTGTTCATGCAGCGGCCGGAGGCGTTGGTTCCCTTGCTGTCCAACTAGCCAAACATTTCGGAGCAGGAAAGGTAATCGCAACGGCCAGCACAGATGAAAAGCTGAACTTAGCCCGTGATTTAGGTGCAGACTACGCCATCAACTACACGAATCCGATGTGGCGTGAAGAAGTAATGGAGGCGACGGATGGCAGAGGAGTCGATGTGGCTCTGGAAATGGCTGGAGGCGATATTTTTCACGAGACCGTCAAATGCATGAGAGGATTTGGAAGAGTCGTAGTTTATGGGGTTGCCAGCGGAGAGCCGCCCCAAATGTATCCTTCTGGTCTTATGAATCGAAATCTATCGGTCATTGGATTCTTTTTGCCACAGATTATGAAGAAGCCTGTCCTGTTTGAAAAGAGTTTGAACCATTTATTGAAAATGGTGAAGACTGGTGAATTGAAGTTGACTGTCGGTGGTGTGTTTGATTTAGAGGAAGCGGCTCATGTTCATGAGGTCATGCAGGCCAGAAAAACAAAAGGAAAGCTGGTCTTGAAGCCATAACCTATAAAAAGTACGGCAGACTTGTTCTGCCGTACTTTTTTTGCAGGAAGAAGAGAGGATTCTGTCGAATACAAATGACCACAGATAAAAAGGGGGAGAAGACTAATGTTTGAACAAAAAATCGATGAAGAATTATCACTGAAGATGATCGACCACCGTGATGCGGAAGAGCTATTCCGACTATCGGATCGTTCCAGAGAGCATATAAAAACATGGTTGCCATGGATCCACTTTACAAAAGAAGTGGAAGATACAAGAAACTACATAAAGATGTGTTTGCGCCGTTATGCAGAAAACAACGGGCTGACCGTTTGTATTCTTTATCAAGGAAACATTGCTGGTGTCGTTGATTTTCATGAAATTGATGAGAAAAATAAATTCACAAGCATTGGCTACTGGATGGGAGCTGATTACAAAGGGAAGGGGCTGCTTACACGTTCTTGTCG
This sequence comes from Halobacillus faecis, assembly GCF_007991335.1. Classification (GTDB taxonomy): domain Bacteria; phylum Bacillota; class Bacilli; order Bacillales; family Halobacillaceae; genus Halobacillus; species Halobacillus faecis. Next base: position 48,773 of record NZ_BJYD01000017.1, on the reverse strand, counting down.
CGTTCTGTTCGACTATGCGTTTAAGACACTAGGTATGAACCGAATTGAGATTCGAGCAGCCTCTCAGAATACAAAGAGTCGCGGAGTGCCGGAGCGGTTGGGTTTTAAGCAGGAAGGTGTCATCCGTCAAGCAGCCCGGCTTTATGATGAATATACGGACCATGTGGTGTACGGAATGTTGAAAGAAGAGTGGCTGAAGAAAGGGGAGATCACTTGAACGTCACATACGTGGAACATATCCAAAAAAAGAGCCCGCAAAAAAAGGAATGCGAAGACGCTTTTGTTCTAAATGAACAAGCTGGTATTTATGGGGTTTTAGATGGAGCAACTCCGCTCGTCTGTTTCAAGGATGAAGCAGGCCATAATGGAGCGTATCTTGCCGCACGAATTTTCAAAACTAAAATGGAGCGGTTAAAGAGTGGGGAAGAGTTGGTGAAGGCCGTAGAAGAAGCCAACCTACATCTGAAGGAAGAGATGGAAAGATCCGCTGTCCAGACAGAACTCGAAGAAGAACGATGGTCCACATGCGTAGCGGTTGTTAAAGTTATGGATGACCAGATTCATTATGTGCAGCTAGGGGATTCTATGATTCTTGTAGAGGATGAGAATGGAAAGTTTAAGGTTGTCACAATTGACTCTGTCAAAGGGATCAGCGAAAGAGCGAAGCAGAAACGTGTCGAAGGAAAAAAGGCTGGAGAGAACCTTCCACCTGAAAGTTACTATGATCTACACATGAATAAGCTTCGCTACAACCGTCGGCTTGCAAATGTGGAAGGTGGCTATACGGTTGCTAACGGAATGCCTGAGGTGATGGAATACCTTGATCAAGGAGTAATCAAAAGAAAAGGGATTCGGAGCCTCCTGCTTATTTCTGATGGTTTATTTCATCCCGAACTTACCCTTGAAGAAACGTATCAGAGAATTCGAGAAGTAGGGTTGGAAGGTTATGTTCATGAATTAACGGAACACCTGAATAAACATTCTCTCCATATCGATGACCGAACAGCGGTATGGATTAAATTTAACTAAGTGCACCCTCCTATGAAAGGTGCACTTAGTTTAGGTTTTTTATGTTACAACGGCTAGGACGAAACCGTCATATCCTTTGCTTCCTACTGTTTGAAAAGCTGTGGAATCAAGGTGGGGGTGGTTGTTTAATACGTCAAACATCTCTCGTATGCCCAAAATACTCTTATCCTTGCTTTCTGAGTCGAGCAGTTCCCCATCCCGTACAACATTATCTACTAAAATCGTCGTACCGGGCTTGGATAGCTTAAGAACTTCTTTGATATAGTGGGGATTATTATTCTTATCTGCATCAATAAAAATAAAATCGAAGGGTTCCCGTCCCTCTAAAGTGGGCAAAGATTTAAGAGCGGGACCGACAATCACTTCAACCTTATCCTTCACTCCTGCCATTTCCATATTCCTGGAGGCCACTTCGGCATGTGTCGGGTTGAATTCTAATGTAGTGACGTGACCATCTTCAGGGAGGGATTTCGCCATCCATATGGTGCTGTATCCACCGAGAGTGCCAATCTCCAAAACATTTTTCGCGGCTTTCATTTTCACAAAAAGCTGAAGCATCTTTCCCTGGACGGCAGACACGTCGATGGAAGGGAGTCCTGCTTCTTCGTTTGCTTTTCGTACATTCTCCATAACAGGATCTGCGGGAATCAGCTGATCGATAAAGTACTGATCTACTTGCTTCCAAGTCTCCAGATTTCGCAACCAAACCACTCCTTATGTATAAGTTTCTTCTAGTGTAATCCTCTTTCACTAAAAATTCGAACAAAAAGGGGCTTCAATACCCACTTCCTAATTAAAGGATATGGCAGGATTGTAGAAGACTCAGTTTCGAGAGGTTTCCGGGGTTCGTTGCCTTGTTGGGCGTCAGGGGTGGCTGGGATGCTACTCCCTTTCCTGCGGGGATGACGGCAAGCCTCCTCGTGCTTGCGCACTGTGGGGTCTTGCCAGTCGATCCATTCCCGCGGGAGTCTCGCAGCTTCCCAACCACCCCTTTCGATGTAAGTTAGAAACAAACGCCTATACGAATTTAGAGGCTCCCACTATCCAACTGTTAGAGGTGCAAAGCGCTCTGGATCAAGATTTTACGTACTGCGGCAGGGTTCTAATCATCCACTTTCCTCAATCATAAGAGTCAATTTTTAGAAGTGGTCTCGAGAATCTTTCATGGCAAAGGAGCGAACCTTTTCCCGGAGCCCCTAGAACCACACAATCGTCTCGAAACTGAGTCTTCCACAATTGGGAGCTTTAGTGCATGAAAAAAGAGCTCAGATTGCCTGAGCTCTTTGGGGTTAACCGAATAGTTTTGGAATGCCTTGGATTAGTGACATGCCGCCCATGTAGGACATGGCAATGACGATGAGGACACCGAAGATGGTCAACCATAGCGGGTGTTTGTAGTCCCCAACGATTTTTTGTTTATATGCGGCAACCAGCATGACACCCAGTGCAATAGGTAGAATCAAGCCGTTTAATGAGCCGACAAGAATCAACACTTTGACAGGCTCGCCGACAGAAACGAATACGGTGGTTGAGATGACGATAAACGCGACAATAAACCATTTATGGTACTTGTTGATCGTTTTATTGAATGTACGAATGAATGAGACAGATGTATAAGCGGCTCCAACGACAGAAGTTACGGCAGCTGCCCACATGATGACACCGAAGATTTTATATCCGACATTTCCAGCGGCTGCCTGGAAAACAGAAGCTGGTGGGTTTTCAGGGTTCAGGGTGAAACCTGAGGCTACAACACCCAGGGAAGCAAGGAAAAGGAAGATTCTCATGACAGAGGCAATTCCAATCGCAGACACGGAACTTTTTGTGACTTGTGGGAGTGCTTCTTTTCCTTTCACACCTGCGTCTAGAAGACGGTGGCCACCGGCGAATGTAATATAGCCTCCAACGGTCCCCCCGACGAGTGTGATGATCGCCAGAAAATCAATCGTATCAGGGACGAATGTTTTTGTGACCGCTTCTCCTACAGGCGGTTGGGCAGAGAACATAACGAAAATCGTCAAAGCAATCATAACGAAACCAGCAATTTGTGCGAATCGGTCCATGACTTTACCAGCTTCGCGCACCAGAAAGACGGCGATGGCTACAATACCACTAAATAATGCCCCCATTTCAGGTGGAATTCCGAAAAGTACATTGGTACCTAGGCCGGCGCCTGCGATATTCCCAATATTAAAGGCTAATCCACCGGCAACAATGAGTACAGATAAAAATACTCCAAGGCCGGGGAGGAGGCTGTTAGCGATGTCTTGAGCCGGTTTTTCAGATACGGCAATGATTCGCCATATGTTCAATTGGGCCCCGATGTCTATAATAATGGAGATTAAGATGACGAATCCGAAACTTGCTGCAAGTTGTTGAGTGAAGTGAGTCGTTTGTGTCAGGAAGCCAGGACCGATGGCGGACGTCGCCATCAAGAAAGCGGCTCCTAACAGGAGACTTCTTGTCGATTGTTCTTTCATGGAGTAGCTCCTTTGTTATGTTGGTTGTGATGTATGAATTCTATTGTTTACTTATTTTGTGATAAATTCACTGATGGATTGAAGTGTGATTTCTGATTCTTTCAGGGCTTTTGTAATATAGTTGGCGAAATCGATCGCGCTTCCTCCGTCACCGTGAATACAAATCGTATGAACATCAATATCAATATCCGTGTCTTGTACGGTACGGACCTTGTTTTCTTTAATCATGCGAATGACTTGTTCCACCGCCTGCTGGTGATCGGTGATGAGCGCGTTTGGTTCTCTTCGGGAAGTAAGTGATCCATCCTGTTGATAAGTTCGATCTGAGAATACTTCGCTTGCTGTCTTAAGCCCTTGTTCATGCCCGGCTTTCACGAGTTCACTTCCTGCCAGTCCAAAGAGGACTAGCTCAGAGTCCACATCGTAAATAGCTTTGGCAATGGCGTGTGCCAAGGATTGGTCTTTCGCAGCCATGTTAAAGAGAGCTCCGTGGGGCTTAACGTGTTGTAGACGTCCCCCTTCAGTATCCACAAATCCTTTCAGAGCTCCGATTTGATAGACCACCATATCATAAGCTTCTTCTTCGGAAATATCCATCGGACGTCGGCCGAAGCCCGCTAGATCTGGAAGACCTGGATGGGCGCCAATCCCGACGTTATGTTCCAGCGCCATTCGGACCGTTTTTTTCATGATAGATGGATCTCCGGCATGGTAGCCGCATGCGATATTCGCGGAGGTTACGTATTTCATTATTTCCTCGTCACGGCCAATGGTATAGCGGCCGAAACTTTCTCCCATATCACAATTCAAGTCTACGATATGCATAGATTCTCCTCCTCATAGTCGTTTGGTTTCAATCCCTCTTTGCAGTTGTTTTAAGTTTTTTTCTTTTTCTAAGAGCAGGCGTTGAGCTTCTTCGTGAGAAATAGGTGTAAATCTGATACTTTCTCCGGGCCGCATTTGTGCGACTCTAGGTAGATCGATCGAAGCCACTTGTCCGATTTTGGGATAACCGCCAGTGGTTTGGTGATCTGCTACTAGTAAAATTGGATTCCCATCTGGAGGTACTTGAATGGTTCCGAACGTAACCGCTTCTGAAACGATATCTTTCTTATTTTCAAGTTTTAAGGTTCCGCCACTTAAACGGTACCCCATACGGTCTGATTTCGAATCAATTTGAAAAGGATCGTTGAAGAATTGTTCTTTACTCTTCTCTGTGAATAACTTAAATTCACGGCCGGCCATAACCCGGATCGGCTGATTGTCCTTCATATAATTGGTGAACTCAGGACCGACGAACCAGGAAGCTTCTTTAAAGGATATAGGCTTATCCGCAGTTTTCATTTGTTCTTTTGAGTAACGAAGTTGAGAATCCGAGTGACCAAAACGAAGCTGGTCTCCTTTTTCTAGAGTGCGTCCTTCAAAACCACCCATGTTTGCACGCAGATAGGTGGACGAACTTCCCATAACCTTCCGCACCTGAAACCCTCCGGCAATGGAAAGGTAGCATCTGAATCCTTTTTTGGGTTTGCCAAAACGAAGCTCACTTCCTTCTTTTATGTACAATGGTTTCCACATGGCGACACTCTCACCGTCAATCATTGGCGTAAGATTTCCCCCGCAGATAGCGATGAAGGCATCTTCTTGAAATTCAAGGACAGGCCCCATAAGTGTCATTTCCATTGTCGCCGCATCGGCAGGATTTCCGACGAGGAGGTTTGCGATTCGGTGGGCCTGTTGATCCATGGCTCCACTCACAATGACTCCATCTTTTTGATAGCCATATCGTCCTATATCCTGAATGGTGGTCATCAACCCCGATTTCAGTACAGAAATCATTGTTCCCCCTCCTTTAGTTGTATATATTCTGCTTCATCAATGCGTGTGAAACGAATGCGGTCTCCTGCTTGAAGTAGAGAAGGACGATCTCGATCAGGTTCGAAAAGTTTGAGAGGGGTTCTGCCGATCAATTGCCATCCCCCTGGAGTTTCAATAGGATATACTCCCGTTTGTTCTCCGGCAATCCCAACGGTGCCTGAAGGAATCGAAAGCCTTGGATCGTCATGCCGGGGAGCAGCAATTTTTTTATTCATTCCACCGATATATGGAAAGCCGGGTGCAAATCCAATCATGTACACAAGGTAATCCCCATTCATGTGGGTGTCTATGACTTCTTCTTCGCTCATGCTATTATGTGAAGCTACGAAGGAGAGATCTGGTCCCCATTCTCCTCCGTAGCATACAGGTATTTCTATAGTTCTCTCCTCAGAGTGATAGGTGGAGGATTGGGATAACAATGCTAACACTTCTGTTCGGGCCCATTCATAGGGAAGAAGATCTTGTGAACCTATCTGTTTAGCTATGTAGTAGGGGTTATATAGAATGGTTAGAGTAGAAAAAGCTGGGATGTATTCAATCATCCAGCTGGGTTTTTGGTCATCTAGTTGTGCGGCAGCTTGACGTACTTGTTGATTGGTTTCCTCATTAATAGATTCTCCAAAATCAATAAGGAGAGCCTGATCTCCAAGAGGATGAATGCTTATATTCAAGAAAATACCTCCTATACACTTTTGAAAGTAGTGATGCCAAACAACTCTACAGAATGGCGAGTATTGCGTTAACTAACCGGTTAAATTTGGCAGGGAAATATCAAAGGATGTCATTTTTTCTAACTTATGGACGTTAATATCGTATCCTATTTTTTCAGCTGTTTCAATTCGACAAAGGTCCCCGATTGGTTTAATCACGCTTTGTGGAAGGGAATAAAAAAGATAATGAACGAATGAGGAGGGCGAATGAAATGCCGTGGGATACAGATGATTTTCCAAGTTCGCTTAAAAACTTGGAAACACCAATCAGGAAAAAGGCGATTGATATAGCGAACGCCATGATTGACGAAGGATATAAAGAGGGCCAGGCCATCCCTATCGCTACAGAGCAGGCAAAAGAATGGTATGAAAACGCAGATGAGAAAGAAATCAATCGTGTGAAACAGATGAGCGATAAAAACCTAAAATCAAGAGACCAAGAACGGGGAGAAAGTCGCCCGGAACTTCTTGAAAAGGGACAACATGTAGTTGCACATGAAGAAGGCTGGGCCGTTAAAACGGAAGATGCGAAACAACCTTCTAATGTTTTTGACAAGAAGCAGGACGCGATTGATCGAGCGAAAGAGATTGCTGAGAACAAAGGAACACAAGTAGTCGTTCATAAAAAAGATGGAAGTATACAGGAAAAAATGTCATTCAATGGAGAATCTTAGGTTTACGTCTTTTCGTAACAGGATATATAACTTATATAATAATTATTCAAGGAGGAATTCAAAGTGGCTGAAAGTAGAAATCAAGCAGAACATGTAGTTTCTCATGAAGAAGGTTGGGCTGTTAAAGCAGAAGGTGCGGAACAACCGACGAAGGTGTACGAAAACAAACAAGATGCGATTGATCGTGCAAAAGAAATCGCACAAAACAAAGGAACTTCAGCGGTCATCCATACCAAAGAAGGTAAAATTCAAAATCAATACAACTACAGCAGCTAATTAAACATAAAAAAAGCACTCCAAGCGAGTGCTTTTTTTTATGTTTGATTTAATAGAGGGATGGTATTATTCAACTAAATGGCAGGATTGTGGAAGACTCGGTTTCGAGACTTTTCTTGAGTGGAAGGGGGCTACGGGGAATAGCTCGCTTTCCTTTGTCATCTCGAAACTGAGTCTTCAAGTAAAGGGAGCTTCTGTTGAATGAGTGACGGATAGAGGAATTGTGGTAGAATACGGAAGAGACTGAATGTGGAGGTTCCAAAAAATGAATGGACAAAAAAGAAGTGACATTAAAATAGGGGCAGAAGTAGAGATCGTGCTGAAAAAAGACCAACGAACAGGGGCGCTGACCAGTGGGAAAGTAAAAGATATTCTTACCAAATCCCCGAACCATCCTCACGGAATAAAGGTACGCCTTGAAGACGGTCAAGTCGGTCGAGTAAAAAACATACACTCCTAAAAATAGCCTTCTTGCCAAGACAAAGAGCCCATGTAAAAACATGGGCTCTTTGTCTTTTTTGAGATATTTAGAAAGTACGGTTACACATGACTCTTTTGTTTTTCAAAGTTTCTATAAGGCATTTCAATTGTAAAAAAAGCACCGTCTTCATCTTCTGTAACCGAAAGAATGGTGTACGCTGAACCAAAGATTTGCTCCATGGCATAGTCACCGTTATCAAATGGCTCGCCATCAATGGAAAAACCAGTTTGCAGTAATGTATGCCGGTCCTCTTCTGTGAATTTACTGATTTCATTGAGTTGAACCATGGGCCTGACAAGTGTGTCTCCTTCGGGCTCATCAAGAAAATCGTAGTTGATCTGTATGTTCACCAAATCCCGAGCTTCGCCAAGCATCTCCAGGACGAGGGTTTTAAATTCTGATAAGTCCATAAGAAAGCGGACATCTTCCGGTTCGATACGGTCTAAGTACCGGGACATATTATAAGCCTCCTTTTATACATCTATGGCTTATATTACCATGAAAGCATTTCTTTAAACCTATGTAAATTGGAAAAGCGAGAAGGGCGGCCGCCCTTCTCGCTTTGTATACTTTCGGAAAATATCAAGTTTTACCCACTTGCTTTTTTCGCAAGGGTTGTGGAACTTTGTCCATGTTAGTGCCGCGGTTCAAAAATTCTACATGGTAGTTTTTGGCAACTTAAACGACGCAATCCCTACCTCTATTGCATCCTTACAGCTCCGAAGCTGATCCAGTGTGATTAAGTTGTATCAAAACGTAGCAGAATGCCAGTCTCATACAAATCACTCTTTTCTTTTCCGAGTTACCTTCTCTCGAAGGCACTATCAAAACATTATAAACTCTATGTTCATAGATGTCAATAGTGTACGTTTTGTAAAACTACCATCAATTCATAAGTTTTACGATCGAACGGCCGCGTGTGTTTCCTTGTAGAATGTTTTCAAGTGTTTCGGGCACTTCATTTAGAGTGTGCACAACTTTAATTCGATCAAAGACTTCTTTAATTTTTAAATCATTAGCCATTCGATGCCACACTTTTTTCCTTAGATTCATTGGGCAATTGACAGAATCAATTCCAATGAGGGATATTCCCCGTAATATGAAAGGATAAACCTGTGTGGGCACTTTTGTACCTCCGGTCAGGCCGCTTACGGCTGCGGCGCCTCCATATTTCAATTGACTAAGAAGAGAGGCGAGCTGTTCACCTCCGACAGGATCAACAGCTCCAGCCCACTGACCGCTTGCTATGGCGCGTAGCTTTCCGTCATAAACCTCTTCACGGGAAATAATTTTAGAAGCGCCTAAGTCTTTTAAGTATTCTTCATGTTCAGGACTCCCTGTGCTTGCCTCAACGGTATAGCCTCTTTTAGCAAGCATAGACACTGCTATACTCCCGACGCCTCCAGAAGCTCCGGTTACTAGGACAGGCCCCTCCTCAGGAGTCAGCCCGTTTTCTTCTAACCGGTGAATGGAGAGAGCAGCTGTGAAACCAGCAGTCCCATATATCATTGCTTCTTCTGTCGTCAATCCCTCGGGAAGGGGGACGATCCATTCGGCTGGGATGCTTGCGTATTCACTAAATCCACCGTGATGGTTGACGCCGATTTCATAACTGGTAGCAATGACAGCGTCGCCCTCTTTAAACTGGCCGTCTGAGGATCGAACCACTTCCCCGGCCAAATCAATCCCTGGGATGATGGGATAATTTTTAACGAGTGCATTATCCGGCTGTGTAACCATCCCGTCTTTGTAGTTGATGCTGGAATAATGGACTTTAATTAAAACATCGCTGGAAGGCAGGTCTGAGAAGGATTGTGCCTGCACCGAACCATGCACACCTTCTTCGGTTTGATCGACTTTATATGCGTTAAACTTTGTCAACGTTTCACCTCATTTCTGCTTTTAAGGACGAAGGTCCTCGTCGTAGTCTTCCTCTGTAACGGAGTCCTGTTTGGACTTTCTTCCTTTATCCTGTTCTCGTTCTTCTTTCTTTACTTCTTCGTCTGGAATACCATCAATCAGTTGTTCTTTTTTAAGTTTTTCTTGAAAGCTTTGGTCGTTTTCGGATACTTTGTTTCGTTTATGATCAGCCATCTCTTTCACCTCCAGAAAATGGGTGTCCCGGTTATGATTCCTTTTTCCATATGGAGTTAAACGTTGATCTAGCAAGAGAGGCATGAAAAAAAGCCGTCCATAAGATGGCGGCTTTATTTATCAGTGAATTTACTTTTAATGGATTGGAACAGCGAGGTTTGTATCAAGTAGTCAAATGTCGTGCTGATCACCAGCCCGTGAATGATGACACCTAAGATGGTGAAGATCACGATGATGATATGTCCGGTCATCGTTTCTGGTTCGAAACCAGATCTACCGAAGAAGGTGAGGGAAAGGATGGCACTTACCCATGCGTCTCCGTAACTATCTAATTCATTTTCAATTAAATTTAATGGAATAATCAAAAGGAACACAAGAATAAAGGTGGCTCCCGTTACCGTTAAAAGATGCTGCCTTTTAAGAAAGCGTATAAAAGGCATCGTGTAATATTTTGTGATGGACTTCAACCTTAAAAGGTGAAGGATTCTTGCAAATCTAGCAAATTGGAAGATCGCATCAAGGGGGATGGCAGCGATAACAATGAAAGGGTGTTTTTTTATGAACCCCCATTTGCTGTCGGCTTTATATAATCGATAAAGGAAGTCGAGGAAGAAGATGGACCATGTTGTCCAGACAATCACACTATTATAGCCGGTTTGCTGCCAAATCGTGGCGACGGATAGGGCTGCGAGAGCGACCATGAATAATTCATAGAACGTTTTACTAGATTTTCTATCTTGTAGTCCCATCGTCGTGTCTCTCTCCCTGATTTTGTCGATTCGACATTATTATATCATTCTCTGAATGGAAGCACATTAACTTTGGCGGATGTAATTAGCCCCTGCTTCTGTGATTTGCGTGCCAGCCCGACCTCGTTTGATGGTAACGAACCCTCTTTCTTTCAACTCTGTCAACACTCTGCGAATCTGCTGCTCGGATAAAGGGGTGGATTCATCCAGAGACAGTTTTTCATAGATTTTTTTACGGCTTGCATTGACCATCGATTCGTTTAATAAAAGGACGATCTTTAAAACTTTTTTATTTATTTGATCATCCACAAGGCTGGTTGTTGTCTGTTTTGTCTCCTTCTTCGGTCTTTGGAAAAAATCTTCACCAGGAAGGTCATGAATTGCAATCGTGTCCCCCTCTGAAACCGTAAGAAGGTAGGATATCGTATTCTTTAATTCCCTAATGTTTCCGAACCAATCATAGCTCATCAATTCTCCGATCAACCCTTCACCAAGTGATTTATTTGGTGTGTGGTTTTCTAATAGAAATTGTTCCACAAGCGAAGGGATGTCTGTTTTTCGTTCTCTGAGTGGAGGGACAGATACGTATAAAACTTTAAGCCTGTGATAAAGGTCTTCTCTGAATTCCCCTTGTTCGATCAGTTCAAGTAAATCTTTGTTCGTAGCTGCGATGATGCGTACATTGATTGGGATGGTTTTGGATCCACCGATTTTACGAATTTCCATTTCCTGAATCACACGCAATAAACGGGCTTGCAGCTTTAAACTGATATCTCCAATTTCATCAAGGAAAATAGTTCCCCCATCCGCCTGTTCAAATAATCCTTTTTTACCGCCTTTTTTGGCACCAGTGAAAGCTCCTTCTTCATAGCCGAATAGTTCACTTTCCAATAAGTCTTCGGGTAGTGCGCTGAAGTTCACAGCAAGAAAAGGTTCATAAAGGTGGTCGGATTCATGGTGGATGGCGTGAGCGAAAAGTTCTTTCCCGGTGCCGCTTTCCCCGTGTATTAAAACGGGAAGGGGAGTTTTCGCAAGTTTATACCCGATGCTTTTCGCTTTTTGAATGGCTGGGCTGTTTCCAATGATATCTTTGAACGTGTATTTTGCGATATAGCCTGTTTTCAACAAGTGTTTACGGGCCGCTTTTTCCATCGTGATGGTTTCATCCGAGTTTTTGAAAATGAAGATAACATTGTCACTCTCTTCCCATTGGACACGGTAGATCATGAGGTTGTAGCCGTTTAAAGAGAAGTATAATCCTTCTTCTTGAGGGGTGGTCATGAAATCGAGAAGCTTAGGATCCTTAAATAATTGATGAACAGGCTTTCCCATGGCGTGCGTGTGCGATAGTCCGCTGTACTCTTCAATGAAAGGATTAAATACGGTAACCTTTTGTTCAGAGTCAATGGCCATGACGCCATCATTCACTCCATCAACTACCTGCTGGAGGTGTTGGTTTAAGAGTTCGGTTTGTTTGTTCATTTCCGATAGCTTTTTGCTGAGCTCGATAATCTTTCCGGTGTACCGGTTCGAAATCATTCCCCCTAGCTCTTCTTTTAAATGGAAGTGATCGAGAATTTCAATTAATGTCGTAATGTCGATCAGGCGGACGCCGATGTCAATGATCTTTTCTGCCGAAGGAGGGACAAGGGTTACCTCGCCCGGAGTAATGGCAGTAAGAATGTCGTGCATCGTATTCTTTTGACCAGGATAATAAGCGGTGAAGGAAAGGTGGTCCAAACCCATCTTTTCTAAGGTGTCAATCGTTTCTTGTGCCATTTCGAAGGTGTCATTGACACATAGGACGGAGGTTCCTTCCTCGAGTTCCAACAATCGCTCAATGTGTTGATAATTAATCGTGCGAATGGCCGTTTTGCGTGGTGAGCCGGGAGCGATGAAGGGAGCTGCTTCTTTTTCAATTAAATAAGAGGAAAAGATGATTAAATCATCGCTGATTTGTTCTGGCACGTATTCATCGACGGCATAGCTCTCAATATGAATGAATTCTCCTAAAATGTCTTCCAATTGTTCATGCAGGGTCGCTTGGGTCTCTTTTGTTCCTGTTAACAAGGTTAATTGGTTTTTCATCCGATCACCCTTCTTATTAGTTCTTATTGGTTTATATTATAACACCCAATTAAAACCTATTTTAGGTGAACGGCCTTTTTTGAGGCGGAATATTCAGAAAATGTTTTTGGCATGAAACTTGCATGTAGATTAGTGGAAGGATTATAAAGGGGGAAAACATATGGATAAGAAGCGGAAAAAGAAGTTTGAGATGCCTCATACGTATGTCATCATCTTTTTCGTTGTCCTATTCGCAGCTCTATTAACTTATTTAATACCTGCGGGGACATTTGAAACAAAAGAGGTAACGTATGACAAATCAGGATCAGAAGAAACGCGAACGGTCCTGATCCCGGATAGTTTTTCGGTAGCTGAAGAAAATGCTCAGCAAGGGACAAGTTTGTTTGAGCCTTTTGGAGGAGCAGGCCTATTAAATTATGTATTTGAGGGGTTAGTTTCAGGAGATAAGTGGGGTTCGGCTGTCGGAGTCGTCGCTTTTATACTCATTATCGGTGGAGCCTTTGGAATCATTATGAAAACCCGTGCCGTCGAGGAAGGGATCCTGTCCGTCATTGATCGGACGAAAGGGAAAGAAGTGCTGATTATTCCAATTATGTTCTTCTTATTTTCTCTGGGCGGCGCTGTCTTCGGGATGGGAGAAGAAGCCATTGCATTCGCTATGATTCTTGTACCACTCGTGGTTGCGCTTGGGTATGATGCCATTACAGGAATCATGATTACTTATGTAGCCACACAAATCGGATTTGCGACATCCTGGATGAACCCATTTGGAGTAGCGATTGCTCAAGGAGTTTCAGATGTGCCTGTCCTTTCAGGAACCCCATTCCGATTTACTATGTGGGTGATCTTTACGGCTATTGGTACTTTCTATACGTGGAGATATGCAAGTGCTGTGAAAAAGGATCCGACTCGGTCATTAGCCTATAAATCCGATCAATACTTCAGAGATGACTTTGAGCAAAAAGATTTAAAAGTCAATTTTAAATTTGGTCACGCGCTTGTCATCTTAACTGTGGTTTTAGGGGTAGCTTGGATCATCTGGGGTGTTATTCAACATGCCTACTATATTCCGGAAATTGCAAGTCAGTTTTTCACTATTGGTCTGGTTGCAGGAATCATTGGTGTGATCTTTAAATTGAACAACATGAGAGTCAACGATATCGCAGAAGGGTTTGCTCAAGGGGCGAAGGATCTGCTGCCAGCAGCTTTGGTTGTAGGGATGGCTAAAGGGATCATTATCATATTAGGTGGAGATGACCCGGCAACAGCTTCTGTACTGAATACCGTTCTTCATTCAGCAGGCCAAGTGTTTGAAGGGGTGCCAGAGGTGATCTCTGCATGGCTGATGTTCTTATTCCAATCGGTCTTCAACTTCTTTGTCGTATCGGGTTCAGGGCAGGCAGCTTTGACGATGCCGTTGATGGCACCGTTAGCAGACATCGCAGGTGTAACGAGACAAGTAGCCGTACTCGCTTTCCAGTTGGGGGATGGCTTGACGAACATCATCGTACCTACTTCTGCGGCGCTTATGGGAACACTAGGTGCAGCGCGGCTGGACTGGTCCAACTGGTTCCGTTTCATTTTCAAATTCCAGTTGCTCCTCTTCGGACTCGCGTCAGTCTTTGTCATCGTCGCTGTACTCGTCAACTTCAATTAAATGAGAGAACACAGGAGGTATAAGAATTGATTACTTTAATAAAACAGGCCACCGTATATGCTCCTGAGTTTTTAGGAGAAAAAGATGTCCTGATTGCCGATGGACGAATTGCCGATATCCAGGATCATATAGACTTGTCTGGTGGTCAGGTGAACGTCATAGAAGCTAAAGGGGAGGTGCTGACTCCTGGATTTATTGACGGTCACGTTCACATTACTGGTGGAGGTGGGGAAGGAAGTTTCCGGTCCCGCACACCTGAGTTGACTCTGACGGATGCCACCTTAAACGGAGTAACCACTCTTGTTGGTGTCATTGGCACGGATGGGACGACACGGACTATGACAAATCTCGTAGCGAAAGCACGTGCTTTGAGGGAGGAAGGGATTACCTGCTATTGTCATACTGGTTCTTATCAAGTCCCTGTAAAAACATTGACAGGCAACATCGAGGACGACATTCTGTTGATTGATCTGATCATTGGAGCGGGAGAAATCGCCATCTCAGACCACCGATCTTCTCAGCCTACCGTTGAAGAAATGGCGAAGATCGCTTCCGAAGCGCGGATCGGTGGGATGCTTTCAGGGAAAAAAGGGATTGTAAATGTGCATGTCGGGGATAGTCCAGATAAATTAGAACTTATAGAGAGAGTCATTGAGACGACTGATATACCTATAACACAATTTTATCCGACACACATCAACCGTAATTCTGATCTTTTTGAAGCAGGCATCCAATACGCTAAAAAGGGAGGATACGTTGATTTTACCACGAGTACAATCCCGAAATTTTTAGAAGATGGAGAAGTGAAAAGCAGTGAAGCCCTAAAACGCATGCTTGATCAGGGGGTGTCGGTTGAACAAATGACCTTCACTTCCGACGCTCAAGGTAGCCTCCCGGATTTTGATGGTAAGGGGAACTTGATTGGTTTGAAAGTAGGTAAGGTCGCCTCCCTTTATGAAGCTTTCCAGGAGGCCGTTTTAGAGCAGAAGGTGAGCATGGAAGATGCCTTGCGGGTCATCACCCTAAACCCGGCAGCTATTTTGGGTCTTCATACGAAAGGGAAACTGGAAAAAGGGAAAGATGCAGACCTTGTTATGATGAACCCGGAAACACTGGGAATTTCCCGAGTTATTGCCTTAGGGAGAGAAATGGTCAGAAATGGAGAACCTTTAGTTAAAGGGACATTTGAATAAGTAAGAAAGCGAACACCCTGTTCTCGGATCAGGGTGTTTGCTTTTAAGATTCTAATCAGGGTATGGGAAGACGGTTGGGCTTTTGTTTTTCTACATTCATGAGGTTTATCGGTGTCTATGGCACTTATATTCTGGTGTTTTTTAATCTTGTCCGTAAGTCCCTATACATGTTTTGGAGCCATGGAGAGGGATTTATAGTCTTAGCAAATTTCTTATTCTGTACCATTTTTTTGAGATTAAGATTTTCTTGGGTTTGATGAAGCCATCCCTGAACTGGTAGAGCTCTCCGTTCTCTTCTTGTATCCCGAGCACCTCCGACTTTATCTGTTGTATCATGTATCTTCGAAAAGGGAAGGATTTGTACTTTTTTGGATGGTAATAGGTTTTTGAATATAAATGGGGGTATTCATAAAGGGCACCCTCGTAAATCAACTGGAGTTCATCGTGATTGCGGAAATCATCTGGAGTAACAAGAGCACTCGTTTTGTAAAAAAGGTTGGATCCTGCTCGTTTAAGTACTTCAGCTACGAATTGGGAGCAAAAATAACTGGATTTCACATGAATGGGCTGGTTTGTAGGCACACCCAAAAGACCTAAGTAATTGTAAAAGTATGTTTTATAGTTTTTAGCGAACGCTTTAAGAAGGCGCTCGAGCTTTTGATATTTTCTTCTTGTCATTTTTAATTCGTAAACGGCACATGTGGCGTAGGGGTACCAGCTGAATGTTCCTTGAACAAGGTCTTCCTGAACGAATCCTCCCCAAAAAGGGTTTGTCGGTCGACGTCTACCGAAACTATACAGGCGCTTCATATTTTTATCCAGGGAGATCGATGCGTGGTTGTAGGGCGCTGCGGTGAATGCTTTGATGGCTTGGTTTGTGATCGTTCCTGTGTTTGAAAGTAACAAGTAGATGGACTTCATATGGTTCCCTCCCAATTGGATGTTTCTGTAAATATACTATAGGAAACTATGAAAAGGAAGTTATTCGTTTCTCTAACCAGCTTCGTGTGGTATTCTCAAATTAATCAATAAATGAATGGAAGGGAAGCAGAAGTGCGCATTCTAAAAAACCTGATGAACTTTTTCTTTTTTGCTGTCGTGGTTGCTCTGGTGCTGTTTTTTTTGGTCCCACAAGTAGAAAAGGAACTTCCTCAAGGTGTTTTTTACAAAAAAGATGTCCCGTTGCCCACAAACCTTCATCCGACAGTGGAAAAGCGGAAAGAACAACTGGTTGAAAAGGTAAGGGGATCAGGGATCAACATTGTTATAACAGAAGGTCACCGATCTGTTCAAAGACAAGACAAGCTATATGAACAAGGTCGTTCATCTGAGGGGCAAATTGTCACTTATGCAAAGGGTGGGGAGTCCTATCATAATTATGGACTTGCCATAGATTTTGCGCTTGAGAACGAAGATGGCCGAATCATTTGGGATACAGAGTACGATGGAAATGGAAACGGACGATCTGATTGGTTGGAAATCGCTGAAGCAGCTAAAGGTCTTGGGTTTGAATGGGGAGGCGACTGGGAGAATTTTAAGGATTATCCTCATTTGCAGATGGACTTCGGATTATCGATCAGGGAATTGAAAAGAGGGAAGAGGCCCAAAGTAGACGAGTACGCAGATGAAGAATAGATAGAGAAAAGGTGCCACTGAGTTCAGGGGCACCTTTTTTGTCATTGTTGATATTCTTCGTAAGGTTTGATCATTGCATGGATCGTTTCGATATAAGGCATGCTCAATCCCACTTCGCTACCCAGGCGTAAAGCTCCCCCATGAAGGTGTTCAACTTCCAGTGGCAGTCCTTTTCGTCGATCTTGATGCATGGATGATGTCATTTCATGATCGAATCCGCGTAACCGTTCAAATGCCTGCTGCACTTGTTCATCTGTCAAATCGATGTGGTGAGCGTTTGCGAGTTGTTTCATTTCCGTAAGAATTCGTTCTGCGATTCGGAACGTTTGAGGATAACTTCGTACAACGCCAATAGGCTGATTAACAGCTGTTGTAATTCCAGAAAAGGCGGTAATGAACATGTATTTTTTCCACATGTCCTCCAGAATGTTTGTACTTAACGTACCGTTCAAATTCGCCTGGTTGCAAGCGAGGGCAAGCTCTTCACAGATGGCCTGCTGAGATGTATGGAGCGGTCCGAATACGAGGTCATGGAATGGGCTCGTATGGACAACATGGCCAGCTTCATCAAGGGTTGCAATGATGTAAGAAAGTCCGCCGATCACAGCTTCCTCCCCCAATTCTTTTTGCAATATGCTGATGTGTTCCATACCGTTTAAAACGGGATACACTTTTGCCCCCTTGTTTACCAAAGCTTTCAGCCAGTCCAATGTACCATGAAGGTGGTAGCCTTTAACGGCAAGAAAAACAAGGTCAGGGCTTTCAATCTCCTCTGGACTCCTAGCAATCACGGGATCTGGAACTTCGTAATTTCCCATTTCGCTATGTAGCTTCAAACCGTTCTTTTCAATCTGCTCGGCTCTTCCTTCGCGGACAAGGTTAATGACCTCGTGTCCAGCCTCCTGCCAGCGTGCTCCAAAATAGGCTCCTAGAGCTCCTGCGCCTAAAACTACGATTTTCATAGTTCCAACACCTCCGAAGAAATTATGCTTCTAACTCTTTGCTACGTTCTGTTGTGAAACTTGAGGTAATAATTCTAGTCGACTCTACAACATCTTTAATATGGTCGTCTAAATACTGGATGATATCGTCGAATCCTGCTGTTTTCATGATTTCGTGGTAATGCTCTTCACTTTTAAATATGGATTGACCGAGAATGAGTTCTTCATCTTCCTCAACATCTATCACATTCAAGAGCCCCATGGATCCTTGGCTTCCGGTCAACTTATTTGAAAAATAAATATTATGGTCGAGAGCGCCATGGGATTTTAAGAGATTCCCGGATTTTCTACTCAGTTCTATGAATTCATCCAGATTTTTTTGTTTAACTCGAAAAAGACATATGACTGTAAACAATGCTATCCCCCCCTCAATGAAATAGGTGATCAGGATTTATTATCCAGGCTTGTGGACCGTCCAGCATTTATCAAAAGAACGATGGCAGTCACTGTGTGCATGACCCAGCCGATAAAAGGAATCGCTCCTATGGCGCTTGTGATCATACCTAGAATACTCCCTACATAGGGACGCTTGTCTTTAGCTGAGACAACGAGGGTAATTAAGTGGAAAACGAACATGAACAATAACGGGAGCCATGCATTGCTGAATATGAAAGCCCCGCCTGCTATAGGTATAGCCAGGAATGCTTCACAACCACCTGTTAACCACTTGAGTAAAGTAGATAGTTTCATTGAAATCTGCTCCTTAATGTTTGATCTGCTGTGTTAAAAGTGAGAGTAGGGCAATAGACCTCTATTCCTTACTTTCCACTCCGTGGGTTGTTTCGAAACATTCTATCAAAAGTGTAAATGAATCTCTACTTTTATCCGTATTTCGACAGAGTCCCTCTTATATCCTCTCTTTTGAGGGGGAATTAGTTTTGTTTATTTCTTTTGGGAGGAGCAAGAGATGATACAACAAAACCTCCGGGGGACCACCCGGAGGTTTTTTTTCTTTCAATCTTTTTGGATCGGTTCCATCACCCAGACTCTCGAGCCATAAGTCAATCGCCTCCGTGGAGGAAGAGCACTCCACTGCGCCGCTTGTCTTATGCTTGTCGAGTCTACCAGGGTGATTCCACACTTCTTTCTTACTTACTTGCTTTTTGCAGTTTCTGAATCATTTTCAGGCTGCGGCCGGTTCCGATGGCTACGGATTCTAGTGGGCTTGGGGCCATGTGTACGGGTACGGAAATTTCGTTGGACAGCCACTCTTGCATGCCGTTGAGCAAGGAGCCGCCTCCGGTAAGGATGACACCGTGGTCTACGATATCTCCGCTTAGTTCTGGTGGGCAATCTTCAAGGGTTGCACGAATCGTTTCTAGTAGCTGTTCTAGGGACTCTTTCAGGGCTCCTTGAATTTCCGTTGATTTTAGTTCGATG
The DNA here is from genome assembly GCF_007991335.1 of Halobacillus faecis. Taxonomy (GTDB): domain Bacteria; phylum Bacillota; class Bacilli; order Bacillales; family Halobacillaceae; genus Halobacillus; species Halobacillus faecis. The sequence goes on along the minus strand of NZ_BJYD01000017.1, from coordinate 29,448 downwards.
GTTTTTGGAAGACCAGTGACCATGTCACGACCTCTTACTTCCATCGTTTCTTCTGGGTGATCGATAAGTGCGTAGCCGATTTCCATCTTGATTTGTTCGGCTGTGCGCTCTCCGATTAATACGTTGTAAGCTTTACGCACGTGCTGGATGATTTCCTCATCCATGACGTCTCCACCTGTACGAATGGATTTGCAGGACACGACACCACCGAAGGAAATGATAGCCACTTCACTCGTTCCGCCACCGATATCTACGACTACGTTCGCAATAGGTTCATCGACGGGAAGGTCAGCACCGATTGCGGCTGCGATTGGTTCTTCAATCAAATGCACATTTTTAGCTCCATAGCTTTTCACTGCATTGTGAATGGCACGGCGTTCAACAGAAGTTGAGCCGGAAGGGGTACAAATGACAACGGTCGGTTTACGCATGGAGATGCCGGATTTTTTGGATACTTTTTTCAAAAGCTCTTTCAACATTTGCGCGGTCATATCATAATCAGCGATAACACCATCTCTCAACGGTCGGACAGGGATGATGTTTCGCGGTGTCTTTCCGACCATTTCTTTTGCTTCTTTCCCTACAGCCACCACGTTTTTCGTTTCTGTATTGTAGGCGACAACAGAAGGTTCATTAAGTAGAATTCCTTTTGATTTTGAATAAATCAATATATTAGCAGTACCAAGATCGATACCGATTTCTGCGTTTGATAACATGTAGACGTACCTCCAAAGGTGAATGATTCTATTTATATGTCTTCTCATATCATAGGATTTTTTTGGGGGTTGAACAACAGGAAATTCGTGGTCGGGGAGAAAGTGGTGTCATAAGTCATCCCCCATGTATAATGGGACTAACGATAGATAGAGGAGTTTTACTATGAGTTTTTTGAAACATGAAGAAATCATAAAGCGGTGTGAAAAAATAAACCAATCGTATGATATCGACCCTTCATTTTTTGACGGGATTGTTGATGAATTATTGGATAGTGAACAAGATACAGAAACGGTTATATTAAGTGGTTTTCAGCGATTGCTAACCGAAGTCGACCATGAAATTGAGCGGATGGAGGAATTTACCTCCATGAAGCCGAATTGTTTTATGGGGTGTGCTTTTTGCTGCTATTTCCCGATTGTCATTACGAAAATGGAAGCGAAAATGCTGTTTCGTTCCATTGAGAACTTTTCCGAAGATCGAAAAAAAGCGATTTATGACCATTGGGAAAATTATTATGAAAAACAGCAGGACAAACTGCAAAAAGCCATGGCTATGGATTATGAAGCGCCAGAGACAAAACTGGAATACAAAAAGTTGAACCTGCCATGCCCGATGCTGGATCCAGAAACTCAACTATGTATGGCTTATGAAGTGCGGCCGATTCCTTGTCGTACCTATTTGAACTATAGTGATCCGCAGGTGTGTGCAGATCAGCATATGCCAAAAGAACCGTTCAGCTATGAATTTCTTTATCAATTTTATTTCGGAAGTATGAATGAATTAATACAAGCGCTCTATGAAAATGGCGAAGACGTTTTTGTTGATTATCCGATGGACGCTTGGAGTTATGATTATCTCCCAGCTTGGATTAAGCAATGGAAAGAGGGGACCTTAAGTGAAGTATAAACTCTTATCTTTGAATGTCGGTCGTCCGGAAACCTATCAAACGGATAAAGGGGAATTGAACAGTGCCTACCGGAAAACCCCTGTCAAAGGTCCTGTCCATTTGACTTATACGAACTTTGAAGGGGATGAACAAGCCGATAAAAAGAATCACGGCGGCCGGGACAAAGCTGTATGTCTCTATCCAGCCCAGCACTATAGGCACTGGGAAGATCATTACGGTCAAGAATTTTCTTTCCCTTCTTTCGGTGAAAACTTGACTGTAGAAGGGATGGACGAACGTGACATCCGGATCGGCGATATTTTTCAACTTGGAGAAGCCGTCCTGCAAGTATCTGAGCCCAGAAAGCCGTGCTATATTATAGCTCGAACTCATGGAATCGATGATTTTCCGGCACGTGTCGTGGAGAAAGGGTTCTCGGGTTTTTATTTGAGAGTGCTGCGGGAGGGGAAGGTGGCTCCTGGGGACTATATGACCTTAATTGAGTCTCATCCCGATGGAGTGACTGTGAATGATGTCAATGAGGTGCGCTACCATGATCGAGATAACGCCACTGAAATTAGACGGGTTGTGGCTGTTGAACCACTCGCTGGTGGTTTGAAGCAATCGCTGAACAAACGTCTACAAAAATGAGAGGAGATAGAGATTGTGAATCCTTTTTCAGAACGGGCTTTGCAGTTAGCTTTAGAAAATGTAAACGATGGAGGCCACCCATTCGGAGCAGTTCTTGTTTGTAACGGAGAAATTATTGCCGAAGGTGTAAATGAACTTCATCTCCACCCCGATGTCAGCGCTCATGCTGAAATGGTAGCGATTAAAAAAGCCCAACAAGCACGGGGGTCGATTGATTTGAGTGATTGTACGATGTATGCGAGTGGAGAACCTTGTGCGATGTGTCTCACGGCCATGTATTTTTCTAATTTGAAAAAAGTCATCTACTCCCAATCCGTCGAAGAGGCAAGTCGTGTGGGACTTACCCTATCAGAAAAAGTTTATCAAGACCTACAAAAAACACAGAACCAACGAGAAATCACGATGATCCATGAACCAATCGAAAATAGTGAATTAGATGCAATGCATGCCTATGCGATGAAGAAAGGATAGGAGGCAGAAAGATGGATTATGGACATTTGATTGAGGAAAAGATTAAACAATCCATGAAAAATGGGGATTTTGACAACTTGCCTGGGAAAGGAAAGCCGCTCCCCAAAGACGAATTCGCTCATCTGCCTCCTGAACTTAGAAACAGTTACCGGATTTTGAAGAATGCCAACATGCTGCCTGAAGAAATGATCCTGAAAAAAGAAATGGTAGAAATTGAAGATCTTTTAGCCGAGATTAAAGATCCGAAGTTATCCGCTTACTATAAAAAAGAATGGAAAGAGAAAAAGCTTCGCTTTGATATGATGATGGAAAAGAGGAAAATGGACCAATCAGGGGCATTCAAACAATATCAAAGCAAAATTGACCGGCGTTTCGGATTTTGAATGACGCCGGGATTTTTATATTTATCAATGGTTGAGGTGGTCATGAAAAAACGAATAGGAGGCGATGATATGTGTGGAAGGTACACGTTGTTAGCTGAAGAAGCGGAAATATTGAAAGAGTACGGAATTGAAAGACCGATCGATGGTTATGAACCACGGTATAACATCGCACCAGGTCAAAAGGTGCTGGCCGTTATCCATGATGGAAAACAAAAACGTGCAGGTTATATGAAGTGGGGGCTTGTCCCTTCGTGGTCCAAAGATCCTAAGATCGGCTACAAAATGATAAACGCAAGAAGTGAAACCGCTCATGAAAAGCCCAGCTACAAAAGGCTGATGAGCCAAAAACGCTGCTTAATTGTGGCGGATAGCTTTTATGAATGGCAAAAGACCGAATCAGGAAAACAACCTGTGAGGATCCAACCTGAAAAACGTTCACTTTTTGCTTTTGCCGGTTTGTGGGACCAATGGGAAGGGGATGAAGAGTCCCTTTACACTTGTACGATTCTCACTCAGGATGCGAATGAGTTCATGACTCCGATTCACAAGCGTATGCCCGTGATATTGCCTGAAGGAAGGGAGGATGAGTGGATTGAACCAGTGAAATGGTCGCCTTCGGATGCCAAGGGTTTTGTTGAACAACTGACAATGGACGATCTCCATGCCTATGAAGTTAGCGACTACGTCAACTCAGCTAAAAACGAAGGCCCTGACTGCATCACCCCGATAGCATAACGAATATTTTTTAATGGATAAGTCAGGGTAGTGTAATCAGATACCCATAGGAATGTAAGGTGTAGCGTTTGGATGGATTTATTTACCTCTTTTTCCGTAACGTTTAATCAAGTACCATATTAGTGTTTTGCGGAGAAGGAGGACTGTATTTGTTAAAAAGAAAAATTGTAGCCGGTTCTATCACAAGTTCTATATACGCTGTTGTTCTAGGGTTCATCATGGCGTTCGATAGTGGGCTAAGTAGTTTAGTCGTTTACCTACATACAGTCACTTTACTTATACCCGTAGGTTTGTTATACAGCCTTCCACTGATTCTCTCATACGGAGTGGCCGCATCCTTTGTTAGCGAATGGGCGGGAGGATATATAGCGAAAGTCACTGGACAGCCCAAAGCGGAATTGTTGGTTTCAGGTTTATTGCATATGTTTTTTGGAGTTATCTTTATGTGGGTCAGCTTGGGAGCGGCTTGCATTTTCTTTGCCGTTGATCTGATCTTAAAAAGTAGAAAAAAACATTTTACTTGGGGAACTGTGTATCGTAGTTTCCTTTTACCAACAGGAATAGGGTTATCGTTTCTGATTATTCTGTGGGTGGTGGGAGGATTAGCTTAGTTGTAGTTCCTGTGCCCTCATTAATCTTATTCAAAACAAGAAGTTTTCTAATAATTGAGTTTACACCAAAAAAAGAGCTTACCGCAACGTAGTGCGGTAAGCTCTTTTTGCATGAGAGGTCATTATTTAAGGTTAACCGGCTTGCCGTTGTTCGCGTTCTTGTTGTTTTTCTTTTTTGGCGACTTTCAGGAACTTGTTCGTTTCGGCAGCTACGACACCGGATAGGAGTAATAGTCCGATCAAGTTCGGGAAGGCCATTAAGCCATTCATAACGTCAGCGAAAATCCATACTGTGCTCAGTTGGGATACGGCTCCTACAAGGACGAACGCTACGAACACAATCTTGTAAGCACCGATGAATCGTTGTTTCGTCAAGTAACCGAAGCATTTTTCTCCATAGTAGGACCAACCGACAATGGTAGAGAAGGCAAAGAAGACTAAGCCTATGGTTACAATATATGCTCCTACATCACCAAGGAAGATTTGGAATGAGGTAGAAGTCAAGTCGGCGCCATCCAGGCCGCCTTGATATTGACCAGCCATGACAATCGTTAAACCTGTCATTGTACAAACGATAATGGTATCAATGAATACTTGAGTCATGGATACGAGTGCCTGGCGTCCTGCATAGTCGGTGCGGGCTGCAGCAGCAGCGATCGGTGCAGAACCGAGACCTGCTTCATTGGAGAACACACCACGTGCGACCCCATAACGAATGACTGTCCCCAGTAGACCGCCACCAAGGGCACTTGCTGTAAATGCATCATTGAAAATAGTGCCAAATGCCGGGATGACCATGTTGTAATTCAGAATAAGTATGATTAGTGCACCAATAACATAGAAAATAGCCATGATTGGAACAAAGAAAGCCGTGACTTTCCCGATACTTTTAATTCCTCCCAGCAAAACTAAGCCAGCTAACAGCGTAAGCAGCACTCCCGTCACCCATGGAGAAACATTGAACGTGCCTTCCATGACATCAGAAACGGAGTTGGACTGGACCATGTTCCCGATTCCGAATGCAGCAACGGCACCGAAGATCGCGAATAAGAAACCGAGCGGACGTCCGAGCCATTTGGTCTTCAAACCGCGGGATAGATAATACATCGGCCCGCCGGACATTTCACCGTTCTTTCCTTCGATTCTGTATTTAACGGCTAGTACAGCTTCGGCATATTTTGTCGCCATACCGAAAACAGCGGTCACCCACATCCAAAAAACGGCACCAGGTCCACCTAGAACAACGGCCGTTGCTACACCAGCGATGTTTCCTGTTCCAATGGTTGCAGCAAGAGCTGTGGTGAGTGCCTGATAATGCGAAATATCTCCTTTCTCATTCTTTTTCTTCTCTTTGCTTGGTTTAAAAGCAAGCTTTAGAGCGTAAGGGAGGGTTCTGAACTGAAGAAAACCCAAACGGAGTGTCAAATAAACCCCTGTTCCTACCAATAAAATCAGAAGGAACGGTCCCCAGACGATTCCACTTAATTCACTTAAAAAACTGTGTAGTGCACTACCTTCACCCATCATCTTCCCCCTATCCATATATTTAATATTTGTCCATATATTAAATATTCCGAAAATTAGAAACAAATGTCAAGGTCATTTATATACAAAAATAAAAAAAGAACGGTTGATTTCGACATGAAAAGGGAAGATATTTGCGTGAACTGTTTTAATTGGGCAGGATTTTCGACGCTTTCATAGAAAATAAACAGATGAGAAATACTACATTGGAGGAACATAGTTATGATTCGTGTATTATTTGTCTGCCTCGGTAACATTTGTCGTTCCCCTATGGCAGAAGCCATTTTTAAAGATCTTGTGAAAAAAGAAGGATTGGATGAAAAAATAACCGTCGATTCTGCAGGGATTGGCCATTGGCATATCGGTTCTGAGCCTCATGAAGGGACACGGGCAATCCTTGATGAGAAAAGCATCTCTTATGAGGGCATGAGTGCAAGACAAGTGAAGGCATCGGACTGGGATGACTTTGATTACCTCATTGCGATGGATGATAAAAACATCCAGGACTTAAAAGGAATTCGAGAGAAAAATGATGTAGTGGTCGCCAAACTGCTGGACTTCGTTCCTCATTCAAAGGAAAGCGAAGTGCCGGACCCCTATTTTACAGGTAATTTTGAATATGTGTATGACCTCGTCCATGATGGATGTTTTAAACTGTTAGAAAAAATAAAAAACGATCATAATCTTTGAGGAGGATGTTTATGGGACAGAGTAAACTTTGGAAAGGTGTACTGATCGGAGCTTTGGTTGGAGGAATAGCAGCACTTATGGATAAAGAAACAAGACAGTATGTAGGAGAGAAATCACGAGCTACAGGTTCCAAATGTCAAAGTTATGTGAAGCAGCCTTCAGAAGCCATCCACAGAATTAGAGTGAATTATGAGGCTTTTTCTTCCCAAGTAAATAAAGGAGTGGAAGATCTTCTGGAATTATTGGATAAGGCGGAGAGTATGCTGAATAAAGTAGGGGAAATCAATCAAGAAGTGAAAGAGCAGCTGAGAGCTGTCGACGATTCAAAAGAAGCTTCTTGATCACAAGAGGTGAGGGAATATCGTGAAAATCATCAAGAATTTTGGCAAAGAGCTGTTTGCTCGCTTCGGTGAAGATGATGTCGGAGGGATGGCAGCTCAACTGTCGTATTTTTTTCTACTATCTCTGTTTCCTTTTATGATATTCCTGCTTACATTGCTCGGATATTTACATATTGACGAAGAACGTGTGCTTGCTTTCGTCAGTACCTATGCGCCCCCTGAAACGTTCGATTTGATTACGGAAAATGTTTCTTCCTTATTAAGCGGGGAAAATGGAAGTTTGTTATCCATCGGTTTATTAGGCACCCTTTGGGCTGCATCTAATGGGGTCAATGCCATTATGCGCGCATTCAACCGTGCTCATAACGTCAAAGAGAACCGTTCGTTTCTTGTATCACGTATCATCGCAATTGTCCTGACAGTGGCGATGGTTTTTGTTATCGGAATTGCGCTTTTGCTGCCTGTGCTTGGTCATACGATCGGCATTCAACTGTTTTCTGTCTTCGGACTTTCAGAAAACTTTTTGACGTTATGGAATGGGATGAGGTGGGTCATTTCCTCCATCATCTTTTATATCGTATTGTCCTTTTTGTATGTCATGGCACCAAATAAACGATTGAAATACCGTGATACCGTCCCTGGGGCGGTATTTGCCACATTTGGCTGGCAGTTAGTCTCTCTGTTGTTCTCTTTTTATGTGAGTAGTCTTGGGAATTTCTCTGCCACCTATGGGAGTTTAGGGACAGTGATCGTACTCATGATTTGGTTATACCTTTCAGGAGTTGTCATTATTCTGGGAGGGGAAATCAATGCCATGAGTCATCACCGTAGAAAGAAAGAAACGTGGGGGTAGAAGAAATAAAGAAAGGCGGGACCGTGTAAGGTTCCGCCTTTCTTATTTATTTTAGTAATCGGAGTCCATTCAATATCACGAGAATCGTACTCCCTTCATGTCCAATGACACCTAAAGGAAGGTCGAGGATTTGCAAGAAGTTGCTTACAATCAAAAGCATGATTACGGTTATAGAGAAAATAATGTTCTGTTTGATGATTTTGTTCATTTTCCGAGAGACCTGGGTAGCCTCTCCAATCTTGGGAAGGTCGTTTTTCATCAATACAACATCCGCTGTTTCTAAGGCAACATCTGTACCTTCCCCCATGGCAACGCCAACATCAGCTTCTGCGAGTGCCGGTGCATCATTGATTCCGTCCCCAACCATACCGACATGAGAAAAATGGTCTTTTAATGTTTTGATTTCCTGAAGTTTTTGGTCAGGCATACATTCAGCGATATAGTTATCCATTCCTACTTCTTCAGCAATGGCTTTTGCCGTGCGGTCATTGTCACCTGTCAACATAATGGTGTAAATACCATGGCTTCTTAGTGTGGAAATAGCTTCCTTCGCTTCTTTTCGAACTGTATCTTTCAGGGCGAAGAGGGCAACAACCTGCTCATTCTTTGCTACAAAAATCACGGTTTTCCCTTCCGAAGCAAGGACTTCCGCAAGGTTATCTTTATACGAAGTTGCTGCTTCTTTCCCAACAAAATCGGCTTTTCCTACTTTCCACTCCTCGTTGTTGTATTGTCCACTCACACCCATCCCACTATGATCTTTGACATTTTCGACTGTAGAAAAAGAGCAGTCATTTTTTTGGGCATACTTTACAATTGCTTGGGCTAGGGGGTGGTTGGATTCATTTTCAATGGAAGAAACGACAGAAAGAATGGAAGCTTCCATGTTCATTTCTATTGGAAGAAAGTCAGTGACCTCCGGCTCTCCTTTCGTGAGCGTCCCTGTTTTATCAAAAGCGATTGCTTTTAGATGAGAGAGGTGTTCAAGGTGTACGCCCCCCTTGAACAAAATCCCATGGCGTGCACCTTTTGATATAGCCGATAATGTTGCAGGCATAATGGAAGCGACAAGGGCACATGGAGAAGCAACGACAAGTAGAATCATGGCCCGGTAGATGGTTTCCATCCATGACCATCCGAACAGAAAATGTGGGAGGAATAACATAAGACCCACCACGGCTAATACGATTTTTACATACGTACTTTCAAACCTTTCAATAAACAATTGGGAAGGGGATTTCTCACTTTGAGCATTTTGAACCATGGTAATGATTTTTTGGAAAAGTGTTTCATTCGACGGTTTGGTGACAGAGACGACAAGGCTGCCGTCAACGTTCATCGTTCCTGCGAAAACTTCTCCAGTTTCACTTTTGCTAACAGGGAGAGATTCACCGGTAATGGCACTTTCATTTAATGTGGAACTGCCTTTCACAATCCTTCCATCTGCAGGGACACGTTCCCCTGGTTTGATTAATATTTGATCGCCGATCTGGAGCGTTTTTACAGGTACCCATTCATACCCGGAATTTGTAATAAGGAAGGCTTCTTCCGGCTGCAAACTCATTAATGAAGAGATCTCTTTATGGCTTTTGTTCATCGTATATGTTTCCAGAGCTCCGCTTAAAGCAAAGATGAAGATGAGAATGGCTCCTTCTGTCCAGTATCCAATGGAAGCAGAGCCGATAGCGGCTAGAATCATGAGCAATTCAACATTGAGTGATTTTTCTTTTATTGTCTCTTCTAATCCTTCTTTAGCTTTAGCGAAACCACCAATAAAGAAAGCTGTTACATATAAACTGACATATACAGATGGTGCCCAATGGTGTTCTCCATACCATGCAAATAAGATAAGTAGTCCGCTGCTTATGGCTGCTATTAATTCAACATGTTCCTTAAGGGTAGAAGGTGATGGTAATTTCCACCACTTCAAGGAAGATAAGGTTCGTGATTGATTCATACAATTTTCAACTCCTTTAGTTAATTGAGAATAAAAGTCAATTAATGCGGTGAAATGGAGAGTTTATTTAAAATTATTTTAATTTAATATATATTATTATGATATCACGAAAGGGTGAGAATACAAGTGGAAAAAATGGAATGTGTAAAAAAGAATCCAGGCAGTTGATATTACAGGTGTCAAGTTGCTATATTAGACAGGTGCAAAAAACATATGGAAGGTGGAAAAACGAATGCGCAAAGGTCTTTTATTCATACTTATGCTTATGCTTGCCGGATTTCTTGCTGCTTGTGGTTCAAGTAATGAAGGAGAAAGCAGTTCAGATAGCACTGGAAGCGAAGAAGCTTCCGATAGCAAATGGAGTGAAATCCAAGAAAAAGGGGAGATTGTTGTCGGTACTTCAGGTACACTTTTCCCAGCTTCTTATTATCCAGAAGACTCTGATGAGATGACTGGATATGATGTAGAAATCATGAGAGAGGTGGCGGATCGCCTCGGTCTAGAATTGAAATTTGAAGAATATGGAGTCGATGGACTACTTTCCGCCATCAACAGTGGCCGTATCGACGCAGTGATCAACGACATGGAAGTGACGAAAGCTCGTCAAGAACAGTTTACGTTTAGTGAACCATATAAATATTCATATTCCACTATGATTGTCCGTGAGTCTGACTTATCTGGAATTGAGAAACTGGAAGACCTTGAAGGAAAAACACATGGTGGTGGAGCGACTACCGTGTTTTCACAGATTGCTGAACACTTCGGTGCAGAAACGAAAACATACGGAAATGTAACCAATGATGTGTACTTGCGAGATGTCGAGAACGGGAACACAGACTTTATCATCAATGATTATTACTTGCAGTCTCTTGCCTTAAAAGCACTGCCTAATATTGAAGTTCAATTACACCCGGACCTGAAGTTCCATCCGACGAACTCAGCCATTGTTATGCCTAATGACGCATCTCAAATGAAAGAGGAAATCGATGCTGTGTTACAAGAGATGAGAGAAGATGGAACCCTTACGAAGCTTTCTGAAGAGTTCTTCGGTGGCAAGGATGCTTCTAAAAAACCAGAAGCAGATATCCGTGAAATCGAAGGTCTAGAACTGTAAGGAGATCCTTATGTTAGGTATCGAAATAAACGAAATTCAAATCGAAAAACTTTTTAACGCGGAGCGTGCCTGGGCAAACCTTCCTTTTATTCTTGAAGGTGTTCCTTTGACCTTGCTGGTCGCTTTGAGCGGTATGCTGGTCGGGCTCGTTCTGGGTTTCTTTTTAGCACTTGCGAGAGGATCGGATTATATCTGGCTCAGATGGCCAGCCCGATTTTATATTTCTTTTATGCGAGGTACCCCAATTCTCGTGTATTTATTCGTTTTGTATTTCGGACTTCCTGTTGTAGGAATAAAAATGCCGGCAACCGTAGCGGCAATCATCGGCTTTGGAACAAACAGTGCAGCGTATATTGCAGAAATCAATCGAGCTTCTCTGAACAGTGTTCCGAACGGTCAATGGGAATCATCCCGTGCACTCGGGTTTACGTATTGGCAGACGATAAGAAGAATCATCATGCCTCAGGCAACGAGAATCGCCATCCCGCCGCTTGGAAATGTCTTTCTTGATTTGCTGAAAGCCACATCACTTGCAGCAATGATCTCAGTACCAGAGATTTTGAATAAAGCACAAATCGCAGCGGGTCGAACGGTCGATTCGATGACGATGTACATTACAGCAGCCCTTGTGTATTGGCCGCTTACTATGATTTTTTCGGCTCTTCAAGATTATTTGGAGAAGCGTCACAACCGATATCTATAAGCGATGAAGCCAGAGCCGTTCAGCTCTGGCTTTTTTCTGTCTATATATATCTTACTTCTTTAAACCTACCTCCGTAACTTAAATAGGTACCAGGTGCCAACAGAAAAGCCCCATCTCTATCTAGATGGGGCTGGCACTTAACCTGAAAATTCGAATGTTTCATACACATAAGGTTCATGTGGTGTTTCAATTTCAATCATATCCTTCGGTTCGATCAAGGGAAGTTGCCAACCGTTATAATCCACCATGTTGAGAATCCCTCTAACTTCGACCCATGTATCATTTTTATATGTGTTTAGCTCCGCCCCTTGAACCATCACTCCGTAGATTCCGCCATCAGCTACGCAGCAACTAATTCCAAAGCGTCCCACTACAATCTGATTTTCAGGATAGGTGTCTTCGCGGAAAACAAATCCATTCATGACAATCTCTTTTCCGAGATATTCTTCCATGTGGTCTTCCATCAAGGAAATGGTTCCAATGTAATTGTCTTCGGTTAAATGAATAACATTAGCTTCACTCATAGATTCGTAAAGGTCTGGATATCGTTTTTTAGGAGTTAATACGCCCGGATTTAATTCAATTGGGTCAATATCCTCTCCGTCTGTTGAAGGTTCCGTATCAATTTCTGGGTTTGTGTTGCGCATCTCGTATTTAAAACCTTTATTCGCTGCAGCAGAGCTGCCCATGACATGATCGGAAAACATCATTCCAGTCAAAACAGGTACAATGAACAATGCGTAAATTAAAAAAGATTTCACTTTTGATCTGGGATAATCGTGACCATGGGCACACCCACAATTTTCGTGCTCTTCTTCATCCCCTGTTTTAAAATATTGAATGGCTCCAAGGATCCCTACGACTATAAGTGTAAAGTACACATAGGGCATCATACGAGGGGCGATAAACTTTTGTATATCACCGCTGATCAACAGTTTTAATATGAAGAGTGCAAATCCAAAAAGAATGACAGCTCTTACGAATTGATGCGTACCAGGCTTCATCAAATATTCCTCCTATCACCGTTATAAGAAAAAGACATCAAAAAGGATGGTTATTGTGTAGACAATGATGCTAACAATTCCGATAAAAGCAAAAACAAATCTCTTTTTAAAATAGGCAAACATGAGAATGGTATTTTTCAAGTCTGTCATTGGTCCGTAAACAAGGAAGGCAAGCAATGAACTTGTAGAGAAAAGACCTTTGAAAGAGGAAGCAACAAAAGCATCGGCTTCTGAACAGAGAGAAAGTACATAGGCGAGGGACATCATGACTAACGGTCCCGCAAGCATACCGTTACCAAGTTCAATGAGAAAATCCCTTGCCAGGAAGGTTTGAACAATACTGGCAAAAAGGGCCCCTAGAATAAGAAACTTTCCCATATCGAAGAATTCGTCACTGGCATGTTGGAATGTTTCTGCTAAACGATTCCGCTCCTGATGGTTATGGTAATGATTATGTACAGAAGCATTCTTTTTATTTAATTGCCAGCTGTTACCGAAGTAAGCGTAAATCACGGCACCGATAAGTATGGAAACGATAAAGGCCAGTCCCATCCTTGCCCAAGCAATGGTCAGATCTGTTTGAAAGGCGTAAAAAGTAGAAAGAAAAACGATCGGATTCAAAACAGGAGCTGAAACAAGAATAACAATCCCTACATGGAGAGGCATTCCTTTCTGGATTAGTCGGCGCACAATCGGTACGATGGCACATTCACATACAGGAAAGATCGCACCAATAGTAACGGCAGGAAATAGAGCAAGAGCCGGGTTTCTTGGAATGAAACGTTTCAATGTTTCTTCCTTCAAGAACGTTTGAATGACAGAGGATATGAATACCCCGAGTAGAACAAACGGAATGGCTTCAAGCACGATACTGATAAAAATTGTATTCATATCCAGCAAGGAAGAGGGAACAGGCCATATACGATCGAAGGGGATTGTGTCTCCAAAAAGGAACAATACAAAAAAGATAACGAGTAAAAAGTATCCTAATCTGTAATTCGTGGAAGAATGGTCTTGATTCAAGTAGAATCCTCCTTTATGATGGAATTTGCATTTAAATCGTAATGGTTATGAATTATCCTATTCTATTAACCAGGAATTTAGAAGAACTGTCAATAGATTTCGAGCAGGCTTTTTTACTTAAATGAACGGATGAACTATAATTTAATTCGTAATGATTATTATTTCGAGAGGGATTGACCATGGAAAATCGAACAATCGTAAAGTTAGAAAATGTATCTTTTAAATATGATAGAGAATGGGTCGTCCAAGACGTAAACTTGGATATTCAGTCTGGCCAGTTCCTCGGTCTTGTCGGTCCGAATGGCTCAGGGAAGTCCACACTGATTAAATTAATGCTGGGACTTGTTAAGCCTGATCATGGTTCCATTCACTTATTCGGCCAAACTTTAAAGAACTATCAGGATTGGCAGGAAATTGGATTCGTTTCACAAAAAGCCAACAGTTTCAATTCTGGTTTTCCTGCAACCGTAATTGAAGTTGTGAAGACAGGACTTGTCTCCCGCATCGGAGCTTTTAAGTTCTTTAATAAAAAACATAAAGAAAAAGCCTTAGAAGCTTTGAGAGTTGTAGAGATGGAGGAATATGCTTACTCCAATATCGGAGAATTATCAGGAGGACAACAGCAGCGTGTGTTTATTGCAAGAGCTTTAGTGAGTGATCCCTCTTTATTAATCCTTGATGAACCGACGGTCGGGGTGGATGCTAAGCACGTAACGGAATTTTATGATTTGCTTGGTAAACTGAATCAGGAGCAGGGGATTACCCTTTTGATGGTCACCCATGATATCGGGACGATCACCGAGCATGCGACACATGTGATTTGTATGAATAAAACCGTTCACTTTCACGGAGCTTCTGAAGAGTATAAGGAGTTCAGTGAAGAGGATCTCAATCAACTTTATGGTCATTCCGTCCAGCAGCTGACTCATAATCACACGCATCATGAGGTGAACCACAATGATTGAAAGCTTTTTACAATATGAATTTTTACAAAACGCCGCGATAACAGGCATCCTAATCGGCATCGTTGCTCCATTATTGGGAGTGTTCATTGTCGTAAGACGCTTGTCTTTGATTGCGGATGCCTTATCCCACATCACGTTAACTGGGATTGCAGCAAGCTTGCTGATTGAAAAAAGAGTGAGCGCTGTCAATGAATGGAATCCGATCTACATGGGGATGGCCTTTTCCGTGTTCGGAGCGATCTTGATTGAGCGGCTTCGTAAAGTGTATAAACACTATGAAGAACTTGCAATTCCTATTATTCTTTCTGGGGGAATTGGTGTCGGTGTGATTCTCATTTCTCTTGCAGACGGATTTAATACGGATTTATTCAGTTATTTATTCGGAAGTGTAACAGCCGTCAGCCGTGATAGTATGTGGACAGTACTTGTGATTACCTCGATTGTCATCCTTATCGTTATTTTGTTTTATAAGGAGCTTTTCGTTCTCTCCTTTGATGAGGAACATGCGTCAGTTTCTGGTGTAAATGGAAGATGGATTCATTTGTTATTTATCGTTATGGTGGCACTGGTTATTGCATCATCTATGCAGGTCGTAGGAATTTTACTTGTGTCGGCTTTAATGACTTTACCAGTCGCCTCAGCCATCCGTATTGCAAAAAGCTTCAAGCAGACAATTGGTCTATCCATCGCTTTTGGAGAAACCTCTGTTCTGATCGGCCTCATTTCATCCTATCATCTGAGTGTTCCTCCAGGAGGGACGATTGTCGTGTCAGCTATTTTGATTTTAATTATGTCGATTCTTTACAAACGAGTTCGAGCTCAACAATGGATAAAGGGTGAAGCATAATGAACGTAGAGACCGCTTTACAAAGACTGAAGGAAAAAGGGTTTAAGAGAACGAAGCAGCGGGAGCGTATTTTAGAGATCTTTGTCAAACAAGACCAATATATTGCGGCAAAAGAAATACTAAAGGAAATTCAAAATGATTTTCCGGGGGTCAGCTACGATACTATTTATCGTAACCTTTATATGCTGACAGACGTGGATATATTAGAAGCTACAGAACTTGGTGGGGAAAAGCATTTTCGCTTAGGCTGTGATACACATGGCCATCACCATCACTTCATTTGCACCACTTGTGGAAAAACAAAGTCGATTGAATTCTGCCCAATGGATAGTATTAATGAGAACTTGCATGGATATGATGTTGAAAACCATAAGTTCGAGATCTATGGCAAATGTCCGCAATGTCACTGATTTGTCGGGTATTAAAAGAAACCTGTGTTTCGAACGCGGGTTTCTTTTTTAAGTGCATCAAAAAGTAATCGTTACTATTTACAAAGTGTAACGGTTACGATATAATCTTTTTGGAAGACGAGGAGGTCAACAAATGAAGAAACTAGCAATCTTACTATCTTTTATACTTACCATTTTAGTGGTGACTGCTTGTGGAAATAAAGAGACATCATCAGATCAAAATAATGAAACAGCAAGTGACGAAAGCGGGCAAGTAAATGTATACACAACGGTTTATCCTTTACAGTTCTTTACTGAACAAATAGGTGGAGAGACGGTAAGCGTCCAATCTATTCTACCACCAGGTTCAGACGCTCACACGTATGAGCCAACGACGAAGGAAATGGTGAAAATGGCGGAAGCGGATCTTTTTATATACAATGGTGCCGGTTTAGAAGGTTACGCAAAGAAAATTTCTGATTCTATTCAGCCGGAGGGTGTAGAGATCCTGGAAGCAGCAGCGGATATGGATCTAAAAGAACATGTTCATAACCATGGAGAAGATGAGCATGCACATGAAGAAGACAGTCATGGAGAAGATGAACATGCTCAAGAAGAAAATAGCCACGGAGAAGATGAACATGCCGATGCAGAAGATAGTCATGAAGGTCACGGCCATGGCGAAATGGACCCTCACGTTTGGTTGGATCCCGTAAGAGCGGCACAAATGGCAGAAGGAATCAAAAGTCAGTTAATTAAAATGAATCCAGATCAGGAAGAGCTTTATGAAGAAAATTACCAAGAACTACAAGCGAAACTGATGGATTTAGATCAGGCGTTTCATGATCGTGTAGAATCTAAAGCCAAAAGCAAAGTTATTGTTTCCCATGCCGCCTATGGTTACTGGGAAGAGGCTTATGGAATCGAGCAGATTGCCGTATCAGGACTAAGCCCGACAAATGAGCCTTCTCAAAAAGACCTTGAAAATATTGTTCAAGTTGCCGAGTCAAATAACCTCGAGTATGTAGTTTTCGAGCAGAATATTACTCCGAAAGTTTCAGAAGTCATCCAAAATGAGATTGGAGCAGAAGCGCTTCGTTTCCACAACCTTTCTGTTTTAACGGAAGATAATGTAGATAACGATGAAGACTACTTTACGTTGATGGAGCAAAACCTTGATGTACTGACTACAGCATTATCTGAATAAGCAAAAGCTGCGGACAAGATGTCCGCAGCTTTTTTTATACCTATTTGTTTAATAGGGGTTTTCGTTTCACACCACTTTAACTACAGAGGTGCATTACCCGTGTTGTGGGTGGGAAGCAGATGGACCTTTCTTGTAAACGGTAGCTGCAAAGACAATGATTAACAAGCTGACAATGACGTAGAAAAATGATAGGTTCGGCCAAAAATCTAAGAAGAATCCGGACAAGAAAGGTCCTAAAATACTCCCGATACTAAAAGCCATGCCACATAAAATGTTCCCGGCAGGAAGAAGGTCTTTAGGCAACAAGTCTGTCATGAATGAAATACCTAAAGAGAACAAGGAACCGACGAATAATCCGCCTAGTGCGAAAGTGGCGAAGAGAGCAGCCACAGAGTCTTCAAACAGAGCTGCGGCAAGGAAGGCAACGATTCCCCCCGCTACGACGGTCAAAATGACTTTCTTCCTTCCGATCCGGTCGCTCAATGCGCCTAGAGGAATCTGAGAGAACAAACTGGCTGCAGCAAAACTCGGAATAATCAAGGATAATAAGTTTACATCATGTCCAATCCTCATCCCGTACACCGGGAAGATTCCGTGAAGGGTCGCTTCTAGAAATCCATAGGCAAGAGGTGGTAAAAAAGCAACCCATGCCAGACGGATGGCTTTGGCAAACCTTTTGATTGAACTGGTTCCATAAGCTGTGGTATGGTCTTTTTCAGGTGTTTCATTCCTCACCCAAATCATGAATAACCAAACCATTAAACTTAACAACGAAGAAATGAGGAATGGTACATAGACACCGAAAGTCAACAGGTTGGTCATCAACGGGCCCAGCGTAAAGCCGACACTGAAAAACAAGCCGTAATAAGCGATGCTTCGACCACGGTTATGTTTTTCAGCGGTGGCCGTAATCCACGTTTGAGTTCCGAAGTGAAGAATCTGGTCACCGATTCCAATAGTGACTCTTAAAATGAACCAGAACCACAGCGCCTGCCAGAAAGGAAATAAGGCAAGAGATACAATAACCAAAGCCCCTCCAATCATGATCATTGGTTTATATCCGATTCGTTGCAGTGGTCTTTCCATGAATGGTGAGGAAAGTAAAATCCCTATATAAAGCCCAGTAGCATGCAATCCATTGATAGAGGAAGAAATGCCGTTCTGCTCAAGGATGACAGCAATCAATGGAAGGAGCATCCCCTGGGAAAATCCTGATATGGTTACGAGACCGATTAAAATCCGGAATCGTGTTTGTTTGGATACCATAAACTGCCTGCCCCCTTTTTCATACTTCCTTATCGTATAAGAAATCGATAGAAGGGGACAAGTTTTTCTTTCTAATAAGAAGGTTATTTCCTTACTGAAAACGGTTATTATAAAACTAAAGGCGCAGCATATTGTCAAAGGAGTGAATGAATCATGGACTTTTATTTAAAAGAAAACGGTGTTCGCACGTCATTCGAGTACGGCCAAATGAACATTTCAGGTGATGAGACGTTCGGTTTCCGCCCTTATCAACTTATGGTTGCATCCATTGCAGGTTGCAGCATTGGAGTCTTTCGGAAAATCCTTGATAAACAACGGACGGACTATGAGGATATTAAAGTGACGGCTGAGGTTGAGAGGAATCCTGATGAAGCCAATCGTATTGAAAAAATCCATCTTCATTATGTAATTAAAGGATACCATTTGAACCAGGATAAGTTGTTGAAGAACCTTGATATTTCCCAAAAAAATTGTTCTATGGTTCAGTCAGTAAAAAACAGCATAGAAGTAGAAGAAACACTTGAGTGCATTCAACTTAGCAAGTAAAATGAAAGAGCGTTATCCTGAATTTGGATAAGCGCTCTTTTTTTGTGCATGTTTTTTTACATATTGGTCATACAGTGAAGTCTTAACAATTAAGTCTAGCATTATGTAAAGGAAGAGGAGAGGAATGGAATGAGGAATGTTTTTATCAAAGCTTTCTTTTATCTTATAGGATTAATCATTATTTCCCTTGGGATTACATTAACCATCAAATCAGATCTAGGTGCGGGTGCTTGGGATGCTGTGAATGTCGGTCTGTCTGAGACGATCGGTTTTACTGTAGGCAGCTGGGTCATTATTATCGGTGCTATGCTGATTTTTACAAACGCTATCATTGCAAAAGAAAAACCGGATTTACTGGCTGTCGTTACAATCTTCGTCATCGGACAATTCATTGATTTCTGGATGTTATCCGTATTTGATACGTTCAGGCTTGCATCTTTCTGGGTTCAATTGACGGTGCTGGTCGGTGGGATTGCCATTATTGCCTTTGGCGTTTCTTTATATTTACAACCGAAGTTTTCTTTGAATCCCATCGATGGATTCATGGTTGCTCTGCAGAAGAGATTCGGTTTCAGTTTACGAACGGCAAAAACGTTGACGGAAGTTTTTGCACTTGTCCTTGCAGTTGTACTTGGAGGGCCGATTGGAATCGGTACCGTTATTATCATTGTCTTGATTGGACCTTTTATCCAGTTTTTCGATGGGAAGGCGAACCACGTCATGAACAAGATGCTTTCATGATTCCTTGTGTATAGTCCGGGCCATTTTTCACAAAATATAAAAAAAGAAAGGTGGCCCATGATGTGAAAAGAAAGTGGTTAGGACTGATCATATTTATTGGGATTTTCATGTTCATTAGTGCTGGATCGATATCAGCTGAAAATAAGAAAACAGAAAAAGAGAGTGCGATTCCGAACCATGTACTGAACATATCCAAAGACAACACGTATCCGAATTCGACAGATGATCAAGAGTTGTTGGAAGCCGAAGCGATTACGAAAGAATTGATGGAAGATACGGATGTTCGAGTGACCAACCCACAGTTGATTGAGATGTTGAATGAAACATCATTGAAACCATCGCCGTTCGCCATTGGTTATAGAGGGGAGATTTTTTTGGGGCGATGGCCGCTGGCTTACGAATCCAAAGAGACAAATATCAATTGGGAATACCAGGAGATCAATACGAATGAATACAGCAACCACGGTGGGAAGCAAACAGAGAAGCTGAGTTATGTGCAGAAAGAAGAGAAGCAGATCAAAGGCGGTTTGACTTCAAGAATTAGTCACAGCGACCAGATGATGAAGCTTATTCTGCTAGAAGCACAAAAAAATACCAAGCTTCCACTTTCCTTCAACACGGTCATTGGTAAAGGGACTAAGCAAAACAATACCTATGGTGTGCCAACGAACAAAGTAGGAATTCTTCATGCTTATGCACCAGCTGTCAATGAAAAAGGGGAAGTAACGTTTGGTGATGTGTACATTCAGCTCAAAGGTTCGAAAAAAACGTTGAACGTAAAAAACGTCACGAGGCAAGGGATCGGGGCATGGATCCCGATCCAAGATCACGTGAGCTTTTCATTTGAAGTGAAGTGATGGTCCCCATGACCAGATGAATTCAATTCAACGCGCTGTTCTGCCATGAAGATATTGTTTTCAAACAACTCTTCAGCTAGAATAAGGCGCGTTTTTTTTGCTGCCGTCCAATAGACTAGGTCATTGACTACAGCCACGACTGTATATTCATATCCACGATGTTCATGGTTTAAAGAGGACATCCCATACACTTGGAAAGGTTCATAAGCCTTATCGGTTAAATCTTTCTTCAAGTACTCATGTAATTCCTCATTCAATCGCTCACAAGCTTTTTCTAAGACCTGATACGCTTGTTTGGGGTCTTGGTGAAAACTTGTGGTGACTTTTTCGATGACGCGCATATATTCAAAGTTGTAATTTTCAATGGTTTTAATCTGACCATTGCTGATGGTCAGTAATTTACCGCTCCATTGACGCACCTTCAAAAACCGGAGTCCTATGTCTTCAACTGTCCCGTGGAAGGTGTTGTTAACGGAGATGAAGTCTCCTTTATGAAGCTGCTTTTCATATAAAAGGAACAGGCCGGCAAAAAAGTCTTTAATCAGGCTTTGGGCCCCAAAACCTACAATAATCCCGATGACTCCAGCACCGGCAAGTAATTTTTCGATGGAAGTGAATTCATCAAGAACGACAAGAATAAACCCGATAAGAGCCGTATAACTGATGATGGAATTGAGCATGGATTCAAGAGTATTTTCTTTTCTTTCCTCAATGAAGTCCGTTTTTTTGAAAAACGTATGAATGACTTTACGAAGAATGAGGACAACTACAAAAAGAATGGCTGCAATTAATAAAAGTTTTATTATGGCATTTTCTTCCAGGTAAGCATTAAACTCGTTTAATGACATGGATTCGTCCTCCTATAGGTTCTATCAAGCATTATAGCATTAGTGGGGGGTGGATTTCTTCTTTGTGGACAGGCCGATTGACATGTACTATGATGAACGTGGCCAAAACGTGAAAGTATGAAGAAAAGAGGTGCAGAAGAATGTCACAACAAGAACGGATTGAAGATCTGAAAGTGCGCCTGGCGGATTTTATGGGACGTATTGAGAAGTTAGACCCGGAAGAAACGTCTGTGGAAGATATTGATCGTCTTATTTCCATGTTGGAAGATCTTGAAAAGAACATGGAATAAATGGTTATCGTCAGAATTGACTCTCAATTTATTTGAGGGTTGATTTTTTTACGTTCGTGCTTTATCATGATAAATCGTTAATGCATGAAAAGAGTGAGAGGAGAATGTTTTATGGCATGGGCAGTTGTAGTCTCTGTCCTGGTAATGACAATCTTAAGTTTATTACGTGTGAATGTCATTATTGCTATTCTTGCCGCAGGTTTGACCGCCGGCCTCATGAATGGGGAAACCTTGGTGAGTTCATTAGAGCTGCTTGTTGGCGGTATGGGTGAACAGGCAAGCGTGGCGCTTAGTTATATATTGTTAGGAGCTTTTGCAGTAGCCATCAGCTATTCTGGGATCACATCACTGCTGATTGGTTATCTGCTTCGAGTTTTAAAGGATAGACGTACGATGATGGTACTTGTTATCGCATTTGTAGCGAGCTTGTCCCAAAATGTGATCCCTGTACACATTGCTTTTATTCCTATTTTAATTCCACCGTTACTAAAATTGTTTGATGAAATGAAATTGGACCGCAGGGCTGTTGCTGCAGCATTGACCTTTGGTTTGAAGGCTCCTTATGTGATGCTGCCCATCGGTTTTGGATACATCTTCCATGAAACGATTCAATCATCCATGAGCACCAGTGGAATCGACCTTGGCATTGGTTCAATCGCTCAATCATTGATCATTCCAGGTTCAGGTATGATCGTCGGTCTTTTGATTGCCATTTTTATTACGTATCGGAAGAAGCGTGACTTGCCGGATGTGGATGCAGAAGGGAACGGGGTTGAAGTCGAAAAAGTACAATCAACTGGATTTAACCTTAATCACTTCTGGACTCTTGTCGCAATCGTAGTTACCCTGGTTATTCAAGCGGTATGGCAGAACCTTATTCTAGCTGCACTCGCGGGAATTATCCTTATGTTCATCTTCCGCGTTGTTCCTTATAACAAAGGAGACAAAGTAGTAAATGAAGGAATCGGTATGATGGGCTTTATCGCTTTTGTTATGTTAGTAGCAGCGGGTTATGCAAACGTACTGACAGAAACTGAGTCTGTATCAGCTCTTGTCGAAATCAGTTCCGATTATCTCGGTGACAACCAGGCATTCATCGCTTTCTTACTGTTACTTGTCGGGTTGATCGTCACGATGGGGATAGGCTCTTCATTTGCCACCATTCCAATTCTGGCCGCACTTTTCGTGCCGATTTGTTTGTCAGCAGGGTTTTCGCCGATGGCAACAGCTGCGCTAATAGGAACGGCTGGAGCTCTAGGTGATGCTGGTTCTCCTGCTTCTGATAGTACACTTGGACCAACATCTGGTCTGAATGCAGATGGAAGGCACAATCACATTTGGGATACTTGTGTTCCGACATTTTTACACTTTAATATTCCATTGTTCATTTTTGGATGGGCAGCGTCACTATTTCTATAAAAGGGCATGTGGGTAATTTTCCCACCTGTCTTTTTTTATATTCATCGGGTGTCCACACATACTAAGAAAAAAGTGAGTGGTCCGTATGTGGAAAAGAACATTCGCCGTATTACTGGCGTTATTCCTTTTGATTTTGCCAAACCAGACATTGGCTGAAGGCTGGGGGTTCAGTAAGAAGAAAGACGGTTCCGTCCCTGACGTTGGACGGTATGGACCGATGATTGATAAGTATGATGGTTTTTATGTAGACACTTCCGGTGACCCGGTTGTCTATTTGACTTTTGACAACGGCTATGAACAAGGGTACACAGGTCAAGTGCTTGACGTATTGAAGGAAAAAGATGTACCCGCCACTTTTTTTGTTACCGGTCACTATATTGAAAGTGCACCGGAACTTTTAAAGCGAATGGCGAAGGAAGGGCATTTGATTGGGAATCATTCCTGGAGCCATCCTGACTTTACAAAAGTATCGAAAGAGAAAATGAAGCGGGAACTAGAAAGAGTGGACCAGGCTGTCAAAGATTTGACTGATCAGGAAGTGATGACTTTCGTCCGTCCACCAAGGGGGACTTTTAATGAGAAAACATTAGAATGGGCGAAAGAATTTGGCTACACGCATGCCTTCTGGTCCCTCGCTTTTGTGGACTGGGAGACAGACAAACAACGCGGTTGGGAATATGCCTACAGGAGTGTCATCGATCAAATCCACCCTGGAGCCGTCATCCTTCTACACACCGTTTCCCAGGATAATGCGGAGGCCTTGTCTCAACTGATTGATGAACTTAGAAAAAGAGGATACAGATTTGGAAGCTTGAATGATCTTATGATTAAACAGATGGTTCCTGCTCCTGTTTGGGGACTTTAAACCTAAACCACTGCACATTCCGTGTGGTGGTTTTTCTTTTTCATTTATATAGTAGGAGTTATTAAAGAACATGAAGAGCCTACTCTATTTTTTGGACCTGTCCTCACTAAGCTTCCCCGACCCCCTCGCTCACAATAGAGTTTCGAAACGGCGACTTCCGAGAATAAGGGCAATCTTAAGTCGAAGGAGCATCTAGGGATAAGAATTATTGGAGGTGGACAAATGTATGGGGATGTAGAAGAATGTTTGAAAAGGAATGAAGATGGAAATGAGTAAAAGAGGATATTAGGGCATAGTTCCCATTCTTAACTAAATCTAAACAAATCGTCCGACAAAAGGGAGGAAAAACAGTTTGTGGAAAGAAAAGTTTAAAGCACATACTTTTTATGATTTTGATTACACATTGCTTCGATGGGCGTTTGACCCTCTAACCCGTCTAAACCGGGAAGAGCGGTGGGTCGATGTTCCAGTCAAGCTAGGAGGAAACCATCACATTGTCCGTGTCCAGGGACTCGGCACAACCGCTGATCCTTCTTTTGAAGTGTCGAGTGACAGTGAGGAAGAAAAAGAATCGTTGCTCTCTCACATATCTGATTTATTTCAATGGGATACAGATATAGAAAAGGTTCATGACCACTTCTTGGATACTAGCTTGAAAACAATGTTCCAAGCACATCCGGGTACACCGATTGTGAAAGATTTTCATCTCTATGACTGTTTGATGAAAGTCATCATCCACCAGCAGTTGAATATGAAATTCGCTTATACGTTGAGTACTCGGTTTGTGGAAACACTGGGAACAAAAAAGGAAGGGGTATGGTTTTACCCAGACCCTGAAACTGTAGCCGAAACCTCTTACGAAACGTTAAGAGAATTGCAATTCAGTCAGCGAAAAGCAGAATATGTTATTGATACATCACGTTTAATTGTGGATGGGAAGCTGGATTTGGCAGCATTAGCGAATGAATCAGATAAGGAAATTATGAAGCAACTGGTTAAAGTTAGAGGGGTTGGGCCTTGGACAGCAGAAAATTGGATGATGTTCGGTGTTGGTCGACCGAATCTTTTTCCAAAAGCCGATATTGGCATTCAAAATGCACTAAAGCTTTATTTCAACTTGGAAACCAAACCGACATATGAGCAAATGGAGAATTGGAGTAAGGAATGGGAGCCGTATTTGAGTTACGCCTCATTAACGCTATGGAGAAGTATTGAAGGATGAAAAGATACAAGAAAATGGTCATAAACTTGTCTTCTACCTCATAATTTGTAGTAAATACAAAAATAATGGGTGAATTGTTTTGAAAATATTCAAAATTGTTAAGGCTTACGTTATAATGATAACCGTACTGGAAAATATTGAACGGATAAAAGGAAAGAGGTCTTAATATTGGTAATTAGAGAGAGGTATTCTGACCAAGTGCATAGCGGCGAAATTTTGGATGTTCTAAGTTTGAATGGTACACCTGCATGTTTACTGGATTTGCGTCTTCAAACAGTTACGCTTAATCAGCAAATGCAAGGAACACTTCAACTTCAAGAGTCGGACATGTCGTTCTCTCAGTGGATCCGTAGTTTTGCTCACACGGGACAGCAGCGCCTTCAGCAGGTTTTGCATAATCTTTTAACAGATGGGCTCAGAGAATCGTCTGTCCAGTTGACAGATGCGAACAGGCATAAATATCAATGCAAAATGGTTCATCTGACAAATGGTCAAATTGCTTTTTCCTTGAAAAGTATAAAGGACCAGATCGATGTCCCTGCCTCCATGACTCTCTCTTCGAATCAGCAAAAAGAAACCACGTTGTCCTTAAACCAAAGTGTGGGTTATCAACACCACCGGAATATGATACACATGTTTGGATCGGAGTCTTCCCCCATGAAAAAAAGAATGATGCACCTAGTCGATAAATTCCCACATGGTCTGGCATTGATCAATCACAATTGGGAAGTTACGTATGCCAATCCCAAAATGGAAGAGATGACAGAGGTCCCTTTCTTCCAGAACTATTTTAAGAAATTATGGGATATATTTCCAATAGGTGAGCACTATCATTTCTTTCAACAGTATTTAAGGTCAATGGAAACTCAAGAGACTGTGGAGTTTGAAGGATATCTAAAGGAAACCAACATAGATGTCCATGTTACCGTTCATCCCACTGAAATGGGAATTACTGTCTTCCTCCAGGACATTACAGAATACAAGAATCAATTGAAAGCATTGAGAGCGTCAGAAGAAAGGTTTGCATTACTTGCAAATAACATTAAGGATGTCTTCTGGATCAGCCAGCCGGACTTCAAGGAACTCCATTACGTCAGCCCAGCTTTTCAGGAGATGTTCGGCATCTCCCGTCAGGAAGCTTTCCTAGATCCGGACTTGTTCATAGAAAAAGTTCATGAATCGGACCGCGCCTCTCTAAGGACTGCTCTAGATGAGATGGCAAAGAAAGAAAGTGAAATAGAATATCGTCTTTCTGGTGCTGAAGAAGAAACGAAATGGATTCGTACGAAAGGCTTTCCTGTTGAATATTATGGGAATTCGTATGTTCTTGGTATTCATGAGGATGTAACGGAATACAAAGAGATGTTAGAGCTGAAAGAGAAATCCCAACAGCTCTCCACAATTACTCAAATGTCTGCTGGTATTGCTCATGAAATTAAAAACCCATTGACTGCGATTAAAGGGTTTCTGCAAATTGGGGCAGCTAACCCTGAATTGAGGGATAACTACCAGGAGATCATCCTCGACGAAGTCAATCGTATTGAAGCCATCGTCCAAGATTTCATGATGTTATCCAAGCCGAAATCATCGATTCAGCTTGAACAGGTAGATCCTGAACAATTGGTTTCTTATGTATTGCGGCTGCTTGAACCAGAAGCGAATGAAAAACAAATCTATCTTCTGTTTGACTGTGATCCCATTCGGGACACATTTGAAACGGAACCGAAGCGATTGAATCAAATTCTTATCAACCTAGTCAAAAATGCCATTGACGCCGTAGATCTAGGTGGAGAGGTTCGTGTGTGCATACAGATGTCCAGCTCTAACCTAACGCTTTCCGTTAGAGACAATGGACCTGGTTTAACACCACAAGAACTTGCCAAAATCGGTGAACCTTTCTTTACAACCAAAGAAAAAGGAACTGGTTTAGGAGTGATGGTCACGAAGAAGATTGTTTCAGACCTGAATGGAGAAATATCATACGAAAGTCAAAAAGGTACCGGGACAACGGTTACCGTAACCTTACCAAAATAGAATTCAATGAAAAAAGCATCATCCCAAGGGGTGATGCTTTTTTTATGTTTTAAAGTGAGGGAGGAGGATATTTTCGGCCAAAAGGACTAACGGAAACCTTATCTACAGAAGGTGCCCTTGTTCTTTTTATACAGTCAGGATTCATCAAATTTAGAAATTTCAGCAATTGAACATGTGTTGTTATTAGAAAATTCCACCTTTAATCGCTTACAAAAAATAAAATATTTTTTTATAATCAAAGCTGTTTACAAACGTATTTATGGGATCTATAATCCCGATTGTACTACAATTTTCGTTCGACAAATTCTAACCGATTTACACATAAAAAGGAGGCTTTCTGATGCTAAAAAAAGTATGGTCTTTTCTATTAATGAACTTAGGTGCGCTTGGAGTAGCCATCAATGTCCATTTTTTCCTATCACCAAACGATCTTGCCACAGGAGGAGTAAGTGGTGCTTCAATCGTACTGAATAAAGTCATTCCAGATCTCTCACTAGGAATGATCATGATTATCTTGAACATCATACTCTTTATCGTCGGTTTTATATTCTTAGGATTTCAATTTGGTTTGAAAACCATATATGCAAGTTTCGCTCTTTCCTTTATGGTATGGGGACTTGAAGCATTTTTCCCTATGCAGGAAGCTTTGAGTAATGATCTTCTTATTCAGTTGATTATCGGTCAGATTATCGCAGCATCAGGAATGGCGCTTGTTTTCCATCAGGGAGCCTCTACCGGTGGAACAGATATCCTAGCTATGATCCTGAATAAATTCTTTTCTGTTGAAGTCGGAAAAGGGGTCTTGTTTTCCGATATTGCGATTGCAACATCATCGATCTTCCTTTTCGGGCCAACGGTCGGAATGTACGCATTTTTCGGGGTCATTTTGAATGGACTAGTTATTGACTATATGCTGCAGCAATTCGAAGACAATAAAGAAATCGTTATTATTAGTCGAGAAAGTGAATTAGTCCGTTACTTCATTGTAAATCAACTGGGACGAGGCGCTACTATTCATCAGGCGAAGGGTGCTTTTAATCAAGAAGACAAAGAAGTCATCACGACGATTCTAAGCCGTAAAGACTATACAAGGTTGAAAAAATATATGACGGCAGTAGACGAACAAGCCTTCATAACCGTTCACTCGATGAATGAAATCCTTGGAGAAAACTTTAAACGCTTGGCATAAAAGGTGGGATAACATCCAGAACCGTACGTTTACAGAAACGCTCAATGAGCGTCAATCCAGAACGGATGACGTATACGAATACTTGAAAAACCACATTTTGTTTCGCCATCTACCCCCGGGTACCCAGCTTGTCGAAAACACGATTGGAAAAGAATTGCAAGTTTCACGAACCCCTATCCGAAACGCGATGAAAAAGTTGGAAGAGGAAGGGTTAGTCAAAATCTATTCCAATCGTGGAGCCTTTGTTGTGGAACCTACGCTTGAAGAAATTAGACAAGCCTTTGATATGAGGCGCCATTTAGAAAAGATGACCCTTGAACAAATCTATGACCAGATGAATGAAGAAGATTTCGTTCACTTGGAAGAGTGGATTGAACATGAAAGAGAAACCTACGAAACACGAAATATCCTGGAGTACCTGGATGTGAACAAGCAATTTCATATGACCCTTGCGTTAAAAACAAAGAATACGTTTTTGATTGACTTTACTGAACGAATCCTTAATCAAATCAATGTATATCTTATGTTGTACGATGTATTTGTAGATGAAGACCTGTACGAAAAACAGCGTTTTAAAGAACATGAAGGCTTGCTCGAAGCATTAAAAAATAAAGACTTGACCCGCTTGCTCCAATTGATCGATCAGCATATGGAAGAAAGCTTGAACTACATGTCTATAAGCCAGAGGAAAAACAGGATAGAAGAACAGCAAAAGAGCCTTTAATCCAGGACGGTTACTGTCCAGATTTAAAGGCTCTTTTTCTTTGTAGGCGAAGCGTTTTAAGTAAGATGCTGAGGTTAATGACAATGACTGTGATCAACGAAGCCAGCGTATAATTGAAGTTCTTCGTAATCATGGATACAGATAAGAATGCGACGACCATGATGGCGGATATGAGAAATAATTGATACTTGCTTAGTCCAAGCTGTTTACGAACGGGGCGAGCTTCCACTGATGATCACTCCCTGTTTATGCTTACACGTATTATATGAAAAGTTAAAATAATTTGTCAATTCAAGTATATGTACCATACCCTCAAATACTCCTCTTTATTCAACTAACTGGCAGGATACTTGAATACTCAGTTTCGAGACTTTTA
>NZ_BJYD01000016.1 GCF_007991335.1 Halobacillus faecis | reverse complement strand
GAATAGGGAGCGTTAGTGGTAAGATTATTTATTATTCATTATTTGAAATATTAAGAAAAATTGCTATAATAGATATGGACAAACTGAACAGTCGCTCATAATAAAGGAGGCCGCTATATGAAAAGAGAAGAACTGATTGCTCCTGAAAGGTACAATGTCGTATCTGAGATGGAGAAGTACGCAAAAGAAACGGGAAGAAAAGCTTTGCTATGGTTGAATGAACAAGGTGATCAAAAAGAAGTTACATATGAAGAGCTAATGAAAAATGCGAACAAAATTGGAAACGCTTTCCTTGAACAAGGGTTAAAGCAAGGGGACAAAGTCCTCGTCATGATTCCTCGCTTGATCGAAGCTTATCAAGTGTATATCGCGGCTCTTAAAGTAGGACTTGTCGTTATTCCAAGTTCGGAAATGCTGAGAACAAAGGATTTACAGTATAGAATTTCACACGGAGAAGTGAGTGGTGTCATCAGCTACTTCCCTTATACAGACCAATTCCATGGGGTTAATGAATTTGATGATTTGATTACTTTTTCTGTAGGTGGGGCGAAAGAAAAATGGCGTGATCTTGATTCTCTTATGGATGACCATAGTGAGGAGTTGTCGCTTGCGGACACTTCAAGAGAAGACATGGCATTCCTTTCCTATACCTCTGGTACGACAGGGAATCCGAAAGGTGTGGTCCATACACATGGATGGGGATATGCCCATTTGAAGACGGCGGCTGATAAATGGTTGGCGATTCAAGATGGAGATACGGTTTGGGCGACAGCAGGGCCGGGATGGCAGAAGTGGATATGGAGTCCTTTCCTTTCTGTACTCGGAACAGGTGCACAAGGTCTGATCTATCAAGGTAAATTTGATCCTAAAAAATATTTAAGCTTGATGGATGAGCATGAGGTGAATGTCCTTTGTTGTACCCCGACTGAATATCGTTTGATGGCTAAGGTAGATAATTTATCTGAATATAAATTAGAGGGTCTGCACAGTGCGGTATCTGCAGGAGAACCATTAAATCGCGAAGTCATCGACACGTTCCAAAAACATTATGATGTAACGGTGAGAGATGGTTATGGCCAGACAGAAAATACGCTTCTTGTTGGAATTATGAAGGATATGGAAGTGCGCCCTGGGTCTATGGGACGGCCGACGCCAGGAAATCAGGTAGAAATCATTGATGAAATGGGAACGCCTGTAGAAGCTGGTGAGGTAGGAGACATTGCCGTCCATCTGGATACCCCCGCCTTGTTTAAAGAGTACTATAAAGACCCTGAACGTACAAAGATGTCCCGTCGAGGCAATTATTATGTGACAGGTGATCAGGCTAAAAAGGATGAAGAGGGTTACTTTTGGTTCGAAGGCAGGAGTGATGATATCATCATTAGTTCCGGTTATACCATCGGACCGTTTGAAGTAGAGGATGCTCTTGTCAAACATGAAGCAGTCCAAGAATGTGCCGTTGTTGCAAGCCCGGATGAAGTTCGCGGAAACGTGGTAAAGGCCTACATCGTCCTTCAAAAAGGGTTTGAAGGAAACGATGAGTTGGTTTCCGACCTTCAAAATCACGTGAAAGAATTGACAGCGCCTTACAAATACCCTAGAAAAGTGGAATTCATTCAAGAGTTGCCGAAGACGACATCTGGAAAAATACGAAGAGTTGAGCTTCGTCAAAAAGAGAACGTTATGAAATAAGTGAAAGATAACAAACCTGAAGGTCGAGGAAGGCCTTCAGGTTTGTTATGCTGAAAAGGAAATTTCAGTAAGGTAATAAGGAGGGGCATATGATTCGGAGTGTTAAGCTTGAAGATGCGGAAGGGATGGTTCCACTAATGGTAGCCCTCGGTTATCCATCAAGTAAAAACCAGATAAAAAAAAGGCTGCAGAGCATAGTATCACAAAGATATTACCAAACCTACGTCTATGAGGCGAATGACGAACTACTTGGCATGATCGGGATGACTTTTAGCGAGGCGTACCATACAGATGAACCACACGTGCGGGTCATCGCTTTTGTTGTGCTTGAAAAGGAACAGGGCAAAGGGATAGGGAAGATGCTTATGGAAAAAGCCGGGGAATGGGCGGTGACCAATGGTGCTAAAACCATCATGTTGAATAGTGGAAACAGATCGGAACGAAAGAAGGCACATGAGATCTATCACTCCTTTGGATTTGAGGGAAGAGCGACAGGTTTTTACAAACGACTATAAAAATAATCTCAAATGATTAGACCATAATAAATACATGGAAGACTAACTTTTAGGGAGGGTGGAGTTTGGGTGAAAATCAGACTGGAAGTTACATATAAAACTCCGAAGAAAACAGAGGCTTTCTTTAAGTCAGAAGAGATGCCGATTGGGCAGGCCTTGTTAATAACAGAGGATCTGGAAAAGACAGGACGAGCCAAATCAATTACCTTTATAGACGATTATGATACGACATGGAAGCGGAAGGATTTACAAAAATATTTGGAAGATCTTGAAACAGAACCTCATGATATTACCGTCTATTTTGATGGTGGGTACGAAATAAAGGAGCGTAAGGCAGGTTTGGGGTGTGTCATCTATTATACTCAAAGTGGGAAAGCCAAGCGTTTTCGAATGAATGCCCTTGTTGATGAGTTAGATACAAATAATGAGGCGGAGTACGCAGCCTTACATTTAGCCATTCAAGAATTGGATTTTATGGGGGTACATCATATACCCGTCCGTTTCTTAGGAGACTCTCAAGTTGTGATCAAACAACTGAATGATGAGTGGCCGACGATGGAAGAGGCTTTGAATGATTGGGCGGACCGTATTGATGAAAAACTAAAGCAGATGGGAATTGTGCCTTCTTTCGAGGTAATTTCCAGGAAAGATAATGGAGAAGCGGACAGACTTGCTACACAAGCTCTGAAGGGAGTAGAGGTGACAAGTCGTTCGGAGTTGGAATGAAGGTGAAAAGTCGATGGATGTCCATCGACTTTTTTGCTCTCATTAAGGTGTGATGGTAACAGGAGTTCCCAGAGGGATGGTTCTTGCTAACTCTTCTACATCTTTATTAAACATTCGGATACATCCTTTAGATACTGCTTTACCGATAGAAGAAGGATTATTAGTCCCATGAATGCCATAATGCTGTTTGGACAAACTCATCCACATCGTTCCATAAGGTCCTCCTGGATTTGGAGCTTTGTTGATAATGAAGAAGTTTCCTATAGGAGTTGCTGAGAGCATGCGTCCTACAGCAATCGGGTATTCTTTCTGAAATGTACCATTTTTGTATAACCGCAATCGACGTTTGGCTGTAGATACTTCAATGCGATATGGAATTGTATCTGGGTTTGGAAAACCTGGGATATTGATTTTTTGACCGGGGAAAATCATATTCGGGTTTGCTATTTGGTTTGCCGCCAGGATATCTCTCAAGGGCGTACGATAATCTTTTGAAATTTGTGCTAAGGTTTCACCTGTTTTTACGATGTGATTCATTCCTATCCCCCCACATAAAATGCTTATAGTATTTTATGTTGGAAAAGAGATGACTTGCTTAAAAAGAAGGACCTGACGTAATCAGTCAGGTCCTTCTTTTTAAGCAAGCCTTTATAAGACAATAGTTTTATTTTTATGGACGATCACACGATCCTCAAGGGCCCATTTAACGGCTTTGTTCAGTACACTGCGTTCGATTAGGCGTCCTTTTTTCTTTAGATCATTTACACTGTTCCTATGGTCGACTCTGATTACATCTTGTTCAATGATCGGTCCTTCATCGAGATCGTCTGTAACATAATGGGAAGTGGCTCCAATCAACTTGACCCCACGTTTGTAAGCGCGTTTGTGAGGGTTAGCACCGATGAATGCGGGCAAGAAGGAGTGGTGAATGTTAATAATCTTAGATGGATGACTGTCTACAAACTTAGGGGTGAGGATTTGCATGTATCTGGCTAAGATAATTAAATCGATATTGTACTCTTTTAACAACTCCAACTGTTTCTCTTCTACCTCTTCACGGATCTCTTTGTTTGCAGGAATGTAATAAAAAGGGATACCAAAAGACTCGACAATTTCTCTTGCGGATTCATGGTTACTGATGACGAGCGGGATATCCGTAACGAGGTCACCGCTTTCCCATTCATATAAAAGTTCACGCAAGCAATGAAGCTCCTTGGATACAAAGATAGCCGTGCGTTTCAGTTCATGCAGGAAAGTCATTCGCCAGGTCATCTCAAATTGGTCTGCAAGAGCATGGAAGTCTGCTTTCATTGTTTCTTCCTTGGACTTCATATTTTCTGAAGCGAATACGATGCGCAGGAAAAAAGTTCCTTCTTCATGATCTGTTGTAAATTGATTCGATTCCACAATGTTTGCTCCGTGTTCATAGAGGAATGTTGAGATGCTGGAAACGATTCCTGGCTTATCAGGACAACTGACGAGCAAGCGGGCTTTATCCTCATTCTTGGTTAAGTAATGTTGAATTTGTTGGTTGGTCGAAGTCATCAACACTCATCCTTCCTTTTTATTCTCCCCATTATAGTCGAGTGAAGTCCGTTTGGAAAGCAGGGTCATGTTTTGAAATGGGAAAATTCGGATACATTCTCCATGTAGCAAGTAAAATAAAATTTTCTTTCTATAAAGGAGAAATGAAAATGCGTAACTATTTAAAGCATTATATAAACGGTGAGTGGGTAGAATCTACAGGAAATGAAACCGAAGACGTAATCAACCCTGCAACAGAAGAAGTCATCGGTACCATTAGTCTTGGAACGAAAGAGGACTTGGATAAGGCAGTGCAGGCGGCACGGGATGCTTTTCCATCCTTCTCTCAAACCTCTAAAGAAGAAAGAATTAAAATGCTCGAAAACATAGCTGCTGAATATGAGAACCGTAAAGAAGAAATTATAGAGACGATTACGGAAGAGTTGGGTTCACCAAAATCCATTTCTGAAAACGTTCATTATATGATGGGATACAATCATTTTTCACAAGCGGCAGAATCGTTAAGAGATTTTTCATTTATTGAAGATCGCGGAGGACATACGGTCATGAAGGATTCGGTGGGCGTCAGTGGCTTGATCACCCCATGGAATTTCCCAACAAACCAAATTTCAACTAAAATCGCCAGTGCGTTTGCTGCGGGAAGTCCCGTGGTTGCGAAACCGGCAGAGTTGACACCTTTTGCGGCCATTATATTGACTGAAATCTTTGACAAGGTCGGTGTACCTAAAGGAGCTTTCAACTTAGTGAATGGATCGGGTTCGGTTATTGGTGATGGCATCAGCTCACATCCAGATATCGATTTTGTATCATTTACGGGCTCTGGTGCTGTAGGTCAAAAAATCATGCAGAACGCATCTGAACGCATCGCTAACGTCGCACTTGAACTGGGAGGGAAATCTCCATTAGTCGTGCTTGAAGATGCTGATGTTGAAAAAGCAGCTCGTGCTGCCGTCAGTCACATCGCTACAAATAGTGGTCAGGTTTGTTCAGCAGCCACAAGAGTACTCGTTCCTTCCTCTATGAAAGACTCATTTGAAGAGGCTGTTAAAAAAGTGCTTCCAGAATTCCCTGTCGGCGATCCTCAAGGGGATAACCATATCGGTCCATTGGTTTCAAAAAAACAATGGGACACCGTTCAATCATATATTGAAAAAGGACAAGAAGAAGGGGCTACACTTCTTGTAGGAGGAACAGGGAAGCCAGAAGGATTAGACAAAGGCTATTATGCTAAACCTACAGTGTTCACAGATGTGAATAATGAT
Source organism: Halobacillus faecis (assembly GCF_007991335.1). Classification (GTDB taxonomy): domain Bacteria; phylum Bacillota; class Bacilli; order Bacillales; family Halobacillaceae; genus Halobacillus; species Halobacillus faecis. Next base: position 29,128 of record NZ_BJYD01000016.1, on the reverse strand, counting down.
ATGGTCATCGCCCAAGAGGAGATATTCGGCCCGGTCACCTGCTTGATTACCTATGACACGGTAGAAGAAGCTATCGAAATTTCCAATGATGTTAAATATGGTCTCGCAGGGTATGTGTTCGGGGAAGATGAACAGACACTAGCCAAGGTTGCATCCAGCATCCGAGCAGGTCGAGTGAAAATCAATGATGCTGAGGCAGACTTCGCCGCACCATTTGGTGGGTATAAACAATCTGGTATAGGAAGAGAATGGGGCGATTATGGTATTGAAGAATATTTAGAAGTGAAAACAGTTTTGGGTTATCCGAAATTATAAGATAAAAAAAGGCGGAGACTATATTCCGCCTTTTTTTCTTTTCAAAAAGAAAGGGAGTATTTTGAAAATAATGAAACCTTCCCCTCATAATGTTCGTATAAAAGGTAGATTCATTTGTATGGAACTTGTGAAGAGGTGGAAGAATGAGAAAAAAACTAAGCATTTTTGGTGGGCTTCTTATCCTTGTTTTATGTGCCTGCATATACGTCGATCAAAGGTATTTTTTCAACCCTATTGCGTTTACCCAAGATAATGTTACTCCTTATCATTGGAGTGAATATGAAAGACCTGTAACGATTACATATTACGAATTAGGAACAGAAAGAAAAGCATATATACTGGAGCAGGAAAATGCTGTCCGTAAGTTCCTGGAAGAAATGAAGAGCAGCCCGCCAATGCAGGGATCAACTGCAACTTCAGAAGTGGAAGGAGCACTTAAGCTTTCGTGCGAAGGAGATACCTTATTGGAAGTGTACTTCTACGAAGGTTACTGGGAAATTCTTCGTGAAAGCGACACGATGTATAAAATGACCCAGGATCTCCAAGGATTAATCGAAACACTCTAGCCGGCTGGAACCCCATTCCAACCGGTTTTTTTATTTCTCCATCCTCCACAATAGCTCCGTATACTTGAAGATTCAGTTTCGAGTTGTTTATGTGAATGTAGGGGCTCCTGGAAAATGGTCGCTTTCCATGGGGCGGGCGCGGATCCCTCCTCAGGCTACGCCTTCCAGGGTCTCACCTGATCCACACGTCCCATAGGAGGATCCGTCATCCCCGCAGGAAAGCGAGCCCTCTGACTCCCCACACAGCAAATGGCCCCCCAAAACATCTCGAAAATGATTCTTCTGCAATCCTGTCATATTGTTGAGAAAAGTTAGTTAGAAGAGAGTGGAGGTGCCATTTCACATGGATGGTTTTGTTCTTTTCCTTATGGATGAGGTTGTAATATACTTGGAAAGGATAAAGATAATAGAGGATGTAAGGAGGTCTATGATCCATGAATAAATGGTTTACGCATATTTTTAATATCATCGTCGGAATCCTGATTGTCGCCGAAGGTGCTGTATATATTTTCATGAACAATAAAGATGGAGAATTCCATTTGCGAAGCATTATGATGACAGCTCTGTTATTTTTAGCTTGGGGAATGTCTTATCGTAAACAACTAACTAGTGAAAATTCAAGTGCTTGGCTAATTGTTACCATTATCATTTTGATACCTATGATTCTTCCCTGGTTGTTTTTTATATAGAAGTTATGTAAGCCATTTGAACAGCCCAATACTTCCGAATGTCAATGCTGACAATAAATAAATGTAACCAATGGCTCTGTGTTTTCCCTCCTCACTGTCTGTTTCAACGGCTCCTGCAAAAATTAAAAAAAGCACACCAATGATATATAAGGTTGCTTCAACACCTGAAAAGGAAGAGGACTTAAGGGTAAGCCAAATTTCCACTGGAATAGCTGTAAAGAGTGGGAAATATAAAGGATTTAGACGATCATCCCACTTTTTCTTCTGTTCGGACACGATTTTCCCACCTCATCTCCACGATTTATTTCTTTTTACTTTCCACTTTTATTTTCTTTTTGTCAATTCACGACAAGATTTGCGTTACTTTTTTCCTAGATAGGGTATGAAACATACATACTCATTTGCCTTCTGTCTTTACACTTGTTAGAATGAAGCTCGTGTTTTTCTCCGTACATACCCCCGCTAAGTTGAATGATTTACCTCGTGCAGAACAAACTAATGAAAGAAGAAGTAGAAAGGATGTATGTCATTTGAAAACAAAATTAATTGATTGGCCAACGTTTATCGGCGCTCTCGTGTTGTTGCTCGGTGTTACGTTACCACTGATCATCTTCCCGGAAGCCGGTAAAGAGGTTGTATCACAAGCAAATACGTTCATGACGGAAAACTTTGGTGTCCTTTATATGATTATGGGCTTTGTCATTTTCGCTTTTCTTGTTTATGTTGCATTTAGTAAGAATGGGTCGATTAAACTAGGGGACGAAGGAGAAAAGCCTGAGTTCAATACATTCTCTTGGGCAGCTATGCTATTTGCTGCCGGAATCGGCTCCAGTATTTTATACTGGGCAGTTATTGAATGGGCGTATTATTACCAGGGACCTCCATTTGGTGTGGAACCGGGATCCAAAGAGGCGATTCAATGGGCATCGGCCTATGGAATGTTCCACTGGGGACCAATTGCTTGGGCGATTTATACATTGCCGGCTTTGCCGATTGCTTATTTTTACTATGTTCGAAAAAAACCTGTACTTAAAGTTAGTGAGGCTGTCCGCCCGGTGTTAGGTGATTCTGTTGACGGCCCACTTGGAAACGTCATTGATGTGTTATTCATGTTCGGACTATTGGGAGGAGCAGGAACGACGCTTGCCCTCGGTACACCAATGATTGCACAGGGGATCAATAGTTTGACCGGTATACCGGCGAACTTGGGTCTTAAAACAGTCATTATGTTATTGTGTACATTGATCTTTGCAATCAGTTCATATTCAGGCCTTAAACGAGGGATTAAAGTCCTCAGTGATGTGAACTTGTGGCTGTCAATCTTCCTGCTGGCCTTTATCTTCATCTTTGGGCCGACGCGATTCATCAGTGAAACAACATTCAACGCGTTGGGGATATTGGCGGATAATTTCTTCAAGATGGCCACTTGGATGGAGCCATTCGGGAATTTAGGTCAGTTTGAGAGTACGAGCTTCCCTGAGTATTGGACCATTTTCTACTGGGCTTGGTGGCTTGTATATGCTCCGTTTGTCGGGTTGTTTGTTGCACGTATTTCCAGAGGACGTACCATTCGTCAAATGGTACTTGGAACAATGGTGTACGGAACACTCGGTTGTGTCCTTTTCTTCGGAATCATGGGGAACTTCGGTTTGTACATGCAGCTGACAGGACAGTTCGATGCGATCGCATTTATGGATGCGAATGGTGCGCCTGCGACCATTGTTGAAATCATCAACCAACTTCCGTTAGCTAAATTCATGGTATTGATCTTTACCGTCCTAGCGATTATTTTCCTTGCAACGACTTTCGACTCATCATCTTACATTCTTGCTTCCGTTGTACAGAAAAATGTGGAAGGGGAACCTTTACGTTGGAACCGCCTCTTCTGGGCATTCGCGTTGTGCTTGATGCCACTTGCGCTTATGTTCCTTGGTGGACTGGATACATTGCAGACAGCAAGTATCGTCGGTGGATTCCCACTGATCGTGATTATGTTCTTACTCGCATGGTCATTCATGAAAGCATCCAATACAGATATTCGTGAATCTGATGATTATGAACCGAGTACGATTCATATTAGACGTTGGAAAAACCGCAAGAAGAAGAAAAAGCGTTCGGCTCTTGAAGCCCTGGAAGATAAACCGGATCAGGATTAAACAAAAAGAGGTTTTCCTAAACTTAGGAAAACCTCTTTTTTATTTGGAATTTAATTTAGTGCGATGAACATTTATTGGGGGAGGTAAGGTTTGGCAGAGAGAACCTTAAAGTCACCACTATCGGTTAAGAATTGCTTCAGCAGGTGCAGGTGGTCCCCGCCGATGAGAACGAGGATGCGGTCACCCTTCTCTGCGAGTCTTGAGATATTTGCGGCTATCGCCAGGTCACGGTGATGCCATTGCTTCAGCCATTGAACCCCAACTTGATGTTGCCTGTCCCCGACACGGGCCAACTTCATATAGATCCTCTGGAGTTCTTTGCTATAGTCTGAATCATTCACATAATGTAAGATGTTTTTGATCGTTTCATTGTTTTCCATCAACTTTAGTCTATTTTGAACGTCCATAATTTCTTTGAACAAGGAAGGTTGATGTTCTTTTGCCCATTCAAAGACTTGTTTGAGTGACGGTCTGGACATATCCACCATTTCGTCTACCGGATAAACAGATGGCAAGTCCATTTCATTGGCAAGCCGGAAAGCAAATTGTTCGACTTCATCATAAGTGGGCGTAAGGGTGTTATTTTTAAAAGCTATATATTTACGCTCCATTTCTTCCTCGATTAAGAAAGGTTTTTCAACAGTGATTTTCGTCGGCTTGAATTTTTTTAGTGAATGGACGATTTCGCGAATTTCCTCTTGTTGATCATTGATCATTTCAGGATTCATAGACATGTGAAATGTTCCTACGAGGAAAATTTCCGGTTTGGTCAAATCAATCTCTCCTTCCTTTTGTTATCCCTTTATTTTGAATGGAGGGAGGACTTCTTCCCCAAGTTCCTGCACCACTTCCTTTACTGGTCTTTTGTTTTTGGATAGACCAAACATTAAATGGTTAACGCCGATGGAACGATACTGCTCAATCAGATCCATCAGCCCTTTTCTCCCAACTTTATATCCAGCAGGAATTTTTTCAGTAGGAGCATCTGGGTTTTCTTCGAGCTGCAAAGGAAGTGGCATAAAGAAAGGACGGAATGCGGATTCGCCATGGAAATGCTTCACTTTCTCTCTGTACTGAGAGATGGTCTCCTTCTGCTGAGCTGGACGTTGTGGGTAAAACATCCATCCGTCTCCATGCTCCGCAACCCAATCCAGTGTCTGTTGACAATAGCCTGTCATAAAGGTTGGGATGCGTTTTTCTGGTTTTGGTACGATGTTTGACCGGTTCATTGTTCCAAAAGAAGATCGAACATCAGGAAATTCATTGTAGATGGCTTCATTGAAGAAATAGAATGCTTCCCTGAACCATTCACTCCGCTCCATAATGGGAATATTTAACCCTTCAAAGTCTTTTCTTCGATCTCCGGATGAAATCCCAAACATTAGCCGCTCAGGGAAAAGTCTTTCAATACTCGCCACTTCTTTGGCTGTCCTCAACGGGTGTCGAAGCGGCATAACAAGGGCCGCTGTACCTAAGTTGATTTGTTGTGTATGGGCCGCTACGTAGGTTAAATAAATCAAACTATCAAAAATCTGCCCTGTCGCTGGGTCTTCAAAAGTAGGGTCTTCTAATAGAACGTCCTGGAACCAAAGAGAATGAAAGTTTAATTCTTCCGCTAGTTGTGCCATTTGGATTTGGTCTTTCATTTTGGGAGCGGACTGGTCATAGTTTTCGATAGGAATGGTCAAGCCGAATGTGATTTGGTCTGGCTGCAGCATTCGCTGGTACCCGCGATGGTCTTGAAACAAAAGGAATCCTCCTTCATTTAATCGACTATTTACTATTATAATGAGAATTCTTCCAGAAAACTAACCATAAAGGTTAATCATGAAAAGCAGGTATTCATTGGTAGGGCAGGGAGTCTACAGAATATAAAAAAAGCTCCCATAGGAATGGGAGCTTTATGCGTCATTATAATATATAGATGGTTAGGTAGAGGAGGGTGGTAAGAATAGCCGATCCTCCTGCAACACTTGCGATTTCAGTGGCATCGTATTGAATTCTTTTTTTCATATTTGATATCCCCTTTCGAATGACTGGTATAAAAATCGGAGCAGACTAGCCTAAAACATTCTACTTAATAATACGATTGAATAGTCAGAAAGGTTTCGTTTATATTACAGTAACATATCAAAAACATTTCAACCAAATGTGACAAAATACGTGGGAAATGGAAAAGGACGATCTGAGAGATCGTTAGAAGATTCTGATATAATGGAAAGAGATTTTCTTGATGGAAGAATCTACATAAAGAGAGGGGAAGTCGTAATGGGAACCTATGAGATGACTTGGGATTTAGATTCCATTTTTCATGGAGGTAGTGATTCCAATGAGTTGAAAGAGTATGTGAGGAAAACCGAACGGCTGATGGATGATCTGGAAGCATCTATTCGTACGTTTACACCTCCAAAAAATACAGACCAAACAGAGAAACTCAACCAAATTGTAGAAATTACGCAAGTGGTGTCAAAACGATTGAGTGAATTTGGCGCTTTTGTAAGTTGTCTAAGTGCACAAAATGTACAGGATAGAAAAGCGAATATGTGGCAATCGAAAAGAAGTGAACTGGGTGCCCGATTAGGGAATGCATTAACTGAAATGGACCAGGTACTTGTTCAGATCGATGATGATGTATGGAAATCTTTATTGAATCAGGCCCCCTTTCAAGCTATATCCTTTGTTTTGAATGAGAGACGTTCTCTTGCTAAGGACAAATTGGAAGTAGGGAAAGAATCTCTTATCAATGATTTGGGTGTTGATGGATATCATGCGTGGGGGCAAATGTACGATGCTCTTGTTGCAAAGTTATCCATTGAGATGAATGGGGAAAAGTTATCTGTAGGTCAAGCATCTAATCAATTGGATGACCCCGACCGTTCGGTTAGAAAAGAAGCCTTTGATAAACTTCAGGAAACATGGGGAGAGGCTTCCGATCTATTCACAGAAACGCTGAATCATCTATCAGGCTTCAGGCTCCAGACCTATAAACACCGCCGATGGGAAAATGTCTTGAAAGAGCCGCTCGATTACAATCGGATGAGCCAAAGAACGTTAGATGCCATGTGGGAGACGATTACGAAATATAAAAAGCATTATGTTCCCTATATGAAAAAGAAAGCTGAAAAATTAGGGATTGAAAGGTTGAGCTTTTATGATGTAGAAGCACCGCTCGGAGAAGCCAATCAGAAAATGAGTTTTCAAGAAGGGGCAGCGTTCATTATCCAGCAGTTTAGGAAATTCAGTCCCAAAATGGCGGATTTCGCTGAAATGGCTTTTGAAAAAAGGTGGATTGAAGCAGAGGACCGCCCTGGAAAACAACCTGGTGGATTTTGTACAAGCTTCCCTGACAGCGGGGAAACGAGAATTTTTATGACTTATTCAGGTAGTCCGTCCAGTGTAGCGACCCTTGCTCATGAACTTGGCCATGCTTATCATCAACACGTAATGGATGAATTGCCTGAGTTGAATCAAGGGTATGCGATGAACGTTGCTGAAACGGCATCGACATTTGCAGAGATGATTGTTGCGGATGCGGCCGTTAAAGAGGCAGCTTCGGAGGCTGAAAAACTTGTGCTTTTGGAAGATAAAGTACAGCGCAGTGTCGCTTTCTTTATGAATATCCATGCAAGGTTCTTGTTTGAAACGCGTTTTTATGAAGAACGTAAGCAAGGGGTCGTTTCAACGGAAAGGCTGAACGAGTTGATGACAGAGGCTCAACAAGAAGCCTACGTTCAGACGTTAGACGAGTACGATCCGACATTCTGGGCTTCCAAGTTACACTTCCACATCACGGATGTCCCTTTTTATAACTTCCCTTACACTTTCGGTTATCTGTTCAGCATGGGAATTTACGCGAAAGCCATCGAGGTAGGGCCGGCATTTGAAGAGCAATATATCGCTCTGCTTCAAGATACGGGAAGGATGACTGTGGAGGATCTCGCGAAGAAACATTTGGATGTAGATCTAGAAAAACAGGATTTCTGGGTGCATGCCTTAGATTTGTGCCTTTCTGACCTTGAGTCATTCATGGATTTGGTTTAATTAAAAGAAGGAGGAGTGAATGATGGAGGAAAAGTTAATCCCACAAGAAGAAAAGGAAGAACGAGTTTCCCAGTTAGACGGTTGGAAGCTGACGGATGAAAAATTCATTGTTAAGCGGTACCGGTTTAGTGAATTCCTGACAGGCGTCCAGTTCGTTAATCATATCGCTGAGTATTCAGAGGATATCCAACACCATCCATTCATCAGCATTGACTATAAAATGGTGACCTTGAAGCTGACTTCTTGGAATGCGAAGGGGCTTACAGAACTTGACCTTTCCTGTGCTGTGAAATATGACGAACTTTATGATTTAATCAAATGAAAAAGAAGCCGCTCCTCACACGGGAGCGGCTTCTTTTATGTTTAGGATGATGGGTCTAACGACTTCACTTGTTCATTTGTAAATAATGGCGAATCGCTGGCGGGCATGGCAAGACACTGAATTTCCTTTTCTGTGAACGGGTGAATCAATGTAAGCCTTGCAGCATGGAGGGCCTGTTTGTAATCAATGCTTCCTGTTCCACCGTACATTTCGTCCCCGAGGAGCGGGTGTCCGATATGACTGAGGTGTACACGAATTTGATGAGTCCTGCCGGTTTGTAACTGTAATTTCACAAGAGAGGCATCATGGGAGGCATCATAAGATAGGACTTCGTAATGTGTTTCTGCATGCTGGCCACCTTGTGAGACACGTCTTCTTACAGGATGATGGCGGTCTTTTCCAATCGGTTTTTCGATTTTTCCACGACGCGGTTTCAGCTTCCCGTGAGCCCATGCCAAGTACGTCCTTTTGATTTTCCGCTCCTGCAGCTCTTTTCCCAACATAGCGACAGCGAGATCATGCTTGGCAAAAAGGATGGCACCTGAAGTATTACGGTCGAGGCGATGTACATATTTCGGGGTGGCCTCAATGCCATTCATTTGAAAATAAAAAGCGACTCCATTGACCAGGGTGTCATGCTCGTGCGGGGTATTCGGATGCGTGAACACGCCGGCCGGCTTATTGACGACCAGTATATGATCATCCTCGTAAATGACTTCAATATCCATATAAGTCGGCGTCACTTCAAGTGGTTGCGGACGGAAAAGCCGAACACGTAAAACATCGCCACTTTTGACTGTCGCTGTCTTCCAATGAGGATTCTCATTGTTTAAAGTCACTTCTTTGTTGGACCGAAAACTATGCATTAATTTTCGTGGTACATTCCATTTTTTCTTCAGAATTTTTTCGATAGTCAACCCGTCCCATGGATCAGGGATGATGACCTCAAGCCAATCCCCCATACGTTTCGTTTTCATTTCTACACCTAATTTCCTAAATTACTGAATACCCGGTGCGTAAATCGTACATATTGGTACCAGGTACGAACTGCCCTATATTGTACTCTTTCCAGTACCATTTACGCAATCACCTCTATGTTGTACCTTATGTTGTGTACCTGGCCCCCCTGGGAATAAATGGGGGGGTCAGGCTTGAAAAGTAGGATGATAACAGTGGAGCTGCTAGCTGTTTACGAAGATGTACTTAGGCTACTGATGTTAACGATATGTAAAGCTGGTATCTATGGTAATAGAACTATGTTATAATAGAAGGGTTGAATAATTTGTGATACGAAAGAGGTGTGTGCTTCATGCAACACAGAGATGATATTCGTAATATAGCGATCATCGCGCACGTTGACCACGGAAAAACAACATTGGTCGACCAAATGCTTCACTATTCCGGAACTTTCCGTGATAACGAGCATGTCGATGAGCGCGCTATGGACTCTAATGATTTGGAAAAAGAACGCGGAATCACGATTTTAGCCAAAAATACCGCCATCAATTATAATGATGCGCGTATAAATATTCTAGATACCCCGGGTCACGCTGACTTCGGTGGAGAAGTAGAACGTATTCTCAAGATGGTGGACGGTGTCCTTCTTGTTGTTGATGCTTATGAAGGCTGTATGCCTCAAACACGTTTTGTGTTGAAAAAAGCATTGGAACAAAAATTGACACCGGTTGTCGTATTGAATAAAATCGACCGCCCGAATGCTCGCCCGGATGAGGTAGTCGATGAAGTTCTCGATCTGTTCATCGAGCTTGGCGCAGATGATGAGCAGTTGGAATTCCCTGTCGTTTATGCTTCTGCACTAAACGGAACTTCTGGAGATGAACCAGAGGACCAGCAGGAAACTATGGATCCAATTTTCAAATTGATCATGAACAACATCCCAGCTCCTGTAGATACAAAAGAAGAACCATTACAATTCCAAGTGACGTTGCTTGATTACAATGATTATCTTGGCCGTATCGGAGTTGGACGTGTCTTCAATGGCTCGATCAAAGTAGGTCAGCAAGTATCCTTGATGAAGAAGGATGGATCAGTGAAGAACTTCCGTGTTTCCAAGTTGTTCGGTTTCATCGGTTTGAAACGTGTTGAAATCGAAGAAGCAAAAGCGGGAGATATTATCGCCCTGGCTGGCTTAGAAGATATTAACGTCGGAGAAACGGTTTGTCTGCCTGAACATCAGAATGCGATGGAAATCCCTCGTATTGACGAACCGACACTACAAATGACCTTCCTTGTCAATAACAGTCCATTTGCTGGGCGAGAAGGAAAATATGTAACGTCCCGTCAAATCGAAGAGCGTTTGATGACACAGCTTGAGACTGATGTCAGCTTGCGTGTCGATCCAACAGATTCTCCGGATGCCTTTACGGTTTCAGGACGTGGTGAACTACACCTTTCTATCCTAGTAGAAAATATGCGCCGTGAAGGGTATGAGCTTCAACTTTCCAAGCCGAAGGTAATTCTGAAAGAAATCGATGGACAAACGTGTGAACCGGTAGAACGTGTTCAAATTGATACACCTGCAGAATACCAAGGTGCGGTCATGGAATCCATTGGTTACCGTAAAGGTGAAATGCAGGACATGGTCAACGATGGTAATGGTCAAGTACGTCTTGAGTTCCTAGTACCATCTCGTGGTCTAATTGGTTATTCTACAGAGTTCATGACGCAAACTCGCGGATATGGAATTCTGAACCATACCTTTGATGGCTATGCTCCACTTGTAAAAGGTCAAGTCGGCGGCCGTCGAGAAGGTGTTCTGGTTTCTCTTGATAAAGGGAAAGCTTCCACTTATGGAATTATGAACCTCGAAGACCGTGGAACTATTTTCGTTGAACCTGGTACAGAAGTGTACGAAGGAATGATTGTTGGTGAGCACAACCGTGAAAACGATCTTACCGTCAACATTACAAAAGAAAAGCACTTGACCAACATCCGCTCAGCGAACAAAGATACCACAAACACAATTAAGAAAACTCGCCAAATGACGCTTGAAGAAGCCATTGAGTATCTTGATGATGATGAATATTGCGAGGTAACACCTGAAAATGTTCGTCTTCGTAAAAAATACTTGAATAAGAACGAACGTGAGAAAATGGCGAAGAAGAAAAAGCTTCAAAACACAGAAGTATAATGACTCAATAGGAAAGCCCGGGGCATATCGATATGCTCCGGGCTTTTCGTATATTTATTGGGTAACTTCAATGGTTTCTTTTTGATGGCCATGAATGTCCTCGTCTGGTTTTTCATAATGAACGTTGATCGTGTACGTTCCAGGTGAGGGAAAGGTATAGGTTGTCGTGTATTCCCCGCGTTCACTTTCTTCAGCATCAATGTACATGTGTTTTTCCATTTGATCAGAGCTTATTTCATAACGCACACTTGCTTCAGAAAATGGTTCTTCCATGTGGTTGATATGTGTGGTCAATGTAGATGATTCTCCAGCTTTGAAACTTTGTTCAGTCATCAAGTGGACCATGAATTTACCACGATCATCTCCATGCTCGTGTCCACTGGCTTCTGCTTGCTGTCCAACAGCCACCTCGGTTTCAGGCATTGTGTGAAGGTCATCTACCTGAGTATGGGCGATCACCTGATACGTACCTTCTTTCGCAAAGCTATGAGTGATCGTGTACACTCCGCTTTCTGTATGCTGTGCTTTGAACGTTTCAGATGAATCTTGTCCATCTTCACTGTTCCAAATCTCAAATTCTACATATTCTGCATCCGGTACTGGTTCTCCACCTTGGGTGACAGATGCTTGAATGGTCGTTTCTTCTTTTACAGGGAGAGGTTCATGCTCGAATTCCACTTTTACCTCTGGAACTTCAGCCGCCTGATTATTTTCCTCTGCAGATGAAGAATCCTGCTCATTATTATTTACAGAACAAGCACTCATGACGAATAACAAAATAATAGATAAGAATACTTTTTTCATAAGGCATCTCCTTTATCTGTGTATTGGAGTCGTTGATAGCCAACCTACAATCAGGATATCATCTAAAGCTTTGACATTCTTGCTTGATTTTAGACTATCTTGTGACAATACTTCACGATTTCATAAAAAAGAGGGGAGCTTTTTTTAAAGCTTCCCTCTAATTGACATTGTCGTTATTCCAGTCATAGGTATAAAAACGTTCGTTTGTCACCCATTTCAACGCTTCGGGATCATTGACCTTTATGCCTTCTTCGAGCATCTCGAGCATTCTCGCGGTTTGTGAGATATGGGCTCTCATCGCTGCTAGCTTTTCGTTTTGAACAGAGCGTATGTCATTGATCACATCAGGCTGCCCCAACTTCTCTTCCGTATCGTTAGCAAAAGCTACCGCGTGAAACTTCGGGCGAGCTTTTTCATCAATTTCCCTCAAAGCTCGGACGACTGCCCGTGCAGTCGCTTCATGGTCGGGGTGAACGGCAAAGCCAGGATAAAAACTGATGATCAAAGATGGTTGAAGCTCATCAATCAAATGGCGGACCATATCTTTCATTTCATCATCATCTTCAAATTCAAGCGTCTTATCTCTCAATCCCATCATGCGGAGGTCTTCAATGCCCATCGCTTCCGCAGCTTTAATCAATTCTTTTCTTCTGATTTCAGGCAGGGACTCTCTCGTTGCAAACGTTGGTTTACCAAGATTGCGCCCCATCTCTCCAAGTGTAAGGCACGCATAGGTAAGTGGGGTTCCTTGTTTTATATAGGATGTAATTGTCCCGGAAACTCCAAAAGCTTCATCATCGGGATGCGGGAAAATAACGAGTACATGTTTTTCTTGTTCGATCATTTTCTTTCACTCCTTCAAGAGGATCACTATCCTACATTATTGCTTAAATCAGAAAAAATGAAAAGTCATTTGTTTATAAGCGTACCTCTATCCATCACTTAATATTTCACTATCGCTCCCGTTTGTTGAAGACTCAGTTTCGAGGCTTTTGTTGAGTGTCTAGGCGATGGAGCTGGAAGAGTTGCTTCCCAGCCACCCCTGACGCTCAACTCAGCAACGAACCCCGAAACATCTCGAAATCGAGTTTTCCACAATCCTGCCATATGCTTTAATAACCTCCTAGTAGAATAACTATCCTATAAGAGCTTTAGGTTTATGTTCTCCTTTTTAAAGGAAAGCAATCTTTAGATTGTAAAATGAAGGGAGTTAATGGACATGGAAGAGAGAATTGAGTATTTGACGGATTGGCTGCGTACGAAGACAGAAGAAGCAGGTGCCGATGGGCTTTTGGTCGGGATCAGCGGTGGGATTGACTCTGCTGTAGTATCGTATTTGATTAAGCGGGCATTTCCTGAAAATTCTTTAGGTATAATTCTGCCAATTAATAAAGGTGTGGAAGACCAAACCGATGCTCTGGCTGTCGTAGAAGGGGCGGAGCTTGATTATGTCGGTATTGAATTAACCGATGCCTATCAGACGACTTACGACACCGTTAAAAACCAGTTGAAAGAAAAAGGTGATTGGAATGAGGATAAATCACAGCTTGGTGGTGCGAATCTTCAAGCAAGACTCCGAATGAGTACACTTTATGCTGTAGGGAACAACTACAATTACCTTGTCGTTGGAACGGATAATGCAGCAGAAGATTATACCGGTTATTTTACGAAATACGGAGATGGTGGCGTGGATCTGGTTCCTCTAATCAACCTGAGGAAAGAAGAAGTAAAGGAAATGGCCAAAACGTTGAATGTGCCAGACTCTATCCTTCATAAAAAACCGAGCGCTGAGCTTTGGGAAGGACAAACGGATGAAGAAGAGCTTGGCATGTCTTATGATACGATTGATGCTTTCCTAAGAGGGGAGAAAATTGATCCTGACGATGAAAAGGATTTGAAGGAGCGTCACATGAAGACCGAACATAAGCGTCAGATTCCGGCTGGACCCAACCGGTTCAAAGGAGCGTGAGTACGTGAAATGAAGCAGAATACTGCACTCATCATCATTGATATGATTAATAAAATGGACTTCGATGGTGGAGAAAACCTACTTGAAAACAGTCTTCTTGTCGCCGAGCGTTTAAAAGAATTCAAAAAAAAGGTCAAACAGCAAGGTGTGCCGGTCATTTATGTGAATGACAACTTTGGGCTTTGGCAGGACAATGCATCTGAGTTGTTGGAAGAATGTAAAAAGGGGACTGGAGAACCTGTAGTTGAACAAATGGAGCCTGATGAGGATGATTATTTTATCATTAAACCGAAGCATTCAGGCTTTTTTGGAACACAGTTAAGCATCCTCTTGGACCATCTGGAGGTCAAGAACTTAATTTTGACCGGAGTAGCTGGTGATATCTGCGTTATTTTTACAGCGAATGATGCTTATATGAGGGAATACAATCTTTGGGTGCCGGAAGATGGCATAGCCTCTGAGTATAAAGAAGATAATGAAAATGCCTTAAGAATCATGAAACGATCGTTAGCTGCCCGAACAGATTCGTTGGATAGCTCTCTTTTGGGTCACATTTTCAGCAGTTGACAGGAAGGAGGACCTGTCATATATTATAATGGAACACAGGTGATGGTTTCACGAATGTAACTTTACCCCGTGAAGGAGAAATGATTTATGAGTGTGGTTGTTCTTAACTAATCCATGAACTGGATACGTCCTGAAAAAAAGTATGCGAAAGCATGCTTGGTTTGTTATACCCTTTTTCAGGAACAGTTAAGAACAAGCATAAGCATAGCCGGATAAAAACGATCCAAAAAGCTATGACTGGCTTATTCAGTCATAGCTTTTTTTCGTACATTCGTGGAGCTACATTCTATATGTGTCCTACGGAGTCCGCAGCGAGCTATCTTCAGCTTGTTGCGGACTTTTTTATTTTTATGATCACCTGTCATATTGAGGAGGAAAAACATTGAATCAACAAACATTTGAAAGCTTGGGTTTGAACAATATATTAACAAGGGTCAGTGATTTCGCTCATACCGATCGAGGGAAAGAAACGATTCTACATTTACAACCATCCAATGATCAAAAGAGGTTGGAAAGGATGCATGAGGAAGTTAAAGAGGCAAGAGCCATTATTGATAGTCACAGTCATGTACCCATTCATACCCTGGGTGATATTCAGGTCATGATTGATCAAGGGAACAAAGGTCTCTATATCCGTCCGCAGCAATTTGGCTCCCTTGTCTCTTTTCTAGAGCATTGTACAAAATTGAAACGGTTTATGAAAGATAAGCAGATCCTGGCCC
This sequence comes from Halobacillus faecis, assembly GCF_007991335.1. Taxonomy (GTDB): domain Bacteria; phylum Bacillota; class Bacilli; order Bacillales; family Halobacillaceae; genus Halobacillus; species Halobacillus faecis. The sequence continues at coordinate 13,826 of NZ_BJYD01000016.1, read as the reverse complement.
CGACCATCTCTCTCTATGTCGATTCCATCGCGGATCTATCCCAATTGGAAGAGGAGATTTACGGGAAAATACGCCATGGCCAAATCGATGAGTCTGCATCGAAAGAGTTAGGGAAACTGAGAAGAAAAATGGACAAAACTCTCACTGATATGAAAACGAGGATGGAAAGTTCAGCTAAAAAATATAGCTCTTTACTCCAGGAGAATAGGCCGGTGGATAAAGGAGGTCGATGGACCCTTCCTGTCAAAAGAGAGAACCGGTCCAAAGTGAAAGGTGTCATCCTTGATCAATCTTCTTCTGGTGCAACGTTATTTATAGAACCAAAAGAAGTGACGTCCCTTCAAGAGGAGTTCGGACTCTTAAAGATGCAGGAAGAGCAGGAGATGGAACGGATTCTCTATGCGTTGACAGCCTCTGTTTTGGAAAAGGAATATGAATTGAATATTGCCATGGAAACGATGCATCAGTATGATGTTCTTTTTGCGAAAGCGAAATACGGCAAATTAATGGATGGGTATTCCCCGATCTTTTCCCAAGGGGAAATTGAAATCAGGGAAGGGCGCCACCCTCTATTAGGGGAAAAAGCCGTTCCACTGAATCTCCATATGGGGGAAGATGATCAAGCCCTGCTTATTACTGGGCCAAATACTGGAGGGAAAACGGTAACGTTAAAAACGGTAGGATTGTTTTGTATAATGGCGCAATGTGGACTGCCGATTTCTTCACAACCTGGAACCAGATTGCCTCTTTTCCAACATGTTTTCGTTGATATTGGTGACGGGCAAAGCATCGAAGAGAACTTAAGCACCTTCAGTTCAAGGCTGACGAACTTGATTCAAATTTTGCAGCAGGCCAATGATCATTCCTTGCTACTTCTGGATGAAATCGGTTCTGGTACAGATCCAGGTGAAGGGATGGGATTAGCCACTGCCATTCTTGATCAACTCGCTAACAAAGGCTCGACCATTTTGGCGACCACTCACTATAGTGAAATGAAGACCTATGCCATGGAAAAAGAAGGGTTTGTGAATGGAGCGATGGCCTTCGATTTGGAAACTCTCAAGCCTACGTACCAGCTGCAAATTGGAACAGCTGGAAAAAGTCAGGCTTTTGATATCGCCTACAAATTAGGATTGCATCCGGAAATCCTCAATCATGCTTATAACATTACCTATAAGCAAAAAGGGGAGTTTACGAAAGACGATCAGCTTTTGAAAAATTCGTCCTATGCTAAGCAAGTAGCCATGAACCGGTTCAGGCAAAAGCGCAAGGTTCAGAAGAAAGAGAAAACAGGTTTTCAGATGGGTGATAATGTATGGATACCTGCAGAAGAAGAAATGGGGATTGTCTATAAAGGTCCGGATGCTTTGGGGAATTACGTCGTCCAAGTTAAGGGTGAAAAGAAAGAATACAATCACAAGCGCTTGAAACTCCACATCTCAGCTGATGAACTATATCCTGAGGATTATGATTTTGATATTATATTCAAATCCAAAGAATATAGGAAGGTTAAAAAAGTGATGGACCGGAAACATGTGGAGGGGTTAACTTTGGAAGACGAAGAATAAGCGTACACATTGGGGGAGTGCTAGCATTTCAATTGGCACAGAACAACGTGTTATTCTGAAGTAAACAGCCAAAAGGGGTGAAGCATGTGAAGAAGCGGACGAAATGGATCATGATGATAGCCATACTTTCATTAGTTGCTGTTTTTGCCATCCCGGAAGCTTATGCCTATTTAACAAAGCGTAATTATGATAGTGAAGCTGTGACAGCAAATGAAATACCTGAAGGCTATGAGGTGGCTACTCTTGCAGGAGGCTGCTTTTGGTGTATGGAGCCTCCATTTGAGAAATTGAAGGGCATCCATAGTGTCATATCCGGTTACACGGGAGGGAAAACAGAAAACCCTTCTTACGATGAAGTATCTTCTGGAGGAACGGGTCATATTGAGTCTGTTCAAATCTATTATGATCCAGACGTCATTTCCTATGAGCAGATTCTCGATGTCTTCTGGAGACAAATCAACCCCACCGATGACGAAGGTCAGTTTGTGGATCGAGGGTATCAATATACGACCGCCATCTTTTATCATACTTCTGAACAGCGGCAAATCGCTGAACAATCCAAACAGGAACTTCAAAATTCCGATCGCTTTCAAAAAGAATTAGTCACCCCTGTCCGGGAAGCGGAAGAGTTTTATAGGGCAGAGGAATACCACCAGGATTATTATAAGAAAAACAAATTGAGATACGATTTCTATCGTGGGAATTCAGGGCGCGATCAATATTTAGAAGACAGATGGGGAGAAGGCTTAGAATTGGACCTTCCTAAGAAATAACCTCGATCATTGGAGGCTCACCTTTTATACTAAAACAAAACCCCTTCGTATAAGCGAAGGGGTTTAAATCATTGAAATTCAGTAGCTTTCTGTTTCTTTAGGAATGGAAGGATTGGCATCCGTATCCATACTTGTATAGCCTACATAACTAAAACCGATGACAATAACCATTAAAATGGCAAGTAAAATTTTTCTCATAATATTTCCTCCATCACTACAAAACGACAGAAAAAAGCAGGTTTTGTCGAATATTGTAGATTGTTGCTTATTCTATTGTAATTGTTAAAAAATAAGATTACAAGCCTATCCTTCGGCTAAGAAACCATTTTTAAACCGATGACTCCGGCAACGATACAAGTGATGAACAACAGACGTTTCCGATTCGCTTTTTCTTTAAAGAAGAAGATGCCCAGCAAAACGGTCCCTGCCGAACCAATTCCTGTCCATATCCCATAAGCCGTTCCTATTGGAAGATCTTTTAAAGATAAAGAAAGGAAGTAAAAGCTCGCCGCACCTGCAAGGATAGCCATGAACGCTGGTTTCCGTTTTTGGAAGCCATCCGACAGCTTCAAAAAGAACATGGCCGTCATTTCACCTACTCCAGCCATCATTAAAAATACCCATGCCATGCTTATCCCTCCTGTTGTACCTGTTCTGAATTAGTATCAGACATTTTTAAACCAATAATGCCTGTAATTAAAAGAGCAATAAAAAAGACTTTCCCAGCTCCGCCTCCGTCGCCAAGAAAGATCATCCCAATTAAAGCTGTACCTGCTGCGCCAATCCCTGTAAATATCGCATACCCTGTTCCAATATCGATCACTTTCAATGCTTTGGTGAAGAAAGTGAAGCTTATAATAATACAAATGACGGTAATGGTTGAAAAGAGGGGGTCCGTGAAACCCTCTGACAATTTCAACCCAACAGCCCATCCGATTTCGAAAAAAGCACCGAAGAATAAATAAATCCATGCCATCGTTTCCTACCTCCCTAATGCCCTGGGTTTTTAATGCCAAGCCAAAAGATTTGCCAGCTTGCTTTCTGTCTTTCTTCAAAAACTTCCCGGTCGTAAAAATTTTCTTCCAGAAACAAACCGTCAATCAACGTATAAAATGCTGAAGTCAGCGTATTTGTAGAAAGAGGGCGGATAATTTCTTTCTCTATTCCACGTTCAAACACCGGGCGAATGATCTCAGTCATACAGTCTTCCACCATTAAGAAGACTTTTTTAATTTCAGCTGCGAAATCTTCGGGCGGAAAAAAGGTTACACGCTTGAAGAACATGCCTTCTGTGGAATGAGCCATGTGTTCCAAATAGACACGGTAGATCTCATGGAGACGATCAGCCACGGAGTCCAGGTCAATGGATTCTGCCTGATTCATTAAATGACTCTTTTCTCTTTCTCCCACGTCGTAAAGAACATGAAGGAAGATATCTTCTTTATTATCAAAATGATTATAAAGAGAAGGTTTTTTTATTCCAACAGCTTCAGCAATATTGGCAAGGGTCGTATTTTCGTATCCATAATTGGCAAAGAGCTTAAGACTCTCTTCAATAATCGTTTCTTTTGTCATTCAGCTCTCTCCTTTCACTAACTAACGTTTGTTAGTTTTATTTTACCACGCCGGAGGATTGTTGTCCAGAACTCTAAATTCGACATGTTTAGTCATGATTAAGGAAGGGAATGCTTTGTAATAAGAGGACTTATACCATAAAAGGAAATGGTAAGAATGAAGGCACATCATTTGCCAGGGTGCCTGATACTAAAACAGAAGGGGATTGAATCGGTGAACCAATATAAACTGGATCGATACGAAGGGGCTTATGCGATTTTGGTCGAAGAATCCGAATTTAAGAATGAACTTTCTGTACTCAGAGAGAGGCTTAGCTTTGTGAAACCAGGAGATTATGTTGAAATAGAATTCGATTCCATTGGTAATCTTAAACATGTAGCTATCTTGTCCAAATGCGACAAAATGGAAAAGGCTTAAGAAGAAGTGCGTCAGCGGCTCAGCTCTTGAACCGTTGACGCACTTCTTCTGTTTTATTCCACAATCCTGCCATTAAGTTGAAGATATGGAAGGGTATTGTTATTTATTCATAATATTTAGACAATTATGTTGAATTACCTTGCATTTCTTCTGTATATCATCATAATAAAAGTAAGAGATTTGTACTGGGGGGATACTCATGCTATTACGGAATGCAATGGACCTTTTGGATGAGGGGGTACTGATCAGTAACGAAGAATACACGATCACATACGTTAACCCTGCTTATGTAAAGATGTTCCAATTAGAGGAAGAGCGGGTCGTCGGAGAAAAACTGAATCATTTGTATCCGAATGTAGCACCAGAAAATAGAGTCCTATCAAAGTCTATCCAAGAGAAAAAAGACATAGATTTTGAAGGGGTGGAATTCCAGTGGAAGGATATGAACATGGTGCTTCATATTTACACTAAACGTTTCATTCATGAAGGAGAGAACTTTATTCTCATACGTATTTTTAATAGGACGGAACAATCAAAAAGGGAGAAAGAGTTAATCCATATGATTGAAGAAATGACAGCTAATATTGTAACCATTGCTAAAGGGTATGCTCTTTTACCTTTGCAGCCAATTTTAAGAGAAGAACAGCGCCACATCTTATTGGAGAGAGTACCTGTTTTATGTCAGGAGCAGAATGTTAGTCGACTGGCGATTCAATTTTCAGGAATTACTTCAATCGATGAAGAATGGGCAGTCCTTTTGAAAAACCTTATGATGAGTCTTAAATTGTTGGGCATAGAGGTTGTACTTGCCGGTATGCGTCCACAGGTAGTGATGCAATTCGCAGAAAATCATATCCAATTGGATGGGGTGCGAACGTTTATGAACGTACAGCAAGCAACAAAGTATTTTCTGGAGACGGGGTTGAAACCGACGTTCAAATAAATATAAAGCCTTTTAACGATCATCTAGAGATAAATTTCCATATAATATCCATAAATGGAAAACAGTAAGCTTACTCCGTGATTAAAGAGCCTTCTCGCACCCATCATTTGTTATGTCTTCGGCCATCACACGATGAAATCAAGGGGAGCAGCCTTCATGTTCCTAAAGGTGGTTATGCTCAAGAACCCTCCCCTTGGAGAAAACGTACTCAGAGAATATTATCGGGTTCCTTTCCATACTTCTTCATAAAATAAATTCTCCTTTCACCTTTTATACACAAAAGTTCATGCTTCCCACCTAAAGTTTTTCCATAAAGAAATCAGTCATTCCTTTTTTACGAATAAAAGAACGCAGACTGCCTTTTGTTTAATGTGCTATAATACAAACAAATGTTCTTGAAAGGTGATCGATATGGAAGAACTACTGGACGGACTGAACCCATCACAGCAAGAAGCGGTTGTATCTACAGAAGGATACGTCCGCGTCATTGCAGGTGCAGGTTCTGGTAAGACACGGGCCCTGACTCATCGGTATGCCTTTATCGTAAATGAGCTCGGGATCGACCCAGCTAATATTTTATCTGTAACCTTTACAAACAAGGCCGCCCATGAAATGAGGCGACGGGTGAAAAAGTTAATTGGGGGAGAGCAGGATACAGGATTTATAACCACGTATCACGGATTTTGTGTCCGTGTCCTACGGGAAGATATTCACCGGCTTTTTTACCCAAAGAATTTTGTCATTTTGGACGTGGAAGATCAGAAGATTTTACTGAGAGAGATCTTTGAGGATATGGGATTAAAACTGAATGATAAAACATTCAAAAGGATTCTCGATAAGATTGGTATCCTTAAAGGAAACACGCATTATGTACAACAAATGATTTTACGTGGACAAATGCCTTCCGTAGAAGAATCAGGAGACCTCGACAGTCAGATTATCCAACAGTACCTCAAGAAGCAAAAGCGTGTGTACGGGCTGGATTTCGATGATTTGCTCAATTTTGTTTTCACTCTTTTCGAACAAAATAAAGAGGTGCTTGAAAAGTGGCAGGATCGACTTTTTTACATACAGGTCGATGAATTTCAGGATAGCAGCTTAAAACAATTCGAACTTGTGAAAATGCTTGCTGAAAAACAGGGAAATCTATTCGTCGTTGGTGATCCCGATCAAACCATTTATGAATGGCGGGGAGCTGACCCTAAGTACATGGTGGACTTTGAAAATTACTTTACTGATGCTCAGACCATCTTTTTAAAGGAAAATTACCGTTCCACACCGGAGATTCTCTCTTTGGGAAATGCCTTGATCCGCAATAACTACTTCAGGGTGGATAAGGACATGCTTCCTGTCAATCCTTCAGGAGTGAAAGTGGTTCACTATCATGGGAAAGACGAGATACAGGAAGCGAAATGGATCGTGAGTAGGATCAAACAGCTCGTGGAAAAAAAGAGAGCAAATCTGAGTGAAATCGCTATTCTGTATCGAGCGAATTACTTATCCCGATTTGTGGAACAGGAACTGATTGCTGAAAATATCGAATACACGATTTTCGGTGGTTTTAAATTTTTTGACCGCCTGGAAATTAAGGATGCTCTCGCTCACTTGAGGATGATCGCTTTTCAGGATGATTTGTCTTTCAGTCGCATCATTAATGTACCGAAACGTCAAATTGGGAAGAAGCGTATGAGTTTCCTCAGGGAAAAAGCGGAAGAGGAGGGGCGATCCCTCTATGAAACCCTGAAAAAATATGCGGACCATGATCGGCTGAGGCGGACAGGTGCTCAATCTTTCATTGACGCGATTGAATATTTAAAGGAAATCAGAAGCAGAAGAAAAGTTTCGGAACTGCTTCAAGAAGCTATGCAAGTGACGGGGTACGAAGCTTATCGTAGGGAGGACGGGGATCAAGAGAGGTTGGATAATATGACTGAGCTTCTTCATTCGATTGTCCAGTATGAGCAAACACTTGGGGAAGATATTGATTTGGACGAATACTTGCAAATGGTTTCACTCTATACAGATAACGATAGGGCAGACCAGATCGATTCCATTAAACTCATGACGATTCATACAGCCAAAGGACTGGAGTATCCTTATGTATTTGTTATTGGTATGTCAGAAAGTGTCCTTCCCAATGTGCGGGCAATCAGGCAACGGAAAGAGAGGGGGCTGGAAGAGGAGCGCAGGCTTGCCTATGTAGCCGTGACGAGAGCGGAACAGGAACTGTATTTAACAGAATCTGAAGGCTTTCAAAATGGAGGACAAAAGAAATACCCTTCCCGTTTTATATTTGAAGTCGAAGATCGTTTCTATGATCGTATCGGAGAGTTGGATGAATCTCTCATTGAAGAAGCGAAAGAATATATTCGTGCCTCCCATCGTCTGGAGAAAGAACCTTCTGGTGATTTCTTTGAAAAAGGAACCCGGGTCAAGCATCCCGTTTTCGGAGAAGGTTCCATCCAAGAAGTCGATGAGAAGAAAAACAATTACCTGGTCTTCTTTGACCGTCTTAAAGCCCCCCGGCCGATCAGTCGTAACTTTAAAAAGCTGGAAAAACTATAGTAAATAGAAGAGCCGTCACAACATAAGTGACGGCTCTTCTATAGAAATCTCATAGATGAAATTTTATATAGCGTTTGCAACATTCATAGCTTTTTCTGCCCGTTCTTCTTCAGGACCATAGTATTCGAGCTGATAGATGACATCTAGATCACCATCATACCATTCTACAAAAATATGATCCTCCTTTTCCTGGACACCGGCTACAGCGCCAGAATTCAAAGGGACCTGCAGTTCTGATTCTTGGAGAATGTTCCCAGGTTCATACAACGTGCTTACCTCGGCTTTTTCTGAACCATCCGATTGATAGAGGATATCGACTCTGTTGTCTTCCACCGTTGACTCAACCTGAGTGACTTCGAATGGCATATCTTCAGGAAGACCGAGCTTCTCCTTCTTCTCCTCCGATAAGGAACCTAACTGCTGAGCGAACGTTTCAGGATAAGCCGTTTCCAAATCCTCAAGCGATAGATTTTGCGATGAACAAGCGGCGAGAAAAACCAATGTCGCAAACAGTAAAATTCTTTTCCACATGTTTTCCACTCCTTGAACAAAAAAAGAAAAACTTCCGTTCACATTTTACCATACTTTCCTCCATCTGATTCTTAAAAATTCTGATTTGTTAGCAACCCAAAGCTGGGTTTTCGGGGAGGACCACAACAAAGATATAGGAAGACGTTAAAAGTTATTCAAAAAATAGTCGGATTTTCTTATATAACTTGAAACGTTTAAGGGAATCAAACGTAATAAAGAGTAGACAAATAGAATCAACAGACTGGGTGACGGCTCAAAGGGGAAAATCTTAATCACAGCGAAAGGTAGGATGACATGGAAGCTATTCAAATTCGTACGTTTCTTGAAAAAGATTTTGACGCTGTCCAGCAATTAAATGAAAAAGAAGGATGGAGCGGCCTTGTAGAACGTGGCGAGGAAACGTTATGCTCCTGGTTGAATTCAGAACCAGCTTTAGTTGCCATTGTAGATGGTGAACTCGCCGGCTTCCTCCGAGGGCTCACGGATGGGTCCATCACATTGTACGTGTGTGATTTGCTTGTGAAAGAAAGTTTTAGAAATCAGGGAATTGCGGAGAAATTGATTCAAACCGCCCATGAGTGCTACCCAAGTACGCGGGTGGAAATGTTGGCTTCCACAAAGTCCAGTGGGTACTATGCGAATCAAGGATACCGCTCCTTTTATGGATTTAGGAAATCAGCTGAAGAAATGTAAAAAAACAACTGACTCGATGATCTCGGGTCAGTTGTTTTCTTTTATATATTCGTCCTCTTCCTCAGGAGTAAGGAGGCGCTTGGCTTTTCCAATGGTGCCGCGCTGCATTTCCCAAATCGTGTTATGGTCAGCTACAGCATTAGAAAAATCTTCATCAGCCCATTTCATTAAAATTTGCTTATAGACATGCTTATGAGTCAAATCATTCGTCTCCAAATGTTCCAGCAGCCAAGAAATACGAAGGGGGTGGATTTCAAAAAACGTCCATTTTTCATCTGCTTTTACTTTCTGATGTGCCATGCCATGAATGTATTCCTGGTATTCTTTGTCTGTCAATTCTGGCCCCGAAATCTCTCCTCCAAAAGGATTTTTCCCATCTCTCTCATAGGCTCTCAGTTCTTCCGCGTTCACTGTTCCTGTGACACCATGAGCTATGGTTGCCCCCTGGGTTTGTACATACAAATAGGCTCCTGTGACGGCACCGATACATAGACAGAATGAAAACCATAGGATTAATCTCTTCATGTGCAGCCCCCTTAAAAGTGTTTACCAGTAATTTCTATTATATAGGAAGGGGAGGGGGAGAAAAAGAGAATGGATACAAATAAACTTGTATGACCTCTCCTTAGCTATCGACATAATGAGCTAATTTTGCTGCAAATGAGCGTGGGATGAACTTGGATGCAAAGGCTAACCCTTGGTTCATCACTCCGGGAATAACTACACGTTTGCCTTTCACAAAGCCGAGGAACCCGGAATTGGCAACCGATTCAGGCGACATTGTATTGTTTACAAGTTTCGTATGCTCTGCTTTTGCCGTTTTAAAGAAGTTCGTATCTGTTGCGCCCGGGCATAAGGTGGTGACCGTCACACTTGTATCTTTAAGCTCCTCTACAAGAGCTTCTGAAAGGGAAAGGACGTAGGCTTTGGAAGCATAGTACACGGCCATTTTTGGACCAGGCTGGAAGGCAGCCGTGCTCGCTACATTCAACACCCCTTTAGGGATGGAGCGGAAGCGGGCGGCTTTGATTTCAGGTAAGAACAGGTGGGTAAGTTCAGTAAGTGCATTGATGTTCACCTGCAACATTTTTTGTTGGTCCAGCAGAGGGAGGTCTTCGAAAGCTCCATTCAGACCAAATCCAGCGTTATTTACAAGAACAGTAACATTCAGGCCGAGTTCTTTTACCTTACTGTACACAACTTCGGCTGCTCCGGTTTCTGATAGATCCTGAGGAATGATCGTAATTGGATGACCATTCAGTTCCCCTTTTAATTGATGAAGCTTTTCTTCGGATCGTGCAACGACAATTAAGTGATACCCTGATTTAGCGAACAGCCGGGCAAGTTCGTATCCTATACCGCCCGAAGCTCCTGTGATCAATGCAGTTGGCTTCATGTAAATCTCTCCTTTAACAACTTCGTATGCAATAGATGCTAATAGTTTATACCCTATAATCATGAAGAACAAATCACATGTTTAAAAACCAGAAATAACCAGACAAGGTCATCCAGAATATGGATGACCTTGTCTGGTAGGTTTTGTCTAAACGATCTCTCTTCGCTTCAGTGTCTGAATAGCTCCGAAAAGGAGGAGAATGATTGACAGTATGGTGATCAAACCAGCCATCCAGAGGTTTTGACTGGCTTCTCCGCTTCTTAGCAGGGCTGGAAGTTGAGAGACAATGCTTGTAGGACTCCATTCCAAAAGGTGAGAAAAATACTTGTAATCAAATTTAATATAAGGATAACGCTGATCGTTAAAAACAAAACAAGGCCGGGAATTTTCGTCCATGTGTTCATGAAGAGGCTAATACTGATGACGAAAATAATATACAGGCCATAGAAGGCGGCTGAACTTATGACGTGAATGAAAGAAACATCACCAAAAAGAAGTTGCACATAATACCAGCTTGCCATTAAGCCGACGAAAACAGAAAGAAGAACGAGTGAGACATGTGCAGCCCATTTGGCGGTCACATAAGCACTATAGGATACCGGCTTTACAAGAATCAGCTCCGCTACCCCTGACTTTCGTTCTCCAGCAATGGTTCCCATCGTAATCAGGGCGATGACGAGCACGCCAAGTGTGTTAATTTGTGAGATGCTCATCATGAACACATTTGGTGCCGGCGGAGTCGGGATATTAAAGGTCGCCCCATCAGGAAGTCCTCCGGTTGACTCAAGGATCTGCGGGAGATAATAAGTCGTTAAAGGATCCATGATACAAAAAAGAATAAAGACAAGAGGAACCCAAACCCACCTGTAATTCCTTGCAGATTCCAGGCACTCTTTTTTATAAATGGTCAGCCATTGCATGCTCATTCACCACCTTCATAAATAGATCCTCAAGTGTTGTCTGACCTACTTCAAAGAATAGAAGCGGCCATTTTTCCTTGTTTACAAGGTCTAAGAGAACGGCACGAGCCTCGTGGACATTCTGCACATATACATGGAGCTTTTTCTTTTGGATATCTGTGTGGGTGACAAACGGGAAAGCTTCTACTTTTTCTTGGTATGATTGCATGTCTCCTTCAAATCGAAGTGTGATCTTATCTAACTGGTGTCGTTCCTTGACATCTTGAAGAGAGCCGGATTCTACAATAGATCCTTTGTGCATAAGGAGAATTTCATCACTTGCCTCCTCAGCATCGCTAAGAATATGGGTGGAGTAGAGCAGCGTAGCTTCTTGTTTCAATTCTTCCATCAAATTTAATACATCGCGCCGGCCGATTGGATCTAACGCAGAGACCGGTTCATCCAACAAAAGAACACTGGGTTTGTGAATCATGGCTTGTGCAATTCCTAATCTTTGTTTCATCCCACCGGAGTAGCTGGATATTTTTCGATTTTTGGCATCCGCAATGCCCACACGTTCCAGTAACCGTTCCGCTAGCTTTTTAGATTCAAGATGAGGAATATGAGAAAGGCGAGCGACATATTGAAGAAACTCCTTGCCAGTCATCCAATTGTGAAACTGAGGATGTTGAGGCAGGTAACCGATATATTGGCGAATATCCCCTCTCATCCCATTGGAGAGTTCCACTTGGCCTGAGGTGGGGTGCATGAGCCCTGCGATCATTTTCAATGTTGTGGTCTTCCCTGCACCGTTTGGGCCAAGCAAAGCGGTACATTTACCTGGTGGCAGGTCGAAGGTGATGTTCCTTACCGCATATTCTTTATCGAATATTTTTGTTAAATTTTTCAGGTGAATCATCACTACTCTTGACTCCTTCCAAATATAAAATAAGCAATGGGGCCAATCGTGTTGATGAATAAGATAATGAGCGCCCACATCCATTTCGGCCCTTTTGTAGCTTCTGCACGTATTAAGCTTACAAGAGCTGTAATCATCAAAACCACTTGGATAATGAGCAGGGGAGCGATGATTGCTAAATTGTCGTTGATAAATTCAATGGCGTTTTGAGTGAGTAACATGAGATCACCTCCTTATAGGTCCATTTTTTCTTATCTCTAGAAAATATTATGATTTCCCCTTCGTTTCTTTCCTCTGCCAGACCGTTTTCCATAAGATGAAAAAGATGATACTTGGCACTGGAAATTGAATCAAGCCTACAATTCCCCACAACCACGGAGCTTTTCCGATTTTTCTAGCTTTAATAAAAAGAATGGAACTTTGTGTCATTAAAATGAGTGCGACAATCAGCCAACCCCATACAGGCATTTCTTCAGGTCCATAATTCTTCATTGCTGCATCTCCACCATCTCGTAGCGTTCTTTATAGAAGTAGCGGATCAGAACGATAATGGAAGTGACTTGTGCGAGAACAAACAAAAGAGGAACATAGAATAAGCTGAAAATAAGGAAAGATATAAAAATAAACGCAATGCCCCATAAGCAAGTCAATTCAAACCACAGCTGTCGGTACCAAAGGGCGGTCTGTTCTTCAATAAGGTTCTCAAAGTAGGCGAGGGCAGGCTCCGTTGGTTCCATTTTTGTATCTGTGTGTCTGGCTGCTTCCTGAAGCCTTTCTTCCATGCTTTTCGGTGTCTTTTCATCTGTCATCCGTTTTCAGCTCCTTTCGTAATTTCTCCAACCCATAATGGACTCTGGATTTCACTGTCCCTACTTTCACTTTGGTCATTTTTGCAATATCTTTATAGTCATAGCCGTAATAATGTTTCAAGACGAGGGGGATCCGATGTTCGTCCTCAAGTTTCCATAAGGCTTCCTGAACTTCATGCCAATCGTTCGAAAAAGAAACAGGGGAGTGGGAAAATTCATTCCTGAGTTTCTCATCCAGTTTATCTTTCTTGTTTTGCTTTCGCTTGTAGTCCAAGTATGTGTGTGTAGCAATTTGAATCAGCCATGTAGAAAACTTGGATCGATGATGAAACTGGTTAATCTTCTTGATAGTCTTCATGAGTGTGTCCTGTGTCACATCATAAGCCAGCTGTTCATCCCCGCTCATTTTCCATACATATTTAACGATGAAGCTATAGTGTTTTTTCAAGAGTTCAGCGAGTGCCTGTTCATCTCCAGCTTGTGCCCTCCTGATGAGATCCGAATCCATATACATCCCTCATTTCGTTCCCTGACTATAAGACGTAAGCATTTGTTCATTCGTTCAAATCAAAGTTAAAAAATTTCTAATTTCCTCTTTTTCATCATAATTGTTATTAAAAGTCTCTGAAAACGACCAGAAAAAAGTTATTGAACAATCTGGCAGGATAGTGGAAGACTCAATTTCGGGATGTTTACAGGGTTCGTTGCCTTGTTGGGCGTCAGGGGTGGCTGGGAAGG
>NZ_BJYD01000015.1 GCF_007991335.1 Halobacillus faecis | reverse complement strand
GAGTCTTCAACAAACGGGAGCTTATATGGAAAAAAACCGCTAAGCTTTTAGGAGCTTAGCGGTTTTTTAGGAGTTCCAGCATTTTCTGTGCGGTTGAGAGGCTAGACTGTGGGTTTTGTCCGGTGACGAATGGATCATCACTGACGACGTGATCCGAATAGGCATCACCTGAATCAAACTCTGCCCCAGCTTCCTTCAAACGATCCTCAAGCATAAAGGGGACAACGGAATCAAGCCCGGTATCTTTTTCTTCCTCATTCGTAAAGCCGGTGATTTTTTTCCCCTCCACAAGCGGCTGGCCATTATGGTCTTCCACACCCACAAAGCCAGCCGGACCGTGACATACGGAGCCAATGACTTTTCCTTCTGTTAAGAAGTGTCGGAGTAATTCTTCAAGCTCATCATTTTCCGGGAAGTCGATCATCGTCCCATGTCCTCCGCAAAGAAAGATTCCAGCAAATTCTGTTGGGTCTACTTCCGCTAAAGGAACTGTTTTATTGATTGGTTCCATAACCCCGTCCCAAACCTTTGGCAGTCTATTGCTATAGCTGTTCGGATCGATGGGAGGACGTCCTCCTTTGGGGCTGGCCGCTACCACTTCATACCCTGCTTCCTGAAATTCTGTGGCAGGTTCGACAAATTCCTGAAGCCACAATCCTGTTTCATGTTTCCCGTCCAATTGGTCCGCATTCGTCACAATCATCAATATCTTTTGATCCATGATTAGCAACCTCCTTGTACATATCCCTCCTATTATTTACAACTGAAGTCATTTCAATCACAATACTTTCTTCATCCAAACTTGCTGCAATTGGGTTTCGAATCCTTCTTCCTTCAATGCTTCATAGGCGGGGCTTCCTTCAGGTATATTGAAAGCAGTGATGATGGCATTTGGATAACTTGAACGAAGGGTTTTCAGACATTCTTTCCCCTTGTTTTCAGACTGTAGCTGAAATAATGTGATGGATCCCTTATCATTTCGAGTGAAAATCAAGCCACCCTGTGTTCTTTCACCATCCGTAACCTTGAAAAACTCCCCTTCATCTATGGAAAAGGATTGATTCTGCCATGGATAATCCCCTTCGGACATTTGCTCCTTCCATTCAGACTCTTCTATGGGTTTTAAGCGCTGAAGGTTTCCTCCAGTATCCCGCCGCACGGGTGTGGATCTCATGATATGTAAATGATCCACGACCTTATATCCGTAAGTTTCATATAAAGCGATAGCGGATTGATTATCTGATATCGCTTCTAATGTGGCTAGAGAGGCGTTTTCTTTTTTATACATAGATAAAGAGGAGTGAACCAGTAAGCGTCCCACTCCTCTTTTCCGATACGAAGGGTGAACAGCTGTCCCTCCGTTGTATGCCGTTTTTATGCCCTCAATATCCTGAATCCCATTCAAAACAATCCCTACAGGCTTTTTCCCATCGTACACGATGAATGAATAAGCGGGGGATAATCGTTTAGAGCTCAGCATTCTTAAGAATCTATCCAGTACCATTTGAATGGGGACCGAATAATCTTGAAATCCCTCATTCCAAGATGTGAGAGCATCTTCAAACGAACAATCTTTCATAGAAATCACTTTCATCAGGCTTCCCCTCCTTTTCTTTCACTTACACATTCTCTACAAAGGAGGGAAACCCTTCTTAGGACTGAAAAGAAGAATCTTTATGATTGATTCGGTGCCACCATTTTTTCAAGAGCTGTGTGCGTCCCTCTATAAATGGCTGTGTCAGCGTGCGGATGATTCCGCTTGATAACACATACACAATCGCAGCAGCTACGATCGCAAGACCTAAGACGTCAAACACGTGGTCAACCTTAAACCAATCGGCCTGACGGAAAAATTGAATGAAGAATCCGTGCAGCAAGTAAACATATAACGTCCTTCCGCCCAGGTAAGTGAGACGGTATTGTGTGTTCGGAATCCACGCAAGGACACTGATGGTCATAACGGCGGCAAGAACATAAACACCTAAGCGGAACACGCCTCCCATTTCGGGGCTTCCCAGTACTTCATACGATTTAGAGCCCAGGAGCCAGCCTGAGCTGAATTCCGGAAATAGTGCAATCACGGAAGCAACGATGCCCATCACCACAAGGCTGACTTCTCTTACTCGACGAGTTCTCCATTTGTGGACGTGTTCCTTCGTCAACCAATACCCTACTAGGAAAAACGGGAAGAAAACGAACGTCCGGGACAAGCTGAAATGATGCCCGATGTCACTGAAGTACCCAACGAGCACACCAATTTGCACGGCAATGGCCACTCCAAGGAAAGGAGGGATCTTTTTGAACCAATAAAGCAGGATGTGCCAGCAGAACAAACTGAAAAGGAACCACAGAGACCAGTGAGGATAGAAAATCCCACTCAAGGTCGCTCCTTTTCCTATGAAGAAATAGTATCCCGTGTAAACAAGTTGGAAAATGAGATAAGGCAAGATCAATTTTTTCGCTAATTGTAAGATGTAGTCTTTCTCTCCTGACCCTTTTGCAAAGAACCCGGCAAGAAAGATGAATGCAGGCATGTGGAACGTATAAATCCAAGTATATAATGTGTACATCGGCCTTGATCCGTCTGTAAACGGCTGAATGATATGACCAAAGACGACGAGAAAAATAAGAACAAGTTTGGCATTATCAAAAAAGGCATCACGTTTCATGTTGTCTCACCCTTCATAATCGATTAATCCTCTACCTCATGTTTACCACATTCCTGTGCTTTTTAAGGCACTTTTATTCATTTTTAAACCATATGTAAACCAATTGTTATCTTCTGTTATGAATTGTTACGTCTAAAAAAGAGGCACCCTCTACGGATGCCTCGCTGGAATCATTTGAAGTCGATCGCCCATGAACCTTTACGGAAAATGGCTTCGAATTCACCTTCTTTTGTTTCCCCATCAATGTCCAACTCATCGGACCCCATCATGAAATCCTCATGGATCAAACTGTCGTTGACCCCATGGGAATCCATTTGTTCTTTATTGAAGGATGATCCTCCGCGGATATTAGTCGGGTAAGCTTTTCCTAAAGCCAGATGACAGGAAGCATTTTCATCATAAAGCGTGTTATAGAAAATGTGCCCTGATTTAGAAATTGGAGATTCATTTGGAACAAGAGCAACCTCGCCAAGACGTTTCGCTCCATCATCACTCTCTAGCAGATGCTTTAACGTCTCTTCTCCAGATTCCGCTTGATAGTCGACGACTTTTCCATTCTCGAACGTGAGCGTGAAGTTTTCGATCAGGTTGCCTCCATAGTTGAGAGGTTTTGTACTCGTCACTTTTCCTTGGACCCCTGTTTTGTGAGGCATGGTGAACACTTCTTCTGTCGGAATGTTCGGGTTGAATTCCGTCCCTTTTTCTGAAGTCGTCGAACCGCCATGCCAAATGTGGTTCTGGACGAGCTCGATGGACAACTCAGTGCCAGGTCCCTTATAGTGAAGCTTCTTGTATTGCTTTTGATTCAGGTACTCGCGAGCCTGACGAAGCTTTTCGTTATGCTCTTCCCATGCTTTGAGCGGATCTTCCTGATCGATTCGTGTAATATGGAAAATTTGTTCCCACAACTTGTCCTGCGCTTTTTCAGGCGAATCATCCGGAAATACCTTTTGAGCCCATGCTTCCTGTGGGTAAGCAATGATCGACCATGTGGTTTTATCGTTCATAATATAGTCTCTATACTTCGTGAGAGCTTCTCCACTGGCTTTATTCGCCTTAGCTATCCGCTCTGAATCGATGCCCTTGAACAAATCTGGATTCGGTCCGTAAATGGATAAAAGCGCATAGCCGTCCTTGACCATCTCTTCCAAGCCTTCCGCTTTCCATTTAGGGAAGTTCTCGAGCACTTCCATAGGAGCGTTCTTCATTTTCATGAAGCTGAGAACTTCATCATTCCATTCCAAATGAACATTCTTCGCTCCTCTGCCATAAGCTTTCGCTGAAATCGTGCGGACAAGCTCTGCGGCTTCAATTGGAGCATTGATGATCAAACCTTGTCCTCTTTGTAGATTCACACCTTTTTTCAAAGCAAGATCGGCATACTTTTCTAATTGTTTCTGATGGTTACTCAATATCTGACCCTCCAACTTCTTCATTCTCTGTTTATTATTTCATATTCTGTTCATGTTTCCTAGAACGGACGCCTTCACGCTTTATCTTTAAACATTTCAATCGCTCGTTCCCTCATCGTTTTATGGTCGACGATCGGTGCTGGATAATCCTCACCGATTATGCACCCCGCTTCCTCCTGCTCTTCTTCTGTCATTTTAGATGGCTCATGGATGTGTTTTTTATTCACGTTTTCAAGTTCAGGGAGCCACTCTTTTATGAAACGCCCATGGGGGTCGAACCGCTCGGACTGCCGAGTCGGATTGAAGACACGGAAATATGGGACAGGATCCGTTCCCGTAGAGGCCGCCCATTGCCAGCCCCCTATGTTTGAAGCTGGATCATAATCCACCAACCGTTCAGAGAAGTATCGTTCCCCTTCCCGCCAATCCATAAGCAGGTCTTTCGTTAAAAATGAGGCCACAGCCATCCGCAAACGGTTATGCATCCAACCCGTTTCATTTAATTGGCGCATCGCGGCATCAATCAGCGGAAATCCTGTCTGTCCTTCTTTCCATTTTTCAAGCATTTCATCATCATTGTTCCACGGAATCCCTCTGTATTTTTCCACCATTTCTGTAGAATTAGCATCAGGATAGGAATGGTAGATCATGTTATAAAAATCGCGCCAGGCAAGCTCAGAAATGTACGTGTCGACCCCTGATGTATTTTTTCTGTAATCTACATCCTCTTCGATTTTATGGTAGATGGTTCTGATCGATATCGCCCCTGTACGAAGAAAACGCGACATTAGACTCGTCCCATCAACAGCAGGAAAGTCCCGCCGCTCATCATAGTCGTAAATGTCCTCATCCAGAAAATGTTCCAATCGTTCGAGCGCGTCTTTTTCTCCGACTCCGTCATACGAGCCGTCTATTTTTTTGATCAAGTCATCATATGCTTGACGTCCATCAGAAAATGCCTCCCGCTCATCCAGGGCGGAATCAGATAACTGATCAAGATCGACCTTCTGAATCGCCGGCTTTTGAAGCTGCTTCCACTTCTTAAGGTAGGGAGAGAAAACCTTATAAAACCCTCCGTCATTTTTCTTCACTTCACCGGCCCCGTGAAGATGGTGATCAATGTATGAATGAACTTTCACCTCATTCCGCGATAAGTATTCAGAAATCGCATCATCGCGGTCTTTTCCAAATCCGACTTCATCTCTATTGAAATAAACCATATCCACTTTCGATTCCTTCAGGAGATGTTCAAACGCTTCTTCGGTATCTCCATAAATGAAATGAATCGGAGCCTTTAATTCTTCTGCCCTGTCTACAAGACCCTTTAATGTTTGAAAAAAATAATCATGCCTCGGTGTAAATGATTCATTTAAGGATGGATGGATATGAAAAAACAGTAAAATATCATCGTTTTCTTTTGTATGTTCTAACGCTTTCGCTAAAGCGGTTTGGTCATTCAATCTTAAATCCCGCCTAAACCATACAGCTCTTCTTGACATCCTTCCCCCTCCTTCACTCTTTACCCTTCCTTTTTACTTGTGGATATAAACTACAGTCAACCACTTATCCACATGTGGACATCATCTTACTCGTACTTTTGGTGTTTATGAGTAAACGGGCATTCTCACATCGGAAGCCCCTTCGCTCAAAAAAAAGCTGACCAGTACCCTGGTCAGCTCCCCTCATTTATTCGAAGTTTTTCAGTAGGGTTGCCATTTCGATGGCAGCAGTAGCTGCTTCCCAGCCCTTATTTCCTGCCTTTGTACCCGCGCGCTCAATCGCTTGTTCGATCGTGTCTGTCGTGATGACTCCGAAGATCACTGGAATACCACTTTGTTGTGAGGCCTGCGAAACCCCTTTAGCCGCTTCATTACATACATAATCGAAGTGAGGGGTGGAACCACGGATCACCGCTCCAAGTGTAACGACCGCATCGTACTTTCCTGAGTTCGCCATTTTACTAGCCACGAGTGGAATTTCGAAGGCTCCTGGTACATAAGCAACTTCAACATCATTCAATTCAACGCCATGACGCTTGAACGCATCAACCGCGCCTTCATATAACTTTCCTGTAATGAAATCGTTGAAACGACCTACGACGATTCCTACTTTCAACCCTGTGCCTACAAGATTACCTTCTATCGTTTTTACCATGATTTCTTCATCCCTTCTAGTAGTGAAATAAATGTCCCATTTTCGATTGCTTCGTTTTTAGATATCTTTCATTTTCTTCCCTGGATTCCATTTGGATTGGAACACGATCGACGATTTCCAAACCAAAACCGCCAAGGCCGGAGATCTTTTTCGGATTGTTCGTAAGAAGTCGCAGCTTTGTAATTCCAAGATCTTTAAGGATCTGTGCGCCGACACCGTAATCTCTCAAATCAGGCCCGAACCCAAGCTTTTCGTTCGCTTCAACCGTATCCAAACCTTCTTCCTGAAGTTTGTAGGCTTGAAGTTTATTCATTAGTCCGATCCCACGCCCTTCCTGTCTCATATATAATAGGACGCCGCTTCCGTTCTCAGAAATCTGTCTCAGTGCGTTATGCAGCTGCGGACCACAATCACAACGGTAGGAACCGAACACATCTCCGGTCAAACATTCAGAGTGGACACGGACAAGCGTTGGCTCTTCCGGATTGATTTCCCCTTTGACGAGTGCGATATGATCTTTAAAGTCAATATCATTGGAAAAACCGATCGCACGGAAATCTCCGTATTCTGTCGGCATTTTCACTTCCACTTCGCGTTTGACGTGGTTTTCTTTTTTATGGCGGTATTGAATAAGGTCTGCAATCGTGATCATTGGTAGATCGAACTCATCCGCCATCTTTCGAAGATCAGGCACACGAGCCATCGTTCCATCATCTTTAATGATTTCACAAATAACACCAGCTGGTCGCGCTCCTGCAAGCTTGGCAAGATCTACAGACGCTTCTGTATGCCCCGCTCGACGCAGGACGCCGCCTTCTTTAGCTATTAAAGGAAAGATATGCCCCGGCTTTTGGAAGTCCGCTGCCGTCGTCTCGGGATTCAACATCTCCTTAATTGTCAATGCCCGTTCATCCGCAGATATTCCTGTTGTTGTATCTTTGTGATCGATACTTACAGTGAAGGCGGTTTGATTGGGGTCTGAGTTGTTATCGACCATAGGCACCAGCTCTAAGTCCCGAGCCAGCTCATTAGTAATCGGTGCGCAGACAAGTCCGCGACCATGTTTGATCATGAAATTGATCATTTCAGGCGATGCGTACTCAGCAACCCCTATTAAGTCTCCTTCATTTTCACGATCTTCGTCATCGCATACAATGACGAGTTTCCCCTGCTTTAAATCTTCAATCGCTTTTTCAACGGAATCAAACATCATTTCACCCTCTTATGCAAAGCCGTTGTCGGAAAGAAACTGTTTAGACAGACTCGACTTTGGCTCTTCTTTATTTTGTCCGCTCAAAAAATGAGCGACGTACTTTCCGATCATGTCGCACTCTATATTCACACTGTCTCCAGGTCCTTTTGCGCCGAGCACCGTGTGCTCCATCGTATGAGGAATAAGTGAAATCGTCACCTTGGAGTCATCAACACCGAACACCGTCAGGGAAGTGCCGTCCACAGCGATGGAACCTTTATAAACGAAATAATGAATAAGTTCTTCAGGTAGTTCAATTTCATAATAAACGGCATTAGATTCAGGCTTTTTGGATACAATTCTACCCGTTCCATCAATATGCCCGGAAACAAGATGTCCCCCGAAACGTCCACCTGCAGCCATTGCACGCTCTAAATTAACCGGATCTCCTTGCTGCAGTTCATGGATGTTCGTAGCTCTGTAAGTTTCAGGCATCACATCAAAAGAGACCGTCTGCTCCGTATAGTTTGTTACAGTCAAACACACGCCATTGACGGAAATACTGCCCCCTAATTTGACGTCTGATAATACTTCTTTGGCTGAAATGTTCACTTCGAGAGCTTCTGTTTTATTTTGTACTGATTTTAATGTTCCTATTTCTTCAACAATCCCAGTAAACATTAAGATTCTCCTTTTCTAACGGAAACAATTTTAATGTCATCTCCCATTTTTTCAGTCGAGACAATTTCAAAGGAGCTTACATTCTTTAATTGCTCTATTCCTTTACCGCCTACAGGCGTCAATGCTTCTTTCCCTCCGATTAACTTAGGGGCCATATACGTTACCGTTTCATCCACTCTTCCTGCCCTTACGAAGGCATCAGCAATCGTTGCTCCTCCTTCAACAAGCAGAGAAGTGACTTTTTGTTCACCTAAATACCGCAGAACTTCTTCTATGGAAACCTGTTCATTATGAAGCTGGATGACGGTTACGTGTTTATAGTTTTTATAGAGATTCATCTCTTCTTCTTTTACACGACTCCCTACGAAAATCCACGTTGGTGCCGAGTCGTCCTGAATCAACTGAGAAGAAGGCGGTATTCTAAGATGGGTATCAAGGACGATCCTTTTCGGGTGACGGCCTTGACCTTCTATACGCGTCGTCAGTTTAGGGTTATCCATGAGCACCGTGTTAATTCCAACTAGTATCGCATCAGAGAGATGTCTATAGTGGTGGCCATCCAACCGTGCTTCCTCTCCTGTAATCCACTGACTCTCACCTGTAGACGTGGCAATCTTCCCATCCAGACTCATTGCTGTCTTTAAGCGGACATAAGGTTCTTTCTTTTGAATGAAGTGAAAAAAGGAAGTATTCATGTCATCCGCTTCTCTTTTCAACACTCCTGTCTTCACTTCAAGACCACGTTCTCTCATCATTCGAATCCCTCTGCCGGACACTTTAGGATTAGGGTCATTGGATGCAACCACGACTCTCTTTATGCCAGCTTCGATGACTGCTTCTGCACATGGGGGGGTCTGCCCATGGTGACTGCAAGGTTCGAGCGTGACATAAATCTCAGCATCTTTCGCCTTCTCGCCTGCCATACGAAGCGCATGGATTTCAGCATGAGGTTCTCCTGCCTTGACGTGCACACCTACACCCACGATCTGATTATGCTTAACGACAATCGCAGCAACAGAAGGGTTCGGACTTGTTTGACCAACCGTTTCCCGCGCCATGTCTATCGCGATTCTCATGTATCTTTCATCCCGATCCAAGACCTCCACCTCCTTTTTATTAAGTCCAGGAAAAATAAAAAACCCTGAAGAAGACAGACTTCTCCAGGGTCGTTGAACGTAAATCGCATACACTTAAAAAAGGGTACACGTATTGCTTTGGTTTTTGTACCTTTACGTTTCTACAACCTTCTCCCATCCAGACTTTAACTGTCGGCTTTGGAGTTTCACCAAATCAGGGAGAACCGTGCTTAACACTGATTCTCCGTCGCGGGCTCGGAGCATTATGCTCATTACCGCCGGCTGGGACTTTCACCCGACCCCGAAGGTTTACGTGATTCAATTAGGTGTTACACTCTAAATCATATCGGATTTGTTTTGGAAGTGCAATTCAAATGAACTCTTCTATTTTCAATTTTCATTACAATCCCTATTGTAAAAACAAATAAAATCGGCTAAGATAGATTACATTAGGAAAACGTTTGCACAACCTTAAGAAAACTTATCAAATAACAAACCTATAAAAACTTGGAATGAATATCAAGTTTTATTTTTTAACAAGATGCGCAATCGGTTGCATATAATTGGAATCGTCAACTATTAATGGAACGAAATGAGGGAATATTATGGAACGTGTATGGTGGAAGGAAGCCGTTGGGTATCAAGTCTATCCTCGTAGCTTTCAAGATTCGAACGGTGACGGAATCGGTGATTTGCAAGGAATGATCGACAGACTAGATTATCTTAAAGAAATGGGCATCGATTTTATATGGATCTGCCCAATGTACAAGTCTCCTAAAGACGACAACGGCTATGATATCTCCGATTACCAGGACATATTAGAAGAATTCGGGACGATGGATGATTTCGATCGATTACTTCAGGAAGTTCACAAACGGGACATGAAACTGATCATTGACCTTGTTCTCAACCACACCAGTGATGAACACCCTTGGTTCATCGAATCAAGAAGCTCCAAAGACGACCCTAAGCGTGACTGGTACATTTGGCGTGACGGGAAAAATGGTGCTGAGCCAAACAACTGGGAAAGTATCTTTGATGGTTCTGCCTGGCAGTACGATGAAAAAACAGAGCAATATTATTTGCACGTGTTCTCTACAAAACAGCCTGATCTGAACTGGGAAAATCCTGAAGTACGTGAAGCCTTATATGATACCGTCAACTGGTGGTTGGAAAAAGGTATTGATGGCTTCCGAATCGACGCCATCAGTCACATCAAAAAACGACCGGACTTCCCGGATATGCCAAATCCGAAAAAACAAAAATACGTTTCTTCTTTCGATATGCACATGAACCAAGAAGGCATCCATGAATTTCTACAAGAATTCAAAGACGAAACGTACAGCAAATATGACGTCATGACCGTCGGTGAAGCCAATGGTGTCAGTGCCGATGAGGCAGACCTCTGGGTCGGCGATAACGGAAAAATGGACATGATTTTTCAATTTGAACACCTGGACCTTTGGGATCAGGATGCAGAACAACAGTTGGATATCCCAGGACTGAAAAAAGTCCTCACACGGTGGCAGAAAGCTTTAGAAGGGGACGGATGGAACGCTCTGTTCGTAGAAAACCACGATAAAGCCCGTGTAGTATCCACATGGGGCGACGACGAAGTCTACTGGCGCGAAAGTGCAACGTCCATTGCAACCATGTATTTCTTTATGCAGGGAACACCCTATATTTATCAAGGGCAGGAAATTGGCATGACAAATGTGGCCTTTCCATCTATTGAAGATTATGATGATGTCGCAGCCAAGAACTTGTACAAGACGAAAAAAGAACAAGGCATGTCCCATGAAGAGATCATGGAGATTCTTTGGAATACTTCCAGGGATAACAGCCGGACGCCTATGCAATGGAGTCATGAAGAGAATGCCGGATTCACAAGTGGTACGCCGTGGATGAAAATCAATTCAAACTATAAAACCATCAATGTCGCAGATCAACAGGATGACCCACATTCCATTCTGAATCATTATAAAGAAATGATTCGTCTGAAGAAACAGTATGACCTGTTCACTTATGGGACGTATGAGTTGATTCTTCCGGACGACAAACAGATTTATGCTTATACAAGAACACTTGATGGTAAAACCGCTATAGTGATTGCAAACTTGACGAAAAATACAGCAGCATTCCAGTCCTCTTACAAACTGAACTCGAAAGATTTAATTCTGTCAAACCTCATTGTAGATAAACATGTGGATGAAACGCGTTTCACACTTAAACCTTTTGAATCACGAGTGTATTTATTAAACCAATAACTTCTTGTCTTCAATCAGCTTGATGAGCACAAAAAAGGACGGTCACCTTAGGTGACCGTCCTTTTCGTCATTTAGCAATGCTTGTGTCTGCTTCCATTTCAAGTTCAACATTTCCCTGAATGGCTTTTGAGATCATGCAGCTCTTTTCCGCCTTATCAACAAGGCGATCCAATTTGGATAAATCTTTTTCATCCGCTTCCGCGCGCAGGACCACTCTCGGTCTGTGGATAATTTTTTGATAGGTGAAGACTCCATCAGTCACATCCACAATTCCTTCTGACTGCATATCCATTTCTTCTAATGGAAGCTCTGCCCTTTCAATCATAGCAGCGAGGCTGATGATATAACAGGTAGCCGCCGCTCCGAGAAGCATCTCGTCTGGATTGGTTCCTATGTCTGGACCATCCATCTCTTTCGGGATCGATATTTTTGTTTTCAATTTTTCTGACTCGATATAGCCGACTTCATTCCTTCCACCTGGCCAGTCAGCTTTTAAGTGAAAATGATGCAAAGCCATGATGTCACTCTCCTTTATTATTTTTCCATAGAAAGGAACTCATAATGTCCCCCGTTCGTTGCCTGCATGAATGTCTGCTTCTTTTTAAAACCAACACGCTCGTAAACGGCAATGGCCCGCTTATTAAATGTAGCAACGGAAAGCGTGAAAGCTGCTGATTGGCACCTTTTTGCCGCAAAGGAAAGACACGAGTTAACAAAACCCTCCCCTTTCCCTTTTCCTGCTTCATCCGGATGCATACCTAATCCGATATCGATCGTGGGATGATTGCTTAAGTCCAACGTCATAAAGCCGATCAAATCCCCATTTAAATATGCGCTGTACGTATGAGGACTCCTCTTCTCCGGATCTAAGAATAGCTCCAAATCCTCTTCATCTGCCGTCATATTATAAAAATTATAGGGTTCAGGATATTTCCAGCCTGCAATTATCTCTGCATCTTGTTGGGTGATCGGTGTCCATTGGATCTTCATGATTCCTGCTCCCAATCTTTTTTGAAGCGGGTCATTTTCACCTGGAGCTGCTCAATCATATCCAGAACACGATTGAAATCCTGGATGTCCACATTTTCTGCATCCATGCTGGAAACGACTTGATTAAGCATTTGAATTCTATTCTTTATATAGTGAAACTGTTGTGAAGGATGTTGAGCTGCTTTGCCCATTCAAAAGCCCTCCTTTATTTTCCTCTCCTTTCATCTTACATGGCTCATAAGGAAAGTAAAAGATTTTGCCCATAAGAAAAGCTGTGGCGAGGGCCACAGCTTTGTTGTTATTCTTCTTCCACTTCTTTTTTCTCTGATAAGAACCATCCGAGTACTGCAATAAGGACAAGGACAGAATAGAAGATGATTTTCCATAAGGCGGAATGAGCAAAGTGCTCATCCAGGATTTGAATATTCGGGTGTGCCAGTGTAGATACAACCAACTTCACACCGACCCAGCCTACAATGACAAAGGCCGCTACTTCTAAGCCTGGACGGGATTTCAAAAGTTTCACAAAATAACCTGCGGCAAAACGCATGATGATAATTCCAATCATACCACCCGTAAGTATAACGGCAAATTGACCGCCATCAAGACTTCCAACATCCGGTAAATCTGTTTCAGGCAAGGCAACAGCAAGAGCGACGGCAGCTAATATAGAATCCACCGCGAAAGCCAGGTCGGCAAGCTCTACTTTAAGGACAGTAGCCCAAAAGCCTTTCCCTCTCTGATTTCCTGCATCCTCTTCCATTTCCTCTTCATAATCATCCCCTTTAGTCCGCCACCGGTCAAAGAGGTGTTTTCCTGAAATGAAAAGTAAGTAAGCGGCTCCCAATGCTTGAACCTGCCATACATCTACAAGGAAGGAAATGATAAACAGAGATCCAAATCTAAGTATAAATGCACCCGCTAAACCGTAAAATAATGCCTTTTTTCTTTTTTCTTCCGGGAGGTGTTTAACCATGATGGCTAGGACAAGCGCGTTGTCTGCGGCCAGAATTCCTTCCAGACCGACAAGCACGATCAACACCCAACCGTATTCAATCAATAATTGAGCATCCAATTCGATTCTCTCCTTTTCCATAAAAAATGGTCCCGACCACTATGGTAAGGACCAAAAGAATAGACCTTTACCACAGTGGGTAAAGGTCTCGCTAACAACTTCCGTTGCCAATAAAGCCGGGGAATGTTTTCCCGAAATGACGACTTTATTGTCCCAGCTACTCCCCTTTAGGAATGCTACATCTATCCTTCATCATAGCACGCAACGATGTTTTGTCAACGACTTCCTGCCCACATTATAGAATAATTCTAGTATGAGGACAGGAAGGTTTCCTTATGCAATATTGAACGAACGTTTGAGCTATTCGCAGCTTCTGTTACTTTTCTGACTTTTCTTCAAATAACCGTGCAATCTCGACAATGACCTGGGTGGCTTTTTCCATACTTTCAAGCGAAATGTATTCGTACTTCCCGTGGAAGTTCTCTCCACCTGTGAATAGGTTCGGCGTTGGCAGTCCCATGTAGGAAAGTTGAGATCCGTCCGTTCCTCCCCTAATCGGTTTCACAAGCGGCTCTACTTTTTTATTCAGCATGGCCTCATGTGCGATATCAACAATGTGTTTCACAGGTTTGATTTTATCTCCCATGTTGTAATATTGATCTTCTATCGTCAGTTCCACTCGTTTCATGCCGTAGTTTTCACGGATGGTTTCCGCTATTCGCTTCATCTTCTCTTTTTTCTGTTGAAACGCAGCTTTGTCATGATCCCGAATCAAGTATGTCAATTCAGCTTTCTCTACATCCCCCTGTATGGAGTGAAGATGGTAAAATCCCTCAAAACCTTCTGTATGCTCTGGCGCTTCTATTTCGGGTAAGGAACCTTGAAAAGCCACCGCCAACTTGGCCGCATTCACCATTTTATCTTTTGCTGTCCCCGGGTGAACACTGTGGCCGTGGAAGGTCACTTTAGCTGTTGCCGCATTGAAACTCTCATATTGGAGTTCTCCCAATGGACCACCATCGACAGTATAAGCATAAGACGCACCAAAACGCTCCACATCAAATTTATGAGGGCCCCTGCCAATCTCCTCATCCGGCGTAAAAGCTACACGGATTTTTCCATGTTTGATATCCGGGTTCTTCTTCAAATGATTTAGGGCAGTCATAATTTCCGTAATTCCTGCTTTGTTGTCCGCTCCGAGAAGTGTCGTGCCGTCTGTCGTAATCAATGTCTGCCCTTTATATGTAGGAAGTTCCGGAAACTCTTCCGGTGACAACACAACACCCTCACTCAATTCTATTGCGCCACCGTCATAATCCTCTACCACTTTCGGGTTCACTCCTGCCCCAGTAAAGTCTGTTGCTGTATCGATGTGCGCGAGAAAACCGATAACAGGAACTTCTTTATCCGTATTAGCGGGAAGGGTGGCCATCACATAGGCGTGATCATCGACAGTGACCTCCTCCAGTCCCATCTCCTTCAGTTCATCCACCAGTTGATTCGCTAGCTCCCATTGCTTTTCGGTCGAAGGTGTTGTCGAACTGTTTTCATCCGATTGCGTATCGATTTTCACATAAGAAGTAAAACGTTCTAATAACTCATTCTTCATTCCAGTTCCTCCTCGAAATTCATGCTTCTTTTTTCAGTTTATTCTCACTAAGATTAAAAGTAAATGTATTGCTTCACCGGCAAACTTTGGTATTCTTAACATAGTGATTAAACTCTTATAAAAAGGTGTGTCCGCTTTTGATTCATAAACGTTGGTTCCAAGTCATTGTTACCGCTATCCTTCTCTCCCTGTTGGTTTTATTATTAAACCAAATCCATTTTTTCTTTGAACCTATTTTAACCTATATTGCAGCCATCGCTGTTCCTCTCATTGGCGGAGGGATTCTTTTTTATATTTCTCGTCCGATGCTGCAGCTATTAGAAAAATACCGTGTTCCACGCATACTGGGTATTTTGATCATCTTCCTCTTCTACATATTTATAGGATTCTTGATCACCCGTTTCATTGCTCCTATCGCCCAGGAGCAATTCACAAAACTTGTGAACAATATTCCTGATATGGCTGATATGCTAAGTGAAACCGTTACGTACTGGCAGCAAAACCAGGATATTATCCCAAGTGAATTCAACAGTACCATTGATAATGTAGTCAATAACTTAGAAACCTATTTACAAGGAGCACCAACGGTCATTATCAACGTCGTCAGTCAGCTGATCGGTTTTGTCTTTGCCCTTGTGCTAATCCCTTTCTTCCTTTTCTTCATGTTGAAAGATGGAGATAAGCTGGTGCCCTTCATTAAGAAGTTTCTAAGTGATCGTACTGCTAAGAGTTTCGAGAAGCTGGCTCGTTCTGTGGATTACACGCTGAATGCTTTCATCCTGGGCCAAATGACGGTAAGTATAGTCGTTGGTCTCCTGCTTTTGATTGGCTACATGATTATAGATTTAAGATACGCCCTTACCCTGGCCTTGTTTGCCATGGTGATGAATGTCATTCCTTTTGTTGGTCCATTTTTAGCTGTAATTCCAGCCTTACTCGTCGGGCTGTTTCAGGACCCGATCCTCGCTGTCTGGGTGGCTGTTATAACAATTATCGCACAGCAACTGGAAGGGAATTTCGTATCACCAAACGTTATGGGGAAAGCGCTCAGTATCCACCCACTGACCATCATCACTTTGATCCTGGCAGCCGGAAGCCTCGCCGGATTCCTTGGATTGTTGTTCGCGATTCCGACTTATGCCGTATTGAAAGCCATCATCAGTCATTTTTATGAAGAGTGGCTCGAAAGAAGAGAAACAACGAATCCAGAATAAGATCAGATGAAGCCCGCTATTTATAGTGGGTTTCATTTTTTGCAAATAGGATTCCAACTCGAAATGGAAGCGAGGAAAATAAAAATGCCACAACCGAAACTTTGGACATGGCCGTTCATTTTTTTAATCTTAGCCAATCTATTTACATTTATGAGCTTTCAAATGCTTCTTCCAAACCTGCCTCCCTATATTGAATCCATTGGAGGATCGAGTTTACAAGTAGGACTGATCACAACGATGTTCGCCTTTGCCGCAATCATTATTCGCCCTTTCATCGGCCATCTGCTGATGACGCGTCCACGTAAAATCCTTGTTTTGATCGGAGCCATTTCCCTACTAGTCATGACCGCCCTTTACCCGATTACCCAAGTGGTTGTCATTCTGTTGATTATTCGTTTCATCCACGGGATTGCATGGGGATGGTCTACAACGGTAAACGGGACCGCTGCCGTGGATCTCGTTCCGAGAAGACGTGTTGGAGAAGGCATGGGGTACTTCGGACTCTCTGTAACGGTGGGGATGATCATGGCTCCAAGCCTGGGCATTTACCTTTATCAGAATTATTCCTTTGACCTACTTGTCGGCATTGCTGCTGCCTTAGGAATCATTGCCATCCTACTCTTCTCTGTTACTCGTTTTGTTACACCGGAGCAAGTATATAAGAACCAAGAAGATCCTCCACGTTTTTCTTTTACTGGTTCTCTCATCGAAAAAAGAAGCTGGTATCCGGCCCTTGTTACGATTTTGAATACTTTCGGCTACGGATCTGTGGTTACCTATATCGTGATTTTCGGCAACGAACAAGGTCTTACCGGCACTTTTCTCTTTTATTTCTTTAATGCTGTATTTGCGACCATAACGAGACCGGTCACAGGTCGATACTTTGATAAAAACGGTCCGTGGAAGTTGATCATGATTTGTTCATTCATATCGTTCGGTGCCATGTGGGTGCTCGCTCTTGCCAGTTCAAACGTTCACTTAATCATTGCGGGGGCTTTGTTTGGAATTGGTTTTGGATCCATGATGCCTGCGCTTCAAGCATGGGTCATTTCCAAAACGACGACAGAGCGAAGCGGGATTGCTAACGGGATGTACTATTCATCGATTGATCTCGGAATCGGATCAAGTGCATTCATTCTTGGGTTTATTTATCAGTTTGTCGAAACGGCTACGCTATTTAAGCTGTCCAGCTTTCTCTTCCTTTTTGTACTGCTGCTCACGATTTTGGACTACAGAAAACAAACCGAACCCTGGGTAGCTCCCGAATAAAGTTTTACCCATCGCTTATTGAATAATATGGCAGGATTGCGGAAGACTCAGTTTCGAGACTTTTATTGAGTGGATGGGGGCTACAGGGAATG
>NZ_BJYD01000014.1 GCF_007991335.1 Halobacillus faecis | reverse complement strand
CCCCTAACGCTCAACCTAAGTAACGAACCCCGAAAACATCTTGAAACTGAGTCTTCAAGGAAAGGGAGCTTTAGTTGAAATAGAGTGTTTTGTGAGCATAGAAAAATGTCCAGAGCTTGTGAGCTCTGGACATTTTTTATGTGCTTTATTCTCCTGCGGCTTCAATTTCTTCAAGAAGCTTATCGAGAACTTGTCCGTCTACGGTAGAAACATCACTACGGTAGAAGTCACGAACAGGGAGTGCTTTTTCTTTGAAAGCTTCACGTTGTTCTTCTGTCAATTCGATAATTTCTGTTGGGTTTTCCGTATCGTTTTTAATTGTTTCTAGGTACTCTTCATTTTGCGTCTTCTGTTCTTCAAATACCCAGTCCTGCATTTCTTTAACGGTTTCATCAACCATTGTCTTCATTTCTTCGTCAAGACCTGCATACCAGTCTGTGTTAACTGTCGTCATCGCTACATAGTTGTTGTGGTTGGATAGTGTCATGTAATCCTGCACTTCGTTGAAAGACGCATCTCCAATGAAGAAGATTGGATTCTCTTGTCCTTCCACTGTCCCTCTGTCCAATGCTGTATAAAGCTCCGACCAACTCATGGGTGTAGGGTCTGCTCCGTACGCTTCATAGGATTTAAGGATTAATGGAGAAGTTTGTGTACGCATTTTAAAGTTTTCAAAATCAGCAGGTTCTTCAATAGGCTTACTGGATGTCCACTGCATCGCACCTTCTGTCCAGTAAGCTAACGGAGAAATGCTGTGTTCTTCATAAAGCTCGCGAAGATCTGTATTCAGTGCTTCACTATCATTCAAAATTTGTTGTGTTTTTTCCACACTATCTGGGAAAAGGAAATGCAAAGCAAAGATTTGTCCCTCTTTTACCATGTTCCCTGTAAAACCAGGAGACATAATCGCCATCTGTACGGTTCCATTTTGAAGCCGCTCTACTTGGTCTGTCTCACTTCCAAGACCACCAAATTCATAAACATCAATGTTTACAGCTCCATCCGATTTTTCATTCATACGCTTAGCGAATTCTTCTGCGTATTCATATTGGACCTGTCCATCCACTTCTTCCGTTACGAACTTCCAGTTGTAGGTTTTTCCACCATCACCACTGGCATTGCCGTCTCCACCGTCACTGCCACCGCAGGCAGCAAGGACCATGCTGAGCATGACTAAAGACATAAATGTTAACAAACTATTTTTTCTAAAGATAACAATAACCTCCCCATTTTTTTGTATATCAGCTTCCACTCTGGATTAAAGAAGAATGAGTGAAAGTTCCTCAAAGAATATCAATAATATTGAGATAGCAAACATCATCAGGATATATGGCGGTGTTCCTTTGATGACCTCTAAATATGGCTTATTGAACACCGCACTGGCGGTGAAAATATCGACTCCGAATGGAGGTGTGGCTGAACCTAAAGCCGCTTGGAATGTGATTACAACTCCTAAATGGATAGGATCTACCCCTGCGCTCATCGCGGCAGGATAGAAGATAGGAGTCAATATCAAGATAACAACGATTGGATCGACAAACATACATCCAATGAAGAAGAAAATCGTCACCATCAAGAGAACATAAATGGCACTAGGGTCTGAGCCTAGAACGGTTTCAGTAATCATCTGCGGTATCCGAGCGAATGAAATGACCCATGTAAAAGCTTGACCACCGGCGACAAGAACGAAGACGGCAGATGTCACTAAACCTGTAGACCGGGCAATTTTAGGCAGTTCTTTAATATGTACAGACCGGTAAACCAGCACTTCAAGGACAAAGGCATAAAGCACAGACATTCCTGCTGCCTCTGTGGGACTAAACAACCCAGTGTAGATACCACCAATAATTAAAACCGGGAACCCCAACGGAAGCAACGCCTTTTTAGTCATCTGCAGCCTTTCGCTCCATGTGGCTTTATTCGCTAATGGAATGTCAGCCATTTTTGCGTAAATGACACTGTAAATGGAAAAGCACAAGAAGACGATCACGCCTGGGATAATTCCGGCGATAAACAAATCACCTACGGATGTTCCAGATACCAATCCGTATATGATCATACCGATACTTGGTGGGACAAGTAAAGCTACATCACTGGAATTGATAATCAAGGCCATCGCTGTCGGATCTTTGTAGCCGATTTTCAGCAAGCGCTCTCTCATCGGTTTACCGATGGCTACAACAGTCGCCTGCGTGGATCCGGAAATCGCACCAAAGAGGGTACACGCAGCTGCGGTTGTAACCGCATAGCCTCCCCGGATATGGCCAATGAAAGACCCGATAAAATCTAACAATCGATTCGAAGTCTTACCTGTCGTCATAATATCCGCTGCAAAAATGAACAACGGTACGGCTAGAAGAACATATGGTTCTATCCCTGTAGAAAATTGTTGCATGAGAATCATAGGATCCAAATTCGGAAAGTATATGAACATAATGACCAATGGTGCCACCATCAACGGAATCATCATTGGAAAGTTCAATAAAAGAAGGATCACCATGATTATGAGCATTGTGGCTATCATATCGTTACCCTTTCTTCATCGTAATTTATTTACAAGTGTGTTCCTTCTAGTTCTTTTGTTTTTTCATCGTTATAGTCCTTCGCATCTGTCCCTAAATACACTTCATCACGATGCTTAATGTTGATCCATGCATTTCTTAGAAACTGAATACCTCCGAGTAAAAAGCCGATCGGGATAAAGATGTACAAGTAATAGGCGGGCATCTCCAATGCAGATGTCACCCTGCCAGATTCATAGACATCGAGGACGTAGAAGCCTGAATAATAAGCGAGTACAAATAAGACAGCAGCGGTCCCTAAAGGAATGAGCACAGCTAGAACTTTCCTCACCTTGAAAGGAGCCAGGTCGTAAAAAGCGGACATACTAATATGCCGCCCCTTTCTTGCTGCATAACTAATCCCCATGAATGTCGCTACCACAATCGCAATTTGACTCACTTCGTCTGCAAAGGGTGGCGAATAGCTGAATAACGCCCTGCTTAACGCCTTTCCTACGACCATCAGGGCAATGATAATCACAGCATAACTTAATATGAATTCTTCGATCTTCAGAATGATTTTGTCTACTACCTTTAATACATTCAACTATGTAATCCCCCTAAATGATTGATGTAGTAGTTTTTGGGTCAATTACTAAACATAATACCGAAATAGTGGTCTTACACTCAAATCAGTTTAAACAGAATTTTTCGTCTATTTTATGTAAATTTTACCTTATAAGGAACTTGTAATTGTTGGATGCTTATATGTTCCACATAGCTCATCATAGATGCTGAATGCTCCAATTTCACCAATACGAATTCCTTATTTTGTAAAATGGTAAACAATGGAATCCCCCATTCTTTCATATCCAATTTTTTTATAAATCGAGTTCGATGTAGGATTGGCAAGGTCTGTGTATAAAGAGCAGAAAGAGTAACCACTCTTGAGCAGTTTATCTGTTAAATGCCAGACCGCTTGAGAGGCATATCCTTTTCTTTTATATTGATCAGGTGTGTACACAGCATTGATTGTCGCTCCATTTTTGGTTGTTCGTGCCCGACTTGCCATGGAAACGGCAGTTCCTTCGACGATCCATAAATGAAGGCGCCGATCCGCAATCAGATTTTCTGCCAATTCCTCCGCACGTCCAGCTACATGACCCTCCCCTGTTTCCCTTCCATACTGTCTCAACCAATCTTCAACAAGGGACTGATGAGAAGCGTCCGCTTCAATTAAATGACCTTTTTGTTTTTGAATCGTTTTCAATTGTTGCAATCTGAAAATTCCTTGTTCCATCTGAAGCTCTGCTTCCTGCCCTGTATGGTCCATCCATTCTTCCAAGAAAAATTTTACCGCCTTCCGTTCCCCAAGCACTCCAGGGACATCATGCTCTTCTTTAACCAGGTACTGGACAAATGCACGGATCTGAGCAGGTTCCCAATGACTGAGAGAGGGAATGATCCATAAATGTGGAGGCGTTCTCATTGACATGAATGTAGTTTTTCCGTTGTCCTGGAACCTGATTAAATGACAAGCTTCTTTTCCTTGAGTATTCTTCAGACGTTCTAAAACACCCAAAGGCAGGTTGTTTTCTGCTTCCTTATCCAGGAGTAATGGTTCCACTTGTTCATGAAACTTGATTGGATCGTGTTCATAAATTATAGTCATCAGTAAGTACCCCTTTTCTTTTTGCTTCAAACCATTTTTTTGATAAAATTCTGAATAAGATGAATTTTTCTTTCCATTATACGTCTCAATGATAAGTGGAACAACATAAAGAAAGGAAGAATAAACCATGACAAAAAAAGAAATCCAAGATCAAATCACTTTCTTAAAATCTGATTATATCCGCATCCAAGGTGACTTAGATAAACTTGAAGCTGCCGGGGGTAATGTACAAAATGCAGAAAAACAGCTGGCTCGTATGGAAGAAGAGCTAAAGGAACTGAATAAGCAACTGGCTCAGTCAGAGCAATAAAAAAAGACGGAGGATCCTGTTATCCTCCGTCTTTTTAATTTAAGATTTCTTTTGGTTTTCTTTATCTTTTCGCTGGCCCTCAAGCTTTTCCTGAATTTTTTCAAATTCTTTACTTGGAGGCATTAAGGAAACGATGACATCGCCATTTTCCGCCTTATACTCCATCTCCGGAGTGAAGAACTCCACTTTTCCTGAGGCTCTTTTTGAAAATAAAAGCATGGCGTGTTGATCCATATTCTTCATGTAGTCTTGGAAAGTATATTGTTCTGTAATCGTTGTTTTGCGGAATACGTAGCCATTTTCCACTCTAGCATTCAATTCTTCCCAGGAAGCCCCTTCTTCGAACAGGACCCTCCCTCCGATCGTATGCACAAGATCTTCTAAATCGTCCCCCTCTTTATTACTTAAACTAAGTTGGAAAGAGTTGTTACGGCCAAATTCCGGTACGAAAGTCGTACAAACGAGGGCATTGTAAGAATCTAATTCTGTAGCGGCAACCAGATACTCATATGGTGTCATATCTAAATAATACTCCGTTTGCTCAGATAAGATTTCTCCATGATAGGATTCAATCCCACGGGAACGGGCACGAGACAGTCGCTGCCAGGATGAGTCTGTAAGAAGAACGGGAATTTTAAGTTCCTCCAATGTCTTGGCAAGACCTGTTGTAAATGCACTTCCTCCTGCGATGAGAACCCCTGGTGGCCCCTCCATTGACAGCCCTAACTTTTTCGCAAGCCAGCCTATAGAGAATCCATGAGCCACAACGGTTGTAAATACCAGAGCAAAGGTCAATGAAATGAGAATCGACGCATCCTCAAACCCTTCCTCCAAAAGGACACTCGCAAAATAACTGGCAACAGTCAGGGCGACAATCCCTCTTGGTGCAATCCAACCGACCAGAAGCTTCTCTGATTTAGATAAATCTGTCCCCATAGTGGATAGAAAAATCGACAACGGGCGGACGATAAACAACATTAATGCTACAAAGCCGATAATTTGTATGTTAAATATTTCCACCAAAGTATCGACCGTCAGGGAAGCGGTCAACATGACGAAGATGGTAGAGATCAACAATAAGGATATATTCTCTTTAAAGTGTCGCATATCTGCAATGGACGAGATGTGCATATTCGCAAGGGTCATTCCCATCGCAGTTACCGATAATAGACCCGTTTCATGCATGATTTCATCAGCAATCGTAAAACAAGCAATAACCACTGCAAAGACGGCTGGGGATTTAAGAAACTCAGGAATGTACCCTGTTTCAAACATCCAACCGACACCTTTTCCGCAAACCCAACCTAAAAAGACAGCGAAGGCGGAAGCGGCAAAGAACATCAGTAACGTAGAAGGATCATTATTCGTCAGGAATAGGATGATTTCGAAAGCAAATACCGCAAGTAAGGCACCGATCGGATCGACAATGATGCCTTCCCATTTCAAGATTTTAGCTGGCCGTGGTTTTAATTTTGCCTGACGTAATAAAGGCAGAATGACAGTCGGGCCGGTAACGATAAATAACCCTCCGATTGTAAAAGCGACAGCCCAGGACAAACCTGCCACATAATGAGCCGCTAATGAACCCAATATCCAGCTTAGAAACGCACCGAATGTCACAATCCTGAATACGGGACGGCCTAAACCTTTCACTTCCTTCATATCGAGGTTCAAGCTTCCTTCAAAAAGAATGACAGCAACGGCCAAGGATATGATCGGCTTATAAAGTTCTCCGAAGTCCTGTTCAGGATTCATGAGGCCTAGTACAGGCCCGGCTAAGAGACCGGCGATGGACATGACGACAATGGCAGGCAATCGAAAGCGCCAGGCGATCCACTGTGATCCTACGCCGAGAAACCCCACTAACATCAGTTGCAATAGTAACGAATCTATCATTGAACAGTCTCCTTCTGTAAGGTGTATGTACGACCCTCGTGTAATATAGACATATTCTATATGCCTCTCCCTCATCTGTAAACTAAATTGTCTGTAAAAAACTTCCCTTTTCCATCAAACCTTCTTCGAATATAGCTCCCTTTACTTGAAGACTCAGTTTCGAGACTTTTGTGAGTGGGTGGGGCTGCGTGGAATAACTCGCTTTCCGCGGGAGTCTCGCCATTCCCCTACGCCCCTTTACCATGAAAGATTCTCGAAACCACTACCAAAAGGTCAGCTCTTATAATAATGGGACTCTCTCATAACACTAAAAAGCTTAATCCAGAGCGCTTTATACCTCTTACAACTGGATAGTGGAAGACCTTCAAACTTGGTACAAGGGTTCGTTTCTCCCTTACATTGAAAGGGGTGGTTGGGAAGCTGCGAGACTCCCGTGGGAGAAGGGAGGTAGGCGGGATCCCTTAGTGCTCAGACCGCCCGAGGAATCTTGCCACTCCCCCACAGGAAAGCGAGTAGCTTCCCAGCCACCCCTGGCGCTCTACCTGGGCTCGGAAACATCTAGAGAATGAGTCTTCCACAATCCTGCCATATTGTTGAATAAACCCTTATTTTGTAAGGGAATCACACAAAAAATGGCATGGTAATCATAACCTTTTAAATTTTCTAAAAAAATAATTGACAGAAAGGTGTGACATTGATAGTATTACGGCGGTGCGTTAATCTCATTCACTTTTCAATAATGAAAATCATGCAGAAGCCTTGATTATTGCCGCTCATCTTTTGGATAAGAGCGCTTTTTTTACGCAAAATATACAGACATCTATGAGGAGGAGCCAGTATGAAAGCAAGAGATACAATTTTTATTGGATTCACGCTGTTCGCTTTGTTTTTCGGTGCTGGGAACTTAATTTATCCTGTATCCCTCGGTATTGAGTCAGGAACATCCTACTTCCCGGCTATTTTCGGTTTTGTCATTACTGGTGTAGGGTTACCTATCGTGACAGTAGCGGCGATATCGCTTGTACGCAACGGGGCTGTACAATTAGCTGGACGTGTCCACCCGATGTTCGGATTATTATTTACGGCGATGGTCTATCTTGTCATTGGACCTTTCTTCGCCATTCCAAGGGCTGCAAACGTAGCCTTTGAAACAGGCGTCGTTCCTTTTACAAACGGCAAATCGTTGACGCTATTCATTTTTACGGTCTTATTCTTTGTACTTGTTTATTGGCTCAGCCGCAATCCATCTAAACTAGTGGATCGTGTGGGTCAGATTTTAACCCCTACCTTATTCTTAGCTATCCTTGGTCTCGTCATTGGAAGCTTTTTTATGCTCGATGGACAGATTCAGCCAGCAGGGGAGAAATATCAGGCTCAACCTTTCTTCACAGGATTCATTGAGGGGTATTTGACCATGGATGCGATCGCTTCTCTTGCTTTCGGAATCATCGTGGTCTCATCCTTCCGCGATCGCGGAGTCACCGATCCAAAAGTATTAACCCGCCGGACATTAAAAGCAGGTTTAGTAACTGCGATTGGCCTAACTACTGTCTATGTGGCCATTGGTTGGATCGGAGCGAGAATGGCAACAGAAGGTTCCTTTGATAATGGAAGTGCCATCCTTGCGGGTGCTGCACAAATCATGTATGGAGATGCAGGGGCGCTATTGCTTGGTGTCATTGTAGGACTCGCCTGTTTGACAACCTGCATCGGTCTGACAGTTGCTTGTGGCCAGTTCTTTTCCAAGCGTGTTTCCGGAATGACTTATCACCATGTCATCATAGTAGTAACTTTGATTAGTTTTGCGATTTCTAATATTGGATTAAACCAAATCATCGCTTATTCTGTTCCGGTGCTTGTGTTCGTCTATCCGATCACCATTGTTTTGGTCGCTCTAACATTCATGAGTCCCCTCTTTAATCACTCCACTTATGTGTACAGAGGAGCCATTCTATTGACGGCGGTCATAGGGGTTTATGATGGGCTCGTAGCTTTTGGCGCAGATGTATCATCCATCGAACCATTCATCAGTCAACTGCCATTGTTTGAACTGAACCTAAGTTGGGTCTTCCCAGCGATTGTTGGTGGGATTATCGGCTTAATGATCGATTATTTCAAAGGACAGCCACGTCATAAAGAAAGCTTCCAGAACGGATGACGTATGAAAATCCCTCTCCATCATGGAGAGGGATTTTTTATTGATCCAGAAGCGTTACGCTGACTTTCACATCAAGATTTTGTCCACCTCCACGATATACTCCCTGAAGTGGACTGACATCAGCATAATCTCTTCCTGTGCCAATTCTAATATGCTGTTCTAATGCTTCCACGTTATTGGTAGGGTCAAGACCCACCCAGCCGATTCCGGGAACCATCACTTCTACCCACGCATGTGTAGCGGCATCACCTACGAGTGCTGAATCTTCTCCTACATACAGATACCCACTTACGTACCGGGCAGGTACACCCTGGGATCTCAAGACCCCGATCATGATGTGTGCATAATCCTGGCAAACACCTCCCCTTATCGGCCATGATTCATACGCCTTGGTATTCACTTGGGTGGTCGTCGTATCGTACCTGATGGATTGATTAATGTATTCCATCAACCTTAAAGAAAAGCGGATCGGATCTTTTGCGTCACCGACTTCATTGATAATCTCTTCATGTTGTTCTTTATACAGGAAAGTATAGGGGGTTTCATTTAAGTAAGCCAAATAGTGATGACGGAAAAGTTCTGAATGAAAAATCGTCTGCATTTCACTTGAACATTCAATCATACGGATGAATGGGCTTTTTTGGATACTGACCGTTGACGTTGTCTTCAACGTTAAATGTTCATGTTTCTCGGGAATAAAGAATGTTTCCACATGATTCCCCCAGAGATCAATATGTTCTTTCGTCATCGAACCTGGAGTGATTTCAGTCCGGTAAGCCAGTAACCTCTGACATTCATCCGTTCTTGGTTTTAAACGAATATGATTCATGCTTTGATCGACAAAGTTATCATAATAAAAGGTGTTGGTATGCTCAATTTGGAACTTCACAGTGTATTCCTCCTGGATAGCCTTTACTTGACGTGGACCGGTTCAATTAAATAATAGGTTTGTGAGAACATACGACTGAGCGTCATGCACCGATCCTGGAAATGATCGAGGAATGACATCAGTTCATTCATATCCATTTCCTCTATGTTCGTGCTCGTAATTTCATCTTGAATGAGCTCAAGCATTTGAAAAAGATCCTCAGAATAATGAGAGATTTTTCCACCTTCAAGTTTGTTTACTGCTTCCATAACATGGTCCATGCAATAACGAATTGACCGAGGGAACGTCCCTTCTTTGATTAAAAAGCTGAGGACATGTTTGGACTCCATTGTTGGCGGGTGTTCCTTAATATATGCATCATAACCGTTTAAGAACTGTAAAGCTGTCAGCCAATAATAGTAGTGATCTGTCGGAACATCCGCTTCTCTTCTGTTTTTTTCACAGGTCACATTCAATATTCTTGCCGTTTTCTCCGCGCGCTCCAGCCACTTTCCTACTTTAATAAAAGTATAGGGAGTTCCACGGCTCATACTGGACTCAATAACCCCTTGCGACGTCATGGAAGTTTTAATTACTCGATCCAGATAGTCCTGGGTATGCTGCCTCGTATTCGGGAGCTCCTGCCAATCCTTTTGATCCAAATGAAAGGCATTTAAAACTTCCCACAGTTCTTCAGGAAGTATATCCCTTGTGGAACGGGCATTCTCACGGGCATAATTCATACAATTCATAAGAGAATTGACGTTAAATGGACTAATGGTCAAGTACTGAATCAGCGTCTCCCTGTCTAGGCGATCGTATAGGCTGTAATAATCTTTCGCAGAAGCACAGACTTCCACAATTTCTTCCCAGTCCCGATCCGCTGCCTCCTGATTTTGTGCTTCCAACATGTGAATGAGCTGGACACTTAGGACCCTTGCATTGTTTTCGGCACGTTCTATATTTCGCGACATCCAGTAAAGAGAATCTGCTACACGACTAAGCATGGTGATCACCACTTTCTGTCAAAATCCACGTATCTTTTCCTCCTCCACCTTGAGAGGAGTTCACCACAAGAGAGCCTTCTTTGAGCGCTACTCGTGATAACCCGCCAGGAAGTACATTTGTCTTTTCACCATTCATGACAAACACGCGTAAATCCACATGACATGGATAAAATCTACCTTCCTGATAAGCAGGAGCCCTTGATAATTTAATGGTCGGTTGAGCTATATATTGATGAGGATTTTCAATGATCTTCTTCTTGAATTCTTCCTGTTCACTTTCTTCGGACTGAGGACCGATCAACATATCATAACCACCTGAAGCCCCTACATTTTTCACAACCAGTTCATGGATGTGGTCCAGCACATAATCGAGACGTTCAGGATCACTAAGGAAGTAGGTTTCAACGTTCGGGATAATCGGCTCTTCTCCGAGGTAGAAGCGAATCATATCCGGAACATAAACATACATCGCTTTATCATCTGCAACACCATTACCAATACCATTAAGTATCGATACATTCCCTTTGCGATAAGCCCTGAGCAACCCAGAAACCCCGAGGGCAGAGTCAGGCCGGAACGCTTCCGGATCAAGGAAGTCATCGTCGATTCTTCTATAAATGATATCCACACGCTTCAACCCTTTAATGGTCTTCATGTAGACAACATCATCTTTGACAATCAAATCTCTACCTTCGACCAGTTCGATTCCCATCTGCTGAGCAAGAAAGACATGGTCATAATAAGCAGAGTTATAAATTCCCGGCGTCAATAAAACAGCGGTCGCCGATTTATGTGGGTCTGCGTTGGCAGGTAAATGGCTGGTCACCGCCTGGTGAAGCTCTGACAATTGATGCTCCAACGTTTCAATGGAATGTTGGAAGAACAATTCAGGATACACTTGTCTCATCACATAACGATTTTGGAAAACATAAGACATCCCTGAAGGATTACGTAAGTTATCTTCCAATACTCGATATTGACCATTTTCATCTCTAATCAAGTCTACGCCGGCAAGGAATATATGATTCCTTAAAGGAATATCGATCCCACTGACTTGTTTGTTGTAGTAATAAGGATTGTTCTCGATCAACTCTCTTGGGATGATTCCCGCCTCTACTATTTCCTGACCATTATAAATATCTTCTAAAAAATGATTGAGAGCAGTCATCCGCTGCTTCATCCCTTTTTCAATTTCTTCCCAATCTTGCCTCGGAATAATGATTGGAACAAAGTCGAACGGCATCGTCCTCTCCGTTCCACCCGTATGGTTATACACGGTGAATGTAATGCCTTGTCTAAGAAAATTAAGCTGAGCTGTTTCATGCTTTTTCATCAAATCGCGTTCTGTAAATTGATTGACCAGTTGATAAAACCATTGATAGTGCCTTTTTGGCTCACCATCTTGTTTCATCATTTCATCAAAAAAAACTCCCGTTTGATAATTAGTTAGCACGACCTCTCCTCCATTCCTACTTACTACAAATCCTTTACCCTTAGTTTACTCTACTCACTCATAAATTGTAAGAAAATTTACACAACATTTGTCGACTCTTATGATAGAAAGCAAAGTAAACAGCGGGATTTGTAAGAATGAAATTCGAGAGCTAAGGGGATATTGGACGTGCTCCTTGTTCTCCTGCGGGAGGCGAGCCATTCCCCACAGTACCCATCTAACAAAAAGGATCGAAACTGAGTCCTCAAGCATTGGAAGCTTCTGTGAAGACTCAGTTCCGATGAAAAACGGACCCGGTCAGGGGGATGACCGGGTCCGAGTGTATAGTAGATTCTATTTAATGTTGATAACGATTTTACCTTTAGCGTGGTGGGTTTCGCTGACGCTATGAGCTTCTTTTAATCCTTCCTCACTAAGATCAAAGCGATGGCCAATGACAGATACTAAATCTCCAGATTCCATCATGGAAGCCAGTTTTGCCAGTTGCTCTCCACTCGGCTCAAGCCAAACAAATCCCGCTTTAACTCCATGCTTGGCCGCGAGATCTTCATCCGGTGGCTGGACGATGGACGGTAGACGTCCTCCTTCTTTCAGGACGGAAAAGCTTTTTTCCTGAATTTCTCCCCCGAGGGTATCGAGTACGATATCGTAGTCACTCAATATCTCGGAGAAGTCCTCTTCTTTGTAATTAATAAAGCGATCGACACCCAGTTTTTCTACCCATTCCTGATTCTTTCCGCTGGCTGTCGCTGCTACATAAGCTCCTTTTTGTTTTGCAATTTGAATCGCATAATGGCCGACACCGCCTGAACCTGCATGGATGAGCACATGGTCTCCTTCTTTAATGTCACCAAAATCCACCAAGCATTGCCATGCAGTAAGTCCTGCCAATGGCACCGCGGCCGCTTCCTCAAAAGAAACATTCTCAGGAAGGTGTGCTAAAAGATGCTCAT
This sequence comes from Halobacillus faecis, assembly GCF_007991335.1. Taxonomy (GTDB): domain Bacteria; phylum Bacillota; class Bacilli; order Bacillales; family Halobacillaceae; genus Halobacillus; species Halobacillus faecis. The sequence goes on along the minus strand of NZ_BJYD01000014.1, from coordinate 8,192 downwards.
CCACTGCTGTGTACTCTGCATATGTTCCGAATCTTGTTGTAGCCGGGCGAGCGAAAACGCGATCGCCTACTTTAAAGTTTTGTACTGCAGAACCAACCTCCGCGACGATTCCTGCTGCATCCCATCCTAAAATGATAGGAAAATCAAAGTCCAACATTTCTTTCAAGTACCCTTCACGCAATTTCCAGTCGATCGGATTTATGGATGTCGCATGCAATTCCACAATGACCTGACTTTCATCTGGAACCGGGCGCTCCACGTCTTTTTCAATTAATTGATTTCTATCTCCATATTGCTCAATAACAATAGCCTTCATGTTATAATCTCTCCTTCTTAGAAGTATGACTTCTTTAGTTTTCCCCACAGTTTTCACGTGAAACATGATAAGATGTGGGAGAAAGAAGATTATGTATAAAAGGATGATCACGATGATTCAGCAGGCCGAAAATATTCTCCAACAATACTACGGTTATCCCTCGTTCCGCCCCGGTCAAAAAGAGGCCATCACTCATGTTTTAGAAGGAAAAAACACTTTGGCGGTTATGCCAACAGGAGGCGGAAAATCCCTCTGCTATCAAATCCCCGGACTCACTTTGCAAGGTACAGCGATCATCATATCCCCGTTGATCTCTTTGATGAAAGACCAAGTGGATGCCCTCCATTCCTATGGGGTGGCTGCTACTTACATCAACAGCTCCCTTTCCCACCCAGAACAGCAACAAAGGCTGAGGGATATGGAAAACGGCCGCTATTCTTTCGTGTATGTCGCTCCTGAGCGGTTTGATTCACCAAATTTTTTAGCTGCCATTAACAGTATTCCCCTTTCGTTAATCGCTTTTGATGAAGCCCACTGTATTTCCCAGTGGGGACATGACTTTCGTCCAAGCTACCGTTCGATTGTTCCTACTTTAAAGAAGATCGCGAACCTTCCCGTCCTGATGGCGCTAACAGCTACAGCAACACAGGAAGTAATTAAAGACATCAAAGAGTTAATCGATGTTGAGGATACGAATGTAATCAATACGGGATTCGCCAGGAACAACTTATCCTTCCGTATTATCAAAGGCCGTGACAAACGTGAATTCATCAGCGAGTACCTGACTCAGATTCCTAATGAATCCGGGATCATCTATACGGCCACACGAAAAGATGCGGACCAGCTACATTATCTTTTAACGAAAAAAGGATTTGCCGCTGGAAAATATCACGCCGGAATGACAGAACATCAAAGAAAGCAAGCACAGATGGATTTCGTCCAGGATGAAGTGACCACAATGATTGCAACCAATGCTTTCGGAATGGGCATTGATAAATCAAACGTCCGGTATGTCATTCACTATTCCATGCCGATGAATATTGAATCTTATTATCAGGAAGCCGGCCGTGCCGGCCGTGATGGTGAGCCTGGTGATTGTGTATTGCTCTTCTCCAGTCAGGATATCAACCTGCAGCGTTTTTTGATCGACCAGTCACCAAATGAAGAAAAGAAAAAGGACGAGTACACGAAACTTCAGGCCATGGTGAATTATTGTCATACCCATTCCTGCTTGCAGCAATACATTCTCGATTACTTTGATGATCCGACAGACTTTGAGCCGTGTGGGAAGTGTACGAATTGCACCCACGATGGTGAAGAGCAGGATATGACAAAAGAAGCGCAAATGGTATTGTCCTGTGTGAAACGCATGGGCGAAAGGTTCGGAGCAGGCCTTACAGCAAAGGTTCTCAAAGGTTCTTCCGACCAAAAAGTGAAGCAGTTCCGCTTCCAACAGTTATCGACCTATGGCATCATGCCGAATTATACAGAAAAAGAACTGACTCGATTCATTCAGTTTTTAACGGCGGAAGGCTACCTATCTACAGGTGAAGGACGTTACCCTTCATTAAAACTGACAAATGAAGCTGTTTCTGTTATTAAAGGCAATCAACCTGTCTTAATGCTTGTTGAATCTACAACGAAGAAACAGAAAACCGAATACAATGAGCATTACTTCGAAGAGTTGCGACAGTTACGTAAGTCGATTGCAGATGAAAGCAACCTCCCCCCTTACGTGATCTTCTCTGATGCCACCCTTAAGGACTTGAGCATCTATCTCCCGGAAAGCAAAGAAGAGATGATGAACATCAAAGGTATCGGGGAGCAAAAGTTCGAGAAGTATGGAGAGCAATTCCTAGAGAAAACGCGCCGGTGGGGCGAAGCGGCAGAGACGAAATCCACACCGACTCGCTCGACGGAACCTTCTGTTCATAAGAAAGATCCGTTTGATGATCGTCCCAGTCACATCATTTCTTACGAGCTTTGGGAACAGGGAAATGATGTGAAAGAGATAGCAAAAGAAAGAGGTATAGGCAAACAAACGATTGAGAACCACATTTTCCGAGCGGGAAAAGAAGGGTATGAGATCGATTGGGACCGATGGTTTGATGAGGAACAAGAACGCCAAATACTTCAAGCCTATGATCAAATGGAAGAGCGGAAGTTGAAGCCCTTGAAAGAGTCTCTGCCTGAAAGGTATTGCTACTCTATGATTAAGGCTGTCCTTGTGAAACATAACTTGATTGATGAATGACCGTTAAGGAGGAAGATTCATGACTAAACCTGTCATTTCAAGAGAAGATGTAAAAGCATTGGACCAACAAGACCCGTTAAAATCATTTAAACGTGAATTTTACCAAGAAGGTTTTTATTATATGGATGGGAATTCCCTTGGTTTGCTCTCGAAACGTTCTGAAGAAACCCTCACCACCTCACTAAATGATTGGAAGAAACACGCCATCGGGGGATGGACGGAAGGAGAAGAACCTTGGTTTTACATGTCAGAAAAGATTGGGGCTCTGACCGCGCCTCTCATCGGTGCAAAGCCGGAAGAAGTCATCAATACCGGTTCCATCACATCAAATATTCATCAGTTGCTGGCGACGTTTTATAAGCCGGAAGGAAAACGGACGAAAATCCTGGCTGATGAACTGAATTTCCCGTCTGACATTCACGCCATAAAGAGCCAAATCAAATGGCACGGGTTAGCTCCGGAAGAGCACTTGATCCGTGTCCAAAGTGAGGATGGCTATACGTTATCTGAAGATACCATTATTAATGAAATGGACGAAGACATTGCTGTTCTTCTCCTGCCTTCCGTTTTGTATCGTAGTGGCCAACTGCTCGATATTGAGAAAATAACAAAGGTGGCTCATGAATATGGGATCATCGTCGGCTTTGATCTTGCCCACTCGATCGGAGCCCTCCCTCACCGCTTGAACGAATGGGGCGTTGACTTTGCTGTCTGGTGTACGTATAAGTATTTGAACAGTGGTCCTGGCGGGGTTGGCGGACTGTATGTGAATGAAAAGCACCTCGGAAAAAGCCCGGGACTTGCCGGTTGGTTCAGTTCAGACAAAGACAAGCAGTTCGACATGAGTCACGAACTAACTCCTGCTGAATCCGCAGGAGCTTTTCAAATCGGAACCCCTCATGTGCTCAGTTCAGCACCGCTTATAGGGTCACTGGAACTTTTTGAAGAAGCGGGCATTCAACAGATTAGAAACAAATCATTGAAGCTCACTCGTCTACTGATGGATCTCATCCACCAGGAATTATCGGGGTACGGGTTCAAAATCGGCAACCCTTTGAATGATGAACGCCGCGGCGGCCACGTCTGTCTTATCCATGACGAGGCCGCAAGCATCTGTAAAGCTCTCAAACAAGAAGCCATCATCCCTGACTTCCGTTCACCGAACGTCATCCGCCTTGCCCCGATTGCTTTTTATACGTCTTACGAAGATGTGTATGACGTCGTATTACGCTTGAAAGACATCATGGAGAATGAAAAACAAAAGCAGTTCAAAAATGAAAGAGACACCATCGCTTAAGGAGGTCTATGATGATGAAATTCATTGATATTACGATGAAACTGAACAATGATACGCCTCCCTGGCCGGGAGACGAGCGATTTGAATACAAGCTAACGTGGTCCATGGAGGATACGGGATCAGTCAATGTCGGACAATTCAAAGGAAGCAATCACATCGGGACTCACGTAGATGCCCCCTACCACTATGATTCGGCCGGATTAAAAATCGCAGACCTTCCCGTCGATCGATTTTCTGGCCAGGCTCTAATCGTGTCCGTAAAAGATGAACCAGTCATCACTAAAAAGCTTTTGGAAGATGTAGATTTGAGCAAGGTAAGTAAAGTTTTATTCCATACGGGCAGCTGGAAAGACCGCACCCGCTTCCCTGATCAGTACACGGTCATTGGTGAGGACGTAGGTCCATTTTTAAAACAGCAGGGCATCGACCTCATCGGCATTGACACCCCTTCTGTTGATCCAGAAACGAGTAAAGAGTTAAAAGGACACCACACCTTGTATCAAAATGACATCTTGATCCTGGAAGGAATTGAACTTTCTCAAGTACCCGAAGGAATTTATGAGCTCTTTGCCTTCCCACTAAGAATAGAACAAGCCGACGGCAGCCCCGTCCGTGCCGTCTTACGCAGCACCGACGCATCCTAGTCAGCTCCATCCAAATCTGTTCCCTTATGTATGGGTGAACCTACTATAACGAAGTGGTTTTCAGGAAAGTGAAATGTTATAAAAAAATGCCCAGGAGGCTATCCTGGGCATTTTTTGCATCCTCTTTTATTTCTTCGTGATTCGCTGGTCGATGGCCATCTTCTTCGCTACTTTAGGTGCGAGCCAAATCATTGGCAGTAGAAGAATGGATACTGGAACAGCTGTGACAACAATGAAGTTTTGCAGCTGAGTAATCCCACTGTCTCCTGTGATTAACAAAATGACAGCGATCGCGCCCATCAATACGGCCCAGAACACTCGAAGCCAGCTTTGCGGATTTCCTTCTCCTGTGACGGCCATGGCAATCGTGTAGGACATGGAGTCACTCGTCGTTACAACGAACAGAATCGTTAAAAGCAAGAATAACGGAGAAATTACGCTCGCTAATGGGAACTGTTCAGTAATGGCGAACATGGCTGCTGGGTTCCCTGCTTCATTCAGTGCGTTGGATACAGATCCAGGATTGTTTAATTCAAAGAAAATCCCTGATCCGCCAAGCACTGTAAACCAGAACGTAGAAATAACAGGAGCAAAGACAGATACGGCTATGATAATCTCCCTGATTGTCCGGCCTCTTGAAATACGGCTGACAAGGATGGCCATCATCGGTCCATACCCGATGAACCATCCCCAGAAGAAGACGGTCCATAGAGATAGCCAACCTTCATCTCCTCGATACGTACTCATCGGAATGAATTGATCCACGTAATACCCGAAGCCTGCCAGGAAGTGGTCAATAATAAAACCTCCTGGTCCGAAGATGACGATAAACGCCATGAGTCCAATCGCCATGCGTACGTTAAAGCTACTTAGAATTTGTATCCCTTTATATAAACCAGTGACAGCTGAAATCGTCGAGATAATCACAACGGCAAAAATAATGGAAAACTGCGTGCTGAACTGATTAGGAATTCCGAAAATTTCCTGAAGGCCGTAACTCGCCTGCAGACCAAGGAAACCAATCGGACCAATCGTCCCTGCCGCTACAGCGATCACGGAGAAGGCATCAATGACCGTCCCGATCCAGCTGTGGCGTAATTTTTCACCGAAAATCGGATAGAGTAACGTCCTAGGCTTCATCGGCATTCCTTTATGATAGTGACCATACATCATAACAACCGCACTAATCGTACCAAGAATAGCCCATGCCAGGAATCCCCAGTGCATGAAGCTTTGCGCCAGGGCCGGGTTGATTGCCGCTTCTGTTCCGGCTTCAATTCCTGACTGAGATGGAGGCACAGTCAAAAAGTGCCACATCGGTTCAGCGGCTGCCCAGAAAACACCTCCGCCGGCCAATAGGGTTGCCATAATGATTGACAGCCATTTGTACAATCCTATTTCAGGCTTCTCCATATCCCCCATTCTGATTTTTCCATATCGTGAAAAAGCTAAATATAACCCAACAAAGAATGTAGCAAGCATAAGCACTTGCCAAAAAGCACCGAAGTACTTAGCTGACCATGCGAAACTATCGCTAACGATCATTTCAACCAAATCAATATTAATGAGTGCAAGAATAACGAAAAGGACTAATAATCCTCCACTTATTACAAATACCGGCCAGTCAATACGGCCTGTGTTCTTATTTTCCATAGTTGTCTCCTTTAAATTCATAATGTGTTTGAATGCACAATGTACAACTTTATCACTCTTATTATTATGGTGTAAAGCTATATCCTTTATCCTATTAAGGATTGAATTTTATATAGAATGGCATGAAAAAGGCGATCCCTTGCAAGAGATCGCTTCTCATTAATCCTCCCTGGACTCAACCTTATGATCTTCCTGCCTATTCTGACATTCCTTACAAAGATTGATCTCTCTCTCTTCTTTCATCTGAAGCGGTTTACCACACCGCTGACATTCATCATAGTTATTAGGATTTGTTTGGAATCCCGGCATTTCATTACTTCCATCGTTATACATACAAGTTCATCTCCTTTCTCTTTCACCTTTTCTTTTCTTATTCCCTATTCGCTTTTCGTTAATCATCTCATCATTTCCTTTGCCGCGGTCATGCCTGACAGTGTCACCCCTAGTGTGCCTGCGCCAGGGAAAACCGTATCCCCACACTGATAAACGTCCGGAATACCTGTTCGGATGGAATAGCTGTTGAGCCAGCTGTATTTTCCTGTTGGAGTGTAGCCCCCCACTTTTCCATATTTCCTTCTCAACCACTTTTGAAAAGTGACTGGAGTTCCCGGAAGAACGATGTCTAACTTTTCCTTAAAACTCGGAAAGTAAAAATCCACCGTATCCAGTAGTCGGTTCTTCATATGTTCCTTATCCGCTTCGTATTGTTCAGAATTCCACCATGGTGAAATAGATGTGTGAGTAGAAATCGTTAATGAGCGCTTTCCAGATGGGGCCATCGTTGAATCTCGAGGATCAGATAATGACATCAAAAACTGCCCCCCATCATGGAGGTCGTCCGGTTTTTGCGGGTCAATAAACTGATGATACACGGCGTCTTCTTCCTTAAAAACTCCCCCGTCCACGCCTCCATGAATGATAAACGCTCCCCATGAATCCCTTTTTTCTTCTTTTAACGCTTTAATATAGGATTGTTTACCCATATCTTTTGATACCGTATCATGGAAGTTGTGAACAGAATTGTTCAACAGTACCTTTTGTGCTCGAAAGACTCGATCCCGTTTCGTATGAAACTCAAAATGCCCGCCGTTTTTCTCTACTTTATGAATAGGATGCCGCATATACAGGTCGCTTCCAGAATCCTTAATGAAAGATGCCAAACGTTCGGCAACCGCTGCAAGACCCCCATGTACTGCGTAAGCGCCTTTATGGAATGTTTGTAACGCCGCATACCCGAGAAACGCAGGGCAATATTCAACGCTTGTTTGTACACTATCCATCAGCTCGCCATTCAAAAACACACGGAAGAGACGATGGTTATGAAGGTCATACTTTTTCAGCCGATCTTCTACCGTCTGGTTCATGAATGGGAGAAGTTTCAATGCTTCTTTGTTTACTAAAGGTATGACGTGTATGAAATCTTTGAAGGTTCTTGGAGGAAATACAGGAAGGTCTTCCGTTAATTGATCGACCACTGCCCCCACCCTATACACTTCATCATAGAACGCCTGTATCGCAGAAGACTGCATTGGAAAGACTCGTTGAATCTCTTCGTACCAGCGGCTTCGCTCACGAAAATAATGAATGGTGCGATCCGGCATGTGGATATCCATGATCGTATCTAATAACGTCATGGCAGGAGGATCGATGTTTAACTGATCAAAGAGTCGATGGAGAACCCCTCCTTCTTCAAATCCCATCCCAAGGGTGGCCCCTGATTGAAACCGGTAGCCGTTGCGTTCGAATTTTCCTGCGCTACCCCCAAGTTCATTGGAGGCTTCAAAGACGGCAACTTTCATTCCTTTTTTGGCGAGTGAAGCGGCAGCTGCCAGCCCGCCGAAGCCTGCACCTACAACTCCAACATCATAAATCATCCGCTCACCTCCCTCCTCTTCTTTTCCCCCATCTTCCCCTTTTTAGGCGTAACGAATGTTCTTAATGTAAATGGCAGGTTTCTTGAAGACTCAGTTTCGAGACTTTTATTGAGTGGATGGGGGCTACGGGGAATAGCTCGCTTTGCTATATCAG
>NZ_BJYD01000013.1 GCF_007991335.1 Halobacillus faecis | reverse complement strand
GAAACTGAGTCTTCCACAATCGGGAGATTTACTGGAGAAAAATGTTGGATTTATAGAAGAAATTTGTATTTTTGCAGACCTTTTGGATGAGACTCTCGTCTAATGAAGAGGAAAGGAGAGGAACGCCCGGTGTCCGCACATACACAAACTCATTACACACGTGAGCAAGCGGTTGAGTACATAATGGACCAATACGGAGAAACGTTGAAAAGAACCATTTTTACATATGTGAAGAATCACCATACCACAGACGATATCTTTCAGGATGTTTTGTTACAGATTTATCGCAAGTGGGATAGGTTCAACGGAGATTCCCAATTGAAAACTTGGGCGATGAGAATTGCCATCAACCGATGCAAAGATTATTTACGATCCCCTATTCACCGCATCAAAATCGCTACAGATAAATGGCGGGAACAAAAAGCCCCGAACTACACGGAGCAAAGAGTCGTGCAAAAAGAACAGTGGGATGAAATAGCGGAAGCCATCCTTAACCTCCCAATCAAATATCGGGAAGTCATGATTCTCACTTTCCAACAAGATATGACGCAGAAACAGATTGCTGAAGCGACCGGAACGCCTTTAAGTACGATCAAAACAAGGATGCAGCGTGCACGTCAACTGCTTAGAGAAAAGGCAGATGAAGGAGGGATAGACCCGTGGATCATCAACGAATAAAAGAAGCCATCAATCGTCAAATGGGCGAGGATCCTTTATTCACAGATAAAGACAAAGAGCGCTTTTATAAAAAGAAGCCTAACCGACGGCTACGTTTCCCTGCTGTTCCGAAACTGGTTACGGTCCTCCTTGCTTTCATTGTTTTGAGCGGATCCTATTATACCTTTCTGAATACGGACTGGTTTGAGCAATCTTCTTCACCTACGGAAGAGAAATCAGAACCAATGGAAGAAACGTCACCTGCTCCTGATCCGGACCCAGAAGAACCCACCTATGTAAAGGTTGAAAAGCTCAAGGAAGTCATTACTTCTATGCCGACCAAAAGTAAGATGAAAGTCGTCATTGATCAATTTGCAGGAACTGAAGTTGAATCCAAACTAGCAGATACAGAGAATGACAATGGAAACGAGTATAAATTGTTTGAGAGTTATTATGCATTTGCCGGCCTGAGCGAATCGGGAAACCAGTCTGCTTATGACGGGCCTCTACCTCCCCCAAAAAAGGACTTTGAAAATGGCAAGATAGAAATTTCTATGAAGCTTAACTGGGTAGAGGGGGGAGAGCGCGTTTTACTAAATGAAGCGACACTCCTTTACCTATCAGAAGAAGGAGATCTGATTGAAGAAAACTACAAAGTACACGAGCGCCATCGAAATTTCATCAAGGTTAAAAATCCCGATGAACCCGTTGTCATGGACGACTTAATCCTTCGCTCCATCGCAAGATCCGTAGATAAAGAGCCGGATGCCGTCACCAAGCGAGATCTATTATATTTAGAAGAATTGACGATTAACGCCTCCCATTTGAGTGGCATCTATGAAGTGAACGAAGATATTGAATATTTTAAAGCGATGCAGTCCCTTTTCGTGCTGAAGCTGAATCAAGCCATTATTCCTGGTGAGTTATTAAAGGAAGTCCCTTACTTGGATCAGGCAACTTTCATCGGTCCTACCGTTGACGATTTGAGTCGTGTCAAAGAAGGGCTGCAAACCATTACGTATTTGAATTTGATCAATTCTTCCTTTAGAGGAACGGCTGAAGACATTCTTGAGCTGAAATCTCTGAACATCGTCAGGGTCGACCCGGCCATTGTTCCTAATTACGAAGATTTACAATTTGAAGGTATGGACGTTCGGTGGTAAGAACAAAAAATAAAAGGGGACGGGGACCCGCTTCCGTTTGGAGGCGAACCTCCCCCTCCCCTACTTATTTTAGGTATAGGATTCTTTAAAAGGAGGTATTTCCATGTGCGGAATCGTTGGAATATTCAATAAAATAGGGGTTGAAAATCACACGATCATCCAGGACATGATGGAAAAAATCCAACACAGAGGACCAGACAACCAAGGTTCATATACAGATGGGGAAATCAGCTTAGGATTTCAGAGACTGACGATCATCGATGTTTCTGAAAATGGTAATCAACCGATGTTTAGTGAAAATGAAAGGTATGTGATGGTTTTCAATGGAGAAATCTATAACTTTCAAAGTCTGAGAGAGGATTTACTCCTACAAGGGCACACGTTTCATAGCCAGGCGGATAGTGAAGTTGTCCTTCACGGCTTTGAGCAATACGGTCCTGATATTTTGCAAAAGTTACGGGGAATGTTCGCTTTTTCCATATGGGACAAAGTTGAAAAACAACTTTTTATTGCCAGAGACATGTTTGGAATTAAACCGCTTTATTATACACAGGAAACGACAGACGGCTCCTTTTTATTTGGTTCTGAAATTAAATCGTTTCTTGCTCACCCTCAATTTCGGAAGTCCTTTAACCATGAAGCCTTGCAACCTTATCTGACCTTTCAATATTCGGCTATGGAGGAAACATTTTTTGAAGGAGTTTACAAACTTCCTCCCGGGCACTACATGATTCATGGTAACGGTAATTTTGAAATACGGCCATACTGGGAGCCCTCTTATTCTGAGGAAACAACAGATTTAAACGAAGCCATTGAGAAAATTCAGGAAGCGATGGATGATTCCATCCGGCACCACAAAATCAGTGATGTTGAAGTAGGATCCTTCCTTTCAGGCGGCATTGATTCAAGCTATGTGACGAGCCTATTGAAACCGAATAAAACGTTCTCGATCGGCTTTGAAGATTATGAAGGCATGTTTAATGAAACGACACTTGCTGAAGAGTTATCACAAAAAATAGAAGTCGAAAACCATAAACGGCTCATATCAGCCGATGATTTTTTCCAGGCGGTGCCTACCATTCAGTATCATATGGATGAACCTCATGCGAACTTGTCCTCCGTCCCTCTTTTCTTCTTAAGTGAATTGGCTAAAGAACATGTGACGGTTGTTCTTTCTGGAGAAGGAGCTGATGAACTTTTCGGAGGATATGATTGGTATAAGATCAGTCCTGAACAGAAGATTTATGAAAAAGTGCCTTTTACGCTTCGTAAATCTATTGCTAGTGTTTCTTCTAAGCTTCCTAAAAATAGGATCACCTCATTCTTGACGAGTGGCGGAGAGAAGATTGAAGAGAAATTCATCGGACACGCGAAAGTCTTCCGACATGAAGACGCTCACAAAGTCCTTAAACCTGCATACCGTCAAAGTCGTAAACCAGCAGACCTTTTATCAAAGACCTATGCCAAAGTTTCGGGAGCGAATGATTCGACGAAGATGCAATACGCCGACCTTCACCATTGGCTTCCTGGGGATATCCTTCAAAAAGCGGATAAAATGAGCTCCGCACACTCTCTTGAGTTACGCGTTCCCTTTTTGGATGTAAAAGTAATGGAAGTCGCTTCCTCCCTCGCTCCTTCTTTAAGAGCAAATGGCAAGGACACCAAATATGCCCTCAGAGAAGCTGCGAAGGCTGTGCTCCCTGAAGAATGGGCAAACCGTAAAAAAGTCGGCTTTCCCGTCCCTATCCGGGATTGGCTGAGAAAGAAAGAATACTATGATTTAGTGAAGACATCTTTAACATCTGAAACAGCTCAGGAGTTTTTCCACACCCAAGCATTAGTCCAATACTTGGACGACCATTATGAAGGAAAAGGTAATCATCATCGTTATATTTGGACGGTTTATGTGTTCCTTCAATGGTATGATGTCTATTTTGGAAATGCGGTACACCTTCAAGAAGAGGTAACTCAACTCGCTTATGCATAAAAAAACCGGCAGCGTTTGAAACGCTGCCGGTTTTCGTTGTTTTATTCAAATGAAATGGCCCAGCTTCCTTCTCGCATGACGGGTTCTGTCGTTCCGTCTGCTCGTACACCATCAATGTCAAGCTCACCGGATCCCATCATGAAATCAACGTGAGATAAACTATCATTCACACCATTTTGATCAAGCTCTTCTGCGCTCATATCTGATCCGCCTGTCATGTTGTTCGGATAAGCTTTTCCAAGCGCAAGGTGACAAGAAGCGTTCTCATCATAAAGTGTGTTGTAGAAAATCAAACCAGACTGAGATATTGGTGACTCGTGTGGGACAAGTGCCAGTTCTCCCAGCCTGCGTGATCCTTCATCTGTTTCCAGAAGGTGCTTGAGGGTTTCTTCGCCTTCTTCCGCTGTAAAGTCCACGACTTTCCCCTCTTTAAACGTCAGTGTGAAATTGTCGATGACGTTTCCACCATAGTTCAACGGTTTCGTACTGGAAACTTTCCCATTTACCCCATACTTATGCGGTGCTGTAAACACTTCTTCCGTCGGCATGTTCGGGTTGAATTGAACGTTAGCTTCCACCGTCTTCGAAGGTCCGCCCTTCCAGATGTGCCCTTCAGGCAGTGCTACTTCAAGATCTGTACCTGGGGCTTTGTAAATCAACTTCTGGTACTGTTTTTTATTCAAGTATTCACGAGCTTTAATCAATGTTTGGTTATGGTCTTCCCATGCAGCCACCGGATCTTCTCTGTCGACACGGACAATGCTGAAGATTTGCTCCCAAAGCTTTTCAACCGCTGTATCTTCATCTTGTCCAGGGAAGATCTTTTGTGCCCATTTAGGGATCGGGATACTGACGATCGACCATTGAATGCGGTCATTCATCGTATAGTCACGGAACTTGGACATCGCTTCTGATCTTGCTTTGGTCGCAGCTGCAACTTTGCTCGCATCAATACCTTTTAGAAGATCAGGGTCTGTCGATCGAATGGAAAGAATGGCCGCTCCCTGTTCCGCAAAATACGTGTACTGCTGCTTCTGCCATTCTGGAACGTCAGATAACGTCTCCTGGTCGGCATGTTCGTATTTCATGCGCGTCAGTTCATCGTCGCCCCAGTTAATATGTACATCCTTCGCTCCCATTTCGAAAGCTTTTCGTGCGACGATGCGTGTGAATTCCGCACCGGCAATCGTAGAATTGATCATTAGCAATTGATCCTGCTGCAAATTGACGCCTGTACGCAAGGCTAATTCCGCATATTTTTCCAAGTTTTCAATGCTTGGCATTTTCATTTTCACATTCCTCCTGTTAGCTTGTATCCGTATTCATTATTCCATAAAACGCACGGAACTACAAAAAGAAGCAAATGAACGGCACTGTCCCCTATTGAAAAAAAGAGAGTGGAAAACAATTGCTTTCCACTCTCCTTTCCATTACTCTTCCTCTACCCCTTCAACAATTAAAGACAGTTCTTCCCACCGCTCCATTTTTGTTTCCAGTTCTGATTCGGCTTCTTCTTTTTCCTTGGATAGTTCCTGGACGCGGTCATAGTTTGTCGCTTCTGCCGCAAGCTGTTCGTCCAGGCTCACAACTTTCTCCTCAAGGGCCGCTATATTATCTTCAATCGTCTCCCATTCTTGCTTTTCACGATAAGATAACTTGCGTTTCCGATTGGCACGGCGTGTATCTTCTTGAGCGGAAGGCTTCTTGTCTACCTGCTCCTCTTTCTTTTCATCTTTTCTCTTTTCCAGATATTCCGTGTAATTGCCATAGAACCTCCGGACTTTTCCATCCCCATCGAAAGCTAACAGGCGGTCTACAACACGATCCAGGAAATAACGGTCGTGTGAAACGGTGATGACGACACCAGGGAACTGTTCCAAGTAATCTTCGAGCACACTGAGCGTCTCTGTGTCGAGATCGTTGGTCGGTTCATCTAAGAAAAGAACATTCGGTTCGCTCATCAGCACTCTAAGCAAATACAAACGGCGGCGCTCTCCGCCAGATAGGCGTTTGATATACGTCCACTGCTGCGGGCGAGGGAATAAAAATCGCTCAAGCATCTGTTCCGCTGTAATTTCATCACCATCAGCTGTCGTAATGACTTCCGCTACTTCTTTTATATATTCAATAACTTTCAGACTTTCATCAAGCTCTCCATGATCCTGTGTATAATAGCCTATTTTAACAGTCGAACCGATGTGGACATTCCCTGCATCCGGTTGAATGCGTTCAGCCATGATGTTCAGCAATGTCGTTTTTCCTGATCCATTCGGACCGATGATTCCTAGTCTTTCCCCCGGCACCACAAGGTAGTCCAGAGCATCGATCAGCGACTGTTCTCCGAAGCCGTGGGAGACTCCCTCTAGCTCGATCACCTGATTTCCTAATCTTGTAGAACCAATCGCCATATCAACGTTTTCTTTCTTCGTATCAAAGGTTTCTTCCTTCATGGCTTCTACTCGTTGTTTACGAGCTTTTTGTTTTGTCGTTCTCGCTTTCACACCAGCTTTTAACCAGGCCAGCTCTCTCCTGAGCGTATTTTGGTGTTTTTGCTCAGCCTGACGCTCCCACTCTTCTCTTTCCGCTTTTTTCTCAAGGAATGTTTCATAGTTTCCTTCATAAATATATAAGCGGCTTTTATCCAGTTCATAAATCAAATTCGTCACACGATTCAGGAAGTATCTGTCGTGTGTGACGATGACAAGTGACCCTCGATAGGAAGCTAGATGCTCTTCCAGCCATTCGATGGTTTCATTATCAAGATGGTTGGTAGGCTCATCCAGCAAAAGTAAGTCAGCCGGCTGAATCAGAGCTTTCGCAATAGCGACCCTTTTTTTCTGTCCTCCAGAAAGTTCGCTGATCTTCTTATCAAAAAACTCGATCCCCAATTTGGATAGAACCGTTTTAGCCACCGTGTTCGCTTCCCAGGCTCCTTTTTCATCCATCTTTTGCTGTAGGTCAAGCATACGTTCCTGGACTTTGGGATCCTCAGGATGAGCGGCTAGTTCCAACAGCACTTTTTCATAGGATCTCATGACGACCATGATCTCAGCATCACCGTAATAGATCTGTTCAAGAACCGTATGGCTCTCATCCAGTTCAGGTTCCTGTGGCAGATATTCCACAGTGAAATCCTTCGCATGATCCATATCCCCTGAATCGCTACTCTCTATGCCTGCTAGAATCTTCATAAGCGTAGATTTCCCCGTCCCGTTCACTCCAATCAGGCCGATTCGCTGCTGATTGGAAATCGTGAAAGTAAGGTCGTCAAATAGATCTTTATCTCCATAACTTTTACTCAATTGATTGACTGATAATAAACTCATTCCGCTCATTCCTTTTACTGAATATCTCTGTCCATCATATCACATCTGTGAGTGTAAAGACTGATGCCGCGTTCCTACTCTCGTTTGGCGCGGTTCGGACCTCGTTTGGCGCGGTTCGGACCTCGTTTGGCGCGGTTCGGACCTCGTTTGGCGCGAACGGGCATCCTATAAATGGATGCCCGTTCGCGCAATAATAAAAACAGCCTCTGGAACGAAATCCTGAGGCTGTTTATGTTTGTTATCCTTGTTCTTTCTCTGAGGATTGATCTCTTCTCCAGTATTCCATCCCGTCGACACCCGGAAGGTGATCTTGATAAAAGACCGGATCTTTTCCTGCTTTCTTCTGCTTACGGTAGTCTTGCAACGCAGCATACGCCACAGATGACAGCCGGAAAATTGCGTACAAGTTAATCAACGCCATGATCCCCATCGTCAAGTCGGCCAGTGACCAAACAAGGCCAAACTCAGCAATCGCACCGAACATGACCATAAACAATACAGCTAACCGGTAAATAAAGATCGCTGGTTTGCTTGTTTTAATGAATTCGATGTTCGTCTCTCCATAGTAATAGTTTCCGATGATCGAACTGAATGCGAAAAGAAAGATCGCTATAGCAATAAAAATAGCCGCCCATGCGCCAAGTTGGGATTCAAACGCTTCCTGAGTCAGTTGAATTCCATCAAGGTCTGTCCCTACATAATCTCCAGCAAAAAGAATAATAACGGCAGTGGCACTACAAATAAGCAACGTATCAGTGAATACACCCAAAGTCTGAATCAAACCTTGTTTGACCGGGTGTGTAACTTCAGAAGTAGCGGCTGCGTTTGGTGCACTACCCATACCTGCTTCGTTGGAGAATAATCCACGTTTAATTCCTATTAAGATCATACCACCGAAGGTACCTCCAGCAACTTCACGAAAACCGAAAGCACCAGCGAAGATTTGCCCAAACATCGTTGGCACCTGTCCGATGTTCACAACCAATACGTAGGCTGCAAGGATGATATAGAAAATAGCCATAATTGGAATGATGAACTGGGTGACTTGAGCAATTCGTTTTAACCCACCAAAAATAATAAGAGCTACAATAAAAGTAAGAATTCCACCAAGTAACCATTTATCCATATTAAAGGAATTTTCAAAAGCCAGACGGATGGTATTGGACTGTACGGAGCTGAAAACCAACCCATACGTAAATGTAATCGTTATAGCAAAAACAATTCCCAGTCCCCTGTTCTTCAACCCTTTTTCAATATAATAGGCCGGGCCGCCTCGATACTGATTTTTTTCAGGAACTTTGTAGATTTGTGCAAGCGTACTTTCAATAAAGCTTGAAGCTCCGCCGAGAATAGCTACAATCCACATCCAGAACACAGCGCCGGGCCCACCGACCGTAATCGCAGCGGCTACCCCTGCCAAGTTTCCCGTACCGACACGGGATGCGGTACTGATGGCAAAAGCCTGGAAAGGAGAGGTTCCCTTTTTGCCCTCTGCAGAAATCGACCGCTTATCAAAAAGAACGCGGAACATTTCCGGTATGTATGTGAACTGGGCAAAATTCAGTTTAATCGAAAACCATAATCCTAAGCCGAGCAAGGCGGCAACGAGAATGGTCCCCCACATCCAATCGTTCAGAAAAGTAAGTATATCTTCCACCATAACCTTCACCTCTTTTAAGTAATATTTTCCATTTTAAGTCTGTTCCCACAATCGCTTATAAACAAACACACAACGACAAGAACTCAACTATTTTACCATATGTATTTATCGTGCTCTACTTCCTATATCATACAACTCATCTTCTACCAATGTTAGTTTAATAATCGCTTTCGAGTCTTACAGAACCCTGCCTGATCATCTAAATGAAAAAAATTCTCAATATTCACTTGACTTCTTTGCGAAATCTATTAGAATTGAACCTGGAATGAAAATCATTATCAATGGATGATAAAAATTTTACATAAGAGGTGGAAAGAACATGAGAAACAAATGGTTTTTAATGAGCTTCATCCTTATCCTTTCTATGTTTGTACTCGCTGCTTGCGGCGGAGACGATCAGGAAGAAGCAACAGAATCAAATGAAGAAGAAACAACACAGACGGAAGAAAGTAACGAAGAGACTAGCGAAGAAAACGCATCTGAAGAAACAGGTGGAGAAGTAAACCTTTACACTGGCCGCCACTATGACACAGACCAAGAGCTTTACGACAAGTTTGAAGAAGAAACAGGCATTAAAGTCAACGTCATTGAAGGAAAAGACGATGAGTTGATTGCACGTCTTGACCGTGAAGGCGAAGCTTCTGAAGCTGACCTTCTAATTACAGCGGATGCTGGCCGTCTGCACCGCGCGAAGTCCCAAGAGCTTCTGCAACCGATTGAAAGTGATGTATTAAGTGAAAACATTCCGGAGAAATTCCGTGATGAAGATAACAACTGGTTCGGATTAACGAAACGCGCTCGTGTCATTGCTTATCACAAAGAACGTGTAAATGAAGAAGACATTCAAACTTATATGGATCTTACAAAAGATGAGTTCCAAGATAAAGTCTTGATTCGTTCATCTTCTAACATCTACAACCAGTCCCTTGTCGCTTCTATGATTGCTACTGAAGGTGAAGAAACTGCGAAAGAATGGGCACAAGGCATCGTGGATAACATGGCCCGTGACCCTCAAGGCGGAGACCGTGACCAGGCAAAAGCTGTAGCTGCCGGTGAAGGTGATGTAGCCGTTATGAATACCTACTACATGGGTAAAATGTTGAATTCTGAAGATGAAGAAGAAGTTAAAGTCGCTGAACAGTTAGGAATTATGTTCCCTAACCAGGATACAACAGGTACTCACGTAAACATCAGTGGTGTGGGTGTGACAGCAAGCAGTCAAAACACAGAAAACGCGAAGAAGTTCATTGAGTTCCTTTCCAAAGAGGAAGCACAAAAACAATTTGCTGAAGCTAACTATGAATACCCAGTCAACCCTAATGTAGAGCCTTCTGAGCTTCTGCAAAGCTGGGGTGAGTTCAAAGAACAAGACATTCGTTTGAATGAACTTGGTGAGAACAACGACCGTGCGATTCAAATCATGAATGAAGTCGGTTGGAAATAATAAGCTTTGTAACCGCATCATGCCTCCCATGATGCGGTTTTTTCTATACAAAACAGTTGAGAACTGTTATCATTAAAGCGGACTCAACCTTGAATGAAGAAATTTTTTCCGGCTTTTTTCATTCAAGGCTGAGCGATTGGTAGGATAAAGGACGTGTCACGCTTGAATTTGTTACGTAAGCTTCCTGGGTACATGAATATTTGGTCGATCCTCAGCCTAGCGATTGTCATTCTGATTCTCATTCCTAACATGACGATCCTCTTCAACTTCTTTACACGAAAGGCTGAAAACTGGAATCACATCCAGGAATACATCTTGCCGGATTTATTAAAAAATACCGGATTGCTTATTGTTTTCACAGGATTTTTAACCATCATCATCGGTACGAGTTTAGCATGGATCGTGTCAGCCTATGAGTTTCCAATGAAGAAGTTCTTTAAATGGGGGCTGATACTGCCACTGGCTATCCCCCCCTATATTGCGGGTTACACATACAATGGGATCCTGAACTATACAGGCGTCATTCAAACGACATTAAGAAACAACTGGGGCATTGAGGTAGATCAAGTCTATTTCAATATTCTCAACCTGCCGGGAGCCGTCTTTATATTCACGCTCTTTCTGTTTCCCTATGTGTACACGATCACAAGAGCTTTTCTAGCTAACCAGTCCGCATCACTCATTGAAAATGCCAGGCTCCTCGGCCGCTCTCCAGTAGATATCTTTTTCAGAGTGGTCCTCCCTATATCCCGTGGAGCTATTGTCGGTGGCGTGAGTCTTGTGCTTTTGGAAGTGTTAAATGACTATGGGGTGGTTCAATACTTCGGTGTACCGACGTTCAGTACAGCGATCTTTCAAACATGGTTTGGGATGAATGATCTTAATTCAGCCATCAAACTATCGGCGACCCTCATGTTTATCGTCTTTGCCATCCTTACTTTAGAAAAAGTGCTGCGCGGTCGAAAAAAATATGCATCGACAACGGCGAAAGCTCGTCCCCTCCACCCTACTCGTTTAATAGGTTGGAAGGCATGGGGGGCTTTTGGGTACTGTTTGTTTATTTTCTTATTAGGATTTCTCATTCCATTCGTGCAACTCGTCGACTGGATGTTATTAACTTTTGAAAAGATCGCATCTCCTGAATTTACGACACTCATATGGAATTCACTGCTCGTCTCTTTCGTTGGTGCCTTACTGATTGTCTTGTTTGCTGTGATCATCGCTAACTTTTCCAGAATGCATCAGAGTGCCCTATCAAAATCGGCAGCAAAAGTGACGATTTTAGGATATTCCATTCCGGGAGCCGTCATCGCGGTCGGGATCAGTACCGTCTTTATCGGTATAGACAGTGGGCTTTCACGCTTTTATGAATCTACTGGTTTAGAAAGCCGCCTATTCTTGAGTACGAGTTTGGTCATCTTAATCTCTGCCTACATCATCCGCTTCCTTGCCATCGGGTACAATTCCATCGAATCTGGTTTTGATAAGATCGGAAATAAGTACACGGAAGCTTCGAGGATGCTCGGCATGAACATGACACGTACCTTTTTCAAAGTTGATTTAAAAATGATCAAAGCTCCGCTCATCAGTGGATTCCTGCTCGCTTTTATCGAAATCATTAAAGAATTGCCGCTCACTTTAATATTAAGGCCCTTTAACTTTGGAACACTTTCCACGAATGCCTTTAAATACGCGAGTGATGAACAAATTCATGAGGCTGCTCTTGCCTCCATCATTATCGTTGTCATCAGTGCCATTGCCGTTTTTGTTTTTCATCAAGTTTTAGAAAAGGAGTCGAATTGATATGTACGTTCAAATCAAAGATCTCTGTTTCGGTTATAAAAACGCAAAGAATTTGACGATCCACCATTTCAACCTCGATATTGAACAAGGAGAGATCATCTCCATTCTTGGTGAAAGTGGCAGTGGAAAAAGCACCGTGCTCCGCCTTTTGTGTGGTCTTGAAACACCTTCCAAGGGAACTATAAAAATCGGCAGCCGGATGATGACTGATGAACGGACTTTTGTCCTTCCCGAAAAAAGAGGGATTGGCATGGTCTTCCAAGATTATGCCCTGTTCCCCCACATGACGGTTTACGAAAATGTGCAATTCGGATTAAAGCATTGGAAAAGAAAAGAAAGAAAGAACCGCGTACACGAAGTCCTTGAGTTGGTGAACATGAGCAGCTATGCAAAGAGATACCCCCACGAATTAAGTGGCGGACAGCAGCAGCGAATCGCTCTGGCTCGCTCTCTTGCACCTGAACCTTCCCTTCTTCTTTTAGATGAGCCGTTCAGTAACTTGGATGCAGACCTTCAAATCAAAATTAGAAGTGAATTGAAAGAAATCATTAAACAAACAGGTACGACCTCTATTTTCGTCACTCACGACCGGGAAGACTCGAGAGCTATTGCTGACCGTATTATTACCATGAGAGACGGGGCTGCCCACGATTGGGATTCCCTTTGTACAACGACCCGTGTTGAAGATGAAGTGCGTCAACCTGAGCTCGTTCGTCTCAAATAAAGAAAAGCTTGGCTGCCTATAACGGCAGCCAAGCTTTTTTAGCAATCGCGTTTCCAAGGAAGGCTGGTACCAAACTTCTCAGCAAGCTCCTTGGATTCTTTTCTTCTGTTTTTCCGATGTTCATGGCGCTTCTGCGCGTTCTCATGCAGCCACTTTTCTTCGTCTGATTCAGGATACACCCCTGGCACAGGTGATGGTTCATTTTTCTCATCCACGGCTACCATGGATAGAAAAGCAGTCGTACAAACCTTTCTTTCACCAGTCAGCAGGTTTTCAGTTGTTGCTTTGACGAACACTTCCATGGATGTATTGTGTGTCCATGTTACGAACGCCTCCAGACAAATGGTGTCTCCCTCAAAAACCGGCTGCAGAAAATCAACGGAATCTGTAGACGCCGTCACGACCGGCTTTCTAGCGTGTCTTACAGCTGCAATCGCTGCCACATCATCAATATGTGCCATTAGCTTTCCACCGAATAACGTCCCATGACTATTGGTATCCGGAGGTAAAACGTGTGAACTTTTTACTGTTAATGAATCGATACAAGGTTTTGCTTCCATTCTGTATTCCCTCACTTCCATATGGAATCGTTCTCTGCCTTCTATTATACCATGTTTGGTATTTCTCACTCTTTTTCACGGAATACAATTTCAAAAACTGCACCCGTTGCGTCTTTTCGGTTGTAGGCATGGATTTCCCCGCCACTCCGTTCAATAATCGCTCTGGATATGGCAAGCCCAAGCCCTGTTTCCCCTTCTTTTCCTTTGATAAAACGTTCGAAAAGTTGAGGCAGAAGTTCTTCCGGGATGCCGTGTCCGTCATCAAGTACTTTCACTCTATACGAGCCCTTCCCTATCTCCGTTGTCATCGTTACCGTACTCTCCGCATGTCTGACAGCATTGCTCAATATATTGATCATCGCCTGCAGCACTCTTTCTCTGTCAACGAATGTATAGTAGGAATGAATATCTTCCGTTCTTAGTTCAATCCCTTTTTCCTTAGCAAGTGGGTACAACCGGTCCCTCGCTTGACTAATGACATCAGATATCTCCGTTCCTTCCGGGTTATACACGTCCTCGCTGCTGTCGAGCTTTGCTAACAGGATCATTTCATTGACGATCTTTTTCAAACGATCGGTTTCGCTCACCATTACATTCAAGCCCTTTTCTGCCGCTTCTCCTTCAAATACTCCATCCCTGATTCCCTCCGCGTATCCCTGGATGGACATCAATGGGGTTTTAAGCTCATGGGAAGCATTTTGAAAGAACTGTTTTTGGGAATGTATGTACCTCGAGAGTTCTGCAGCCATGTGCCTGAGGCTTTGCTCTACTTCACCAATTTCACCAGAAGCGTGTACTTTTTTCACATCGGAAAACTGGCGCTTTTCAATTTTTTTCACTTCTTCTTTCAGCTTCGTAAGAGGGGTTACAAGGCGCCATGTCAATACATAACTGAGGACGATCGCGAGCAATAACCCAATGAGGAAAACGACGATCATACGCGAGGCGAAAACAGATTGGACCGCCTGTAAATCATTGAGGGGTGTCGCCATGACCAGAACCTGATTCTCGTCTTTACTCACAGGAAAATCATAAGCCACGTATTTTTCCCCCATCGTTTCCCAAACTTCCTGATCGATGAGTTCCTCTTCATAACGCTCCACCCAGGCAAACGCAACCACTGCAGGCATCGTACGGAACAAAATCTCGTCATTCTCCCGATCGAATAAGACGATCGGGTAATTTCGGTCCTGCAATAGTTGAGAGAGTTCAGGGCTCCTCTCAGGGTCTTGATCATTGATAATGTCTACAAGAAGATCGGCTCTCCCCTTCAATTGGCGCTGTTCATCCTGAATGAGCATGTCCATGAGCAGCGAGTAGATAAAAAAGGCAGTGATGGACATGATGACGATAATTAACGTTGCAAAAGCGGCATTCAATTGATACAAAAGCTTCATGTACGCTTCTCCTTCAATCGATATCCATGTCCCCAAACCGTTTCAATCGGAAGGTCTTTCATCTTTTTGCGTAATCGCTTGACCAGGTCGTCGACCGCACGATCACTTCCGTAATAATCTTCTCCCCATACCTTGATCAGCAGTTCCTCACGGGCAAAGGCGCGATTCTCTTGAGATGCTAAAATTTTCAGCATTTCAAATTCCTTTGTTGTCACTTCAATCTCTTCACCCTGGAAATAAGCTTGTCTCTCCGCATCGTTCAATTCAAGTTCACCAGCTACGATGGTGTCATGATCATCATCTGCGCTGGGCTTCATGGCCTGCCAACGCTTCAAGTGGCGCTTCGCCCTTGCCACTAACTCTCTTGGGCTGAAAGGTTTGGTTAAATAGTCGTCTCCACCTAGTTCCAGACCCAGGATTTTATCTACCTCTTCATCTTTGGCTGATATAATAATAATCGGAACTTCTGAAGTCTGACGTATTTTTTTACAAAACTCATAACCATCCATTCCAGGAAGCATGATGTCCAGCACCCATAGGTCAGGGGTCTGTTCCTGAAAAATATCCCAGGCCTTCTCTGCCGTATCAACAGCTATAACCTGATACCCTTCTTTATTTAAATAACCTTCTACAATATCTCGAATATTCGGATCATCTTCTACAAGTCCAATCATCTGATTCATAGATGGTATCCTCCTCTGTCCACATCTACTTTTGCTTTATTCTCTCATATTTTAATGGATTACTCCTACATTCCACACTTTTTCCACATTTACACCAAAGTCATTCCATATCTCTGTCGTAGAATAAAAATTGTCAGAGGGAAACACCAAAGAACAACAGCGAATTTTATTGAAAGGGGCGTCGTTTCTCTAATGTTTGATGAGCAGAAGCGAAATGATAAGAAACAATACAAACGTTCCGGTTTAGCTTTTAGTGTTTTAGGAGCCATTGCAGCTGTTTTTCTAGTCACCACCGTTTTTCAGTGGCAGGGCATTTCTATAGATATCAATACAGAAAAGCCGACAGCACAAGCCAATGAACTGAATCTCGGGAAAAACCAGGAGGAAGTGACTCAAGCAGTCAATGAAGCTTCCGAAGCGGTTGTCGGTATTAGTAATGTCCAGAATACAGGACAAGGAGCTAAAAAAGCCGGTACAGGTTCCGGGGTCATTTATAAGGAAGAAGGCGGAAAAGCTTTTGTTGCCACCAACCATCACGTCATCGAAAATGCTTCCGAACTTGAAGTCATTCTGAGTGATGGAACAAAAGTGAAAGCCGATCTAAAAGGTAGTGATCCTTTAACAGACCTGGCCGTTTTACAAATAGATAGCGAACATGTGCAAAAGGTTGCTGAATTAGGTAAAGCCAGTGACGTAGAGGTCGGGCAAACAGCCATTGCCATCGGTAACCCGCTGGGCATGGAGTTCGCAGGATCCGTGACGAAAGGAATTGTCAGTGGATTGAACCGTAATATTCCAGTCGATATTAACGGTGACCAACAGCCAGATTGGCAAACCGAAGTCCTTCAAACCGATGCAGCCATCAACCCAGGTAACAGTGGCGGTGCGCTCATCAATCTGCAAGGCGAAGTCATCGGAATCAACTCTATGAAAATCGCAAAAGCTGAAGTTGAAGGAATTGGCTTCTCGATCCCTATGGACGTTGCTAAACCTGTCATCGAAGATTTAGAGACAAACGGCGAAGTTGAACGTCCTTACATGGGAGTTTCCCTTCAAGACTTGAACCAAATCCCTAACCCTGTGTTACAACGTGAACTAGGGTTGCCAGAAGAAGTGACGGAAGGCGTCCTCGTCCAAGGCGTCGAAAAAGGCTCCCCTGCTGATGAAGCAGGACTCGAAAAATACGATGTCATCACCGCCATCGACGGAAACGAAATCGAGTCACTCATCAGCTTGCGACAGTATCTCTACAACCAAGCACAAGACGGAGATACAGCAGAGCTTGAAGTTTACCGTGACGGCCAACCAACCACCGTCCAAATCACGCTAACCTCTCAATAATTGAACAGATATGAAGAATACGTGATGAAGAAAGATTGAAAAGTGGAAACGCTGATGGGGATTCCGCATCCAATAGATACGATCGATCCCCCCTCCAAATAGCTATTAGATTAAAGGATCCCCTTCAGCCTTTCTCGTGTTACAAAGGAAAACCAATACCAAAACAACCTCTCTCAAAAAGCCCTGCGCAATACGCGCAGGGCTTTTTAATTTATTTAAATATGGCGGGATTGTGTAAAGCTCAGTTTCGAGACTTTTGTTGAGTGAATGGGGGCTCCGTGGAATAGCTCGCTTTCCGCGGGAGCGCGGTGAGCCTCCTCAGGCTATCGCCTTGCGGGGTATCACCAAGCACTCTGTTCCCGCAGGAGTCTCGCCATTCCCCTCCGCCCCTTTTGCCAGATCAGTTTCTCGAAGCCACTTCTAAGACAATCCAACTTAAATGGAGGTGTTTGTTTGAACACATGGAATAGTTAATTAGATTTCAGCTACTTGATATAGAACGCTTTTTGCGTATAGCACAGGAGCTGTAGATAACATTCTTTCTGAATTATAGGGGTTCGTTTCTCCCTTACATAGAAAGGGGTGGTTGGGAAGCTGCGAGACTCCCGTGGGAGAAGGAGATAGGCGACATCCCGCAGGGCGTAGCCCGAGGAAGCTCGGCGCTCCCCCACAGGAAAGCGAGTGGCTTCCCAACCACCCCTGGCGCTAAACTAAGCAACGCCCCCCGAAAACGCCTCGAAACTGGGTCTTCTACAATCTTGAAGAGTAGAATAATTATAAAATTGGTGATAATAGCCTTGAGATGGCTTCTTTGAACCGGATCCATTTTGTTCTGGATTGGTAGAGTTTGAATGTCAGCTCTGTCGACTCTACAATGTCCTCATGGAAACGATCAGCTAATGACTGCGCGACTTCTGGATGATACAAAAAGGCGTTCACTTCAAAGTTCAGCCGGAAGCTTCGCACATCAATATTGGCTGTACCTACGGAAGCAATTTTGCCATCAACGACAATGGTTTTGGCATGTAAGAAACCTTTTTGATACACATAAATGCTGGCACCTGCTTTTAACATATCTCCAATGTTTGAAAATGTTGCCCAGTACACGAATGGATGGTCCGGTTTGTTAGGAATCATGATTCTCACGTCCACGCCTGACAGGACCGCTACGCGGAGCGCATCAAGCAAGCTGTCATCTGGTATGAAGTATGGGGTTTGAATGTACACATACTCTTTGGCTGAAAGAATCATCTTTAAGTATCCATGCTTAATTTGTTCCCACTCCGAGTCAGGACCACTAGAGACAATCTGCATCCCGACGTCGCCTTTCGGTTTGGCCTGGTAATACCTCTGTTCATAGACAATATCTCTGCGTGAAGCATGGTTCCAATCCAGGATGAAGCGTGTCTGCATGTTGTTCACCGCTTCTCCTTCCACACGCAAATGGGTATCCCGCCAATATCCAAACCTTTTATTAAAGCCCAAATATTCGTCTCCGATGTTGAAACCGCCGATATAGCCTATTTCCCCGTCGATTATTGCAAGTTTTCTATGATTGCGGTAGTTGATTTTCATGTTCACTTTAGGAATGAAGGAAGGGAAAAACGACTCGACTTGCACGCCAGCTTCTTTTAAGCTCTTCTTGTATGAACGCTTCAATAATCTCGAACCCATGTCATCATACAAGAGCTTAACTTCCACCCCTTCCCTTGCTTTCCTTTTAAGCACATCTGCAAGGCGATGGCCCAGGTTATCGTCTCTTAAAATATAATAAAGCAAGTGAATATGATTTTCTGCTTTTTCAAGATCTTCAATAAGTGCATGAAACTTCTTTTGACCATCTGTAAATATTTCAACTTCGTTATTCTGCGACAATAGCGCATCATTGTTTTTCAGGTGCATATAGATCAAGTCTTCATATGGAATGATATCTTTATGCTGGACTTTTAGATCATTATTTTTGATGGCTGTC
Organism: Halobacillus faecis; assembly: GCF_007991335.1. Taxonomy (GTDB): domain Bacteria; phylum Bacillota; class Bacilli; order Bacillales; family Halobacillaceae; genus Halobacillus; species Halobacillus faecis. The sequence goes on along the minus strand of NZ_BJYD01000013.1, from coordinate 10,617 downwards.
AATTGTTCCTGTACAGCTGTAAGAAGTCCTAGACGACTTTTTTTGTCCCAGGTGAATATTTCCTTATTGCTGAGTCGGCGCCCGAAAATTAAATAAAGAAAGAAACCTGCTACAGGGATAAATAGTAATACCATCAACCAGGCCCATGTTGCACTAGCATCTCTTCGTTCAAGGAAGATGATGGCTAAAGCAAGCAGCACGTTCAAGGTCAGAATAATACTTACAAAAATCGGCAGGATGTTCAACGTGGCCACCTTCCTTTTTCTAACAAGAAATCATGATATAAATATATCATATTCCGTTCATTCATTGATTAAGACATGCCTGGCATTTGTTCATTGTAAACAATAGCAAAAAGAGATAAGCACTCCTTTCAGAACGCCTATCTCTTTTCAAGATTTCCCTGTTATTTCGTCATCAATATACCTACGTCTTCTAATGCCGTTTCTGCCTCATTGAGGGCTTCCTGGCTGTCCGCCGCTATGGTATGAGTATGGATGCCGTCTGTCAATTCAAGTAAGTAAGAAGCTTTGGTGCTGTTTACTTTCTCGATGAATTTCTTTACATCCCGGCGATTTGAAATTCTCAGTCTTGCTGTTAAATCACCATAAATCGGGTGCTCCACAACGACATCCTGGACATGGACACCATGGTCGACCAGGATATTGAGTTCCTGTTCTGTGTCTTCCCCTTGATGCTGGCAAACGATCGTACGCTGGTAAGGCAATTCCTCTTTTCCATCCATCATGTACATATACCCTTGACTTGTAGCGACAATGGGCTCATTCTTTGCTTTCAGCAGGGAGACGTCACCGACAATCACTTGCCGGGTCACGTTCATTTCCTCTGCGAGGGAGCTGCCTGTCACAGGAGCGCCTTTTTGTTTTAATAAAGCGAGAATATACTCTCTTCGTTCGTTCGCCTTCATTTTCTTTGAAGATTGACTCATAGACATGACCCCTTCGTCCAATTTACATAAAATCATCTTACCACATTAATAAGGCATTCAGAAAGTAAGCCTCGAATGCTATTAAGAATACTCATAACCTTTCAAGTCCCACTTTTCAACAGTGAAAGTGGTGGCTCCTAATGATGTAAAGAGGATATGTTCTTCTTCCGCTTGAGGATAAATTCTAGAAGTAAATACTTCTTCCCCACCATTAATGAAAATTTCCAGTGACGACTGGTCGATAAACAAACGAAGATCCTTCAAGCCCTCTTCCAATCTCACCCGGCGGAACTCTGTTTTTGACCGATCTTCTAAATGCGGTCTCGATAATGTGACGACATGGTCCTTGTAACTTAGAGAAGCGTATTGGAAAAGTTCGATGGCGAACATGTCTTCCAGTGATTCAAGATCAATATTCAACTCCATCGATCTCCCCTGCACTCCTCTTACCGCTTTTTGGTCATTTTCAATCGTAATGGATGAATGCATCAATACCGGTCCACGCATATGGGCAAGCTCAGGAACGGGAGTTTGAATAAGTCTTTTCCCATTCCATTTCAATTCGCGCGGAATTGTTAAGCAATGGATCCATCCATGCTCAACCGTCGGATGCGCTTGTTCATATTGATCCGGAACCCCCATCCATCCGAAGAGGATCCTTCTTCCTTTTTCATCTCGTGTAGTTTGAGGAGCATAGAACTCGAAGCCTCGATCAAGCTCCCGAAAATCTTCATGCTGGAATGTTCCAGCAGTTTCATCCCATTGCCCAACAAAATATCCACTCTGATATGTATTTGCATAATCCATTTCAACAGCCTCAAGGCCCTGCGGACAGACCATAAGTACGTCTGTACCATCCAGTTCGAATAGATCCGGACACTCCCACATATACCCGAACTCTCCCAGTTTCCCTTCATGACCGCCAGCAATTGGACCCATGTGTTCCCATGTATAGAGGTCTTTGGAGCGGAACAAAACGGCCTTTCCCTGCTTGTCTTCTGTTTGAGCTCCGACAACCATGTACCATCGATCACCCTTTTTCCATACTTTAGGGTCTCTAAAATGGCTCGAATAACCATTGGGAGTTTCGATAATGACGCCTTTTTTCTCAAAGTTCAGGCCATCCCGGGATACAGCAAGGCATTGATATTCTGCCTCTGGTCCATCCTCTCCTTCAATGTTTCCGGTATAGAAAAGATGCAGTTGATCATTATGAACGATCGCGCTGCCCGAATAAACACCGTCCTTGTCATACCAATCAGAAGGCGTCAGAGCAATCTCTTCATACTTCCAATTCACAAGATCTTCAGATGTGTAATGTCCCCAGTATTTTGCGCCATGATCTGTATCGAAAGGCATCCATTGATAAAAGAGGTGATAGGTCCCTTCCCATTGAATCAATCCATTGGGGTCGTTCATTAACCCGACAGGCGGCATATGATGGTAATTCTGACGATACGTGTCCGATTCTACAGTTTGTTTATGTTCTTGTATTTCTGTCTCCACTTTCTTACGCAGCTTTTTGTCCTGTTTAGACATAGGTCTTCTCCTCCTTTTTCTAACTTATCCGTCTTCCTTCCTGCCCCATTATAAAACATCCCACCCTCCTCCGCCATGAAGGGTCCCTATTCCTGTTGGGACTGCTTGCTGATGCTGTTAAAAAAATCGTTGAAGTGACTGATAAATGGGCAAAAGACACCGATAAAAGGCCGGAGGTCACTGATCAACACCGGCCACCCACCGATAAATGCTTAAAACCCACTGATAACCCCTGTAAAGTTTTATATCTCGTTGGATTATTCCTGTAGAAAAAGCCTGAAGTACCAGGGGTACCTCAGGCTTTGCGGATTTGATTATTTCGTTTTCAAAGTCGCGATGGTAGATTCGCCGGCATTGGCGTCATCACTATAAGATGGATCGAAATTTTCGACGACATCGTCATAGTTAGTGATCACTACAGGCGTGATTGTACTTTTCGCTTTTTCTTTTACTAGGTCCATGTCAAACGTGATCAGATGGTCGCCGGCATTAACTTTGTCTCCGGTGGTCACATGTCCTTCAAAACCTTCGCCTTCCATAGAAACCGTTTCAAGGCCGATGTGTACAAGGACTTCCACACCTGACTTCGTTTTAATTCCTACAGCGTGGTTGGTAGGGAAAAGTTGGACGATTTCTCCGGATACCGGGCTCACTACTTTTCCATCGGTGGGTTCAATGGCTACGCCATCCCCCATCATTCGCTGGCTGAATACAGGGTCGTCAACATCATCTAAAGGAACCACTTTTCCATTTACCGGAGCAATAATCTGTTCCTCAACACTCTTGTTGTTACCAAATAGTTTTTTTAACATAACTCCATCGTCCCTTCTATGTTTTTTTAAGCTACATGCTTGAGCATTTATTTCTCTTCACACTGGTATTACTTTTCCCCATGTGATGATGGATAAACACATATCAGCTTTCTATTATGCAAGACTCTTTTGTGAATAGTAAAAGAGCTCTATGATTTCGCCATAGAGCTCTTGATTGTTTGTATGAAGTTATCCTTCCTTCAAAGCCTGCTCTAAATCTTCCCACAGATCTTCAACAGATTCGAGACCGGCGGATAAGCGGATGAGGGTGTCCCCGATACCCATTTCCTGCCTCTTTTCTTCTGGGACGACGGCGTGGGTCATGGTAGCTGGGTGTTGAATCAGAGTTTCTGCATCCCCAAGGCTGACTGCAATTTGAATTAGATTCAGCCGGTCCATAAATTCCTGCGCCTCTTTTTTACCCCCCTCGATTTCAAAAGCGAGCACGCCTCCGCCTGTTTTCATTTGTTTTTGAACAATAGGGAAATGGTCGTTCCCTTCCATACCTGGATAATACACTTGTTTTACTTTGGGATGGTTATCCAACCTTTTGGCCAGATCATGAGCATTTATGCTGTGGCGGTCCATACGGACATGGAGAGTCTTTAAGCCTCTAAGTAAAAGCCACGCATCAAATGGAGAAAGGACACCTCCGATATCTTTCTGTTGCGACATCGCCAAGTCATCCATAAACGCTTTTTTGCCTACGACAAGACCGGCAATGACATCTCCGTGCCCACCGATATATTTGGTAGCACTATGCAAAACAATATCACACCCAAGGTCCAATGGACGTTGTAGATATGGGGTGCAGAAAGTATTGTCGACAACCACAGGAATATCATACTCTTTCGCAACACGTGCCACCATAGCTAGATCAATGATTTTCATCGTGGGATTGATAGGGGTCTCAATAAAAATGCAACGGGTATCAGGAGTGATTTTCGCCCTGACGTCTTCCTCTGTTTCCATATAACTGAAGTCGTGCGTGATCGAATATTTTTCTTCAAACATTTGCAGTAAACCATAAGTACAGCCATAAAGACCGTTCGAACATAACACATGGTCACCAGCTTTTGTGAGTGCTATTAATACTGCTGATACCGCAGCCATGCCTGAGGCAAAAGCAAGGCCCCGCTCTCCCCCCTCAAGAGTGGCGATGCGGTCTTCTAATGTTCGTACCGTCGGATTCCCGAGTCTTGTATAAATAAAGCCTTCCTCTTCTCCTGCAAATCTCCTCTCCCCTTCAGCCGCAGAAGAGAAAGAAAAGGTAGAGGTTTGAAAGATTGGTGTCGTCAAGCTTCCATCATATTTCTCTGCTTTTTCATGATTATGAATCATCGCTGTTTCTATCCGCTTCTCTTTGTTTTTCAAAACGGTCTTCCCCCTTTACTTTGTAAGCGTTTTCAATTAATTTTAACAAAAGAAGGAGAAAAAGACCTCCTTCTTATCTACTATATTCAACCCTATGCTCAGCGTTCGAACGAACCTTCCTTCCGTGCAGGAGAATATAAAGGACGACAGCTCCTAAGACGACAAAAGAACTGTTGAAATAAAGGGAAGAAAATCCAATCTCTGTTGCAATCGCTCCAACGACATATGAGCCTACTCCAATGCCAATATCAAAAATCGTAAAGAAAGTCGCTGTAGCTGAACCTGCTCTTTCTGGCACTTTCTTCAACGCGATGGTCTGCAAACTGGGGACGAGCGTGCCCCACCCCAGTCCGATCAACCCGCCGGCTAACAACAGTACAAAAGCCGTGTTAGCAAAACTTAAGATCAACATCCCTGCACCAAAAATAAGAATGGATGGAATGACGATGACATTTTCTCCATATTGATCGAACCATCTTCCTGTAAAGGGACGGGAGACAAGCAGCACTAGAGCATAGACGACGAAGAAGTAGCTAGCCGCTTCCGCAAGGCCGAGCTGGTTTGCATAGACAGAAACAAAAGATAACACTCCCGCATAGGCTAGCGCCATGACGGCACCTGTTAACGCGATGGGAATGACAGGCTTTTCTAAAAGGTTGTGCATCCTTGGTAACAAGCTTTTCTTTGCAGGTACAGCAAGAGGATTCACGCGGATGACAATCCCTGTGAGTAGTGCCAGAACGGCAAGAGCGACACAAACATAGAACATCACGGTGAAGCCTGCACTTTGAATTAAAGTAAGTCCCAGAAAAGGACCGATGACCATCGCGAAGTTCATTGACATCGCAAAATAACCGAGCCCTTCCCCTTTTCTCTGATCCGGAACCACATCAGCAGCAATAGCCCCCAAAGCTGTCGTCCCCATTCCGAAACCGACGCCTTGGATGAAACGAATGATCAAAAGTGCTGTAAAGGAGTCAAACCATAGATACAAAAAAGAACTTCCCAAAAATATACTCAAAGCAATCAAGACTACAGGCTTACGTCCAGAGGATTCCACCCACTGCCCCGAAAATGGACGAATGAGGATGGCTGCAAGCAGGAAGACCGTGATAATTAATCCTGCTTCTCCCTCGGCCACTCCGATGGATTCAATCGTATAGATCGGCATGGTGACGAAGAGAAGATAAAAGACTAAAAATACGAGGAAATTGCTCACACATACATTAAGAAAACTTGCCGTCCATAAGCGAGGTTGGCTTTCCATCAGCTTCTCCCCCTTTCTTCTTCAATCAGGCGGGAGAGCGTGCGTACATGCTCTTCCAATACGGTTTCCCTCTGCGCTCCAAAACGCTCCAATAAACGCGCTTCTGCTTTTTGTATGGCCTGCTGCCATACCGGGTAACGGTCTTCTCCTGCTTTCGTCATCGTAATATCATTCGTTCGCTGATCGGTGCTCTTGTTTTTTTGGATATACCCGAGAGACTCAAGTTTAGCTATGACCCTCGATAATGGGGGCGCTTCAATACTTAAGCGCTCTTTGAGCTCCGCCTGTGTCATTGAACCTCCATGGCTGTGCAATTGAAACAATACCGCCCAATGAGACATATAAATGTCCTCATCCTGCAATCCTTCATTCAGATATTGGTTTACATTTCTTGACAATTGTTGGATGTGGTGAAAGATTAAACTCATCATGATTCCCCTTTTTATTACCTAGGTAACATTATCGACAAAAAAAGCGCTCCCTTTACGAGAGCATCTACAAAACTTTAACATAAATCGTCCGCTTCATCGATCCTTACACCTTGTCGGTAAAATGTTCATGATAGAGCTGTTCGGACCATGCAATGGCCTGGCCGTAAACTTCGAACACTTCCGAATAGGATAAATTCCATTGAACCAAGTGGTTTTCCAACCATTCAAAATCTGCTTTTTCCATCGCTACAGCCAAATCCAAAACGAGCCGGTATGTATTTTGCTGTCCCTCAAGCGCCTTTTTGATCTCTTCATCCAGTGGTAATGACCCAATCACTTCGTTGGCAGGGCGTTGAGTGATGACATCGATCAGTGACATGAACCCTGTCAGGAAATATCCATCCGCCTTCTTCTCCGCTCTGACTCTCACGGCCATTTGTTCACACAATTTGGCACGAACGAGACTTGTTTTGATGACAAGCTGGGACTGTGTTGAAGTGGCCGCCGACGTTTGTTCGACCGATAATACATACAGCCACTTTTTCAAACCCTCTGTGCCTAAGAGCATCACCGCTTGTCTAATGGATTGAATCGGGACTCGTGTCCGTTGTTGAGACGAGTTGATTAATCGCAGCAATTTATAGGTAAGGGCTAGATCCTGTTCCATAATTTCCGTCACTTTTTCAATATTAATTTCGTCATCCGTAGCTGTGAGCTCTCTGATCATTTGAAAATAGGTGGACGAAAGAAATGGGATATCCATCCCCTTCACAATGACTGGCTTACTGAAATAAAATCCCTGGAATAGCGAAAATCCTTCCTCGATACAACGTTGATGCTCTTTGTGGGTTTCCACTTTTTCAGCTAACAACGTCACCCCATACTCTTCTCCCAACTGAATGATACGCAACCGGTTCTCGTCTGTCACTGCACGGATGTCCACTTTTAAAATATCGACATAATGCAGAAGTTCATAGACGGATGGCCGGTCTATATTAATGACATCATCAAGAGCAATCAAATACCCTTTTTCTTTTAGAGTTCTGCACACTCTGATGAGATCGAGGCTGAAAGAAACGTGTTCAAGGATTTCTACGACCAGTTGTTCTGAATTGAAGTATTCAGGGACTTGTTCGAGCAGAAGGTCCTCCGTAAAGTTAATAAAACAAGGCTTATTGTGTGACAAGCGCTCTAAGCCGATCGTAACAAAACTGTTCATCAACACTTCTGAGGTTGCCTGGCTCCCATCCATCGGTACAAACCGATTTTCTTCACTGTTCCGGTACAGTAGTTCATAGGCATATACATCATTATCGACTGTCAAAATCGGCTGCCGCGCCACGAATACTTCCATCCTGCTTACCACCTTCATGCGTTTCTTCCCATCTTGTTCAAGTATACTACAAAGCCTAAATGTTGTTAATTTTTCCATGGAAAAATACATGAAACCTTAGGAGAGGGAAAGACTGAGAGAAACGAGTCACTTCAGGAGGGAAACTCATGGAACAACACGAGAAATGGACTCAACCAGAACCTTTATGGCGCGAGAATATGTCATTGCCGTCTTTTGAAGCTTTGAAAGAGGATACAACGACAGAGGTGGCTGTTGTCGGTGGCGGAATCACCGGGATTACGACCGCTTACCTTCTAGCAAAAGCAGGCAAAAAAGTAACCCTTATTGAAGCAGATGAACTGGTGAATGGTACGTCAGGTCATACGAGTGCAAAAGTAACCGCTCAACACGGATTGATCTACCATGAATTGATGAAACACTTTGGTGAAGAAGAAGCTTCGCTTTATTATCAGGCCCAAATGAGTGCCCTGCAGTCCATGGAAGAATGGATTGATAAGTATCAAATCGATTGCAATTGGGTGAAAGAAGATGCTTACCTCTTCGCTACTACGAAAAGAGGCGCGCATAAACTGGAAAATGAATATGAGGCCTATCAAAGGCTTGGCATTCCAGGTGGCACGATTGACGCGCTCCCTTTTGACATGGAAGCAACCAAAGCACTCAGCATGAAAAATCAGGCCCGCTTCCACCCCATCAAATACTTAGCCGCACTCATTGAAGAATTTGTTCATTTGGGCGGAGAGATTTTTGAACATACAAAAGCAACGGATGTGAAAGAGAAAGACCGGATTGAAATCCAAACAGGAGATGGGCATACGCTTGCCTGTGAGAAGTTGGTATCATGCAGCCATTTCCCTTTTTATGATGGAAAAGGTCTCTATTTCAGCCGTATGTACGCTGAGCGTTCCTACCTTCTTGCTATTGAACCGGAGAAAGAAGTGCCTGAGGGAATGTACTTATCCATCGATGAGCCGAAACGCTCCATCCGCACAGCAGAATACAATGGAAAACCTGTATTGTTGATCGGTGGGGAAAGCCACAAAACAGGACAAGGGGTGGATACATCGTTCCATTACAATGCCCTGGAAGAATTCGCTGCCCAGACGTTCGGCATTAAAGAGAAACTGTTCCAATGGTCGGCGCAAGATCTCACCACACTTGATAAAGTCCCATACATTGGACCGATCACAAGGAACAACGATCGCGTATTCATCGCTACAGGTTTCCGTAAATGGGGCATGACGAACGGGACACTCGCTGCTAAATTGATTTGTGATTATGTCCTTGGCGAGGAATCTCTTTTTCACGACCTATTCAAACCTACACGCTTCAAGTCAGACCCTAGCATGAAACAATTTTTATCCCAGAACTTCGATGTCGCTGTACACCTGGTCGAAGGAAAATTGGAACTCGTAGCTGATCGCCCGAATTCACTGAAAAATGGGGAAGGGATGGTCGTCCAGTGGCGTGGAGAAAGAGCTGGGGCTTACAGAGATGACGATGGCAAACTACATGTCTTGGACACAACCTGCACCCATATGGGGTGTGAAGTGGAATGGAACAGTGGTGAACATACGTGGGATTGTCCATGTCACGGTTCGCGCTTTTCCTATGATGGAGCGGTTGTTGAAGGCCCTGCTGACAAACCTCTGATGAAAATTGCATTGGAAGGGCAGCCGGATAACCATGCCCCATTAGGAGAAAGCAACGAAGAAGAACTCGGTGAACAACCTTAACTTGCATGGCCCTCGTTTTGGGCCATGCATTTTTTAAGCTTCCCCTTTCAAACGGTGATATAATGAAGCGAATGAACAAATATTTCGCCTTACGAAAGGGTCCTCACCATGATCAATGAAGAAAAACTCGGTATCTTTTATACGGCTGGAGCTTACATATTGTGGGGTGTTCTGCCCATTTACTGGAAAATGATTCAGGAGATTCCCGCTTTCGAAATCCTGGCTCACCGCATCATCTGGTCCTTCCTCTTCATGGGAGTTGTCATTTTAATTGCCAGGAAACATAAGGAATTCATGCGGGAATGCCGGCAAATCGTAAAAAATAAAAAACAGGTGATCGGCATCACCCTTGCATCCATCACGATCAGTATCAACTGGGTCACTTACATTCTTGCGGTCAACACGGACCACGTCGTTGAAGCAAGTCTCGGTTATTACATCAATCCGCTCGTCAGTATTCTGCTTGGGATGATTGTGTTAAAAGAAAAATTCTCAAAAGCCCAGTGGCTCGCCTTCCTACTAGCAGCGTTAGGGGTGGTCTATATGACGGTCAACTTCGGTTCCGTCCCGTGGCTAGCTTTGCTGCTTGCCTTCAGCTTTGGATCATACGGGCTTCTAAAAAAGCTCGTCCCTCTGAATGCCATGTTCGGTTTGACGATCGAAACGTTGATTGTCACCCCAATTGCTATGGTCTTTCTTTTTCAACAGCAGACCGGACAATGGGCCTCGATCGACTTTTGGTCATGGACGACGGCTATCGTTTTCGGAGCCGGAATCGTCACAGCGATTCCTCTCCTTTTATTTTCGGCAGGAGCAAAAAGAATCCCCTTATCCATGGTGGGCTTCCTTCAGTATTTCGCCCCTACCATTATGTTGATTATAGGCATCTTCCTATATGATGAACCATTTACGGATGTTCACGCTGTATCCTTCACCCTCATCTGGGCAGGACTCGCGGTTTATACTATTACACGAATGAAACGATTGAAAAAATATGAAGCGAAAGCAAGTTGAAAAGGTTGGGCGCATGCATGCGCCCAACCTTTTTTTCGGATTGCCCAAGCTCCTTTGGCGCGATCCGGCGCTCCTTTGGCGCGATCCGGCGCTCCTTTGGCGCGATCCGGCGCTCCTTTGGCGCGATCCGGCGCTCCTTTG
>NZ_BJYD01000012.1 GCF_007991335.1 Halobacillus faecis | reverse complement strand
TTTGGCGCGATCCGGCGCTCCTTTGGCGCGATCCGGCGCTCCTTTGGCGCGATCCGGCGCTCCTTTGGCGCGATCCGGCGCTCCTTTGGCGCGAAAGGTCATCCTCGAAACGGATGACCTTTCGCTTTGTTAGGCAGAACGCCTAAAATAAGCTCACCAACTCAAATAGGCTGCTGCATCTTTCCCTGAGAGATAAGCACTTTCAAAGCGCGTGCGTCCTGCTCCATCATTCAATCTTAAGAACGCATCACCGGCGACTACGAGACGTCCATCCCCAGATAGATCGACATAAGGCTGCCTCATTACTTTTTTGGCCTGGGCATATCTCCAACGCTTCAACTGTTCAGACTCGAGCTGCTTCCAGTTCAAGTACCCAGCGGCTTTTTCTTTAATTAATGACATCACATAATCTTCGCCATAATGCTTACGGGACCATTCCGCTTCCATGTACACGCTTACAATCGTATCGTCTGATATCCCCTTTTTCCGATGATCAACCATTCGTTCCATTCCTTCAGGCAAGCCAACATCTACATGACCTCCGTCTGGCAGTTCTGTCTCTTCTTTGAATTGGAAAATGCCAACATACGTAGGTTCGAAATAAATGTCCTTGAGTTGTTTCAATTCTTCTTCATCGACCTCCACCTCACTATTTTTCAAAAGTTCGATGATTTGAGGGGCGGGCATCGTCAGAAGTACTTTATCAGATTGCCACTCCTTTCCATCTTCACTATAAAGGCGGTATCCTCCCTCTACTTCAAGCAGTTTGACTACTTTTGTATGTAGGGAAGTTGGAAGGTCTGCGGCTAACTGCTTCGCAAGGCCGTTCATCCCCTGAACAGCGGTGTAACGAGGGTATTTCTCTCCAAACCATTGTTTAATCCATCCTTGTTCAAGCCAATTCTCCACCTCTTCTCCAAGCTCATCTGTTCTCACAGTGAAAAATTGCGCACCGTGATCGGCCCGTCCATCTGCTACTCTTCTCGTTGCCAGTCTTCCGCCAACACTTTTACTTTTATCTGTTAACAATAGATTGCTTCTTCCTTGTTTCTTTAATCTCCGTGCTGCGGTTATGCCAGACAGTCCGGCACCTACGATCGTAATTTCATAATGTTCCATCCGAACCCCTCCATTCAACGATTTATAGTCCATTCCCACTGCCATATCAATAAAAACAATGAACTCTCTACGAATACAAAAAAAGAACATCCTCATCGTTTGAGGATGTTCTTATTCTACCAAAATCTATTTCGTAGTTTATGTCTTTTTCTGTCTACGGAACTTCATTAAAGTTTCGTACGCGAGTGGTACGATGAGTAGTGTCAGCAGTGTGGAACTTGCTAACCCACCGATAACCGTAACCCCAAGACCTTTACTGATGATCGAACCGCCTTCAAATCCAAGCGCCAGCGGAAGCAGGGCTCCGATTGTGGCAAGGGCTGTCATCAAGATTGGACGGAGTCTTGTCATTCCTGCATCCAGTAAAGCTTCACGTGTAGAGAAGCCTTCTTTTTCTTTATAGATGACACGGTCAATAAGAACAATCGCATTGGTTACGACAATTCCAATCAGCATCAATGCACCGATCATGGCAGAAATACTAAGCGTTTCTCCACTGATCAATAATCCGAGAACCGCTCCGATAATAGTAAACGGCAAGGAGAATAGAATCGCAAGTGGCGCAAGTCCTCCGCCAAAGAAGACAACGAGGATCAAGTAAACGATCGCGATAGCCGCGAGCATCGCTAACCCTAATTGGGAGAAGGATTCATTGATGTCTTCCGCTACTCCTCCCTGGGTAATTTCAACTCCGGATGGCGTATCGATATCCTGCACTTTTTCATTGACCTGTTGAGAAACGGCACCTACATCATCCACCGTAATCTCTGCGCTGACACTTGCATACACGCGTCCATTTCTCCGTGTAATTGTATCAGCTGTTGTTCCCTCTTCGACTTCGACAAGTTCACTGATGGCGACTGCCTGACCCGTTGGGGAGGTAATTTCTTTCCCAGTTAAGTCTTCAATTCCAGTAATGTCTTCTTTCTCTACTTCAAGATAGACATTCAGTTCGTCTCCATCCCGTTCAATTGTCGTAATCACGGGCTCCTGACGGTTCTGTCCGAGCTCCATGCCGATTTGAGCAGCTGTGAGACCTAATTCACTAAGACGTTCATGGTCGGCTACAAGCGTATATTCCTCGTAGGATTCTGAAAGGCTGGAATCGACGTTTCTCAAATTCTCTTCATCGGCAAGAAGTTCTTCAACTTCCGTTACGACTGGTTTGATTTCTTCTGTATTATCGCCGTACACACGCAGTTCAAGGCCACTGCTTGATCCTGCTCCAGAGAAGTCCTGACTCATCCATTCGCCGTTTTCAGTTTGTTCATTCAAGCTGTCTATAACGCGTTGCGTTTCTTCCGAAAATTCTTCGGTATCATCAGCATATTCCACGTAGAACATCGCCTGGTTCGAAGCCCCAGGGTTCATCGGGTTTTCGCCTCCGACAGAGTATTGAACCGTCTCTGCTCCATCACGGTCCATAAAGAACTGCTGTGCATCTTCAGCGATACGTTCCACGTCGTCTGACGTTTGGCCCGGTTCAGGGCTGAAGGTTGCAACGACCATCTTTTGTTCTTGCTCAGGAAGGAAACTTGTTCCTACAAGTGGAAGAAGTGCGATACTTCCGACAAGAACCAAGACAGCAATAATGCTAGAGATAATTTTATGGTTCAGCGTGCTGTTTAGGATCTTTTTATAAAAGAGAGCGAGTTTTCCTGCCCCTTCTTCATGTGTACGCCCCTTGATTTTCGATTCTTTTAATAGAGAATGAGAAAGCATCGGGACAATGGTAACAGCCACAAGTAAAGAGGCTAACAAGGCAAAAACAACGGTTAGTGCAAATGGTAAGAATATTTGACCGACTGTACCTTCAACAAGGCCCAGTGGTAGGAACACCGCGATCGTTACAAGCGTCGAAGAAAGAATCGGCATAAACATCTCTTTCGTCGACTCACGAATCAATGCTTTTCCTTTTAACTTCTCTTCCGATAACGACATCCGCCGGTATATATTCTCAACAACAACAATCGAGTCATCCACCACACGTCCAATCGCAACCGTCATGGCTCCAAGGGTCATGATATTCAACGTGATGTCCATCCAGTTTAAGAATAGAATGGCAATCAATAAGGATAACGGAATGGAAATGACGGAAATCAGTGTCGTCTTGATGTTGCGCAAGAACAAAAGAATAACGAGGACGGCGAATATTCCACCAAACAATGCCTTATTAAGCATGGTACTGACAGACTCTTCAATCGGCTCGCCTTGGTCAAAGGAGTACACAAACTCTACCCCATCCAGCTCTTCCTGGAAAGATTCTGTTTCCTCTTTTACAAGGTTTACGACATCAACCGTATTTGCTTCTTGTGATTTGATAATCTGCAGGGAAATGGAATCTTCCCCATTGGTACGGGAGATGGATTCAGCCTCTCCAACGACCTCCACATCAGCAATTTCGCCCAGGGTAACAGTCGGAATGCCATCCATCGCTGGCATGTCACCAGTCGTCGCTCCCTCTCCCTGACCTCCTTGCTGTGCTTCTGGAGGAATTTGCTCTGCTCCTTGTGAAGGCATTTGTTGACCTTGCTGAGCCCCTCCTGCAGAAGGAATAGCAGGGATCTGCAATTCTCTCAATTCTTCTACACTTGTAAGGTTTCCATCAATGACGACAGATTTTTGAGTATCATCAAATGTGTACAAACCTAACGGGAAAGAAACATCCGACCCTTGAATGAAACGTGTAATGGTTTCTTGGTCGAGACCCCGTTCATTCAATACTTCTTCATTCATATCAATCCGGACTTCCTCAAGCTGCTGACCGGAAACCTGCACATCCGCGACACCTTCAAGTCCCTCAAGAGAAGGCACAACCTCTTCTTCTACGGTTGTCGTCAATTGTTCAAGAGACCCATCTCCATTGATGGCACTCAAGCTCACAACAGGAAAAGCGTTGAAGTTCAGACGGGATACGGAAGGCTCTTCTGCCCCTTCCGGCAAAGCCACCTGATCGACTGCTTCTTGCAATTCATCCTCCGCTTCATCTAAACTTTTATCAAAGCTATATTCCAATTGAAGCGAAGAAGCATTTTGAAAAGAGGAAGAACTGACTGTTTTCACTCCACTCAAATTGCTTACTTGCTGTTCAAGTGGTTCTGATATTTGATCAGCCACCTCTTCTGGTGTAGCCCCTGGATACGTCGTGGTCACCGTAATGATCGGCGGCTCGATATCTGGTATCGTTTCAAGCTTCATATTCAATCCTGCATATAACCCTGCAGCGGTAATGAGGATTGTCATAAGCCAAATCGCAAATTTGTTATTCATCGAAAAATCGATGATTCGTTTCATACTTCAATCTCCCCTTTATTGACCAGTTAGTCATAGCACTATAAAATATAAATGACCAACTGGTCAGAGGTCAAGAGAAAACATCAACTTCTCCACATTATAAGGAGCGTCAACCATGGAACAAAAATCAATATATATTATCGAACAGTCCATCAAACTGTTTGCAAAAAAAGGATTCAGCTCTACTTCCGTTCAGGAAATCGCAAGTGCATGCGGAATATCCAAAGGAGCATTCTATCTCCATTTCAAATCGAAAGATGCTTTGCTCCTTGACATTTTCAATTATTACTATCAGCGGATCCAGACGCGCATTGATGAAATCCAAAAACTCGATGCTGATGACCGTACTAAGTTTATGAAACAGTTGCAGGTTACATTCGAAGAACTGGCCGATCATCGTGAATTCATCATTATGCAAATCCGGGAACAAGCCATACCATTCAATGAAAATATTGAACAATTCCTTACTCAAATGCGGGTGAACTCTTACCTTTTCTACAAAAGCCACTTGGAAAACATCTATCATAAGCGGGTGGACGAAATCGTATGGGAAGTCAGTCTAATTCTGCAGGGGATGTTCAAAGGATATATGGATCTAATCATTATCGAAGGGGCTGATTTGAACCTTGAAGCCCTATCGGAAGCGATGTTACGTAGAACAGACTACATCGTCGAAGGCTTTGAGAAGAGCGGTGACCAACCAGTCATTACAGGAGGAACCATGCGCCAGCTCTTACCTGTTAACTTCTCCGGGGAAGAAAAAGAGCAGCTGTTAGCGAGTTTAGAGGAACTAGCTAATGAAGGGGATCAGGATATTAAAGATACCGTGCATGTCCTGACGGAAGAGATGAAGAGAGACCAGCCTCGCCCTGCGATATTAAAGGGAATGCTAGCAAATCTCGAAGGATTATCGGGTTTCAAAGAAGCGATCGCTAGAATTAAGCAGTTCTACCAATTATAAAAAAGTCTCCCACCATCCTATAGGTATAACAAAAGCTCAGGCATGACCTGAGCTCTTAGTTATACTCGCTCTGCTTCTAGTACTTCATCCAAAATTGGATAGACAGCTTCCACGCCTTCTTCCGCGACTAAACAAGCTACACCAAGCGGGGTTTCCCAAAAGGAATCAGGAATATAAGGATTCTTAAGTCCTGCCGGTTGGTAAAGCGAACGGTAGATGCGATTCAAATGCTGTCGTGTCTCTTCTGGGTCTCTTTCTTTTTCACCACGAGCAATTAAAAATACGTAGCGCATCGACTGAAACAAGTTGTCTCCAGGCATAAACGTATACTCCTTAAAGAATTTCAGCTGTTCCTGCGCTTTTTCTTTCAACCCGGATTGGACCGCCAGATCATCGAGATGTTGTTGCAAATGGTTGTGCACTTGTTGAAAAACTCTCCGTTTTTCATCCTGCATGACTTTATCATTATAGATTTCCTGCAATTTTGTAAATGCGGTTTCTTTCGTCCATTCCATCTTGATCACCTCACTACCTACATTCGACTTTTATCGCTAGGATTCCTTTTTAAAACCGAACTGTTCTGCTTCCATTTGCATTGCTGTATGAAGAAGAGGAAAATCAGCAGCATCGTTTTCTAAATGGCGGGATAAATTCGGTACAAGTTTGTTCCATACCATTGGGTTTGCTGCCATCGATTGAAATAATGCCACTTCATTATCTGTCCATTTTCTTAAGGACTGGATATATTGAAGGGTCATTTGGAAACCAGGGAGAAGCTGCTCATCCCTCTTCCTTGCGAATTCCTTCATCGCCTCTTCTTTCGAGATTCCTTTATCTATTTTCAAGCAGGCATCAGCCAATAAGAATGATTGCATAAAGGCATCATTGATCCCTAAACCTGTACTCGGGTCTTTGCTGTGACCAGCATCTCCGATTAACGCCCAGCCATTACCATAAGCCGTTCGGAAAAAGTTCGGCATGCCTGGTGTTCCAATGATTTTCCCTTGAAGCTTAGCACCTTTCATTCTTGCTTTCATTCCGTACAGTTGATCAAACGTTTGTTTAAATGATTCTTCCGGGTTTTTCATCATCGCTTTGAATTCTTCTGGATGGATTTCTATACCCAGGCAGTCCCGGTTCGACTCCATTGGAAAAACAAAGCCGATGCGACCTTCATGAAGAAAGATCTCTGTAGCAGGTTCGGGCAAAGGTTCTATCCCCTCAAAATATCCGTAGATGACCGGGCGCAAGGGCTTCGTTTCTTCATACTTCTCTGCATCTGTCCAATGAGCAATGTTCGAGTTTTTCCCATCAGCCCCAACAACTAGATCAGCATGGACATCATGAAGTTCTCCTTTTTCTAATAGACGGACACCAACGACCTTCCCCTCTTCCCAGATCAGTTCTCTTGCCGATGTCTCAGGTTTAAAATTGACGGATGGGAAAGTGAGCGCACGTTGGATCAGCATAGAGTCAAGTTTGTCTCTTCTAGGGATAATGGTATAGGAGGTCCTCGGCCCTTCTACGAAACTACTTCCAATATAGGTCCTCATTCTCGCTACTTTTCTCAAACCTGACTCTTCGAGTTGCTCAAGCACACCTAATTTTTCTAAGAATCCTGTGTGGGACATAAAATGTGTGGATAATGTATCACTTGGAAAACTGGCTTTATCAACAAGGAGGACTTTCTTCCCCATCTCTCCTAATAAAATAGCTAAACTTGCGCCGGCTACACGTGCACCGACGATAATGACATCATAATGATCATTCATAATTGCACACACCTTCACGTATCGTTTACCTCCATCATAACTGGAGCACCACGAAAACTCTAGAGCGGTTTGTTGTAGATAAGCTCCCGTTTGTGGAAGACCCTCCAACTTGGTACAAGGGTTCGTTCCTCCCTTACATCGAAAGGGGTAGTTGGGAAGCTGCGAGACTCCCGTGGGAGAAAGGAGATAGGCGAGATCCCGCAGGAAGAAATCCGAGGAAGCTCCCCACTCCCCCACAGGAAAGTGTTCGAATGCGGAATCGCCCTGGTAGACACGACTGGCATAAGCAGAACAGCAATGGAATGTCCTCTTTCATTCCTTTGCTGTTCTGCTTATGACGCGAGTGTCTGGGCGATGGAGCTGGACGAGTAGCTTCCCAGCCACCCCTGACGCCCAACAAGGCAACGAACCCCGGAAACATCTCGAAACTTAGTCTTCAAGAATCGTGCCCTTTACTTTAATAACCAATCCATCTATGGACATAAAAAAACTCCCGCGACGGGAGTTTTCATTAGTAGGTGCGCTCTTCTTCAACTTCATGGTTTTGATCCATGATTTGAAGCTTGCTCGGTTTGTTTTCTTTTGCGATTTCCTCCGCTTTGGCAACAGCGGTATCACGCTCATCATAAAGGTCTGTCGGCGCGACATCCTCGATCTTTACGAACCAGCCGGTTACATCTTTATTAGGTACAACACTATATTGTTTCATGAACTTCACTCCTATCTCATAGACTTAATTATCCATTCCCACAGCAGGAAGGGTTCAAACGTATTGAAATGGTTTGACAATAAGAAAGGACGGCTTTATAATTTTAAAACAAGTCAGAAAAATTAAATAAAATTACTCTTATCGAGAGCGGCAGAGGGACTAGGCCCTACGACGCCCGGCAACCTTCAAGTTAAAACCTTGAAAAGGTGCTACATCCTACAGGTCACATGATCTGAAAGATAAGGGGAGGTATGAGATACATAAAGCCCTCTTCTTACTTAAAGAAGAGGGCTTTTCGTTTTCCCTCTTCTACAAAGTGGATGCCCTAGGAAAAAATCAGAGGAGGAATTTCCCATGAGTTTACCATTCCATACGTTCGGTCCTGAAACAAATTTGCTTCATGGCGGTCAAGAGCCTGATCCCGCTACAGGGTCACGTGCCGTACCGATTTATCAGACGACATCGTATGTTTTCAATGATACGGAACATGCTCAAAACCTTTTCTCGCTTGCGGAACCAGGCAACATTTATTCACGAATCGGAAACCCGACCGTCGATGTTTTCGAACAGCGGATCGCCCTTCTTGAAGACGGTGCTGCTGCCGTGGCGACAGCATCAGGCATGTCTGCCATCACCATGGCCATCCTGAATGTCGCTAAAGCCGGAGACGATATCGTGACTTCCACGAACCTTTATGGGGGGACATACAATTTATTTGTCCACACCCTTCCCCGTTATGGAATCAATGTCCATTTTGTTGAAGGAGAGGATCCCGAATCATTCGCCAAGGCGATTACTCCTCACACAAAAGCCATCTTTGCGGAAACCATCGGCAATCCGAGTTTAAATATCCTGGACATTGAAGCGATCGCAGATGTCGCGCATGATCACCACATCCCCTTTATCATTGATAACACATTCGCTACTCCGTATGTGTGCAGACCGATCGACTGGGGTGCTGACATCGTTGTGCACTCCGCCACGAAATGGATTGGCGGACACGGAACGGCCATCGGTGGAGTTGTCGTTGATAGTGGACGTTTTAACTGGAACCATGAAAAGTTCCCTGGATTCACAGAACCGGATGAAAGCTATAACGGCATCCGATTCGGGGTGGATGCAGGCCCTGCTGCTTTTGCTATAAAATTGCGCGTACAGCTGCTTCGAGATATCGGCGCCTGTCTAAGCCCTCAAAACGCATTCTTACTTCTGCAAGGACTGGAAACTTTACACTTACGAGTGAAGACACATGCGAATCAAGCTTTAGAAATTGCTGAATATTTAAATCAACACGAAGGCGTCGAGTGGGTGAATTATCCAGGCTTAAAAGACCACCCCACTCACACCTTAGCCGAAAAGTACTTTCATTACGGTCATGGATCGATCGTTGTTTTCGGGATTAAAGGAGGGCGCGATGCAGGTCGGAAACTGATTGACCAAAGTACCATCTGGTCACATGTAGCCAATGTCGGGGATGCCAAATCTTTAATTATCCATCCAGCCTCTACCACTCACCAGCAATTAAGCCATGAAAACTTGAGTAAATCTGGTGTAACAGAAGAACTTGTCCGCTTATCTGTGGGGTTAGAATCTGTAGAAGATTTAATTCAGGACCTGGACAACGCCATTTATCATGCCAATGGATTTAGAAAATCATACGGTAAAAGCAAGCACGCGGCGGAACCCGTTTTATCTTCATCCCTGGACCGTTCGAACGGGGAGTTGAGAAAAAGAGTCATCGGGATTGTATGCGCGAGTTCTCTTCTTGTGGAGCAGCACAAGTTGGAAAGACTGGGATTTGATGTTGTTTCCTTCTCTAACATGGAGGAACTACAAAGGGAAACGAATGTCAACTGGGATATCGTTTATGTTGAGGAAGCGGATGAGGAGATCTTGAACATAGCGAAAGAAGTAAAACCGACACTACTCTGGTCACGAAAACCAATCAACCACGAAGATGCAGCCATCATTTCCGGGGTGAGCCTTTATGAAGCTGTCGTGAACATCCGATCAGGGAAAGATCTATCCACTTCCCTCGTATCGGTCTAGTGAAAGAAAGGAGAATGATAAGCATGTCATTAAGAAACCCCGCCAGCCACCCACGAACCAATCAAACGATATCGATTGGCACTTTCATCTTTGAGTCTGGTGAAGAGCTCGGAAATGTCGAACTTGCCTACGAAAGATACGGGCCGACGAATGCTCCCGTCATCCTCGTATGCCACGCATTAACGGGCAACCAGCTCGCTGTCGGTTCAAGGGATGAACGTGGCTGGTGGGCCGGTTTGATTGGTGAAGATTGTCCAATTGATACCAATCGATACCAAGTAATCACCTTCAATGTTCTTGGCGGGTGTCACGGGTCTACAGGGCCTGCGAGCATCAACCCGGACACAGGCAAACCGTACCGTCAGACTTTTCCCAAAGTAACCATTCGCGATATGGTTCACGCTCAATATGAAGCATTAAACCGCTTAGGCATCACTCATGTCCATGCGGTAGCAGGCGGATCACTTGGAGGTATGCAGACGTACGAATGGGGGCTCCTTTATCCTGATTTTATGGATAAATTATTCATCCTCGCAGCGACGCCCTATCTAAGTGATTACGGCATCGCTTTTAATCATATTGGTGCTAGAGCGATAAAGAGTGATCCTCATTTTAGAAATGGAGACTATCATTCAAACGAAGACTTAAGGGGATTCGAGATTGCCCGGATGACCGGTATGGTCACGTACCGAAGCAGTACCTTATTTGAAAAAAGGTTTGACCGGTCCTATCACGCCGATACCTCTTATGAAATTCAATCTTATTTGGATTATCAAGGGGATAAGATTAAAGAACGTTTTGATGCTAACAGCTATCTCTACCTTCTCGAGGCGATGAACAACCACGATATCGGACGAGGAAGAAATGGATGGGCACAAGCAGCGAAGCAATACAAAGCGGAGGTTCATACCTTCAGTTTTGAACATGACCTTCTTTATCCAGAAGCATTAATCCAGCCATTCTCTGCCACCTGCGAAAAAGGAGAGCACCACCACATACACACCGACTATGGGCATGACGGATTCCTTGTAGAGTTTGACCGTTGGGGCAAATGGGTGGCAGAACAATTAATATAATTCCATCGTGATGGCTCTACCTGAAGAAGTGAAAAATAAAAAACCGTTCCGTTTTTAATTAAAAACGGAACGGTTTTCTTGTTTATCAATGATATGACCAACAGGAACAACTTCATACCCTTCAGCGTACAGCCCTTTTAATAGGAGATCCACGGTTTCTACTGTAGAATGTTGAAGATCGTGAAGCAGAACAATGGAATCTCCTTCCATTTCTGAAAGGATATCCTCAGCGACCGTCTCCGGTTTTAGATCTTCCCATTCCTCACTATAAATCGTCCATGGCGCAACAATGTTTTCTTCCTGATCGTTTGCAGAAGGAAGATTTCCAAAAGGTAACCGTAGTAAATCCACCTTCTGCCCTGTCACTTGCTCCAGAATCGTTTGAGTAGAAGTAAGCTGCTGGTTGATCTGATCGTCTGACAAGCGTCCCAAACGTGGATGATTCCACGTATGGTTTCCAATTTCATGCCCGCGTTCACTCACTTCACGAGCCACTTCAGGATAGTAACCTACCCGTTTCCCGATCATGAAGAAAGAGGCTTTCGCTTCATACTTGTCCAGTACATCAAGGATTTCCCTCGTTACTTCAGGGTGAGGACCATCATCGAAGGTTAAAGCCACTTCTTTCCTTTCCCCATGTAAATGGTTATCTAGAGAAAAGTCCTTGTAATGATTGTCGGTTCCCTTGTCCTCTGAAGTTGTGTTATCCACTACATCAGGTGCCTCTATAAAGGCATCTGTGTACTCTGAACGAAGAAGTCTGGATACTTTATCTTTCTCGATCATCACACGGTATGGTTCTTGACTAGCTGGGGCATCTATAAAAACAAGCAACCCTTCCCCCGTAAAAGCGACATCTTCGTAAAATTCAGGTTTCGCCTCAACCTTATCCATAAGCTGTGAGTTTCCTTCACCTGCATCGCCCATCTTCTCTTTCGTCCACTCGTGGAGACGATCGACATAATAGATATCTTCCTTAAATAATTCTTCCAGCGACAAAGCTTTTCCGTTCTTCTTATCGAAATTCATGATGGTCTGGTTGGTCATAACTCCGCCTGCACCAAGGTCCATCGTTTCTATGAATCTTACAACGAAAAACCGTTGATTTTGATGAATGACTTCAAAATCAATGTGCAATTCATGCGCCTGGCTTCCATCATTCTTTTGTTTACTTTTGTAGCTTTCTTGCTTAAATAAAGCTTTCTGCTGATTCACATAATCTATAATCGTTTGGTCGATTTGGTTATTCGGTGTTTGTGGATAATGTGCGGTCATATGATACTCTTCAAATTCACTAATATCTGTTTCTATACGAACGTCATACATGACCTGAATATCTGTCTTCTCTCCCGACTCTTCATTAGCATTTGCAATGAAAGAACAGCCGGACGCCGTCAACAAAACAAACAAGATGGTATATATAATCGGTTGTCTCATGCTTTTCCCTCTTTATCTCATAGTCACACAATCTATTGTAACACAAATGTAACAATGACGTAATTACTTCGATATATTCAGTAAATTAAGTTAATTCGGCAAACTCCTTTTCCAAAATCACTCCCTATTCTTAAAGACTCTAGTATCGGGACTTGGGTTGATTAGATAAGAGCTCCGAGGAATGGCACGCTTTCCGTGGGAGTGCGTTGAGCCTTCTGATACTGGGGCCTGTGGGGTTTCTGAGTCTTCCAGAATCCTATCATTTAGCGGAATAAAAAAGAACTCTCCCATCAGGAGAGTTCTAGATGTTGGTGCGGACATCCCATAATTCGGGAAAAAAACGATGATCGAGGACTTTCTTTAAATAGCCGACACCGGAGGAGCCGCCTGTCCCTTTTTTGTGACCGATGATTCGTTCGACTGTTTTCATGTGACGGAAACGCCATTGCTGGAGACTGTCTTCAATGTCAACAAGCTTCTCCCCCAATTGGTACAAGTCCCAGTATTGCTCTACATCTTTATAGACATTTGTCCAGGCAGCTTCTACACTGGCATCTTTTTCATACAGCTGCATGTAATCGCGGTCCAACAATTTTTCTGAGATTGGAAAACCCGAATCAGATAGCTTTTCGATGGCAGCATCATAGAGACTTGGTGCACGATAGGCCACTTCAAGACCACGTTGCAAATCAGGATCTTTCTCGTAGATTTTTAAAACGTGAGAAGTTTTGTACCCCAATGCAAATTCAATCATTCTGTACTGATAGGATTGGAAGCCGGAAGCCTGTCCAAGGTGATCGCGGAACTCCATATATTCTGATGGAGTCAATGTTGAAAGGACATCCCAGGCTTGAATAATCTGTTTCTGAATGCTGGACACTCGAGCCAGCATCTTAAAAGCCGCCTGCATGTGATTTTTTCTAATCGCTTCTATAGCTGCTTGAAGTTCATGCAAAGTCAACTTCATCCATAGTTCACTGACTTGATGAATGACAATAAAAAGCATCTCATCATGGTGAGTGGATAGACGATTTTGAGCAGATAGCAGTTCCTCCAAGTTCAAATATTCCCCATAGGTCATTCGGCTTGAAAAATCAGTATGGACTTTCTCGCTTCCATCATTTTTATGAGTGGTCACTGGTGATCCTCCTTTATTCCAATACGCCGCGTTCAGGAATGTTGTTGAAAGTCATCGGTAGAAATTCCGTATGAACCGTCCCCTCATACATAAGAAGCGTACCTAAGACGGGGTGTTCTGCGTGTACATGAACTCGAAAAGCGCCTTCCTCTTCATCATAATGTTCGTACACGCTGGTCGTCGGATTGGCCATGGACAAAAGGCCATCCACATTCATTACTTTCGACTCCATATAAAGACCGCCTTCTGCTGTGACATGGAGGTCCAGCTCGGTTTGTATGAGTCCTGTCTTTCCTAGATCATCAACGATACAACCTTTTTCTTCATCAAATCGCATGGCTGCATCAAACCCTCGAATAGAGTACGGAAAGAAAAACCTCCGAATCCAGCTGATGGTTTCACGTCCTCTTTCATCTTCATAGATATAATTCTCAAGAGTGAACGGGACATCTTTCCCTCGTTCTGCAAAGACGAGGTGATCTTTTGTTCCTACCTGAAGAAAAGGACGAAGCAATGGATGTGTCCCTCTGATTTCAGTCATTCTCCCTTGTCCAAGGATCATTAAGTTTTGTTTACTCGTCAAACCGTATTTCTTTTGAAGCTCAGGATGAAGATGATGGAATTGCTCACCTAGTGCTCGATGAAAAATCGACTTCATAGAAAAACTCCTCCCATAACAGGGTGCCATCGGTATTTCATTGGATGGTTATCCATTAATGGCCCTGCACATTTATGTAACGTTCCATTTTTAAATAGGGTGAATATAAAGCATGAAATGAATCAAATCAGAATATGGTTTTATTTAGAAACCTCTTTTCTCTGATGTATGTAATGGCATTATAGCACAAGTAACCGCTTTCTATTATACATGCAACGAAATAAGACCTGCCTTTCAGCAGGTCTTATTCCTTGAGTTTGTAAAATAGCGGAAGTATCACAAAAGCGTTTATCGTATTTCAAATTCATGTTGTGTCTGAGAAGACCTCCGTGATATGAGCTGACGAAAGATGGTGTAAGGAACGGCCATTCACACTTTGCTTTACCCTCCGTCATAAAAAGCCATCACATGACTTCTTCTGCGTAGTCGCTGATGGTGTAGCCTTTTTGTTGTTTCATAAGCCATCCCTGTTTTTCTAGCTGATTGAAAAGCTTTTGAATATGTTTTTCAGGCCAACTTGCAAGGATGCCGAACCACCGCGTTTCGTGCAAGTGGAGTTGTCTCAGCTTGTTAGTCGCTTTTCCGGCGAGCACTTGTACTAAGGTATGGGCCGGGTAATCCGTTCCATAATAGTAGATCAAGTCAAGCACTTGTTGAGTTTCTGCATAGGTGAGTGATCTCCCTTTGACGGTAATGATCACATCATTCTCTTCATAGCGAACCTCATTCAACTTACTTTTCAACTCTTCTAAGACGTGGCTTGTCATTGGATATACACTTTCCGGAACAATCTTTTGCCAATTACGTAGTTCCTTTAACATTCTTACGTCATCGAGCTCAATTCTAGAAAGCCACAACAGTTCAGAGTCAGACGTCCGTTCTGGGATCCGGCTCCGATTTAATTTATCATACATGTAAAGGAGCGGATGCGATTCCATATCTTCTGCTTTCCGCTGGTAGCGTTGAATTTGTTTGACGAGATCTAAACTCTCATCAAGCGTTTTTCTGGCGACAGTCAACTGTTTTTTCAAACCCCTTAACTGAACCAATTGTTCAAGGAGGCGCTGATTTTGCTCAGCGATTTCATTGAACTGCTTCTCAATGGTTATCACTCGCTTCGTGGCGCGCTCCACATCGAATTCCTCTTCAAGAGCAACTCTATCTTCATCAATATAATAAAGCAGGGTATAGTCGCACCTTTCACAAGAACAACAGATACATCGCTCCTTTGAAAGAAAGGTGAGCGATTTCTTATGAGCACAACTTCCTTCTCTTCCTTCCAACCAATCCGCCGGTAAAGTGCGGAAAGGGCGCATAACGATGTTGACTCTGTGCCGCCAATAGGCCACATCCTCCGGGTAATTAAGAACCGATAGGAGGGCGGATTGATTCATGACTTCAACCGCATCAATGACTTCCCTTTTTTCATGGAACAATCGTACGATGGGGTGATTATGAAAAGCGGCAGCTATTTTATCGAGCCAATCCTTGCGGTCGTGTTCACTTATATGGGATAAGAACAGATAGTCCTCAAGTACCTCCCCTACGTGTTCGTAAAGTTGTTCCGAGGAGAGTTGAGTGAAATCTGTACTGTATAAAAACTCTTCTTTAAAAGGTAGTCCATGTTCTTCCGACAAGGACCTCCATAAAAACAATTCTGGGCGCAACAAATGTGGGTGGATTGTTTCTTCTTTTTCAAAAGAAACCGGTAGGACAGCTCTTCCTGACAACCCTAGGTAGGGGCGAATTTTCGCAACATCAAGAGCTTTGTCGTTGATTTGATCCACGATTGCGTCGTTAAGCCTGGATAGTAACCCCCGTTCAAATTTATGTCCAATCGACCGGATTTGTTTGTTCTTCTTTCCGATCGGTGCAAGTACTACATACGGGTATCGTTGATCCTGGTAAGCAATCCTGTTTGGCAGTCCCATAATGATTCCCCTTTGAATAAGGATTTACTACTATTATAGAAAAAGTATTACGATGTACCAATAAATATAAGTAAAATGGGCGTCATACTGTTAAAATTTCCACGGAATACCCAATGAAAAGCCCCGTTTCTATGACACCTGGGATGGCACTCAACTCTTTTTCCAATGTATCGGGTATATGAGCAAACCTTACATCCATCAGCACATTACCAGCCTCAGTTAAAACCGGACCATCTTTTGCTTTCGCCATACGCATCTGCACGTGATCACAATCAAATTTTTGAAGGGTTGTTTCTACAAGATGAACCGCTCGTGGATCCACTTCTAATGGAATCGCAAACTTTTCTCCCAGCTTAGCTACATGCTTGCTATCGTCAACTAAAATATACGTTTTTGCAGCGCTTGCCATCACAAGCTTTTCAGCAAATAGCGCTCCCCCTCTTCCTTTTATGAGACGACCTTCCCTATCCACCTCATCCGCACCATCAAATCCCCAATCCGGTTGATGATTAAGAAGAGAAGTCGTTGTCAGTCCATAATAACTGCAGTTCATTTCTGCCTCCTTTGAAGTAGGAACAGCCAATATCTCAAGCCTCTCCTCTGCTACTCTTTTAGCAATCTTTTCAAGAGCAAGAAATGATGTCGATCCCGATCCAATACCAATGACATCTCCATTCTTTACAAAGTGGCTCACTTGTTGAGCGACCTTATCTTTTCGATCACGATTTGAAATTTCCCCAGACCAGATCGCCTGATCCGCTAGTTTATTCTTCCATTTCACAGGTATCACCTCTTTCTTTGGTATTCCCGAATGACTTGGAAAACAAGCATGGGTGATAAAGAAAGTGTATCAGAGGAAGGACCTCCTTCCTTTTCACATAACAAAACTTTGTCATTCTTAACGTTGCCTTCACATAAATATAAGGTAATCCATTGTTCTAAAGAAAGAAGGGGATGAAATGAAACGTGTGTACTGGAAGTTGTTCATCTTCTATCTCATCCTCATCACAGCCATCGTACTCGTCACATTGAATCAATAAACCCTAAGATGATTCTCCATAAATGCTCCCGATTGTGGAATACTCAGTTTCGATACTTTTGTTGAGTGGATAGAGCTGCGGGGAATATCTCGCTTTCCGCGGGAGCGGGGTAATCCTCCTCGAGCTTCGCTCTGTGGGGTCTCACCATGCGCTTTCATGCACATGGTAATCAGGAGGGAAATGAACTCCTAAAAACCCAATTCTGCATGCGAAAGGCTTGTTATAGAGTGCTTTATGCTTATACTATCAGGATAGTGGAAGGCGTCCTCCCACAGGAAAGCGATTAGCTCCCCAACCACCGTTGACGCTCAACCCGGCAACGAACCCCGAAAATTCTCGAATCCGTGCCTTCAACAATCCTGCCTTATTTTTGAACAAGCGTTTAATTCATGTGGAATCATCTATATATCCAAAAAACCTCGACCGCTCCATGGTCGAGGTTTTACTTGATTAAGTCGTGTTTGAAAGCATAGATGACCGCTTGGGTCCGGTCGGATACTTGGAGTTTTCCAAGGATGTTGCTGACGTGGACTTTTACGGTTTTCAGGGCGATGAACAATTGATCGGAGATTTCCTGGTTGGTTTTCCCTTCCGCCATTAAAAGGAGAACTTCTTTCTCTCTTGCGGTGAGCTGGTCGTGAAGTTCCACTTCATCAGGCGTACGCATTTTGGTCATAATCTTGCCTGTCACTTCAGGCTCTAGTATGGTCTGGCCTCCATATGTAGAACGAATGGCTTTGGCGATTTCTTCTGCTTTCGAAGTTTTTAACATATAACTCGTCGCTCCCGCTTCAAGTGCGGGGTACACTTTTTCATCATCCAGAAAACTTGTGACGATAATAACTTTAGCTTCCGGCCATTGTGCGGTTATACGTTTCGTTGCTTCTATACCATCCATCTCGTCCATGACTAAGTCCATCAAGATGATATCAGGCCGATGTTCCAATGCAAGGTCTACGGCTGCCTTTCCATCGTCCGCTTCCGCAATAATCTCGATATCTGGTTGTGCAGATAAATAGGCTGATACACCGATACGCACCATTTCATGATCATCAGCAAATAATACGGTAATCATTCTTCCTCGCCTCCTTTTATCCGATGAGGGACTTTCACTTCTAAGCGGGTTCCCTGTTCCTTCACGCTTACAACTTTCAATGTCCCCCCCATTTCAAACACTCGTTCCTGCATGTTCTGCAGTCCATATGAACTCGTCTTCGCTTCTTCCACATCAAAACCTATGCCATCATCGACGATGCGCAGGATAATGTTATGATCCCTTTCAATTAACATGACACTCAAGGAATGAGCTTTCGCATGCCTTAAGGTATTTGAAACCGATTCTTGAAGAATTCGGAAAAGCTGATCTTCGATGCCTTTTTCAAGCTTCAAGGGTTCAACGGACCATTCAATGTCCATTGGTACTTTTTGTGTAAGTTCATAAAGCAGCTCTTCTGCTCCTTCCGACAGAGACTTATCCTTGAGTGCTACAGGCCTTAAATGAAGAAGCAATGCTCTCATTTCAAGCTGGGACTGGTGGATCATGCGTTCAACCATCTGCATTTGTTTTTTCGTTGCCTGCCAATCACCTGAATCGGTTTCATTAATGGCAGACATCATCATGGAAGCTGCAAATAATTGCTGACTGACGGAATCATGAAGTTCTCGAGCAAGCCGGTTCCTTTCCTGAATCACCACTTCCTGCAGACTCTTTTCACGTTCTTCCGCTCTCTCTGTAACCATACGTTGAGCAAGCTCCGTTTGTTTCGTCATTTTTTCTTCCAGTTGCTTAAGAGCAAGGTCAATCTGCTCCATCTCTTTCAGATCAACCTCTTCATCCACAAGCTCGTTTCCCTTCGTCAATTCTGTCACACGATGTTCAATGTTGAAGAGCTGCCTGCGCCAAAACCATCCCTGGATGACTCCGACTACAAACCCGAAAGATAAAGAAATGAATAAAACGAAGAAAATATATGGAAGGTCAAATACCTCCCGTTCCAAAAGCTCTCCCCACGAGCCAAATGGAAAAGCATAGAATGTAATGGCCAACAACAATATAGTGAATCCGAAAAAAGTCAGGATGCCGGATAACAATTGTCTATGCCATACATTCATACGCGCTTCACCTCAAGCTCTCCGGAAACCACAGACGTGATAATTTTCACGCGTGGCTTTTCTTTTCGATATCCATCGGTTTGATAAGAAAGAACCTGGTTAAGCACTTTCGACTTTTTATATTGAAAGATGGAAGCACGTCCAATGAGCGCACTATGATGGATGCTGACCTCTACTTCATAAGGGACATAAACGGTCAGGTTACCCATCCACTGACGTATGGAGATAACCGCCTCATCGTGAGGGAGCACCGTCTGACTCAAATCGACAATTCGATCCCCAAACCCACCATGTATGTTAATGTCCGTCCATTCATAAGAGGTTTTAGGTGTAGCCTCATCTCCAAAGAACTTCTGCCTTAATACTGGTTCCTGATCAGGGATTTCCTGGTGATGCTCGATGATTTCAGGCCGGATATGTTCGGGCTTTTCTTTTGATTTAAAATAATCTCTCAGGAACATGAGAATCAATGCAATGACGAGAAATCTTACAGCAATCATACTTAAAACTGTGAAGATTAAACTGATCAAACCAATCCAAAAAAGGATCTTTCTCCACAACGGCCGATAGTTCTTCCATCCGATATACATTAGAACTCCGGAGAAAAGGACAGAAAATACAAGTCCACCGTTGAAGAAGACGATCTCTACAACGAGGAGAATCACCCCTATGATTAAAATTGTGTTGATCGTATCAGTCGATAGCTTTTTAAGCATAAAGGTCATCCCCCTCTCTTAAATCGATAAAGACGCAGAAATCTGCGCCTTCATCATACCATGTTTTCTATTTAGCAGGTACTTCCTCCCGTTTCTCCATTTCTATTTCCAACTGTGCCATCTTACTGTCAAACGTATTGTGGTAGTAGGCACTGTTCACTTTGTACTCCAGGTCCTCAATGTAACGGTCGATTTCTGAAAATCTGGAATAAGGCTTGTCCGCTGTGTCCTCAATCACACGATTCATCCGGTGATGAGCCCGTGCAATATTTTCGCGCCCCATCAGTTCCATCCGTTTCAAATGCATGTCCTTCAGTTTATGCTTCATTTCTTCATATTTGCGCTCAAGGGCCTCCAGCTGTTCCATGCTGTCCCTTCTAGATGCTTGAAGACGATCGGCTCTTGATTCATATTCCTTCTGCTCTTTGACGGCAAATTCATACATCGTGGATTCCCCTGCTTTTTCAGCAACTTCAGCCTGACGTCTGCGCTTGTCCGCCATATCCTGTGCTTTCTGGAACTCGCGGGAAAACTCATCTTTCAACCGATACTGCCGCTCCACAAGTTTTCTGACTTTCTCCGTTTCTTTTTCACTTTCACGCAAATATTGATTTAACATCGCGATTGGGTTCTTTTGTTCTTTTTGATCCAACGCCTCATGCAGGTCAGCGGTAATGGAATCTTTCAACCTCGTAAATAAGTTAGCCATACTGTGTATCTCTCCTTTGGTTTATTTGTTCATTTCTGCCCATTGACGTTCAAAGTTGGTAAAAGGATCATCGGACTTGGTTGAACGGATCTCTTCGCTTTTGCTTGTCCAATTTTTATAGATCCAGTAAAGCGCAAAAGCAGCGGCTACACCAATCACAGCATAAATATTGGAGACAGCTACGCTGAGAATGATCAGTCCGACAACGACCCAGCCGATCTTTCCGGCTGTGGAGTCACTTTTCATGAACTGTTTGAACACAACATAGAGCAACCAGACACTGACACCCAGGAGGATCATCGGTCCTAAATTGGCGAGCAATACGGTAAGAGCGACTAATCCAGCCAGGAATAGTAAAAATTTCTTCATCGTTTTTCCCTCCTTGCTGATTTCTTGTCTTTATCATATCGAGAATCAAATCATGTCGTAATGAGCCAGAGATATATTTTCAACTAAGACCAGAGGCGTATTGTATGATAAAGGAAAAGGAGAGTGATCGTATTGATTGAGAGCAGAACCAAATCGAAGGAGCATAGACAAGCAGAGGCTTTACTTCCTCGTCTGGATGGAACACACCCTTTCCATAAAGACATTCATGAACATCTTATGAAACTGAATGCCGGGCACCACGGTGAAACCACCACAGATTTCTACCTTCAGTACCTCCCCAACCTTCCCACGATGAAGAACGTCAAATTGTTCGATGGCCTTCAACACTTCCAACTGGATTTCCTTCTCTTCACCCCTTCTTCTTTAATCATCCTTGAAGTAAAAAACATGAAGGGTGAGCTCAATTTCGACTTTGATAACCATCAGCTCGTTAGAATTCTGGAAGGCCGACAAGACGTGTTCCAGGATCCATTTTTACAAGTCCATCATCAAACCTTTCAACTTTCCCGTTGGCTCCATATGAATCAACTGCCTGTGCTCCCCATCCATTCTCTGATTGTCATTCCCAATTATGGAACAAAGGTTACAACCATCGGCGAGGACGCGGAGAATAAGAGAGCTAGGATCGTCAGACCAAAACAACTGCCAAAGATCATTGAACAATTCTCTCGTGGTGACGCCTTTCTGCCCAACCAACAGGAACATTTAATGAAGTCGATCAAGCAGAAACGTTCCTCTTATCCATCATCAGTGATGAACAAATTTAAGTACTAAGGATGACCTCCTTCCTGGTGTCTCGTGCCCCGGTTGCCACATCATAGGCATGGAACGAAGGCGCGATCACTGGTGTTGCCCTAAATGCGGAGCGAAATCCAGGAATGCCCACATGAGAGCAATAAAAGATCAACAACTGATTTTCGGTAGAAATGAGATCACGAATGCAGAATTTCGCTGGTTTGTAGGACTTGAATCTAGAAAAGTCGCTCATAAACTATTGAAAGAAGGTTGTGTAAATGTAATCGCACGAGGAAAGTATTCGAAATATATCCTCTCCGATTTGGGTTAGAGGACATTAAACACTTGTTAGAGGACATTAAAAAGGCCGCCCAAAAAGGCGGCCTTTCTTTTATTCAATGATACGCAGTTCCTTTGGTGTTTTTGTCAATGTCACATATCCGTCTGCTGTAACGAGTACATCGTCTTCCAAACGCACCCCGCCGACTTCCGGATCATAGATCCCAGGTTCAATCGTGTACGTCATGCCCTCTTTCAAGACACCATCATTCAAATGGCTCATGGAAGGAAATTCGTGCACGTTGATTCCAAGACCGTGACCAATGCGGTGCGGGAACTTGTCTCCGTAACCTGCATCTGTGATGACGTCACGTGCGACTTGGTCAAGATCACCGATTCGTGTTCCCGGCTTACTGATGGCAAGCGAAGCGTCCAGGGCTTCCTTAACTTTATTGTAAATCGCCTTCTGTTCTTCATTTACCGAACGATAGGCAAACGTGCGGGTAATATCGGACGTATAGCCTTTCCATACGACGCCGAGGTCGAATAAGACAAAATCCCCTGCCTTCAGACGACGGTTACCAGGATTCCCGTGGGGTTGACCTGACTTTTCACCGAACAGGACCATCGTGGAGAAGGACATTTCCGCAACGCCTTTTTTCTTCAATTCATATTCAATCTTAGCGAGAACTTCCATTTCGGTGATTCCCTCTTCAAGGGCTTCCACACCAACGCTCACACCGAAGTCAGCAAGCTCCGCCGCTTCTTTCATAATGCTAATTTCATGATTATCTTTGACGACACGCATGTCGTTCAATTGTCCTTCAATATCTTCAACCTTCACATCTTCAAAGAGCTCAAAAAAGGATTCACTGCGCCCGTAGGAAAGAACTTGTTTTTCTATCCCTACCGTTTTTACGTTTGTAATTCCAACCTCATTCATCTTATCCGCCATCATCTGC
The DNA here is from genome assembly GCF_007991335.1 of Halobacillus faecis. Lineage (GTDB taxonomy): Bacteria > Bacillota > Bacilli > Bacillales > Halobacillaceae > Halobacillus > Halobacillus faecis. Next base: position 359,653 of record NZ_BJYD01000012.1, on the reverse strand, counting down.
CATGGGTTTTCGTGATCGGCATAACCAATCACTTCCTTCGTCCATCCGGCATCACGGAGTTGACCTTTTTCCATCCCAGGCAGGACTGCAACCGGATCGGCTTCAGGGAAAACAAGCAATCCCAGCAACCTTTCATGAGGATCCGTATGGAATCCTGTTAAATAGAAAAAGTTCTCTGTTGAATTAATAAACGCTGCATCAACGTTCGTATCTTTTAGGTATTGAGAAAATTCTTCTAATCGATGTTCCACATTCATCACTCCTCTTCGCTTCTTTTTTCATCATAGCTCAATCTTTGAAGCAATCCAAATGACACAAAAGTCCGACAAATGGGAGTGAACGTTTAGCGACACTTTCACCTTTTCCATTCTCATTATGGAGAGCATTCGATATAATGGCGAAAGGTGAATAAAAAACAGGAGGTGAACAGTTATGGACCGTACTCGTTTTTTTGTGCGGGTAGCTGCTATTTATGCACTAATTGGCGCATTTATGGGTTCTCATATGGCCGGCGGAGGAGGATTGCAACTAAGCGCAATTCACGCTCACATCCTCGTTGTTGGATGGCTTTCCCTTTTTGCTTTCGGTATTTATTATAGAGTGTTTTCCATACCCAAGGATTCTAAGCTCGCGACAGCGCACGTATGGACATCCTTCTTTGGTGTGTTCGGTTTAACCGTTGGAATGTGGCTGTATTATACCCAGCCACTTCCAGGTTTGAGCACGTTCAATACGATTTTCTTCATCGTGGGAGGGACAGTCCTTCTAATTGCTTTCGTATTATTCGCAATCATGACTTTCGTACATGGAAAACAAATTTCCGAAAACGCATAAAAAAAGATCCGCTCATAGAAGCGGGTCTTTTTTCTTAGGCGGCTTGCCTTAACGGCGTACGTTGTAACAGTGTCTTTTCTAGTCGGATAGCAAAGAACGCGGACACGATGGCTAAGCCGATATCTTTAATTAAAAATGGCACCATACTTGACCAAGCCAAAATAAAACCTATGCCATCCCCTCCAACCCAGAAGTTCATAGCAAGATAGAAAAGATTAACACCAATAAAATAGTTCAAGACAATCCCGACAAGAGCTGCCGTAATATAGGTCGGGAGGTTCCGTTTAGACTCTGCAATTTTTCCAACCGCATAAGCGACGACAATAAAAGATAAAATAAATCCAAATGTTGGGGAGATGAGTGTGGATATTCCCCCTTTAAATCCAGCAAAAATTGGCGCACCCACTAGTCCTAAAAGGGCATAAACAAGAACGGAGAATGAGCCTAATCTGCTACCCAGCACGAGTCCTGCGAGAATAGCAAAGAATGTTTGAAGCGTCAGCGGTACACCCATGACTTGTAGAAATGGCATGAATGCGGTGATGTTGGCTCCAATCGCCATGAGAGCAACGAATAAGCTTCCCAAGGTCATGTCGTAAGCCGATAAACGAGATGTTTTCATTACGGTGTCCTCCTACATATAAAATCTCTTTAACTATTATTAAGATACGAGAATCCACACCATAATGTCAACTGGATTTTTTTATAGTTAACAAAAAAGAGCGCCGTTTAAAAAACCGGCACTCTTTTTTTATAAACCCACCCCCATCGAAAGTTGGTTCGTATAACTTGTATAAGCAACGATTTGATTCAACGCTGCTATTTTCTCCTCATCATACCCCTGCTTTTTCAATCGTTCCACATCTTCTTTCGTCACTTCTACAGGTTTTGCAATTAAGCGCTCCGCATAAGTAAGTACAGCTTTCCATTCCTCACTCATGTCAGATTCCTTGTAATGGCTGAGCCAATTCAACACATCTTCTTGATCTACCAGCTCTTCAAGTAATTTGGAGTGACTAGCCGTGCAGTATTTACAGCCATTCTTCATGGAAACGAATGTGATGACCGCTTCTCGCAAGTCGTCCGGAATGTCTGTTTCTTTCATCGCTTTCTGCAAGGGGAGGAAAGCTTCATATAATTTTTCATTATTCGCCAGCAGCCGATCAAATAACGGAGCCGGGTTTGGAATAGTGTTTTGTACGTTAAGTTCCTTCATATCTTTTTGTTTTACAGGTTTAATCCATGGCATTGCTAAAACACTCCTTTGTCATTCTTTTTAACTAGGTAATAATTACTTAATAAATGGTGACTTATTCCTTTATTTGTAGTAGTATAGACTCAAAAAGTAGGAGGGGGGAGTATATGTTTTCTCCTCAAAGGACGATGGGGCAATATACAACCCCGAAAGAAACGGTGCATTATATGACTCGGAAGCTTTTATCAGAACTTCCTACAAAGAGCAACATGAAGATTCTTGATCCCGCAACCGGGGACGGAATTTTCATCCATACATTGTTGGAAGAAGGCCTTTCAGCAGAAAACCTCTATGCTTTTGATATCGACCGAAATACAGCGGCTCCTCATCCAGAAATTCATTTCCACTATGCAGATTTTCTAAAGGTTGATCAACCAGGGCAATATGACGCCATCATAGGCAACCCTCCCTACAAATCTAAACGTCAAAGTCCTTACTTTTCCAAAAACCGAGAAATAATTCAACGTGATTTTGGAAAGGTTGGTATTCATAACTTATACTCCCTCTTTATTCACAAAGGCATACAATGCTTGAAACCCGGCGGAGTAATGACAATGATTGTACAAGACTCATTCCTTACAAATATCTACTACAAAAGCTTTCGTGAATTTCTACTAAAAGAGACCGAAATCAAAGAAATCATTCTCGCTCCAAGACGCCTTTTCCATAAAGGGAAGGCCGATGTACGGACAGCCATCATTACGCTGAAGAAAAAAGGAACTGGAGCAGTTACCTCTTCACAAATGAGGCTTGTGGACCGTCTGAACGAGCAAAATTACGATCATCCACCAGCGGACCACATCCAGTACCTATCACAGCAAGCGTATGAGCAGATGCCCGCTAGAAATTTTGCGATCAATGTGCCTGAAGATATCCTGACACATTTCGAAGGCTCTTACCGAAACCTGGGAAATGTCCTTAAAGGAGGGACAGGTATATCTACCGGAGATGATCGTTCTTTCTTACGGTCATTCAAGGACGGACATGTGCCTCCCGAATGGATTCCTTTTTATAAAAATGGCGGAAGGAAAGATGCCTGGTATTATGAACCGAAATACTATATCCACAAAAATTGGCCGGACTATGTCGAGAAAAATACGAACTTCACGGTCCGGAACCGCTCCTATTTCTACCAGAAAGGCATTACCTGCTCGTCCATGGGGGTGGACTTCTCCGCTGCCTTACTTCCAGAAGGATCCTTGTTCGGTGTGAACGCCAACCTCTTTCCAGAACAGGAGGAAGATCTGTACTACTTTCTCAGTCTGTTAAACAGCAAGTTGATGAAATATATGGTGAGAAAAGTCCTCAACCGAACCAACATGATCACGTCTGGCTACATCAAGAAGATTCCGTACATAGAACCTGACCCTCTGCAAAAGCAGGTAATGATTGAAATAGCTCGTAGTATCGTTGAAAAGAAGAAAGAAAATCCATCTTTTCAAACGGATGAATGGCAGTCGCTGGTGGATCAAACCGTTTATGAAATCTATAACATATCGAATTCCAGTCGTTCAAAAGTCCATGATTTCTGCCATGATATAATGGAGAAGATTTGACTCTTCTCCCCCTCTCCTCTTCTTTTCCGTCACAATATTTCCTGGGAAATCAAATCATTTAAGAATTCGATAATTTCCCCAATCATCAGGTAGAAGCTGCAAATATTTGCGCGAAAGAAAGCGGTCATCGACAAGCTGAATCGACCCGTGGTCTTCTTCTGAACGGATCAACCGCCCTCCCGCCTGCAACACCTTGTTCATACCTGGGTAAACATAAGCGTAATCATAGCCATTTCTTCCTTTTTGATTAAAGTAATCTTTGATCAATTCCTTTTCGAAGCTCCTAGGAGCAAGTCCGATACCTACTACGGCTACACCGTTTAACCGATCTCCTCGAAGGTCTACACCTTCAGAAAATATACCTCCCAGCACTGCGAAACCGACGAGTCGACCTCCTTCCTCAAATTGAGCAAGGAAGTCTTCTCTTCTTTCTTCATCCATTCCACGCTCCTGCATGACCGCATTCACAGAAGAGAAGTTTTTGAATTCACGATAAACCATTTCCATGTAATGATAGGAAGGGAAGAAGAAAAGGTGATTCCCTTCGTGGAGCTCCACCTGATCTTGCAGGCGTTTGATCAGTTCGCCAACCGTCTTCTCCCTGCTCTTAAACCTCGTCGACAAAGGGGTGATCATCACATCAATTTGCGATGGGTCATAAGGCGACGGTAAATGTAAGATATAATCCTCTTTGGTTCCCCCAAGCATCTCTTTATAATAAGCAAATGGCGAAAGAGTCGCTGAAAAAAACACCCCTGACCTGAAGGTTTTCGTCGTTTCACGCAGGACGTGTGAAGGATCGAGACAAAACAGCTTTAATATAAAGTCTCCATCGCTCGTACTTTCCCCCAACAATCGATAGTGTTCGTCTACATATTCGAGAATTTTCATGAATCTCTGCGACTGAAAATATACATCCAGCAGCTGTTCAGATCTTTCCCCTTCCGTATTCTCCTGTAAAAGCGACTCCGCCTCTGCCAGAAAGCGTTCTATGTTTTCTTCCAACTCTCCAGGTACCTGTTCCAGTTGGATGAATTCCTCCGTGGGAGAATAAAAACGATCTAAATCTTTTCCAATTGCTTCAGCCACTTTAACCAAGTTCTCTTCCGCGCCTTCCCATTCAACCGCAACGCTTTCATAGGATTGCTTGGCAATGGAAGCTGAATACATCTCACGAGCACGCTCTACAAGGTTATGGCTTTCATCCACGAGCAGCGCTGTTTTTTTCTTCCGATCTGGCATCAGACGTTTCAGAGAAACGCGAGGATCAAAGATGTAATTATAGTCACCAATAATCACGTCACACACATCTGTGAGGTCCAATGAAAATTCGAAAGGGCAAACTTTATGTTTCCTTGCATAGGATTCAATAACCGAACGTGTCATTTGTGTTTCATGAAGGAGGATATCGATAATAGCTCCATTAATTCGGTCATAGTAGCCGTCGGCAAATTCACAGTATTCCGGCTGACAAATCGTCTCTTCCTGGAAACATATTTTATCTTTCGCCGTCAAGGTAACCGACCGGAGCCTGAGTCCCGTCTCTGCCATCTTCAGTAAAGCTTCTTCAGCTGTTGCTCTTGTAATCGTCTTGGCCGTTAAATAATAGATTCGTTCCAAGCCTTCCAGCTGCAACGCTTTAATTGCCGGGAAGAGGGTGGATATCGTCTTTCCAATCCCGGTCGGCGCTTGAGCAAACAGGTTCCTCTTCTCTTCAACCGTGCGGTAAACACTACCCGCTAGTTTACGCTGACCTTCACGATAACTCGGAAATGGAAAGTTTAAATCTGGGACAGTTTTTTCTTTTTGTTCTCGAATATGAAGAAGAATCCTTGCATAAGACGCGTATTCGCTGACTGTATCTTCCATGAATTGATGCAATTCCTCGTATGTAAATGTCCGGAGAATCCGCTTCTTTTCTTTCGTTTTTTTCTGGACATACGTCAACTGCACCCGGATGTTCTGAAGCTCTTCTTGGGCTGCATAGATAAAGGCATACCCTTTTGCCTGAGCCCAGTAAAGGGGATAAGTGGTATCATCAATTTCCTCAAGATCCCTTGAAGTAGACTTGATTTCATCAATCACCGGTCCTTCCTCCGTGTCTAATAAACCATCGCACCGGCCCTGGACTTTTAGGTTAACCCCTTCCTGATGAAACTCATATTCCAGAAATACTTCGGATTCGTCCTTTTCTTTATATTTCTTTTGCACCTCCTGATGTATGGCCGTTCCTTCCACGAGCGCTGTATTCGTTTGGAAACGCTCGTCGATACTTCCCGTCCTGTACACATAGGAAACAAGGTCTCGAACAGAAATCGTCATTTGTGTGTCCATCGATTTCCCTCCCTGCTAAGTGGTTTTGTTTTCTTACCCTCATCTTCTTACACTCTTTTCCGTATGTCTATTGTATAGGACCATGATATAATTGTGGTTAAAACTTTTCATTTCCCATCGGTTAGGAAGAACATATAATAGAAGTGAGATTACCCTTCAGGAGGGATTCAGATTTGAAAAAATGGAGATGGATGGCAGCCGTCGCACTCTCCTTCGTGATCGCCTTTTTTATCGTAGCAGCTTTTATATATACCCCCGAAGAAGAACCGTCGCCTGAATCAAGCAACTCAGAGCAAACAGCGGAAACCATTCCCGCTCAAGACCAACAGATTGAACCGGAAGAGGAAGAGGATGAACAGGAAAGTGAAGCAAATGAAGGGAAACTAAGCGAAGGGTTGCGTGAGGTCTTTACTAGTGTGATTGAAAATGCTCGGGATGTTTTCCTTAAAGATGACCTTCAGATCGTAGCTATAGGTGATTCTCTGACTCAAGGTGTCGGAGACTCTACAGAAAATGGTGGTTATATTGGAATCCTTGAAGAAACTTTCAATGCCAACCCGAATACAGAGACCTTGGATATAACAAACTATGGAAAAAGAGGGAATCGGACAGACCAAATGCTCGAACGGATGGAAGATGAACAAATCACTGATTCCCTGCAAGAAGCAGATTTGATTCTGATTACTATAGGTGCCAATGATGTCATGAAAGTAGTAAAAAATAATTTTACGAGTTTGAATTACCAGGACTTTGTTGAGGAACAAGAAGGTTATGAAGACCGTATGCGTGAGATCTTCACGAGGGTTCAAGAATTGAATCCTGATGCTCCTGTGTATCTACTGGGGCTCTACAACCCTTTTAACCAGTACTTTACGAACATTCCCGAACTCGGACAAATTATGGGGGATTGGAATGACATTAGTCGTCGAGTAACCGATGACTACGAACAGGCCACGTTCATTCCCATTAGGGACTTGTTTGAAGGAAACGAAGAAGAGCTCCTTTGGGAAGAAGACTTGTTCCATCCCAATGAAAGAGGTTATAAAAAGATGGCGGAGCGCGTGTTACAATACATTAGAGAAGACATCGAACAATAACAGGTGGAATGTATAAGATGAAACGACTATTGTTAAATAATAAATGGAGAACGTCCTTTTGGCTTTTAGCTCTAATCAATTTAGGAGTTGTCATTTGGCTTGTCGCTTTAGTTTTTCTGCCAAGCTCTTATACCATCGTTAATGTGGATCAGGAAAAAGAAAGCCCTGATGCAGAGTTCACCATCGTTTCTACGAAAGAAAACATGGAGCAACTCGCCAATGAATACCTCTCAGAACTTTCAACCCAGACCGTTTTCGACTATTCCATCACCTTAGACCGAAATGTTACGTTATCAGGGAACATTAAAGCCTTCGATCAGGTCATCCCTATCAATGTAGAGCTGCATCCTGAAGTGCAGGAGAATGGTGATCTTGTTTTAAGGCAAGAGAAAATTTCCTTAGGGAAACTCCCCCTACCTAATAAAAAGGTATTGGAATTCGTGAAAGACAACTATAACTTACCTGAATGGGTCATCGTAAACCCTAACGAAGAAAACATTTATGTTGCTGTCACTCAAATGGACACGGCAAGCAATTTTAATGTGAAGGTCGACCGCTTCAATTTAAATTCCAACCAGCTGGCATTTAAAATTGCTGTCCCAAGCAACACTTTCCAATTCGCACAACGAGTTGTAAATGAACATATGGAGTGATAAGCAAAGCAGATGAATCCGCCCATGCAATTATGATAAAATTGGACTACCATTCCCAACAATAAGGAAGTGACAGATATGCGTGTGGTTAACAATATTGCCGATCTAATTGGAGATACACCTTTAGTTAAGCTGAATCGTATTGCGCCAGAAGGCGGAGCCGATATCTATATGAAGCTGGAAAAGTACAACCCAAGCGGAAGTGTCAAAGACCGTGCCGCTTTCAACATGATGGAACAGGCGGAGAAAGATGGACACCTTAAAAAAGGAGCAACGATCATCGAACCGACCAGTGGAAACACAGGGATCGGAATTGCTATGAACGCTGCTGCAAGAGGATACAAAGCCATTCTTGTCATGCCGGATACGATGACTCAAGAACGGATCAACCTTTTGAAGGCCTACGGTGCGGAGATCGTTCTGACACCTGGGGATGAAAAAATGCCAGGAGCCATCGCCAAAGCGAAAGAATTGGTCGATGAAATTGAAGGAAGCTTTATGCCTATGCAATTTGAAAACATGGCTAATCCAGACGCCCACCGCCATACAACGGCGGCAGAAATTATAGAAGCTATGGAGGAGCTCGGCAAACCTCTATCCGCTTTCGTTTCTACTGCTGGAACAGGCGGTACCATTACAGGAACAGGTGAAGAGCTGAAAAAACGTTACGAAGACGTAACCATCCATGTAGCAGAACCCGCGGGCTCCCCTGTCCTTTCCGGTGGAAAACCTGGAAAGCATAAGCTTGTTGGGACAAGCCCGGGATTCGTTCCATCCATCTTGAACCAGGAAGTATATGACGAAATTTTCCAAGTGACAGATGAAGATGCCTATGACATCACTCGCAGGCTTGCTCGTGAAGAAGGCTTGCTCCTTGGGACTTCCTGTGGGGCCGCCTGTTGGGCAGCCATTCAGGTTGCAAAAAAGAAAAAGCCGGGAGAAGTGATCGTATGTATCGCACCAGACACCGGTGAGCGTTACCTCTCAGGTGACTTATTCCGCTATTAAAAACAATGAAGCACTCAGAGAGCTAAACCTCTGAGTGCTTTTTATATCCTTTTTCCACTATAGCTCTCGATTGTGGAAGACTCAGTTTCGAGATAACCGTGGTTCGTTTACCATATGGGGGGTCAGGGGTGGCTTGCCGCTCTATCGCGGAAAGCGAGTTACACCCCGAAGCCCCAATCCACTCAACAGGAGTCTCGAGATCAAGTCCTCCGGAGTTATTCCATACCCTACAAGATACCTCTTCAGTAATTTACAGACGGTATAGGTCTCTGAAGCGTAAATGCCAGCCTAGGTGGAAGGAAGCAACACGGCAAATGATAACGAGCAAGAATATCATATACGTTTGCCAGGCGCTTTCGATATCGACCCACCCTACCCCTATAAGGAGCCCCGCCATTAATGCCCACACGGCGTAAATTTCCTGGTGCATGACCATCGGCCTGCGCTGAGCCAGAACATCCCTTGTTACCCCTCCCCCGACGCCTGTCAGAATTGCTGCGAAGATAATCCCCCCAAGAGGAAAGCCATTTTCTATAGCAAAAGATGCTCCTTGAAGAGCAAAGGCAGATAAACCGATCGCATCCGGGTATATATTCCAACGGTCCCACGTCATAACCCACGTCTTAGGGAAGAAATAGACAATGGCAATGGTACCAAGGGCTACATAAAAGAGGTAGCCTTGTTCCCAAACATGGACGACCGGTACATCTAGAGCAATATTCCTGATGATTCCTCCCGCGAATGGTGTCGCAATACCAAGAATAAACGTGCCAAATATATCATACCTTTCATTTAACGCGACAATAGCCCCACTAAAAGCAAACGCCGCCACGGCTAGTATGTTCAATATATCCCATGTCATAATGATTCCCCTCCCTGAAGAAGCTTATTTTGTAATTTTTCCGTTTCTTTCAGACTGATTGATTATAACAAATTCTCATCAATAAAATAGGCGTTTTTTTATATTCTTGCTAGAATAATAATGGTAGAAAGAGAATGTATGAGGATACACCTCCTATGGTCCTTGTATCACCTTGAATGGAGAATGTAACGATAAATTTAAGGAAAATCCATGATATTGTAGCAATCTGCCACAAGGAATCCAGCTACAAAAAACGAACTAATTATATGAAAATAGAAATCAGGATGTGGAAAAAATGAGAAGATGGCTAATTCAATTAAGAAAAGAACAACAATTAACACAACAAGAAGTTGCAGCAGGAGCCCACATTGACCGTGCCTATTATGCTCAAATCGAGAATGGCACAAGAAATCCAAGCATGACGGTCGCTTCTCGCATTGCTTCCTACCTTCATATTAATCCTTCACTCTTTTTTTCCGAACATTTGAGTGAGCCTTTTGAAGCAGCACTCACAGGTTCCCCCATTACCATTGCCCACTGTGATCTTGAACATCGTTACACATGGCTCTTCAATAATCACCCTGACTTTACGATGAGTAAAGTCATCGGGAAAAGGGTGGACGAAATCTTTCAACATGAAGCGACAGAGGAATTACTGAATATAAAGAAAAAAGTAGTGTTAGAAAATAAACCAATAAGAAAAGTGGTATCTTTCCCCCTCTCAGAGGGGACCATCGTCTATGATACCTTCTGCAAGCCCATCCACGATTCCAAGGGCAATATCATAGGAACGGCCAGTGTTTCGATGGAAATGATAAAACCGACTATGTAGGGGGCCAAAAAATGATCATTGAGCAGCTCTCTTCAAGGTTATTAAAAGATACACTCCTAAGAGCTATAGACTTGAAGCTTGAAGACGAATTCATTTATATGTTGAAAGAGGAAATTTCAAAAAGAGAAAAGGAAGAGAAGTTAATGAATAAACTATAATTTTTAATACTCCATCATCATGAAAGCACTGAGATGTATGATTCAATGATCCTCAGGGTAAACCATGATAGAGGTGATATACATGGACCGAAATCATTGGATTATGCATCAAGAATGGAATGACTTGATTTTTATGCATTGGCCTGTCCCGGCAGAAGTATTACGCCCTTTCATTCCTTCTGCCTTTACTATCGACCAGTATGACCATTCAGCCTGGATTGCCATCGTTCCCTTCCGCATGCAAAATATCCGCTTTCGTGCTCTCCCCTCTCTCCCATTTGGAAATCAACTGCTTGAATTAAATGTTCGCACATACGTTACGTTCAAAGGTGAACCAGGGGTCTATTTCATCACTCTCGATGCCAACCACCCTCTTGGTGTGTTTTTAGCCCGTACCCTGTTTGGACTGCCTTATGTCCACGCGAAAATGAGAATGGACCATACAGAGACGGGGTATCATTTTACAAGCAGACGAACCCACGAAGGATATCCAGCTTCTCATTTTCACGCAAGCTTTCATACAGTATCGAAACCGGTACACGCTCAGCCCGGATCTCTCCTTTATTGGTTAACTGAAAGGTATGCCTTGTGGGTGGTAAAAGGCCGTTCTAAGATTTACAAAGGTCCTATTCTCCATAAGAACTGGAGGCTGCAAAAAGCGGAAGCGAATATCCAAATCAACCAACTTGTGGATTTCCTGCCCCCTTCTATATTTGAAACAAAGCCTATCACTTATTTCTCAAAGTCACTGCACACGAGGATTTTTCCTTTTGAAAGAAAAGGCTAAACAGGAGCTTTGACAGTTATATATAAAAATAATATAATTATCTCGAATTCAAGATTATTGAAAACAAGGAGGAATGACCATGCAACTCAAGGGCATTCATCACGTTTCAGCTATTACCGCCAATGCAAAAAGCAATTATGATTTCTATACAAAAGTTATGGGCATGCGCTTAGTCAAGAAAACAGTCAATCAGGATGCACCTTCCATGTATCACCTTTTCTATGCTGATGAGGAAGGTCGACCTGGAACAGACTTAACCTTTTTCGAAATTCACCGTGCAGGCCATACGTATCCCGGAACGCGAAGCATCTCCACCACATCGCTTCGTGTAAAAAGCGATGAAGCTCTGAAGTATTGGAAGAAACGCTTCGAAGAACATTCTGTTGAACAAGATGAGATTAGAGAAAGACACGGTCGAAACACGCTCTTCTTCCGTGATCCCGAAGGACAACGGCTCATTCTCATATCTGATGAAAGCAATAGCGGTGTAGAAGCCGGAAAAGCATGGGAGCATTCTACTGTACCCGAGGAATATGGGATTACCGGACTTGGTCCCGTTCACCTCACCGTAAACGATACAGCTAAAACGGAAAAAGTCCTTACCGAGCTCTTAGGATTTCGGAAAAAAGGAACTTATGAGCAATGGGTCGTTTATGAAACCGGAGAGGGAGGAACCGGAGCAGAAGTTCATGTGGAAGAAGAGCCCGATGGCCAGCCCGAAAAACCAGGCCGTGGAAGCGTTCATCATGTAGCCTTCCGTGTAAATGATGAGGATGAACTTAAGAAATGGCAGGAAATCATTCAAGCCGCAGGTTATCCAAACTCTGGCCTTGTTGATCGCTACTACTTCAAGTCCCTGTATTTCCGTGAGGCCAACCACATCCTTTTTGAACTTGCTACTGATGGACCCGGTTTCGCTACAGATGAGGACGTAGATCATCTTGGAGAGAGCCTTGCTCTCCCCCCCTTTCTAGAGCACAAACGTAAGGAGATTGAAGAAAGCTTGACTCCACTGGACACATCAAGATCATAAATACATCTATACTAAAAACTCCGGCGGGGTGAACCCAGCCGGAGTTTCTTTATGATTCCAATCTGTTTTTCACCCAGTTGATTAAGCCTCCCATTTGCATGATTTCAATCTGTCGATCAGACAGGGCATGCTCAAGTTTCAGAGTTTTATCTTTTCCTTTTACTTCAACTTCCACTTGAGGAGACTGCTTAATTTTATCTCTAAGACCTTTGAATACAAGGACATCTCCTTGCTCCAAGTCATTGAGGTCGGATGGGTCGGTAAAGGTCAATGGCAATACTCCAAAGTTAGCAAGGTTCTGCCAGTGAATCCGTGCAAAGTCTTCCACAATGGCCACTTTAAGACCGAGATATTTCGGTGCGAGAGCTGCATGCTCACGACTGGACCCTTGCCCATAGTTCGCCCCGGCCACGACAGCGTGACCGCCGTCCTCTCTCGCTTCCATTGCGCGATCGTAATACGTTTCGTCAACAATTTCGAACGTAAATTTACTGATTTCAGGTAGGTTGCTTCGATAAGGAAGGACACGAGCTCCACCTGCTAGTATTTCATCTGTGGAAATATCATTTCCCATCTTAAGTAAAATAGGCAGTTCCAGATCATCCGGAAGTTCACCCATCTCAGGGATGGAGGCCACATTTGGACCTTTGACTAATTCTACATCTTTCGCTTCCTCAAAAGATAAAGGTTCATCAAGTAATCTTGTGTCCACCGTTGGATTGTCCAAGTCCTTCACCTTTGGAAAGTCGAACGCTGATTTTCTCGGGTCTGTAATCTTTCCTGTCAGAGCTGAGACGGCAGCCGTTTCAGGACTGCATAAGAAAACACTATCCTCTTTTGTACCTGATCGCCCCGGAAAGTTCCTTGGGGTCGTACGTAAACTGTTCCTGCCTGTTGCAGGCGCCTGCCCCATTCCAATACATCCGTTACAGCCGGCCTGGTGCAATCTCCCCCCCGCTTGAAGGAAGTTAGCGATATGACCTTCCTGGGACAAGTCAATCAACATCTGACGGGAAGTCGGGTTCAAATCAAAGGATACACCATCCGCAATATGCCTTCCTTCTACAATTTTCGAAGCAATTGCGAAGTCCCGGTACCCAGGGTTCGCTGATGAACCAATATACGACTGGTAGATGGGCTCTCCTTCCACTTCTTCTACTGGAACGACATTTCCCGGACTTGATGGTTTGGCCACCATCGGTCCTAATGAAGAAAGATCCAGCTCATCATGTACGTCATACGTCGCATCATTATCTGCAACTAGTTCTATCCACTCATTTTCTCTTCCTTGAAGCTTCATAAAGCGCTTCGTTTCTTCGTCTGATGGAAAAACCGTACCTGTGGCTCCAAGCTCAGCACCCATGTTGGCAATCACGTGACGATCCATGGCTGTTAAGTTTTTCAAACCAGGACCATAGTATTCAAAGACATGGTTGACACCGCCTTTGACTCCATGCCTTTTAAGCATCTCTAAAATGGCATCCTTCGCACTGACCCAGTCTGGAAGCTCTCCCGTCACTTTTACTCCCCAGACTTTCGGCATTTTTACATAGAAAGGCTCACCAGCGATGGCCATAGCTACATCAATTCCGCCTGCGCCCATGGCAAGCATCCCCATACAACCATTGGCACATGTATGACTGTCCGAACCAAGCAGCGTCTTTCCAGGCTTCCCAAGCCGCTGCATATGAACAGGGTGGCTCACACCATTTCCCGGTCTACTAAAATGCAATCCGAATCGCTTTGCGGCACTCTCAAGAAAAAGGTGATCATCCGGGTTTTTGCTATCTTCCTGAATTAAGTTGTGATCCACATATTGCGCGGAAGCTTCCGTTTTTGCCCGATCAATGCCCATCGCTTCCAGTTCAAGCATAACCATCGTCCCGGTCGCATCCTGTGTAAGCGTTTGATCAATTTTCAGTCCAATCTCCGATCCCGGATTCATCTCCCCCTCTACCAAGTGATCCTTAATTAATTTTTGTGTGACGTTATATCCCACAATTATTCCTCCTTCTCACTTGTAGTTCATGACGGTCTTGATGATACTTTTTATAAAATTCCTATACCTTTTATACCCGTTATGTTGTATGATTACTCATAGGTTCCAAAAAGTTCCTCTTTGAAGGCGAAAGAGAACCATAAAATGGGAATCTATGAAAGTCCCCCTCCCAAAGTCCCCTTTAAGCCACAAATTTTTCCCGACTTGGGAAACTAGTGAATTTTGTTGAAAATCCCAGAACGAACATGTATTCTAAATATAGATTTGAAAGAGCAAACACTCTGAAAAATCAACAGTTGATCAACTAGGTGTGAGAAAAATGGAATATGGTAAAGTGCTTCGATTCCATCGCGTGAAGCAAGGTTTAACCCAAAACCAGCTCGCAGATGGGATAATCTCGCCGGCGTATTTGTCTAAGATTGAGAACGACCAAACCGTTCCCGCGTTCGAGGTACTTGAACACCTCTATGAACGTCTAGGGCTCGATTTCCATGACTCTTCTTATCATCACCCTTCCAAAGAAAAATTGAAGGAATGGTATGAAATGATCGTCTTTAAACGGAAAGAAGAGGCCAGGGAGTTAAAGGAAGAACTTAAACAACAAAAAGATACGCTGAATAATCATCATTTGTATATATTTTTCGAGTTGTTCCGCATTCGCCATCTGTTATTAGAAAATGAGGTGGAGGAGGCTTATGAAGCATGGAAAAATATCCGTCAGCATGAGGATACATTTGATGAAGAGATGAGGTATTATTTCCATTTAAGCACGGGATTACTCAAGTATTACCGTGGGGATTTTGAAGATTCCTTCCAACAATTAATGGAAGCTAAAAACTACAGTGTTTCAGTCGAGGTAAAAGAGTGGGAAGAAAGCGATCTATACTATTTACTCGCACTAAGTTCATCCCAATCCAACCATATCTCTGCATCCATATTTTATGCAGATCAAGCTCTATCCCTTTACCAAAAACAATATAACCTTGGTAAGAGCGCAGACTGTCATATCCTTTTAGGGATTAATTATGGTCGATTGAAAAACTATGCCAAATCACTTGAAAATTACCATCTAGTTAGCAAAATAGCTACCCAAACTAACAATCACTATCAATTAGGTGTGATCTATCACAACATCGGTGTGATAGAAGCTCGTAGAGGACAGTATGAAACTGCTCTTTTAAACTACAAAAGAAGCTTACCCTACCGTACTGATACAGCTTCCGATTTGGAAATCTTTGAAACTATTCATTGCTTAATATTAGAAAACTATAAATTAAGCAATTATGAAGATTGTAAAGAATGGATTCAAAGAGGATATACCCATTTAAGGTCCTCAAAGTTGGATACTACAACGGACGAAATTCATTTAAACGTATATTCCATGCTTATTGAAAAGGACAACCACACCATTGATTACCTGGAAAATATTGCAATCCCTCACTTTCAAAATAAAAAATTGCCTAGATTTGTTATCAGATATTCGATAATAGTTTCTGAACTCTTAGAAGGAGAAAGAAGCTATAAGAAATCAACAAAATACCTTAGGTTAGCAATTGATTTGTTAAATAAATACTCTAATTTAGGAGGGACTGTTTTATGAAAAAGCTTTTAAGCTTAATTGCACTAGTTGGCCTTGCTGTTTCTCTTTCAGCAGGTGTAACCTACACCGACAGTGCTATGGATGAAACTTATCCTAGACCACTAGTTGTGGATCAGATTTAATTTTCTGTAACATTAATTTTCATTTTTAATTTTGTGTGTTAATTCAATTTTTATATAATTAACACCTCCCCTAATCCTATACCTATACAAACTTTTGCCTCTATCTTTATGGTAGAGGTCTTTTTTTGCTTTAAAAAACCTGCCCGGAGATCTCCGGGCAGGTTTTTGAGTGACTAAGATTTTATTTTTTCTTTATGCTCTTTCCAGGCTGAAAATCCACCTTTCAAGTTCAATACATCCTTGTATCCATAGGCCTGCAATAAACTTGCAGCAATCGCTGACCTCATGCCTGACTGACAATGGACAATCGGTGTTTTATTGGAAGGTACATCCTCTATACTCTCTTTCAGCTTTCCGAGCATGATGTGCTGAGCTTCTTCGATATGGTCATCGTCCCATTCACTATCATTCCTTACATCGATGATGACATAATCCTCATGACCTCTGAATTTGTTTTCGAGCTCTTCTGCTGTAATGCTTGCATAGGTTTCTAATCCACCATAGCCATTAACCTCTGATTCATCCACATAACCAACAAGGTCATCCAACCCAATCGACTCTAAAGAACGCTTAATTGCCGGGATGGTTTCATCAGACGCGATGACTACAACCTTTTGATCATATTCAATCAACCAGCCTGCCCAATTCGTAAACGAACGATTATAAGGGATGTTGATTGTTCCTTTTAAGTGTCCGTTTGAGAATTGAGATGATGGTCTTGTATCCACCACCATATACTCATCAGAAATATATCCATCCAAATCCGAAACCGAAATATGCTCTACATCTCGACCCTTTTCCAGAGATGGACCCTCTTTGTTCAGCTTTTTCATCATGGAAAAATACTTTGGTGGTTCAGGTTGTCCCTCTAATAATTCTTCGGTGAAAGCTTTCTCATCGGTGTGCTTTAATGCCCAGTTGTTTTCTTTTTCATAGCCTATCGTGGAAGAAGGTACAGCCCCCAGTGATTTGCCGCAGGCACTTCCTGCCCCGTGTCCAGGCCATACTTGTACATAATCCGGAAGTTCTTTAAAACGTTGAACGGATTGGTACATATCCGCTGCTCCCTTATTTGCTGTACCCTCTGCGCCGGCAGATTTTTCAAGTAGATCCGGTCGTCCTACATCGCCAACGAAGACAAAGTCTCCGGTAAAGACTCCCATGGGTACAGAAGAACCTCCTCCTTCATCCGTTAACAAAAATGATAAGCTTTCAGGTGTATGACCAGGAGTATGGATGACGTCGAGTCTCACATTTCCTACATAAATTTCATCGCCATCTTTTACAAGCTTACAATTGATTTCATTCAGGTATTGATACTTCCAGTCCTCATCACCTTCATCAGAAAGGTACAATTTGAGGTTCTTTTCGTTCGCAAGCTCCCTTGCACCTGAAAGAAAATCTGCATGGATATGTGTCTCTGCAGCCGCTGACAGATGAAACCCTTCTTTTTCAGCTGTTTCATAGTAGGGGGATAAATTTCGAGCAGGGTCAATGACCATGGCTTCCCCTGTCTTTTGACAGCCAATCATGTAAGACATCTGTGCTAATTCTTCATCAAAAAAAGATTTGAAAAACATTATATAACCCTCCATTTATATGAAATCCTTATTATGTAATATACCCTCATGTGTATCATAGAAACATAACTCCTTATTATTATTATCCACCTAAGCTATAAAATCCTTCATAAAGGAAACGTATTCAAATTCTTGAACAACTGTTGAGAAAACAAAAAGCAGCAGTGCCTTAGCACTACTGCTTTTCAAAGTAACGAGTAAATTCTTTATATGGAGTAATCTGATCCAAATTAGAAAATACGAGTTGTTTATTATTAAATTCATTTATTGCAGCAGCATCTATATCTTCGTATGCCTTACCTGCTACCTTATCTTCAGAGAAAAATTTAACTTCGTTCAGCATACCGAGTACTTTCCGGCTTTTCGTTTTGGTATAAACGATTTCATCCGCCGCCTCTAACATTTGATCGGCGATCTTTTTCTCTATCCCTAACAGTTGAAACAATTGCTTTAATGAGCCTTTAATGACACTGTCGAGATGTTGAAATTGCTGCTTTCTCAAACCGAACAACGTCAGATTCAACCCCGTTGCGTTATTCATCAACAGAAGACATTTTCTACGATTGATTGTGACGACGTTTGCATGCCACTGGTATATTTCCGGTACATCCTTATATTCTTCTAAGTCTTCAATTGGTTGGTCGATTTCATTTTGTAACTTTTTTGTTGCCCCGATTACGAACATTTCGCCCACCTCGTCCTTACTATTCGATATTCCTATTCTAACGTGTAACGCTAAAAAAACAAAGAGGGACCCGACATGGTCCCCCTTCCCCTTACACCTTTGTTCTTCTTGCAAAGTCGACAAATTGAAATTTATCTGGTCTGTGCCTGGATTCTGTAAACTGAAAGGCGGTTGTATCTCCTAAATAGACATAACTGCGAATGACAACAACTTGGTTGTGACCATTTAAATCCAGAAATTCTTCATCTTCAACCGTCACGGGCTCGACCACAATTTCTTTCTTTGCAAAGCTGATATCGAGCCCCAGTTCATTTTCTATATAATGATAAAGCGACGTCTGAGCAATATCTTTTGTAAGATCAGGCACAAGATCCTGCCTTAAGTAATCTTTATCTAGAATGATTCGCTCCCCGCCAATTTCCCTTGAACGGACGACCTTCCAAAGATAAGAACCTTCCTGACAATTTAGTTGACGACAAACTTTTGCCTCTTTCACAAGGGTGAGTTCGTGAACATGCGTTTGAAAACTCTGGCCCAAACGATCCGAGAGCTCTTTAAAGCTCGTCAGCCCTGAGACCGGGAACTCAAATTTATCCCGGTCAAGAACAACCGATCCTTTCCCACGCACTTTTTGAATGTAACCATTCTGAGAAAGCAGGTTTAAAGCTTTACGGATGGTCTCTCTTGATGTCTCAAATCGTGCGCACAATTCGTGCTCAGAAGGGAGAGTACCTCCTGCTGCGTACTCTCCCTTCTGAATATCTTTGACGAGATTATGATAAATCTCGACATATTTGTTTTTCATACTGCGCCCCCTCACCTATTCATCGGTAAGATGATAAACGACCGACTCGTACGGGCGAAGGCTGATGTCACGGTAATCTTTTGTAGAATCATAATAGTTGCTTAGAAGGATGTCAGCCTCACCGGTTACATGGGCATCTTCTGGCAGTGTGAACGTCGTTTCTTCACTGTAGAAGTTATTCACAACAAGCAACTGTTCCCCATTCCATTCACGTAGATAAGCAAACACCTGGTTATGGTCTGGTGTCAACAAACGATAATCTCCGTGTGTGATGATGTCGTGAGACTTACGTAATTCAATTAATTTTTGATAGTGGTTGAAGATGGAATCTTCTTTGTTCATGACCACTTCTGCATTAATTTCTTTATAATTATCCGCTACATCAATCCATGGGGTTCCTTCAGTAAAGCCGGCATTTTCTTCTCTATTCCATTGTACAGGAGTACGAGAGTTGTCACGAGACTTCTGTTTTAAAATCTCAATGATCTCCTTTTCACTGACCCCTTTTGCTTTGAACTCTTCAAACATATTCAGCGATTCGACATCCCGGTAACGGTCGATGCTTTCGAACTTAGGATTGGTCATCCCAAATTCCTCTCCCTGATAAATGTAAGGTGTTCCCTGCATCATATGAATGGTCGTAGCAAGCATTTTGCCGGATTCTTCGGGATAGTTTTCATCGTCTCCGAATCTTGACAATACACGAGGCTGGTCGTGGTTACACCAGAATAAGGCGTTCCATCCATTTCCTTTATTCATTTCCCTCTGCCATTTGGAAAGAATCTGTTTTAACTCATGGAAATCAAAATCAGCGACCGTCCATTTTTCACCGTTTGGATAGTCCACTTTCAAGTGATGGAAGTTGAATGTCATACTCAGCTCTTCACGGTCAGGAGCCGTATATTTAATACAGTGCTCGATACTCGTTGATGACATTTCTCCAACGGTCATTAAGTCGTAGGGTTTAAAAACTTCACGGTTCATTTCCTGCATGAATTCATGCACACGAGGTCCGTCCGTATAGTATTTGCGCCCGTCTCCGGGTGCAACACTCCCATCATCATTCGGAAACTCCTGATTTTTGGAGATGAGGTTGATCACATCAAGGCGGAATCCATCCACACCTTTTTCACCCCAGAAACGCATCATTTCGTAGATGTCTTCACGCATCTGTTCATTTTCCCAGTTTAAATCGGCCTGAGTAACGTCGAACAAGTGCAAGTAGTACTGCCCTGTTTGCTCGTCATACTCCCACGCATTACCGCCGAATTTAGATTGCCAATTCGTCGGCTCTTCCCCGTTTACAGGATCACGCCAGATGTAATAGTTACGATAAGGATTGTCTTTTGACTTTTTAGCCTCTTGGAACCATTGATGTTCCGTAGACGTGTGGTTGACAACGATGTCCATGATGAGCTTCATGCCACGGTTATGTGTTTCTTCAAGCAGCCTTTCAAAGTCCTGCATCGTCCCGTATTCATCATGGATGTCATAATAGTCGCTGATATCATATCCATTATCATTTTGAGGAGACTTGTACATCGGGGTCAGCCAAAGCACATCGACCCCGAGTTTATGCAAGTAATCCAATTTCTCAATAATACCCTGGATATCACCGACACCATTTCCTGTCGTGTCATTGAAGCTTTTCGGATAAATTTGATAAACGACAGCTTTTTTCCACCAAGGTTGTTCAATCATTGTAGCACCACCGTTTTATTAATTTTTATACGTCTTTTTTACGCTTCGCATAGAGGTACGTTCCTACGAGCGGAAGGACAATGACGATGACCATACCGATAGCAAAGTCCAGCCAGTACTCCGCAACGATTGAGAAGATCCCAGGCACACCACCGACTCCGATAGAGCTTGCCAATACTCCTTGCGCAGAGATATAAAGACCAGCGATGGCAGAGGAAGTAATGGCAATGATGAATGGATACTTAAAGCGCAGGTTCACCCCGAATAATGCTGGTTCTGTAATCCCAAGCCATGCAGAGATACCAGAAGATACACCCAAACCTTTGAGCTTATCATCTTTTGAAGCTAACCAGATGGCGAATGCAGCAGAACCTTGAGCGATATTGGATAGAGCAAGCATCGGCCACAAGAATGTTGTTCCCGTGCTCCCAACCAACTGAATATCCACAGCAAGGAATGTATGGTGCATACCTGTAATGACGAGCACCCCGTATAAACCACCGTAAATAAGACCGCCTAACCACGCGAAAGTATCGAATGTTGCTACAAGGGCATCTGTGATCCAGTTACCGATAGCAAAAGTAATTGGTCCAATAATGATGAATGTCAAGAACCCTGTTACTAACAAGGAAATCGGTCCAACAAATAGCAACTGTATATTATCAGGGATACGGTTACGTAAGAATAGTTCTATTTTAGTCAATAAATAAGACGCAACAAGAACGGGCAGGACTTGTCCCTGATAACCGATCTTCTCAACGGTTAATCCGAATAAATCCCAAGTCGGTACTGACCCTTCAGCTACGGCATCCCCGTATGACCACGCATTCAGTAGATCAGGGTGTACAAGCACGAGACCTATGACAATACCTAAGATCGGACTACCTCCGAATTTCTTAACCGCGGACCAACCGATGAGTCCTGGTAAGAACACAAAGGCCGTATTGGCTATGATAATGATCATGTTCGCTATTCCAGACCATTGTGGATACACATCAATAATGGACTGTTCGTCCCAGAATATCCCCTGAGCTGTCAAGATATTATTAATACCAAGCAGCAAACCAGCGGTTACGATCGCTGGAAGGATCGGAATGAAAATATCAGCAAGCGTTTTAATGGCTCTTTGAAGAGGGTTCATATTTCCTTTAGAAGCCTCTTTTACTTCTTCTTTGGAAGATTCACCGACTCCAGCAAGAGCTACGAACTCTTTATAAACTTTATCAACAGTCCCCTGTCCGACTACAATTTGAAACTGACCATTTGTTGAGAATGACCCTTTTACCGCATCAATATTATTCAGCTTTTCCTGATCAACTATGCCTTCATCATGTAACGCCAATCGAAGCCGTGTGACACAGTGGGTTGCAGCAGACAAGTTTTCCTTCCCGCCGATAGCTTCTAAAATCTGCTCGGCCTGTTTCTTATGGTTCATTTTCTCTACCTCCTGAAGTGTTTTTTACTTTTTCTTCACCGTTATTAATGGTGTAGAACCTGCGGTCAATTCAACTTCTTCAGCCACATGCACATCAAAGTCATCACTGTTCGTGATAATGATCGGTGTTACTGTGCTCTTCGCCTTTTCTTTCACAAGGTCCAGGTCAAAGGAAATCAATTTGTCTCCTACTTTCACTTTGTCCCCTTGAGAAACAAAAGCTTCAAAGCCTTCTCCATCCATTGCAACGGTTTCAAGACCAATATGGATTAGAATTTCTGCACCACTCTTGGTTTCCAAACCTACCGCATGCTTCGTTGGGAACAATTGAACAATCGTACCTTCCACAGGGCTAAGTACTTCGCCGTCTTTTGGTTCTACTGCAATTCCTTCCCCCATCATTTTCTGTGAGAATACGGGATCTGGCACTTCTTCCAGAGTTACCTTCTTTCCTGATAATGGTGAAGCCACTTTCAATTCTGTCTCTTTATTTCCAAACAATTTCTTAAACATATGTTTCTCCTCCTCAAACGCTTTCAATGAAGCCCTTGTAACTTGTATATACATCAGTTATCTATGATTATAATTTGTATATACATGTTTTGCAACCGTTAACAACCAGGAGATATAATTGGAATTCCCTTCCTTACCAATAAAAAACTTATAACTGCAAAAAAATCTGGAACATAGTTGTTCAAGGTTCCCCTTTATATGGAATTGTGTTATATATTTAGGGTGTCGAAATAACAAGGAAGAAGGGATATTATCCTTACTAACGAATCCCAGGCGAAACGGAACCTGTGGATCATGTGGTTTGCCAATTTTTTTATAGCTGGCAGTATTACGATGGTCCTGCCGTTTTTATCTTTATATATAGAAGAACTCGGGAGTTATCCAGATGCCTATGTCCAAACCTAGTCTGGATGGGTGTTCGGTATCACGTTCGTGTCCGCTTTTCTATGTTCTCCAATCTGGGGGAAAATTGGAGATAAATATGGGAGAAAGAACATATTAATTATCTCTGCTACAGGACTTGCACTCTCTGTATTTCTTATGGGGAACGTATCCTCCGTGTGGCAACTCTTTCTCCTCCGTTTATTCATGGGTGTCTTCACAGGATTCATTCCCATGTCACAAGCACTGATTTCTACCCAGACGCCTAAAAATATCGCCGGCCAAGTTCTAGGTTCATTGCAGACAGGTAGTATCACTGGAAGTTTAATGGGACCGTTGCTCGGAGGTTGGATTGCAGATTCCATTGGATATGCGTCTACTTTTCAATATGTATCCATTACAATCGCTCTTTCTGCTCTCATCGTATTCTTTGGGATTCATGAACAGCGGATTAAAAAAGAAGGAGACCATGAGAAAACAAGCTATCAATCCAAAGAGGTGCTTGCCCACATCTTCAAGCACCCCGTGCTATTCATGGTTATGATTGTTTCTTTATTTGTGCAAATGGCCCATTTCAGTATTCAACCGATCCTTTCATTATTCGTCGGTGATTTGCACGGCCCGGAAAACATAGCTTTGTTCTCAGGAATCGCCTTTTCAGCAGCAGGGCTAGGGAACTTGATGATGGCCAAACAGTGGGGGAAAATCGCCGATCATATCGGTTATGTGAAGATCCTCGTTTTCCTTTTATTCATGGCAGGAATCGTTTATCTCCCTGCCGCCTTCGTAACGAACATTTGGCAACTGGTTGTCCTCCGCTTTTTGTTAGGAGTATCCATTGGCGGCATTATCCCTGTACGTACCGCTTACATCCGCCAAGAGGCCCCAGTCGCCATGCAGGGTGAAGTATTAGGTTATAACACAAGCATCCGTTTCCTCGGAAATATCATTGGTCCATCTATGGGCGGTATGATTGCTGGGGCTTACGGGTTTTCTATGGTATTTTTCGTTACAAGTGCTCTCCTTGTGCTCTCAGGGGCACTTTTGTTCATGGCTATGAATCGTAAAGTGACCTCCGCAAAGCATATTCCCGACTTTTGAGTGCACGCTTCTGCCTCCCTTCTGTTAAGATAAGTGTAAAGACACCGGGAGGGGATATAGTGAAACGTGCTTTAATTGTCATCGATTACACGAACGACTTTGTAGAAAATGAAGGGGCATTGACCTGCGGACCACCCGCTCAAGCGCTGGAAAAGTACATTCATGATGTAACGGAAACATTTATCACTGAGGAAGACCTTGTCGTATTTGGAGTCGACGTTCACGAAGAAGGTGACCCTTACCATCCCGAGACAGACCTTTTCCCTCCTCACAACATCCGGGGAACAAAAGGACGAGAGTTGTACGGATCACTAAAGAATCTTCACGAAGAGAATCAGCATAAGCCCAATACCCTTTACATGGATAAAACCCGTTACAGTGCCTTCGCTGGAACAGACTTGGATTTGAAGCTGAGAGAACGCGGGATCACCGATCTCCACCTTGTTGGAGTCTGTACAGATATCTGTGTGCTCCATTCAGCTATCGATGCATATAACCTTGGTTATCACATCCATGTACACAAAGATGGAGTTGCAAGCTTTAATGAAGCTGGCCATGCATGGGCTTTATCACACTTTGAGACAACCCTGGGTGCAAAAGTTCTATAACACGGAAGGCACTGAGTAGTTGTTGATCCATGGGACAATAAGTTCACCTCTGAACCTAACTCTGCCTCAGAACATAAATAAACTCCCGTTGCAGCCGTCAACGGGAGTTTTTACGCTTGTCATTTTTCTCTCTAGGAAACTTGTGGTATAGTATTTCGAGTGTCTAATGAAATAATAGAAAGGAAGAAGAGACGATATGCCACTGACCTCTCGTCCTTCCCAGGAACATTTTCGTACGGTATTCATTTTAGCAGCTACAATTTTGATTGTTGTGATGAACACAACGATGTTCAACATTGCTTTACCAAATATATTAAAAGATTTCTCGCTCATGCCTTCCGAAGGAGCCTGGATTGTTTCAGGTTACTCGATTGTGTTAGCGATTTTCACGATTACCTTTACGCGCTTGTCTGACTATATGCCTATCCGGACATTATTAACGATAGGGATCTGTATTTTCAGCCTTTCTTCCATCATCGGATTTTTAGCGGACAGTTACGTTTGGCTGTTGATTGCTCGGCTATGTCAGGCGGCAGGAGCGGCAGCGATCCCAGGTTTATCCATGGTCTTCGCCGGAAGGTACATCCCTATGACAAGACGAGGAAGCGCCTATGCATTGATTGCCTCAGCAACATCCTTAGGATTTGGACTTGGCCCCGTGATCGGCGGGTTAATTACCGATTATCTTAATTGGAACTACTTGTTCATCGTGACCATCATGGTTTTTCTCGTAATCCCGGTCCTGTACAAGTTTATGCCTGTTGAAAAATCTGAAAAAGGGCGTTTTGATGTTATCGGGGCTTTTCTATCCGGTATCAGTGCCACCATGTTTTTACTATACATTTCGACGTTAACTCCATACTACTTGCTGAGCGGGCTCTTGGCTGCTTCTCTCCTATGGTGGAGAGTCAATCGGACGAATGCGCCTTTTATCCAGCCTGAACTTGTAAAGAACAGCCATTACCGCCGAATTGTCTTTACAAGCTATATAGGATTCACTCTACACTTCGCTGTGCTGTTTTTAATGCCGATCATGCTTGAGCAAGTATATGGACGCGGGGCAGCCGCCATTGGATTTATCATTTTCCCCGGCGCTATGCTATCAGCTGCAGCTGCCATTTATGTGGGACGACTGATTGATGCCTACGGAAACATCAAAATCCTATTTTTGTCGCAAGTTCTACTCATGATCTCAGCCCTCATTTTCTTTTTCCTGGCTGGAAAGAGTCCGTATATGATTATGATTGCTTATATGTTTACAAGTTTCGGGTTCTCTAGTTTATCTTCCAGTTCAACAAATGAAGTTTCACGAATTCTGCCTAAAGAGCAGATCGGTGCCGGAATCGGTCTTAAACAACAGATGCAATTCATCGGTAGTGCGACCGGCTCTGTGCTTGCTGGTATATTATTAGAGTTTAGTTCTCAACCTTATACAGCCGAGAATTTTATCCTGCCGTTCGGTTCACTGATCGTTTTAATGACGGCTTCCATCATCGTCTTGTGCCTCTATTCATACAGGATCAGACGCATGGAATTTGTTCAAAAAACTGACATTTGAAATCCGGATACAAATCGAATAAGATGGAGTATGGACATTTCTGTTATTTACTACTGTATAGATATAAATATAGGAGGAATCACTTATGAGCTCAAAAGATTACCGAGTTCTGCTGTATTATAAGTATGTCGACCTTCCTGACTATGAAGAATATTGCCAAAACCACCTGAAATTCTGTAAAGACCTTGGTTTGAAAGGACGTATTATCGTTTCTCACGAAGGGATGAACGGAACGGTTTCAGGTACCGTTGAACAAGTGGAAGAATATATGAACTATGTACGCTCTGATGAGCGTTTTGCAGATATCCACTTCAAAATTGATGAGCATGAAGGACACGCTTTCAAGAAAATGCATTGTCGCGTGAAACCTGAGCTAGTCAACTGGAGTATTGAAGAAGATGATATCGATCCGAAAACGTTCGGCGGTAAACATTTGAAGCCAAAAGAATTCAATGAAATGCTGAAAGATGAAGATACCATTGTCATTGACGGCCGTAATGAATATGAATACCGCATCGGCCACTTCCGAAACGCGATTCAGCCGGATGTCAACCACTCCCGCGAGTTCCCTGAATGGATCGCCGAAAATGCCGATCAATGGAAGGATAAGAAAGTCCTTACCTACTGCACAGGCGGAATTCGCTGCGAAAAATTGACAGGTATTCTTAAGAAAAACGGTGTCGAAGACGTGTATCAGCTTGAAGGTGGAATCACCACTTACGGCAAAGACCCAGAAGTCAAAGGTGAGCTCTTCGATGGAAAAATGTATGTATTCGACGAGCGTATCTCTGTTCCGATCAACCAAGTAGAAGAAAAGGTCATTGCAGAGTGCGAACATTGCGGGAAAGCAGAAGATCGTATGGTCAACTGCAGTAACCCGGTATGTAACCGTCAATATGTATGCTGTAAAGAATGTGAAGAAGAGCAACATGCCGCATGTACAGCAGAATGTAAAGAACACCCAGAAAACCGCTGGGATGTTGTCCGCAAGAAACAAATTGATAAATACGACCGCATCAACGGTTAATCCCCATCCCCTCTCTCACCATGTGTGAAGAGGGGATTTCTTATATCATACATATGGATGGCAGAAGACTTAATTTCGAGATGTTTTCAGGTTTTGTTTGCCTGGTTGAGCACCTGGGTGGCGGGGGGTGACTCGCCGCTCCAGTCCACCTCACACAAAAGCCTCGAAACTTAGTCTTCCGCGATTCTGCCATATACTTTAATCACTGATCATTCTATGAGCGGCATGGTAGGTGGATCCTATGCCGCGGTCGAAGGATAAGGCGTGGCGAATGGCGCTTGTTACGAAGGACTTCGCCCGTCTGACCGCATCTTCGACAGAATACCCATTGGCAAGTTCTGCCGCGATGGCAGCGGAATACGTACATCCCGCCCCACTCGTATGAATAGTCTCCACTCTCTCCGTTTCAAGTTCGGTAATGCTTGATCCGTCATAGAGCATGTCGACCGCTGGGTATCCTTTTAAACTGCCTCCTTTTACAAGCACATACTCTGCCCCAAGATGATAAAGGTCCCTTGCCACAACCTTCATATCTTCAGGAGTTTCAGGGACTTCACATTGAAGCATTCTTGCCGCTTCATGTAAATTAGGGGTTACGACTTTTGCCAGAGGGACAAGTTCTTTTGTGAGGGATTCAATCGCCTCATCTTTTAATAACTGAGATCCCATCTTTCCAATCATCACAGGATCTACCACTACATTCGTGACTTCAGACGCTTTAATAAGACCGGCCACTTTTTTTATAATTTCGTCGGTGAACAGCATGCCCGTTTTAAGGGCATCCACTCCCACATGTTCGAATGAAGCATAGATTTGGGCTTCTATGGCATCGATTGGGTGGGTGAAAATTCCTCGTTCTGTTTGTTTATTATTCGCTACAATGGCAGTAACCGCACTCATGCCATAAACATTGAATTCTTGGAACGTCTTAAGATCTGCTTGAATGCCGGCACTCCCCTGTGCAGCAGAACCGGCAATTGTTAATACTTTAGGTATGCTCATCCTAGTCGTCTCCTCTCTGTCATCTATAGAAATTGTATCAGTAATAGGGGGAAGCTTCTATTCACAAAGCCCCGCCATCTTGTAAAATTTAAGTAAGGAGGCCGATTAATGCAACCATTCACACAACGGATTATTCAAATCATCCTTAGTATTCCAAAAGGGCGTGTTATGTCATACGGACAAATTGCGGCATGCGCCGGAAACCCCAGAGCGGCAAGACAAGTCGCCCGTGCGCTTCACAGTATGAGTGAAAAGCATGAACTCCCTTGGCATCGTGTAGTCAATGCAAAAGGAGAAATTGCTGTGAAGGACCCCTCCAGGCAACGTCAACTTTTAGAAAAAGAAGGCGTTGTTGTCATTCATGATAAAATATCAATGAGAGAATACCAACACGATGCTCTTCTCTGTTTTGAAGAATAGAAGTGGAACACTAAATCTATGAAACTAACGAAGGATGTTACTCATGTTTGAAGTGAAACCCTACCCGGAATTATCCTGGTCTCTGTCCAGGCATAAAACGATGTTATCCTGCCTTAGAAAATATGCGTACGATTATTATGTATCCCATAATGGATGGCTCCGTTCGGCTGACACATTGGCCAAGCAAGCGTACCGTTTGAAAAAAATGACCAACTTGGAAATGCACTTCGGAAGTGTGGTCCACGATTTGATCTATCAAACCATTCAACGCGTATTAAAAAACCAATCGGTCATGACGGAACAGGAATTTATGGATGAAGTCCGCCACCATTTAAACCGAGGATTCATTGAATCAACGAAGAAAGAGCATTTGTGGATGAACCGACCGAAGCACTATACGATGCTTCACGAAATCTATTACAGTCAGACAGACACACTCCCTGAAGCGAAAGTGCGCAAGATCACGGACCGCCTCCAAAAAACGGTCGCCAATTTTCACTCAAGTAAAACATTTACTGATGTACGCAACAAAGAACAGATGAAGTTTATGGAATCCGAAACCTTCCGCTTCCTTAAGACGGACGAAGCGAAAGTTTATATTGTGATGGACCTTGTATATAAGGATCTTGATAATGAGAAATGGATTATTGTGGATTGGAAAACGGGAAAATCTTCCGATGAGGACCGGAACCAACTTGCTCTTTATGCTCTTTATTTAAGACACGAGCATGGAATTGAATCCCTTGACGATATCATCATACGAAACGAATATTTAGTGGATGGTACACACGTCGAACATCTTTTAACAGAACAGGATCTCATCAATGTCCAGCACTTGTACCAGATCAGTATGGAGCAGATGAAACTCTATTTAGAGGATACAGGGAAGAATGAACCCCTTCCTATCGAACAATTCCCTATGCAGGATGACCCTAGAGTCTGCGCGCGTTGTAACTACCAGGAGCTTTGCTTCCCTTCTTGAGGGCAGGTCTGTATGTTTACCAGATACGGAAACAGGCTAAATAAGTATTGTAATCTTATTTCCCAGAAGGAGTCGTGATTATAGATGAAAGTACTCGTAGCAGGAGCAAACGGAAATACAGGACGACTACTTATTCAACATTTAAAGGCCGATGGTCATGAACCATACGGCATGATCCGTAAAGAAGAACAAAAAGCGACGGTTGAAAAATTGGGCGGCACCCCAGTACTCGCAGATCTGACGAAGGATGTCGGTTATGCGGTTAAAGGGATGGACGCTGTCATGTTCGCCGCTGGATCAGGCTCAAGTACAGGTGCGGACCAAACCGAAGCCGTTGATCGTGATGGAGCCATCAACCTTGCGAAAGCCACAGAAAATCTTGGCATAAAGAAATTCATTATGTTGAGCGGTATGGGTGCGGGCGATCCAGAACGAGGCCCTGAAGAATTGAAGCATTACCTTGAAATGAAAGGGGAAGCAGATGACTTCCTGAAATCGACTGAGCTTGACTACACCATCGTACGTCCTGGCGGCTTGACGAACGATGAAGGGACAAGCAAAATTCAGGTAGGCGAAACGGTTGAAAGAGGCACGATTCCTCGCGCAGACGTAGCCAAAACAATGATCGCTTCCCTACAAGAACCAAATGCTTATCATAAAACATTTGAAATGATTTCAGGAGATACTCAAATCGAAGAAGCCCTGAAGACACTATCTTGATCAAAAAGCTCAACCACTCCATGTGGTTGAGCTTTTTACATATCTCCTCCATATACCTATAAAACCCTTAAAAGTAAAAGATAACCATTGAATGCAACGATATTTTGCTATAATGTAAGTAATTGGCGCTTTAAAGGAGTAGTGAATATGAAAGGCTCGTTAATTAAACAACATCGCAAATTTAAGAATTTGACCTTAGAAGAACTTGCATCAGGTATTTGCTCTGTCTCCTATCTGAGTAAAATCGAACATGATACCATTAACGCCAGTGATGAAATTTACCGTCTGTTAGGAGAGCGGTTGAATATCAAGTTGACTGATATTAACCAAGAATTCGACGAATCCATTCATCAGCAGCTGCTGGAATGGCATGAAATTATTCAACGTCGAGACCTCCAATTAATGGAAGAGTATTTCCGAAAATGTACAGATGCATTAGAATCAAACCAAAATACAGAACTCAATCATTTATATACGATCGTTAAAGCTCGGCACACTATGAAGTTGAATGAAGGACCGCTCTCCGATGAAGATTTAAAAGAGATTGATGATTTATATCCATATACAAATGATGAATATAAATTCTTCTATCATAAAACGGTCGGAATCCATTATCTTTTGAAAAACCACCAACTAAAAAATGCCCTTCATCATTTCCACAAAACAGAAGAGCTTTTAAATAAGCTTCCATTTACGGATAGTGAAACCTATTTTCATTTAGCTCTGACTTATTCCCAAACAAGAGCATCAGTGGAGTCAAATTTTTATGCTCATACAGCCTTGGAAGGATATATTAAAGATTTTGATTATGAACGAATTGTTGATACCTACATGATCATTGCCCTTAATTATAGAGCTTTGGAAATATACCCTATCGCAGAAGAATACTTCTTAAAGTTAAAAAGGATTTCCAAGTATCATTTGAAGTCCATTGATGAAAGAAGAGTTTATCATAATCTTGGGTATATATATGCAAATCAGGAAAAATATGAAGACGCTATTGATTATTTAGAAAAGGCATATAATATGACGCTTGAGATGAAAGATGATTATTTTTACGTGAATACGATTTATTCTCTTGCCTCCACCCACTTCTATGCAGGAAATATAGAGAAAGCATGGGAGCTTATTGAGAAAGGCGAAAAAAGCGCAGAGGAATATGACATTAACTTCTTTAAGTATAAATTCTTTGTACTTAGGAACACAGCCTTAGAAAAAACAATGGAAGACTTTTTTATGGACAAGCTGGAAAATGAGATCATTCCGTATTTTAGAGAGAATAATGAATATGGAAGTTACAAAAATTATTGTGAAATGTTAGGTAACCTTTATTATGAGAAGCGAATGTACAAAAAAGCAGCCATGTATTTTAAAGAGGTTAACAACTACCGAAAAACACAAAAAAAGGATTTATTATAAAAAGGTCGGAGGGCACGCGCCTCCGACCTCTTTACATCCGTACGATATTTTTTTCCCAGTTTTTAAATTCAAGCTCATCAAACTTGGCGCTCATCTTTTCGTCATCGATATAGAAGAGGGCTTCTTCTAATGAACAATCCACATCTGCTTCACAATGAATGGCCGCTAGTTTTCTGGACAAGTGCAGCATTTCCAGGCTGTCTTCAATCTTCGTACGCTGCCCCTTTGTCAATTCTTCAATATTCTCCAGGATACCTTCGATGGATCCATATTTAAGAAGGAGCTTAAGAGCTGTTTTCTCTCCAATTCCTTTCACACCAGGATAGTTATCGCTAGAGTCTCCCATGAGAGCTTTCAAGTCAATCATTTGCTGAGGCGTAATTCCTTTTTCTTCTGTAAAGGTGTCCTCTTGATATTCCGCATAATTGCCATACCCTTTCTTTAATAAGACGACATGCACGTTTGGCTGCAACAGTTGAAGAAGGTCCTGGTCCCCTGTTAATAGGAAGACTTGGGAATGTTCACTGTACGCCCGACTCAGCGTTCCCATGCAATCATCCGCTTCATACCCAACTTGGCCAACGTTGGGAATATCGAGAGCCTCTACGACTTCTTTAGCTAGATCAAATTGTGGAATCAATTCTTCAGGAGGAGCTCCCCGATTCGCTTTGTAATCGGGAAAGAGATCATTACGGAACGTCTTACTCCCCATATCCCAACAGCAAATGACGTGCGTGGGCTGATAGGTTTCTATTGCCGTAAACATGTGTTTCATCATGCCATAGACTCCATTGGTCGGAATACCTTTACTGTTGATCATATAATAATTGCTCATAGCTGTGGCATAGAACGCACGGAAAAGCAGCGCCATGCCATCAATAAGCATCACTCGATTGGTCGTTGTCATTATTAAATAACTCCTTTTACCTATGAATAATTCTATTATAACAATCTTTCCCCTTTGTTCGTACTAGAAATTTTCACATATTTGTCTGTAAATTGACAATATTCTGTACAAGTGATAGTTTAAAAAGTAAGCGCGCCTACTTACATAAATATTTTTGTAAGCGGTTGCAAAGTAAACCACTAGGAGGATGTTTTTATGGTATATGCTTTTCCTAATACAGAAGGATCTAATGTTCAGTTCAAGAAACGCTATGACAACTTCATTGGCGGAGAGTGGACAGCGCCTGTCAAAGGACAATATTTTGATAATGTTACACCTGTAACGGGACAAACGTTCTGTCAGGTCGCACGTTCGACGGAGGAAGATATTGAGCTTGCACTTGATGCTGCACACAAAGCAAAGGATGCCTGGGGGAAAACGTCCGTGGCGGAGCGTTCTTTGGTCCTAAACCGCATTGCAGACCGCATGGAGGAAAACCTTGAGAATTTGGCCATTGCGGAGACGTGGGAGAACGGAAAAGCTGTCCGTGAAACTCTGAATGCTGACCTTCCGCTTGCCGTTGATCACTTCCGTTATTTCGCTTCGGTCATTCGCTCCCAAGAAGGTTCCATCGGCGAAATTGATAACGATACGATTGCTTATCATTTCAACGAGCCACTAGGAGTCGTTGGTCAAATCATTCCATGGAACTTCCCACTGTTGATGGCGACGTGGAAAATAGCTCCCGCTCTCGCTGCCGGAAATGCGATTGTCCTGAAGCCTGCCGAACAGACACCGGCATCAATTATGTATCTACTGGAATTAATTGAAGACTTGCTGCCTGCAGGGGTATTGAATGTCGTCAACGGTTTCGGTTTAGAAGCTGGTAAGCCGTTAGCCCAAAGCCCTCGCATTAGTAAAATCGCTTTTACTGGAGAAACGACAACCGGGCGAATGATCATGCAATATGCCTCTCAAAACATCATTCCTGTTACTTTAGAGCTTGGTGGAAAATCACCGAACATCATTTTTGAGGATGTCATGCGTGAAGATGACGATTTCTTAGATAAAACAATTGAAGGAATGGTCATGTTCGCTCTAAACCAGGGTGAAGTATGTACATGTCCTTCCCGCGCCCTCATTCAGGAGTCGATTTACGATGAGTTTATGGAACGTGCCATCAAACGCGTGAAAGAGATTAAGACAGGAAATCCACTTGATCCTGAAGTGATGATGGGTGCTCAAGCTTCATCAGAACAACTGGAGAAAATCTTATCTTATCTTGAAGTCGGTAAAGAAGAAGGAGCCGAGTGCCTCACTGGAGGAGCACGGAATCAAATGGAAGGTGATTTCAAAGACGGATACTACGTGGAGCCGACAGTATTCAAAGGCGATAACAGTATGAGGATCTTCCAGGAAGAAATCTTCGGTCCAGTCCTGTCTGTGACGACGTTCAAAGATAAAGAAGAAGCAATGAAGATCGCCAATGACACCCTTTATGGTTTGGGTGCTGGTGTGTGGACACGTGATATGAATACAGCTTACCGTTTCGGCCGTGGCATTGAAGCCGGCCGCGTTTGGACCAACTGTTATCACGCCTACCCTGCCCATGCAGCTTTCGGCGGATACAAAATGTCCGGGGTCGGCCGTGAGAACCACAAGATGATGCTCAGCCATTATCAACAAACGAAAAACATGCTCGTCAGCTACAGCCCGCAGAAGCTTGGATTCTTTTAAAATAAGCGCGTAAAAACTCCTTGATTTTCGGCATAACGAAAGGAGCTGAAAAGATGGTTGAACGTGTAAAAGCAACGGACGCTGCTCTTGATTTAATTGAAAGGCTGAAAGAGAAACACGGCCCTCTTCTTTTCCACCAATCGGGTGGATGCTGTGACGGCAGCTCTCCGATGTGTTATGAAGAAGGTGACCTCATGATTGGCAGTCAAGATGTGTTACTTGGAAGGATCGGAGACACTCCTTTTTATATCAATAAAAAGCAGTATGATTACTGGAAGCACACCCAACTGATCATTGATGTCGTTGAGGGACGCGGTGGGATGTTTTCCCTAGAAGGAGTCGAAGGAAAGAGGTTCCTTACTCGCTCGCGCGCCTTTACGGATGAGGAGTACAAAGAATTGAAGGAAAGTATAGAGTCGTAAAGAAAAACGTCCAGGGGATTCCTGGGCGTTTTCTTATTTCCTACATAAATCCTTCTCTACTCTTCCATCACTTGGAGTGTTTGTACACGCCAACCCTTTCTGTTACCGTACACCCGCATTTCTCAAAAACTTTCAACATCGGGCTATTTTGAACACTTGTCGCACCAATACTATAGGAAGCTTTGAAATGATGTTTAAGTAGGCTCAATCCCTCTTTATACAAAGCAGCTGCTTTGTTCTTCCCTCGTTCTTCCGGAACCAGCCCAAAGTAGAAAATCCTCCCTTCTTCCTTTGTACCCGGTTCAATGTGCGGCATGACCACTCCTATAGGGGTGCCATTTTCATAAGCGGTCAAACAGGTATCTACATAACCCGGCCCCAGTTCTTTTTTCACGCTTTTCATTTGCTCCTCCATGTTCAAGGACTGGGGAGCGTTTAAGGACCCTTCCATCGATCTGCGCCACGTCTCTTTAAAAACGACCTCCTCTTCCTTTCTTAGCGAAATGAATTTAAAACGTTGCGCTTTTCCAATCCCCTCACCTACCTCATCCAAGTGACACCGGACAAAATAAACCTCATCATGCTGCTTGTATCCAAGACCTTTTATGTATCCCTTTGTCTTTTCTTTAAAGGTGGAGGGGACAAGGATTGTCCGGTTTTTCACTTCATCATATGTTGAATCTTCGACAAACGTAAGAGCCAAGGATTGCAGTTCTTCATCTGTGAGATCCTGTGTGTTTTCAATGGTCACGAAGTTTTCTCCTTCCACGAACTTCACCTTTTCATAAAGTTTGTGATTCATACTTCCACCTCCCTTTTGTCTATCGTACCTTACATCTTCAAACATATCATTTCCCAATAAAGGATGAGACCCGTTATGATACAAGCAAGGAGAGTGATAAAAATGAACAAAGAAATTCAATTAGTCAAACGTCCAGAAGCCGCTCCTACACATGAACATATTAAAATGGCAGAAGCTGAGCGTCCTGTTCCATCTCAAGGGGAAGTACTGGTCAAACTGCTTTATGTCTCCGTGGATCCTTACATGAGAGGCCGTATGAGCGCCGCTAAATCGTATATTGCTCCCTTCCAACTGAACGAACCGATGGAAGGTGGGGTCGTCGGGGAAGTTGTGGAATCGAAAGCGGAGGCTCTACAAGAAGGTGATATTGTCACAGGGATGCTTCCGTGGAAAGAGTATGCAGCAGCTCCAGCAGACACACTCAGAAAAGTAGATCCAAGCCTTGGACCCGTCACTACATCTCTCGGAATTCTTGGCATGCCTGGATTAACTGCATATTTCGGACTGACGGATATCGGGCAGCCAAAAGAAGGCGAAACCTTAGTGGTTTCAGGCGCTGCCGGAGCAGTTGGCTCTGCTGTTGTCCAAATCGGTAAAATATCAGGCTGCCATGTGGTCGGTATTGCCGGTTCAGATGAAAAATTAGCGTACTTAAAAAATGAACTTGGCGTTGATGAAGTCATCAACTACAAATCAGAAAGTGTACCTGAACGTCTCGAAGAAGCTTGTCCAAACGGCGTAGATATTTATTTTGATAATGTCGGTGGCGATATTTCAGATGCTGTCTATCCATTATTGAACAAATTCGCACGCATCGCCCAGTGTGGCGCCATCGCATCCTACAATGTTCCGAACGACCAAGGACCACGGATGCAGATGCACTTGATTAAATCCAGTGCGCTCATTAAAGGGTTCACAGTCGGTGATTATCAAGATCGATTCAAAGAAGGATTCTCTCACTTGGCTCAATGGCTTCAGGAAGGTCGTTTAAAATATGAAGAAACGATTACAGAAGGGTTTGAGAATATCCCGGATGCATTCTTTGGATTATTTGAAGGTGCGAACCTTGGTAAACAACTTGTCAAAGTTGCAGAACCCTCTCAAAAGTAATGGTCTTTAAAAAATAGACGTAAAAAGGACTGAGAAATGTTATTTCTCAGTCCTTTTCTTTATCACATTATGAATCACCATGATGAATGTAAATGCCGATCTCTTCTAGAGCTTGATGCAAACCTGCCTTCGTATGGACTTGAGCGAAATCTACACCCATATCTACAAGGGATTTTGCTGTTTCCGGTCTTAATCCGGTTAAAGTCGCATGAACACCAACAAGTTCAAGAGCATGAACGACCTGGTAAATGTAGTTAGCTATTACCGTGTCAATCACCGGAACACCGGATACATCAATAAAAAGGTAATCCAATTCAAATTCCGAACTCTTATTTAAGGAGGTTTCCATGATTAACTGTGCACGGTTGGTATCCACTTCTCCGATTAATGGAAGCACAGCTACCCCCTTTGTGATCGGGACAACAGGCACAGACAGTTCAGCCATCCGCATTTCTTTTCTTTCCCACTCCATACGAATATTCCGGGAGTACGTTTGACTAAAATGTTTCGTAATTTCATCTAATACTTCATTAACGGTTTTGCAGACGTGGACCACCGTAGAAGAAGAAAACTCATCGTTGGATAACTCTTCGGAAAATATCCCCCAAATCGCTCGACGCACAAAGTTCATCGTTCGAATGGATTGATCCAACTCAACTTCCGCCTCTACCTTTTGCTCTCCTTCACGATCTGCCCACATTTCAATGTGCTGCATGGAAAAAGCGCCATCACCGATAATTACGTTACCGATATAGGAGAATAGTTCTTCCCAATTCGCTGTTCGAATGGTAGCTGCACCAAACTCCTCTGCTTTCAACTCTCGCACTCGTTCAGCTAATTGGTCCGAGTGTTTCTCGATTTTTTCACCGATATATGTAATTTCTTCTCTCATCTTGGATACCCCTCAGCTCAAATTATTATCCAATAATAATGTAACACAGAACACTAGATAAAACGAACGTCGTCCGGTATGATAAAGGAAGTTTACGCATAGGAGGACATTATGAATAAAGTATCATTGGTATTGTTTCTGATTTTATGTTTATTGTTTCTTTCTCACGGTCTTTATCAAGGCATCTCAAACGGCCAGTGGACATCCCTAACCTTCGCCATCATCGTCATCGCTCTCGGTTCATACAGCATGCTAAGAAAAAAACACAAATAACCCTTCCCCACAATAGCTCCCGATTGTTGCAGACTCAGTTTTTCATACTTTAGGGAGCTACAGGAGTATATACTTTTCAAGCAAACATTCTGATTGTGAAAGCTCGATATACAGATCTTTTTAACTAGAAATCATTGATTTTAGAAGATGTTTTACCTTGTATGTGGGTTCCACTTCACACCACCATCCAAGCTGATTTTCCAGAAGTGGTTTCGAGAATCTGCCTTGGCAAAGAGGCGAAGGGGAATGGCGAGACTCCTGCGGGAAAAGAGTGCTAGGTGAGACCCCGCAAGGCGTCAGCCTGAGGAGGCTCATCGCGCTCCCGCGGAAAGCGAGCTATTCCCCGTAGCCCCTATCCACTCAATAAAAGTCTTGAAACTGAGTCTTCCACAATCCTGCCATTTACCATAATAAAAACCCTCGTTAATGAGGGTTTTTATGCGTATCTGGGAAGGTCATAGCGGCCGAACCATTGGTGTCTGTGATCAGAAAACCAGCGATACAACGGAGAACCAATCCGGTCGACTCCCGGGAACGAGAGAAGAATGCCGATCACAGCGAATAAAGGCAAAGAAAGCAGTAGTTTCCGAATGGTTTCAAAACCTTGTTTCACTTCTCCTTCTTTTGTAAGCATATGAATCTCATCCAGCGTATTCCGGCCTTTCAAGTAAGGGTACTT
This sequence comes from Halobacillus faecis, assembly GCF_007991335.1. Taxonomy (GTDB): domain Bacteria; phylum Bacillota; class Bacilli; order Bacillales; family Halobacillaceae; genus Halobacillus; species Halobacillus faecis. The sequence goes on along the minus strand of NZ_BJYD01000012.1, from coordinate 320,785 downwards.
CCCCGTCCCTTCTGTCTCCTGGACAGCTACCCATTTAATTTGATGAAGCCAATCGAACGTCAGGAACGTTTTCTTCACATAAAAACAAAACGGACATTGTGCGTCATAAAAAACAATATGTTTTTTCATAAGACCAAACACTCCTTTGATTTATTGAGCGTTCTCCTGGAGTTCAACCTTCACCCAGCCTCTAACTGCGTTAATCATCCATATTTCATCGAACTTGTGGATATCCTCTTTATAAAGAACCTTTTCTTTCAGTTTTCCACACCTTAATAAATCTTTCCTGTACGTTCCCGACAATAATCCACAATCAACAGGAGGCGTATAGTATTGACCGTTGAGGTGTACGACGAGATTAGCTATTGTGAATTCCGTCAACTCACCTCTTCGATTCCATAGCAACGTCGCTTCTGCTTCGTCGGATTGATGCCGTTGATAGACTTCCCGATGAGTGGTTTTATGAAACAGAAAACGATCCTCTTCGTTTACTGGATTTTCAGATAATGTACCTGTAACACAAGAAGCGGATGGCGTTAAACCATGGACTTCTAGTTCAGCTTTCCCTTCTTCATCAACAAGCATGCGTGTTTTATAGATTCCACTTGGATAAGCGGCCGTTACTTGAGAGCATTTATTTTCTAAATCATTTCTTTTAATGGGATAAGCGAAGTACGAAGCCGATGCCATGATTCGGTCCAGGTGATCGTCGAGTAAATCAATCGTGCCATTTTCAAGCTTCATTGTCTCCAAAAGTTGAAATCTTGGCCGATCTTCGGTGAGAAGGCGCGCCTTTGTCTTCAATTCCTCAAACTCTCCTTCTGATGTTGAGTCCCACGTAATGCCTCCACCTGTACCATAAACAGCTTTTTCTTGCTTTTGATCAATCATGACTGTACGAATAGGGACGTTGAAAATGGCTTCTTTATCCGGCGTCATATAACCGATGGCGCCGCAATACACCTCGCGTGGCGAGTCTTCTAATCTATGAATGTATTCCATGGTCCTCACTTTTGGAGCCCCTGTAATCGAGCCACACGGAAACAATGCTTGAAATAACTCGTACATCGTGTAATTCTCCGGTAAACGGCCTACCACCGTCGAAGTCATCTGGTGGACTGTTGGATAAGTTTCCACTTCGAACAGCTTGGGGACATGGACACTCCCAGGCACAGCGATTCTGCCTAGATCATTTCTCAACAAATCAACAATCATTAGGTTCTCGGAGCGTTCCTTTTCTGATGTATGAAGATGCCGGCACATGGATTCATCTTCTTCGTCATGACGTCCTCTTGCTGCTGTACCTTTCATTGGCTTTGTTTTCAATTGGTTTCCATCGACCCGGAAAAACAACTCTGGAGAAGCAGATAGGATCCGCCTTTCTCCCATGTTTAAGTAGGCACTATAGGAGGACTTCTGATTTCTCACAAGCTTTCTATAAAAAGAGTAATCATCTCCAGAGAAAGAGGCTTCCATTCTGGTTGTAAAGTTCACCTGATACGTATCGCCCCGTTCAATCCCCGCTTTCACTTCTTCTATCCCTTTTTGATAGGAAGCATAATTCCCGCGCAACTCCCAGTCCGATACTTGAAATGGCTCAGAATCTGCATTCACCCAATCTGATTCGAATCTATCGAACACTCCGAACCACACAAGCGGCCATTCCGGATTAGAATGAACGCGAAGGGCCTGATCAAAAGCTGGGGCAGCTTCATAGGATACATAACCAGCTACATAGTAACCGTCGTCGAGCCAATGTTCTACTCGTTTGAAGACTGACTTCACCTCGGTCAATTCATCTGTAGTGAGGACCTCTACCGGGTTTTTAAACACTTTTGGCTCACGATTCCCCTGAGCATTTGAGAATTCAAACTGCAAAAAAGGTGAGGTTGTCATACACCCACTCCCTCTCTTCTACTTGCCTTATAGCGAACAGCCCGTTCATAAAAGTTCCGAAGCAGGTCATACCCGTACTCCGTCAATATCGACTCGGGATGGAATTGGATCCCTTCCATCATCTTGTCCCGGTGGCGTACACCCATAATGACACCATCTTCAGATAGAGCAGTAACTTCTAGCTCTTCAGGTAATGAAGGGAAATCTGCCTGAAGAGAATGGTAACGGGTGACTCGGAATGATCCGGGTAGCTTACGAAACATGATTCGGCCATCATTCGTAATAGTTGTCACTTTCCCGTGCATGGGTCGATTTCCTTTGACGATGATTCCACCAAAATGTTCGACCATCAGCTGGTGCCCGAGACAAATGCCTAATAAGGGAATTTGTCCACCAAAATGGCGCAGGACATCCTTGCAGATCCCTGACTCCTCCGGTCTCCCTGGTCCTGGAGATAGGACAATAAGGCTGGGGTCGAGCGAACGAATCTCTTCAATCTGCCATTCGTCGTTCCTTTTCACCACCACTTCTGAGTCCATCTGTTTAAAATATTGCGCTAAATTGTATGTGAATGAATCATAGTTATCAATGATTATAATCATAGTTGCGGACACCTTTCATCCTGAATATATGTCTATTATACTACCGCGTGCCAGGTTTCCATAGATGATAAGAATGGAAAATCATCACTTTGTAGTGCTTCAAAGGAAAAAAGAATCGAAAATATCAGTCTCATATATTAGAATATATAGAAAGATCTCGTCGTTAGGGTGACTGCCATGATATCGGAATTGCTAAAGTCGAAGAGTATATGGATTAAAATCGTTCTCATATTGATTGGGATGACGATGCCGCTGTGGCTGAGCGTTGAGAGGTCGGGTCTAGCCGCTGTCATCGAGAGACTTCAGGCCGCTCCATCAGGGGCTACACTAATGATGGCTGCCTTCGGCCTCGTCATGTTAAACACGGTAAGAGCCCTCCCCCATTACATCGGGGCCCTTCTTCTTGGAGATGAGCTTGGAGTGAAGTTGAGCCGGCCATGGCTGAAGGTTGCCGTTCCTGTAGTAATCATCCCATTGGTTTACGCCATGATTAACGGGTACAATTCAATCAACTATCACTTCGGCGGGCCGGCCATTTTTCTTTTATTATCAATCGCCGTTCTTCATTTTTTAGGAAATGGTCAATTACGCCCTGTATTCAAAGCTTTCATTCTCGCCCAATTGCTTTTGGGTTTCCAATGGCTGGATACGGTACTTTTCCTAAGCTCCTTCGGATTTGGCGGTGGGGAAATTTCCATGGAAGTGAAAAGAATGGCCGCGGAGTTAGGATTCGGAAGTACGTTAAGTTTCTACAGCCTCGTCTTTTTTGCGGTATTCATCGTAAATGCAACCTTTCTTGCCGTGTACTTAACTGTTGCAGAACAAAAAGCCAAAATGAGACAGGACTTGGATATCGCCCGGCTCGACATGGTAGAGTCACGTTCTGGTAGAGAAGCACTCCATCTTGTTCATGACTTAAAAACTCCCTTATCCCTGATGGAGGGACTGAACAGCCTCATTCAAATGAAAACAAAGGACGAAGAAATCCTTCAGTACACCAACAAAATTTCTTCTTCTATTCAAGCAACCAGCGATATGGTTTCTGAAATCTTGTATCACGAGAAGAAAAATTGGTGCACATTGAAGACATTCATCGAATATGTACGCGCAAATAAACTATCAGATTCAGCCACCATCTATGCGTTCGATTTAGCCGCCGATGAAAATATTGAAATCTATATTAATAAAATTCGGATGACACGAGCGCTTGTCAACTTAATTGATAATGCCAGTGATGCCGTCGAAGGAAAAAAAGACGCCAAAGTGACCATCGCTACTAAAGTAGAGCAAGCAGGCATACGGATTGGTGTAAAAGACAATGGACATGGCATCAGCCAATCCAATATCAATAAAATTTGGAACGCAGGATACAGTACGAAATCCCATCCTGGTGTAGGGCTGACATTCGTTAAAAATGTCGTCCAAGAACACGGAGCAGAGCTATCGATTGAAAGCGAACAAGGGGTAGGAACGATATTCTGGATCCATTTACCGAAGGAGAGAGTACGAGATGAAAATACTGATCATGGATAATGACGAATCCTTACGTTACATGCTGACAGAGTTTTGTAAACATGCCGGGTGGGAATCAGACACAGCAGTGAACGGACGCGAAGGTGTCGGTATGTTTTTAAAAGGAACGTATGACGTCATCCTTGTCGATTACCATATGCCGGAAATGGATGGCCTTCAAACTGTCAGGGAAATTCGAAAACACAATACCTTTGTTCCTATTCTCGTGCTGACGGTAGATGAACGACAAGAAGTGGCTGACCGCTTCCTGGAGGAAGGCGCCACCGACTTTGCCTTAAAGCCAGTAAAAGCTCCTGACCTCATTTCCAGAATCAAGCTACATGCCCAAATTGCTAATATGAAAAACAAGCAAGAAGATGATGATGACGTATTCACCGCCAAAGGAATCAGCAAAGGAACATTAAGTTCCATATCAAACTATTTACAGGAAAATCGTGATGCCTACCCTGTGGACGTCATTTCAAAGGAGATTGGCCTTGCCTACCCCACCGTATACCGGTACCTCATGCACTTGCTAGAGGAAGGCAAAGTCAAGCAAGTGGTCAGCCATCAGAAAATCGGACGACCGAAAAAGCTTTACAAGTGGTATGCCCATTAAGTGTCTCTCGTGTCCAGGAAGGGTATATCCCATAGAAGATGCATAGAGAAGGAGTGGTAAGATGAGATCGGGAAATCCCGTTTTAAAAGATGATACATTTCAGCGTTCTGCGTCATCAGGAAAGGCGATGACCCTGGGCGGTACGACTGCAAAAATAGCCCTCCTGTTTATATTTTTGGTAGGTACAGCGGCGTACACATGGTACCAGTACTCACTGGGAGTCGATGTGACACTTATGATGATCATCGGCGCCATTGGAGGGCTTATTTTCGCTTTAATTACTGCCTTCTTCCCTAAAGCTGCGCCCGTCACTGCTCCAATATACGCAGCGCTCGAAGGCTTTTTCATCGGCGGCATTTCCGCCTTTGTCGAGGGAGCTTATTCGGGGATTGTCATTCAAGCAGTCAGCTTAACACTGGCCGTGATGGGAGCTTTATTGATTCTTTATGCAACAAGAGTCATAAAGGTCACCAGAAACTTCCGGCTGATGGTCGTTTCCGCCACGTTAGGTATTTTTCTCGTTTATCTAGTCAATTTCATCCTGAACTTTTTCGGTATGACCGTCCCCTATCTCCATTCCAGCGGTCCTATCGGAATTGGCATCAGCCTCTTTATTGTGGCCATCGCTGCTTTGAATCTCGTTCTTGATTTTGATTTCATTGAAAAAGGCGTCAACCGTGGCGCGCCCAAGCACATGGAATGGTACGGAGCTTTCGGCTTAATCGTAACCCTTGTCTGGTTATACATCGAAATTCTCCGCCTCCTTCAAAAACTTAGACGCTGAACGATCAAAAAGAGAGGGACCGCCTAAATAGGCGGTCCCTCTTTTTTCTTGCTTTATTCAAACTCCTTTATCTCTAAGGTTCAGCTTTACGTCCTTTACTGGTCAAAGCCGTGTTGGTTCAGAAATTCAATCATGCCCTCTACAAGTCCATCCGCAAGAGGCAGGTCAGGGTTTGTGTAGGTGGCTAAGTTTTCATCTCTATTCTCAGGAGCTTCCTTCAGCACATGATTCATCCCATCCACAAGCATGAGTTCCGCCTCTGGCTCTGCTTTTTTCAAGAGCTGCGCTTCCGAATCTGGTACTTGAATATCATTCGTGCCATTCACAATTAATGTCGGAACATCCAATTCAGCCAATTGCTCAGCAGGATCGTATGCCATCCATGAAAGGAGAAAAGGTTGGACATCTGGAGCAAAAACCCCTTGCAGAGACTGGCTGACATCATCAACCGTCTTTCCATCCCGCATTTCCCCAAGTATTGTTTGACTTTCTTTGAACAAGTCTTCCGGTAAACTGTCACCGAGTTGATTTTCTAATACATGATCGATGGTCTGACCTGCCCCTGCCAAGGAAATAAATGCTTCTGTCGTTTCAGCACCTGCCGCCATCATTCCGACAAGGGAACCTTGACTGTGACCAATCACAGCTATGTTCGTAATGCGTTTATCATCTTCTAACGTTTCCAGCCATTGTTTAGCATCATCAATGAAAACTTCAAATCTCATTTCACTGTTGCCAGTTACGGCATTCATATTTTTGCCTGCGCCTCTTTTATCATATCTTAAGGAAGCAATCCCTTTGTCCGCTAAGGATTCCGCCAAAAGTTTGAGACTATTATTGTTTCCTGCACCTTGAGAGTTTCCATTCCGATCCGTCGGTCCTGAACCCGGGATAATTAAAGCAACAGGATAGGGACCTTCATGATCAGGCAGCAATAACTCGCCATATAATTGTCCTGTAGAGGTTTCAATGGACAAGAACTCCCCTTCTTCTTTCCCTTCCCTTTCACCTTTTGTCAATGAGAATGGAAACGTTTGTCCGTTCTGTGTAAAAGTTCCGCTCAACCGCTCTCCATCTAGTTCTCCATCAAACTGAACAGACTGCCCTGGTAGAGGCATTTTAAAAGAAACATTTCCTTCCTTGGCAGCTATTTCAGTTAATGAAAAATCTGTAACGTTCTGTGCAGGAATAGTGATTGTCCCTTGCCAATCTTCTCCTGACTTAAAGTCGACCAAAATGTTCAATGGTTGATTGGGGATTTGAATTTCCCCCTCCCAGTGACCTTCCAACTGTTTATCTTCCTGGCCTTCAGCTTCCTCATTTTTTCCGTTGCAGCCGGTAATGATAAAAAGTACAAGACCTATTAAAAATAGCTTCTTCATCGTCATCCTCCCTCATATCTACCATTTTACAAGAGATGAAGGAAATTTATAACTAGATGAGAGCAAACCATTTCAATTGTTGTGGGTGATCGCCCTTCACAAAAACACTCCGCCAATAGTGACGGAGTGCTTACATCTAGGCTTGAGTCTGACTTGATTTCTTACTATTGAGGAAGAACGTTGTTATGAACATAAGAGCAAGGAAGACAATCACGATACTGAAACCACCGGCCATTCCGAAAGCTTCAGAAGCTAGTCCGACAATGTAACCCGCAATACCACCGCCGATTCCTGCAGCGATATAAATGAGTCCAAGCGCTGAACCACCTGTTTTAGATAACTGAGTACCAAACGCTGTCGCGGTCGGGAACAAGGTTGAGAAAAACAATCCTGCCCCAGCGAACAAGTAAGGGAAATTCTCAGCGACTAGGAAACTGGCTCCTACCATTAACAAAGCGCCGGCAGAAAACGTAATTAAAATAATGCGCTCATTAATCCAATTGGTCAAATAGGCGACACCAAGGCGACCTGCCATGAAGAAGATGGAGAAGACAGACAAGATGGTGGCTACCATGTCCTCTTTATTCGCCGTTGACATGCCGCCCAGGTCAAGTGACTTCAAATACGTCGGGAAGAAATTCATGAACGACACTTCCGCAGATACTTGGAAGACAAGAAAAATCATGAGAAAAACAAACTGAGCGTCTTTCAACATAGGGATGAATGCTTTCAAATCGATTTTTTCTGCTTTTCCTGATGGAAAAGCTACGCTTGTAATATAAATGATCACAGCAACTAAACTGACGGCAATTCCTATATAAAAATAACGCCACGATGCAAATTGGAACATGTAGTTTAGAAACTGTGGAAATAGCACCATTCCTAATCCGTAAACACCCATGGCAAGGTTGAACATCTGATTTTGCTTTTTCGGGTATGCCGCAGGAACGATTGCATTGGAAGCGACACCGAGTGCCCCTAAACCGAACCCTACAATCATATAGAAACCTAAGAAGAACATAATATTAGGTGCAAGACCTGTTCCGAGGAAACCAAGCCCCATGATGATAGACCCGATGATCGTCATCGTTCGCAAGCCTTTTTTATCGGTATAGTAGCCAATGAGAACACTAGCAAGCGTGAATCCGAGTTGGAAAATAAGAACGACCAGCCCGAATTGACTCATATCGAGTCCCAGGTCCTTTTCTACCTGATCGAGTACTATTCCTTTTGTATTGGTTACACCACCCGAAATAAATTGGGTGAACATAAGAATAATTAATGCATGTATACTTCTTCCCTTTGTCATTTGGGTACCTCCTGAAAAGTTGTTTATATTTCGAACGTTTTCAGGAGATTCCCCGCTAATTTACAGCTGAAACTGTCTTTTTTCATGTAAACGTTTTTTCATGAAAATTTTTTTCTTCCCTATATCCTACCGTATGCTTCTGTTTCATCCTCCATATATTTCAATTTAATCCATACTGCCGATCATAGAGAATTCGTCGACTCCTTTGTGATCGTAGACCCCATCCGTAATTTTCCTTACGTCTGCAAGCATCTTTTTAATTGGAACATGAGCCCCTTTCACACCTGTAAATGCCTCGGCTACAAAAAATGGCTGGGTTAGGTAAGACTCTAATCTTTCTCCACGCTTAAACAGCTGCTTATCTGCATCTGACAAAGGGTCCATCCCACTCGCACGAACGATAGATTTCAATTCACGGTACCGACGCAACATTTTTTGAGCTTTTTGTTGGGTTGAAAAATGCTCCTGATCCAAGTTGGCACCTTCTAAAACGGAAGACGTGGAGTAGATCGGATGGATTGCGGGATACATATGACGCGCAGACAGGTCCATATCAAACTGCCATAAGGTCTCAAGAGGTCCATATGGCAAATCTTCATCTACAGCTTCCCCTTTCAAATCCACGAGAAATGTAGTAACGGACGCCTCCCCTGCCCATTTTTCCTGAAGACGATAAATGCTTCCATTCTGCACATGAGAACGATCGGATACGAAAATAACTTCATGGGTTTTAGACGCTTGAACAACTGCCTTCTCCGCTTCGTCTATAGAGAGGTGGATGGAATCTACATCAGCTGTAATGTCCGAAACCTCCGGATGATCTCCTTTGGGCTGAAGCATGACAATGAAGTATCCTTCTTTTTTCAAGCGATGAAAGATTTCTGCTAAAACTACCAACTGCCCCATACCCGGCCTGGCTACTAAACCAGCCGTTCCACCTTTAGCCAATGGCGCGAACAAATCGACCGTCTTGATTCCCGTTTCAATCATTTCGAATTTCTCCCCTCTGATAATCAGTTCATCCACACTACACTCCGCTAAGCTTGCCAAAGCGACCAACGTCCGCACTTCGGTTCTACCCAACGCAATTTTACCTGTACAAAGATTCGAAACTGTTGCAGGCCTTAACCCCACAGACCTTGCCGCTTTCGTTAAGTTCGGCACCCGTCTTCTTAAAAGCGCAACATTCAAGTGAATAGATTCCATCATTTACCTCCTTTGTTACTTTATACAGTAATATAAATTACCCTTAAAAGCAATAACTTTTACTTTAAAAAGTGATTTTAATTACTTTTAAATTAAAAATTAAAATTTACTATTTTATGATAAACTGTTAAGAAAGCTTTGGAGGTAGGGAAATGGAGAAGATTACTTTTCGAAATAACCAAGGATTGAAACTAAGAGGGGTTTTTCAAAAGGGGACAAATGACAAGTTGATCATCATGTGCCACGGCTTTCGTTCCAACCGCTCATCGCGAGGTCGATTCGATCGCTTTGCAGAACGTTTCCAACACCTCGGATACAACGTGATGCGGTTTGATTTTGGTGGATGTGGAGAAAGTGAAAACCGCCCGTTAACCCTCGAAGCTGAAATCAGTGATCTTACAGCTGCCATTGATGATGCCGTATCCAGGGGATTTACTGAAATCGCTCTATACGGCCACAGCTTAGGAGCACGCGTCTGCCTGGAAAGCTATCAACCCACTTATATTAAAACCATGATTCTTACAGGAGCAGGGACCGGTCCTGTTACATACGATTGGACAGAAGAATTCACTTCCTCTCAACTAGAGGAACTAAAGGAAACCGGTTATCTGAAACAACCTATGGAAGACCTTTATCGTGAAGAGATTGTCATATCAAAGCAGATGTTAGTAGACTTTGAAAAAGTAAATCAGGAGGTGTTGCTGTCCTCTATCCAATGCCCTGTCCTGATTGTGCATGGGGACCAGGGAGAAGAAGAAATTTTACTGCCTTTGACCCAAAAGGGAATGAAATGGCTCCCACCTTCCTCGCAGTTGACGATCATTGAAGGAGCCCCTCACAGCTTTGAGGGTTACCTTGACCACGTTGAAAAAGCAGCGACCAACTGGCTCCACAAACACTTCTAACTAACGCTTCCTATACTTGAAGACTCAGTTTCGAGATGCTTTCGGGTTTCGTTTGCCAAAATGGGAATCAGGGGCGGAGGGGAATGGCGAGACTCCTGCGGGAAAAAAGTGCAGGGTGAGACCCACAGGACGAAGTCCGAGGAGGCTCACCGCGCTCCCGCGGAAAGCGAGCTATTCCCCGCAGCCCCCACCCACTCAAAAAAAGTCTCGAAACTATGTCTTCAAGAAACCTGCCATATTGTTTAATAAGGGACAAAAGTAAAGAACCAGAAATCCCATGGCAGGGACTTCTGGTTCTTTTAGATGATTTCGTTATACTTGTGCCACCACGGGCGTGCTTCTTCAAGCTGGGAGGCCAACTTCAACAGGGTTCGTTCATCGCCGAATCTCCCGGTGAAATGGGAACCAATCGGAACATTTTCTTCATTCCAATAGAGAGGAATACTCATCGCCGGTTGTCCCGTTACGTTTGCTACAGGTGAAAGATGGGCATAGGCGGCAGACACATTCAATATCTCATCAATTGTTTTTTCTTCCCCGTTATAACAACCTAAAGGTAAAGCGGACTTAGAATTGACGGGATGTAAGAGCACATCATACTGATCAAAGAACGAGTGAAATTTCACACTTTCCGTAGCTAGGAACATACGTGCTTGCTCGTATTCCATTGCGGTGTAGCCTTCCGCTTTCTTAATCAATGTCGAAAGCATTTTCTCCAAATTCTGCTCATTAGGCTTAACCCCATTCATTTTTGCAGCCCCTTTGACAGCCAATGCGCCACCGACGACCCATACAGTAACGAATGCATCCATGAAGCGATGGAGATCAAAATTTGGATAAGCAACTTCTACTTTATGGCCGAGCGATTCACAAAGCTCCGCCGTATTACGAATGGCAAATTGCACATCTTCTTGGATCGGCATCCGTTCTCCGAAGTCCGCCATATAAGCAATTTTCAATGAGCCCAGATCGTCATGAGAAATTCCGGCATAAGGGTCCTCTTTCGCCGGGGTTGCAAATAGATCACCTTTTTGCGGTCCTTCTAGTAGATCAAGGAGTGCAGCACTGTCTCTTACTGATTTCGTTACCCCATGGCTGACAGCAAGACTGTTCAAATGCATGGAAAAAGGAGTCCTACCCCTCGTCGGTTTCAACCCAAACAAACCACAGTTGGAAGCGGGGATTCGAATCGATCCTCCTCCGTCGCTGGCATGTGCAAAAGGAACCATACCGGACGCAACAGCAGCTGCTGCTCCTCCGCTTGAACCTCCAGGTGAATATTTCTTGTTCCATGGGTTCTTCGTAAACCCTAAATGGACAGATTCCGTAGCAGGCGTAAAGCCGAATTCAGGTGTATTGCTTTTCCCAATAAAGGTAAGCCCTCCTTTTCTGAAGCGTTTGACGATTTCATCATCCCCACTCGCCTCAAAACCTTCCATCATCTTAGAGCCGTAGGACAATGGATGTCCTTCGACAGCATTCAAATCTTTGATCAGAAAAGGAAGGCCCCGAAAATATCCGTCTGCATTCACAGGTTCATTTATGTAGTGGACAACAGCATTTAATTCAGGATTCTTACGTTCCATGACTGCTTTATAGTGATGAATGACTTCCGATATATCCAATTCTCTGTTTTCTAGTTTCGCTTTTAATGCAATAGCATCAAACTGATGAAGCTCTTGGATTTCCAATGCGGATTCCCCTTTCATGAACCATAAGTATAAACCGACACACAACTTCTCCCATTTTCTTTCGCCTTGTATAGTGCTCGATCTGCTTTGGTAAGAAGTTCTCCCTGATCCATCCCATGTTCGGGATATATGGAAACTCCAATCGACACACTGATTTCAATCTCACACCCTTGCAGATGAATGGGTTGGAGCACACGATCCAGCATTCGATCCGCCACTTTACGAGGGTGATTGGTGTCCGCTAAGTCTGATAAAAGAATAACAAATTCATCGCCACCCAGACGAGAGAGCATATCCGTTTTCCTTAACCCCTGACTGAGACGTTTTGTAAAGATGACAAGTAATTCATCACCGATTTGATGTCCATAGCGATCGTTGATTTGTTTGAAATTATCCAGATCAAAGAATAATAAGGCCAAAATCGAGTCTTGATGGTTTACCCTCTTCAACTCATCCTCCAGTTTTTCAAAAAAGTACCGCCTGTTCGGAATATTTGTTAACTGGTCATGGTAAGCCATCTCTTTTAATTGATGCTGCTGTTTTCTTCGTTCCGAAATGTTGCGGCAAATCGTCTGGACGGCCTTAATTTGGTGGTATTCAACAAGACCTCCATGTAACTCGACATCCATGATCGATCCATCCAATTTTTGAAGTTGACGTTCAATCGGACCTTTTACATATCCGCCCGACAATAACGTATTCAGACGTTTGCGCACATCTTCATACGGTTCATTATAGAGGAATTTTTTTATATCCTGACCAAGTAACTCTACAGCTTTCTCCGCTCCCAGTAAATCCATTCCTGCCTGATTCACATAAATGATGCGATCTTCTTCATCATGCAGAAAAATCGAGTCCGGAGAAGTTTCGACGACCGATTCATAACGACTTTCACTTTCTATACGTTGACGCTCTTTCTCTTCAATCAGCTCCATCATTTGGGCCGATTCCATTTTTATGTATAGCAGATAAGTTTCTCCCACTTCTACCGATTGAATAGAATAAGAAATCTGAAACGGATTAGGGGAACGCTCAGAGCTCTCCACTAAATGATTGCGATGGTTCTCCGATCTTTCCATCGTCTCCTCAATATGGTGTCGTTTCGCCTCACAATAAAGGTCATCTAAAGCACATCCTTCCAGGTCTCCATACACCCGTTGCATCGTGGCATTGATATAGGTGAAAATCATCTTCCCTTTTACATTTTGAATGATAGCTAGCGCATCACTCAAATGATGAGATATGTTTTTTAATAGTGATGGTTGGTTGATTAAGGAATGGATGGTATTCATATATAAGCACTTCTTTCCTGTTAAAAATAAGGTGAAAAGAACTAGAAAATAATGTATTAACTTAAAAAATTATAACACTAGTTCATTATTCCCTTCCATTTATAAACAGACTTTTTACATTTTTCTTAATCATCCGCCTTACTTACTCTCACTGACCAGCAAACCCAACATCCTGTGTTTTATTTTATTTCAATAATGGCGATCATTTTCTACATAGGTTTACCTGAATTTGGGGAGGGTAAATAAACCGAAAGCTTTCAGGAGATGAGCCAAATGAAGGTCTATAAAAATTTTGTCCTTCCATTCCTTCTATACTCCCTATTCATTCTCGCTGCTTCGGCGATCCATTACCTTTTATCGCCACCCCCGTTTCAATATGTCAGGAGTATCATTTTCTTCGGATTAGCCCCTGCTTTAATCCTTTATGCGAATGACAAACAACTTTGGTTCCGTTTCAGTCTCCGCTGGGTTATAAAAGTAAGCCGGCGCCCGGTTTTAAGTTCAATCCTCTTCGTAGCAGGGGCACTCGTAAGCTTCGATTTGGCTTTTCACCTTCCGTTTAGCCAGTATGTTCACCTCTTTCTTTTATGGTTCGGGTCTTTCTTTTACTGGGCACATTTATTGCTGCAGTGCTCTTTCATCAACCCCCCTAACTACATGAGACGCTTTCTGTATATAATGCTGACATCACTATTATTTGTGCTTTATCATGAAGCTTCTTCCTACTTCAATGGAGTGTATGAATCTGAGGCCTTTTTTTACACAGGTGTGATGATCATGATTATCCAACTGTTTGCCTTAATCATGCAGTGGGCCGATGCTGAGAAAAATACTGATCCTGTAAACGTAAAAGGATATTTCAAATCCGTCTCCAAAAACTAATCTCCCAACGCTTTCCTTTAAACTTGAAATGTTTAGACTGTTTCCGTTACATTTGTTCAATATAAGAGACGAGGGGAAACGAACAGCCATCCTGGTGAATAGTCTGCACCCTAGTGCTTTTACCTGAGGAAGCAAAGAGTTGCACAGCCTTCTCTGATATGCAGGAAAAGGATAGAAAAAGCCGGATTCCTGTAATTACAGGAATCCGGCTTTTTTTCATTCGTTAACGAGGGGTCATAAATAATTGTGTCCAGTATCTCTTATAAGGCCCTGCACCTTCCATGTATCCTACACCAATATGCGTGAAGTCTTCATGTAAGATGTTGGCCCTATGGCCGTCACTGTTCATCCAACCTTCTACAACTTCCTCAGGAGTCCGTTGACCTGCGGCAATGTTTTCCCCTGCTGCCTGGTAACGGAAATCGAACTCGTCCATCATATCAAATGGCGAGCCATAGGTCGGTGAGGTATGGCTGAAATAACGTTTGTCCGCCATATCCTGCGACTTCACATTGGCTAATGCGCTCAAACGATTATGCGTTTGTAATGGCTTGAGTCCCCGCTCTTCCCGCTCTTTATTGACCAAGGCAACAACCTCTTGTTCGAATTCTTTCAATTCATATCCAGAGAGTGAATCCCCTGATACCCGTTCAGTCGGGGAATCTGAAGCTGCTTGCTCTTCAGGAGGTTCATCGGGGTATTTCCATTCCACATCTTCAAGGAATTGAAAGAACGACTGGACATCTACTGCAAAGTTTTGAAACTCGTTTTTTATATCTGTATTCTCTACTAAGCCCTGCACATGTTGCGATACCCTTTCATAGGAAGCCCGTGGGCCTTCTTTCCAAAAGTCCTGGGCAGATACTGGTGTCGCAATGACGATGATCACAAACAAGGCCACAAGAAAGAGAAAAAACTTTTTAATCATATGGATTCTCTCCTTACTTCACGCTAGAAGTACTCTCTTCCAGTATTCCATGGCATCGCTACGAAGGCAAACGGCAATATTTAACGTTGGGAGAACCTTAATTTCCCTTTATAAATCTCTGCTTTGTGGAGGGACAGCTCCAAATCACGCGCAAACTTCTTCAAACGTTTCTCTTCTACAGGGTTTACCAGGGAAACCACCGTTCCTTCTTGAGAACCAATTCTCCCGGTCCGACCTGCACGGTGGATATAGGATGTCATATCTTTAGGAACATCAAGGTTAATGATATGGTTGATTTCTATAATATCCAGCCCTCTTGCAGCCACATCTGTTGCAAGTAGTAATGGATATTCCCCTTTTCGGAATTCCTTAATCGCCTTCGCCCGTTGTTCTTTTTTGGCATCACTGTGCAACAAGCCAATATCCAGGTGTTTGTACGTAAGTTTCTCGGCCATGACGTTAAGCTTGGCAATATCCTGCATAAAAGCAAGACCTTTAAATGCTTCCATACGCGCCAGTTTTCTTAATGTCTCGATTTTTTCTCTGTCTTCACAAACAATATAGGTATGAGTCACATCCGGTTTTTTCAGTTCTTCTGTGACCCGGATCACTTCTGCTTCTTCATCCATGAAAGTTTGAGCTATTTCAATGACCTCGTCAGGCAAGGTCGCGGAAAACAACAACGTCTGCGTATCACGCATCGTACTTTTCAACACATCTTCAACGGTATGGATGTGTTCTGGAACAAGTAGTTGATCTGCTTCGTCCATAATGACGGCTTTGATTTCATGCGCCTTCAATTTTTTCTTTTGTATCAATTCATACACACGACCTGGTGTGCCAACCACGATGTGGGGCTTTTTCTTCAGCTTGTCCATCTGTCTCTTGATATTCGCTCCACCAATCATCGTCATGCTGGTGATGCCGCTTCCCTTTGTCCAAGTCTGGACTTCCTGATGAATCTGCATAACTAATTCATGAGAAGAAGCCATAACCAACACTTGTGTATGCTTCTGCTCGGGGTCTACTTTTTCAATGAGAGGGAGTAAATAAGCCAGAGTTTTTCCACTGCCTGTAGGAGCTTCAGCTACTACATCTGTTCCTTGTAAAATGAAAGGAATGGTCTCTTCCTGAACTTTCGTCAAGCTCTCATATCCTGAAACCTGCCATGCCTCTTTCGTAGATGGGGATAATTCCTCAAACCACGATTGATTGATCTCTGTCATCTATAATCTTTCCTTTCCATATATCTTTAGAATTCCTACTATACCCTTCTATTACCCACCCCGCCCTTCAATTAAAGCTCCCGATTGTGGAAGACTCAGTTTCGAGACTTTGGTTGAGTGGGTGGGGGCTGCGGGGAATAGCTCGCTTTCCGCGGGAGTGCGGTGAGCCTCCTCGGACTGCGTCCTGTGGGGTCTCACCATACACTTTTTTCCCGCAGGAGTCTCGCCATTCCCCTCCGCCCCTTTGCCATATCAATATTTCGAAACCATTTTCGGAATAATCGGCTTTTATCCACTTGGTAATTGGAGGAGAATGAACTCCGAAGGTCGCTACTTTGAATGTGAAAAATCTTGCTATAGAGCGCTTTACGCTTATAACACCAGGATAGTGAAAGGCACCCTTCCACAGTAGAGGGGTTCGTTTCTCACCTTCTTGGAATGGGGTGGCTGGGAAGCTGCGAGACTCCCGTGGGAGAAAGGAGATAGGCGAGATCCCGCAAGGCGGTAGCCCGAGGAAGCTCGGCTCTCCCCCACAGGAAAGTGAGTTGCTTCCCAGCCACCCCTAACGCTCAACAAAGCAACGAACCCCGAAACTTCTTGTGATCGAGTCTTCCACAATCCTGCCATTTAGTTGAAGAGGGAGTTTTTTATATAAAAAATAGACCTCTTTCCATATTGGATAATGGAGAGGCCTTTCATACATGATCCATAGCTTATTCTTATTATACCACCATTAAGAAGAAGATTCGATAAACTTCTTCAAATGCTGAAGGTGGTCTTGGTCTTCTTTTTTGATGATCTGCTTGATGAGCGGTTTCATCAATTTGTTTCGTAAGCCTTCCGTGTAAAGCTCCCCTTGGAAGTCTACCCTTGTTCCTTCTGAAGTTTGTACGAACTCATAATGATACCGTAAATCCAATCCATGCTGATGACTGCGGACAGAGTATTTGCGATTGGGATCAAAGTCGGTGACCTCAATGATTGATCGTGCTTTTCTGCCTCTGATTTCACGAGTTTCCTGGAACCTGTACCCTTCTTTGACAGGACCTTCACTCAAGAGTTGTACATCAATGACTGTATCCATAATTTCAGGGCTGTTGCTGAAATCCGTAGCCATCTCAAAAACTTCTTCTACCGGCTTTTTGATGGTGATGGACTGATTCATAAAAGCCATAAGCATCCTCCTCTGTAAAAAGCTCTATCCCCTATATTCGCCTTCCACGCTCCGACTCCTTTTTTACGTGACAAGAATATCCTGGCAAAACACACACAAGCTAAAGGAAGCACTCAAGAAAAGCGAGGTATATGTATAT
This sequence comes from Halobacillus faecis, assembly GCF_007991335.1. Classification (GTDB taxonomy): domain Bacteria; phylum Bacillota; class Bacilli; order Bacillales; family Halobacillaceae; genus Halobacillus; species Halobacillus faecis. Next base: position 303,238 of record NZ_BJYD01000012.1, on the reverse strand, counting down.
GGGTTGGATCTCCGTCGTTCCTTTCATCGTGGTCATTATTGCAGCTATATGGACCAAACAAGTTATTCCTAGTCTATTATTCGCTGTTGTCGTGGCTGGTTACATTATCGACCCGCACTGGCTGGGCGGAATGATGACAGCCTTAGGGTTCATCATTGAAGGATTGAGAGATGAAGCCAACTTGAAGATCATCCTTTTTCTATATGCCTTCTCCGCTCTCATTGGACTTGTGAAAATGTCCGGAGGCATCAAAGGATTCGTCAAAGAAGCAACAGAACGGATTGATCATAAAAAAGGAGCGTTCATCCTCACCTGGTTGTCTTCATTAGGGACTTTCAGTGCCCCAAGCTTTCGGATCGTTACCATCGGACCTGTGATGAAAGCCTTGAGAAGGAATATTCCAATGACAAAACAGGAGCTTGGATTTGTCATTGAAACGACAGCCTCTCCTCTCGTTGTCTTAATTCCAATTGCCACGGCATTTGTAGGATACATGACTTCGGTTATTGAACTGTCTTTGCAGCAAGCGAACACCGAAGGAGACGCTTATTCCTTATATATCAGCAGCATTCCGTTTAATTTCTTCGCCTTTTCCATGCTGGCTGTCGGTTTCTACATGAGTTTTTTCCATAAAAATAAGAAGCCTGCAACCGATGCAGAAAACATGGATCAGGAAAAAAAGGAAGATGATGATCAGTGGGAAGACTGCCACCCAGCGGTTACGAAAAACCTCCCTGCTCAACCATGGCATTTAATTGTTCCGTTGATCAGCGTCATCGTCCTGACGTTCTTTCTTATGTATATGGTCGGAATCAGAGATGGAAAATCAGGGTTTGATGCTCTGATCAATGCCAATGTTCTTGATGCTATGGTGCTAGCCGTTGTCCTTACCTTAATTGGATTTGTCGTTTATTTAAAATTTCGTAACGAGGAGCTAAGGAAAATGATGAATACCCTCGTCGATGGAGGAAATGAAATGATGAGCGTCATCGTTCTTCTTGCCATGGTGTGGGGGTTGAGCAGCGGATCCGAAGCATTAAAATTTGCAGATACCATTTCTAAGTCTTTCGATTGGATTCCCGCAGGATTTGTAGCCGTTATCCTATTTGTAGTCGGCTGCGGGCTTTCATATTTCATCGGGTCTTCCTGGGGCACCTGGGGAATTCTCATGCCTGTTGGTATATCGATCGCCACTGTAGCCGGAAGTTCACTGCCCATTGTCATCGGAGCTGTTTTTGCCAGTGGAACATTCGGGGCTTTCGCATCTCCTTTAAGTGATGATACGAATACGACAGCTGGAATTTTGAATTTGAATCCGATTAAGTATGCAAAATTCAAGCTGAAACCGGCTCTCATTGCGGCCGGATTCGCTTCTGTCCTCTATTTTGGTTTGTCTTTCTTTTTATAATTAAAAATGAAAGAACCCTTCTCATATGTCCGTTGCACAATCCGAAAAAAATAAGCACAGCTTCCAGCTTGAGTAAGACTGTTCAGCCAGAGGATGTTTTTTGAATTGAAGCACCCTTCTTCCAGACAGTCCACTATGATACGGTATGGTCGGAGGGTTCCAAAATGAAAGACTATTCTATTTACCTTTGGTCTACGGTGTTTCTCAGTTCAATGTTCGGTTGGGGTCTATTCCCTTTAGTAGGAATAGGGGCTTTTGCCATACCTGTGATCGCTCTTTTAATCTTGATTTCTAATCAACTGAATCGATTGGAAAGTAAATGGGATCAAAAGTGATTGATGAATGTGAAGTTATGAACAGAAAGTCCAGTACACGCAGCCAATTCGTCGGTGCCTGGCACTAAAAGAAGAACATTAAAAAAAGACACGGAAAAGCAAGGAGACACTACAACGTGCATCCTTGCTTCCCTTTGTACTATTTAATTGGTAAAAATAAGCGATAACTCGTTTCAGCACCTGTATAAGGTTTGTATTCCTCGAATCCGAATCCTTCCACCTGTTGATAGCCTTCATCCTCGATCCACTTATGCAAATAAGCGTAAGGATTGAAGTCATGAACCGAAGGGTCATATTCAAGCATGGCATACGTATGAGCAGGGATGGTCTTTGTAATCATGTTTGGCGGAATTTTCTCGAAGCTATCGACCTCTACAGCAGCAATCCAATAAAAGGCATCGGTCATCTCATTCCAATTTGGCGGATCGACGAACATTCCGATGGAACGTGGCGCGTTGACCCTGTTTCTTACTTTCGGCAAATTGGTCGTATGGAACTGCTCCATCAATCGCGGAATTTTATATTCCCGTTCATCCATCATGGTTTGACAAGAGACACCCACGACCTTGATATTGGACCTACGAACAACCTGGGGTTCCACAGCGGTTGTCAATTGCTTACTCATTGCATGGCCACTCCTTTTGGTTTTGAATATTCTCCCTAACTACTTCCACATCGATCCTAGATTTCCTTGTAAAATTTGTGCGTTCGATGAAATTCGTAGCCTTTCGACCTTCTTTTTACATGATTTTATTTTATGAGGTCCTATTCCTATATCCTATTGTTGGTTCGGTCTGAATTATGCTCATAAATTCACTTCCATCCGACGACCGCTTGTAATATGGCCTTTTGGACATGCATCCGATTTTCAGCCTGCTGAAAGACCGCCGAATGACTCCCGTCAATGACGCTTGCTGTTACTTCTTCTCCTCGATGGGCAGGAAGACAATGCAAAAAAGAGACATTCGATTTAGCTTTGTTTATTAACGCTTCATTTACTTGGTAGTCTTTGAAATCCAACAGACGTTTTTCACTCTCCTCTTCCTGCCCCATACTTGTCCAAACATCTGTGTAAATAACATCCGCATCCTTCACGGCCTTTTCTGGATTCTGTTCCAGTACAACGGATCCGCCATATCGCTTGGCAAGCGCTTGAGATTTCTCAGTAATCAAAGGGTCAGGCTGGTATCCGTCAGGGGCAGACACGACCATTTCCATCCCCATCATAGCCGCTAATATCATCAGTGAATGAGCGACATTGTTACCGTCACCGATGTAAACAACCTTCACTCCGCATAGGCGACCTTTCAGTTCTAAAATGGTGAAGATATCAGCTAAAGCCTGACACGGGTGATAGATATCGCATAAGCCATTAATAACCGGTACAGAGGCGTGTTCAGCAAGCTCTTTTAATCTTCCGTGCGAGTTCGTTCTGAACATGATGGCATCAACGTATCCAGAGAGCACACGAGCCGTATCCGCAATGGTTTCACCGCGGCCGACCTGGATGTCTCTCGTGTTTAAATAAAGGGCATGACCGCCCATTTGAACCATGCCAACTTCAAAGGAAACACGTGTCCGCGTTGAAGATTTTTCAAAAATCATCGCTAGGTTTTTCCCTTTCAGTGATTGGGAATAGGGGTTTTCTTTTAAGTGTTGAGCCTGCGCTAACAATTGGGATACCTCAGCTTGATTATAATCAAGCCAAGTCAGAACGTCTTTCCCGTGCATTGAACCATCTGTTGAATACATTTGTTCCATTAAATTCATTACGATCGCACTCCTTCACGTTTATTACCCGGCAGAGGGGCGGGGACGAAATCTTTACAAGTCAACGATTGGATATAAGCATTGAACGTCGCTTTTTCACTAAACACTGTCATTCCATTTTTCACCGCCTGAATTCTGCGTTCGCTATCCTGTGAACTTGATCCATCATTGAGATAAATGGATGCTTCCTCAACCTTGAGCCACTCGTCAAAGTCCTTGAGTGAAAAAGTGGAATCCCCTTCAACAAAGCAGGAATCTCTTACTTCTAGCGCATTCGGTAAATGGGAGAACACTTTTCGTAAGGCTTCTTCTGTGGTCTTTCCAAGGCACATCCCCTCACCCGTTGATTTCATATTCGGACCAAGCTTATGATCCACTTCCGTCAATGCATAGGAGGAGAATACAGGATATTTCACGGCGGTTTGCTCAAACACAGGTGTTGGGATGGAGGTCACATCGACTTCACCGGATGTCAGTACGCGGACGGCTAAATCAACAAGGGGAACGTCTGCCACCTTGCTCACAATCGGTACCGTTCGACTCGCTCTCGGGTTCACTTCCAACACATACACGTTTTCTCCACTCAGTAAAAACTGGATGTTCATGATTCCTTTGTAATTAAAATGGCGTACGATTTTATGGCTGTAGGATTCAATGGTCTTCTTGACTTCATCACCAAGCGTGGATGGAAAAAGGGCCATACTGTCTCCGGAATGCACGCCTCCCGGTTCTAAATGTTCAATGACCTCAGGAAGATAGATATTTTCACCGTCCGCCACGAGGTCCACCTCTACTTCTTTTCCTTGCATAAAGGTGTCTAGAACAATCGGGTAGTGGCGATCATCCGCTTCTTGGAGTGACTGTCTCAACTCATTCATATCTTTGACAATGACCATCCCCTGACCGCCGATGACATAGGACGGACGGCAAAGAATCGGAAATGAGTAATGCTCTGCTGCTTTTAAAGCTTCATTTTTTGTATGACAAGTGGTTCCTGAAACATATGGGATGTTCAAATCATTTAAAGCCGCATAGAATTTATCTCTGTCCTCGAGCGCATCTAAAACGTCTGTCTCAACTCCAGCAAGCGGAACCCCTTCCGCCTCTAGATCGGCTGCTAAATTGATGGCTGTCTGCCCGCCAAATGATGTGAATACAAGGTCAATGTCTTCGTGATTAACGATGGACGTTATGATTTCTTTTTGAATCGGTTCAAAGTATAGGCGATCCGCTGTTTCATAATCCGTACTGACGGTTTCCGGATTGTTGTTCACCATAATTGTCGTCCATCCTTGTTTTTGCAGACTTTGGATGGCTTTCACAGCACTATAATCAAATTCAACTCCCTGACCGATTCGGATCGGGCCGGATCCGAGAATCAACGCTTTTTTCTTCCCGAGAAGTGGTGAAATTTCATTCACACCTGCAAATGTGCTGTACACATAGTTTGTAGCTGCTTCGAATTCTGCTGCACATGTATCGACAAGCTTGAATTGACGAAGAATCCCGAAAGCTTCTCTCCTCTTTTGCACTTCTTTTTCAGATATCTTAGCAAGGTGAGCAATCTCCTTATCCAAAAAACCACAGACTTTCACTTTTCTTAGAAGCGCTGCATCCAATGTTTGCTGCTGCAGACACTTTTCTAAATCGACAAGATTTTTCAGTACATGTAGAAAGAAGCGATCAATCTTCGTATTTTCGTGTATCGTCTCCAAACTTTCTCCTTTTCTTAGGAGGTGGAGAATAGCGAAGTAACGCAAGTCTGTTGGTTTCTCCAGGTGATCCCATGGATTCTGTATGTCGGGAATGTTCGTATCCAGAGATTGGACGGCTTTTTGAAAAGCCCCTTCCAACGTCCGGTCGATGGCCATGACTTCACCTGTCGCCCTCATCTTCGTCCCAAGCTTACGGTCCGCTTCTGAAAACTTATCGAACGGCCAGCGCGGGAATTTAACGACAACATAATCAAGCGCCGGCTCAAAGCTTGCGAACGTATAGCCGGTAAGTGGATTTTCGAGCTGGTCAAGTGTATAGCCCAAAGCCACCTTGGTCGCCATTTTGGCAATCGGATACCCCGTGGCTTTCGAAGCCAGGGCTGATGAACGACTCACTCGGGGATTAATCTCGATCACATAGTATTGACGACTTTCTGTATCAAGCGCGAATTGAACATTACAACCACCGATCACATCGAGTTCAGAAACAATCTTGAACGCCGCTGTTCGGAGCATTTGGTAATCGTTATCCGACAGTGTCTGGGAGGGAGCGACAACAATGGAGTCTCCCGTATGAACGCCCACGGGGTCGAAGTTTTCCATATTACAAACGGAAATACACGTCCCATTGTGGTCCCGCATGATTTCATACTCAATTTCCTTGAAACCTGCGATACTCTTCTCGACGATGACCTGGTGGATCGGACTCGCTTTGAGCCCCGTCGCAATCAACTCTTCCAGTTCTTCCGGTCTGTGAACGATTCCACCCCCACGTCCTCCAAGCGTGTAAGCAGGACGACTGATAATCGGGTAACCCACTTTTTTAGCAAATGCCTCCGCCTGCTCAATCGTCGTAATCACTTCACTCTCGGGAACGGGTTGGGACAATTCATGCATCAACCCGCGGAACAATTCTCTGTCCTCCCCTTTTTTAATGGAATGGACACTGGTCCCTAACAACTCGAGATCATATTTCTTGAGAACGCCTTCTCTTTCCAATTCAACAGCTAGATTGAGAGCGGTCTGTCCCCCGAGGCCAGCAAGAAGCGCATCCGGTCTTTCTAAATCAATAATTTTCGTTAGGCTTTCCACAGTCAATGGTTCACAATAAACTACATCAGCCACGTCATGATCTGTCATGATGGTTGCAGGATTGTTGTTGACGAGGACGACTTCACACCCTTCCTCTTTTAGAGCGAGACACCCCTGCGTACCTGAGTAATCAAATTCTGCGGCCTGGCCGATCATGATTGGCCCTGATCCAATGACTAGCACTTTATGAGACATGTGTCTTCACTCCTTTGTTCTTAACAATCGTAATAAAATCATCAAACAACCATTCTGCGTCTTTCGGTCCGGGATGCGCCTCCGGATGGAACTGTGCGGACATAATCAATTTCGACTCATGCATTAAACCTTCGATGGAACCGTCATTGACGTTGTAAAACCTCGGTACGAGCGGCGTACCATTCAAGCTGTCTTCTTTGACCACATAATTGTGATTCTGCGAGGATAGAAACACTTTACCTGACACTACGTCTTTGACTGGATGGTTCGCTCCTCGATGGCCGAATGTCAACTTCGTTGTGTCTCCTCCAAAAGCAAGAGCGATGACCTGATGCCCCATACAAATCCCGAAAGCCGGAAACTTTTCCAAAGCCTTTTTCAGAAGTGGTAAAACGTCCCTGGTATCCTTCGGGTCCCCTGGGCCATTCGATAGCACAATGGCGTCCGCCTGAAGCGTCTCCAGCATCTCGACCTGGGTGAAAGGAAGAACCGAAACCCGAATCCCTCGTTCAAGGAGGGCATTTAAAATCGATTTCTTCCAACCAAAATCGATCAAAGCCACGTGCATGCCCGTTTCTCCATAACTCTCAATTTTTTCACCACTTACCTGTTGAATTTGATCCGTCTTTTTAGGCAGGAAGCGATAATCAGCCTCGAAAGAAAGGGCGGCTTGCTGCGTTCCTTCTGCACGGATCGCCTTGGTCACTTCCCTCGTATCTACTTCTGTCATGTATGGAATGTTTTGTTCGTTCAAGTATGTGCCTAGAGACTTTTTTGATTGAAAATGCGAAGGAACATCTGCACAGTGGTACATGACCACACCACTGACTTGAATCTCCTGGCTCTCTCCGTCCTCATCGTTGATTCCATAATTACCTATCAATGGATACGTAAACACCACAATCTGTCCTTTATAAGAAGGGTCAGTGAGAACTTCCTGATAACCTGTCATGCCGGTGAAGAAGACAATCTCACCCTGAACGTTTCGGTCAAAATTCGGTGAAATTTCTCCTTCGAACGTTGTGCCGTCTTGTAAACTTAAGTATCCTTTCATTCCATCACCCCACAAAATGAATATTTATTATATATTACGTATTTTTATACATTGAATTTCCAGGAAAGACGGTGCTGAACACGACTGTGAACATCACCGTCTATACAATTGTTATGCTTTTTGCAGACTTTCTTCATGCTGTTGGATCGATTCAGTAATTAAAGCAACAGCTTGGTCCATTTCCTCATATTCCACAGTCAATGGAGGGAGCAGCCTCAATACATTCGGTCCGGCTACCACAGCCAGGAGTCCTTTTTCCCTTAATGAGTGAACGATTTGAATCGCTTCACCAGATATGGATATCCCCAACATCAAGCCTTTTCCGCGTACTTCATTCACAATATTAAACCGTTCCAATGAGCTTTCCAGCTTCTCTTTAAATACTGTGCCTTTCTCCGAAACAGCTTCCAGGAAATCAGAAACAAAGATTTTCTCCAGCGTCGCTTTCACCGCTGTTGAAGCTAACGGATTCCCACCGAACGTAGAACCGTGGGATCCAGCCGTGAAGGAATCTTTTAATTCAGCTTTCCCTACCATTGCCCCGACAGGGAACCCACTTCCAAGACCCTTAGCAGCTGTAACGATGTCAGGATCCAGTCCATGGTGTTGATAGGCAAAGGCTTTTCCTGTACGACCGATTCCGGTTTGAACTTCATCAATGATTAAAAGGGCGCCTAATTCCCGGCATTTATCTTCGACCGTTTTCAGAAACTCTTTGGTCCCCGGTACGACTCCACCTTCTCCCTGGATGACCTCGACCATGATTGCAGCCACATGGCCGTCATGCACTTCCTCTATTTTTTGTACATCGTTATAAGGGAAGTATTCAAAAGTCGGAAGCAGAGTACCGAAGCCTTCATGAATCTTTTCCTGCCCGGTTGCACTCATCGTAGCAAAGGTCCGCCCATGGAACGATTGCTTGAATGTAATAATCTTCTCTCGCCCTGTATGTTTACGGGCAAGTTTGATAGCCGCTTCATTCGCTTCTGCCCCACTGTTACAGAAAAAGACGTAATCGAGTCCAGACGCTTCACTCAATAAATCCGCCGCTTCCTGCTGGACGGGTATTTGGTACAGGTTTGATACATGCCAAACCTGGTTCAACTGTTCTTGTAACGCTTCCTGAACTTCTGGAGGTCGATGCCCGAGATTGCAGACAGCTATTCCGGATACAAAATCTAAATAGTCTTTACCTTCATCATCGGTCACCGTTGTTCCCTGACCAGATACAATGGTTAACGGAAAACGATTATACGTAGGAAATAAACTCACTCAACGGTCTCCTTTCTTTTCGCTCGGATGGATGTGCCATTCAACATGTCACCTTCCATCAAAGGTTTTTTTCCACTTACTATCTTAACTTCTTCTAAATGGTCGGATAAGGCTTCCGTTGCAGAATGAACTTTCGGAATCATTCCACCATAGATGGTTCCTTGATCAATCATTCCTTCAATTTCTTCGGGGGTTGTGAGTGCAAGTATTTCATCTTCGACGAGTATGCCTGGGACATCCGTCACATAAAGGAGTTTCTCAGCACCGACAGCTGTAGCAATAGCTCCAGCAGCCACATCGGCGTTGATATTTACCGTCTGATGATCATCCGTTCTCCCAAAAGGGGCAACCACTGGAAGATAGCCTTCATCAATAAGCTTTTGGAGTAGCACTGGGTTCACATCTCTAACCTCTCCTACAAGTCCGAGATTTTCCTTATCCAAATAATCGGCTTGCAACAATGAGGCTTCAGATCCTTTGACTCCGACGGCTTTCATTCCCTTTTTCATAAGATGGCCTGTGATTTTCCCATTTACAGAACCCCCAAGAACCATTTCTACAACCTCGAGCGTCTCCGGAGTCGTTTTTCGTAACCCGTCATAAAATTCACCTTCGATATTCAGTTGATCCAGCAATCTTGTAATCGCAGGACCTCCGCCATGAACAATGATCACTTGATAATGTTTCTGCAGGTCCTGAAAGCTGTTATAAAAATCATCGGTGAGTTGATCGAGCATACTTCCTCCGAGCTTTATGACAATAACAGGCTTAGGTTCTGTAACTGGCATTGATTTTGACGTAGTCATATGTCAAGTCACACCCCCACGCCGTGCCTTCTCCGTCTCCTTCACGAAGACGGATGGTAATTTTCACTTCTTCATTATCCAAGTCTTCAGTAGCCTGTTCTTCAGAAAATGGACACGGGGTCCCGTTACTGAATACCAATTGATCTTCAATGTAAATATCACACTGATTCGGATCCAATTCAGCCTCACTGTGGCCAATCGCACCGACAATCCTTCCCCAGTTGGCATCCAACCCATAGACAGCTGTCTTCACCAAGCTTGAACCAACCACTTTCTTACCTATAACTCTCGCTTCTTCGTTTGTACGAGCACCGGTAACCACTACTTCAATCAGCTTTGTGGCCCCTTCTCCATCTTTAGCGATTTGTTTGGCAAGATCTTCACAAACGAGCTGAAGAGCGGTTTGAAAAGCTTCCCAATCCGGGTGTTCTTCTGTCAATGGTTCATGATCTATTTCCCCATTGGCAAGCGTCAGCACCATATCATTCGTTGAAGTCTCTCCATCAACCGTTATCTGGTTGAAGGATTTATCGATAGAAGAATTTAACGCGCGTTTTAAATCACTGGATTCAATGGTAGCATCTGTCGTGATAAAGCCAAGCATTGTCGCCATGTTCGGGTGAATCATCCCGGAGCCTTTGGCTGCTCCACCGATGGAAACGGTCTTTCCTCCCACCTGCACCTGATAACATGCATGCTTTTGACAAGTGTCTGTCGTAAGAATCGCTTGCTGAAAATCTTTGTACCCTGTTCCTGAAATCTCTACGTTCTCACAGCCGTGGGCGATTTTCCCCATCGGAAGCTGCTGTCCGATCACCCCTGTGGACGCTACAGCCACGTATTCATTCGGGATATCAAATCTTTTTGCAATCATACGACGCATCTCATAAGCATTGGCAAGACCTTCTTCTCCTGTGCATGCATTAGCGACTGCACTATTGATGACAACGCTTTGTATTTTCCCTTGTTCCGCAATGCTTTCCTGCGTCACTTTGAGAGGCGGGGCCTGGAAATGGCTTTGAGTGTAAACAGCCGCTGCAGAAGCCGGTCGCTCACTCATAAGAAGAGCGAAGTCCTTTTTTCGGTATCTTAATCCGCTATGAATCCCACCAGCCTTGTAACCTTTCGGTGTCAGAATGGAACCATCCGCTATTTTTTCAATTGTTTGGGTGTTCTTCGCTTGTATCAAACCATCTCTCCCTCTCTTCATTAAGGATAAACCGGCAGTGGCGCAAGCCCTGTTCTCTCATCATATTGGAATACAAGATTCATATTCTGGACCGCCTGACTGGCCGCCCCTTTCATTAAGTTATCAATGACACTTACGATGGTGACCCGATTCGTTCGGGCATCGATCGTAAGACCGATGTCACAGAAATTAGATCCGTACACATCTTTCGTACACGGAAACCCACCCGATTCCCTCACTCTGACGAAAGGCTGTGACTCATAGTAGCTCTTAAACTTCTGACGTAAGTCCTCTTCACTCATCTCTTCTTTTAACTGAAGATAAATGGTCGCCATGATTCCTCTCGTCATCGGAACGAGGTGTGTTGAAAAGGTGACTGGCTCCATTTGATCGTCCCAAATGGATAATTGTTGTTCAATTTCCGGGATATGCTGGTGTTGATTCACTTTATAGATTTGAAAATTCTCCTGGGTGTGAGCAAAATGGGTGATTGGATTTGGATTTTTCCCAGCCCCTGACACCCCTGATTTCGCGTCAATCACGACCGAGTCAGACTTCACCAATCCTTCTTTGACTAGTGGTCCCAAACCAAGTAGTGTCGCTGTCGGATAGCACCCTGGATTGGCAATAACATCCGCCTTCTCTATTCGTTCTTGATTCCACTCTGGTAGCCCGTAGACGGCAGCTTCAAGCGTCACATCAGGAGCTGCTTCTTTTTTGTACCATTGTTCATAAGATCCAGAATCTTTCATTCTTAAATCGCCAGAAAGGTCAATGACCTTTGCAGGACCACCCTGCAGTTGGGGTGTCAATTTACTAGAAACACCGGATGGAGTCGCAAGGAAAATGACGTCCAAATCTTTCCTCATCTGCTCCGGAATTAAATCATGTAACACATAAGATTCTCCCCCTTGAAATTGAGGGTAAATGTCTTCAAATTGCTCCCCTGCCTGGGAAGATGAATATAAGGTTATCGCTTTAACTTGTGGATGATTTGTTAATAAGCGGAGCAATTCAATTCCGCCGTACCCGGTCGCACCTACGATCCCTGCTTTCACTTTGAATCCACCTCTATGTATATTTATTATTTCATCTGTATATTTACAATATTATTAACCCTTAGGAAGCAGATGTCAATAGATTACCATCACAATTTGTTAGTTTTACAGATTCTTAATGTGTACACTGCCTGATCTCAATAATTCCTATTGAGATCAGATTGTAAAAAGATAAGGAAGAACGGCGACTTATCCACATGTGTATAAATGGCCATCCCCCTTCACGCTATCTGCTTTTATTCACATATGCACAATTTTATACACATTATCAACAGTACCCCCTGCGCTATTGACTCCAATAAAAGTTCCCTTCCCCTACATACGAAGTATCAAGATTTCGCATGAGGAAAAAGCACGCTCCCTCTCCTGCTCCCCTTACAAACACCACGAAAGCATATAAAAAACCCCCAGCCGTGAATGGCTGGGGGAAATGATTTTCAGACGTTGAAGGACTGGAAAATGTTTTTTTCGTTCATTGGGAAAACTTCGCGTCCCACGAGGTGGTTGATGATCACTTTATTCCGGTGGATCGACAACCCAAGGTTGGTGGAACCTACGCCGTGGGTATGGGAGATCCCACTGTGCACATAAATTTCATTGGCTGTCTCTTCTGACGTGACAAGCCGATAATCTGCGGTCACCTTATATCTTCCTTCTTCATCCCATACAAGGAAGTCTTCCAAGTGGTGGACAAAGTCCGGAACATAAGGCTTATAGCCCGTTGCTGCAATCACAAGATCCGTTTGATGCGTGAATGTTTCCTTTTTCTGATAGTGGTAACATTCGAGTTCATAGCCACCATCAGCTTTAGGACGGACATCCTTCACTTCACTAAGCACCTGCAGTCCGACATTCAGGTCTTCTCGCCCGACTGAATACTCGTAAAGGAGGTTGTAAATATCATTGATTGTATGGTTACTGATTCCTTTATAATAGAGGCCCTGATTGGCGAAGATTTCATCTTTTTGCTTTTGTGGAAGCTGGTAAAAATAATTCACATAGTCCGGTGAAAAGTGCTCGAGGCTTAGCTTCGATTCTTCCATCGACTCAAAACTCGCCGAGCGTGTAATCCAATCAAGTCGATAGCCGCAATCGCGTTGTTCTTTCAGAAGTTCGCGGAAAGTTTCGGCAGCACTTTGGCCGGAGCCGACAACCGTAATCGAGTCCGCTTTTCTGCAGCGGTCCTGGTTCGGCAGGAAATCGGCTGTGTGGAAAACGTCTTCTGAAGGGGCATCTTGGAATGTGCGTGGCATGACCGGCACACTTCCGGTTCCCATTACTAAATTCTTCGTATGGTAAACCTCTGTTTCTCCATTTTCTACATTCGTCACTTCTACCTCGAAAAGCTCTTCGTTATCATTGTAATGTTTTATATTCGTGACTCTTTTTCCAAATCGGCAGCTGTCGACCTGTCGAGCTACCCATTGGCAGTAGTCATTATATTCTCTTCTCGGGATGTCGAGCCGCTGCAAAAAGTAAAACTGATACATCCGCTCATTTTTACTGATATAGTTCAAAAAGCTATATTTGTTCGTCGGATCCGCCATCGTCACCAAATCAGCGATAAAAGGAACTTGCATTTTTGTCCCTTCAATCAACATTCCTGGATGCCAGTCAAAAGCACTATTCTGTTCAAAGAAAAGGGGTTCAACATCCTCTATTTCATCCAGCAGGGCAGCCAGACTCAAATTAAAAGGTCCTACACCTACACCAATCAAATCATAGATCTTTTCTCTTTGTTCCATCATCGACGACTCCTTTATGTTACGTTCCTAAAATGTTTGGGGAATCTTCTATTCCCAAAAATCACCCTGAGCTTTCCCACTCCAAAGATGGTGTCTTTTCAGAAAAATTCCCGATTTCTGAAAAGGATGTACTACCCTTATGTTATCATATCCACATCCTTACGATAATAGCCGAACATGAAGGAGGAGGAACCTGTGAATCCTATTCATTTGGTGGAAACGAAAGACCGTCGCCGTTTCATGGCAGACCTTCTGCTAGCTGATGAATCAGAAACCATTATTGAGAGCTATATCGATGATGGTTCGTTTTATACCATTCACCTGGATGATGTCCATATTGGTGTGTGTTTGTTCGTGTTCTCTGGAGAGGACACGGTTGAAATCAAGAACATTGCCATACAAGAAGCCTATCGAGGAAAAGGATATGGGAAACAAGTCATTGACGCATCCTGTTCACTTTTTTATAAGAACGGGTACAAAGAAATGCTCGTCGGAACTTCTAATTCCAGCATTGAAAACTTAGCCTTTTACCAGAAAGCTGGTTTTCGGTTCCATGAAATCCACCATGATTTCTTTCTGCAATACTCGGAACCTTTTTATGAAAATGGGATAAGAGGAATGGACATGGTTTATTTCCGCAGACCTCTAACCCCCTAAGGTGGAGCTAAATGTAAAAAAACAGAAGGGGTATTTATCTTCTCTTTTTCTCAGTGTTGAATCCATGTTGTCATGCGTGATTCGATGCTTCATAATACCTCCCCGCCTTTGTAACAACGGGCCCCGGTCCTCCAGGGATTAGACATTACGGAAGAGTGACTTCATGATTAGGAAAAGCTCCTTATCAGAGGTCTGTACACGATTTAAATTGGAAGAAACGAAAAAAGCACAGGGGGTTATATCTCCTGTGCTTTCTATGAAATATTCATGGTCTTGAAGCCCTGAGTGTGAACTTGTATTCATCACTCTTGAAATGATTTTCACTATATTCAAAGATCGTTCCATCACTAAAAACACTATATGACTGGATTTTTAGGATCGGCATAGATGTCTCCACAGTAAGTGCTTCTGCAATATCTGGTGATGGCAGTACTGGAATAACTTCCTGGAAACTATCTTTAATCTTCATCCCCACTTCTTTTTCTATATAATCGTATTTCGAACCGGTCATGATCCCATAGGAAAGATTAGGAAACATGGAAACAGGCAAATACGTATCCTCCACTACATAGGGGACATCGTCCACAAGCCTTTGACGGCGTACATAGAAGACCTTCTCCCCATCGGAAAGTTTAAGCATTCGTTTCACCTGATCGTCTGCTTCTTTCAATTCGAAATGTAAAATTTTGTTTACGGGTTCTTTGTTTAAACTTCTCATTTCTTCCGTAAAACTCAACAGCTCGAAGATGTTGTGTTCAATCTTCTGTTCTTTTACATAGGTACCACTCCCTTGTACCTTCTCAAGAAGCCCCTCTTCGACCAGGCCTTTAATCGCCTGTCTGACCGTCACTCTAGAAGCCTCGTACCTCTCTGACAGATGCATTTCTGTAGGGATCGCTTCTCCTTCTTTCCATATTCCCGATTGGATTTCCTCTTTGATTTGTTGAGCAATTCTACGATATAACGGTGCAGCCATTCTTATTCCTCCTATTACTAAAGACTTGGAATGCGAGGATGCGGCGTTCCATTCCCACATATGTAACCAAGTCAAAACCTATCTTTATAACCATTATAACGAAATGTTCAAAAAAATACGATACAAATGTTGACGCTTTCAATAATATGTATTATATTCATATTAAGTTAAAAATAAAACAAATCCAATACCTTTACTGGAGGTCTAAAATATGAAAAAACAAAACCTTGTCGTTGTCGGTGGCGGCAGCACGTACACGATCGGTATGATCATGAGTCTTGTAGCAGAAAAAGAGCAGTTTCCTTTGAAAACGATTACCTTCTATGACACGAACGCAGAACGTCAAGAGAAAATTGCGAAAGCATCAGAAATCATCCTTCGTGAAAAGTATCCGGAACTGGAAAGCTTCCACTACACAACGGATAAAGAAGAAGCTCTTACAAATGCAGATTTTGTTTTCGTTCAGATTCGCACAGGTGGCCTCGCGATGCGCGAGCAGGACGAGCAAATCCCTCTAAACCATGGAGCCGTCGGTCAGGAAACGTGCGGACCGGGTGGGATGGCTTACGGACTGCGTTCCATCGGAGATATGATTGACCTTGTCAACGATATCCGTCATTATTCTCCAGATGCCTGGATCCTAAACTACACAAACCCGGCAGCAATTGTTGCAGAAGCCCTGCGCCGCGAGTTCCCGGAAGATAAAAAACTATTGAACATCTGCGATATGCCGGCAGCGATCATGGTCAGCTATGCAGGCATCCTTGGAAAAGACGTCTTTGACCTTGTACCAGAATACTTTGGACTTAACCACTTCGGCTGGTTTACTAAAATTCTAGATAAAGACGGAAACGATCACACGGACACGATCAAACGTGCCATCACAGAGGACGGCTTTATTCCTGAAGATGCAGAGATCGCCAACGACCCTTCCTGGATCAAAACGTTCAAACAGGTGGAGCAAATGGTGACGGACTTCCCTGAATACTTGCCGAACACTTACTTGCAATACTATCTTTACCCTTCCCAAATGGTAGAAAAAGAAGATGTGACCAATACACGTGCTCGTCAAGTCATCAATGGTCGTGAAAAACGCGTACACACACTTGCAGATCAAATTATTGCAGATGGTACAACTGAAAATGTTGAACTTGAAGTGGACATCCATGGACGTTATATGATTCGCGTTGCCGCTTCTATGGCTTACAATAATGGTGACATATTCATCGTCATGGTTGAAAACAATGGTACGATTGCCAACCTTCCAGATGATGCGATGGTTGAAGTTCCAGCGATGATTACAAACCGTGGACCGAAGCCATTTGCTGTCGGAAACATCTCTACATTCTATAAAGGATTGATTGAAGGGCAGCTTGCGTATGAGAAACTTGTCGTCGATGCGTATTATGAAAACAGTTACGAAAAAGCACTCCAAGCCTTGACGTTGAACCGTACGGTCGTAGACGCACCTCGCGCCCGCAAAATCTTAGATGACATGATTGAGGCGAACCAGCAGTACTGGCCTGAATTACATGCCAACAAACAGCTTGTGACATCGAAGTAATGCAATGGAACCCCGGCCCATTCCGGGGTCTCCTCTATCTCAAATAAGAAAGCGTTTCCCCACAAAGGAGGATCAGAAGTGAAGAAATACTTTGGAAGCTTACAGAAATTCGGAAAATCACTGATGGTTCCCGTCGCCTTGCTCCCTGCTGCCGGTATTTTGCTCGGGCTTGGAGCTGCGTTGACAGGGCCACTCGCTGATACACTCACTTTTCTACAAAATGGCATCATCCAACTGATTGGTAACGGAATGTTAGATATCGGAATCAGTATTTTCAACAACCTGGCTGTCATTTTCGCCATTGGTGTTGCGATTGGCTTAACTGGTGGGTCAGGAATTGCAGCCTTAGCCGCCCTGCTTGGGTATATCATTATGAACAAGACCATCTCCTTCGCATTAGAAATAACTCCTGAAATGGTCAATGAAGGCGGAGAATACGGCATGGCACTCGGTATTCCAACACTGGAAACAGGTGTTCTTGGGGGGATCGTCGTCGGTCTCTTAGCCGTTTGGATTTATAACAAATTCCATGAGTTCGATCCTCCAGAAGTGCTTGGCTTTTTCGCTGGTGATCGTTCTGTCGGGATTGCTATGGTTTTCTCGTCCATTTTCCTCGCCCTTGCTATGATGGTCGTTTGGCCACCAATCCAAGGCGGTATCAATGCTGTGGCAAACATCATTGCTAACGGCGCAACGAACCCGTTATACATCGGACTATACGGATTCTTAGAAAGAGCTTTAATTCCAACTGGTTTACACCACATTTGGTATGCTCCGTTCCTATGGACATCACTTGGCGGAACGGCAGAAGTAGCTGGAAGTGCGGTGTCCGGTGATCAGTACATTTTCCTTGCACAGATTGCAGAAGGCGTAGAGGTTACAGCAGGCCGATTCATGGCAGGTAAATTCCCTGTCATTATGTTCGGGCTAGTGGGGGCTGCTTTAGCGATGTATCGTCGCGCAGATAAGAATAACCAGCCTGTCGTGAAAGGAATGCTCATTGCTGCTGCAGGTACAGCCTTCTTGACAGGAATCACAGAGCCAATTGAATTCACATTCTTATTTGTTGCTCCACTGTTGTTCGTTTTCCATGCATTTCTTGCCGGTATTTCATTTGCGGTCATGTACATGCTTGATGTTCATCTGGGATGGGCAGGCGGTTCCGGGTTGATTGACTTCATCCTCGTAAACGCTTTGCCTGGAACAGGGAACTGGTGGATGAACCTTGTCGCAGGTGCTGTATTCTTCGTCATCTATTATTTCTCTTTCTCCTTTGCCATCAAAAAGTGGGACCTTGCTACACCAGGTCGTGGAGGACAGGAGAACAAGCTCTACACACGTAAAGACTTCAACGAGCAAAAGAAAGGCGGCAAAGGTAGTCAAACGAAAGAAACAGCCGCTGCCATCATGGAAGCCCTTGGTGGAGAATCAAACTTAAAGCACATCGACGCTTGCTTTACAAGATTACGCGTCGAAGTTTCTGAAGTAGGTCAGATCAATGAAGATCGATTGAAAGAACTCGGAGCTGCAGGTGTAGTAAAAGTAGATCACAACATCCAGGCCATTTTCGGCGGACGCTCTGATCTTTATAAAAATGAAATCAACCGCATCATCAAAGAATCCAATGCCTCTTAAATTGATCGTCTGATTAACACCAAAAAAGGAGTCCCTATCCATCAGGGACTCCTTTTGCATGTTATATAATAGCTTTATGACTTCAGACCAGCTCCCTATTCTTGAATTATTCACCTTTGGGTTCTGCCTTTATTAGGTGGGAAAGTTCTTGAAGAGGGTACTTATTCCTATCCACCCAAATTTAATCCCATAGTAAATCAAAACGAGACTAGCGACTCCTTGAATCCATTTCAAAAGTCTAGAATGGACAACGTACCTTCCGAAATGAACGAAAAAAGCTAAGTTCGCATTCCACAAACCAATCCCCAGAAAAACCATAGAACTGATGATAAATGACCGGAACATATTCTCTTCTTGTAAAGCACCGCTCAAAACGGAACCATAAATACTGATCCAGAACAACAGATTCATAGGGTTTGTCCCAGCAATGATCATACCTCTTATGTAGGAGAGGAGAGCTTCACCTTTATGTCCCCGTCTTTCAGGACCTTCCTCCAATCTCCACTCCTCTTTGGAACGGAGACTCGTCCAACCTGCGTGTACTAATACGAGACAACCGATGAGCATCAATGCAACCTGCACCCATGTCCATGTCAGAAAAACACCGATTCCAAAAAACATAGCCGCCATCAACAACAAATCTGAAGACATCCCTCCTAGTCCTACACAAAAAGCAGGCCAAAACCCATACGCGAGCCCTCTCCTCATTATTTCTATATTAATAGGTCCGACAGGTGCAGCGATGGATAATCCTAGTACAATAGAACTGACAACTAAGACAACCAAATCCTCCCCCCTTTTGTACAAAAGGACTGAAAAAGAGGGACGATTAAGCCTGTCCCTCTTTTTACCGTTTAATCCACAACGATGTATGCAATCATCGGACCATCAGAAGCAATTTCAGAATGAGTGGAGCAGATGAGGCGGTAAATACCTTCCTTCTTGAATTGAAGGTCTAAGACCGTCTCTTTCCCCTGCTCCACTACGCCTTTCAAATCCGTACCTTCAATGTAAAAAGGATGTTCTTTTCCATTCACTCCGTAAATGCTTAATTTAAATGGTTCATCTTTTTCCACAAAGATTGTTCCCGGATCCCAACGGTAAGCTTCAATTTCTTTTCCATCTGCTGTTTCTGCTTTGAATTCCCCTGTCACCAGGTTGATGACCCGTGGCTCTCCATTCACAGGTTCTGTTGAGGTCGAGATGGCTCCTTTCCAGAAAAAGCTTCCGATGTAGTAAGCGGCAAAAGCAATAATAATCGCTCCTAAAAGCAGGCCGATTTTCCTTGCAGACAATATCCATGCATCCACGCCATACCCCTCCTATTGTTTCGTTAGTACATCTATATGCATAGAACCACTGAAAACTTGTCTATTTTTTAAAGGAAAGGTTAGGATTGTGAAAGACTGAGTCAATCAATTTTGGTGTGAGGGAAATGGGGATCGGGCATGTTGAGACCCAACAGGGCAAGGTCCCAGGAGGCACAACATAATGCTGCCATTAACGAAAAGAACCACACCTTTGGCGTGGTTCCTTTCGTTAGTAAAATATTTTAGGATCAATCCATTCATGGAAGGATGAAGATTCTTCACTGTCATCTGAGCCAAGAAGCAAGGATCCGCATTTTTGGTCGTATCGAAACGGAATGACCTGCCTGTAGTCAGATGGAAAGATATCTGCATTTCGATATTCTGTAAATGGACGGTCGAGTGGCCGGCCTTCTATCTGATCTTTTTTCAACTCTTCTACAACGATACGGCCGATTTGTCGCCCCAGTCGTAACCCTTCGTTATTGTCCACTGGGTAGTGGACGCCGGCGAACAGTCTTGACTGTGCGTTTTCTTCAGCCATTTCCCTAAGCTTTCTTCTTTCGGCCGGGAAAAAATAACTAAGAATCACTTCCGCAGCCCCGGAGATGGTTGCGTGTCCGGACGGATAGGATGGGTGTTTCGGTGTACAGATGACGGTGCGCATATCCGGGTCCAACTGATTGGGCCGCGGGACGAGCCAGAGGTATTTTAACGACCAGCAAACGACAAAGGCATCATTCATTCCGCTAAAAACCGCTCCTATGATCCGGGCGGCTCTTGGGGCTTCCACTCCATAAGTATCTATCAAGCGGTCAACAATAGGGGTCCATTGTTTTGACGCCGGCCCCTCCCCCCAGTACACAGCAATTCTCCTTTGATCGGGTGTTAAATGTGCTAATGTTTCCTTGACTACCTTCAATTCCCTAAGCCAGTCAATAGTCTTTGGATCCTTGATCGCTAATCGAATCGGGCTTCCATCTAACGTCTTGAACCCGTACCGGCGGCTATGTTCGATAAAATAGGTTTTCCATTTCCCTGCTTCAAACTCTACCCCTTCGTTCGTTAACGGTGGACGGCTCTCGCCGGCGTAAGGCAAATCGGTCCAGTAAGGATATGGTTGATTTTGTGACATGGTCACCCCTCCCTTTTCCTCATCTTATGCCGGAAAGTGGGCGGAGGTGTAAGACTTATCCGTACCCTTTTACAGTCGCATTGGATTTTTGAGCTTGAATAAGAGCAGCATATTCCCCTCCTTTATCCATGAGCGCGCGGTGATTTCCTTTTTCAACGATCT
This sequence comes from Halobacillus faecis, assembly GCF_007991335.1. GTDB lineage: Bacteria > Bacillota > Bacilli > Bacillales > Halobacillaceae > Halobacillus > Halobacillus faecis. Next base: position 282,163 of record NZ_BJYD01000012.1, on the reverse strand, counting down.
TTCCACCCTTCAGGACGAGAATGAGATCGGCTGCTCGGATCGTGTGAAGTCGGTGGGCAATCACGAAACTTGTCCGCCCTTCCATCAAGTTGGTGAGACCGGCATTGATTTTCATTTCTGTCACCGTATCGATGCTGCTTGTCGCTTCATCTAAAATAAGCAATGATGGATCTGCAATCATAGCTCGAGCAATGGACAACAACTGTCTTTGCCCATGACTCACCCCTTTTCCATCTGAATCCAGAATGGTATCGTAACCATTTGGCAATTGAATGATAAAATCATGGGCTCTTGATGACTTGGCGGCACTTTCAACCTCAAGATCTGTGGCGTCCAGTCTTCCGTAACGGATGTTTTCCCGAATGGTGGTGTGAAACATAGTGGCATCTTGAAGGACAACCCCCATCCGGCTCCTTAGACTGTCCCTCTTCACGCTTTTCAAGTCCACACCATCGACCAGCACCCGACCTGAGTCCGGGTCATAGAATCGTGACAGTAAAGATATAATTGTCGTTTTTCCTGCGCCTGTAGGACCTACGAGCGCCACCGTTTGCCCAGCTCTCGCTTCAAATGTAATGTCCGAAAGGGTCTGCTGGTCATCTTCATAAGAGAAATCGACATGCTCAAAACGAACATTCCCCTTAATTTTTGACACATCCTGTGCATTTTTTTCATCCAGTCGTTCTTCTTTTTCATCAATGACTTGAAACACTCTGTCTGCGCCTGCCACTGCTGAGAGGATCATGTTGAATTGGTTGGCCAGGTCGTTTAACGGGCGAGTAAACTGACGGGAATAGGTTGTAAATGTAACGATAATCCCAATGGATACAGCGCCATTAAGCGCAAGCAGCCCCCCTGCTCCGACGATGATGGCGAAGCTTACATTATTCAGCATGTTCATCAACTTCGGAATAAAGCCTGTGTACACTTGCGCATAGTATCCGGATTCCCTTAATGCTTTATTTTTTTCTTCAAACTCATCAATCACATCTTCCTCTTTGGAAAACATTTTAATGATCGGCTGCCCAGAGAACATCTCCTCTACATAGCCGTTTACTTCACCAAGGTCCTTTTGCTGCTTTTTAAAATAGGGGCCGGTTCGGTTTGTAATCCATTTCATCCCAAAGTACATGACTGGAATGATGGTCAATGTCAGGAGTGTAAGCATCGGACTTAACCAGAACATAATGATTAAGGTACCGGTAATGGTCAATAAACTTGTAACAAATTGTACGACAGCGGTATTTAAGGTTCGACTTACGTTTTCAATATCGTTTGTAAGTCTGCTCATCAACTCCCCCTGCTGCATTTTTTGAAAGAAGAGAACAGGCAGCAGCTGCACATGTGTAAACAGATGGGACCTCATCGACCGAACCGCATTTTGAGCAATTCCGATCATCCAATAATTTTGCAGCCAGAGAAAAAGTGAATGAAACAAGTAGACAAGAAGTAAGCTGCCCAGCATGGCAAGGAGGGTATCCGATTCAGGGTTTTCTATGATCAGATCCACGGTAATCCCTAAAAGATATGGGCCCAGCAAGGATAAAGAGGAACTGATCAGAATCGCAGCTAATACGATTATGAACCTCACTCTTTCCTCCGCCATGTAACTCCATATCCTGTAAAGTGTACCTCCGATATTTTCAACTTTCGGTGGTTTTGAACCAATCCCATGAGGGTGACCCATTCTCGGTTTAGTACTCCTACTCATTACGTCACCCCCTCTTGTTGAGATTGATGGATTTCGGCGTAATATTCACTTCGCTGAAGCAGTTGGTCATGAGTCCCCTGAGCAATGATTTCTCCCCGGTGAAGAATCAGGATGAGGTCTGCCTTTTGGATTGAACTTACTTTTTGAGCAACAAGAAACACGGTAGATGGTTGTTCCTCAAGAGTCTGCAGAATTCTCCTCTCTGTATGAGCATCCAGTGCACTCGTACTATCATCCAGAATCAAAATCCTCGGCTTCCTCACAAGTGCACGAGCAATGGAAAGACGCTGTTTCTGGCCACCGGAGAAGACAATTCCTTTCTGTCCGATTTGCGTATCATAACCCTTTGGCAAGCTCGTGATAAAGTCGTGAATTTGCGCCTGTTTAGCCGCTTCCTCAAGCTCTTCCAGAGTCGCATCTTTCTTGCCCCAGGCGATGTTTTCCCTTACCGTCCCTGAAAACAAATGAACCTCTTGGGGGACCAGGCTGATTTGTTTTCTTATGTTTTTCACATCGAGGCGTTCAATTTCCACTCCATCCAGAAAGAGTTGACCCGCATTTTTTTCATATAATCGGGGTATTAAATGGAGCAAAGAGGTTTTCCCGGAACCTGTTTCCCCAATAATACCGACAGTGGATCCAGGCCTTGCATGGAAGTTCAGGTTCTCCAGCACTTTGTAACCCTCTCTTTCAAGAGAAACATTTTGAAAGCGGACCGCACCGTCCAGTTCTTTCCCTTTACCTGAGGTGCTCATTTCCGTGGTTTGGTTGAGTACGTCTGCAATTCGATCCGCCGAGGCCTGTCCTCGCGAAATGACCATGATTAGAAATGTAAAAACAGAAAAGGTAAATAAAATCCTTGTCGCGTAGTTGATCATGGCGACCAGTTCTCCAGCTTCTACGCCTGCACTGCTAAGTACTCTTGCACCAACCAAGAGGAGGACCAGAATGACGATGTTCATCCCCAGCATCACGACAGGCATAGCCACTTCCATGAGCCACAATGCTTTTTTACTTTGAAGAACCAATGATTCATTCGCCTTTTGAAATCTCTCCTCTTCATGCTCTTTTCTATTAAATCCTTTAATTAAGCGGATTCCGGCTATATTTTCCCTAATAATCGTATTCAGTCTATCAAGTTTATGCTGAACTTCCTTAAACCACTTGATCCCTTTTGTAAGAAGGAAGAATAAGAATAATAAAAATACAGGGACACTACCCAGTAGAAGGAGGGCAAGCTCCACATCAATTGTAAAAGCCATCACTAAAGCAAAGATGATGAAAAGTGGAGCCCTGAGCCCGATTCTTACAAACATAAATAGTAAGTTCTGAATTTGTATCACATCATTGGTGATCCTTGTGACCAAGCTTGGTGTGGTGATGGTCTGGAAATGACGGTCCGAAAACTTCTGGACTTTTGAAAATAGATCTTTCCTCAGGTCATAACCGACCCCCTGACTCAAATCGGCAGCAAAGAAAGAGTTGGTCACACCTGCAGTAAAGGCGAGCAACGATAGCCCTAAAAGCACACCACCCCATAACAGAACAGCGTTAAAGTCTTCAGCTATGATTCCATCATCGATAATTTTGGCCATCAGGATCGGCTGGGAAAGTTCAACCAATAATTCTATGAACATAAGAAAAAGGGCAATCGATGCAGACCTTTTATAAGGAAGGGTATAAGAAAAAATGGCACGCATACAAAATCCTCCAAACGTGTGTCAATATATGACCCGTTATACAGACAGGAAAAATATTCATTGTTAAAAAGATGATGTTCATGCATGGTTTGAGAATCAAGAACCTTTTTGTTGTACAAAAACACCAAGACCAGCTATTTTAGTATAACTTTTGTATAACACTGAACCTTTTGCGAATGTGCGCCACTGAGCCAAAACCACGGACTTATTTGTTGATTAATCACACTAGTTTAAGTCATAATAGGCAATGTAACACGCACAAATATGTAAGTACTTGTGAGACATATAAAAAGCAAATAGAATTATATTAATAGTATTTTCCGAACAAACAGGAAGGTGATCCTTTTTGGACAATATAAAACCGATTTTTCCCGTTTCTGAAGAATTGTTAGAACTTGTGGACTTATTAAACCAAGTCTCAGAGTCAGAAGAAGAAAAAGTCATCCCGCAGACAATGACTGTCTTAAACAAAGTTTATGCCCAGGGAGTATTGGAAGGCTACGAAAAAGCCATGCAAAAACAAGGACAGACCACAAAAAAATAACGTGAGGTGAAAGCGGATGAAGGAAGATGGGATCGGCCTTGATGTCACTCTTGAAGTCGTGTGTGGAAAGTGGAAAGGGTTAATTCTTTGGAAGCTCATCCACGAAAATCATCTGCGGTTCAATGCACTGCGTCGGTCCCTCGATGGAAACATCTCTTCCAGAATTCTTGCCCGAGAGTTGAAAAAACTCATCCAGGACGGTTTAGTCGAACGTATCGATTACGAAACGGTACCTCCCAGAGTAGAGTATCGCGTGACACCTTATGGACGAACCACGGCCTCATTCCTGGAGAAAATGAACGAATGGGGCATTCATCATAAGCGAAGGGCAGACCAACAAGAAAGCCTCACGGACGTATCAAATCAACTAAAAGAGCAATAGAAAAAAGAGGCACATCCGCAAGTGAGTGCCTCTTTTTGCAGGACCCTAATAGCGGTCGTTAGGATAAACCAGGCCGATTTGCCGGCGGGCTTCCTCCATGACTTTCGCTGTAATCAGCGTATGCTCCAACGAATTATTCTTTGACCGATCTTTTTCCTTCTTCACCAGACTGATAAATTCAGCCGCTTCATAATACATAGGTGAATACTGATCTTCGAAAGAAAGCTCTTCCACGGATCCATCTCTATAAATAATCTTTATACCTTTAGGCTCAGAAATATCCGGTATGAGCATTGTACCTTCTTCACCTTGGATTTCAGAAGGAGCGTGGGAATTAACGATCTTGGAGTGCATTATGACTGCTTCCATTCCATCATACGCTGCGATCACGCTGCCTTGCCCGTCCACCCCAGAATCCAAAAACACGGCATCCGTCTGGATATGGTTGGGTGCACCAAATAGGGTGACCATTGGATAAATCCCATAAATACCAAGGTCCATCAAAGAACCGTTCGATAGTTCAGGTTTGAAAGCATTTAGGACCTCCCCTCTTTTGTAAGCGTCATAACGAGAAGAATACTTGCTGAAGTTCCCCACAAAGCGTCTTACTTCCCCGATTTTATGTAAATTATCCTGAATGCTTAGAAAACCTGGCATCAGTGTAGACTTTACAGCTTCCATTAAAAGCACATTCTCTTCTTTGGCTACCTCAATCATAGAAGCGATCTCCTGTTGATTGGATGCCATCGGTTTTTCACATAAGACATGCGTCCTTTTTCTCATTATGGTTTTCGCCTGCTCCGCATGGAAAGCGTTAGGACTTGCAATATAAACTGCATCGACATGTGGATTTGCCGCCATCTCTTCTATATCCGTGTATGTTTCAGGTGCACCGTGTTTGGATGCGAATGTAGCAGCTTTCTCTTCTGTACGAGAATACACCGCCTGCAGTGTAAATTCAGGATGCTGTTTCGCTGCCTCTAAAAATTTTTCTGTAATGGTATTGGTTCCTATAATTCCAAATCTAACCATGTAAGTCACCTCCAAAATAACCGTACCCTCATTATACATCAATATGGAAGAAACCCCCACAGCAGAAGCTTGGCTTAATCCATGTGTTTCAATGTGATCTTAGCTAATACCTGTTGACCTTTCGCTGTTGGATGAACATCCCCTTTAATGATGTACTCAGGATGACCATGATAAGCCTTATAAGCATCGACAAGAGTCACAGAAGCAAAATGTTTCAGCAGCTTGATCAAGGAAGCATACTGCTGGTTAATATATGCGAGCGGCGTGTTCAATTGGTCACCGGCAGCAGGATATGGATTATATATATTGTAAACGAGGACCTTGCCATTCGTTAATTCATCAATCTCGAGAATAGTCGAATAAACATTGTAAATGAGATCGCGAATGACCGGAGCGGCCTCCTCCATTTTTAACCCCTCCAACCCACCATTCTTTTTGACGACATTCAATAAATCGTTGCCCCCAATGTACACGAGGACATAATCGGCATCTTTAAGACTTTCTCTGAAGGTATCATTGGACTGGACGGCAGTTAGCAATTCTGCAGAAGTTAGGCCGGGAATACTTAAATTAGTCACCTCTATATCTTTTTTCATTCCGATTAAAGATGGGAACGATTCTTTTGGAGGGTTTTTATTTTCTTTATTCAAATTATAACCAAATGGAATGGAATCCCCGATGGCGACTAATCTTTCTTTTTTAAAAGCTGCTAGGTCAGAAGGTGCCAGAATGACAGTAAACACCATGACCAGGATCCATATTCTCTTCATTCTCTACCCCTGCCTTGATTTGTATGTAAAACATGACGCCTGATGATAACCAAGCGTCACATCTACTTATTTTGCTATAAACATTTGCACCCAGTAATTGCCGTCTTTCGCATATCCGACACCGATGTGCGTGACATTCTTGTTCATAATATTCTTTCGGTGACCTGAACTGTTTAACCAGCCATCAACAACCGATTGCGGGGACTGCTGCCCTGCAGCAATGTTCTCAGCTGCGGTTGAATAATCCACTCCGAATTCCCTCAGCATGTCAAAAGGACTTCCGTAAGTTGGAGACGTATGGGAGAAATAATCGTTCTTCGCCATATCTTCAGATTTCGTTTGCGCTACTTCTTCTACATCATTGCTATTCTTCAGAGGTTTCAGGCCATTTTTTTCACGAGCTTTGTTCGTCAAATCAATCACCTGCTGTTGAAAATCACCAGTTGCCTCATCACTTTCTCGTGCAGTATTATCACGATTTTGCTCAGCTTGGTCCGGGGTTTGTCTTTGCGCCTGATCTCCACCTTGTGGCTCTTGTGTGTAACGACCATCTTGAGAATAACGACCATCTTGATCAAAAAAGTATGGGCCTTGTATGGATCCATTTGGTCCAGTTGGGTTCATTCCTTCAAAAGGAATGTTGGCATCAAAACGGTTTTGCCCGTATGCTCCAGGATCCATTTCTCTTGGTTGATTTCCATCTCCTTGCATACCTTGATCTTCAGGACCAAAACTGACTTGATTCAAATTGTTCCGTTGACTTTCACGTGCACGTTCTTCCGATGTATTACAAGCAGCTAACATGGCAATCATCATGAGTGCTGCGAATAGAATAAACCATTTTTTCTTCATCATGTATCCTCCTCAGGATTAATCTTCACGTTTACTATTTGCATGAAAGCAAACAATATCCCTGAGAAGAAGTACCATTTCAGCACACCAATTCCTACCCTATTCCATATACGCTCAGGTTCGAGACTTTTGTGTGAGTTTGGGGACTCCGGGAAACCGTTCGCTTTCCATGGGGCGGGCGCTGAGCCTCCACAGGAAAGCGAGTAGCTTCCAATTCACACCTGACGCTCAACATAGCTACGAACCCAGATTATTTCGAAATCAAGTCTTAAAAAATCCTGCCATATAGTAAATAAAAAACCTGAACAGTTCCTTTTATGGACGTTCAGGTTTTTGGTAAAGTTATTTGGTGTGGCAATCGGGGCAGCAATGCTTGCAGCCGTTGACATCATCATAAGTATTTCTGGCAACTTCGAGAGCTTTTGCACAGTCGTTGTGACCACCTAATTCCAATAAATTCTGCTCAAAAGGCATAAAATCACAACCTTCGATATGCACTTCGTGTTCGCCACCTGTCTGCTGGTTCTGATTCACATAATATTGCGCCATTCCATAACCTCCTTTTGTGGAGGCATTCCCCTACCAGATGAAGGATAAACAAAAGGACGGGCTGATGTGGCATTTCTAGTCGTCAAGATGGAAGCATACGACCTTTTGTTCCGTCATGGCTTCTATACTGAAACGTACACCCTCACGACCGATGCCGGACCCTTTCGTTCCTCCGAAAGGCATTTCATCAATTCGATAATCGCTGCTGTCGTTGATCATGATTCCACCTACGTCCATTTTTCTTATGGCTTTAAAAGCTTGGTTAATGTCATTTGTAAAGATCCCTGCATGGAGTCCATAATTGACGGCATTGGATTTCTCAATGGCTTCGTCCAAATCTGCTACAGGGTTTACAATGACCACAGGCCCAAAGATTTCCTCCATCATCACTTTCGCACCTGAAGGTACCTGGGTGAGAATGGTGGGACTATAATAAGCTCCTTCACGGCGCCCACCTACTTCCAATTGCGCTCCCATAGTCAACGCTTCCTCGACCCATTCAGAAACTCGGACCGCTTCTTTTTCATTGATCATCGGTCCTATATCCGTTCTTTCATCCATTTTATCCCCGACCCTGAGTGCTACAGTCGCTTCCACAAAGCGATCGATAAAATCCGGATAAAGTGCCCTACTTACAAAAACTCTTTGAACGCCGATACAATTTTGGCCTGCCGCTGAAAAAGCACCCGAACAGCAAGCGTGGACAGCCTTGGAAAGATCTGCGTCATCAAGGACAATAACAGGTGAGTTGGATCCCAGTTCCATGCTTACTTTTTTCGTTCCTGCTTTTTTGATGATGGCTTCTCCAGCATTAGATCCTCCTGTAAAGGACACCATTTTTATGGCCGGATGTGTAACCAATGCATCCCCGACCTCTCTTCCTGCCCCTGTAACAACGGATAAATAACCATCGGGCAACCCTGCTTCAACGAAGGCTTCCGCTAGTTTCAATGCACTAAGAGGCGTGGCGGAAGCTGGTTTGACTATAATCGCATTCCCTGCTGCAATGGCTGGCCCTACTTTATGTGCGACTAAATTGAGCGGGTCATTAAAAGGAGTGATGGCTCCTACGACTCCCATAGGAAAACGTTGATAATACCCGACTCTTTGTTCGCTGCCTGGATTTTGATCGAAGTTAATGGTCTCTCCTTTCAATCTCCTCGCTTCCTCTGCGCTGATCCGAATGGTTTGAATGGCCCGTGAGACCTCTGAACGAGCTTCAGTAATCGTTTTACTGCCTTCACTTGCAATGATGGCAGCGAACGACTCGTGATCCCTCTCCATGTAATCAGAAACTTTGCTTAGTATTCGGATCCTTTCATGGGTGGGAATGGGGTCTCTCATTTGGAAAGTACGATCGGCAATTTCTATAGCTTCCATCATTTCTTCTTTTGTGGCTGAGGGGACAGTGGCCAATACTTCATTGTCCTGAGGGTTGCTGACCTCAAAGCTGCTCAAGCCTTCGCGCCATTCCCCTCCAATCAGCATTTTATAACTCTTCACTTTCGTCGTCATGAGTGACTCCCTCCTCCGATTTTGGATCCCTGCTTTTGTTTGTGACAATGAATCAAATCGATCATTAGAGAAAATCCCGTTTCCTTTAACCCCGCCCCTGCACCTGTGAGCATGATCGTCCCGGACAGATCACATTCATAGACGATCGCATTTGTTGCACCACTCACACGTGCTAAGAGATCATCCTGATTCAGACGCTCCGGCTGGACAGTTGCCTTCACCTTGCCTTTGTTTTGAGAGATACGGGCAAGCAGTTTCCATTTCTCGCCGTCCCGTTTCGCTTCTTGGATATCTTCTACTGATAAACCAGTAATTCCGGCACAGAAAATTTCATCCGGGTCGAGATGAACTCCATACACATGGTTCGATAAGATAGCTGCTTTATACCTAACATCGTAGGCTTCAAGATCACTCGTCGGATCGGCCTCTGCATAACCGAGGGCTTGGGCTTTTTCTAACGCTTGATTCAATGTCATTCCACTTTCCATAGCGGTAAGAATATAATTGGTCGTTCCATTCAATATCCCTTTGATTTCTTTAATTTCATTGCCTGCTAAGGTTTCTAACGGGAGCCTTAAAGCCGGCGTCCCACTCATGACCGTTCCTTCGAATCCGAAAAACACGTCGTGTTTTTCCGCTTTTTCGGTTAACTCCTGATAAGCGAGGGCAACAGGACCCTTGTTTGTCGTAATGACACTTTTCCCTGTTTCAAAAGCACGATGGCAGTGAGTGAGTGCAGGCTCGCCGGTTTTGACATCCGTGTAGGTCACTTCTATAATGACATCCACCTGTGCTTTCTCTATCGTTTCTAAACTGTTCCACCCTTTGATTGTCTGACTGGATGATGGATAGGATTCTACAGAGCCCGTTCGTTTTACACACTCTAACAACTTTGTAATATTCAGACCATCCGGTTGATATATAGCGCCTTTCATGACATCCGATACAGCCACGATTTCAACATCAAGTCCGTGATTTTGCTGAAGCTCCTGGTGCTTTTCTTCCACAATTTCCGCAAACGCTTGACCTACGCCTCCAAATCCGATCATGGCTATTTTCATTTTGAGTGGACTCCTCCTCGCTCAAGTAATAAGTAAGCACTTTTTAAAAGCACTCTCACACCAATCGGCAGTGAGTGTTCATCAATATCAAAATCTGATTGATGGAGACTCCGTTCCTTTTCCAGACCGCAACCCAGAAAAAACATCGCTCCTGGGATTTTTCTAGTGAAGTAACTGAAGTCTTCGCTCCCCATCCCAAAGGGCTCTTCAAACATACTCAGTCCGGAAGCGGCTTCCTTTATGATGTAGTTGATTTCAGGGTCGTTGATTAACGAGGGTTCACCGCGATGGATACCAAGTGAATATTCTCCCCCCAGCGCTGTCACAACATCGGCCACCTGATGAATTCCCTGGCATAACACATCTCTTACATCATCCTTATAGGATCTGATCGTCCCCTTTATGTCTACAGTGCTTGGTATTACATTGTTGGCCTCTCCGGCATGCACCTGACCGACACTAATAGTGCCAACATCCAGCGGGTTTACTTTTCGACCATTCAGACTGTATAACGCCTGCAGGACACAAGTTGCCATCCATATCGGGTCTTTTACTTGCTGCGGATATCCAGCATGACCGCCGCTCCCTTGAATTCTCATATGAAATTCGTCGTTGTTTGCCATGCTTGGGCCATCATTCCATTGGATTTCCCCGGACTTCCTCCAAGGACACATGTGCAGGGATAACACGGCCTCCAGGTGTTGAAGTCTTCCGGACTCTAACATCTTTATTGCTCCCGTTTTTCCTTCTGCATCACAACTTTCTTCTGCTGGCTGAAAAATCAATTTGATTGTTCCTTGAAAACGTCCTGCTTTTGCATCTTCAGCCAACAACTGGGCGATGCCGAGCAAGATGGCCATATGCGCATCATGCCCACACGCATGCATCACACCCGGGTGTTGGGAAGTCCAGGGGGCGTCCGTCGTTTCTGTAATGGGGAGGGCGTCCATATCTGCACGAATCCCGATCACGGGACCTTCCCCGTGACTCAAGGTAGCGATGATTCCGTAACCTCCGACATTCTTTTCAATTTCAAACGTTTGGAAGCTTTCTAATATTCCTGCTATCTTTTCACTTGTTCGCTTTTCCTGAAAGCTGAGTTCGGGGAAGCGATGGAAGTCTCGTCGCCACTCAACTAAACGATCCAAAAGCTGATTCGAACGCAAGACGAGGTCCGTCTTATCGGTCTCCACATCCTTTCCTCCTCACTTTTTCACATAAGTGTGTAACGACTGGAAAGCCTGTGACAGGTCATTTTTCAGGTCCTCGATATCTTCAATCCCGGCCGAATAACGGATCAAACCTTCCGGAATCCCCATGGCTGCACGTTCTTCAGGTGTGCATTCCACATGACTCGTTGTTCTGGATGGTCCGACGACCGTTTCCACTGAGCCTAGATTAGCGGCACGGTTAGCAAATTGCAGCTTTGGTAAAAGGTCGCGTACAGTAGCTACTCCACCTTTCACAGCAAAGCTTAGCATCCCGCCATACCCTTTCATTTGTTGTTTTGCAATCTGATGGTTCGGATGAGAAGGGAGTCCTGGATAAAAAACTTCTTCCACGAGATCGAAGGTTTTTAAATGTTCCGCAATCGCTTCGGCATTTTTGTTTTGCTGCTCTACACGAAGCTTCAGTGTTTTCATCCCTCTCAAGAGCAAATAAGCCGCCATTGGATCGAGGGTCGCCCCGTTGATTTCCCTGTAGTGATAAATGGCTTCGACCAGGCTCTTCCTGCCACATACGGCCCCGCCTAAGGCATCCGCATGCCCGCCTAGAAACTTCGTTGCACTATGGATAACAAGGTCTGCTCCAAGATCAAGAGGGTTTTGATTGACAGGTGTAGCAAACGTATTATCAACGACTACGGTTGCCCCCACTGCTTTCCCGGCTGCAGCCATTCGCTTAATGTCGGTAATTTTCACCGTCGGATTCGTCGGGCTTTCCAAATAGAGGACCTTGCAACCTTTAGCCACTTCAGCTTCGAGTGCCTCATGATCTCCTGTTTCACACAGCACGACTTCCACTTGCTGTTTTGGGAGGAATTCTGTGAAAATTTTATTCGTTCCTCCGTACGTATCCTTGATGGATACCACACGATCTCCAGGGAAAAGCAAGGTGCCAAGTGTATTACTAATCGCTGCCATCCCTGTGGAAAAGCTTGTAGCCGCTTCGGCATTTTCTAAGATGCGAATTTTTTCTTCGAAAGCCTGAACAGTCGGGTTTGTATTCCTTCCATAAATATGTCCGGGCTTATTGCCGACGGCTACTTCATACCATTCATCCATGTCGTCATAACCAAAGGAAACACTGTGAACGACAGGCACTTGTGTCGCTCCGAAAGCAAGTTGTTCTTTTTCACCGGCCCAAATCGATTTGGTACTAAACTTCGCGTCTTTCATCCGTAACGCCCTCCCAATCTAAAAGTTGATGGTACACATGTCTTGCAATGGCTGTATCCTGCACACCCGTTCCTGTTAAATCACAAACTGTAATCTCTTCATCTGATTGTCGGAACGACCGCTTTCCACTCGTCACTTCCCCAAGCTCGATGGCACGTTCCATCTGCTCCGGAGACGAGCGTAACTCTCCCAAACGGACGGACTGAGATTTCACATCACAGACGACGACATCCGCTTTCTCTATGACTGAAGCATCTAATTCCTGCTTGTGCTCGGCATCCGAGCCCATAGCGGTGATATGAAGCCCCGGCCTCATCCAATCTCCATAAACCAACGGTTCTTTAGACGGTGTCGTCGTTACCACAACATCACTTTTTCGTACGACTTGCTCAGCTGTCTCACATACAGTCAGATGAAGACCTGTTTTCTGCTCCATCTTATGTTTAAATTTAACGGCTTTCTCACCATTTCTTCCATAAACGAATACATGCTCAATAGGACGAACCAGCATAAGCGCATATAGCTGAAGACGCGCTTGGGCCCCGGTACCAAGAATTCCTGCGATCCGGCTGGTTTCCCTGCTTCCATATTTCGCAGCCACCGCTCCGGCAGCTGCCGTCCTTAAGTCTGTCAGTCGTCCTTCATCTGCCAAAACCGCGAGTGGTTCACCTGTGTGACTATTGATTAAGATCATGAGGCCATTAGCGCTCGGAATTCCCATGGCGGGATTATCAAAGAATCCAGAAGACAGCTTTATAGCAAAGCTGTCTTCTCCTTTGATATAAGCGGACTTGATATCCACTTCACCATTATGGTCAGGCACATCAATGCGCATGATCGGGGGCATTGCGGTCTCTTTTTCCACTAATGAAGTGAAGGCTTCTTCCATTTTTCCAACAAGATCTGTATCGAGACGAATGACTTTTTCAATGTCTTTCCGACCAAAGAGTCTAATTTTCAGTCCCCCCTCAGCTGATTTGACCGCTCAAATCCATATGATCACGTATAATCAATTCCTGCGGATAAGTAGTGAACCGCTCACTGCCAGATTCGGTGACCTTAAACGTTTCACTTATTTCAATTCCATCTGTATCGAACCATAACGCCGGTATCAAATGGAACGTCATATTGGGTTCCAGTACAGTTGGATCCCCTCTCCGGATGCTCGCTGTATGCTCTCCCCAGTCCGGTGGATAATTGAGCCCGACCGAATAACCCAAGCGGGCTTCTTTTTCAAATCCATGTTTTTTAATACTCTTTCTCCACACTTCTTCAAGTTCTCCACAGGTCACCCCAGGCTTTGCGAATTCGAGGACATTCTGAATACCTTCCAATACGACCGGAGCGACTTGTTTCATTTTTTCATTCGGTTCCCCTATGGAGACCGTACGGGCAAGAGGTACATGGTAGCGTTTATAACACCCGGCAAGTTCTATGATGACGGCATTCCCTTTTACAAAAGGCCGGTCTGACCATGTCAGGTGGGGGATCGAAGTATGGTCCCCGGTCGGAAGCAGAGGAACAATCGCAGGGTATTCACCACCAAACTCCGAAGTTCCCCTGACCATGTGATAGTAAATTTCAGCTGCGGTATCGCATTCCCGGACACCAGGGTAAATACTTTCCACTCCTTTGGTCATCGCAAGATCTGCAATTTGGGCAGCCCGTCTCATATATTCAATTTCCTGATCCGATTTGACGATACGGACGCCGTTTACAAGGAGTGTCGCGTCCTCGAAGGTGGCATTTGGCAATCCTCTCTTTAACCTTTCCAACGCCTTGGCCGTAAAGTAGTAATGATCCATCTCCACTCCGATTTTCCTTTTTCCTTGACCGATCTGAAGGAGAATATCCGCCATGAAATCCATCGGGTGATAAACATCTGAATGCACGTAGTAGTCTGGGTAGGCAATGACATTCTCATCATAAATCCACGTCGTCACCCTTGCCCCATTCGCATCTTGATAACGACCAATCCAAAGCGGCTGCGGTTCATCAACGATAATCACAAGCATCTGGTGAACATAAAAAGACCAGGCATCATAACCAGAAAGGTAATTCATGTTTGCCGGGTCTGTAATCAAAAGCACGTCAATTCCTTGTTCAGCCATACGTTTCTTTGTTTTCTGTAAACGTTGGTGATACTCTAAAATGTCAAAAGGAAGAACCATTTCATCCCCTCCGCGCTATTTGTCTGAATTTTCAAAAGACTATATATCCATTGTATTCAAAGAATTTTTTTCTTGTAATGTAAAAAGTGTATGAAGTTTAGAGGATGTCCATAGTACAATGTCGTCAAAAGCCTCTCCATCCATTTCTTATGTTACGATACGAATAACCGGATCAAAGGAGGATATGAAGATGACATACAGTTACTTATCTCATTTGTACTGCCCGAAATGTGAGGAAAGCTATAGAGCTACAGAACCCCAGCATCTATGTACATGCGGATCTCCTTTACTCGTAAGCTATGACTTAGACAATCTGAAGAAATCATGGTCCCCCGAGCAACTGAAAGAAAGATCCCCCGATCTTTGGCGTTATCATGAACTTTTACCACTCCAGGATCCTACATACAAAACTTCTTTGGGAGAAGGCATGAGTCCGTTGATTCCCCTCCCTACCCTGCAGACAGATATGAATATCCGAAAACTGCATATGAAAGATGAAGGAATCATCCCTACCGGATCCTTCAAGGCAAGAGGCGCTGCAGTTGGTGTATCCAAAGCGAAAGAACTCGGCGTGAAAGAACTTGCCATGCCGACAAACGGCAACGCAGGGGCAGCCTGGTCCCTATACGCTTCAAGAGCATCAATGGAATCGACCATTGTCATGCCTATGGATGCACCCAAAATCACCCGGAACGAATGTGCCTTATCAGGGGCCAACCTTTTTCTCGTGAACGGGCTGATCAGCGATGCAGGAAAAATTGTCGCGGAAGCTGTAGAAACTTCCGAACTCTATGATGTATCTACATTAAAAGAACCATATAGGATTGAAGGAAAGAAAACGATGGGTCTTGAAATCGCAGAGCAGTTAGGCTGGAACGTTCCAGATGTCATCCTCTACCCGACAGGTGGCGGCGTTGGATTAATCGGTATTCATAAAGCCTTGAGAGAATTACAGGAGCTTGGCTGGATCGCTAAAGACCGGATGCCAAAGCTCGTAGCTGTTCAATCTGAAGGTTGTGCTCCGATCGTGGAAGCATGGCAGCAAGGGCTGAGGGAATCTTCGTTCTGGAAAGATTCTGAAACCATCGCATTTGGCATCAATGTACCCAAGGCGATTGGGGACTTCCTCGTCCTTGACGCCTTATATGATACAAGCGGATGTGCAGTAGCGGTCAGCGATGATGACCTTTTGAAAGAGCAAAAAAGAATAGCCCAAAAAGAAGGAGCCTTCGTCTGCCCAGAAGGCGCTGCAGCATTTGCTGCTGCGAGAAAGTTAAGAGCAGAAAACTGGATTTCCGCATCGGATGAAGTGGTGGTACTCAATACGGGCGCGGGAATTAAGTATCCGGATACCGTTCAAATCGAAATTCCAGTTCTTCAACCAGGGGATCGTCTGCAAAACAAGGTTTAAATTATCGCCACGAAATCTTTACAAATTTTGTCCGACTTATATAAATTCATCCCCTTCTTCCGATATTAGAAAAAAGAGAAAAAGACAGACGAAGAAGGGGTTTGGAGTATGAGAAGCTTTTGGAAAATCAACCGGACAATCCGGGCAAAGGTATTCATTATGGGGTTATTGCTTTTAGCCATCCCATCACTAATTATTGGATTAATCGGTTACCAGTCCAGTAAAGGAAGTCTTGATGAGCTTGGAAAGACAAACCTGAAAAACAGCGTAGAACAAGCAGTGGACATGATTGAAATCGCAAATCAATCGGTCCAGGCAGGGAACCTTTCCCTGGAAGAAGCTCAAGAAACAGTAAAAGAACAACTTCTCGGACCCATGCAGGAAGATGGAACTCGTCCGATTAACTCAACCATTGACCTTGGTGAAAACGGTTACTTCTTTGTTTTGGATGAAAAGGGAACCGAACTAGCCCACCCTTCCCTTGAAGGGGAAAATATATGGGAATCCCAAGACTCAAATGGAGTCATGGTCGCACAGGAGCTTATCTCAAATGGAACCAACGGAGGCGGTTTCACCTATTTCGAATGGCCATTGCCGGGGGATCCTGACACCGTTGCCCCTAAAGTATCCTACTCCCTTTACGAGCCATCTTGGGGCTGGGTTGTCGTCTCAGGCACATACATGATGGATTTCAACAGCGGAGCCAGTCAGATCTTAAACACATTATTAATCACGCTTGGAGTATCGTTGATTTTAGGTGCCTTCATCATATGGTTCTTCTCCAATCGCTTAACAAAACCGATCAAACAGCTATCTGACCACTCTACAAGGATTGCTGAAGGAGATTTCACCGCAGCCGATCTTCAAGTGTCGAATCAGGACGAAATAGGCGTGCTCGTGGAAAATTTCAATACAATGAAAAACAACCTGAAGGCGCTGATCGAGTCTGTTTCTGCTTCTTCAGAACAAGTGGCAGCCGCTTCCCAACAATTGAATGCCAACGCAGAAGAAAACTCACTTGCGGCAGAACAAGTCACAACAGCCATTCAAGAAGTTGCCGCAGGATCTGATCAACAGATGGACAATGCCAATGAATCTTCCGAATGGATTCATGATATATCATCAAATATTCAAACCATTTCCACACAAATGATCAACCTTTCAGAAAAGTCGAATCAGACAGCTGAAACATCCGGATCAGGAGAGAAGCTTATTCATACTGCCCTACAGCAAATGCATGAAA
Source organism: Halobacillus faecis (assembly GCF_007991335.1). Lineage (GTDB taxonomy): Bacteria > Bacillota > Bacilli > Bacillales > Halobacillaceae > Halobacillus > Halobacillus faecis. Next base: position 264,823 of record NZ_BJYD01000012.1, on the reverse strand, counting down.
TCAATGATCATACCAATACCACAAGCGGTACAATTCAGGTTCTCGAGAAAAAATCCAACGAAATTGGCAAAATCGTATCTCTGATTACAGATATCTCTGAGCAGACAAACTTGCTCGCGTTGAATGCGGCTATTGAAGCAGCACGGGCCGGTGAACATGGAAAAGGTTTTGCTGTAGTAGCCGAAGAAGTAAGGAAACTGGCCGAGCAGTCTAGTCAATCGGCGAATCACATTATGGACCTGGTACATGATATCCAACAAAAAACACAAGAAGCGGTGCAGTTTATGAATAAAAGTGATGAAGCTGTTAAATCCGGTGTGCATGTAGTTGGAGAAGCCGAACAGACATTTAAAACGATTACAACAGATGTTCATGATCTGTCTGGAGGGATGAACGATATCACAGGCTCCATTCAATCGATGACTCATCATATTCAAAGTCTCGTAGAATCCTTTGAAGCGGTTAAGAACTTCTCTGTCCAGGCATCAGAACAATCCCAGCACGTAGCCGCTACGACAGAGCAGCAAAATGCATCCATTCAGGAGATTACATCTGCGAGTGAAACACTAGCTCAAGAAGCTAGCAATCTTCAGGAACAAGTCAGCCGTTTCAGATACTAGGTCCCACACCTCCCACCATTTGGCCGTTATTATAGATTCGATTGGTAGAGGGGTTAAGATTAATCATTACACCTAGAGTCTGGTAAAGATAAGATTTTAGGGATAGATGGAATTGTCTTACGCCCCCACACAAAAGGAACTCATGCCCCTGCATGAGTTCCTTTTGTTTCATATCGCTTGTACAACGGCAGATATGTCCGCTGCGTGTGTAATGGCCGATATGACAGCCACACCGTCCGCCCCAGCTTCCATCACTTCAGCAGCATTTTCAGGATGAATGCCTCCAATCCCGACTACGGGCACCTCAGGAAACGCTTTTTTGACGACCTTCACCCATTCAGGCCCTGCTACAGGATTGGCGTCTTTCTTCGTGATTGTCCTGTACATCGGTCCCACACCTAAATAGTCGACAAGATGGACAGGGCTCTGTTCTAGTTCTGTACGATCAGAGACCGATAATCCAATGATTGTATCAGGGTATTTTGAACGAATCTCTTTCACACTTCGATCACTCTGTCCAACATGGATTCCATCGGCCTTCAACGCATCAAAAAGTTCGACGTCATCGTTGACGATGAATAAAATGTCCGCTTCGGCACAACGTTGGCGCAGCTTATGACCGAGACTGTACTTCGCTCCTCCAGTTAGAGCGCCTTCTCCTTTTTCCCTATATTGAAAGCACGTGATACCAGCTTTGATCGCTTCATCCAAAATGCTCAATGGATCTTTGTTACAGTTTTGACTGCCCATGACGAAGTATTTTCTAAGTGTAGAAGCTTTCATCATTCAACCCTCCCGGCTAATGCATCGACAAATCGCGGAATGAATGTCCCTGGTCCTTCGAGATCAGGGTGAACCGCCGCTTGTTCCGCTGCCCGGCCATAATGGCTTAATGTTGCCAGAACCTTATCTTTAGAATTACCTTCAACCGCTAAGCTTGCTGTGAGCAAGGAACCCAGCAAACAGCCGGATCCTGTAATTTGAGCAAGGAGAGGGTGTCCAGTTTCATTGACAAAAACTTCCCCGTCGATACATCCGACATCCTTTTCTCCTGTACAAACGGCCCCGGTCTGATATTTCTCTGCTACTAGACGAACGATGGCTTCAGGATCAGATTCTCCTGTAGAATCTACGCCTTTCGTTTCCACATACTGATCGACGAGATGGGCAAGTTCCCCCGCATTCCCTTTAATGACAGTCGGCTTCACCTCCTGCAAGATTCGCTGGCATGCATCTGAACGATAACGAGTGGCAGGGGCACCAACAGGATCCAAGACGACCGGAATGCCGATTTCATTCGCCGCTTTCCCTGCATGAATCATGGCTTTCACCTGGTCTTCATGAAGCGTCCCTATATTCAATAAAAGCCCTTGAGATAATCGTGTGACGTCTGCAACCTCCTGTTTAGCATTAGCCATAATCGGCGATCCTCCGAAAGCAAGAAGTCCGTTTGCTGTAAAATTCATGACAACCGCATTCGTGATGTGATGGATCAATGGGCGTTGTTCTCTCACTCTTTCGATCATATTTACAGCCATTGGTTGAAAACCTCCTCACGTAAAGCAAAATGATTGGTCGGTCCACTTCCTTTCCCTAAATGGAAGGAGTGGCGGATTGCTTCAGTTACAAAGTATTTCGCTTCTTTGACGGCTTGTGGCAAAGCGTGTCCCTGACTGAGGTAAGCTGTAATGGCTGCTGAATACGTACACCCTGTGCCATGCGTATTTGGAGAATCAATACGTTCCGATTCAAATTCATAGACACGCCCCCCATCATATAAAAAGTCAACCGCTCTTCCATTGAGGTGTCCCCCTTTGACAAGGGCCGCACCCGCACCTAAGTCTTGAACGATCACTTCGGCCGCTTCTTTCATATCTGCCTCTGTTTCGATAACCTCTCCGACAAGCACTTCCGTTTCAGGGATGTTGGGAGTCACGAGTGCTGTCTTTGGTACGAGGTATTCTTTCAAATAACGCTGGTCTTCTTTTTCAATCAATGGGTCCCCGCTTTGGGCAACCATGACAGGGTCCATGACGTAAGGAGCATCCACCTCATCCAACCATTCACTGATGACTTTCATCATATTCTTGTTGGCAATCATCCCTGTTTTCAGTGCATGAACAGGCATGTCCTCAGAAATAGCTTTCAACTGACTCAGAATGAAGTTTTCTGAAAGGTGATGAACATCCTTCACTCCTGTCGTATTTTGAGAAACAACGGAAGTCACAACACTCATGCCGTAACTCTTTAGCTCCTGGAACGTTTTCAGGTCTGCTTGAATACCTGCACCCCCGCTCGGATCTGTTCCGGCGATCGTCAACGCACATGAAACTCGTCTCATCTCACACCCTCCTTTTCACAAGGCCATTGCTCTTGTGTGTAAGCCATATCCCAAAAGGCATATTCCAGCTGACAACTTTTTCGGAAGGCTTCTCTCATCCGCTGCTTTTCCGGTTCAGAAGCACGTTCAGCATACTGATCAAGCCGTTCACATAAGACTGCCGTTAGACTCTTCACTTCCTTATTGGCATAAAACTCGATCCACGGGAGGAAGGGATGATCAAGCTCCGGCTGATAGCTATTCAACAGCTCAACTCCGATTTCATAATACGTCCACGGGCACGGAAGCAAGGCAGCTAATATTTCTCCCATATCCCCTTGATGGGCATGAAATAGCATATGTTTGATATAGTGATCAGCGGTCGGCGGCAATGGATATCCTTGCAGTTCTTCATAGGAAACACCAATCTGTTCACAAAAATTATTGTGAGGATGAACCTCGCTGTTCAGCACGAAATCGATCTGTTCATTGAACAGCTGTATATCTTCCCTTCCCTGAGACTTGGAAATGGCGATTCCATAGACGTGCATAAAGGCGTTCAAATACTCATAATCAGCCTTGATATAGTGAATCAACGCTTCTTTTGGAACCTCCCCTTTTCCGATGCCTTGGATAAAGGGGTGGGAGAAGATTTTTTGATAGATATCCTGATTTTCTTTTCTTAAATGATTGGAAAAAGACATGATGGAGCCTCCTATTATTCTCGGAAGCTACTAGAGGACAGAAAGGGATTCTTACTACTTCCCTCCGCCGGCATGACCCGGATCAGGTATTGAGGGACCAAGGAATATCTCCTTATCTCAGCGAATACTCGCGCCCCTAGCATTTTCCGTGTATTATGGTTGTAAGATCATGTTTTCAACTTTCACTCGTGATAAAATGAAGGCAGCAATCATAGCCCCCGAGACACTGCTTACGACAAAAGAAGGAACAAACGCGAAAACACCAGCTGAACTTCCCATCAAGACGTGTGCAATTGGAACAGATGCCAAAGCCCCGATGACTCCAGTGCCTAGAACTTCACCAATCACCGCAGACCTTTTTCTTTCAAACATCCGGTAACAAAGCCCTGCCAATAATGCACCAAACATTCCGCCCGGAAAAGCAAGAAAGGTGCCGAGCCCTAATAGGAAACGTAAAATCCCGATGACAAAAGCAACCATGACCGCAGGGACGGGTCCAAGCACCACCGCCGCAATCACATTAACCGCATGTTGCACAGGATAAGCTTTCGCAATTCCAGCCGGAAACCAGAGGAATTGAGCTCCAAGCGTCCCAATGGCAACAAGCACGGCCATCGTTGTAAGTCGTTTTGTATTTCTCATTTTTCACCACCTTTCCGCACAGGAGCTGAATGGATCCATATAAAAAAGCCAGATCCTTAGAGGACCTGGCCTGGTATGCAGTAAGTCGATACGTGTATCGTCAGACTACTTCCCTCCGCTGGTATTAACCAGATCAGGTTCGTAAGAGTCAGAAAGCTTGCTCGCTTTCCTCTCAGCCCATTCAGGCTCCCCTAGTAGTTTCATAAACTTATTCGCTTGGTGATTCTCATCATAACAAAGTTGGATGTTTCTGTCATGTGAAACTTTTCCACCTGTACAAACGTCAACATACGAAGATAAGGAGTGTGTGAATGATGAAAATGAGATGGATGCTGGGTATTTTCATAGTTTTCTCTCTATTCCTTCCTGCCTGTGGGCTTTCAGAGACAAAAGAAGTAGACCAGAATGAAGTGGAAGCAGGCGCATCTGATCCGGACATGAGCGGTTTTGTTATGGATCAGGACGAGGACAGTATCCTGGTTGTCACACCGATGGATGACGGATCAGGGGATGAAGGACGGGCCATGTGGGTCTCCGGAGCCCCAGAAGGTCTATGGATCGGCAAACAGGTGGAGGTATGGGTGGACGGAGATATTGCTGAATCCTACCCTGAACAAGCCACGGCCGAAAAAGTCCAGGAACTTGAAATGAGTGAAGTACAAGGAGCGGATTTGAAGGCTTCCGAAGCTCTTTCTACAGCGTTGTCCGAAACAGAACCAGAACAGACAGATGTCCTGATCGTTTCTCTGCTTTCTTTTGATGAAGAATCCGACCAGTGGACCGTCAAGCTGGACCGACGTGGGAGCGATCAGGGCGAATGGAAAACGACCGTTAAAGATGAAAAATAGAGCGCCATCCTGGAGGAGCGCTCTATGCATCCACTTTCTTCAAAAGCCATAACCTTACACTCAACTCCAGCAAGAAAAGGTCATCTGCATTGAGAAGAGATAGTCCTGTCAAATGCTCAATGTTTCTCAACCTGTGCAATAACGATTGACGGTGCAGATTAAGGGCACGGGATGTTTGACTGACATTACTGTTGTATTTGTTGTAGATCATAAACGTATGAATCAGTTCTGTCTGCCGTTTCTGATCATAATCAATCAGCTTTTCCAATGTATCTGAAACAATTGCTCCGATTTCTTCTTCGTGGGACAGGGCCATGAGCAAGCGATTCATCCTTGTGTCACTGAAAAATGTCCGCTCCCCTTCTTCATGCTGCTGACCGATTTTCAGTGCTGTTGCCGCCTCTTCATAGCTTTTATTAAAAGCCTGATACCCACCTTTATGACAAGAAATCCCCCAACTGATCGTAATTCCTTTCAATAACTCATGCAGCCTCCGTTCAATCAGGTCGAGAAACTGATTTGCGGTTTCTTCGTAATCTGGACGATCCGTTTCCAAATAAACGATGACCTCGCCTTCGTCAAAGGTAGTCATCGTCCTTCTGTGCAGCGTATCTCCTGCATGAGTGACTTCCTTCTGAATGTAATAATTCCGACTATTGATCGATGACGATTTTACTTGAGGCATCGTTGAAGAGGTGCGTTCCTCCTCCGGCTGCACGAAACGGATGTGGCCGACAAGACAAATGTAAGGCTTCTCCAAGTCATAACCAAGCAGCTGTGCTTTTGATAAGAGAGCTCTGTCCATCTCCCTTTCCTGCTTGGCTAAATCCAGCAAAAAGTTGTCCTTAAGTCTGATTTCAGTCATTTCAATGGCGTTCTCTTTTACAAAATAAAGCGCACAAGCTGTGAGTGCATGATCCAGGATGTGAAGGTTCACCCACGTTAAATCCTTTTCGTTCTTTGGTTTGAACAGAATATAACCCTGTTTCTTATAGTTTGATAAAATTGTAAGCTGGTAGCATTTTTGATTACCAATTTCATAGGTTTCAATGTAATGGCGGAGTGGGTGATCACTGTCTATATCCGTTTCTACCAATGTGCCTTCCTGTGGAAGCTCATGCCCATTTAAAACATCGATGTAATAACGATCAAAATACTGATTCGCCCGGATTTGCTTGTTATGATCGCTGATGGCCGTTGGAATACCCGTGTTCTGGTAGACAATGGATGTAATCTCCTGCAGCCCTTTTCCGTTCAGGACACAATTGATCAACTCCTGCCTGATCTCTTCCGTCCGTTGCTGCTCTTGACGCTTTTCCTCACTGATCAATCGTAAGACGTCCTGTAAAATATCTCCGAACCTTATCTCCCAAGGAATTTCCATCACGACCAACTCATGTTTCTCCGCAAGTTTTAACACGCGATCAGGAATTTTGTACAGATGACGGCCTGTGGCAAAAGCGAGGACAGATGCTTCTGATCGGATGACGTCCTCTACATATCCTTCTAGCGCCAATACATCATCCCCACAGCCAACACCTGTACTTAGCACAAATTCATTGTTCCTGACAAAGTTCTCCACAGGTGTTTCAATTACTGAAATCCAGTCCACTTGCCGATCATACAGATCTGTCTGCACTTTAGCTTTTTCGAGAACAGGAAGTTTCAAGACTTCCTCCACCGCAACCCCCATTTCCACTCCTCCCCCATTTACGATTTAGCCAGAAGATTTAAGACCACATCATGATCGATATTGTTTCCGCTCAAAACGACAACTACATGTTTCCCTTTTAAATCATTGCAATGAAGCAAGTGGCCGATCCCCGTTGCAGCCGCTCCTTCCACAACCATCTTGTGGTGCTCAAGGGTAAAGATCAGGCCTTCTTCGATCTGCGACTCTTCTACAAGAACACCCTTGTCCATGTAAGCTTGCGTCATCGGAAATGTGTAACGGTTCTCTGTCCCAATACCTCCAAGGAGGCTGTCTGCCAATGTATAAGATTCCTCAAGAATCACAGCTTTACCCTTCGCAAGGCTTTCCTGCATGACGGCTCCCTTCTTCATCGTCACTCCTGTTATGTGTATAGAAGGTTCAATTGATTTCATTACAAACGCAATACCGGACAACAACCCACCTCCAGACAAAGGGATAATCACTTCATCCACCTCAGGACACTGTTCCATAATTTCAAGCGCGATTGTGCCCTGACCGGCAATGATTTCCCGATCATCAAAAGGCTTGATCACCGTCATCCCTGCCCCTCTTTCCAATTCAGCACACCTAGCTTCTGCTTCATCTTGACTGCTCCCTACGACTTCCACCGAAGCGTGCAATTTTTTTAGACGGTTCACCTTAGCCTTCGGAACACGATTCGATATACATACCGTACAAGGAATTCCTAACTCTGCTGCTACATACGCAACAGAGATCCCATGATTTCCTGTTGAAAAAGTGGTCACACCCTTTTTTAAATCCTTATCGTCCAAAGATAAGATTTTGTTTGCTGCCCCTCGCAGTTTAAATGAACCCGTAGGATGGGTATGCTCCAGCTTCAAATGAACATGGGCCCCTGTGTGGTCAGAGAGAGGTTCTGAATACAGAATAGGAGTGGGATGAACAAACGAAGATATGCGCTTTTTTGCTTCCCAAACCTCTCTGAAGGAAAGGTAGGTCATTCATAACGTCCTCCTTCTTGGATTTTCACGATTCTAAGTTTGAATTTTCAGTTATTTTTATTATAGTGGAACATCCTCCTATGTTTAAAGAGTTAAAATACCATCTATATTTTTTAATTATGATTAAGGCAGTGTTTTTGGCACGACTTGCCCTCCTGGTGCGATTGGGCACCCCTTTGGCGCGACTCGGCATCCCTTTGGCGCGACTCGGCAACCTTTTGGCGCGACTCGGCAACCTTTGGCGCGACTCGGCGTCTCTTTGGCGCGACTCGGCAACCTTTTGGCGCGACTCGGCGTCTCTTTGGCGCGACTCGGCGTCTCTTTGGCGCGACTCGGCGTCTCTTTGGCGCGACTCGGCATCCCTTTGGCGCGATTCGAATCCTCTTTAGCGCGACTCGTCCACTCTTTAGCACGATTCAATCAAATATAAAAAAGGACAGATGCGCTTAGTTAGCATCTGTCCTTTCCCCTTTTGGTTAACCCGTGGCCCAAGCAAATGTATGCAAAACAAGTGAAAATAACAAAAAGAAAGAGTGGACATTCGTGGAAGTGGAATCCTTGGTCTTCATGCAAAAAAACCCCAGCCTTGTATCAAGCTGAAGGTTTTTGGTAGGTAGTTAAAGATTGACTGATGACCTGTGCCAGTGCACTCACATCTTTGACAGATTGAACACTCGCCCGAAAGATCACATCGGGGGGAACCGCGGACCAATCCAAGTCATACCCTGCTTCCAAAGCTATGCAGCGGATAAACTCCCGTAAGCTCCTCCCATTTCCTTCTCTGAAAGGATGGAGTACATTAATTTCTGACATGTAATAAACCAATTTCTCTACAACCTGTACTCTGTTCATACTTTTCCAATCTTCTCTCATCAACTGTTGAAATATGGGCTCAGCCGCATCGTGAATAAACCTGGCCTGAGCAAAAGAAAATCCATCCTTCGTTATGTTTTCTGTTCGAATTTCTCCAGCAAACGGGTAAAGATCTGAAAATAGACGCGCATGAATTCTCTGTAAATGCCGCAAGTCGAAATCCCCTTCAACCGGGTTGGATTGAAGTTCGGCAAGCCTTTGAGCCGTAAACATCGTTTCCAAGGCCGTCAGTTGTTTCTCATCTTTGATGTCATAATGGTTGATCAAAACGTTTGATCCCGGATAACAATACTTCGATTTTTCATTCCCGTACCTTGTGTCAGGCATGATGAGCCAGTTCCAACGCCTGTTTGACGAACTCCTCATGAGAAATCTCCCCTGTCAGGCACTTTTTCACAAGCAATTTCTGCTTCTTGTTCAAACGTTGTCCCTCGACAGCCAGAGACGCTAAAGCAGGGCGCATAAGTAATTCCACTTCTTCCTCGGAACGTACGGTCATCCAATCCCTCCGAACTATAATCATATCTTCTCCATTATACTACAGATAGAGGTTTTATAGACGATGAAGTCCTATCAGGAAGTCTTTTTCTTACCAGATGTCGTCGTCTTTTTCTTCGTGGTTTTCTTCTTCTTGGATCCTTTCGTTTTCTCTAAGGATTTTTCCAATGCGTCCATTAAATTTGTCACGTTATCCGGCTTGGGTTTATCTTTAGCCGTCGTAACTTCTTCATTGTTTTTCTTCGCTTCAATCAGCTCCATCAGCGCCGTCCTGTACTCATCCTTGTATTTTTCAGGGTCGAATTCCGCTGTCAACTGATCAATTAAAGTAACGGCTGTACTTAATTCTTTCTTACTTAGTTCTGTTTCTTCCGGAACATTCGGCACGTCCTGGACCGACCTGACCTCATCAGGATAATGGATGGTTTCCATGACCAGCGTGTTCTCATACACCCGGACAATGGCCAATTGCTCCTTGGAACGGATGATAATTTTTGCAATTCCGATCTTCTCCGTATCTCCGAGCGCCTGACGAAGGAGGCTGTAAGCTTTTGACCCTCCTTCACTTGGAGAGATGAAATAACTCCGCTCAAAATAAATCGGATCGATTTCTTCTAACTTCACAAAATCGATGATTTCGACCGCTTTGTCTTCTTGTTCCTTTTTCAACTGTTCCAGGTCTTCTTTGTCTAAAACGACAAACTTGTTCTTCGCATATTCATAAGCTTTTACAATCTCTTCACTCTCTATTTCCCGCTCACATACCGGACAACGCTTCTCATATTCGACCGGTGATTTACATTCTTCATGAAGCTGACGTAACTTAATGTCCTTGTTCTCAGTTGCCGCGTGCAGTTTCACAGGAATATTCACAAGCCCGAAGCTGATGGTCCCTTTCCACATCGTGTGCATCCCGACCACTCCTTTTTCCTATAGGTTTCACGAGAATCTTAAAAAATATGTTCCGCATCCATGGATAAACTCCTTAAAAAAGCCAAACCTATTCAACAAAATAAGTATTGTGGAAGATCACGGAATGGGAAGGAGATGCGGGAATGAAGCCGATGCTTTTGACGGGTACGATGGAACTCCCTGAAGGGGATGAGTGGGTGTATGAAGTGAAGTATGATGGTTTTAGAGCTATTCTCGATGCCCACGGGGAGGGAGTCAGGCTCCTGAGCCGGAATGGAAAAGACATGAGTGACCGCTTTCCTGAAATCGTTCAGATGGAGATTCCTAAAAAACTTCTACCATTCACGCTGGACGGGGAGCTGGTCATTTTGAACACTCCTTACCAAGCGAACTTCGAAGCTTTACAGACAAGAGGAAGAATGCGAAATAAAGAAAAAATACGAGTTGCTTCCAAACGAAGACCTGCTACCTTCATCGCTTTTGACAAAATAGAAAAAGGTACCCCCTTACTAAAAAGAAAAGAAAATATGAAAAAGCTTCTCGAAAAGCTTAATCACCCCCAAGTTCAAAGTATTGATGTATATGAGAAATTAGAGGAGATCCTATCCATCGCTGAGCTGCACTCTGCTGAGGGAATCATTTCAAAAATGAAAAAGAGCAAATATCAGCCAGGTGACCGTGGAAGACAGTGGTTGAAATGGAAACAATGGAGGACAGTCTCCGGCTTTTTGCAGAAGTACGACGCTGAGAACGGATATTATGATCTAGGGTTTTATAAAAACAAAAGCGCTGCCCACCTGGGAAAGTTTAAACATGGCCTGAAAGATGACGAGCGTGAGACGCTCCAGACATTTTTCAAAGAACACGGAAAAAAGAAAAAAGATGCATGGCATTTGGCACCTGGAACATGTGTAGATGTACATTGCCTGAGTGCTGAGGAAGGGGAACTTCGTGAACCTCTCTTTCATCAGTTCCGATTTGATCTTGTCCCTGAAGATTGCACAGAATCTAAAAAACAATGGGATCTTTCCCTGTTTCCTGACACCTTCGAACCATCCAATATAGATAAACCATTATGGAAAGGTATTTCTAAACAGGATTTTCTCGTTTACATCCGTCAGTTAGCTCCTCACATGCTCCCGTTCCTACAGGAAAAGAAGTTAACGCTGATCCGTTATCCTGATGGCATCTACGAAGAATCTTTCTACCAAAAACACTTCCCTGATCATGCCCCCGACTTTCTGAAAATGTGGATGGAGGATGGGGATCCATACATCATTTGTGATCAGCTGCTCTCTTTACTTTGGCTCGCTAACCAGGGGGCATTGGAATACCATGTTCCTTTTGAGAAAGCCGGTGGTCAAAAACCTGATGAAATTGTCATGGATTTAGATCCGAAAGATCGAAGTCATTTCAGTAAGGCCATTACGGCTGCTCGTTTATTAAAGCACCTCCTTGATGAACTTGCAGTCATAAGCTTTATCAAAACATCCGGAAATAAAGGCATGCAGATTCACATCCCTATCCGCGAGGGAGATTTAAGCTATGAGGAGACAAGGAAAATCACAGAAACGTTGGCTACACTCCTTGTTAATGAAGAACCTGACCTCTTTACAATTGAACGACTGAAGAAAAAGCGTGGAGATCGATTGTATATTGACTATGTCCAACATGCAGAGGGTAAAACGATTATTGCTCCGTATTCGACAAGAGCAACCGAAAACGCAACCGTCGCTACGCCGCTTCATTGGGAAGAGGTGAACGAAGATTTGCGGCCGGAATCATTTACGATTCATACGGTACCTGGCCGTATCGCTGAACTCGGATGTCCTTTTTCTATGTATGAAAAGGCAAGAGACAAGCAGCCCACCCAAAAGTTGAAACAATTCCTTCAATAACTTGTCGAATATTGCCCGGGAAATGTTAGCGCCATTTTCCTGAAAAAGTGTTCAAAAAAAGCTGCCGGTCGTCACCGGCAGCCTTTTTATTTGTTCTTATTCTGATAAGGTTTTACTTCGTTCCCGCAGTTTGAACTTTTGCAGTTTCCCGCTCGCGTTTCGTGGTAGTTCATCTACAAATTCATAACGTCTCGGCCGTTTGTACCGGGCCAGTCGATTTCCTGAAGTACAAAACTCATCCAGTTCTTGTTCAGTAACGCCGCTATTCTTTTTGACGATATAGGCGACCACCCTTTCTCCCCATAGATCATCCGGCTCTCCCACGACGGCTGCGTCCATGACTGCAGGATGCTCGTACAAGGCATCTTCGACTTCTCTTGAATAGATGTTTTCACCGCCTGAAATGATCATGTCCTTCACACGATCACTAACCCAGAGGTATCCATCCTCGTCAAAGGACCCGATGTCACCCGTATGGTACCAACCTTTGTACATGGCTTCTTCTGTCGCTTCCGGCCTATTGTAATACCCCGTCATCATGCTGGGCCCTCGCACGATAATTTCCCCGAGTTCGTGCGGTTTACAAATCTCTTCAGGCTCTGCGGGTCCGTGCTCATTCGTTCTCACCACTCGGACTTCATGGTTTAGCAACGCTCTTCCTGCCGACCCTGCTTTCGTGACTTGTTCTTCCTCGGTCAGTGCGGTGATTGCGGGTCCCATTTCCGTCATACCATAGGCCTGTAAGAGCTGGACACCTAAGGAATCATGCAGCTTCATCGTCAACGCAGGGGCCATTGGTGCTCCTCCGTAGAGACCTTGTCTCAACGTCTGGAAGTCCTCTTTGGTGAATTCCTCTTGCAGCATCATGTTCCACATCGTCGGAGCTGCAAAGAAGGACGTAATCTGCTCCTCCCTGACCGTTCCAATGACTTCAGGTGCATCGAAATGGTGCATCAGAACGTTTGTCGCTCCAATCATCACTCTCGGGAAGAACGCACAATGAAGCTCTGCACAATGGAAAATCGGGGCGACAGTCAGTCCACGGTCATCTTCCGTCAGTCTCAAACATGCGGTCATGATGAGCGCTTGATCGACCATATCTCGATGCGTATGGATGACTCCTTTCGGAAGTCCGGTTGTTCCGGAAGTGTACATGATGGCATAAGGATCGTTCTCGTCCAGTTCACACACAGGTCGTTCGGTCGTCACTCCATCCGTTCGTTCATAATAGTTCATGGCATAAGGCAAGTTTTCTTCGTCGATGGACCAAAACTCAATACTTGTCATCTCTTTCGCTACCGGAGCGATTTGAGCTGCCGTCGCTTTTTCAAACACGACCACCTTCGGATCGGCATCTTTCAAAATGAACTCGATTTCTTTTTCCATGAGACGGAAGTTCACCGGATTGAATATCGCTCCAATCTTCATGCAGGCGAACAGCACCGTTGCATATTCAGCCGTGTTAAAAAGCACCGTTGATACTTTATCCCCTTTTTCCACCCCTGAAGCCTTCAGCGCATTCGCTGTGCGATTCACTTCCTGGTCCCACTCTCCGTATGTCCATCGTGTTCCAAGCCGCAGGTCCACCAATCCTTCTTTATCCGCATACTTCGCTACCGTTTGCTCAAACATACTCCTAAGTGTTGGTCCCATTTCTCATCGACTCCTTTGATTTTTTATTAAAATCCCCATTAGCCAACGGCTCGATCCACCGAGAGCTTACTGAACGATCAAATACTGGAGTACTTCAGACAGGTTTTTCTTTGTAAAATAAGGCGTACTTTCCTTACCTTCTAAGTAAAGGGCTCATACCAGCACGGGTACATTTACTTGGGTTGTAATCGTATCGCTCCGTCTAGGCGGATCACCTCCCCGTTAAGCATTGGATTATCTAAAATGCTTAAAGCTAACTTCGCATACTCATAAGGCTTTCCTAACCGTGACGGAAATGGTGTAGCTTTACCTAGAGCATCCCGTGCTTCTTCAGGGAGTTGTTCAAACATTGGCGTTTCAAACAGACCTGGTGCAATAGCCATCACCCGGATGCCATGACGGGCGAGCTCCCTCGAGATTGGCATCGTCATCGCGGCTACTCCTCCTTTGGAAGCACTGTAAGCCGCTTGCCCTATTTGCCCTTCATAGGCCGCAATCGAAGCTGTGTTAATGATGACGCCTCGCTCCCCATATTCATTTGGCTCATTTTCCTGCATTTTTTCAGCAGCCAAACGGATGACATTGAACGTACCAATCAGGTTCACTTCAATGATTTTAGAAAAAGACTCCAGCGGGTGCGGGCCATTTCTTCCGACCACTTTTTCACCTGTTACGATGCCAGCGCAGTTGATGACCGTGTTTACCTGCCCAAAAGTTTCCACCGTCGCTTGGAGCGTGCGCTCAATTTCATCAGAGGAGGTAACATCCACTTTGGCAAACAGTACAGAAGAGCCCAATTCTTCTGCAAGTGCCCCGCCTTTGTCTGCATTTTGGTCTGCAATCACCACTTTCCCACCATTTCTTGCAATCTTCCTTACTGTCGCTTCTCCGAGGCCTGATGCACCGCCTGTCACAATCGCTACCACATCTTTAACATCCATCGTTATCCCTCCAGCCTTTCAATGACCGTTCCATTCGCCATCCCGTGTCCTTCACAGATGGCAAGCAGCCCGTACTTTCCTTCTATCCTTTCTAATTCATGAACGAGGGTGGTCATCAGCTTTGCTCCGGTGGCGCCTAACGGGTGTCCAAGCGCAATGGCTCCACCATTCACATTTAGCTTTTCATGTGGCACACCTGTCTCTTTCATCCAAAACAACGGTACAGGAGCAAATGCTTCATTCACTTCAAACAAATCGATATCTTCAAGACTCAGTCCAGCTTTTTGTAAGGCTTTATACGTAGCCGGCACCGGACCTGTCAGCATCAGGGTAGGGTCGGAACCGACGACAGCTCTGGAGACAATCCGAAAGCGAGGCTTCAAGCCCAGATCCTCCGCTTTTTTTCGTGACATTAAAAGGACAGCTGCCGCCCCATCACTAATTTGACTCGCATTTCCTGCGGTGATTTTGCCGTTTTCCTGAAAAACTGTTTTCAGGGTGGCTAGCGTTTCAATAGACGTACCTGCTCTGGGACCTTCGTCTGTTTTTATTACATTGGAATCACCGGTGGTCACAGGCATGATTTCTTTTTCAAACCGGCCTTCATCCATCGCCATTAATGCTCTTCGATGACTTTCAGCTGCATAAGCATCCAGCTCTTCTTTACTCAATTGCCACTGGTCTGCAATCCTTTCTGCTGAATGGCCTTGATTGATCATTTCGTATTTTGACGTCAATCGTTCGTTGAAAGATGTCCCCTGCATGTTTGAGAACATCGGAACTCGTGACATGCTTTCCACACCACCAGCAATGACGACATCCATGTCCCCACAGGCAATCGCTTGAGAAGCGAAATGAATCGCTTGTTGGCTCGACCCACACTGCCGATCAAGTGTCACACCAGGGACTTCCAGTGGGAAACCAGCTGTCAGGGCAGCAATCCTGGCGATATCCCCCGCTTGTTCCCCCACCTGACTCACACATCCTGCGATAACATCTTCTACCTCTACAGGGTCGAGAGAAGCTCGTTCAACCAGTTCCTTAAGTACATCTGCGAAGAGAATATCCGGCCTGATTTCGCTGAGCGCCCCATTCCTTTTACCTACAGGGGTTCTTACCGCTTCTACGATGACAACTTCATTCATATCTTTTTCCTCCTATACTAAGCCCATCTTTTTGGCAATAATTGTTTTCATAATTTCATTGGATCCCGCATAAATAGCGGTAACTGGAGCATCACGGAACCTTCTTGCAATTTCGTACTCTTCCATATATCCATAACCACCGTGGAGGTGCATACATTCCATCGCTACTTTTTTCACAAGATCGGTTGTCCACCACTTGGACATCGACACCTCTTTGACAACATCCTCCCCGTCCATATGAGCTTCAATCGTGCGGTCCAGAAATGTCCTTCCAATCTCAACTTCCGTTTGTAGTTCAGCTAGTTTGAACTGAGTATTTTGAAAAGAAGCAATGGACTTCCCAAAAGCTTTGCGCTCTTTCACATAAGCAACCGTCAACTCAATCATTCGTTCACATGCCGCAATGGCACCGATCCCTACAATCAAGCGCTCCTGTTGCAGCTGGTTCATTAAATAATAGAAGCCTTCGCCTTTTTTACCCAGCAGGTTATCCTTGGAGACGGCTGCATCCTCAAAGATCAGCTCTGATGTATCCTGGCAGTTTAGACCAATCTTGTCGAGCTTCCTCCCCCGGGAAAAACCAGAAGTGTCTCTCTCAACGACCACCAGACTGATTCCCTTATGCGCCGGAGATGCATGGGGATCCGTTTTACAAACCACCACTACCAAATCCGCGTGAATTCCATTCGTAATGAACGTTTTCTCCCCGTTCATCGTAAATCCCTGGTCACCTTCTATTGCAGTCGTCCTTATAGATGCTAGATCCGATCCTGCTCCCGGTTCTGTCATCGCAATCGCTGTAATGCATTCCCCTGTCGTACATTTCGGAAGCCATTTCTGTTTCTGTTCTTCTGTTCCATAAGCATCCAAATACGGAACGACAATGTCATTGTGCAAACCCACTCCAATTAAGCCTGTCCCCACTTTTTCCATTTCCTCATTGATGACAACTGAATAGCCGAAGTCTGCTCCAAACCCTCCATATTTCTCACCCAGCCAAGGACAAAGGTAACCCTGTTCACCAAGCTTTCTCCAAAACTCCCGGGGAACTTCCCCTGCCTTTTCCCATTCGTCATAATTGGGATAAGCTTCTTTTTCCAAGAACTTTCGTAGTGATTGACGGAGTATTTCATGTTCTTCTGTTATGTATGATGCCTTCATAATCTTCCTCCCTGAGCATTCTTCGCTATGGGATGTAATTCTCTTTTCATTCCTATCATTCCTGCCTCTAACAGAAAACGCTTACATTTTTATGTATTTAGAAGGATTTCGACACCCTACACCTCTGCCTTCAATCTTACCAGCTCGAAAAGTGGAGAGTAAGCTAACCAAACTCTTATCGGTGGGTTTATGTTTTCATGAGTGACTTCCGAGCTTCCACACTTTCATCAGTGCCTTTAATAGTTTTATTAGTGTTTACGAGAAAGCGAGTAAATACAAAAAACCAGCCTCCGTAAGGCTGGTTTTTTTTGGGATTAGTCTATTACTTTTTCAATGGCAAAAGCAACGCCGTCTTCTTTGTTAGACGCCGTAACAAAGTCTGCTTCTTTCTTCACCGGCTCCTGGGCATTGCCCATCGCCACGCCGAAGCCTGCTTCGCGAATCATCGCAATATCATTCATACTGTCACCAACGGCCATCACTTGATCCATTTCTAAATTGAGCCACTGGCAAACTTTCATAAGAGCTGCTGCTTTATTTACACCTGCAGGATTAATTTCAATGTTTGTAGGACTGGAGTTTGTAACTTCAAGGTCTTCATTCGCATTGACTTCGTCGAGAATAACTTGTCTTACTTCGTCCTCTTGTATATCGAAACCGAATTTCAACCAATCGTAGTCTACAATCTCTTGGTCGAATGGGTTTTGGCTGTTGTACAATCCTTGCACGGTTGAGGACCAAAAATAGAGACCATGCTCTTTTTTCAATTCCCATAGACGCTCCACATGTTTATGTTCCAGCCGATTTTGTTCGACAAGGTTATATTCATGATCATAAATCTCTCCGCCATTGATCGTCACAATATAGGAAGAGCGGCCGAGGGCTTCACTAATATTTCGGCATCGGGATAAAGATCTTCCTGTACTTAATACAACGTGGATGCCTTTTTCTTTGGCTTTTTTTATAGCTGCTTTATTGGCCTCGGATACTTCTCCTTCATGATTGACGGTGGTACCATCTAGGTCTAGCGCAATCAATTTGATGTCTTTTGTCATGTGATTCACGTCCTCTCTCTAATGTACCCATTTTAATATAAGCAACTTCCATACACAATTCATAAGCCAGACCTATGTAGGTCTGGCTTATGGTTAAAGTCTTTCATATTCTTCTCGGATATTCTTTAACAAATGCCCATCTGTTAATAACTCCAGCCCGGTTTGGGCAAGGGCTGTCGCTCCTTTGATAAGAGCATCATCCCCCTGTTTGGATTTGGCCGCTTCCCGGAATTCATCCGTGTGGGCGACCAGGCTCTCCGGACCAATTTTAATATAAGGATGGATGGTCGGGATAACTTGACTGATGTTGCCCGCATCCGTTGATCCTAGACCCTTCCTATCCTCATAAAAATGGTGTCCCAGTGCTGTGATTTTTTGTTGAAAGACTCGGTCGAAAAGCGGAGTCACTTTGAAATTGTCGACCCCATTCTGGATGCGGGTCATCTTATAAGCAGCTCCTGTCATTTCTGCTGCACCCTTCGCGATTTTCTCCGCTTTTTTCGTCAGCTCATCACAGGTCTCTCTTGTAGCGGCTCGTAAGTAAAACCTCGCCCTCGCGTAGTCGGGAACAATATTCGGCGCATCGCCTCCATCTAAAATTACGCCATGGATGCGGACATCGTCCGTCACATGTTGTCTTAGTGCGTTCAATCCGTTATAAAGCTGAATGACAGCATCCAGGGCGTTTACTCCATCCTCGGGATTACTGGCCGCATGAGCGGTTTTTCCAACGAATTCGAAATCCACAGGATCCACAGCAAGTGTTGGAGCAGAACCTGTCGTTCGACCTAAAGGATGGACCATCATGCATGCATCCAACTCCTGCACAAGACCATGTCTCACAAACGTACCTTTCGCACTACCGTTTGGTCCCCCTTCTTCCGCTGGTGTGCCGAGTACGATGACTTCTCCTCCTGTTTGAGGGAGGACCTCGCTTAGGGCAATGGCTGCAGCTACAGAGGCCGTACCAATGATGTTATGTCCGCATGCATGGCCAATCCCCGGGAGGGCATCATACTCGGCAAGGTATCCAATTTTCGCTCCAGGTTTCCCACAGGATTTTCGTGCTTTAAAAGCCGTTGGATGTTCAGGGATTTCCCTATCTACATCAAATCCTGCCGCTTCTAAAAGGGAAATGAGTTGCTGGGACGCGTAATATTCTTCATTCCCTACTTCTGGGTTTGCGTGGATAAGGTGACTTGTTTCTATATACTTTTGCTGCTGTTTCTTCAAATTTTCCAAAAGAATACCCTCTAAGGACTGGTCCAGCTCAATACTCATACGAACGCTCCTTTACCAACCAATGTCTTCTAACGGAACAAATGTCGGAATTAGCGACTGGTTATAAACCTCTTCAATATGTTGGGCTACATCTTCCTGCTGATAGATCTCCACAATTTTTTGATAGGTTTCATTGTCCGTTTCGTCTGCACGAGCCGCAATGATGTTGATATAAGGCTGCGCCGTCTCATCTTCAATCGCAATTGCATCTTCTACAGGAACAAAGCCTGCTTCAACAGCGACTCCATTGTTGATAATTGATGCAGCTACATCCGGCAGGACACGGGGTGTCTGAGCTGCCACAATCGGCTCGAATTCTAGATTTTTAGGATTTTCCTCAATTTTACTCAAATCTCCATTGCCATCAAAATCATCAGGCAGTCCAATTAACCCTGATTCTTCAAGGAGCAGCAATGCACGGCCCATGTTAGTCGCTTCTTTTGGTAGTGCGATGGAGCTTCCTTCCGAGATTTCACTAACATCTTCGTACTTATCAGAGTAGATCCCCATCGGGGCAATCAAGGTCGTCCCAATAGGTGCGAGGTCCAGGTTGTGTTCCTTAATGAAAGAATCAAAATAAGAGACGGTTTGGAAAGCGTTCAGATCAATGTCTCCATCTGCAAGGGCCATATTCGGTCTTACATAATCCGCAAATTCAACAAGCTCAATCTCAATATTCTCTTCTGCGGCTTTTTCTTTGATCTTCTCCCAAATGGGAACACCGGAACCATTCAATCCGACTTTAACTTTCTTCGTTTCTTCAGAAGCCGCTCCACTTTCATTTGAGCAGCCGCTAAGGACTAATCCTACGGTTAATAAAATACTTAGTGTAATGATCCATTTTTTCATGTAAAAAACCTCCTATTGTCTCCGAATCTTTTTAGATGTGAAATTACCAATGGTTTGGGTGATCTGAACAATGAGTACAAGCAATAATACAGTCGCAATCATAATGTCTGTTTCGAAACGTTGGTACCCGTAAGAAATAGCGAGATCACCAAGCCCTCCCCCGCCGACGAATCCAGCCATTGCGGATGCACCGACTAAACCAATGGTCGCAATCGTCAAATTAAGAACGATGGAGCTTAACGCTTCCGGTATGTACACCCGACGGATGATCTGCCACGGCGTCGCCCCCATCGCTTCAGCCGCCTCGATAACTCCTGGTTTCACTTCAAGTAAACTACTTTCTACTAACCTGGCAATATAAGGTGCTGAAAAGATCACCAGAGGGACCACCGCCGCTGCTGTACCTATAGACGAACCGACGATCAGTCTCGTAAACGGCAGGATAGCCACCAGTAAGATGATGAAGGGAATGGAACGGAAAAAGTTAACGACTGAGCTGAAGCCACGGAAGAGCGTTTTATTTTCTAACAACCCACCCTGTCTTGTTACGACCAGAATGATCCCTAAAGGTAAACCGATCAAAGTGGCCGCCGCCAATGAAATCCCTACCATCAAAAGGGTTTGATACGTCGCCTCCCAAATTCTCGGCCAAAAATCCATTAAATTAACCTGCATGAGAAGTCACCTCCTGGACAGATACTCTTTGTTGAATATGATT
Organism: Halobacillus faecis; assembly: GCF_007991335.1. Taxonomy (GTDB): domain Bacteria; phylum Bacillota; class Bacilli; order Bacillales; family Halobacillaceae; genus Halobacillus; species Halobacillus faecis. The sequence continues at coordinate 244,029 of NZ_BJYD01000012.1, read as the reverse complement.
GATCACTCTTAGAATCTCTTGGTCCGGTCCTTGGAGCTCTACAACGAGATGACCGAATGGAATGCCTTGAAGCTCTGTAATCTGTCCGAACAACACATTGACTTCCACATCAAACTTTTTCGCCACTTGAGATAAAACAGGTTCTCCGGCACTTTCATCAACAAAAGTCACACGATAAATATTCCTTGAAGAACCTCTTTTTTCAATTCCACTGAGGATGGAAGCAGGAATATCATTCTCCATCACGGTCCGCACAAAATTTTGGGTTGTCGGGTGTTGAGGGTTGGAAAACAAGTCAAAGATCGATCCTTTTTCAATAACCCTTCCACTTTCCATCACAGCAATTCGGTCACATACTTCACGAACCACATTCATTTCGTGAGTAATCATCAATATCGTAATGCCGTATTCATCTCGAACCTTCCTCAAAAGTTTCAAAATTGATTTTGTCGTTTCAGGATCCAATGCTGACGTTGCTTCATCACACAACAAAATTTCTGGAGATGTAGCTAATGCTCTAGCAATCCCCACCCTTTGCTTTTGTCCACCGGATAACTCTTCTGGATACTGCTTTGCTTTATCAGACAAACCAACAAATTCGAGGATTTCTGCTACTCTCTGATCGATTTCTTTTTTTGGTGTCCCGGATAAAGAGAGCGGGAAAGCCACGTTATGATGGACCGTCTTAGACTCAAGCAAGTTGAAGTGTTGAAAAATCATCCCGATCCGTTTTCTCACGTGTCTCAAACCTGGTTTGGAAAGCTGAGTCAGATCCTCACCATTGACCAGGACCCTTCCTTCCGTCGGGCGTTCGAGTAAATTGACCAGTCGGATCAGTGTACTCTTACCAGCTCCACTGAATCCGATCACACCAAATATTTCTCCCTTATGTACAGTCAAGTCCACCTGATCGACAGCGCGCAAATCACTGCCATTGTGCTGGTAAACCTTTGATACTTGTTCAAATTGAATCATTCTGTCCCTCCTAGACGCAAAAAGAGCCCCTCTTCTAAAAAATAAGAAGAGGGGCTCTCAAAATATATGAGGTGCCGTCTCTTCTCATCTTTCACGTGCATACACACATGCTGGAGTTGGCACAGTTTCTGATCGTTTCGACGAATCAGTCCCGCTGCCGAGGTTTCGTAGGGCCAGTCCCTCCACCTCTCTAGATAAGAAGAAAAGTTATTTGCTTTTTTATTGATGTTGCCAATCATAATACAGTACAAATTCTTTGTCAATTTAATTTACTAAACTTTTAGAAAAGTTTTTCTTGTTTGACTACATTAAGGAATCAACAGTATGGCAGGATTCTTGAAGACTCAGCATGCACGGTAATCCCCCATAGGGTGCATGCTGAGGAGTCCCACCGCGCTCCCGTGAAAAGCGACCTATTCCCCGCAGCCCCCAGCCCTTCAACAAAAGGATCGAAGCTGAGTCTTATACAAACTAGAGCTTTCGTTTAAGATGATTATTTTTATACCTTAATGGGTATGGATAAGGAGAACTTATTTTATAAGGAGGTATTTCATGTTTCACTACACGGTAGAAACGGACAAAGGCATGGATGAAGCGATTGAAAGTCTTGAGGCAAATTTGAAAGAAGCAAAGTTCGGGGTATTATGGAACTTTGACATTAAGGATAAGCTTCATGAAAAAGGACTGGAATTTGAAAAAGAATTTAAAGTCCTGGAAGTCTGTAATCCTAAAGAGGCCCAGCGTATTCTGAATGAAAACGTAATGGCTGGTTATTTCCTCCCATGTAAAATGGTGGTTTATCAAGATGGAAGCAAGACGAAAATCGGTATGCCGAAGCCGACGGCTCTTACTCAGATGGTTGAGGATGAAAATATTCAAGAGATGGCCAGCGATGTCGAAGAGCGGTTAAAGCAATGCATGGAACAGAGTGTTTAACCTAAAAAAAGAGCTGCTAATTTTTAGCGGCTCTTTCCATTTCCTTATAAAAATTAAATGACTTCAGTAACGGGATCAAATAACATCAATGTTCAATAGGTGGTAAAGAATCTACCTTTTTTCCTTTTAATGAAAAGTGAAATTCTCCTTGGCTGGTCAGCGCACCATAAAAAACATCAGCGACATCATTGGTACCCAACTTAGTATTCAGCCATTCGATGTCCCGGCCTGAACGCATTAAAAGGTCTTTCTGTAATTGACCATCCAATATGAGGGGGATATCATAACCCCCACCCCTATACGGGAATCCCATATCTTCCCGGGTTACAGCTTCTTTAGCGTTTTTTAATTTGACTGAGAGTTGACCATTCGGTTCGATGATCCCTAGTTCGACCCCATCAAGCTCATATACATCCTTTTCTCGAAGCATGTGAGTGATGTTATCAAGGGAATATTGAATACGTGACAGGTTCTCTTCGATCATTTCTCCTTTATATATAACAATGGTCGGCTCAAACGTAAGAAACTTACCGACCTTCCTACTCCGTAACTTCAACCATACGATGAATTTTTGTAAAAGTGCAATGAAAATGATAGCCGTAACGGTATGAATATGGTCGATTTTCGGATCAGCAATATCTGCGCCGACAACAGACCCTAAAACAAGCACAACTAAAAAGTCGAATACAGGTAATTCTCCAATTGACCTCTTCCCCATAAATAACCCTACCCCGAGGAGTAATGGCAATATCGTCATGATCCTTGCGATCACTTTAACTGTGTCCATCCATAAATCCATATTCTTCACCTCACACTTAGTTTTACACCAGGAATAAGCTCTTATCCGAAAAATACGCACAGGGGTGTTGACATTATACCTTATGGGGTATATTATTAGTCATGTACTGTTCAACAGCGACAGAAAAAACTTCACAAGGGAGGTCAATTCAATGGAATACAACGACGCAATGAAGAACAGAGTGAAACGTCTAGAAGGTCAGTTGCGAGGCGTTTTGAAAATGATGGAAGAAAATAAAGACTGCAAAGATGTCATTACGCAGCTTTCCGCTTCCAGAAGTGCGATTGACCGTGCGATCGGGCTCGTGGTAAGCTCCAACCTTGTGGAGTGCATCCAGGACGCTGAAGATCAAGAAAACAAAGAAGCTTCCATTAACGAAGCTGTTCAATTGCTTGTCAAAAGCAGATAAATTTTTTTACAATAAAGTATACCCATACGCGTATAACTATAAAAATTATTAGGAGGATGAAACATGTCTGAAACAAAAAAGACGAATATTATTTTATTCAGCGGGGATTATGATAAAGCAATGGCTGCCTATATCATTGCAAATGGAGCAGCCGCTTATGATCACGAAGTTACGATTTTCCACACATTTTGGGGACTGAATGCCCTTCGTAAGGATGAAAACATCCAAGTTAAGAAAGGATTCATGGAAAAAATGTTTGGTAAAATGATGCCACGTGGAGCAGACAAGATGGGCATCTCAAAAATGAATTTCGCAGGATTTGGTCCTAAGATGATCAAAGACGTCATGAAAAAACACAATGCGATGCCACTGCCGGATCTTATTGATATGGCTCAAGAACAGGAAATCAACTTGGTCGCATGTACAATGACGATGGATCTATTAGGATTGCAAAAAGAAGAATTGCTTGATGACATTCAATACGCAGGCGTTGCTGCATATCTTGCCGATGCAGAAGACGGCAATGTTAACCTGTTTATCTAATTAGGAGGTATCATTTATGAAAACAATGACAGCAAAAGAAGTAGAACAACAACTATCTGAAGGTAAAGAACTGAACATTATCGATGTTCGCGAAGACGAAGAAGTAGCTGAAGGAATGATTCCTGGTGCGAAACACATCGCTCTAGGTACTGTCGAAGAGCGTGCAGGTGAATTAGATAAGGATAAATCTTATATTATGGTTTGCCGTTCTGGTGGTCGCAGCGGGCGTGCTTCCCAAATCCTTGAAGACAAAGGATTCGATGTGACAAACATGGAAGGCGGCATGATGAGCTGGGAAGGTCCAACGAAATAAATCCCCCTATAAGGGTAGAGGAGGAATGTAAGAATGGAACTGAAAACAGATCTTACGTTAGATGCCAAAGGATTAGCTTGTCCTATGCCGATTGTGAAAACAAAGAAAACAATGAAGGACATCAAAGCTGGTCAAGTCCTTGAAATTCAAGCCACAGACAAAGGGTCTAAAGCAGACCTTGAAGCATGGGCGAAGAGTGCAGGTCATCAGTACTTGGGTACGATCGAAGAGGGAGACGTACTCAAGCACTATGTCCGCAAATCCAGTGGTGAAGAAGAACAAGAGAAAAAGCACCCGAATGTTGTATATAATGAAGATTTGGATGCTCTTCGCAAAAACGATGACGTCCTTGTCTTAGATGTACGTGAAGCTGCTGAGTATGCCTTTGAGCACATCCCAGAAGCAACGTCTATTCCTCTTGGTGAGCTTGATGAACGTACAGATGAACTAGATCGTTCGAAAAACGTTTATATCGTTTGCCGTACAGGAAGCCGAAGTGACCTTGCTGCACAAAAGCTGACAGAAAAAGGTTTTGAGAATGTTTACAATGTCGTTCCAGGCATGAGTGGCTGGAATGGAGAAACGACGAAGCTTTAATTCTATATTTTTTTACAAAAATTAATACCCTGGGAGGTAATAAGATGACTGTTAAAAACATGACGGTAAAAGAAATTACTAATAAAGTGTTGAATAATGAAGAGCTATTTCTTCTTGATGTTCGAACAGAAGATGCGTACCAAGACTGGAAAATCGAAGGCGAAAACTTTTCTTACTTGAACGTTCCTTATTTCGATCTCCTTGATGGTGTCGAAGAAATCGCAGATCAGCTGCCAAAAGATAAAGAAATTGCTGTCGTTTGTGCCAAAGGCGGTTCTTCTCAAATGGTTGCTGAAATGCTTGTGGAAGAAGGATTCGAAAATGTTTACTCCGTAGAAGGCGGAATGAAAGCCTGGAGTGAGCACTTGGAGCCGATCAAAGTCAATGACCTGAAAGATGGCGGCGAGCTTTATCAGTTCGTCCGTATCGGTAAAGGCTGCCTTTCCTACATGGTCGTATCTAACGGGGAAGCAGCGATCATCGACTCTACAAGAATGACTGATGTGTATGTTGATTTTGCTAAAGAACTTGGTGTGAAAATCACAAACGTCTTTGATACGCACTTGCATGCCGACCACATTTCTGGTGGACGCAAGATTGCAGAACAAACAGGTGCCACGTACTGGTTGCCTCCAGAAGATGCTGGTGAAGTGACATTCGATTACCAACCCCTTCGTGATGGAGACCAAGTCACTGTAGGAAATACAAACATTGATATTCATGCCTTGTATTCTCCTGGCCACACGAAAGGATCGACTTCTTTCGTCTTGGATGATCAATACCTGATGACAGGCGACATCCTGTTCATCGACTCTATCGGACGCCCAGACCTTGCTGGGAAAGCCGATGACTGGGTGATGGATTTGAGAGAAACCCTTTATACACGTTATAAAGAGCTTTCTGACGAACTAATCGTCCTTCCAGCTCACTTCATGATCATGGATGAGTTGAACGAAGACGGTACCGTCGCTGAAAAACTAGGTACCCTTTTTGAAAAGAACCATGGTTTGAACATTGATGATCAAGAGGAGTTCAGAAAAATGGTGACAGAGAATCTGCCGCCTCAACCAAACGCTTATCAAGAAATCCGTGAAACAAACATGGGTAAAATCAGCCCGGACAATGAAGAACAACGCGAAATGGAAATCGGCCCAAATCGTTGTGCTGTAAGATAAAAACTCATGAGCCTGGGAATCCAGGCTCCCCTACAATCACTTAATAAACATTTGGAGGTATTCAATTATGAACGTTACAAAAACACTTGATGCAACAGGACTAGCTTGCCCAATGCCTATCGTAAAAACAAAGAAAGCGATGAAGGACATCGAAGCTGGAGAAGTTCTTGAAATCCACGCAACAGACCAGGGCGCAAAAGCAGACTTGACCGCATGGGCGAAGTCCGGTGGTCACGAACTTCTACAAACAGAAGAAGACAATGGTGTATTCAAGTTCTGGATTAAAAAGGGAGAATAATCAGGGATCACCTGATTGCCCCATTATGGAATAAAGGGAGCCTGTAACGGTTCCCTTTTTTATAGGAGGTAGACAGACTATGGAATTCGGATTAATCATCACGATCTTTCTTATCGGCTTCATAGGTTCTTATATATCTGGAATGCTCGGAATTGGCGGATCCATCATCAAATACCCGATGCTGCTTTACATCCCACCACTTGTAGGCTTTACCGCTTTCACCGCCCATGAAGTTTCCGGCATCAGTGCCGTGCAGGTCTTTTTCGCAACAATCGGTGGTGTATGGGCCTACCGTAAAGGCGGTTTCCTGAACAAAACGCTTATTATATATATGGGTGTCAGTATTTTGATTGGGAGCTTCATAGGTGGTTATGGATCAAGGTTTATGGCTGAAGACGGCATTAACATTGTTTACGGTGTTCTTGCTTTAATTGCGACCGTTATGATGTTTGTACCGAAAAAAGGTATTGATGACAAGCCCTTGGATGAGGTCACCTTCAACAAACCTCTGGCTGCTATTTTAGCATTGATCGTAGGAGTAGGAGCAGGCATTGTCGGTGCTGCCGGAGCTTTCTTATTAGTACCAATCATGCTTGTTGTGCTTAAGATCCCTACACGGATGACGATTGCATCTTCTCTTGCTATTACATTGATTTCATCCATCGGAGCGACAGTCGGAAAAGTGACGACAGGCCAGGTCGAATACTTCCCAGCTGCAATCATGGTTGTGGCAAGCTTGATCGCCGCACCACTAGGCGCCATGGCAGGAAAGAAAGTGAATACAAAGATTCTGCAGACCGTTCTAGCCTTATTAATCTTAGGAACAACAATCAAAGTCTGGATGGATATCTTTTAATACTGAGCATAGAAAAAGAGCAGGAGTCTATAAGGTTCCTGCTCTTTTTCTATGCTTGTGTCCAGATCCATCCCCATGAACGTTAGTCCTCCAAACTTTGTTTTTTCATCGTCCCCCTGCCGCATTTACCATAAAATGGATTAACAAACACACGGAGGGGTACAGAATAAAGAGATAGGAGGGAAAAGATGAGCTCAAAATGGAAGGTACTAATCTTCATCATCGCCGGACTGATTTTAATTGGTTTTTTCATTTATGACTTTATATCGGGCGATATCGGCTACAGAACGGGAAAATTAGCCGTGGTCATCTCCATTGTCATTTACATTCTCTACACGGTTTTCTCTAAGAATAAAAAAAGTAAACTGGACTAGATCAGCTTTGCCTTTTTTGAGGTTCTCTTCCACAAAAAACATCTAGGTGTTGTCACATAAAAAAACCTCTCTCCTTTAAAAGAAGAGAGGTTTTTTTATTATTTTTCTTGTTTATTTTGATTCGGTTCAGTACTCTCGCTTTGGACCATCTCGGTTTCATCAAGGTAGCGCAGCAAGTCTCCATAGATAATTGAATCAGACATCTCTAATTCCTCTTGAGCCTTCTCAAATCCTTCATTACAAAGATCAGCTTCCAGCTCTTCCCCAGTCTCACGATCGTAGCAGGTTCCTTGAATACCCACATGTTGTTCGCTTGCAAAGTTACCATCACGAGTAACCATCAATTGGCGACGATTTTCATCAAGCAGATCGTGGCCGAATTGGATTGGATTATCATCTTGAATACCTAACAAATTTGTCAGTGTTGGACGAAGGTCGACTTGACCACCAACTGTATGGTTTTTCTCCGCGTCAATTCCTTTTCCGTAAATCAACATTGGAACACGCTGCAACTGGAACTGCTCATAATCGTTAATTTCTTTATCTAAATACTCGCCCATCGCTTTTTGGTGGTTTTCAGAAATACCGAAGTGATCACCATAGATGACGAGAATCGTATCATCATAAAGCTCTGAATTCTTGAAGTCTTCAACGAATTTCTTCAACGCTTCATCCTGATAACGGATCGTTTGGAAGTAACGGTTCAACGTCCCACTGCCCGTCTCCCCTTCTTCAATGAACTTTTGCTCTTCAGGTAGTGTGAATGGATAGTGGTTCGTCAACGTAATCATCTTTGAGTAGAAAGGTTTTTCCATCTCTTTCATCATGTTCAATGAATCCTCAAAGAAATATTCATCCAAGTAACCCCAGCCATGAGATTTTTCCGGAGTGACCGTGTAATCTTCTTTGGAGAAATATTCGTCATAGCCAAGAGAATCATACATCACATTACGGTTCCAGAATGTTTTATCATTCGCGTGCATGGAGTTGGTAAAATAACCATTCTCTCCAAGTAAACCTGGAAGTCCTTCATATTCATTCGATGAATGAGTGAAGAAAACAGCCCCACGGTTCAATGGATACATGGAGTTCGCAAGCAGAAACTCAGAGTCTGACGTCCGCCCCTGTTTCACTTGGTGATAGAAATTATCAAAGTAGATGCCTTCTTCTTTCAAGTCGTTGAAATAAGGAGTTAATTCTTCGCCATGCAATGTATTGTCGACAACAAATGTCTGTGTACTTTCAAGAGAAAGCATAATGACGTTTTTACCTTCGGCGACACCTTCTAAACGGTCGCTATCTTCTGTTTTATTTTCGTTCAAATAGTTGATGACTGGTACAAGTTCGTTACTGTCCGCCAACGTTTTTTTCATCTCGGTTTTTCCCTGCAACACTACATCATAGACGTGATAATTGATGACACCGATATACTTCACGAGCATATTACGATCGAATGTACGCTCTAAAAGATCCGTACGCTCCTGTTCTGCCCACTGTAAGTTAATCATGAACAAAGGAATAGCAACAATAGCAAGAACGATTCCTTCCCAGCGCTTAGGCTTGAATGCCTGGAACCGTGAAGGCTTCAAGTAGAATAATAGAAAAGCAGCAATGAGAACATCTACAAACAGCAAGGCATCAACAGGACTCATAATCGTTGTGATACTGCCTCCTAAGTCTGCGAGGTTCGCCACCTGGTTTAACATCGGGATTGTAATAAAATCATTATATTCTCTATAAAAGAGAACATTTACGTATAAAAGAATGGAGCCTAAGATATAGGAAACGAACATTCCCCGACGTCCAGCCAGCAAAATCCCCAATCCGAATATGAGAAAAATACTGCTCAGTGGATTAAATGCCAGAATGCTTGCCTCATTGGAATTTTCCACATTCAGTGAAAAGATGCTTGTCTGTATATAATTCATTTTCAACCAGAAAAGTCCGATAACCAAAAGGTAGACTAGTAGTTTCAAACCAGTTTTTTTGTTGATATATTTATTGTTTGTAAACATTGTAAAACCTCCGTTAATTTTACATTACCCTATTCTACCTTATATCAAATCTTTTTTGTACCACCTTATAGATAGTTTAAAAACTCTGACACATTTGCACCTTTTATATCAATGATTGGTTAGAAAAAATGAAGCTCAATACCTATGCTTCCACCATATTTCCTATATAAGGAAAAACAGAGTGAAACTCTAACGCAACTCCTCTCTTTTATGTTAACTTATAATTATAAATGGTTAACAAAGGAGCAGAAGTCATGTCATCACAAAGTAAACGATTGAGATTCATTGTAAACGGAGCATTGTTTGCCGCACTGACAGCCATTATGGCGCAAATTGAAATCCCGCTTCCCATAGTTCCAATCAGTGGACAAACCTTAGCCGTCGGCCTCACAGCTACTATTCTAGGAAGCAGACAAGGAGCTGTTGCAATGGTTGGGTACGCGGCTTTAGGGGCTGTTGGACTTCCTGTTTTCGCAGGATTCAGTGGCGGAGCCCAAGTTTTGTTAGGACCAACCGGAGGCTACATATTCGGCTTCATTTTAACAGCATTCATCACCGGTTACATTTTAGAGAAGACGGCCTTTAACTTGCCCATGGCTATCGTTGCAAATGTGACAGGTATGATCATTACATTGATATGTGGAACCATTCAGTTAAAGTTTGTCCTTGATATGACTTGGAACCAGGCCCTGGCCGCTGGTGTCTATCCTTTCATCGCTGTGGGACTTATAAAAGCATTTCTTGCCAGCTGGATTGGCATTATCGTCAGAAAACGACTGATTCAGGCAAGATACATTAAAGAAGACACCCATCCAGCAGCCTCGTAAATTGATATTTCCTGGGAAATGAAAAGAACGCCGTGATTAGTCACGACGTTCTTTTTTATTCCTCTGTTTGTAGATCTACAAGAATGGTACTGACAATAATAAAAAGCGGAATGCATGCGACTGTAAATGCAAATGCGAATGACACGGTATTCCCTCCTCTCTCCTACCAGGTCTGGAACCTTCCCGAACCAGGTGGTGCATGTTGGATAAGATCCGCCAAAGGAATCGTGTAAGCGATAGCGATGAGTACAAAGGCGATTCCAACCCACAGTTTCCAATTTTCCAAAAATCCAGGTGTGGCAGATACATCACTTGATGCGATCGGAAACGTTTCTGCTTGGTGAACATCAGCCTTAGGCGCTATCCACCATAATTGAATCACAATGTATATCAGTAAGGAGGCCGACAGAAAGAGGATAGCCCCTCCGACAGCCATCGTCACATGATTGGATAAAACTCCATCAAACCACGCCAGTGCATCATCATGCGCATATCCTGTATAAGCGGTTCGTCTTGGCGCCCCCATCAATCCCAGTACATGTTGGGCCGTGCTCATGAGAAGCATCCCCACCGACCATGAAATGATTTGAATAAAAGCGAGCTTTTGTAAGGCCTTCGTAAGACGTCGTCCGCTCAAGTAAGGGATCAACCAGAACGTCAGGCCGAAGAAGGTCATAGCTACAGGTGTGCCGACCGTGATATGAAAGTGGCCCACGACCCATAGTGTGTTGTGGATCACTTCATTCATTTGAAAACTTGCATTGATAATTCCACCTGCTCCGCCAGGAATGAAGAAAGCCATGGCGATAAAGATAGAAGTAAATCGAACATCCTTCCATGGTAACTTGCGGAACCATCCAAACAAACCTTTTCCACCAAGTTCTCTGCCTCGCAACTCAAACGTGGCAAACATGGAGAAAGCTGTCATGAGAGATGGAATAATAACCATAAACGTCAAAACTGTTTGTAGAAACTTCCAGAAACTTGCAATCCCCGGCTCTGTCAACTGATGGTGAAAACCGACAGGAATCGAGAAAAGAATAAACAGAACGAACGATAGACGCGCTAGAGAATCACTAAAGACTTTTGTACCAAGAATTTTTGGTACAATCACATACCACGCCATATAGGCAGGAAGTAACCAGAAATATACGAGTGGATGACCGAAATACCAGAACAATGAGCGACTCAATTCAACATTAATCCCTTCCACCCATCCGAATGCCCAAGGGATAAACTGAAACAGCACAGCAGCTACAACCCCTAGACAGGCGATGATCCACATGATAAGAGTAGCGACTGTCATGAAAGCGAATAAAGGACTGAATTCTCCTTTGTGCTGTTTCCTCCAAACCCTATAATGGCCAATTAAAGCAAAACCCTGAATCCATGTACCGATGACAAATAAGGCGAGTCCGACATAGAAAAGGCCGTGAGCTTGTAAAGGAGCATAAAAGGTATAAAGAACAGAGGCCTGGCCTCCAATAACCATGGTGACAACCAAAAGAGTCCCTAAGGAAGTTACAATAAAGCCAATCCAATTCCATAAAAGTACTTTACGTCCGAATGATCCAAGCGTCCGACTCATCCCCGCCTGGAAAAAGGCAAAAATGAAAAATGTCGTAAAGACGATCGCTAGCAATAACCCATGAGCTGTTAACACTTGGTAATAATCCAGCCAACCTGGTAACGTAAGAGCGTCATTCCTGATGAAGACCTGAAGCAGACCACAAAGAGTCCCTATCAAGAAAGCGGCATAGGCAAAACCTAGGTTTGCGAGGGCCAGTTTCCGTTCGCCTTTTGCTATTTGTCCGACTATCATTGTTCAACCACCTCGATTTCTGTACTCATAAAATGGTGGCCGGATCCACAATACTCATTACAAATGACCAGATACGTACCAGGTTCTTGGAACGTATGCTTTTTATGGTTAATCTCACCCGGCACGACCATCATGTTCACGTTTGTCCCGACAACAGAAAAACTGTGAACGACATCTGAACTTGTAACTGTAAATAGGATCTCTTTTCCAGCAGGCACTTGAACCGCTCCAGGGTCGTACCCGAAAGCTTTGCCTACCATGACCACTTCATAGGTGCCATCCTCTTTTTCATACACGCCTGGCTGGTCGAAAGGGGCCGTTTCAGAAACCTTATCAGGATCAATTTTCATATGCCCTCCCGATGGTGTATGTCCCTGATGGAAGGCACTGACGCCAACGACAGATAAAAAGATAATGAGTGCCATAATACCGAAGATCAGCCATATTTTTTCGTATTTGTGTAAATGCATGCCCTTCCCCTCCTATAACCTCTGGATATATAAAAAGTAGACGCTTACCCACATGAATATAATGATGGTTCCTACACCCAGAACACTCACAAGTGTTCCCTTCAGGTTCGTTTGATCCTCCTGTTTTTTCATAACCATCCCGCCCCTCCCATTTGCTTCCTTTGATCTGCTTTTATTGTATCGAGCACAGTTGAAATTAAATATTGGGGAATCCCCTCATCTTAAAAAGCGAAATCCCCTATTCTTTTTTCTTTATAAAATCGCTAAACCAACCAGAACCTTAAGGGTAGATGTGAGAAACGATCCCCTTTACCAAGCTGGATTGTCTTCCGCTATCCCGATTGTTAGAAGCGTAAAACGCTCTGTATCGAGCTATCAGAGTTCAAATACCTAGGCATGGGAGTTTTAATCTTATACTCCAATCAAACGGAATAGCTGTTTATTCTGGAAGTGGTTTCGAGACACTGATATAGCAAAGGGGCGGAGGGGAATGGCGAGACTCCTAATTTATTTAAGTGTGCAGGCGCCTTGATCAGCGGCGTATGGACTGTACTGAGCTGACGGTGATAAAGGAAAAACGAAGAACGGAGTGATTCGTTGTTGACTTATCGTACAGAAGCGAGGGAAGTCTCACTAGCCGCTAGGCGCCGGAACCGGATAACAAAGAGGAAAAGAGTGCTAGGTGAGACCCCGCAAGGCGTCAGCCTGAGGAGGTTTATCGCGCTCCCGCGGAAAGCGAGCTATTCCCCGTAGTCCCCATTCACTCAATAAAAGTCTCGAAACTGAGCCTTCAACAATTCTGCCATTTAGTTTAATAACTTTTCTAAATGACCAGTAATTTTAAAACCTTACATAAAAAAAGAAGCCTGATTCATTCTCAGACTTCTAAAGGTATGTTCACTTTAATTGTAGTTCCTTTGTTTTCGGCTGATGAGATGGAGAGTGACCCACCGACGGCACGGGCCCTTTCTTCCATGCTGAACAATCCGACACCTTTATGGTTGTGACTAACCGAGAACCCGTTCCCTTCATCGGAGATCTCAATAAAAATAACACTCTCTACTTCTTTTATCAGGACCTCGGCCTCATCCACCCCCGCATATTTCCTTACATTAGTCAGCGCTTCCTGAATAATTCGGTATATGCTTGTTTCAACATTAGGGGACAAGCGACAACGGACGTATGATTGAAATCTCACATTCAATCTATATGAATTTTCCAATCGATTGATAAATGAGCGTACGGCAGGCATTAAACCGAGTTCATCAAGAGTGGATGGCCGGAGCGACCAAGACATATCCCTTACACTTTGAATTAGGCGGCTGATGTCTGTGGTCATCTGGTCAATTAATGGGTGCGTGTGCGTATATTCTTTCTCCAGCCTTTGAACGGTTATAAGCAGGCTATACAATTCCTGGCCGATTCCATCATGCAGCTCTCTTGATACATGCTTCCGCTCATTTTCCTGTACATCAATAATTTTTGTCATCATTTGTTGGAGCTCTTGTTCCACGCGCTTCCGTTCTGTGATTTCATTTCTTATAGCCAAATATTGATAGGGCTTTCCTTTTTCATCTAAAAAAGGAACAATCGTTGTATCAACCCAATAAAAAGATCCATCCTTTGCTCTGTTCCGAATTTCTCCTTTCCATACATGGCCGGTACCAATGGTACGCCACAACCCCTTAAAAAAATCTTTGGAGTGGTATCCGGAGTTTAAAATACGGTGATCTTGCCCAATCAATTCTTCCACGTCGTACTTCGATATCTCTGAAAATTTTTTATTAACGTACCTTATCCTTCCCCTTTTGTCCGTTAAAGCGACAATGGAAGATTCATCTAACGCATACTTAATATCAAGAAGTTCCTTGAATGGTTCATAACTTTCGCGGTCAAGGGTGCTTCTTTCTGCAAGATTTTGAATCGTAATATAAAAGTAGCGAATACCTGAAGCAATTGAATCGTGAACAACTAAGAAAACCGGAGAGGGGTTTTCCCCCTGCGGAGTAATATAATGCTCTAGAAGGACGCCTTTTTCACAGTTATGTAGATCGTCGAGGGACAGGTGAAGAAACAAATCTTCCAGCACCGCTTCCTCCCGACTTCTTTGAAATAATTCTTCAGCCCGATCATTCAAGCACGTTACAACGCCGTCTTCTCTTACTATCAGAAACCCTTCCCTACGGGCGGGAAGAATAGGTGAAAGTGTTTCCTTTTTCATTCCACCGCCTCCCTTTCTTGAAAATAAGTTTGGAAATAAAGTGACAATCCGTCACAAAGATCCTTGTCTGGCAAAGCGTGAGACGCACGGTATCCGATAAAAAGCACGGCGCCGAATAGTGATGGATTAGCGATTGGAATTGCTATAAAAGCTCGTATTTTTTCAGATAATACAATAGGATACTCTCGGAGCGGCAACGGTAAATTTTCAACATTTTCACACCTGAAAGACGTCCCTGTTTGCAAAACCCTTCCAGCTACCCCTCTTCCGTAAATGACACTCATTCGTTTATACCGTTCATTCAACGGGTGGTCGGCATACGTCCACCTGACCCCCTTGGAGGGGGAATGAAACTCTGCAATAGCAACTAAGGAAGCCTCTGTCTCTGCAGCGACTTTTGCACAAAGTTCTTCTAATGATCGTCTCACTCCTTCAGCCCCTTTACAGCGAATATCCAAGCAACCCTTTCTTCCATGCATACTCCACCAATTCAGGCCGGGTTTTAAGCTGCAATTTTTCCATTACATGCGCCTTATGAGCTTCGACCGTTTTCACACTTATGACCAGTTTTTCAGCGATATCCTTATTCGCATATCCTTTGGCAACCAAAGCCAACACTTCTCGTTCCCTATCCGTCAGCAAACGATAGGTATCTGACGTTTTACCGTTTTTCAGTTTCTTCATATAATCGTCCATTAACCGTCTCGTCGCTGATGGATAAAGGTAAGCGTCTCCTTCTGATACTTGACGGATCGCTTTCAACAGCTCTTCATGAGGAGCATTTTTCAAAATACATCCGGATGCACCAAGTTCAATAGCCCGAAACAAATACTCTTCATCGTCATGCATCGTCAAAATAAGGATGTGCGTATCAGGGAAATGCTTCTTTATTTCTGATGTTGCCGATAACCCATCTTTCCCGTGTGGCATTGACAAATCCATCAAGACAACGTTCGGCCGCTTTTCCTCTACTTGAGCAAAAGCTTCATCACCTTCTGAGGCTTCACCTGCGACGACAAAACCATCGACCGCATCTAGGAGCATCCGTAATCCAGATCGGACAACGGCGTGGTCATCGACAATCACAATGGAAGTCATCATCATTCCCCCTCTTCTTAAAATAGATCCAAAACCACAGCCCTGACCTCTGTTCAATTTTTAATTCCATACCTGTCCTTTTCTGTATAAGACGTAGAAAACCCTCCTCATCGACATTGACCTGTTCATGTGGGGAAAGGAATTGGAACGTTGCCGACTCCTCTTCCAAATGAATGTCGATTGCATCAGTATCCGCATGCTCAATGATCAAGAGGATGGTTTGTTGAATCAACCGGAATAGAATTCTTTGATCTATTGAAAAGGAGCCGTTTTCAGTCAAAAGCCGCACGGTTACTCCAAACCGATTTTCTATTTCCTTACTAAATTGCTTCACGGCAGGAATGACCCCTCTTTGCGCAAGAGATAAGGGGGTGGTCTCATTGGATTTACTTCTCATATCATCAATAATATGTGTCAACAAAAGAGCGAATTTCGCCCCCCCACTTTCCTGGTCCATTTGATGGAGCAGCCCTGTCAAAAGGTGACTATACCTTTCATGAAGATCATAAGATAAATCATGTAACATCTTTTCATACATATGGATGAGTTCATCCGCTTGAAGTTTTGTTGTCTCCTTCATCTGATTCCACCTCGATCACACGTAATCTTAGCTTCATGATACCTTCTAAAGCACAGAACGGATATTAGGGCATTCCCTGATTTTCACAGTCCTGTTCATATTTTTTTAAAACATGGAGAAGGTAAGAATGGAGGTGGACAAACATGCAGCCATATCTATGTCCCAATTGCAAGACCAACCGCTCCCGTTTTAATGTAATCGAACAGGAAGCAAAAGCTGTAAAAATGAATCCAAGAACAGGTGAACCAGATGAGGGGTACTCATCAGAAAACATGGACCCTTTTCATATGGCCTACAAAGGACCGCAAGTAAGAGTCCAATGCGGAGCGTGCGGTTTAATTGAAGATGAGAAATCTTTTATCGCTTTCGCCGAGCATAATCGCTTGGATTGATCCTCTGTAATGAACCAGAGGGTCTTTTTTATGAGATCAACTCTTTCCGTATCGACCGTCCTGGCTTGAAAACGACCAGGGGTACCCCGAGCAAAAATAAAGGATGGTACACTCCAGCTCCGAGTAAAATCAAACCCGCCACTCTTCTCCACTCTTCACGATAGAAGTTTTCCTTTTGGACCATCATCATACGTTCGTTGATCACTTGTGCAAGATCTACATAAACGAACAAGATGATTGCGATCAACTGCATCCCGATAGCAACAAACGATTCACCAAGAATCATTTGAATACTGAAAAAGCAAATGACAACAGGAAAAAAACCAATATAAGCCCAGTTTATATAGCTGGTTTTACAGCTTTCCTCCTCAAACGGCATGGAGTGGAATACATTCTCCACATCTGAAAAAAGCCCTCCTGCTACTTCATGATAAACAACAATAGCAATGGGTAGCGTAAACATTAACATCCAATCAACCCTCATGGGAATGACAAGTATAATTAAACAAACCGTGGGGATCGTTTTCCAGATTACATCGGCCGATCTTTGAAGATACCCGGTCCATATCCTTCCATAGAGATGCTGCACAGAATAATGACGGCCTCTCTTCTTTTTCCAAATCGACTTGGTGATCCCAAACCTTTTTGGTGGTTTGATCTTCACTTCGGTGAAATAGCCGACCAACCACATATTCCAAACACGCGCATCATTGATATCGATGATTCTCCCCCAATCCAAATCCTCCTTGCGCATGAAAAGCAATAAAAAAAGCACAGATATGCCTAGGTAGAGGAGCAGGACAGGATAGTCAAAGAAAAATAAAATGGAAAAGATGGCGCTGAATAAGATCACACTCATTTTGTATATGGAAGGCAGCGAAAATAATTTCCATTGTAACCATAAAGATAAAGGATAACTAAGAAAAAGAAGCGATACCCAAAGAACAGCAGACTCCCATGACATTAAAACAAATGCAAACGGAAGGGGGACGACGATGATAATCAGAATTTGAAGGATGTACTTTTCTAAAAACAGATAGTTGACGAGTGTCTTCCTTGAGTGAGGCAAAAAACTAAGCTGAAATTCTGAGGAAGTAAAACGAATGCCAGGGTCTGTAAAGGAGGTAATCGCCGCACTAATGACTGCCAGCAAAGGTAGAAACAAAGCGTAAGGAGCTATGATTCCTCCCCTTCCATCCAGGACAGTGAGTAACTGTTGCAGCCAGTCATAACCGATGAATAAACAAAAAATGATGAACAGTCCACTATAAAAGACCATAACGGGATCAACAACCATATTGTATGTTTGTTGATAAAGATCGATCTTTTTCTTCCACCTTTTCTTTCTCAGCCACTTATAAACGGAATATGTCGTCCTTGGTTCCATCATGTCGACCTTCTTTTCAACTCGTGAAATTCCGACACGTCTCCTGAAGAAGAAACCTTCCCTTCTACAAGCATGACATAGCGGTCGGCAAGTTCAGACACCTTATCCAGTTGGTGGGTAGTCAATACAATACTCGCCCCTTCAGTTTTCTTCCTTACTAACTCTTCCTCAAGAAAGCGTCCGGCATACACATCGAGACCCATGAAAGGCTCATCTATGAATAATACGGGCACATCAGGGATCAGCGCACAAATCGTTTGAACTTTTTGCCTCATTCCTTTAGATAGCGCTTCCGGATATTCATCCAACTTTTCCTTCAATTCAAATCCTTCGGTATAGGTTTGTATACGGCTCGCAAAAACGTCTTCAGGAACACCATAACTCTTTTGATAAAGTTTAAAGTGGTGATAGACCGTTAATTCGTTGAACAAAAGAGGTTCTTCGGGTATGTATGTAAAATGCCTTTTGTACCCTTTGTAATGCTTGTCCTGGTCATGCCCAGCAATGGATAATGTTCCTCCATTTTTTTCTCGCGAACCGATCATCGTTTTCATCAGTGTTGATTTTCCTGCGCCATTATGACCAACCAAAGCCATAATTTCATTTCTTTTCACATGAAAACTTATATCCTGCAAGATTTTTTCTTTTTGGATATCGACACTGCAATTCTTAACGTCTAACACCACTCCCATGCCAACACCTCCGTCTATTTTGATTTCTTTACGAGTATAGGCGGGAAATAGTTTCAATTTTCATCCAGGTGATTGTACTGATGTGTGTTTTTTAAAATTAGTCAATAAAAATAAGCCCTCTCCGCTTATACGAGGGGCTTATCATCATTTATTCATTCTTGATAAAAAGTCACCAAGCAAGTCGTCATCATCTTCTTCTTGGACATCTTCTTCTCGTTGTTCCTGAAAGTCAGCTTGGAAATTGTCTAGATCCAGGTCATCCAAGTCATCATCTCCGTCTACCTCAAGTGGGGTTTCCGGCAAAACAGCTTTCTCCTTCTCAGGCTCAACCTCTGTTGGAACCTGTGTTTCTTCCTCTGTAGCCGCCTCTTCTTGAAGGTATAGCGCATCATCAATATGATAGGCATTGCTATTTAACGACGCAAGTAAAGTTGTTGCCCTCACAGGATCCATCATAAGCTGATAAAGGATGCTGCCGATGAGAGCTTCAGAGTGTTCGTGTTTAATCCAACTTTTTTGCTCTTTTGTAAGAGCTTTGGGAAGCGGGATCGTCACGGTTTCCTTATCTTTCGTAAAGGACTGGTTCACTCCATCAAGGACGAATTGAGCGATCTTACTTGAGAAATTTCTACGTTCCTTCTCTTTCAACTGGGACAGCTGTTTCAACAAATGATCCGGTGTGTCCGAGGGGACCCGGAACGTAATGGACTGGCCCCTCTCCACACTTTTTCTAGAAGAACTCATTCAATCACCTTATTTAGAAGATCCGGCTTTTTGTTCTACTTTTTTATTGGACTTGTCTTCTAACTTGGAGTTCTTGCGGATATAGTCAGAAATAAGTTTGTAATAAGCATTGGCCATCATCCAGATGCTTTCATTTTCATCTTCAAAAAATTCAATGTTAAAGCCATCCAGTTTGTTGTTCAATGTCTTAATATAGTCCTTCAATACAGCTGAACCGCCACCTACGAAGTAGCAGATTTCAGACTGGGAATTTTTCTGCCATACATTTCTCAAATAACGGTATTGTTTCTTCGCCAGTTCAAGTAAAATGCGGTCCGTAATGTCGTGCACATTTGTACGGCTTCCTCGAACCATAATGTGGTGACGATCATTTTTACGCGTGATGATATCGACGACGTCACGACGGCTGTCTAGTTCAACCCCATGCTTCGTAAGGATCTCGTCACGGATCATCTCCAGTGATTCTGACACTCCCAAGTTGAATCCCTGAGCTTTGTCATCATCCACGTTTCGGTTTCTAATCACGGCGATATCCGTAGAAAGACCACCGATATCCTGGATCAGGATTTGTTTATCGACTAACTCTTTATTAATAATGTTCAAATCATTATCCATGACAAGGTTTACATAAGCAGCAAATCCTTCTGGATAAACTTTAACCTCATCAAACTTGATATTAACTTTCATTCCTTGGTATTTCGGTGTGACTAAAAATTCAACCTGGTGTACAGAACCAAGAAGTTGGGAGCGGTAACCCACATCTTTTCCTTCTTTAACTTCACGTAATGGTAATCCTGTACCAAGTGTATAATTCGCTTCAATCACATTGTTTTTAGCTGACTGCGCATCTTTGCCAGTTACAGCGTCCATAGCAAGAGATGCAAACAACATAATTAAAGTTTGATCTTCTTCTGATTTGTAACTGCCGGGATCCAACTCAGCAGAGTTAGTCGTCTTCGTAGCTAGATTCCCTACACGATAAATCGCATTATTTTCACGCAAAGCAGGGGAATGCACTCGAATATGTAGATTATCGAGTGGATCCTTATCATCTAGATCTTCAATTCCGATAACCGGACGGTCCTCAAGGTCTCTAGCGACCACATTAGGGATATATAAAGAGGATTCCAATTTTCCAAAGTTCGCCTTCACGGCATCATTACCAACATCAACAGCTGCAATTCTCGATTTTGTCATTAAACAGCTCTCCTTTTCTTTTGCTAGATTTGACCTCACCTTACTTTAAATCTATTAAACAATCAGAAAATAGTCAATGCGCCTTTTTACGTGTTCATAATTGTGTACTTGATTACAACACTGTGTGCATGTACACAATATTGCACACAAGCCTATATAACAGCATGTGTACTTCTTTGCACACTTGCATACATAATTGAAAACATAACGCAAACACTTTTGCAAACATGTGTACATTTATGTAAACTTGCATTCAAAAATGTACACAACAGATGTTTTTCCATTGTTATACTATTTTCGACACAAAATCACGGTCTTAGTTTCAATGGTATTTTCTAAATGGCGGACTTTATATGCACAAAAAAAGAGAGGTGAATTACCTCTCCGATAAAAGTATGGTTATGTGATGTAAGTACTGAATAACTCTTCTAATTTCTTTGTCAATGCCAAGGTCATCAGCCCATTTCCTTCAGCCGTTTTAGAATGACCTAACGGAGTTGTCCGCTTAATAAGTTGTGAAAACACTTCAGATTCGGACATTCTCCTCTGAAACTGGGACTCTACTAAAGGAATGATTAATGCAAGACCACCAGAAACATGTGGGGTTGCCATAGAAGTGCCTGATAAGCGAGCATATTTACCTTCAAGATAGGTGGAGAGGACATTCACACCAGGGGCAACAAGATCAATTTGGTCATTTGTGTTCGTAAAGGTGGCCAACCGTCGACTTTCATCCACTGCCCCTACTTGGATGACTTCATTATAAGCTCCGGGATAAGCATATTCCATCGTATCTTCCCGTCCATCCCCTTCATTCCCTGCAGCACATACCACAGAGACTCCTTCAGAAATGGCCTTCAAGATAGATTGTTTTAATTCTGGTGTGTCATCCGGTCCTCCAAGAGACATGGATATCACTCGAACACGCTCATTGTTCTCCCCTCTCCATTGAACCGCATAATCAATAGCATCTGTAATCCACTGATACTGCCCACTCCCCTCTTCTGAGAGCACCTTAAGAATTAGAAGTTTCGCTTGAGGTGCAACACCGACGACACCTTCTCCGTCTTCCTTAGCTGCTATGGTACCTGCTACATGAGTCCCATGTCCGTTATTATCCTGATAATTTTCTGGATCCCCATTATGATCGTCGGTAAAGTTTCGTCCCCCTACAATCTGTCCTTGTAAGTCTGGATGATCACTCTGACAACCTGTATCAATAACAGCTATAACACTGCTTTCTCCTTGGTGTGTCTCATCCCATAAACTTTGAGCCTCTACCATATGCACACCTTTAGGGACTTCATTCGTCGTATCCAAAATTGCATCCATTCGGTAAGGAATTAATTTCATTCGATTCATCATCTTCCTCCTTCATTTATAAACTGCAAACTGGAAGACTGGTCATGAAGAATGATCTTCTTTAAGTATAACACCGAACGTATGTTACGTTCACAATATAAGGAAAAAGAGGACTTATATACGATAAACTGTACGATTTATTGACTAAACATTCTTAACAGCACTTGTTATATAACATGAATAAGGTATAATAGACATCACTAGTTCTTTATAAAGAACACATTCGAAGTGGGAGGGGTTATTTCTTGATCATGAAATTGTGTACACACTGTCAGAGAGCATCCTACAGTAGTAGTAATACCGGACCCTGGAGTTGTCCTATTTGCAACGAAAACCTCACTCATTCGGCACCTATTCCTATAAAGGCTAAAGAGCTTCATACACCGAAAAAAAGAGTCACCCAAGCTTATACCAAAAGCAAGGCAGCTTTATAAAGGAATCTGCTGTATCATCAATTGAAAGCACTGTGGGTTTTTAGAATTATTAATTCGTTCAACAGAAGAATAAATGATGATGCAATAACGTCGGTAGTTTCCATAGTTATACACATGTGAATAACTGATAAGGAGAGCATGCTCAGCTTCCCTAATAACAGAATTTCCACAAATCCTTAAGATCCATGTTAGTTCCGAGGTCTTTAAAGAGGGGATTAAAGATACAAGGTTCTGCGAGGGTGGAGTGATGGACTTTGTATAGTAAGTACAGCACTAGCACCTTAAAGGGGTATAGAAGGGAAATCATAGGCTTGCGAAGTTCACATAAGAGGATCCACATTGTCCTGAGATCCCCATTAGGGGAGGTCATTAAACCTTCCTTGTGAGTCCTGTTAAGCTGAGTGTGTTACAGCAGTACGATACTATTCCCATAGTTATACTAAACACTTGTCATCCAATCCCAAATTAAACACATCAATCATACTTATAAGATCAAAATAAGTTCGGTTACCTTTACATCCTCCCCCTCTCCACACTTACTGAAATGCTGAACATCTAATACATAGAAATACAAAACGAAAAAACCGATGGAAAATCTTTATGATTTTCCATCGGTTTTTTTATAAGAATATGCTTTTATGGCAAGTATTTACGTGGGTTTACAGAATTAGAACGGGCTCCGTTCCAGCTTCCTTCATGAATTTCAAAGTGAAGGTGCTGCCCTGTAGAAGCTCCTGTACTACCCATATTACCTAAGAACTGACCTCTGGATACTGATTGGCCAGATGAAACACCAAGTCCACTTCTCATATGAGCATATACCGTCGTAAATGTTTGACCATTAATACGGTGAGAAATCATTACTACATACCCGTAGCTTGATGAGTAATTTGCACGGATGACAGTACCGTCTGCTGCTGCTCGGATAGGTACTGTACCACCTGCTGCTTGATCTATGCCCGAATGTAATTTAGGGACTCCAGTAATAGGGTGAATACGATTGCGGTCGTATTCAGATGTAACCCGGGCATTTGTCGGCCAGCTAAATAGTGAACCACTATTGGAAGAGGAAGAGTCACTTGTAGAGCTGGAGCTGGAATCGGAACTAGAATTAGAACTTGAGTTATTGCTGCTGGTATTTGAAGAACTAGCTTTCTTTTCAGCTGCTGCTTTTTCAGCGGCCGCTTTTTCAGCTGCTCTCTTTCTAGCTTCTTCTTCCGCTTTACGCTGTCTTTCGCGCTCGATTTCCTTCTGGATAGCAGCTTCCTGCGCAGCAAGAGTTTCCTGTTCTTCCTCAATATCCATCACATGGTTATGCGCAAGTTCTTCATCATGTTCAAGACTTTCCATAAGTTCGTTTTTCTCTTGTTTCTTCTGGTCGAGTTCTTGTTTCAAAGCTTCTAATTCCTGAAGCTTTTCCTCAAGGGATGCCAGTTCTTCTTCAACTTGTGCTTTTTTCTTTTCTACTTCTTCTTTATCTGCTTTATGCTGCTCTAAAATTTCTTTATCCTGATTAGCAATCGTATTTAGACTCATGACACGCTCTAAAAAGTTACCGAAACTTTCAGCGCCCATTAAAACGTCCAGATAATCAATGGCTCCACCGTTTTGGTGCATGGATTTAACGCGTTCCTTTAAAAGCTCATCACGCTCAGCGATCCTTTTTTCAAGTTCCGCAATTTCTGCTTTTAACTTATCGATATTTTCTCTGGTTTGCGCAATTTCATTTTCTTTTGTTTCAATCTTGTTCATCGCTTCCATCACTTGTTTGTCCAACTGAGCGATTTCTGCGTTTACCTCTTCTTGTCGCTGTTGTAGCTTTTCTATTTCTTCCTGCTTTTCCTGCTTTTCTTTTTCTATTTCAGACTGCTTGGAACGGTTCTCCTCTAATTTCTCCTGGTTAGTTTCTGCGTTAACTGTATGAGAGTAGAGTGGGAAACCGGATAGAATAAGACTGACGGTCAGAGCGGCTGTTAAAAATCTCAACTTCAAACTTTCTTCCTCCCCCGAATCCTTACCTTTTTATTTTTGGTAGTTCAATAGATTTAAACTTTTAAATACTTACGAATCGATGTGAAACTTCCCCATAAGCCAATGACAATACCCATCAGTATTAGCAGTGCGGATACTTTAATTACAAACGGGTACACAGGCAGTAATTGAATGGGCAATGTCGGGTATCTGGTAGTCACTTCTGTGTAAAGGTAGTCATACCCGAACACAACAACCGCGATCGGTATAAGTGATCCAAAAACACCTATCATTAATCCTTCAAACAGAAATGGCCAGCGGATAAACCAATTTGTCGCTCCGACCATTTTCATAATTTCGATTTCTTTCTTACGAGCAACGATTGTAATTCGAATCGTATTAGCAATTAAAAACATGGCTGTGAAAAGCAGACCAGCAATGATCGCAAGCCCTACATTACGGGCCACATCCATGAAACTAAAAAGACGCTGAACAGTTTCTTTGGCATATTCAACCTTGGCTACGCTATTAAAATCTTCAATCGTCTGCGCGACAGTGATCGTATCTTCAGGTTCCACCGTTTTGACGATGAAAACATCATTCAATGGGTTTTCATCCTTTAAGGATTCGAAAACTTCTCCATCATCGCCAAGACTATCAATAAGCTTGTCCAAACCTTCTTCTTTGGACTGAAACTCTACTGAAGAGACTGCTGATACTTCTTCAATTTTGTCCTTTAAGGCTTCACGACTCTCATCTTCTGCCGTTACATCTATAAAGACGCGAACTTCCACATCTTCTTCGATCTGTGATGCAAAGTCATTTAAATTCAAAAGCAATGTGGCGAAAACTCCAACCAGCAACAAGGTAACAGTCACAGCTGATATTGAAGCTATGGACATCCATCTATTTCTGGCTAAGCTTTTTACGCCCTCTTTTCCGTGACGACCAAATGTCTTAAATTTCATAATATTGGTCACCCCGTGTAATCCGTTCAATCTTTACACTGTATAGAACGGTATCCCTCAGAACATAAGGTGCTGGACTGCTGTGATGCAGATCGAACAATTTATATCACTTCCTACTAAACTCTCATTTTGTAAATCTATGTTGTCTGTTGTATGTACTTTAAGTCGTCTGTTGCATTTTCCTACCTCATTATATCAAAGATATTCGCTAAATAAAGACAAATTATTATTACATTTGTGTTTCAATTCATAACAAAACACACGTATGTTTGTCTTTTTTGTCGACAAAATACGACCTTAAATAGTGACCCAACCAGGATTAAAGGCTTAGGTTAATAGATTCAATAATGTCCTTCCAAACTCATTGAATTCATCTAAATTTCACTCTAAAAAAGTAGATATAGTTGAATATCAAAAAAAGACAAAAAAATAAGACAATCCTTTTAGAATTGTCTTCATTTGCTTAATTTTTCATCTTCTTTAAGGCCTCCAACTCACGTTTGAGTCGGAAATTTTCTTCACGGATAGAGTCCAGACTTTCAGGTTTTTTTCGAATTGGTGATAAGTGGACTTCATACCATGATTTTTTTAAAGCATCGTTGACTTCACTCGTTCTTCTTATGATGGCTGCAGGATAATGGGACTTCAAGTGAGATACTTCTTTTTCAGAAAGCCTTAATTCCCTGAAGGAAATCCCCTCTTTGAAGGACTCTGATAAAAACTGCTCAAACTCACTTTTAGACATGATAGGCACCCCTTCTGAAGAATGGTTCTTGTTACAAATATAAGAAGGGGCTAAGCTTTTCATGACTTTTGATAAACAGTTTCTTTTACGACGACGTTTGCAACGACTTCCATAGGGTCGATCAGAGGAACAGGAAGGTGGTAAGGTTTCAACACGAGACCAATTTCCGTACAGCCTGAAATAATCAACTCTGCCCCATTGTCCAACAATTCCTGAGAAGCGTCTTTCAGTAGTTGGAGGGGTTCTCCATCCGTGTTCCCACTTTTAATTCCGTTATCCCCATAGATGGATCGCATCACTTTTTCATTCTGAGTATAGGGTGTGGGAGCAATCACTTCTAAATGATCGAAATACTTTTGGAAAAGTCCGGTTTCCAAAGTACCGGTCGTGGCGAGCACCCCGATTTTTTGTACGGTTGGATAATGATCCTGGATGAACTTCTTCAGTTCCAAGAACGCATTCAGTAATGGGAAAGACACAGCCTTTTGGACTTCTTCAATGAAGTAATGGGCGGTCATACATGGAATACACGCCACATCCACTTCGAGTTTTTCTAAATTCTTTGCAGCATGGATCATTTCAGGAACAGGGTTTTCCCCTTTTCCTGCAATAGCTTCTGTACGATCAGGAATTTTCGCATTGCTGTCTATGATCACTCGATAATGCTCTTGATCATTGCTTGCATCCGTCGCTCGTATAATCTTCATATAACATTCGGCGGTTGCCTCAGGTCCCATTCCCCCGAGTATGCCGATAATTTTATCATTCACTGTTATGCCTCCTAACGAAAGACCGGGACCTTGCTGTAAGATTTAGTCAGAGAATTCCTGCTACTCTGTTTTTCAATGGCTTGAACAATTTCTCTTCATCCATTTCCGGACGTGTCTTGTTTAACTGTTCCAGGGCGATTTTCGCTCCAGCGTCCATCCCCTGACAACCTGCTAACAAGACCACATCGTCTTTTTCTGCTTCCGAGAGCGCATGATGGATGGCATCATCCAACTCTTTATACAAGTCTACATGGATGCCTGCTTCCTCCATCATTTCCTGGAAGACACGCAACTCTTCATCCGTTACCCGGTCTTTTTCATCCACATGGGAATGGCTGACGGTTGCAATCACTTCAGTCAGTCCCAATTTAGGCGCCCATTCCACAATGGCTTTTGCATTTTCTCTGTTTACTGTGATTCCTCGGCTTCCGCGAATCGCATAGACGAGTTTAAGGTTTGAATATTCCATTTGCTGCAATGTGCTCAAGGTTACGTTGATATTTCCATAGTTGGCGAAGTGGTCGTCCAAAATTTTAATATCATCCTCAAAGACCATCTCAAAACGTCGTTCTACACCACCAAATCCTTTTAATCCGGCTTGGATCGTTGGAATCGGTACCTCATTCAACAACCCTGCAGCGATGGCTACCATGGAATTGTACACAGAGTGATACCCTGGTGTGGCAAGCTCTATAGAGAACTCCTGTGGCTCATAGGTTGTCCCTTCTACGCTAAATGGCTTACGGATTTCGACCGTGAATTTAGCTCGCCCTGTGGAAAGATCCAAGTCTTTACATACTAGATCTCCATCTCCTGTTTCTACGCTGAATGTGAGTACATTGGCTTTCGTTTCGTCGATCAAGGACGCGGAATAAGAATCATCAAGGTTCAGAATAGCCCATTTATCTTCACCCGCATTGCGAATCAGGCTTGCTTTGCAATTAAAGTATTCTTCAAAAGAACCATGAAGATCGATATGCTCACGGCTGATATTGTTTAATGTAACAATATCAAAGTCCACACTCCCCACTCTGCTTAAATCAAGGGCAGAGGAGGAAACTTCCATTGTCACATGGGAAACATCCTGATCTCTCATTTGGGCAAAATAATGATGCAGGTCGAGCGACTCCGGTGTCGTAAGCTTTGTAGGCTCAGAGTAGTCACCAAACTTGACCACGACCGTTCCGATCAAGCCTGTTTTAAGTCCATGCTCTTCAAGAATGGCATTGGTCATAAATGAAGTGGACGTTTTCCCGTTTGTCGCTGTAATTCCGATTGTTTTCATTGCATTCGAAGGATGGTTATAAAAAGCATCACTGAGCGCTGCCAGGGCACGTCGGCTGTCTTTTACTTTATATTGAGGAAGGTCTTCCCAATCAGATTGATAATCCTCAACCACAATAGCAGACGCTCCATTTTTTATGGCCTCCGCCACATAACGGTGTCCATCTGTTTTGAAACCTTTAATACAGACAAATACGTCTCCCTGTTCTACATTTCTTGAATTGTATGCGAGTCCTTGGACGTCCAGGTCTCTATCATTCCATGACTCAAGTACATCGATGAATGATAATAATTCGTTTAGCTTAGCCATTCTTATCTACCTTCCCTGCGTTGTTTTCGCCTGTTCTATTAAAGTACCTATGAGCTCCGTACATAACGTTCGATTATTGGTTAGCCTTTCCAACGGTCCGTCAAATCTATTCTTCAGACTAAGTCGGTGTGTAATTTACTTGCTTTTCCTAGTGACTTTGTTCACCACCAGATTCGCCAACTTTTTCCCAAAGGAGAATGCTGGTTTTGGATCTTTCGGGTCCCAAATGGCATGGGCTTTCGGCCTGAAATACGACATCAACACTTTCTGAGGAGAGAGTTGTCCAGTCTTAATGTATTCTCTGACGGCCAGAAGGTCCTCATAGGCATACCAAAAGACAAGGTTCTGATCTTCTTCCACCGCTTTTGGCTCCACAGGTTCCCCAATCAAATCTTTATAAGTAATATAAGGGATGTTTATGCCTGTCTTTTGTAATAGGTGGTTTAAGTTCGTAATACGGACATTGATTTCAATCAAATAATATTGTCCGGTTTCCGCGTCCTTTTTGAATTCAATTTCAGCGAAACCTTTATACCCGATTCCTTCTAAAAACTTCGCACCGAGTTCGTAAAGTTCCGGTACATATTTTTGCTGGGTGTAGACAGATGCTCCGTAATTCACAGGGAATTGACGCAGCTTTTGGCAAGTCACCCAGTGCGTCACTTTGGAGTTTTGATCCAGATACGCATCGAAGGTGTACATATGGTCATCAAAACCAGGAATAATTCGCTGGACGATGACTTCTATATTCGCTTCTTTCGCTTGTTCTACTTTTTCTATTAATTCTTCTTTATTATGAACTTTGAAAAGCTTCCTTCTAAATTTAGAAACAAAAGCTGGTGAATCAACCGGCTTTACGAGACAAGGGTAATGGATTTCGTCTTCCACTTTTTGTACAAGGTTCTCATCATCCACTTGAACCGTTTCCGGAACAGCTACTCCGTGCTGGGATGCCAGCGTGTGGAGGGTGCCTTTGTCCATTATCTTAGTATATAACCCTTGTTCGGTTTGAGGAATAAGGAAATATTCCCTTAATTCCGGCAGATACTCATCCACGAACTCCACATACGGATCGGCTGTCGGAATAAGTACAGGGGCATCGTCCTGTTTTTGGGCATAGTCAATCAAGAAAGTCTTCAAACCTTCTGGGTCCTCCTTATAGTGAGGCCCGATCAATGCTTCTGAACAATATTTGGACTCTAGCCCGTAGGCACCTTCCCAGTCATAGTCCACTGCTGCAACATGAACATCATGAATACCCAGACATCTAATCGTACTCAATCCAATATAATAGTTCGCTCCTAGAACAACCGCTTTATTCGCCATGAGATATCCCCTTTTCCATCTGTTGAATTGTACTTGAAAATATATATAGAACTCGTATTTATTTTGGTTGTTTTCTTTCTTTATGTAAACATATCTATTTTACCACAAACAGGTACCTAACAAAACGTAAACCCCTATACCAAAGACAACCATAGTCCAAGTCACCCTCTTCGTTATTAAAGTAAATGGCAGGATTGTGGAAGACTTGATTTCGAGACTTTTGGGGGGGCTTAGGGGCTCCGGGAAAAGGTTCGCCCTTTTGCCATATGAGGTTCTCGAAATTCCTCTAATAGACTGTCGAGTCCTGTAGTGAAGATCTGCTCAGCCAAGCAGTTATAGGGTCTTTTTAACCAAAGATCCTACACGAATAAGCGTGGAATCAAGGTCTGGGAAACGTCCGCATGAAAAGCGAATGGAGACACGAACGTGTGTTTTTTTCTACTAACTCATCCAAAACACTGCAAATCGTCTTTTTCCTGACCCTGTATCTATGGCAAGGAAGTGTCATCCATTATTTCAACCAGGCCAAGCTTCCCTTAAGGGTGCGAGGTATGTGCTCTTCAGCCTCCCGCGGAAAGCGAGCTATCCCCCGCAGCCCCCATCCACTCAACAAAAATCTCGAAACTGAATCTTCCACAATAGGGAGCTAACCTGCAAGGTGCAAAGTTCGGACTAAAAAAGAAAGTGGCACCTTTTTATGAGGGGCCACTTTCTGTTGAAGTATTTATTTGAATGTCTGGTGGCTGAAATCGACTTCAGCTGGAATTTGGTCTTGTTGAATGGTAGGGCTTTGGATTTTCTTAAAGCGACGAACAACTTTATCGATGGCATATAAGACAAGGAACGTAAGCAGAACGGTTAAAGACAACACATAAAGAGATGTAAGCATAAGCTGTAATCCCCTTTCCTCTTTATATTTTCAGGTAGGAACAAACATAACCTCCCCCGTGGATAAGCCCGTTCATCCGCCTGTTTTTGATTAAATCCTAGTATATAATACCAAATTCTACACTGAAGTAAATATATTTTCGTAAATTCTTCTATATTCAGTAGAATACTTATAAATTCAAACGTACACATAAACATCAACAACGTGGAAACTTTCTTCTAGCCATAAAAAATAGCCGCTTCCCCTCCCGGAAAGCCGGCTTTTATTTTCTCCTTTATAACTGGAATTCCCACTCTTCTTTTATCTCTATATAAGCAGCATAAAGTCGAGTAGCTAACTCATCTTCACTCTTTGCTCCATCATCCAACCCGAGTTTAGGAAGAAGGATTTCAGCAACCTCCCTGGTCATGGTGTTTTTTTCTGCAGGTTTTAGTGTCGGGTACCGATGAACATAGGTTTTTAACAACGTCCAATCTTTTTTCGTAAGGCTTTGTCTTTCCCAGTCTCCAACGATTTGCTGATCCGATTTCAGTCCCCGGTTTTCAATCTCTTTCTCAACGAGCGTTTGTTTCTTTTTCGAGCGTTGTTTTTTCCTTTCATGGATGACGATCGTTCCACCCACAAGATCACCCAGTCTTTTATGCTGAGGATGGAAGAAAACCATCAACATCCCAATCAGATAATAAAAAGGAAGCATATCAATGATTCGTAATAAATTTCGAATCATTATGGATAGGACAGTTGCTTTTCCTCCATCTTCTTTGACGACTCGGAGACCAAGCATCATTTTCCCCAGTGTTTTCCCCCCGCTGAACCATTCGAATAAGAAGAAATATCCCCATTGAATGCCAAATAAGACAAGGATAACAAAAGCGATGACCCAGCCTCGCCCTTCCAACATGAAGTCTAAATGGTTTTCTGTAAAAATGAGAAGCGCAATCATTCCACCATATAATAAGCCTAATAGAATGGAGTCGACGATTTGAGCCGCTCCCCTGCTCCCTAAGCCTGCCATTTGAAAATTTAAGGTCACGTGTTCCGGTGTCTTCACTCTCCACCTTTCCTCCATCTTCTTCCACCTTTCTTATGGGTTCCCATATGTCTTTCGTTTTTCTATAATAGAAATAGAATGTAAAAAATTCCCGCATTGCAGGTGAAACCATGAACTATCGAACTTTCGTCCAACGCCACCGAGAAGAGTGGAGACGTTTAGAAGAACTGATTCAGTTGTTACATAAGAACAGACGCCAGTGGGCTCCGCAACATTTAGAAGAGTTTCAGCGCCTGTACCAAAAAGTCAACCAGCATCTTGCTTCCAGTCAAACATACTTTGCAGAAGAAGAAACGACCGATTACTTGAACGACCTCGTGACAAAGGCGCATAACATGCTTTACCAGGAAAGCACGTCCAATTGGAAACAATTGAAACAAATGTTTGGAAGTTCATTCATTACACTCATCGGTGAACAATGGAAGTTCGTTGTCATCAGCATGCTGTTGTTCTTTTTAGGTGGGCTGGCTGCTTTTCTTGCTGTCTATCAGGACCCGATGAGCCTTTACACGATTTTGCCTGATTCCATCGCTCAAGCTGTAGATCCGAGCCGCCTCGGCAGCCAGGACGGCGGGGTAAATTCTCCTGTAATGTCAGCGGAAATCATGACCAATAATATTCAAGTAGCTTTTCTTGCTTTTGCTGGAGGCGTGACTTTCGGGCTGCTGACCGTTTATCTACTCATCTACAACGGAATCATTGTCGGTGCCCTAGCCGCTTTGTTCATGGTTCATGGAAAAACCTATGATTTCTGGGCCTACATTGTCCCGCATGGAATGATAGAACTGACGGCTATTTTCATCGCGGGCGGCGCAGGACTTTTAATGGGCTATAAACTTTGGGTTCCCGGCAAACGCACGCGGAGCTATCAATTAAAAACCTATGCCTATCAATCTGTCCTGCTGTTAATTGGAACCATTCCACTCTTTATCATCGCAGGTTTTGTAGAAGGTTACATCACCCCTTCCAACTTATCCCTTGAAACGAAATATGCATTTGCATTCTTTACTGTCCTCGGGCTTTTAGCATACGTAATCATTGGGAAAATCAATGCCGGAAAAACTAGAGAAGGCCACGGTTCATAATGGTAATATAGTGGGAAACGGCGGCGGTTGCCAGCTCCTCTTCCGGTGCCTCTATCATTTGCAGGCCTTGTCTTTCCCATTTTTTTAACTCCTGTTTTTTATCCAACACATGCTTTTGGGCCATCGTCTTTACTAATGTCGTCTGTACATCTTCAGGCTCCCGCTTCGTCTCGGAGTCGATGACATTGTCTTCGATTCCGATCATTAAGAACAAATGCGAGCGCCGTAACCGTTGTAAATAATGCAAAGCTGCTTCTTCGTATAAAAAAGTGCTTACATCACTGAACAATAAAAGAAGGCTTCTCCTGCTTTGCACCTTCTGCAGGTGTTGGAACACAGCCGTATAGTCGGATTCGTATCCTTCGACTTTCAAGTTATAAATTTCTTTTAAAATGGTTTGCATATGCGCCATTCCTTTTGCCGGCGGCACATACACATGAACGTGTTTTGAAAAAGCGAGGACCGCCACGTAATCGCCGCGCTTCAAGGCAGCGGTCGCCACCGTCATCGCAGCCTCGAGGGACTTCTCCAATCGATTGCTCTCTTCAAGCTCCACGCCCATCATCCGTCCACAGTCAATCAATAAGGTGACAAATTTCCCATGCTCCGGTTCATATTCGTTGGTCATCAGGTTCTGAACTTTTGCGGTTTGTCTCCAATTGATTTTCCGGATATCATCTCCCACTACATAGGAACGGATTTTACTGAACTCCCCCGTTCCCACCTGACGTCTCTTCAAACGGGTTCCTTCGTAGAGAAGGAAACGCTGTGCGTCCTCAAGGAAGTTCCTGCTCTCCGTGAGGTCAGGAATGATCCGCACACTCTCGGTTTGATCCACCCTCATCTGTTTTTCCCATAAACCAAAACGAGAACGATAGCGAATATGAAGGTGAGGAAGCGTGTACTCTCCTCGTTCTTCGGAGTGAAAAGGATAGGTGATGCGTACTTGCTCATATCCCTGGATCTCTTTTTTGAGAGGAAACGGCTGGCTGAACGATTGCGGAAAGTGGTCGATGACTTTCATCGCCATCCCTTTGCCGGAAGTATTCCTGACCACCACAGAACCCTTATTTTCGATTCCCCGCTCCATTTCTTCATCCATTACCCTGCGAATTTGAAGCTCTTTCCGTTTAGGGGAAAAAGTAAGATCAACCAAGCTCAATAATAGAATCGCCCCATTTACGGCGATGATGAGAGGCCAGGAAAGACCTGTCCATGTTAGTAAAATCAATACGAATGATAAGGCGAGTATAAGCAAGAGCAGACGTTTCGTTGGAACAATCCCTTTATCGCGGAACAGGAACTGATCCCACAAGTTCTTGAATGATTTGGCCATGGGTCACTCCCTCCAGTTCCATATGCGGCGCTAAAATCACCCGATGTCTCAAGGAAGCGATCGAGACCTTTTTGACATCGTCCGGGGTGACGTAGTCGCGTGATTCAAGGTACGCCCACGCTTTTGCTGCCTTCGCAATGGCAATAGCTGCACGCGTACTTGCTCCGTGGCGGATGGATTCCGTTTCACGAGTCTTGCGAACGATCGACATGATGTACCCGTACAATTCGTCGGTCATCGTGACACTTGATATCTCTTCACTGATCCTGTTGAACTCTTCTACCGTCAACAGTGGCTGGACCGATTCCTCTTGTTTAGATAGGAGCATCTGTTTAAGCACGGCCACTTCGTCTTCCATAGAGGGAAAATCAATATGTAATTTAAACAAAAAGCGATCTTGCTGCGCTTCCGGTAATGGGTAAGTCCCTTCAAACTCCACCGGGTTTTGGGTCGCGACAACGAAGAAAGGAGCAGGAAGTGTGTACGTCTCACCCTGAATGGTCATTTGCTTTTCTTCCATCGCTTCAAGTAAAGCGGCTTGTGTTTTCGCTGGTGTCCGGTTGATTTCATCAGCAAGCAGGACATTCGTAAACACAGGTCCTTTCATCGTCTCAAATTCACCGGTTTTCATGTTGTAGATCATGCTTCCCGTAATATCGCTCGGTAAGAGGTCCGGGGTGAACTGAATCCGCTTGAAGTCGCCTCCAAGGAGGTTCGCTAACGTTCGCACCATTTTTGTCTTCCCCGTACCAGGGACACCTTCTAATAACACATGTCCACCAACAAGGACGGACGCGAGCATCAATCGGACATTCTCGGACTGCCCGTAAACTCTTTGTTCATAGGCCTGTATCAACTCTGTCAATTTTTCATTCATGACCCTTGCACCTCTTTCCTCATCTGATCAAACGTATACGACCAATCTAAAAATGCCCTTTTATCTACATCCGTTACGTTTTCCAACGGCTCCACGGTTTTCGTCCATTTCTCCCAATCCTGATAATCCTTTTCATTCAACCGATACGATAGCGTGTGACGAATCTCCTCCCAGGACGCCTGGGAGGAGACGCCGAACCGGTCCTGTAACAGCTTTCGAAGGTAGGATTCTTGGACGGCCAGCGACTCTCTGTAAAACTCACCTTTCCGGTACCAGGCAGCGAGAGCCTGCAGGCGTTCATCCCCGAAACGCACAACCGCTTCTCTCGGCATGAAGGACGGGCCGAACCTTTTCCCCTGCATCCACAAAAAGAAAAGCATGAATAGAGCAAGCTGGAGGGTAAAGACAAGCAGCCACTTCGGGTAAACGTCCAACCCGGTAAATAAACCATCTTGTCCGTGGATATATTCATCAAACCAAATCCTGCTGTCTTCAGCTTCTGATGCTAAGATCGATGCAATTACTTCATAATGTTCATGGTCTGCAATCCATTCATTAGTGAACCAATCCGGATTCATGC
Source organism: Halobacillus faecis (assembly GCF_007991335.1). Lineage (GTDB taxonomy): Bacteria > Bacillota > Bacilli > Bacillales > Halobacillaceae > Halobacillus > Halobacillus faecis. The sequence goes on along the minus strand of NZ_BJYD01000012.1, from coordinate 208,321 downwards.
CAACTATCAGTGCACCATCCCCATAGGAGCGTTTAAAGGCAAGCACACCATGACGATCACTCAATAGGACATCATCCGACTTCTTCGTTTGCAGCCGGTGCTCCTGTTGAACCTCTACAGTATATGTACTCCCATCCTCACCCTCCACCTTCGTTTCACCTGCAGGTAAGACACCGTAGTCTACCTGGGTATCAAAATAGCCGACAGGATTGTTTTTCATCAGCCAGATGGTATTCCCCTCTTCCATCCACTTTTCATACTGACGCATCTCATCTCCGCTGACGGTGGAAAAAGGTTCAATCATCAAGAGGGTTTGTCGGCCACTTCCATTCGGAAGCCGGATGGGTTTGCTATCCCAGCGTGCAGGTTCCTCCCCTTGTTCATCAAGAAGCGTGTAAAAAGCTTTAACTCCTGTCTGGGAAGGGGATTCAGATAAATATGGAGGATACGGTTCCGGACGTCCGCTGGAGAGCCAATAGAGCACACCGGCAAGAAGGGTAAAGGTGACAGCGGCCCAAAGCCACGTTTTCTTTGTATTCGTCACGCTTCTTTCCTCCCTTCTTGATCCATCCATTGAAAGGCTCGGGAACGAAATTCATCAAACTCCTCTTTCAGAAGGGGCCGGTTTCCATAGGTGATCTGATCAAAAATCTTCGCAAGAAAAGAAAAATCAGCAACGAGCGTATGATTTGAGTCCTGCAGATCCTTTTCATAGTCGCCGTTCGTTTTCCAGGTTTTCACCTCAACAAGATCCCTCGCATCGAAATCCAACAGCATGCCCAGGAACACATGACGGGCCGCTTCGGAATATTGACCATCCGCCGCAAGCGCGTCCGCTTCCTTCATATGCTTTTGTGATGACCATGCCAACTCTGAAGTCCTGCTGAATGTACGCTGTTCAGACAAATTCTTCTCCCCTGAGAGCCGCCCCACAAGCTTGATGACAAGCAACAAAAGGATGCCCATTCCGATGAAACCAAAAAAATAGATCCAGCCGTTGATGGCAGAATCAGAGACTTGGAAATTAGGAAACCAAGTCTCAAGCAACTCTTTCACCCACTGGGCAATGACATCCAAAAGACGTTGACTCGCCGTCTGAGTTTCCTGCTCATACGCTTGATACTCGGGACGCTCAAGAATTTCCTTCAGTTGTTCTTTTCCTTCATTTGATCCACCCACATGATTCACCTACGTTCATGTTTCTTTGTAAGAAGCAATCATATCTTTCAAATCATCCGCTTCGTTCCTTGTTTTCAAGTCAAAAAACAGAACCGTATAACCGACCATCATAAACAGCGTGGTAATGATCGAGGCAAGGTCCGTCAGTACACGACCGAGAAGACTGCCACCTAAAAGAAGAACGGAGACACCCTCCATTACGGAAGTAAGCAGGATGGTAATGATGAAAAAGACGATGAACAATCCGAAAACGAACCAGAAACGCCCTTTCGTCAGCTGCCAGCTTTTTGAAAAGCCCGGGGCGACCTTCTGAAAAACAATCGCTCCAAAGAACATACTCAGTTTCGTCACAAAAAAAGCGACCGCTGCGAAAAACAACAGACCGAAGACGATTGACATGATGAATCCGACTCCAAAGCCATCCCTCGCAAAGCTAATGCCTCCTAAAACACCGAAAAGGAGAAACCCGATAAAAACGGCGGCACCGAAGATGACTCCCATCAAGGCTGTACTTCCGATGAGCGGCCAAAACCTTGAGAACGCCCCTTTAATCGCCTGCCCTTTCGACCAGGTTTCATTCTTCAGTGCTTTACTGGCCGCTACGATCACCGATGCCTGGGCAAGTGGATAGATGATAATGGCAAGAACAGTGGAAACAAGTAAATACAACATTTCCATGCCGATCCCGAGATTTGTTGCCACAAGTTCCTGGGTAGCTGCTGCTGTATCAAGATTGTTTAGAATGCCTTCTGTAAACCCTCCACCTGACGGTTCGCGGAAGAAGCTGATCCCGCTCAGTACCATGAATAAATAATCAAATATGTAGAGCGGCGCAAATATAATGAGTAAAGTAAGAAATAAAGGACCGAAGTTCTTCTTTGATATACTGAATGTATGATCGAGTATTTCGGCAAACGTCTTTGGTTTTCTCTGGAGTTGTTCCATCTTCATCCCCCTAACTAGTATCTTTCTACTATTCTAACATTTCAGCGTTTCATTTTGACAAAAAAAGACAGACTTATCCAAAATATAAGAGGTAAGGGAGTGACCGTCGTGCATGAAAAAGTGGGCACGTGTGCTGAATGCCGCACTACCATCTACTGTGAAAATGGGTTCTTGAATGGTGTTTTGTCAGAAAACAAAACACTGAAATGTTTCTCTTGTAACGAACGGAAGGTCAACAATTGTGTACAGCTTTCCCCTTATCAATCCAATTGGCCTGAAACATTCGCTAGTGAAAAAAACGCCATTCTTCAACAACTTGGTGATTCGAATATTCCCATTGAGCACATCGGAAGTACTTCTGTTCCAAACCTTTCCGCAAAGCCTATTATTGATATTCTATTAGGGATGGAAAGCCTTGATGAGTTCACACGCTACATCCATCCCCTTTCACAAGCAGGGTATGAATATGTCCCTAAACCCGAATTAAGGACAAAACGTTTTTTCAAAAAAGAGACCGATACGAACGACACCTTCCACTTGCACATCTGTGAATGGAAAGGCTCAGAGTGGGAAGAAAAAATTACATTTCGAGATCATTTACGAGCGAACCCGGCATCTGTCCATGCCTATGAATCCTTAAAAAAGCAGTTGGCTGAAGCCTATAGAGAAGAACGATCGGTCTATACAAAGAAAAAAGGGCCCTTCATCCAGTCCATTCTTAATCATGCATATAAAAAAGGCTGAGAACTACATTCTCAGCCCTTTTTCCTTTATAACTCTTGAAGGTATTTACAAACCGTTTCGATCCCTTTAGTGAAATTCTCCAGATGAAAATGTTCATTAGGTGCATGCAGGTTTTCTGTCGGGAGTCCAAATCCCATCAAGACAACCGGCGCATCTAACACACGACCGAAAACTTCGACAATCGGAATGGATCCGCCCTCTTTCGGAAAGTGTGGACGCACATCATACACACTCTCAAACGCATCTGCCGCTTTTTGAATATAAGGATTTTTAGAATCGATCGCCACTGGGTCTGCTTTAATGTACTGATGAAGACCAACCTTCGCACCCACTGGTCGGTTGTTAGCTACATGACGTTGAATCGCCTCAAAAATCGCCTGAGGGTCCTGCTCACCAACTAAACGACAACTGATTTTAGCACTCGCTTCTTTAGGGACGATTGTTTTCAACCCTTCGCCTTGAAAGCCTCCCGTAATCCCGTTGATTTCAAGTGTTGGGCGGATGCCGACACGTTCCTGGAACGTGAACCCTTCCTCTCCGAAAAGTTCATCAAGCTCAAGTTCCTGCTTTGTACGTTCTTCATTGAATGGAACTTCCGCAACCTCTTTTCTTAAGGCTTCTGTAGGCTCCGGAACGCCTTTATAAAAACCATCAACGGCAATGCGGCCATTTTCTTCATGCAGTGAATCCAACAGTTGGATGAGGGCGTGAATCGAATTTGGTACGCCACCGCCATAGGTACCCGAATGTAGGTCCGAATTGGCAGTAGTGACGGTCATTTCCATGGCCAAAGCCCCACGTAAAGATGTACAAATGGCAGGCTGCCCTTTCTCACTAAAGGACGTATCACTAATGACCACCGCATCACAAGCAAGTCTTTCCTCATTCTCCTGAATGAAAGGGCCAAGGTTCGGGCTTGCGATTTCCTCTTCTCCCTCTATGACAAACTTCACATTGACCGGAAGCTCGCTCTTTTCTTTCATAAGAAGATCGACAGCTTTGATATGAATGAAAAGCTGACCTTTATCATCCGTAGCTCCCCGGGCGAAAATTTTCCCATCCCTGATGACCGGTTCAAATGGCGGGGTTTCCCATAAGTCGAGCGGATCTTCCGGCTGCACGTCATAGTGGCCGTACACAAGAACGGTCGGCTTTCCTTCAGCATGAAGCCAATCCGCATAAACGATCGGATGCCCTTCTGTAGGGATAACCTCCACATTCTCCATGCCAGCTTCTTTCAAAGCACCAGCTGTCCAATCCGCTGCCTTTTTTACGTCTTCTTTATGTTGAGACAAGGAAGAAATGCTCGGAATGCTTAAATAATGTTTTAATTCTTCGATGAACTGATCTTTATGTAACTTAATGGCTTCCTTCACCTTAGTGACCTCCTTATATTCATGTGCTCTCATTATACCGAATTTTCCTCAATGACTGAAACACAGACAACTCTTCCATTCCACAAAAGCTCCCGTTTGTTGAAGACTTAGTTTCGAGGCTTTTGTTGAGTGGATGGGGCTGCGGGGAATAACTCGCTTTCCGCGGGAGCGCGGTGAGCACATACCGAACTACCTTAAAGGAAGCCTGGCTTGGTTGAAATAATGAATGACACTCCCTGGCCATGGATGCGGGGTCAGGGAAACGACGATTGGCAGTGGTTTGGATCAGTCAGTAGAAAAATACACATTTTCGTGTCTCCATTTGCTTTTTCATGCGGACGTTTCCCAGACCCTGCTTCCACGCTTATTCGTGTGGGATCTTTGGTTAAAACAACTCTAAAACGGCGTGGATGAGCAGGTCTTCACTACAGAACTTGTCGGTTTGTTAGATGAATTTCGAGAACCTCTTTATGGCAAAGGGGCGGAGGGAAACGGTGAGACTCCTGTGGGAAGTGCGTGGTAGATGAGACCCCGCAGAGCGTTAGCTCGAGGAGGCTCATCACTCGCCCACGGAAAGCGAACCTTTTCCCGGAGCCCCTAAGCTCCCATAAAAGTCTCGAAATCTAGTCTTCCACAATCCTGCCATATACTTTAATAACTTTTTCATTTATACAAGATCACAATGTGCCAGAGCTTTGAAAATGAAAAAGTGACCAGGTATGGTGTACCGGTCACTTTGGTTTGGTCTTATTAAAATAATTATTATAGCAGGGAAATAATGAAGCTAATCACAACAATTAAACCGATGATCATTAAGATTGTACGAATCATGGAATCACCTCTTCGTCTTTTTGTATTTATTCATCTTTTCCCTTATCATCACGAGATTTAAACAAACTATACGAAAAATCCTCCCTTTTTCCCTCTCCGTTCGATACCAATTTATAAGAACCAATGGCTTTTGGTCTATGGATTCATTGTTATTTTACAAATGTATTTCTCTAAATTTAGTTATGGAAGGCTGTACAAACCTCTATGACCCGCGTTGATGAGAGAAAAATAAAAACCCTGCCGACCCCGGAACGGTCCCAGGGTGACAGGGTTTGTTGTTAAATTAATTGACGATCCCAGTGACGATGGGCAGCCACTGCCTGCACGAAATCTTCTGTGAAGCCTTTAACATCATCACCAGCTACGACACCGCTGTGGTCAGCAAGCTTGTTATCGCTCAACCATTGTACAGCATTGTGGGTAGCACCCAGCGGTTTATAGTGAGAGAATGCTTCGTTAAGGAAATGGGAGGCATGCTTTTTGAACGCCTCTTCCTCATTGCTTCCTCCGACCGCATACAGCGCATCATAGAGAACAGAATCCGTAGTAAGGAAGGTGTGATCGACTTTGAATTCTGAACCGTCATCTCCTTGCACCATTCCCTGCTTGTCACTAATGATTTCTGTCATAATTCCTTCCGAAGAGAGCTCCTTCAATGCTTGGGTAACGTCTTTCCCGTTGAATCCGTTGGCTAAAATAACTCCCACTTTACGAGTGGATGGCTTGTGAACAGTATTCGCCTGGCTGAGTGCAGGAGAAGATTTCTTCACATCTGATCCGCCGCTCTCTGGAGGAGTGACACCAATATTCTTTGCAAATCCTTGTGCTAGCTCAAGGCTTACGTTAGCAAACATTTTCACCGCTTCTTCACGCACGGCTTCGCTCTCCACTTTTCCTAGTTCAAAGCTGAACGCATTGATGAGGTGCTCTTTTTCATGGTCACTCATGCTGTTCCAAAACAGGGTAGCTTGAGAGAAGTGATCTTTGAAACTATTGCTCCGTGCACGGATCTTATGCCCTTCTACCCTCTCTTGATAATGGGCATAACCACCATCTTCTTCGCTCGCAGGTGCTGGAGTGTTTTTCGCGAGAGAATTCTTATGATAGCTCACTTGGCCTTTATTGATGGTCTGACGTCCGTAACCATCACGCTGGTTGTTGAAGAACGGACAGACAGGGCGGTTGATCGGAAGCTCATGGAAGTTCGGGCCTCCAAGGCGGATCAACTGGGTATCTGTGTAGGAATGCAGACGCCCCTGCAACAATGGGTCATTGGTAAAATCAATGCCCGGTACGACGTTACCAGGGTGATAAGCTACCTGCTCATTCTCAGCAAACACATTATCGACGTTACGGTTCAGTGTCATTTTACCGACAATCTGAACAGGGACATCCTCCTCCGGCCATAGTTTTGTAGGATCAAGGATATCAAAATCAAACTTGAATTCATCTTCCTCAGGAATGACCTGGATTCCGAGCTCGTACTCTGGGTAATCTCCATCTTCAATCGAGTTATAAAGGTCACCGCGATGGAAGTCCGGATCTTTCCCGTTGATCTTTTGCGCTTCATCCCATACAAGAGAATGTGTGCCTAGGACAGGCTTCCAGTGGAATTTAACAAAGTGGGCCTTTCCTTCTTTGTTGACTAAACGGAACGTGTGAACTCCGAACCCTTCCATCATACGCAGGCTTCTAGGAATCGCACGATCGGACATCGTCCACATCACCATGTGAGCTGATTCCTGGTTTTGTCCTACGAAATCCCAGAACGTATCATGGGCGGATGCTGCTTGCGGCATCGCATTATGTGGTTCAGGTTTAACTGCATGGACAAGGTCAGGGAATTTGATAGCATCTTGGATAAAGAAGACAGGTATGTTATTTCCGACTAAGTCATAGTTTCCTTCTTCTGTGTAAAATTTCGTTGCAAACCCTCGTGCATCACGTACCGTTTCTGCGGAGCCCTTGGAACCTGCAACCGTTGAGAACCTTACAAACGTCGGCGTTGTTTTTGATGTATCATTTAGGAAATCTGCTTTTGTGTATTTCTCAAGAGATTCATATAATTGAAATTCTCCATGGGCAGAAAAACCTCTCGCGTGTACAATACGCTCGGGGATACGCTCATGGTCGAAATGCGTCATTTTTTCACGAAAATAAAAGTCCTCCATTAAAGTTGGACCGCGCTCACCGGCTTTTAGTGAAAATTCATCTTCTGACACTTTAACACCCATGTTTGTCGTCATATGTTTGCCAGAATCATCGACCCGGAACTGATCCAACTGTTCATCTTTTCTTGATCTTTTATTACTCATTGAGCTCCTCCTTAAGAAACCATAACTTAGAATGGTAAGTAATAAATAAACATTACAATCTACGTACCCCTCGATTCGACAGAATAAACACACAATTATTTTACTAGCAAAGTAGTTTGTCGGAAGGTGTTCCTAATAAGAGAGGAAACTCTAAAAGTATCTATTAAATCACAGAGATCATTTAGTTTGATTTTAATACAGCTTAAATCAAACAGAACAAGCCACCTCTATTTCAGAGGTGGCTTGAAATGGTTATCTTTATCATTTTATGGTAGCTGAGATGCGCCCATCATGTAACGATCACATTCGCGCGCGACTTCTCGGCCTTCATTGATAGCCCAAACAATCAGACTTTGCCCACGGCGCATGTCTCCGGCAGCGAATACGCCTTCGACATTCGTCGTGTACTTCCCATATTGGGCAGCGACGTTTGAACGCACGGTCGTTTGTATGCCAAGCTTTTCAATAAGGTCCTGCTCTGGTCCGCTGAAACCGATCGCAAGCAAGACAAGGTCTGCTTCCCATACTTTTTCAGTTCCTGGGATTTCCGTACGGACTTTGTTGCCATTTTCATCATAAGAAAGAGCGACGTCAATCGTGTGCACTTCTTTGATACGATTGTTCTCATCCCCGACGAATTTCTTCGTCATGACCGCATAGGCACGTGGGTCTTTATTGAATTTCGCTTCTGCTTCCTTTTGACCATACTCCACGCGGTGGATGATCGGGTATTGAGGCCATGGGTTGACTTCATTGTCACGTGTAGAACCTTTCTTATCATAAATATCAAACTGAGTGAGGCTCTTACAGCCGTGACGCATGGATGTCGCCATACAGTCGGTACCTGTGTCCCCACCACCGATGACAATCACATTTTTGTCTTTCGCACTAATGTAGTTTCCGTCTTCATGATCGGAATCCAGAAGACTCTTCGTGTTGGAGTGTAGAAAGTCCATCGCATAGTGGATACCTTTCAAGTTGCGCCCATCTACTTCCAGGTTCCTTGGCGTTGTCGCTCCCCCACAAAGAATGACCGTGTCATACTCTTCATTCAGACGAGAAACGGGATAGTCACGACCAACTTCTGTGTTCGTCATGAACTGGATGCCTTCTTCTTTTAGAATGTTCACGCGACGTTCAACCACGGAATAAGGCAGCTTCATTTCAGGAATTCCATAGGTGAGCAATCCACCAACACGGTCGTTACGCTCATAAACAGTCACCCAATGGCCCGCCTTGTTCAGCTGTGCGGCAGCTGCCAGACCAGCAGGGCCTGAGCCGACGACTGCTACTTTCTTACCTGTGCGATAAGCAGGAGGTTCTGGCGTGACCCATCCTTCATCAAATCCCTTTTCAATAATCGATCTCTCTACACTCCGAATGGCGACTGGTGGTTCGTTGATTCCAAGGACACAAGCCCCTTCACATGGAGCAGGACAAGCGAAACCTGTGAACTCCGGGAAATTATTCATTTCGTGTTCTTTGGCAAGAGCTTCCTTCCATTTCCCCTGATACACAAGATCGTTCCATTCGGGAATCAGGTGATAAACTGGGCAACCGCTCGTGATGCCGTTGATTTCCATTCCAGAGTGGCAAGTAGGAACGCCGCAGTCCATGCAGCGTGCCCCTTGCTTTTGTGCTTCTTCATCTGAAAGGGGAAGTTTGTAATCTTCCCAATCTTTTATTCTTGTTTCAGGATCGCGTTCAGGTGTGGATTGGCGTGTGTATTCCATGAATCCAGTAGACTTTCCCATCAGATCTCCCCCTTCTCCGTTATTTGACTGTTGCTACCGGTTTATTACGTTCTTCAAAAGCGGTCATTTCAGCATCAAACTTCTCAAGACCACTGTCTCTCAAGCTCTTGATCCGTTCTTGCATCGCCAAGTAATCTCTTGGAATGACTTTGACAAATCTGGATACATAGTCGTTCCAATTGGCAAGAATCCGTTGACCACGCGGACTGTTTGTATAGGAAACATGTTTGTCGATCATGTCATAGAGTTCTTGGATTTCATTCGCATCTGACAACTGCTGCAGATGAACGAGCTCTTTGTTACATTTTGTATCAAAAGGAAGTTCAGACTCATCCAACACGTAAGCGACGCCTCCGGACATTCCTGCCGCGAAGTTACGCCCCGTGCCCCCAAGGACGACGACTTTCCCGCCTGTCATATATTCGCACCCATGGTCACCGACACCTTCGACAACCACCTCTGCTCCACTATTCCGGACACAGAAACGTTCACCTGCAAGACCATTGATGTAAGCTTCTCCAGCTGAAGCACCGTAGAAGGATACGTTTCCGATAATTGTGTTTTCTTCCGGTACGAAGGATGACCGTGGTGATGGATGGACGATGATTTTACCACCGGACAACCCTTTTCCTACGTAATCGTTGGAATCACCGATAAGGCGTAGCGTGACTCCTTTCGGAATGAAGGCACCGAAACTTTGACCTGCAGAACCTTTAAAGGTCAACTTGATGGTGTCTTCTGGAAGTCCTTCCGCTCCATAACGACGTGTGATTTCACTACCAAGGATCGTACCCGTTACACGGTGAATGTTACGAATTGATCCTGTGCCTTCTACCGGTTCTCCGGTTTCAATGGCTTTCTTACACAGTGGAATCAATTCTTCCATATCCAGTGTCTTCTCAAGGCCATGATCCTGCTTTCTGACTGCAAAACGACCATAGTCTGCAGGAACATCCGGCTGGTAAAGCAAGGCAGACAAGTCGACACCTTTGGCTTTCCAGTGGTCGATGGCTTCGTTGGCCTGGAGCACATCGGTACGGCCGATCATTTCATTGATTGTACGGAACCCGAGCTCTGCCATGAGTTCACGGGCCTCTTGTGCGATGAAACGCATGAAGTTCTCAAGGTGATCAGCTTCCCCTGTAAATTTCTTACGAAGTTCAGGGTCCTGGGTCGCTACACCGACCGGACATGTGTTCAAATGGCAGACGCGCATCATAACACAACCGAGGACAACGAGCGGCGCAGTTGAGAAACCATACTCTTCTGCTCCTAACAAGGAGGCCACAACAACGTCACGGCCGGTCATCATTTTCCCGTCGGTTTCAACGACAATCCGATCACGCAGACGGTCAAGGACCAACGTCTGATGTGTTTCAGCTAGACCGATTTCCCAAGGTAGACCGGTGTGCTTAATACTTGTTCTCGGTGCCGCACCCGTTCCTCCATCGTACCCACTGATCAGTACAAGATCCGCGCGTCCTTTCGCTACCCCTGCAGCAATTGTTCCAACGCCGACAGCGGAAACGAGCTTCACACTGACACGCGCTTTCGGATTGGCGTTTTTCAAGTTATAAATAAGCTCAGCCAAGTCTTCAATGGAGTAGATATCGTGGTGCGGTGGTGGTGAGATAAGTTCAACACCAGGTGTGGAACCACGGACTTCTGCTACCCATGGATATACTTTTTTGCCTGGAAGGTGACCACCTTCACCCGGCTTCGCCCCCTGAGCGACCTTGATTTGGATTTCATCCGCATTGACAAGGTAATGACTGTTAACCCCGAAACGTCCGGATGCTACCTGTTTGATGGCGCTACGTTTCAAGTCACCGTTTTCTTCAGGAGTGAATCGTTTTGGATCTTCCCCACCTTCACCGGAGTTACTTCTGCCTCCGATCCGGTTCATTGCAATGGCTAGGGCTTCGTGTGCCTCTTCACTGATGGAACCGAAAGACATCGCTCCTGTTTTGAATCGTCTGCAAATATCTTCAACAGACTCTACTTCCTCCACCGGAATGGAAGGACGATCTTTGAAGGAAAGCAACCCACGCAAAGACTGTAGGTTGTTCTTTTCATCGGTCAACATCTTAGAATATTGTTTGAAAAGGTCATAGTCGTTTGAACGGCAAGCGTGCTGCAACGTCGCAATCGTTTGCGGATTATACTGGTGATCTTCACCGTTCTGGCGGTACTGGTATTCGTCACCCGCTTCAAGAGTACGGTTCGATCCACGTGTTTCCCCGTACGCAACTTCATGACGCATGAGCACCTCTTTTTCGATGATATCGAGACCGATTCCCCCAAGGCGAGAAGCTGTTCTCGTGAAATACTGGTCAATGACATCTTTATGAATTCCAACGGCCTCAAAAATTTGCGCCCCTCGATAACTTTGGATTGTGGAAATCCCCATCTTAGAAAGGACTTTGATGATCCCATCCGTTGCAGAATGAATATACGTCTGCACCGATTCTTCATGGGATTCTGCTTCAAGCAGGTCGCGCTCCATCAGATCTCTCAAGGACTCATACGCGAGATAAGGGTTGATTCCTTCGGCTCCATACCCGAGGAGTGTTGCGAAATGGTGAACCTCTCGCGCCTCACCCGATTCAATGATCAGACTCACTTTCGTACGTGTTCCTTTACGAATGAGGTGATGGTGCAGACCGGATACCGCAAGCAGAGAAGGAATGGCTGCATACCCTTCACTGATTCCACGATCAGAAAGGACAAGCAGCGTCGTACCATCCTCTACGGCTGCATCTGCTTCTTCACATAAACGATCAAGTGCAGGCTTCAAGCCCCCTTCTTTTGCATCGAAAAGAATGGAAAGCGTACGTGTAGCAAAGCCTTCTAAATTCTGCTGACGGATCTGTTCAAGTTCACGATTCGTCAAGATCGGTGTCTGCAACCTGATTTGACGGCAGCTTTCTGGTTTCGGGTCCACAAGGTTCCCTTCTGCACCAATCGTCGTTTCCACCATCGTGATCAGTTTTTCACGAATGGCATCAATCGGCGGGTTCGTGACTTGGGCAAACAGCTGCTTGAAGTAGCTGTAGAGCAGCTGTGGCTTTTTGGAAAGCACTGCAAGCGGTGAATCGTATCCCATCGAACCGACGGGGTCTTTTTTATCGTTGACCATCGGCAAAAGGATTTTGTTTAATTCTTCTGTTGTATAACCGAAAGCAAGCTGCTGGTCGATCAAGTTCTCAACCGGACGGTGTTCGGTCATCGGTTCAGGTAGGTCTTCTAAATCAAATTTGTTCTCTTCAATCCACTCTTTATACGGCTTTTCGCGCGCAATTTGCAATTTAATTTCATCATCAGGAATGATTTTCCCTTCCTCAAGGTCGACGAGAAGCATCTTTCCTGGTGCAAGACGATCTTTATACAAAATGTCGTCAGCGAAAATATCAAGGGCACCCACTTCAGACCCAAGGACAATCATCCCGTCTTTTGTTACGTAATAGCGTGCCGGACGCAAACCATTACGGTCCAGGCATGCACCGATTTGTTTTCCGTTCGTGTAAGCAAGGGCAGCCGGCCCGTCCCATGGCTCCATTAAGCAGCTATGATATTCATAAAAATTCTTCTTGTCTTCCTGGATCGTGTCATCATTTGACCATGGCTCAGGAACCATCATCATGGCTGTGTGAGCGAGTGAACGACCAGACAAGTATAAGAATTCAAAGGCATTATCGAACATGGAAGAGTCACTACCGTTGGAATCGATGACAGGGAGAAGTTTCTGTAAGTCTTCTTCACTGAAATACTCCGAATTGCAAAGCTCCTGGCGTGCTCTCATCCAGTTGACATTGCCTCGTAATGTATTAAACTCTCCATTGTGAATGGTGAATCGGTTCGGGTGCGAACGTTTCCAGCTCGGGAAGGTGTTCGTACTAAAGCGGGAGTGTACTAAAGCGAGGGCCGTTTTGAAATCCGGGTGGTTCAGATCGATATAAAAGGAATCCAGTTGTTCAGGGATCAACATTCCTTTATAGACGATCGTGTTTGATGACAAACTGCTGATATAAAAGTCATCGTACCCGTCTTTTCCAGCGATCTCGATTTCCGCTCGCTTACGAATGATGTACAGGCGGCGCTCCAAATCCATTTGAGTTTGAACATTTCCAGATGGAGCTACGAAAGCCTGACGAATAAATGGTTTGGTTTTCTTCGCATCTTCCCCAACGAACGAATCGTTTACCGGAACCGTACGCCAGCCTAAGAACTCTTGTCCTTCTTCAGCAACGATACGCTCAAATGTCTGCATACATTCAGTTCTTGTTTCATGATTTTCCGGAAAGAAAATCATGCCGATGCCGTATTTACCGGCTTCAGGCAAATATATATCTTCCTTCTCACATTGTGCTTCGAAAAAATGGTGAGGGATCTGTGTCAGTATTCCAGCTCCATCCCCCGTACTGACGTCAGCAGATTGTCCACCACGGTGCTCTAAATTACATAGAATAGTGATGGCATTCTCTACGATACTGTGACTCTTTGTTCCATCAATGTTGGCAATCACTCCGATACCACAAGCTTCATGCTCATTTTCCGGATGATATAGCCCCTGCGGAACAGGATATCCGTGTTTTTGCATATTTTTTCCCCCTAGCGGACATATTCTTGTAGGTTACAGGCAAAAATTAAAAAATTCTGTCTTTTCAGTTTCTTACTAGTATAGCATGAAAAACCTGAAGAATCACGCTCTTGACGCGTTCAAACATTGAATTTTCACGATAATGAGACAATTCAAATTCATAAGAAACCCGAATATTAAAAGGATGTAAGCGCAAACAAAAAAACTTAGAAAAACGAAGAATTTTTTTCTCTTATACTCGTTTTATACAAAATAAATCTTCTTTTCTATCGGAATGTGCATATAAAATCCTTACGTTGTATGAACATACATAAAGAAGGAATTTGCACCCTCTCATTCGAATAGGACATGTGGAGGTGGAACGATGAATAAAACGACCCGGCAACAAGGAATCACCATAGGAGGTATGCCTATAGGTGAGCGTAATCAGATCACAGATGTTCCTGGAGTAACTGTCGGACATTACACATTAAATAACAATAGAATCCAGACAGGGGTTACCGCCATTCTTCCTCATCAGGACAACCTTTTTCAAAATAAAACGGTGGCGTCCGCTCATGTTATCAATGGGTTTGGCAAGACTGCAGGAACGATTCAGCTTGAAGAACTGGGGACGCTTGAGACCCCCATTGTATTGACCAATACATTCGGTGTGGGAGCCGCTTATGATGCTCTTGTCACTTACACTCTTGAGCGAAACCCTGAGATCGGCCGGACTACGGGTACGGTTAATCCAGTTATTGGAGAATGCAACGATATGTTTATGAATGATATTAGGGAACAGGCGGTTACGAAAGAGCATGTTTTACAAGCCATCGATCATGCCAAAGACCACTTCGAAGAAGGTTGTGTCGGAGCAGGACGAGGAATGCTTTGTTATTCATTAAAGGGAGGAGTGGGTTCTTCTTCCCGGAAGGTAGAACTTACACACGGCACCTATACGGTAGGCGTTCTGACCCTTACAAATTTCGGTAAACTGAGTGATCTTAGGATTGATGGTTACGCGGTTGGGCAAAAATTGAAGGCGTGCATGGAGGCAGAAGAGGAAAAAGATCGAGGATCAATCATGATTGTGGTCGCAACAGACCTTCCCCTCTCTGACCGCCAATTGAAAAGGATTTGCAAACGGTCAGTGACTGGATTATCGAGGACCGGTTCGATGATTGGAAATGGAAGTGGCGATGTCGTGCTCGGATTCTCCACTGCCTCGACAATCCCACATGAGAAACCGGAAGAGGCGATCTCTCATCCAACGATTCATGAAGAAGATATAGACGAAGCTTTTCGTGCTGTAGGAGAAGCTACCGAGGAATCTATTCTTGAATCACTTTTTCAAGCGACACCGGTAATAGGGAGAGACAACCACCAGAGACCTACATTAACAGATCTTCTCGAAAGCTACCCCTTTAAGTTGAAATAGAAAAAGGTTCCGTCCACCTCTTTCGAGGCACGGAACCTTTTTTTCATTAACGAACCATGTTAAGAAATGGTTAAGCTGCTTTCTTTTCTCCTCCACCATGACGACGGTGGTAGATGACATTGATTTCCGCTCCAACCATTAAGATAATCCCTGTTAGGAAAAACCATAACATCAAGATAATAATTCCCCCAAGACTTCCATAAGTGGCGGAGTAATTTCCAAAATTACTGACATAGAAAGAGAATGCGAGAGAAATCAGCTGCCAGAGTACAGCCGTGATAACCGCACCTGGAAGGATATGTTTAAAGGGGATGTTCTTATTGGGCGCGAAGTGATAAAGGGCCATGAGAACAGCTCCAATGACCAAAATACTTAACGACCAGCGCAGCACTTGCAAAAGAATGGCTGTTTGAGATGGCATGTTAACCATATCAATCAAGACCTGGCCGAACACAGGGAGCACGAGGGCAACGATAATCGCTACGATCATTCCAATTGTCAATACGATAGAAAGAAGGCGAACTTTAATGAATGACCTTGTCTCTTCCACGTTATAAGCCAAGTTTGAAGACTGAATGAACGCATTGATTCCATTTGAAGCAGACCATAGCGTACCTAAAATCCCTACAGTGAGGAGCCCACCGCTTGGCTGCTCCACCACAGCGACGATGTTTTCCCTGAACACCTGGGCTGTATCACTCGGAATTACATTGCTCATCGCCTGTATGGCTGTTTCAGCATCGATATTCAAATAGGGAAGAATTGATAACACCAAAATTAAGAGCGGAACAATGGCCAATAAGTAATAGTATGCTTGTGCTGCGCCAAGCAGGGGAATGTTGTCTTTTTGAAATTCGGCGATTACATCTTTCACATAGGAAATCAAATTTTTCACCAGGGGATCCTCCTCATCTATCTTCTACTAGACTATCCCCTTTTTTTTAGGGAATTAACCTAGGAATGTAGAAGAATAGGAGATCCACCTTCCCGTGCTGATGCCCTTCGTTTTGAAGATGATGGGAGATTGAGAGACTCTCGATATTTGGCAACGGTCCGGCGTGACACTTTGACGTTATGCTTTTCCTTTAGTTCTGTTGCCATCTTTTGGTCTGACAAAGCCTTCAGAGGGTTTTCCTTTTGAATCATCTCTCTTATTAAAGTTTTAATCTGCTGAGAAGAAATTTCTCCTCCATCCGCAGATTGATATCCCGTTACAAAAAAGCTTTTTAATTCATATATACCTTTCGGTGTCTGCAAGACTTTGTTGGCAACGGTCCGACTGATCGTCGATTCATGGACATCCAGTTTTTCAGCCACCTTTTTCAACGTGAGTGGCCTTAATGAACCTCCATTCAAAAACCCTCTCTGGTGTTTAATAATCACTTCCGCCACTTTCAAAATGGTGTTTTGCCTTTGCTCTATACTTTGCAGAAGCCAGCGTGCTTTTTTATAACAGCCATCCAAATAATCTTGAGCATCTTTTCCCTCTTTGTACATTCGAACCAACTGCTCATCCCACTGAATGTGACCACTGACAGAAAAAGGGTCACGCAGGACATAACCTCCATCTTTTTTCTCTAGTATTAAATCAGGCATCGCCGGGATATCATTCTGTCTGCTATCCGGAAGTAATGGACGTGGTTCTAAAGACTGAATGGCTTCCATGGCTTCGACCACACACGCTTCGTCTATGTCCAGCTCACAGGCTACTCTTTTGAAGTTCTGAGCAGCTAGGTCCTCCAAATGATTCTCTATCAATACGGATAAGACAGAAGAGTCCGGATGCTTTTTATCTACTTGTAAGAGTAAGAATTCCTTGAAATTCATACATCCGACACCCATCGGTTCAAACTGTAGTAAAAGTCGTCTTGCCCGTTTTACCAAAATTAATGGGTGACCGGTTTGCAGCGCTGCTTCTTCTTCAGAAATTGTGCAAAACCCGCGTTCATCTAAATTTCCAATTAAAAATAGGAGTGCTTCTTTTAAAGACCGGTCAACCTTCAGCCAGCCTGCTTGTTCCACCAATCCCTCACGCCAGTTCTTTTCGTCGGGTACCATTTGATCAATCGGATCACGATAAGCATCTCGATGATTACGATTGGAAAGAATTACACTCGGGGTTTCTAACGTTAAAATGGGGTTCTCATGGATCTCATGCTGGATATATTCCCACAATTCAGCAGAGGTCCATTGAAGCATCGTGATTGCTTGACGCATTTGTGTTGTCATTACTAAGCCTGTCGTTTGCTTATGAGTCAATTCAAGCTTCATTTCCACACCTCGTTTTGATAACGCTTTCATTGTTGTTTAACAGTATATATCTATTACTTATGATGGGCTAATCAGACCAAAAATTCAAATATATATAGAATTTTTAGATTCCTAGTGTAGTTTTATCACTAATGCTCCCTATTCTTGAAGACTTATCTTCGAGACTTTCTTGGTAGAAAGGAGATAGGCGAGATACCACCCCTAACGCCAAACAAGGCAACAACTTCCGAAAACCACGACGAAACTGAGTATTCAAGTATCCTGCCAGATAGGTGAATAGTTTCTAAGAAAAATCCACCTTCTATAAGATACAGAAGGTGGATTTCTGGTTATTTTAGACTTTTTGCTTGGGTTTGATGTTATGGTTCCTTGAAAAGACGTTGTAAGGGTCGTATTTTACCTTGATTTCTTGTAAGCGTTGGTAGTTGGAACCATATGTCTTCTCAATGACACCTTCATCTGGATCAATGCCATTCAAGTATCCTGCACCGTTCAATGAAAGTGGAGCGAAGTTTTCATAGAATCGATCGGCCCAATCGCGAGCGACTTCATCATTGCCTGGTTCATAAACGAGGTCAAGCAGCAATAAATAATGACTGTCTCTGACGGAAAAGGCATTATAATCAGCAGGGATTCTATTGACTTGTCCATGCATTTCCCATAGCTGGAATAATAGTCCGCCTGGCGCTTTATCCTTTTCTTCTAGTAATTGTTTAAAAGCATCCTCACTGAGGTCTTTGAAAAACAGCGACGTCCCTTGAAAGCTAGCGCCCTGGGGTACCATAGGGTCCAGCTTTTTTTGCAGGTTTGAATATGGAATAACGCCAGTATTATCGATGATCGGTTCGGCTAATTTCCTCAAAGGATCAATGATGGACTTTCCGTCATTTGCATCACCTGCATACATCCCGGCAATCACCATAACCGCTTTATTGTGCAAGAATTCCGGGAGCATCGGTGCTGGGGGCAGATCCATGACAGTCATATTGACACTAACTTCATCAGGAGCATCCGATAAATACTTGTTCAATTCACGGAAGACCTGCATCCCGTCCTTCAAGTCATACATAATGTCAAACGCCAACACTTCAGGTCCAACGGGATGTAAATTGAATTTAAATTCAGTGACTACACCAAAGTTGCCACCACCTCCGCGGATAGCCCAGAATAAATCAGCATTCTTGTCTTCGTTGACCACTAATTGTTCTCCAGAAGCGGTCACGATGGTGGCCTCCACTAATTGGTCACAGGATAAACCTAACACCCCTCGTAGATACCCGACACCACCTGATAAGGCCAGGCCGGCAATTCCTGTTTCTGAAACGGTTCCGGTTGGCATGGCCAACCCATATTTTTGTGTTTCTTCATCGATATCCGCAAGAGTAGCCCCACCTTGGACAGATACGGTTTGCGATTCTTTATGTACTTCTACGGTTGTCATCTGAGAAAGATCGATGAGTAAGCCACCCTCTGTCAATGAGGTTCCTGAAACGTGGTGACCTCCGCCTCTGACCGCAACCTCTAAATCGTTTTCCGTTGCATACCTCACTGCTTCTGATACATCCCGCGCATCTTTACATACAACGATTACGGATGGTCTTTTTGTAATGGCTGCATTGAATATTTTCCGAGTCTCTTCGTATTGCTCATCACTAGGTACCAAGACCTTCCCTTGAATGCTACCTTTCAAGTTTGTCATTCTAAACTCCCCTTTTTCTAATAGTCACGATCCTCTCATGTGAAAAATGACACCTGAACATAATACTACTTCTATAGATAAAATACCATCCCTTCCTAAATTATCCCTTTTTTAAAATAAATAGTTTATGTATTATTATGTTTCATGATCGTTCGAAGAGAACCACCAAACTCCCGAAGCAAAAGGCATAAAAAATAAGCCTGGAATGTACATTCCAGGCTTATTTTCAGAATTGTTTCACGTGGAACATCTATAATACATAGGTGGCCAACGTTTGTTGAACTTCCTCAATCGGACTGTCCTTCTTAAAGAGCTTCCCGATTGGTTCATTCGATCCGGATAGCCAGATTTTCAATTCGGAATCAAGGTCAAAGCTCCCTGCTGTCTCGACACTGAAGTGAGTGATGCTTTTATAAGGAATCGAGTGGTATTCAACCTTTTTCCCTGTCATGCCTTGCTTATCAATGAGTAGCAAACGGCGGTCAGTGAAAATGAAAGAGTCTCTCAAAACTTTGTACCCGCTTTGAATGTTTTCCTCTTCAATAAGAATCCCTTCGAGCTCTCTTTCAAGCTTATCGATATCCACCTGACTGGCATTGCCCATCAGACCATCTAAAAACCCCATCGGAATTCCTCCTATTTCATTAACCGTAATAACATGGCCTCACATGGTTCGAGTTCGATGGTTAACACATTGTTTTTCGAACTGAATATCCGTTTTTTGTTTTCTAAATGCTGCCACTTTCCTTTTTGAATCGGCAGGTTGATCTCGATCTTCTTTCTTGAATTTCGGTTAAACAAATAAAGCATTCGTTCATTACTTGTTTCTCCATTGAAATGGTCCACACCATTTTCAGTCCAACGTTCGAAGCCAATGACATCTTTATCAAGAGTGAAAGACTTCCAATGACCGGTGCGGAGAGCCGTGTGTTCTTTTCTCCACTGTCCGATTTTTTGGTACCAATCGAGCAATTCTTTATTCTCCCGCCCCCAAGGGTATGGTTTTCGATTATCAGGGTCAGCCCCGCCTGTGACGCCGGCCTCGTCTCCATAATACAAGGAAGGCACCCCTGGAAAGGCATAGAGCCATAGACTGAGAGATTTGATTTGCTTGATAATCAGTTTCTCTGCTTCCTCTTGACTAAAATCATCTGGAAGATAGTCTTCCAACATTGTTTGAATTCTTTCTACATCGTGACTGGAAAGCATATTCATGACGGCATAGAAATACTCTTTCGGATAATGTTCACTTAATGTCATAAGTCGGCGATGGACGGTATAAGCGTCCATTTCACCCTTCATGAAATCGAGCATCAAGCGACGCATGGGGTAGTTCATTACGGAATCCAGGACACCACCCAGGAAGTAGTCCCGCCTTTTTCCATAAGCCGTTTTGTTGGAAGCATCCTCCCACACTTCACCAAGGAGAACACTTGATTCATCCTTTTTCTTCAATTGACGGTAGATTTGACTGATCAAATCGTCGGTCAGTTCATCAGCCACGTCCAGACGCCAGTTTTTCATTCCTGATTGCTGCCAAGTTTTGATAACACTCTCTTTATCATGGACAAGAAAGTCTTGATAGTCTTCGTTTTCTTTATTCAATGTTGGAAGCGTTCCGACGCCCCACCATGCATCATATTCATCCGGATAATGGTGGAAGGTGTACCAGCTGTAATACGGGGAGTTTTTAGACTGATAGGCACCGAGAGAATCATACTTTCCCTCTCGATTAAAATAAATGCTGTTACTTCCGGTATGGCTGAAAACTCCGTCCAGCATAATTTCAATCCCTTTCTCGGCTGCTTCCGTGATTAATGTTTCCAGATCTTCTTTCGTTCCAAGGAGAGGGTCGATTTTGTGGTAATCGCCGGTATCATACCGATGGTTGCTTTCCGCTTCGAAAATCGGGTTCAAATAAATAACGGATACACCTAAACCTTCAATATAGTCGAGCTTTTCCGTTATCCCTTTGAGATTTCCGCCGAAGAAGTCCCAACGAATGACTTCTCCGCGTTCATTACGAATATAGACAGGATCATTTTCCCAATGGGCATGGATCAGACTCGTCTCGGGCGCCTTCTCCATTTCAAGCTCCCCTGCAGCATAAAAACGGTCTGGAAAGATTTGATACATCGTGGCGTTCTTCCACCAATCCGGGGTTTTATATGAAGGGTCGTACACTGTGATCTGCCACGATGGAGGTATGTGATCATATACCTGCCCTTCCCCGCTTTCGTAGCTTTTTTCCCGTCCGTAAAAAAGGGTCTGGTCCTCCAGGGTAATTTCAAAAAAATACCAGATGAGCTGTGGCCTTTCAGGCATTCGGATTGTAGCTTCATAAGATACCTGCTGATGTTCCTGACTGCAAAGGTCCATCTCCTTCGTTTTTTCATCATCTGTGCGGTCTAAGATGTAGTGAAGGATGACGTGGGAAACCCGGTACCGATCACTGATGTCAATTTTGAGCGTAACAGGAGAACCCTTCGGCGCTGCACCGAAAGGCTCTCGATAAGATTCTTCAAAGCTATTATGATACATATCCTTTTGTCTCACACATCCGTCCCCCTAAATAGTACCTCACTTCAACGTCTTCACACGTTGAATGTCCCATATATCGCGGGCATATTCCTGAATGGTCCGGTCGCTTGAGAAAACTCCGGATTGAGAGATATTGACAAGACTCTTCAAGTTCCATTGACGTTTACGTTGGTAATCCTGACTCACTTTCTTCTGAGCTAATACGTAGCTTGCGAAATCTTTGAGCACGAAGTATTCATCGTTATAAGTCAGAAGGGCATCGTAAATTTCCTGAAAATCCGTCTCTCCTTTGGAGAACGGGCTATAATGAATGAGTTCATCCATGATGTGACGGACACGTTCATCATTATTATAAACCGTTCGGGAAGAATAAGATCCGTTTCGGTAATAGTCCCACACTTCATCAGACGTTAAACCGAAAATGTAAATATTATCATCTCCGACAAGATCATGGATTTCCACATTCGCTCCATCCATGGTTCCAAGGGTCAGTGCTCCATTCATCATGAACTTCATGTTCCCTGTTCCTGAGGCTTCTTTTGTGGCCATTGAAATCTGTTCACTTACGTTGCTCGCAGGAATGATCTTCTCTGCGATCGAAACCGAGTAGTTCGGCAGGAAGACTACTTTTATATAATCCTTCACATCAGGGTCGTTATTGACCACGGATGCGATGCGGTTGATGAGTTGAATCACTTTTTTTGCAAAGTGATAGCTTGGCGCTGCTTTTGCTCCGAAAAAGAAAGTTCTCGGAACGATATCGAGCGTCGGGTCTGATTTCAATTCATTATATAAATGCATAATATGAAGGGCATTAAGCAGTTGGCGTTTGTACCCGTGCAGGCGCTTGATATGGACATCAAAGATGGAATTCGGGTCGACCGTGATTCCTTGCGTGTGTTTGACCCATTTGGCAAAGTCCACTTTGTTTTCCTGCTTGATTTCATGAAGCTGGTCAAGAAAAGCCAAGTCATCTTTAAAGTTTAGCAAACGGGTCAGCTGTTTCGGCTCTTTCTTCCACTCCTCACCAATGGCCTCGGTAATGACAGAGGTCAACGGATTGTTGGCATGCATTAACCAGCGACGATGGGTAATGCCGTTCGTTTTGTTGTTAAAACGCTCAGGAAATGTATTATAAAAACGTTTCATTTCACGTTCCTTCAGTATATCCGTGTGGAGCTTAGCCACCCCATTAATGCTGTGACTGCCGACAATACTCAAATGGGCCATCTTCACCTGACCATCAGCCACGATGGCTAAATCCGCGATTCGATCAAATTCTCCAGGATAGGTTTTCCATAGACCCTGGCAAAATCGTTCATTGATTTCGTTGATAATCATGAATATTCGAGGAAGCAGTGTCCGTACGAGCCCCACCGGCCATGATTCGAGAGCTTCACTTAATGTCGTGTGGTTTGTGTAAGAAACAGAGGACTGCGTAATTTCCCAGGCTTCTTCCCAACCAATCCCTTTTTCATCCATCAGGATTCTCATCAGTTCAGGAATAACAAGGGCCGGGTGTGTGTCGTTGATATGAAGCGCTACTTTTTCAGGGAACGAGGACCATGGAAGTCCCAGCCTTTCAAAGGAACGCACAACCGATTGCACACCTGAAGACACTAAGAAGTATTCCTGCTTCAAACGAAGACTTTTGCCTTCTTCCGTAGAGTCGTCAGGATAAAGGAAATCCGAAATGGATTCGAGGGATCGTTTATGGTCTAGAAAGTGACCGAAGACCCCTTCCCTTTCTGCTTTTGTCATCGTATCTTCCACCGTAGGTTCAGCAGACCAGAGCCGTAACGTATTCACTGTATCGTTGTGGTAACCGACAACCGGTACATCGTAAGGGACGGCCTGGATGGGTTCATAGTTTTCGTATTTGAAATGTAGTTTTCCATCTTTATCTCTTGTCGATGAAACATTTCCGCCAAAGCGGACTTCAATCGCATCTTCCGGGCGGCGGACTTCCCAGACAAATTCTTTTGAGAGCCAATAATCTGGAAACTCTACCTGTTTTCCATCAATGATATGCTGATCGAACATGCCATATCTATACCGCAGACCATAGCCATGTCCAGCTAATTCTAAAGAAGCAAGGGAATCAAGAAAACAAGCAGCCAATCGCCCTAAGCCGCCATTACCAAGGCCTGCATCACTTTCCTTCTTTTCAAGTTCTGATAAAGAAAGCCCGAGATCCGCTAATCCTTCATCGACGAGCGAAAGTACGTCCAAGTTCAATAAATTGTTGCCCAGCAGACGTCCCATCAAAAACTCCATAGAGAAGTAATACACCTGCTTCGTTTTATTCATTTTGTACTCCCGATTCGTCTTCAACCAATCTTTATTGATCTTCTCGCGGATCAACGCCCCGAGCGCCCGATACGTATCGAACTCGGATGCTGTGTCAATGGTCTTACCAAACTTACTTTCCAACTGCGCTTTGAATTCTGACTTGAATTCTTCTTTGTCACTGAACATCACCATGAAGGTTCCTCCTATCACCCCTGCTAACGAAACATGGATTGATAAAGATCCATATATTGTTCAGCAGAGTTTTTCCATGTGAACTTACTCTTGCAAATGTTCTTCACAAGATTCTGCCAAGCAGCAGGTTCCTGATAGAATTCGAGTGCTCTGCGAATGGTGTACAGCATGTCATGGGCGTTGTAGTTTGTAAACGTAAATCCGTTCCCTTCTCCCGTCTCTTCATTATATGGTTGAACGGTGTCCACAAGTCCACCCGTTTCCCTTACAATTGGAGCAGCCAAGTATCGTAAAGCGATCAACTGGCCGATGCCGCATGGTTCAAAACGGGACGGCATAAGAAATAGATCACTCGCCGCATAAATCTGTCTGGAAAAAGGTTCTGAAAATCGGATGTTCGTTGACATTTTTTCTGGGTGTCGGTGCTGAACCCACTGGAGCATCTGTTCATATTGGTATTCACCGGTACCAAGCAGGACGATCTGAACATCTTCGTGATGTAATAACTCATCAATGACCCGTCCGATCAAATCGAATCCTTTTTGCTCCACAAGCCTGGAAACGATGCCAATCATTGGAACATCTTTTCTGACCGGCAAACCAAGCTCTGCCTGCAACCACATTTTGTTTTGGCCTTTCTTAATTAAAGAACTGCGATAAGGAAATGCCAGGGTATCGTCTTTCATAGGGTTATAGTTTTGATCGTCGATGCCGTTGACGATCCCAATCAATTCATCAGTACGTTTTCGTAACACTCCATCTAGGTTTTCCCCATAATAAGGCGTTTGAATCTCCTTTGCGTAAGTTTCACTGACCGTTGTAATGAAATCCGCGTAATTCAAGGCCCCTTTCATAAAATTGATGTCTCCAAAGAATTCAAACGCATCATCCGTCATCATGCTCTCATCAAAATCCATCAAATCATGAAGCACAGATTGGGCAAATACGCCTTGATACTTCAAATTATGGATCGTAAAAACGGTTTTCATACCTTGAAGTTTCTCGACATCCTTGTAGTGGGTATGTAAGTAAACCGGAATCAACCCAGTCTGCCAGTCGTGGCAATGCAAAACATCAGGTGTCCAGTCCATCTCACAGACCCAATCCATTACGGCACGGTTAAAGAATACGAACCGTTCTGCTTCATCGTCGTATCCATATAGATTGGAACGCTTGAAATAATACTCGTTATCTATGAAATAAACAGGAATGCCTTCATAATTGATGTATTCGATTCCTGCATATTGGCTGCGCCAGCCAAGCTGCACATTCATTTCACCTAGGTGTTCCAGCTGTTCTTTCCAGTGATCATCCATGTTTTCATATTTCGGTAGGACGACTCTGACATCCGCGCCCTGCTTTTTCAAGGCATGAGGGAGAGAACCGAGAACATCGGCAAGACCACCTGTTTTTATAAAAGGGGTACACTCAGATCCAATCATCAATACATTCACGTTTGACCCACTCCTTAAAATTTTGTTAGAAACATGTTCAAAACATCACGTATGCGCTGATTACATGAAAAGGACTGTCAGAGTGATGAGATCCGGACAGTCCCTTCCATTGGGGTGTTACATTGTTCTTCTTTTCGCTACGACATACGGCTTCTCTGGAGCACCGATTAATGTCTTTCCGTTTGAAATGCTGCAATCTTTATCCAGGATGACGTTTTCTAAAACGGCATTGCTATCAATTTCACAACGCTGCATAATGATGGAATTTTTGATAACCGCTCCTTCAGCAACTTTTACACCGCGGAAGAGAATGCTGTCTTCAACATGACCTTCAATGACACATCCATTGGCAACCATGGTATTGGAAACGTTGGATGTAGCCGTATAGTTGGAAGGTGCTTCATTTTTGATTTTCGTGAACACGGGAGCATCGTCTTTGAACAATTCATCGTGTTCCTCTGGATTTAATAGCTTCGCACTGTTGCGATAGTAGCTTTCCACAGAATTCACTAAGGCATGACCACCATGGTATTCATACGCATGGATGTTGATTTCAGGCAATTTGGCTTTGATCCCATCCAGGAAGAAATGGGAACAGCCGTGGGCGATGCATTTCTCGATCGAACTGTATAAAAGATCTTTCTCAATAATGTACATATCCATGTACACATTGTTATTGCTATGATCATTGTGGATCGCTGTCACCCGGTTGTCTTCATCTACGTCAAGCTTGTGGGCTCTTTGATGTTCTGGGTAAAGTTCATCCACTTTTTTATAGACAACCGTAACATCTGCACCAGAGCTCTTATGTTCTTGTAGGACATCTTGATAGTTGATATTGCAGATATGCTGAGAACCCGAGACGACGATATAGTTGGCTAACGTTCGATTGATGAAATCGATATTGTTGTGGAAATGCTGCAAGTCCCCTCGTGAGATGTCTGTTGGATCATTCCAGTCTGGAGGAAGGATGAACAACCCTCCACGCTTGCGGTCCAAGTCCCATGCTTTCCCTTGCTCCAAATGGTCCATCAGGGAGCGGTACTTTCTGCGGGCGAATACCGCCACGGATTCGATCCGGGAATTCGTCATATTTGAAATGGCAAAGTCGATCATCCGGTAACGCCCCGCAAATGGTACGGCTGCGCCACAACGGAAATAGGTCAACTCATCCAACATGTCTTGTTCGTGATCTAAGTTTATGATTCCTGCTATACGATCCATAAGATCCTCCCTTTAACTATTGGTAGCATAACTTGTGGCAAGGACACTTCCCTCATCTGCCACGAGTGTGATTTCGCTGTCTGGTGATGGGTCGCCGATGACCGCTCCATCTTCAATGACGCTGCCTTTTGAAATGATGGCACGGTGAATCTTCACATTTTTACCGATTTTTACATCAGGCATGATGACACTGTCTTTGACAACAGAAGTTTCATCCACGTGGACACCATAGAAAATGATCGATGTATCTATGGTCCCTTTAATTCGGCACCCTTCATTGATCAATGCATTTCTCACGTGAGCTGTTGGTGCGATATATTGCGGCGGCTGATTCGGGTTCTTTGAATAGATGCGCCACTTTTGGTCACTCAAATCCAACTCAGGCTCCTTCTTCAGAAGGTCCATGTTCGCTTCCCAAAGGCTGTCGACCGTCCCGACATCCTTCCAGTAACCTTCGAACGTGTAAGCCATCAATTTTTTATAATCATAAAGAAGAGCTGGAATGATGTCCTTCCCGAAGTCATGGGAAGAATTTTCTTTCTCCGCATCTTCAATCAGGTACTGTTTCAAAACATCCCAACGGAAGATATAAACACCCATAGACGCCAGGTTGCTCTTCGGATTCTCTGGTTTTTCATCGAACTCAGTAATTCTTCCATCTCCATCCGTGTTCATAATGCCAAAACGGCTGGCATCATCCCACGGCACTTCAATAACCGATATCGTTGCATCAGCACCGGACCCTTTGTGATAATCAAGCATTGCACCATAATCCATTCTATAAATATGATCACCGGAAAGTACGAGAACGTGTTCCGGGTCGTATTGATTCAAAAACTTCAAGTTACGGTAAATGGCGTTGGCTGTTCCGGTGTACCACCCACCGCCTTCGGCCTGCATGAATGGAGGGAGAACGGAAACACCGCCATACTTGCGGTCAAGATCCCATGTGTCTCCAATGCCGATATAGTCGTTTAAAATCAATGGTTCATATTGGGTAAGGACACCGACCGTGTCGATGCCTGAATTCGTACAATTGCTCAATGGAAAGTCTATGATTCTGTATTTTCCACCAAAGTAAACCGCTGGCTTTGCAATTTGTTTGGTTAATGACTTCAGTCTGGTGCCTTGACCGCCAGCCAGAAGCATTGCTACACATTCTTTATTTTTCATGATTTTCCTCCTTGGATACTGAAGTTCTTTTCAAGAAGCTCACACCGAGCGGGGGAATCGTCATGGTAATATGCTGATCTTGTCCTTGCCATGGAGAAGGTACGCTTTCTAAAGGCAGACCGTTTGTCTGTCCAGAACCTCCGAAATGTTCCGCGTCGCTCGAGAAGATTTCTTTATATGAGCCGTGTTTCGGTACTCCTACTTTGTAATCGTGGTAAACTTCTGGAGTGAAGTTGCAGACGACCACCAGTTGGTCATTCGATGTTCGACTGTTGCGGACGAATGATATGATGCTCTGCTCGTAGTTGTTGGCATCGATCCACATGAAGCCTTCTTCCTTATGGTCGAGTTCCCATAAGGCAGGCATATCTTGATACAATTGGTGCAGTTGTTTCGTATAATCCAATATGGAGGCATGGGAATCATAATCCAAAAGCTCCCAATCGAGATCCTCTAAATCTTTCCACTCATCGAACTGTCCGAATTCACCTCCCATGAACATGAGTTTTTTCCCTGGGTGGGCATACATATAGGCTAGAAAAGCTCGCAAGTTCGCAAACTTCTGCCAGTAATCACCCGGCATTTTATTTAGTAACGACTTCTTGCCATGAACGACCTCATCATGAGAAATCGGTAATACAAAATTTTCGGAAAAAGCATAGAACAAGGAGAAGGTGATCAAGTTATGGTGGTACTTCCGGTGAATCGGATCCATCTCCATGTACTTGAGCATGTCGTTCATCCAGCCCATGTTCCATTTATAATTGAAGCCGAGGCCGCCTATATACGTTGGCGCACTGACAAGCGGCCACGAGGTGGACTCTTCGGCCATCATTAACACATCAGGCGTTTCCTCAAAGATTGCTTCGTTCATTTTCTTAATGAATGATACGGCTTCAAGATTTTCACGGCCGCCGTACTCATTCAGCTCCCATTCGCCATCTTCCTTGCCGAAATCTAAATAAAGCATGCTCGCTACAGCATCCACGCGCAAACCATCGAGGTGGTATTCCTTCAACCAGTAGATCGCATTGGAAATGAGGAAGCTTTGTACTTCATGTCTGGCAAAATCGAATGTAAGCGTGCCCCACTGCGTTTTTTCAGCTTTACTGGGGTTCGCATATTCATAGAGAGCTTCACCATCAAACCGGCGCAACCCATGGGCATCCTTACAGAAATGACCCGGAACCCAATCCAATATGACACCGATCCCATATTTGTGACACTGGTCGACAAAATATTTGAAATCATCGGGGGTTCCATAACGGGAGGTGACAGAATAGTACCCGGTCGCCTGGTAGCCCCATGAACGATCAAAAGGGTGCTCTGTCAATGGAAGGAGTTCAATATGGGTGTACCCTAGATCTTTAACGTAAGGGATCACCGTGTCAGCGTAGTCCCGATAATTATAAAAGACCTCAGGTTCGATGTTTTTCCATGATCCTAGATGAAGCTCGTAGATGGACATCGGAGATTCATAGGGATTCTTCGCCTTTCTTTGCTTCATCCATTCGTCATCACCCCAAGAGTAATTGTCCAAAGGGTAGACGACAGAAGCCGTATCAGGGCGAAGCTCACTGGAGATTGCATATGGATCCGCTTTCAGCTGTAGATGTCCGTGAGCCGTTAAGATCTCATACTTGTAGATCGTGCCTTTTTCAAGACCAGGAATGAAGGCGATCCAAATTCCGTTATCATTGATTTTTTCCATCGGATTCTCCCGGCCGTCCCACTCATTGAACATTCCGACGACGCTCACTTGAACCGCATTCGGGGCCCAGACAGCAAAACGGACGCCTTTCTCACCGTTTCTCGTCTCCGGATGCGCCCCGAGCAGCCTGTGACTGTAGCGGAGGTTTCCTTCATGGAATAAATAGATATCATGCTCTAAAGTTGTATCTTGGACCACACCATCACTCCTCTTTAATTAGTAGATTGTTAGTTTTTGTAGATGAACATGCAAAAAAATTACGTGTTTTATTTTTGCCTATATTCATCATAAAATCAGAAAACCTCTTTTACAATTGCTATTAATAAAAATTTTCTGAAAAGTTTTGTCGAATCGTGACGGATTTTTATACATACCCCTTATTCCTGCTTACTTTTAAATTAACGTTTATAAGTAAGCGCTTGCATTATTATGTACTTCCCTCTTCCTTTTATGGAAAAACCTTACTCATACAAAAGATTCCAAATATAGGACTTTTATAGTGGTAAACAGACCGAGATTTTGATTGGAAGATTTCTTTTTATATTTTGACTGACTCTCAACCTTTAAATAAGAAAAGCCTCAGCCAAGAGGATTTTTATTCAAGGTATGGTCGGAAGACAACCTGATTAGATTCGTTGTGGTCAGGAATTATCTTGCAAAGATCAAGGAGTCATGAGTAGCCTATTAATCCCGGAAAGAAAGGAAACGCTATTCCTAGTTTTGAGGAAAATGGACGATTCTTCCGAATTACATAAACTTCTAGCGAGGAGAGTGTTTCATTGAAAAAGATTAGTGGTATAGCTTTACAAGAATTAACGGGTCGGCTGGAGGAAAATGCTCCAGTGGCTTTTTTCTCTATTGGCAAAAAGACAGATAGAGAAATCCCTAAAACATAAAAGAGGTGAAGAGTCATGTCATTAGCGGGAATCAGTTTACTCATCATCGCGATTGCCTTTGCATTCATAGCCATTTTCGTTGTGAAAACACTGAAAGCTGCATCGAGTACTATGACGAGTGTTTCACAAACATTAGAAAAAGTTGAAGGGCAGATGCAAGGCATCACAACAGAATCGGAAAGCTTACTTAAGAAAACGAATCACATTGCTTCAGATATTGAGACCAAAACGAAGACACTTGACGGTCTGATGGATGCCCTCAGCAATGTCGGTACGACTGTCGGTCATGTGAATCAATCCATCCAAGGTGTTTCTGAAAGTGTCGCGCACGCATCTCACGAAAGAGATGAAAAAGTCACAAAAGCACTCCGCTGGGGAGATGCAGCGATTGAACTGTATCTGAAATGGAAGAGAAAAAAAGTACAATAAGAGAAGAGAGGTTTTCCAGATGGACTTTTTAGGAATCGGTGTTTTGATTATCGGAATCGCCTTTGCGATTGTCTCTATTTTCCTCATTAAAGCATTGAACAACCTGGCAGGTGTTCTTGGCGGAGTCAAAAAAACCGTCGATCAACTTCCAGAGCAACTGGATTCTGTTATGAAAGAAACGACAGGTGTCCTGCATCACAGCAATGATACATTAGCAGATGTGAATGAAAAGATCAGGGCTCTCAGTCCTCTTTTCTATATCGTCGGGGATATCGGTGAGTCGTCCAGGAAGCTTACGTCTTCTCTTGTTGATATGACTTACTCACTGAAGCAAACCACACATGAAGGCGAACAAAAAATCAACGAAGAAGGTTGGCGCGGTGTTTACGGAGCTCTCGCTTTGACGTATTACTTTTCACAAAAACGAAAAGCATTGAAAGCGGCTCAGTTGGAGACAACGTCATCATGAAGGCACTTGAGTGGATCGTTGGCATCAGCGCCGGCTTTATTAGTGGATTAGCGTTGAGGATATGGATAAGGGAACCCTCTATATCCAAAATGAAGTATGACCGCAAAAAAGAGGAATTTTATGATACGGGTAGAAATCAATATGAAGACCTACAAGCAACGAAAGAAAAAATGCGTATCGAAGCTCAAAAAAATTTAACAATCGAAAGGGGAACTTCCTAATGGAAAACCAAAATGTAAATCAAACCGTAAACCAGCAACCACAAACGCAAACACCTAAAAAAAGAGGCAATAAGAAGCTGCCGATTGCTATTTTGACAGGGGCACTAGTCGGTGGAGCTTTTATTCTTATTAAAGACCCTAAAGAAAGAAAACGTTTGAAAGAAGGCACCCGTTCAACAAAAGACGCCGTTTCTGACTATGCCTCTGAAGTGAAAGAAGATCCATCTGCGAAAAAAGATGACTTGGTTACACGCGTCCGCAATGTCGTAAACATTGTTAGTGAAGCTGCCGCCACCGTTCAAGATGTATTTAACAACCAAGGAAAAGAAATTGCTGATAAAGCCAAGGATATTAAAGAAGAGTCTGAAGAAATCATAAATACCGCGAAAGATGCCGGAGAAGACTTACAGGAAGTTGGCGATAAAGCCAAAGAAGCGAAAAACGAGCTTAAAGAAGATTCGGATGAGGAAAACGCAACGGTACCTCAAGAAAAGGTCGTAGAGGTCAATCCGCAACGGTAATTCTATGGATGAAGGAAGCCCTGCACACAAACGTGCAGGGCTTCTTATTTTTTCACATCTAAGAAGGAGAAGAACTCCCATGTCCATCGGTTTTAATACGTGAAACAGTAGAAACTCCGCAATCGACCATCTGACCATGAATTGAACGCAATCGCAACGAAAAAAATCATGATCAAAATATTTAGGAGATGCTGGCATCTGGTTATATTACACTTCTTCCCTTCTAATCTGTAAGCTCCGTCAATTGTTGAGACGAAGCCGCTACTTTATAAACCGCCCCATTGATTTCCTCGATGACCTGAGCGAATTGCTCAAGCTCTGTTTCAATCCCTGCATTATACGTTTTGTTTTGGCCCATGGCAGAAACGATTTCTGTGAAAAATTGATTGATTTGCTCCATGCTGTCTGCTCCTTCAGAGATCATGGTGTTAATGTTGCCGACATTACTTGAAACATTGTGGATCTGACCACTCGTAGTGGAGATCAAATCCGAGACCTCGGCTACTGAATTCTGCGTCTGCTCAGACAATTTCCGCACCTCATTCGCAACAACGGTAAAACCTGCGCCATGTTCACCAGCTCGCGCGGCTTCAATCGATGCATTCAAAGAGAGTAAATTCGTTTGTTCCGCAATGGAAGAAACAATGGTTACGATTTTACTGATCTCTTCAGCGACATGCTTTAATTTTTCCATATCTCCAGAAATTTCATTAATGTTTTCTTGAATCTGGTTCATTTGTTTTTGCTGAATTTCCAGCCGCTGCTTCCCATCCATCGACTGCTTCTCCACTTGTTGAGCGACTATGGACCCTTTTTTAGAATCATCGACAATTTTATCTGTCTGTTCCGTCAACTGCTCTGTAGACGCACTCGCTTGTTGGGAGACAGCTGCTACTTCTTCAGACATTTGATCCACACGTCGGTAAGCCTCTTCCCTTTTCTCCACTTCAACCTGCCGGAGCTCCTCTGCTTCCCTCTGAAACATTTCTAGTACAAGCTGCTGTTCAATATTTAGGATTTTGGTCGTTGCACGAGTCGCCGGACCATAATGCTCACGTGGCAGGTCCTGCTCGTAAATATCCATGAACGATAACAAGAGGTCCTGAAAAGCACACATATACCATTTCGGCTCCAATCCAATCTTCAGGTGGACGGTCGCAATTGTTTTTCTTTTTTCTATAAAATCTGTATCAATAGTGCCGTTGAACATTTCCTGAATGTGAACTTCCAAGGTCTTTTTTAAACGATCGACAGAACTGTAGTCATGAATGATGCTTTCCAAGGATGTTTCATTTTCCAAGTTCTTATAAAATTGGGTCACGATTCGATCAATATGATTGCTAATCAATGGCTTTAATGATTGCAGAACCGCCAAATCCTGTTCATTAAGATGAACCATTTCGAACTGTGTATGTAGACTTGAATCTTTTGGTATGTCAATGACTCCTGTAAACCCTTCTCCGAGCGGTCTAACTTCCTCTTTTTTCTTTGTCATGAATAAACCCATGTCCATCCCCCTTAAGACTCTATCTTTTTGTAATATCGACTTAAACGAGTGAACAATTAAGTAAGATTCCCCTTCTTCCACAAACGGTTCCTTTTCTTGAAGACTCAATTTCGAGACTTTTGTTGAGCGGTGGGAGCTGCGGGAAATGACTCGCTTTCAGCGGGAGCGCGCTGATCCTCCTCGGACTGTGGGGTCTCACCAAGCACTTTTTTCCCGCAGGAGTCTCGCCATTCCTCTCCGCCCCTTTGCGATGTAAGTGTCTCGAAACCACTTCCCGAATCAGCTGCTTCTATGCCATGGTAATTGGAGGGAAAGAGATACTTAAAGACGCTATTATACATACGGAAAGCTTGTTATATAGCGCTTTATGCTTATAATTTCAGGAGAGTGGGAGACACTCCCTCTGAGCAAAGGGGTTCGTTCATCACTTTGACCGAAAGGGTTAGCTGGAAAGCTGCCAGACTCCCGTGGGAGAAAGGAGATAGCCGAGATCCCTTAGTCCAGCAGCTCGCCACTCCCCCACAGGAAAGCGCGTTGCTTCCTAGCCAACCCTTACTCTTAATACAGCAAACGAACACCGAAACTTCTCGAAATTTAGTCTTCGACACCCCTGCCAGAAAGCTGAACGACATGTTTTTTGAACAAGAAGAAAAACCCCCAAACGGCGTTACGCCGTTTGGGGGTTTTGGTTACGCGTCAGCGTTGTATCCTAAACGCTCACGGTCGACGTACTCATTCGGAACTTCTCCGAAATGTGTACTGTGGTTTTTGAATTGAGCTTTTCGGCCATTCCGGTGTTCGCCATGACTCTTTCTTTCCTTGAACTGGCGATCCACCTTTTTTTCCTTGTTGCCCATCCTAATCACCTCGTGTAAAACATAATGTCTTACACGGTTATTATGTTTCGTACTCACGAAATTATTCATGAACTTGGAAAGAAGGTTCGTGTGTCCCCCACTTCTCCAAGTGCCTGCGAAATAAGGCCATCACCATTAAATGTGCCTTTGCCTGGGTATATTTGTATAAGAACCATGGCAGTGATGGCATGTAATCATGAATGGCTACAATCGCTTCATTTTTTCCTGGAATTTTTCTGAATTCCAGTCTTCCCCTCACGTTTTTTTCTTTGTTGCTCAATCGGCCCCCGGAAATATAATATAAAGCACGGTCCTTCGTGCTTCTTTCAGCTGAATATGTGAATTCGAGGAGTGGGATCTCATTAAAAATCACGCCAATTTGACAACAATGCGTTTCATCTACGGTTGTTTTTACCCAAGGATTTAACACCTTTTCCAGCCATTTCACATAGTACTTCCCAATCCAGTCTGCCGAATGGCCCTGAGGGAGCGGGATACGCTGGACAGAGCGGACATCGTCCTGCATGGCGGGTATGTTAGGTCCGTTGGATTTTCTTTTGGTTTGCTTTTCATCTTCTCTTAGAGCCCATTCAGCTGCTTCTTCAAAGGGCGTTTCCCCATCACTGATTCCATCCACTTTGTTTTGAGACGATGCAACCATGGGGTGGACAAGGCTTTCAATGAGTGGATATACCATTTCTTTCGGCGCACCTGTTACCAGCCTTACCCATAACTTAGACAAATCAATGGTTAAAAAGGGGACATTGACCATAAATGGTTTCTTACCCATGACGCCTGCCACTTTTTCCATCATCTCTTCGTAAGTCATCACCTCCGGCCCCCCAACGTCAATCGAACGTCCCTTCAAGCTTTCTTCGCCAATACTTTGGTCGATCGACCCAATTACGTCCGGTAAGGCAATCGGCTGCGTTTTTGTCTTCGTCCATTGAGGGAGTACCATAAAGGGAAGACGCTTTACTAACTTTTTTAATATCGGAAAGGAAGATCCTCTTGGTCCAACGATCAGTCCTGCCCGGATCGTCGTCACGGGGACTCCGTACGAGCCTAGAATCTCTTCCACTTCAAGCCGACTTTTTAAATGACGGGAAAGTTCTTGTTCATCTTGAGGAATGATGCCGCTCAAATATACGATTTGCTTCACGCCTGCTTTTTTTGCCGCCTGAGCGAAATTATCAGCAAGGATGACATCCATATCTTCGAAAGATCCCTGGGTCAACTTAGCTGAAGGCATCATCGAGTGTACAAGATATACCGCGATATCTGCTCCATCCAACCCTTTTTCCGCATCAGCCATTGAGTATAAATCGCACGATCGCCAGGTCACCTGGTCGCTGTCTTCCTTATTGTCGCCATTTCGGGATAAGGCGATAATCTCAGAATGGTCTTTTAGCTTTTTCATCAAATTTTGTCCTATATATCCACTCGCCCCTGCAAGAGCGACGACAGTTTTCTTCACCACACACATCACTTCCTTTTCGCTTTTTAAACCTAGTACCCTCAGTCTCTACACATGTAACACTTATCCTTTGAGCAATACTTAACGATATGGCAGTATTGTAAAAGGCTCGATTTCGAGATGTTTATGCGAGTTTAACGGTTTTGAAAAAGCGATTCGACGTCTTGGTACATCACGCAGAATTTATCTAAACTGAGCCTTGAAATAAGGAACCTATACGGAAAATATATCATGGAAATTGAGGAAGACTTTGATTAAGAAATTGTAAATGGTAAGCAATACCGTTGACATCCTTGTTCACATGCCTTATCTTACCCTAGTAAACCTTAGTAAACCAATCAGCATTATACTGTTTAAATATTGTTAAAAAAGGAGGGGTTCACCATGAGTAAGTTGTGGAGAATCTACACACAAACATCATTGATCAAAAAAATCACCGTAGCCTTGGTTCTCGGTGTATCCGTTGGTCTCCTGTTCGGAGAAGGCGCTGCTGTCCTAGCCCCTTTTGGTGACCTATTGCTCCGTCTATTGAAATTTATCATTGTACCGTTAATTCTGTTTACCCTTATTGTAGGGATTAATCAAACGAACATTGGTTCATTGGGACGCATGGGCGGAAAAGTATTCTTTTATTACCTGGGGACTTCTGCCCTTGCCATTTTAGTCGGCGTGTCCGTTGCCACTTTGTTTAATCCGGGTACAGGGATGAGTCTTGGGAATGAAACCGTCGATGTTCCTGAAAATCCCGGCGTCACCAGCGTGCTCTTGAACATCGTACCTGAAAATATTCTTACAGCCTTAACCCAAATGAACCTGCTTGGAATCATTTTTACTGCGATCGTCTTTGGTTTAGCACTCTCTTACATGCGATCAACGAATGCTTATCAAAGTCTGGGAGGTCACCTCTACAAAGTCATCAATGCTTTGAATGAGGCGACTTTAATCGTGATGAAGGGTATCCTTCAATATGTACCCATCGGTATTTTTGCGATTATCGCTGAAGTTATTGGTACACAAGGGGCGAACACGTTGTTGGAATTAGGGAACTTCATCGTCGTTCTTTATATAGGTTTACTTGTACAATTAGCTATTTATATTCTTTTCCTATTTATGAGCAAACGAAAGCCGGCTGCTTTTTTCAAAGAAGCACGCACTCCTATGTTGACAGCTTTTGTTACACAGAGCAGTTCTGGAACGTTGCCTGTCACATTAAATGCTGCGAAAAACCTGGGGTTGAATAATAGCTTATATGGCTTCAGCTTACCATTAGGAGCAACAATCAATATGGATGGTGCAGCTATTCGAATTGCTGTATCAGCCGTATTCGCTGCGAACATTATTGGTGATCCATTAAGCTTTGTCTCCATTCTTCAAATCGTCCTTGTTGGAACACTGGCTTCTGTCGGAACCGCTGGGGTTCCAGGGGCTGGAATCATTATGATTGCGACTGTATTCTCTCAAGTCGGACTGCCTATGGAAGCTGTCGCCCTTCTTGCATCTGTGGACGTTCTCATCGGTATGGGAGCTACAGCCTTAAACGTGACTGGTGACCTTGTGGGTACCACTCTTATTAATAAAACCGAAAAGAACCAATCCTAAAACACGAAATCCTCCGTCTTAAACAGACGGAGGATTTTTTGGTTATATGGCAGGATTGTGGAAGCAGAGAACAAGTTTATAAATCGCTAAAGATTTTATAAAAATGTAGTTTCAACAAAAGAAATACCAGGGAAAGTGATTAAATGGTAAAACTACTTCAACGGGAAACTTACCCCTGTAAGAAAGAGGTGAACATATGACTCCGAATGAAATAGGTTTCGCACTTCTTTATATCGGTGTCTTCCTTTTGATCGGTAAAATTATCCGTGTCAAATGGACATTACTACAAAATTTATTCTTACCCTCATCCATTATCGGAGGGTTTATTGCGCTTTTCCTTGGTCCTCAAGTACTCGGAAAGTTCATGCCGGAAGACAGCTTCTTCTCAAACGGGATCATGACAGAATCCATTATGGAAGTATGGTCCGCCCTTCCCGGTCTCATGATTAATGTGGTATTTGCTGCTCTTTTCCTTGGAGCTGCCATTCCAAAGTTAAAAGATATTTGGTATTACGCTGGTCCGCAACTGGCGCTTGGATGGTCTGTCGGCTGGGGCCAATATGTGGTCGGGATCACTCTCGCTGTTCTCATCTTAGTCCCATTCTTTGATCTACCTGCTATGTCAGGGGCCTTGATTGAGGTCGCTTTTGAAGGTGGCCACGGGACGGCCGCCGGTATGGCGAGCACTTTCGAAGAGCTTGGTTTTGCAGAAGCTTTCGATTTAGCCATCGGCCTAGCAACAATCGGCGTATTATCGGGAGTCATTTTTGGAATCATCCTCATCAACTGGGGTGTTCGTAATAAGAAAACGAAAGTTATTGAAGATGTGGAAGACTTCTCTGATTTAAGAAAGCGTGGAGTTATGGAATATCAAAACCGTGAACCAGCTGGAAAAATGACCTTGCGTCCGGAATCAATCGAACCGTTATCATTCCATTTATCTATCGTTTTCATCGCAATTCTGATTGGCTGGTTATTGTTGCAAGGGTTGATTGGTCTCGAGTCGATCACCATTGGATCTGATTTTATGAGCTATATTCCATTGTTCCCGCTAGCGATGATCGGTGGAATTGCTCTTCAAATCTTTTTCAGCAAAAAGGATAAATACAACCTTGTTGACCGGAGAATGGTGAACAGAATTCAGGGACTTGCCCTTGATATCCTTATATTAACAGCCATATCCACCGTATCTTTAGATGTCATTGGCGAATACCTCGTTCCATTTGTCATTCTAGCAGCTGCAGGGATTGCTTGGAATTTATTTGGATTCCTTGTACTTGCTCCTCGAATGATTCCGCAGTACTGGTTTGAACGCGGAATTGGAGACTTTGGACAATCGATGGGCGTCACTGCAACAGGGCTACTTTTGATGCGAGTCGTCGACCCTGACAATGAATCTCCCGCTTTTGAAGCATTCGGATACAAACAACTCTTTTATGAACCTTTTTTAGGTGGCGGATTTGTGACCGCCTTATCCGTTCCGTTCATTGCTCAATTCGGGCCGTTGCCAACGCTGATTGTAGCGGTCGCCATGACAGCGGTTGGTATCTTCTTCGGACTTTTCTATTTCGGAAAACAAAAAGCGGCCTAAGCAAAACAACGTCTGCACATAAGCAGACGTTGTTTTTTTAACGATATAATCTTAGATGCCTAACTTATTAGAAGGAAATATATACAGGTTACTGAACAAAAAACCATTCTTATGGTATGATATTTCATTAGTTACCTAAGTATTTTAGAAAGAAGGTTAAATCATGTCATCTCAAGAAATCAACCGTGTCCCTTTAATGATCGTACTCATATCAGGTGCTTTTGTAGCCATATTAAACCAGACCCTGCTAGCCACCGCCCTGCCTCACATTATGGCTGATTTGAATTTGGATGCGAATACAGCGCAATGGTTGCAGTCGATTTTTATGTTAGTGAACGGAATTATGATCCCTATTACGGCTTTTTTAATTGAACGTTTTTCTACGAGAGGATTGTTCATGACAGCCGTTGGATTATTCGCTTTCGGTACACTTGTCTGCGGAATCGCCCCTAACTTTTCGATTCTTTTAACAGGAAGAGTGTTACAGGCCTCTGGTGCCGGTATTATTCTCCCGTTAATGCAGACGATTATGTTCCTCGTTTTCCCTATTGAAAAAAGAGGATCAGCGATGGGGATGTTCGGACTCGTCATTGCTTTTGCACCAGCCATCGGCCCGACATTGTCCGGCTGGCTCGTCGAGCAGTTTCCCTGGAGAAGCCTGTTCTTCGTTATTTTGCCCATTGCCATTGCAGACTTGATCGTCGCTTACTTCATTTTGAAAAATGTAACGAAGCAAACATTCCCGAAAGTCGATCCGATTTCCATCATCCTGTCTACCTTTGGTTTCGGTGGAATTTTATACGGATTCAGTGTTGCCGGCAGTGCCAGCTTCTTAAGTCAAGAGGTGCTCATTTCTCTAGCTGTCGGAGCGCTCGCGCTGACGCTTTTCATCACTCGCCAGATGAAATTAGAAAAACCGATTTTAGAATTCCGCATTTTTAAATATAAGACCTTTACCCTCACGACCGCACTCGGGATGATTGTTTTTATTTCCATGATCGGTGGGGCGGTCATTCTGCCCATTCTCATGCAGGACATGCTTGGATTCACAGCGTTCGAATCTGGCTTGATGCTATTGCCGGGCGCATTGTTAATGGGCATCATGAACCCCATCACCGGTCGTCTTTTTGATAAATTTGGTGCGCGTTGGCTTGCCATCATCGGTCTCGGACTGCTCACAGTTTCTACGTTCCTGTTTACGAACCTTGATCCATCGACGACCTTTCTATATTTAGCTCTCGTCAATTGTGTCCGTATGTTCGGGATTGCTATGGTGATGATGCCTGTGACGACAGCCGGACTTAACCAGCTACCACAGCACTTGATGCCCCACGGAACAGCCATGAACAATACAATGCGCCAAGTTTCCGGAGCTGTCGGTACGGCCATGCTCGTTTCTGTGATGACGAGCCAAACCATTCCTTCTGAAGGTGTGACAGGTCTGATTCATGGAGTGAACGTCTCCTTTATTGTAGCTGGGATCTTTGCTGTTGCCGGTTTTATTATGGCATTTTTCATTAAAAAATCCCGTCCGGATGAAGGTAATTTAAGTAACGCTTAAAAATTTCACACAAGGAAAGCCTCGCTGACAGGACAGCGAGGCTTTTTCTTTATTCAAAGGAATTATACGAAAAACAAATACGTCGTCACCAATATAAACAGCAAAAAGGCCACAGAGGTCATATAAACAATAATCCTGTGGGAAGATACAAAGCGGTTCTCATTGATATTCTTCCGCGTATGATAATAATTCACGGTTGCACCAATAATCGTCATTACGCCGAGAAACAAAGAGGATATGCTGACGAGCATAGCCAGATTGTTCGCTAAATCCCCTGCCGTCGGAAGAGCTGAAATATGGACCGTTGTAGCTAAAAAACCAATCCCTACAAGGGCGATACTCGTCCGAATCCAGGCCAAATAAGTGCGTTCATTGGCTAAATGCTGCTGAATGAGCTTTCTTTCATCAACCATCGATCACCATCTCCTTTTCCACTATCTTTATCTTATAACTTTAGGAGCCTCTCATACACGGATAGAAGAATTTGAGTGGCGACTACAAAACATACCAATGCGCTGTTCATCCATAAGAAAAAGGAGGAGGCATGATCAATGCCCCCTCCTTTCATTTTTGCAACGCTGCTTTGTACCTTTCATAATAGCTGTCTACATTATTCAGTAACAACAACTCGGTATATAAGTAGGCTTTCATATTGAAGTCAGAGAAGTCTATGTTCGTCAGTTCCTGGATTTGCTTGATGCGGTAATTCAACGTATTGGGGTGGATGAACAGTTCATTCGCTGTCTGCTTTCCTTTTCCATTATTCGCAAGGTACGATTCCAGGGTGAACAGGAGTTCTGTCTGTTTCGTTGTGTCATTTTTAATCAACGTCAGCAGATCTTCACTATAGTAATCCTCCGAACTATTTTTTTCATACAACGCCGCTAAGTATCGGTACAGGCCAAGTTTGGAAAACTCGCGCGGCATGGTTTCTGGACGCGGTCCGATGAAGTTTGCCGTCTCGATGACTTCCAACGCTTCGAGGAAGCTTTTTCGCATATAATATATCTTCGTATATTCTTTTCCGACACCTATAAGGAAATGATAAAAATCTTCCTCGCCTGTTTCTACTTTGACAACCTCAATGAGGTCACGGGCGATATCCCTTGATGAAAAGCGGTCAGATTCTCTTCCTTCAATAAAGAGAATCAACTGAAATTCGGTTTTCAAATAATACAGGTGGCGGTTTGTTCGGAAACGGTTGACCGTGTTTTCCAAGTCATCCAACATCGACTTGTACTGAGGAGCAGTCACTGAAAAAACGACGATTGAAAATCGATCCGGGATCTTAAGTTGAGCAAGAGAGGCATCATGACGAAACTGGCTTTCGCTGGCATATTCATGATGAAGCAGCTGCCAGAGAAGCTCTTCTTTACGTCCTTCTTTGGCGTTCTCTTTCATGAACTGATCATAAATCAACTTCCCGAGATGGCCGGTGATCTCCTCTAAAAATTCCATTTCCTCTGCGTTCAAGGT
Source organism: Halobacillus faecis (assembly GCF_007991335.1). Classification (GTDB taxonomy): domain Bacteria; phylum Bacillota; class Bacilli; order Bacillales; family Halobacillaceae; genus Halobacillus; species Halobacillus faecis. The sequence goes on along the minus strand of NZ_BJYD01000012.1, from coordinate 165,996 downwards.
TTGCTCCGACTCCTGAACCCACACGTAACCCAGTGTATGTCCAAGATGCTTGGCAGCAATGACGACACGCTGTTGAAATCCAAGGTCCTCCATGGGATGGACACGGATTGGATCCGATTGTTTCTGCAGACGAGTGACGATTCCTTCTTTCTTTAAACGATCGATAATGAAAATCGGACATTTTTTCGAAAGGATCGTTTTCTGCTGGGTCTGATCGAAATCATCGAACGTTGAACTATAAGCAATCAACTCGAAATTTTTATTTTCAATAATGACAGGCTTCTTCAACTTCGAACTGATCAGCTCTGTCGCTTTATGAATATCTTCTGCCTGAAGGATCAATTCTTTGACTTCCATAGGAATCCTGACCTTTCCGAGTAGGTTGAATGTCATGTTTCGTTACCCTCCATTATATCGGTTGTGGATGGAAAGAAAAAGAAATATATCTAAGGCATCTTGAATAACTTCCAAGCTGTTCCTTCGTTCCGTTAAGTAATAGGTGATCATTCGCTTTCCTGCATGTGATTCTATGAAAAAAGCTCCCCCAAGTTTGGGAGAGCCTCAGGCTTTTTTAAAACATTTCAGAAATCGTCTTCGCTTGCATGTGAAGAGCCAGGTAGTCAGGTCCGCCGGCTTTGGAGTCTGTTCCACTCATCTTGAAACCGCCGAATGGCTGATAACCGACGATGGCACCTGTACAATTGCGGTTGAAATACAAGTTTCCGACGTGGAAATCGTATTTTGCTTTTTCCAAGTGTTCACGGTTATCAGAGATGACCGCACCTGTCAGTCCGTATTCTGTGTTATTTGCAATGTCGATCGCTTCATCAAAGTTCTTCGCTTTTGTGAAGCAGACGACCGGTCCGAAGATTTCCTCCTGTTGCATACGGGAATCTGGAGCAAGATCCGCAAATACCGTCGGCTCGATAAAGTACCCTTTCGAGTCATCCCCTTTACCACCAGTGACGAGACGGCCTTCTTCTTTACCGATTTCGATGTAGCTCATGATCTTATCATAAGCGCCTTGATCGACGACAGGTCCCATATAGACGTTCTCTTCAGATGCATTTCCGACGGTCAGCTGCTCAGCGCGTGCTTTTACCTTTTCCAACACTTCATCATACACATCTTCGTGAACAACTGCGCGTGAACCGGAAGAACATTTTTGACCGGAGAATCCGAAGGCGGAGACAATAATGGCATCGACCGCTGTTTCAATATTCGCTTCTTTATCGACGACCACGGTGTCTTTCCCGCCCATTTCAGCAATCACCTGCTTCAAGTGATTTTGACCTTCTTGAATTTCTGCCGCACGCTTGATGATGCGTGTTCCGACATCACGGGAACCTGTAAAGGAAATCAGGGCCGTTTTCGGGTGATCCACAAGATAGTCACCGACTTCGCCACCGCTTCCTGGCACAAAGTTCAAGACGCCTTTCGGTAGACCTGCTTCTTCAAGCACTTCTACGAATTTTGCAGCAATGACTGGGCTGTTACTAGCCGGCTTCATGACGACCGTGCTTCCTGTAACAAGTGGAGCAACCGTTGTACCTGCCATGATGGCAAATGCAAGGTTCCAAGGTGGAATGACGACCGCAACGCCTGTAGATGTATAGATGTAGCGGTTCTGTTCACCAGGACGGCTTTCAACTGGCTTGCCTTCCTTCAGTTCGATCATCTGACGTCCGTAATACTCAAGGAAGTCAATCGCTTCTGCCGTATCTGCATCCGCTTCTTTCCAAGGCTTTCCTACTTCATACACAAGATAAGCGGAAAACTCATGCTTACGACGACGGATGATGTGCGCAGCACGGAACAATAACTCAGCGCGAGCTCGGGGATCCCATTTTCTCCAGTCTTCAAAAGCAGTCGCTGCTGACTGGACGGCTTTTTCTGCTAAGTCTTCGTTCGCTTTGGATACGGTACCTACGACCTGCTTCGTGTCCGCAGGGTTTGTGGAGGTAATCGTATTGTCTGTGCGAATGCGGTCGCCATCGATGAGAAGATCATGATGCTGCCCTAATTCTTCTTTCACTTGCTTCAGTGCTTCCTCGAAAGCTTTCTTATTTTCTTCAATTGTAAAGTCTGTGAATGGTTCGTGTTTATAAGGCTGGACCATGATAAAATTCCCCTTTCTAATGTGTAGAAGTTTTATTTACTGAAAACACCTTTTAATGCAAAGGCGATGTTCGCTGGTCTTTCGGCGAGTCTTCTCATGAAGTACCCGTACCAATCTTCTCCATAAGGAAGATACACTCTCACTTTGTAACCTTCTTCAAGAAGATCTTTCTGCATTTGATTTCTCATTCCATAAAGCATTTGAAATTCAAAGCGGTCTTTCGGAATGTTGTGTTCTTCCACAAGCTTCTTCGTATAATCGACAATCGCATCGTCGTGGCTTGCGATGGCTGTGTAGTTGCCGTTCAACAAGTTCTTCTTGATCAGATGCTTCAAATTATCGTCGACAAGGTGCTTCTCAGGAAAAGCGACTTTGCCAGACTCCTTATAGGCCCCTTTTACAAGACGCAAGTAAGGTTGGCACTCATTCAGTCGATCAAGATCCTCATCGGTTCGATAGAGATAAGACTGCACGACCGTACCCAGGTTCGGGTAGTCCTTTTTCAATTCCTGGTAAATATCCAGGGTAGCCCCGCAACGTGACGAGTCTTCCATATCAATGGTGACCGTAATGTCATGCTTCTGGGCTTCCTTCAAAATAAGTTCCATATTTTCCATAACCAACTCGCGACTGATGTCCAGTCCAAGCGATGTTAGTTTAAGAGATACTTCCGACTGCAGCTGGTTGCTCGCAATCTGTTGAATACAACGGATGCATTCACCTGCGCGGTCTCTTGATTCTTCCTCACAGTCTACAAACTCCCCTAAATGGTCAACCGTAACGACCAGACCCTCATGGTTCAATTGCTGTATTAATGGAATTGCCTGGGAGAACGTTTCTCCCCCTACTATCTTGTCAGCCCCAAATTTACTGCCAAAGCGCTTAGCAAAGCGATCTAACAACTTATTGTTGGAAAGGTATAAGAAAAAGTTCTTACTGATGGCTTCCAAGATCACCACACCCTTTCATCATTCTCCTATTGATTCACCAAGTGGGCTCGTTAGGTGGAATGGAAGTAATAATGTTTGAACTGTTAAGAAAATTGTAACGAATAGCGCTTACATTCAGCAACGTGTGGCAAACACAAAGATAAGGCTGTAGTTTTATTGTTTAAACACAAAAGCGGCCAACCCCCGTTTATCATACGACTTGAGCGGGAACACACGGTCTTTTTATTTAGGTTTGGTGGGAATATATGTAAGACCTGGTACACCAGAATTTGTAAATGTCTAGTCTTCTTCTCTTTTGACTAGAATGAGAGGTAATGAGATCGAAGATTGAGGTGACATGATGAGTGATTATATTGTTTCTCTGCATTGGATTTATGTGTTCGTTATGTTGGCGGGAGCTTTGACATTTTTATATTTGAGCCGGAATCCACGCGGTGTTCCGAAGTATGAGTACGTGATTGCGATTATTATTCCATCATGGTCGGGTGCCGCTTACTTATCCATTGCCTTAGGACAAGGGTTGCTCGAACAACCGGACAAAACCGTGTACTTCGCCCGTTACTTAGACTGGGTGGTAACGACACCCCTGCTATTGCTCGCACTCGCTTTGACCGCCATGTTTTATGAAAAAAAGAAAGATAAAGCCTTGATCGCAGCTTTAATAGCAGCTGATGTGTTTATGATTCTGACGGGTTTGATTGCCGACTTTTCCTCTGAGACCATCAAATACATTTGGTATGTTCTCGGTGTCGTTGCTCTAGTAATCATCCTTTATATCATTTGGTATCCTTTAAGAAAGATTGCGATCAAAGGTGGTAAGGAGCTGAAGAAACATTACCAGCGCACGGCCGCATACTTGACTGCTTTCTGGGTTTGTTATCCGACCGCCTGGATCATAGGCCCTTCTGGAGTCGGATGGACAGAGCAGGCGACGGAAATTACAGCCTTCATCATCCTTCCCATCCTATCCAAGATCGGATTCAGCCTTCTCGACGTAACTGGACTTAGGCGTTTGAACCTTCCCGGTGTTGATGTGTGATTTATAGCTTGGGTGAATGTGAATGGTAATATATGTATGACCTGGTCACCCAAATGATGGATGAACTAAAATAAGGTCCATAACTATAGAACCATAAAAAAGAAAGCCTGAAAGGAGTACTTTCAGGCTTTCTTATAGTTTTCCACTATTTCATGACTAATACGGGGCAGTTTGCATGCTGGACAATGTTATTGCTCACACTCCCCAATAACATTTTCTTCACTCTCCCAAGTCCGCGGTTCCCGACGATAATCAGATCCACGGCTTGCTCCTCCGCATATTTACAAATACCAATACCAGGGTTTTCTTGTACCTCACTGATGATCACTTCTGTAATGACACCTACATCCGATGAAGCCATCTGCTCTTTCAACACATCCATTTCTGAACGCAGGTTCTCTGCCATTTCGTCCCCTATACTATGGGAGACCGCAGCATTTGTTGCTGGACCTGTAGGTTTCACGACAGATACGATATGAATTTCCCTATTGGCAGTTTCACAAGCCTGATTCCTTGCTTCCATAACCGCTTCTCTACTCAAGTCACTCCCATCGTATGCAACGAGTATTCGTTTGGTCATAGGGTAACCCTCCATTAATAGAGTGTCGATTCACACTTCCATTATATCACATTGTAAGCGCTATCTTAACAACCTTCTCGATTTAAAAGGAAGCGAGGAACCAACTTCTTTCATTATCCTCCACCCTTCATTTCCATGTTCATCTCCTAAGAATAGACAAACACCCATGACAAGTGTCATATAAATGTCCTGACGTTTATGCCTTATAAAATGATGGGGTTTTTCCTATCATAAGTAGCATGAAGAATTATGAAGGAGTCGTTATTATGAACAAGGATAAACAACGAGAGCTGAAGAAAAGCGTTTCAGCCTTTGCGAAACCTGATACAAAAGCAGGCATCCGCCAGTTGATCAATACAGTCATCCCGTTCGTTTTATTGTGGGTATTAGCCTATGCGAGTCTGTCCGTCTCTGTATGGCTTGCTGTTCCAGTCGCTATGATTGCTGGTGGGTTTGTCATCCGTCTTTTCATCATTTTCCATGATTGTACACACCAGTCGTTCTTGAAAAGTCAAAAGGCCAACCGCATCATAGGAACGATTACAGGTATTCTGACGTTGTTTCCTTTTGATAAGTGGAAACGAAGCCACTCGATCCACCATGCAACAAGCGGAAATTTAGATAAACGCGGCACGGGTGACATTTGGGTCATGACCGTGGACGAGTATATCGAAGCATCGTGGAAAGAAAGACTTGCCTATCGCCTTTATCGTAACCCCATCGTCATGTTTGGCTTAGGTCCACTTTACTTGTTCCTTGTCTCCAACCGTTTCAATCGTAAAGGCGCCAAAAAGAAAGAGCGCATCAATACGTATGTAACTAATATCGCTGTTTTTGCGCTGTACAGCCTGATTATCTGGGCCATTGGCTGGGAAGCTTTCTTAATTATTCAAATTCCGGTCCTGTATGTTTCGGGCGCCCTGGGCATCTGGCTGTTCTACGTACAGCACCAATTTGAAGATTCTTACTTTGAAGACGAGTCCGAATGGGATTTTGTAAAAGCAGCCGTCGATGGCAGCTCCTATTACAAGCTTCCTAAAGTGCTTCAGTGGGTATCTGGAAATATCGGCTTCCACCATGTTCACCACCTAGCCCCTAGGGTTCCGAACTATGCGTTGGAAGAAGCCCACGAGAAGACACCACCTTTAAAACACGCGACAACGATTACTCTGGCCACAAGTCTTGAATCCATTCGGTTCCGGCTCTATGATACAGAAAATAAAACATTCGTATCCTTCAAAGAAGTGAAATCACTGCTGAAGAAAAAGCGCCTAGCTATGCTCAATCAAAGGCAGCCAAGCTTCCAGGATAAATAAAGAAGTTGAAAGTCCATTCCCTCGAATGGGCTTTTCCTTTATGCTTAAAAAAAGGAGGTGCATCCACGTGCAGAACTGGTATCAAATCATTCCGAAAAATACAGGGCTCAGTATATATGTCTGGATTATCTTTTGTTTATTGCCCTTTTTCTTCATCTTCCGCTCTTCATCTATGTACGAAATGCTTTTCGGCATCCTGATGACACTGATCTTCTTCCTCGCTTACAGGCTTTCGTTCATATCCAACAGCCGATTCGTCTATTTGTGGGTCAGTGTCGAGATGGTCATCAGTATTGTTATGACCGCTCTGTTCGGATACATTTATTTCGCGCTTTTTATCGCCTATTTCATTGGAAACATCAAACATCTAGGTGGCTTTTTATCTCTATATATTGTCCATTTGACCTCAACGTTGATTGCAATTACAACGACATTCATTTACCAAATTGATTCTCTTTTTCCGAACCTTCCTTTCATTATCATCACGGTAATCGGAGTGATCCTTCTTCCATTCACGGTGCGTTATCGAAACCAACAACAAAAACTGGAAGGAGAATTGGAAGATGCGAATGAACGAATTTCGCAACTAATGGTCATTGAAGAACGCGAAAGGATTGCGCGTGACCTCCATGATACACTTGGACAAAAACTTTCGATGATCGGGCTAAAAAGTGATCTTGCCCGCAAGCTCATGACGGCCCATCCGGAAAAGGCCAACAAAGAAGTGGAAGATATCCGCAACACAGCCCGGACCGCTTTGAAGGAAGTCAGGGAGATGGTATCGAATATGAAAGGGACGAAGCTCGAAGATGAAATTGTCCGTGTCCAGCAAATTATTGAAGCGGCAGAAATGAATTTTCAATTCGAAGGCGATCCCCATATCACCAACACTCCACTGCTCGTAGAAAATGTGCTCAGCATGTGTTTGAAAGAAGCAGCGACGAACATTGTAAAACACAGCGAAGCAAAGACCTGTCGTGTGACCATTGACCAATCCCCTACTGAGATTCTTATCAGTATTGAAGATGATGGCAAAGGGATCCCCGACACATTGGACCCTTTTCGTGGCAACGGATTACAAGGGATGCGTGAGCGTCTCGAATTTGTGAATGGCAAGCTTGAAATTGAATCAAAAAATGGAACGCTCCTACAATTTCATATTCCAAACGTGATCAAAAACAAAGAAGAGGAGGAATAAATATGATTCGGATCGTTATTGCCGAAGACCAGCGCATGCTTTTAGGCGCGCTTGGAGCTCTTCTCGATTTAGAGGACGGCATGGAGGTTGTAGGCCAGGCTCAAAACGGTGAAGAAGCTTGTGCGCTTGTGAAAAAATTGAAACCAGATGTTTGCATCATGGATATAGAGATGCCTGTGAAGGATGGCCTGGATGCCGCTGAAGAATTATATGAAGAGCCGTGCAAGGTGATTATTTTGACAACGTTCGCCCGTCCCGGATACTTCGACCGCGCCCGCCGGGCTGGTGTCAGCGGATATTTATTGAAAGACAGCCCGAGTGAAGAACTAGCCACAGCCATTCGGAAAATTACCAACGGACAGCGGATCTTTGACCCAGAACTCGTCGACCTGGCATTCACACAGCAAAACCCTTTAACTGAACGAGAGCGTGAGGTAATTCAACTGATGGCCGATGGGAAAAATACCAAAGACATCTCTCAAGAGCTATTCATCACTCCTGGGACGGTTCGTAACTATGTTTCTGTCATTTTAGAAAAATTAGAAGTCACCAACCGCATTGAAGCCATATCTAGATTCAAAGAAAAAGGTTGGTACAAAAAATCCCGCTAATCCTACTCAGAAATACTCACTAGAAAGAGGTGCGTTTGGGGCACCTCGCTTTCCATCGGCTGTCGTTCCCCTAAAAACCTAGATGCACGTGAAAAAAACCTCGCCCTTTTTCATGAGCGAGGTTTCTGTATTTATAGCTTGAAGCGGCGGACTTGTTCGTTTAATTGCTCAGCAAGGTTCGATAAGTCTTCAGCCGTTTGTGACACTTCTTCCATAGAACTATTCGACTGTTGGGCGGAGGCAGCGGCCTGTTCGACACCTGCGGCAGACTCTTCTGTAATGGAAGCAATTTCCTCGATGGAGTGGTTCATCTGCATGCTGTTCTCAGCAATTTCTTTCAAGTGTGCAGAAATGGTTTGAATTTTGGCGACCATTTCTGAAACAGAGTCCTTAATCTCATCAAAAGTAGCTCTTGTCTCTTCCATCTGTTTTGAACCTTGGTCGACTTCACTGTTGCCTGCTTCCAGAGAAGTAACGACATTTCCAGTTTCTTTTTGAATACCTTCTACGATCTCAGTAATATCACCAACAGAATTCGTAACCTGTTCAGCAAGCTTCCTTACTTCATCTGCAACGACAGCGAACCCTTTGCCATGCTCTCCAGCCCGGGCTGCTTCAATGGCTGCATTTAAAGATAACAGGTTCGTCTGATCGGCAATGTCTTCAATGACTCGGACAAGTTTGGAAATTTCTTTTGATTGAAGATCCAATCCTTTTACTTTTTCAGTGGATTCCTTAACAATCCTGTCAATGGCACGCATTTGTGCAACAGCAAGCTGCATGGATACCCGTCCTCTATCCGTCATAGCAAGGACCTCAGTCGATGTTCCTGAAATCGACTCGCCATTGGCATTCGCTTCCTGAATTTTTTCACCAAACGTGCGCATTTGATCAGAAAGATGGGTAGCTCCATCCGCCTGTGATTCTGCCCCTGAAGATAACTCTTGCATCGTTGAGGCAATTTGATCACTCCCTTCTCTCACTTCATACGCTGACTGAGTCAAGGCTTCACTTTGCCCGGAAACTCTGTTTGAAGTGAAAGAAACGCACTGGATGACTTCATTCAGAGAACGCTGCATGTCGTTCGTCGCATCGGCCAGCTGGCCGATTTCGTCCTTTGATTTCACATGAACCGGCCCTCTACTGACGTCTCCTTCTGAAATCTGTTTCATCCGCTCCACTACTTTTTTTATCGGATTTGTAATGCGATTCGCGATGACCAGCGCAAAAATAATTCCTATGACGATGGATACGACGGATATGATGCTGCCGATCACCATCATTGTATGACCAGCTTGCAGGATGTTTTGTCCTTCTTCCTCCATCATTTGTTCACGTTGCAAAGCCATGTTTTCAAACCCTTCCATAACTCCTTGACCAAGAGGGGTAACTTCCTCCCTCATTGCTTGAAGGGCTGCTTCCACGTTGCCATTGTCAAAACGGTTAAAGACTTCATTTTGAACCATCTGTCCCCATTGATTGCTTTCTTCCACCAGACGCGCTGCTTCTTCGGAATTGGACATACTCAGAAGCTTATCCTGAATCTCTACGCTTTCTCGTGTATATTCATTAAACTGCTCCCGGTAACTTTCATCTTCAAAAAGTACGTAAGCTCTTGTCAGTGCGATTCGCTGAGAAAGGTTCAAAGCTAGTTTTTCATCAGCAATAAGCAAAGGGAGTTGGTGATCCACCATATCCTTTGTACGATCATTCGTATATTTTGTAGCAAAAAAATTGAAGCCGCTTAATATAACCGTCAACATAATCACTACTGAAAAAGAAATGAGAATCCTTTTTTTAGACTTTTCATGAGAACGCTCTTCTACCGTATTTTTCCTTTCTTCTTTTATCGGAAATAGGATGCGTTCCCTGAAGTCTATCCTTTCGATACTCCTAATTTTTTTACTCGATTTCTCTCAGCTCTCTAAACCTGAAGAAAATAAACATAGAATACAATGTCACTAGTATGGCACCAACAGCCATGATGTGATGGATGGATACGCCGAAAGCTAAAACTCCTGAAGTTAGGGCATAGCTGACAGGGATCAGTCCCATGGAAGCGAGCGATATGAGTCCCATTACCCTTCCCAGCATCTTCTCTTCAATTAAACTTTGAATAGCGGCAATGAATGGAATGTTGGAACCCGATAAGGCAAACCCGAAGATGCCAAGGCATAAAATGCTCATCCACAGTTCTGTTGTGAAGCTGAGCCCTGTAAAAGCCATTCCTGCAATGACTAATGCCAGAATACCAATTTTTCCGCGGTTCTTTTTCACATTCAACACACCAACCACTATAGAACCAAACAGCATCCCCACAGCCAAACCAGCTTCAAGAAAGCTAAAATCCATGGCTGTTCCTTCTAAAATGGTCTTCACAAATAACGGGAGGCCCATCGTTAAAGGTCCAACCAAAAAGAGGTTCATAAAAATTGTCGTCAAAACGACAAGGGAAATGACACGCGAGTTCTTCACGTAAAGCAGTCCTTCCTTAAAATCAACCCAAAACCTTTTCTGTTCCTCGGATTCTTCTTTCACTTTGGGTACACGCATAAAGAAAATCAAAGCACTTGCCACAATGAGCATAACCGCGGTGGTGGCAAACACAATTTCATAGTTTCCAAAGGCAATGATGACTCCGGCAAGCATAGGAGCGAGTATGAACGAGGTCTGGTTGGTCATCTGAATCATCGAATTCCCTCTGGTCAGATGATCTTTATGAATGATGGAAGGAATAATGGCACTTTCTGCTGCCCAGAAAAAAGCATCCAAAATGCCAAAGAAAAAGGCGAACGTCACAAATGTCCATAACGTAATCCCACCAAACATAAACCAAACGACAAGACCGATCAGGAGTAGCCCACGGATGAAATCAGACAAAAACATGATTTTCGCTTTATCGAAGCGATCTGCAACCGTTCCACTGATAATCATGAATAGCACCCTCGGTATACTTACGGCGATATACAGCATCCCAAGAGAAGCCTCTAAACCTAAGACATTAACGACATACCAGCTTTGTGAAAAAAGGAAAAAAGAAATACCAAAACTTGATAAAAGTGCCGCTCCCCAAAGCAGCAAAAAGTTTCGATTCTTAAATATGGAGGGAATCTCTTTCGTTTCCGTTTCTGAGTGTTGCAACGCCATTTCATTGACAGCCATTCGAATCACACCTTCGTTTGTTATTGGTTAATTCTATTGTATAAAAGGCCGGGGACCTCAACGATGTGCCACAGAATGATTCTCCATCCGCCCCGAGACCGATTTCTACAACCTTCCCTTAAAAGCTACCCTTGGTGTAAAACTTCCAGATTGCTTAAGATAAGAATCTGAGAGATATTGTCGAATCGCTTGTTCCCTTGTCTTCCCACTTGTAAGACGGAGACTTTTTTGATAATCTTTAACTAACTAAATATTTTCTTATTTCAAATGATTTTGAAGTAAGGATAGAGGTGCAATGACATGAGTACACTTGTCGGAGGAGAATGAGCTCCTGAGATGCAGGTGGAAAGGGGAATTTGCCGAAGCGAAAGGGATCTCATCTCCCTGATGCTGGTTCTGCTGCTGAAGAAGTACAGGACTGTCATATAGGAAACTATATGGAGGGCTATCTTACGCAGGAACGGTTAAAAGTTTCTACGGCAGCAGCGACGCCCTCGTTGTTGCCGTTTTTATTTTGACTGCCGTATGGCCCTCACTACCTCGGATGTATTCTAAATTCTAAGCAAAGGTGTGAGGTTATGAATTTCGGCCAAGTATTAACAGCGATGGTGACCCCTTTTGACCGCGAAGAGAACATTGACTTTGATGCAACACGAGCGTTAGTCAACCACTTGATCGAAAACGGATCGGATGGCCTGGTCATTGCAGGAACAACAGGTGAATCACCGACATTGACGACAGAAGAGAAAGTGAGACTTTACAAGTTCGTTGTCGAAGTTGTTGACAAAAGAGTTCCTGTCATTGCGGGTACCGGTTCCAACAACACAAGAGCGTCCATTAGCTTGACTAAAAAAGCGGAGGAAGCTGGTGTGGACGCTGTCATGCTCGTGACTCCTTATTACAATAAACCAACTCAAGAAGGCCTTTACCAGCACTTCTCTACGATTGCCAAATCTACATCGCTTCCCGTGATGCTTTACAACATTCCGGGCAGAAGCGTCATCAACTTGGATCCTGAAACCGTCATCCGTTTGTCTCAAATCAATAATATCGTTTCAATCAAGGAAGCAAGCGGCGATCTCGATGCGGCGACGGAAATCATCCGTGAAACGTCCGATGATTTTTCTGTTTACAGTGGTGAGGACTCCAACACGCTTCCATTCGTATCTATTGGAGGTACAGGAATCGTCTCCGTCTCCTCCCATGTCATTGGAAATGAGATGCAGCAGATGATCCAAAGTTTCCGTGAAGGCGATTTTGCTTATGCCGCCCGTCTTCATCAAAAACTTGTTCCTGTCATGCATGCCATCTTCTCTGCACCAAGCCCGTCCCCAGTTAAAGCGGCTCTGAATGCTAAAGGTGTGGAGGTCGGTGGGGTTCGTCTTCCCCTCCTGCCCCTTTCAGAAGAAGAAGAAAAGCAGGTACTCGGCGAACTTGAAAAAGTACAACTGAAAGAAGCGGTCAAAGCTTCATAAGAAAAACCGCCCGGCATGGGCGGTTTTTCTTATGAACAATTTCATATGGGTGTTTCTATTTTTATTCTCTTTTGATTGTCTCAACCCCTTTAGATTTAAAGGGTTAAGGATAGCGATCTTCGGTTAGAAGGAAGAAAAGGAGGGATACGATGTCCACGCAATGGAAAAAGAAAAAAGACATCGCCCGGTTTATTTTTCTTCTCGTCATCATCACCATTAGTCCTTTGCTGAATAAGAGTTTTGATTGGTTTGTGAGTCTTGCGATCGTTTTTTTCCTTTACTTTGTCCTGATGTTCCTGATGAATTGCTTGATTCAGGAAACGAATAAACATTAAAAAAACCTCAGGCACTAACACCTGAGGCTTTCCTTTTATACTTCCACTGTCCAACCATAACTGTCTTCTTTTCTTCCCCGCTGAATTCCTGTGATCGTATCATAAAGCTCTTGGGACAGGGCGCCGATTTCGTGGTCATTGATGACCATCTTCTTGCCGAGCCAGTTAAATTCACCAACGGGCGAAATGACGGCTGCGGTGCCTGTTCCGAAGGCTTCTTCGAGCTTGCCGTCTTCATAGGCCTGGTACAGTTCATCAATTGAAATACGGCGCTCAGACACAGGAATCTCCCATTTACGTAGAAGCTCAAGGATTGATGTACGCGTAATCCCCTGCAGGATGCTTCCACTCAAGGCTGGAGTCACGATTTCTCCATTGATTTTGAAAAAGATATTCATGCTTCCGACTTCTTCAATGTAGCGTTTCTCTACGCCATCGAGCCATAGGACATCGTTGTTCCCTTCTTCTACGGCTTTCGCTTGTGCCTGATAACCAGAAGAGTAGTTGCCGGCGGTTTTCGCCATGCCTGTTCCACCTTTGACAGCGCGGGTGAATTTGTCTTCTACGTTTATGGTTACCGGTTTGACGCCGCCTGAAAAATAGGGACCAACTGGTGATAAGATAATCATCAGTTTATATGATTTGGACGGAGCCACCGCAAGGCTCGGTTCTGTCGCAATAATAAATGGTCGTATGTAAAGCGACGTTCCTTCATAAGAAGGCACCCAGTTTTTTTCGAGTTGGACCAACTCTTTCAAGTAACCGAGCACTTCTCGTTCATCGACCGGAGGAATGCTCAAACGGTCACTCGACAAGTTCAGTCGCTCAAAGTTTTTCTCGGGGCGGAAAAGAAGCACGCGTCCATCATCCGTGCGATATGCTTTCAATCCTTCAAAAACGGTTTGTCCATAATGAAAAATCATCGCAGCCGGATCGAGCGTCAGCGGTTCATATGGAACGATCCGTGGTTCGTGCCAGCCTTTATTTTCTTCATAGTCCATCACTAACATATGATCTGTGAAGGTGCGTCCAAAAGGAATCTTTTCACTTTCTGGTTTAGCTTTTTTATGGGTTGCTTCGACGATGTTCAATGACATTTTCATGACTCCTTTTCTATGGTGGTCTTTGAATATTAGTATCCATTGTACGCCCATCCTCATCTTTTTTAAAGAGGATTTGACGGAATGGTCAAAATATTTTTACTACAGTACTGGATGAAGGAAGAGACAATGGGTCCCAGTGGCACAGTGCGATGTCACCAAAAAAAACATGGAGCTTGTCATGTTCATCGTCGGCTTCCTCGGTCTCAACTTCCTGATTACCTCCGGCTGCGTGCTCTATTTCAAGCAGATGGACGAAGGTGAAGACGAAAAAGGGAGCTATACGATTCTTAGAAAACTCGGTTTCACCCGCGGCGACCTCCTGCGAGGGATTCAAGGAAAGCAGTTGCTCAATTTCGGCATTCCATTACTGATCGGTCTCCTGCACAGCTACTTCGCCGTCAAGTCGGGCTGGTTCTTTTTCGGAACCGAACTATGGACACCGATGCTGATCGTCATGGGTCTCTACGCCGCTTTCTATTCGATTTTCGGACTACTGTCTGTTCTTTATTACAAAAAAATTATGAAAGAGGCACTCTGATGAGTGCCTCTTTTCTATTCCGAAGAATGTTCTGGTATAGTAAAAGGACGAGGTGAAAACTATGGACGCTAAAACCATTTTTGAGACAGTGAAAAAACACACCCCCTCTGTTCTCGGACACGAACAGTTCCGTAAGTTCGCTGTCCTTTTACCGATCATCGAGAAAAACAATGAGCTTCATGTCGTTTTTGAAGTGCGCTCGCATCAGCTGAGAAGACAACCGGGTGAAATTTGTTTTCCAGGTGGGAAAATTGATCCTGAAGATCCTTCTGCAAAACAAGCCGCCATCCGGGAGACCGAAGAAGAATTAGGCGTCAAGTCAGGACAATTTACAGAAGTCCATCCGCTCGACTACCTGATTTCTCCTTTCGGCATGATCGTTTACACGTTTGCAGGGTATTTAGATGTGACCGAAGATGAACTTGTGCGTAATCCCGATGAGGTCCGCGAGGTGTTTACGGTGCCACTTTCCTTCTTTATGGAAAATGGACCGCGCATCCATTACGTCCACTTCGAAGCCCAGCCGGAAGCAAATTTCCCCTTCGATCTGATTCCGGGTGGGGAAGAATACAACTGGCGGACGCGTCAACTTGAGGAATACTTTTATATATACGGCGATAAAGTGATCTGGGGAATGACAGCAAGAATCGTTTCCCATTTTGTGGATATCCTAAAAAAATAAAAAGGTGCTTGCTTATGCTCTGTGAGAGCATAAGCAAGCACTGTCTTTTTTTACTGATAGGGATTTATGAAAGGTCACTCTACAAATAGAGGTTCCTGGAATTTCATTTCCCTAAACATTAGAACATCAGTGGCATGGACGAAAAAACTCTGCGCCGACGGACGCAGAGTTTTTGGATTTAATTCAAACCCTCATAATTTTCCTTGATGACACCGATGATCGTCCCAAGTGTCTGCCCTTTGAAGTTGTCAGGCACAGACTCCCCTGTAGGATTAGCATAGTAGAGCGCTTCTTTCTCTTCACTATATTCAAAACCCAAAGCGGACAGGGCTACTTCCAATTCACGAGGGTTCCCTTCCAAACCCGTCTGCTTCTTGAAGTGATCCGTCGGATAAACCCACACGTCTACATCATCCGCTCCTGTATGGACAACAAACAAATCATTCTTATAATGGGAAATCCACTGTTCTTTTGAGAAAAGCGCAACTCCTGTGCCTTCAAGCCCGGATATGCCTGCTAAATTGATGCCAAAGATGGCGTTAATCATCTTCCGGATGTCATCGCCAGACATTTCTCCATCGAAGGCCTCCCAATATAAGTCCATCACTTCTACTTTTTCCATTTTGGAGATGGCCTCATCACTGACCTCTTCATCAAGTGCTTGTCTCACCATGCCAAGCACTTCATCAGGATAGGTGCTTGTCTGCTTGCCGGCGCCAAGTTCAGACACTGCCTCAAGGTCAATGCCATATACGCCATTGACGATATCACGAATATCTCTCGGATTCACTTTTTTGTAGTAGCTTTCCAAGTAAAGATCCATCGCTTCCACTTTACTTAAAGCATCAATCTTTTCTAAAGCATCTGAAAAAGGAATCCATTCCTTCTCCTCTTTGCACAATTGAATATACAGGCGTACGGTCGCCTCTGGGGAGAACTTCAAGTCCTTCGTCTGATTCATCTCACTCTCCCAACTTTTCGCTTCCGCTTCGTCAGTTCCTACAGTACAAGCCCCAATAATGGTAAGAGACAATACTGTGATGATGATGGTCATCGATCCCTTCCTTTTTTTCTTAAACCAATTAAACATTGTGTACCCTCCATGAATGTTTTGCTGCGGGCTCTCAGTGTAGACGCCGGGGTGTGAGGGAATTCTATGAAGGTACCGTCTACCGCTGCTCATATCTATGTTTACTATAACCGTTCTTGTCGAATAAAGGAAAGCGATAACTTAAACTTTTACAAACTCTTCAAGTACCTCAGCGGGGAAGTGAGTGACAACGGAAAGTAAAGCTGGTCCATTAAGGAAATTGAATTCCCCATGTTAGACATGTAACTTGTTTCCTCTTTTTTCACTCTGTTAATCAGCGGTATACAAGCAGTCTTCTCCTTTTCAGTGTCCTATTCTAAAACGCTTCAACAGGGGATCAGCCGATTGAAAGTTTATTGCTCCCACACCAAGAGGGTAAACTAGGCTAAAAAGGAGGCCATCGCATGGATTCTTGCATCATTGTCTGGTTCCGAAATGATTTGCGGGTGCACGACCATTTCCCCCTGTTACGCGCCTCTTCACGTGGGCTTCCGGTTCTCGGCCTTTATGTGTTTGATCAAGCAGCCTACAAAACGCTGTCCTACGGATTTCCTAAAACCGGTAACCATCGGGCTCAATTCATACGGGAGAGTGTGGAAGATTTACGACAGAACCTAAATCGATTAGGCGTTCCCCTTCTCGTGAGACATGGTTCTCCTGAAGAAGTATTTACATCCATATCGGACCGGTTCCATATACAAGAGGTCTTCCTGCATGAAGAAATCGGCAGTGAAGAACGAACCGTTGAGGGAAAGGTCCGTGAACGCCTTACGCACACCACCTTCACCATCGATCACGGCCATAATCTTTATCCTCCGGAAGACCTCCCATTCAACATCAGCGAACTCCCAGATACCTTTTCACAGTTTCGCAAGGTATTGGAGAAAAATGGCGCACCAGGTCTTACAGAAATATCCATCCCTTCATCAGTCAAAGGGGTGAATTTGCCGACGGATTTTCCTGAAGGTGATCTTCCTACTTTACAGGAGCTTGGTTTAAAGGAGTTGGTGCGGCCGCCGCGTTATCCGGGAGGTTCGTCTAAAGCTAAAGAGCGTCTGCTTCATTATATTTTTAAAGCAGACCGGCTGAAGGTGTATAAGGAGACGAGGAACGGGATGCTGAAGGAAGATGACTCATCTAAATTCTCTCCCTACCTTGCGAACGGATGTCTATCCCCAAAGGTCGTCCTTGACCAGATTCGCACTTATGAAAAGAAATATGGAAAAAATGAATCCACGTACATGCTTTATTTTGAACTGTTATGGCGCGATTATTTTCATCTGGTGCATCGTAAATATGGCGATCGGATCTTTTATCCTGAAGGACTCAAAGGAAACCGCATTCCCTGGCATGACGACCAAGAACTCCTGCGCCGTTGGATAGATGGGATGACAGGCTATCCTCTCGTTGACGCTGCCATGAGGGAATTGAAGCAAACAGGATTTATGTCCAACCGTGCCCGCCAGAATGTGGCAAGCTTCTTCACAAAAAACCTTGGGCTGGACTGGCGCATCGGGGCCGCCTGGTTTGAGTCACAACTGGTTGATTACGATGTAGCCAGCAACTATGGAAACTGGCTTTATATTGCAGGCGTTGGAAATGACGCTGTGCCCTTCCGAGCATTCAACGTAGAAAAGCAGGCACACGACTATGATCCGGATGGATCCTATTTGCGCTACTGGCTCCCTGAATTAAAGGAACTTCCTGCCCCATGGGTCCACCAACCTAGAGAGATGGGGATGCTCGAGCAACAGCAGTACGGTATTATTTTGGGAGAAGACTACCCGCTACCCGTTGTGAACTTATACGAATCCATGAAAAATAGAAAACAAGAGTATGAACAAGCACAAAAAAACTCCCGTTAATACGGGAGTTTTTCTATTTACGGCGGCGGTTTCGAATGAGGAAGAAAAGCAAAACGAACACAACTACTGCAGCTACACCTGCAATTATGATATTCTTCACGTTCGGAACAACCATCTCCACCATCATGTTCGTTTCACCGGCTGCCCGGATGTCCCATTGCAATACATTCCCGTCCACACGGTCAGCGTTATGTGACTTCGGTTTTATAGGAAGATCAAGGGTGAACGTAAGATCCATCTGATCCGCGACAAGTGACTGCATGCCCCCGATGACACCTGAATTTGAAAGGTCGAGCGCTGCCTCCACTCTGTAAGTCGTTGTAAAAATGCCACCTTCTGTCGTCATTTCGACTGGAACATTGCCAATTGCAGGCGCAACACCTATTTCTGTCATCCCGCCGGAGACCGGAAGAATCTCCATCTCCTGTACATCATCAAAGCTCTTTTTCGCCCTAAATCCAATGAAGTCATTTTTCTCATAAGGTTCCACATCGTAACCTTTTGACTCAAGCTCTTCAGAAACACCATCCATCATATTTTCAGCCCGGTCTCCGAAGCGACTTAAAGCTTCTTCTTCAACCCCTGCCGTAATCGTATGGTCACCGCTTCCATCCTTATTGATCTTCAGTTTCAGGTCCCCTTCCACGCATGCCGTTAGAAAAGTAAGCAAAAAGATCAACACGAAAACTTGTCCTGTATTCCTCATGGATTGTCCGCCCCCTTCATTTAGATTATGTATGAATTCTTTTTCCATTGATTTATTCTCAATTCATTCGATCTATCTAATTTTTGATATTTATTTCTTCGTTTAATTGAAGATAATGGATCGATGGAACAAAGGGAATAACTCCTCCCCATCATTTTACCATGATATGGGAAGCATCACCTGCATGTTTACGACCCTTGTGGAAAAGATAAACGCAGGAGGGATTAGCATGAACGATTTAACGATTGAAGAATTCAACCAGCGCCTGCAACAGTGGCAGGGGGAAAACATTCGTATTCAGAAACACGAGCTACGCGATGAGGATACCATCACGATGAACCTTGATTCCATATCATATGAGACTCACACGCGCCGGCTCGACGATTACACACCGATGCACGCGCTTTACTTACATGGCCAAGGACAGACAGAAACGGATGCACAAAGCGCCCAGCCGCTTCCATCCGCCTACTATGAAATTCCTCTGGAAGATTCGACGCGATATCAGTACTTGAATGACCGCTTCACACTGGAAACCGCACGAGGAACCTACACCATCGAAAAAGAATAAAGCAAAAGGACGTCTATTCGTGGAGGCGTCCTTTTTTATGTCCTTATTTGCATTCTAGAACTTAAACCCAATCACAACTAAATCCACGGCATCTACGCCCGAACCATTTTCTGCTTCCGCTTTAATCCCCAGGCCCAGCCCCGGCACATTATAGGTACGGTTGAACCTTTCTCCTGGGTAAACCGTGATCTGATCGAGGGTTAAAAAACTCACCTGATTGACTTTCATAAGTAACTTGAACGTGACGGCTCCTTCTGAGACCACCCGATTTCCTCCGGCCACGCGAATGGTATAAAAAGGGCTGACATCGATGCCCGCCGGATATTCTTCCGTCAAATCGACCGTTTGTCCTTCCTCGATGACCTGCC
This sequence comes from Halobacillus faecis, assembly GCF_007991335.1. Classification (GTDB taxonomy): domain Bacteria; phylum Bacillota; class Bacilli; order Bacillales; family Halobacillaceae; genus Halobacillus; species Halobacillus faecis. The sequence continues at coordinate 146,288 of NZ_BJYD01000012.1, read as the reverse complement.
CGCCTGGTTCTGTGACGAAAAGAAGACGATTACCTGAAGTGATTCTGTGGGACATCCTCATTCCTCCCCCATTTGCTCATAATTTATCCTATGTTAGCCACCTTGGAAGCGGAAGGCCTAAGAAACATATTTCAACAAAACTTCTCATTTTCCAAATGGAGGAAATGAGCATTGTGCAACGAATGGTATAGAAGGAGACACCTACATAGCCCATCTACACGACTCCAAAAACTTTTTTAAAGGAGACAGGAAATGCTTAATTTTAAGAAGTGGTTCGTCGTTTTTACTGCCTTTTTTCTCACCGTACCATCCGTCACTTTGGCAGGGTCCATCAAAGACGGTTCCTCAGGTAACCCAGGCGAATGGTATGTCGGAGAAACTCCCTCTACTATAACCGCTAACTCTCACCCCATTCTTTTTGTACACGGACTGAATAGCTCCTCAGACACGTGGTATAAGAACAATAATATGTACACGACCGCATACCAAAGCGGCTACGAAACAGCGTTCATCGACCTCAATGCTGGAAAAAGCATGTGGGAGAACGGAGCCCTTTTATCCGAAAAGGTGAAAGAGATCTACAACTACTTCGGTGAAAAAGTTGTTGTCGTTGCCCATAGTAAAGGCGGTGTGGATACCCAATCCGCCCTCGTCCATTACGGAGCTGACCCCTACATTGAACGCGTGATCACCTTGTCCTCACCTCATAGCGGGTCGCAACTGGCAGACCTCGCTTACAGCAGCTGGGCGGGATGGCTTGCCGGCATCATAGGAACTAAAAATGATGGCACCTACTCCCTTCAAACCGGGTACATGGATTATTACCGCTCCGTTACCGACAGCCACCCCAATGTGTACAATACTCCTTTTTACACACTGGGAGGAACCAAATGGGGCAGTTTTGGAAGCGCTCTCTATTGGGGAGGCCTTTATCTGAGCGCCTATGGAAGCAATGACGGCGCGGTGACTGTTACAAGCTCAAGACTTCCTTATGCAGATGAAATCAGTGTAGGAAGATGGAATCACACGACAATAAAAGAAGGATCCTCCACCTTTAATCTCTTTAAAGGTTATCTTAATGAAACGATGGCCTCTTCAGCTTCTGCCGCAAGCTTAGAAACAGCTGCTATTACGGAAGAAAAGGAGACCAATGCAGGTCATTACGTCACCGGAGGAGAATACGTGGGAACACATAAGGAAAAGGTAGCGGTTGAAAAAGGAGTGGAGGCCGTCACCTTCGACTGGATTAGTAACCAAAGAACAGCATCCTTGTCACTGACATCCCCTAGTAAAAAAACATATGCTGACTTCGACGTGAGCTCAGACAATACTGAATTCTTCAACGGGGCCTATCACCACACCCTAACTATTGAAAAGCCGGAAAAAGGTGAATGGACCCTTGAAACAACAGCCGGTCAAAAGGAACGCTATCTTCTGAGCGCGAGTTTTGAGAGCCCCGTGGATGCCATGCTCAGTAGTGAAGTAGAAGGAAAGGAAATGAAGGTGAAAAGAAACAAAAAGCTGAATATCAATACTACCGAGATGACAATCGAGTACTATGACAAAAACGGGAAGTTGAAAGAGAAGAAAATGAAGGCGAAAAAGAATGGAAACGACTTTAAGATTCCAAGCCTCGGTGAAGGTATTTACAACATGACCATTGACGTAAAGGGAACCTACGAAGGTACCCCTCTTGAACGGACCATCATCCACTCCGTGTACGTTGATGATAAAGGAAAACTGTACTCCCCATAAACAAAAAGCCGGTCCCTGTTTGAAGGGACCGGCTTTCTTATAAGTTATATGGATAATTTTGGCGTACCAGGTCATACAGATAATGGAAATCAGAACACTTTCCTCAAATCCCACTTTTTCAGGGTGAGGGTTGTTTTGTCTGATGCAGTAAATTGGATGCTCTCGTTGTTTGGTGCTGGGTAGAAGCGGGCGGTAAAGACGTGCGCGCCACCGTTCACAAACACTTCTACAGATGATGTATCGATAAAGATGTGTAAATCATTCAAAGAAGCGACTTCGGTCTGGCGCTTCTCAACAACACCATCGACATAGCTTTCGCGTTCCATCGTAAAAATTCTTTGCTCACTTGAATAAACAAGACGTGCAGATCCGCCGATCTCCAGCGCAAACCAGCCTTCATAAATATTGATATCTTCCAGCTTAAGCTCTACCGCCTTGCCATTCACACCTTCCACTTCATGTGTCTCATGATCAAGCTCCAGGCGGCGTTCCACCACGCTATCCTCACGCAATTCCTCAAGCTCCGACACAGGTGTTTGATAGACCCGTCCATCCACGAGCTTCATCTCACGCGGAAGGGTCATATTGTGCAGCCAATGATGATTCACGGTCGGATGATTCTGTTCATCCTGATCCGGCACGCTCATCCAACCGAACAGAATCCGACGGCCGTGCTCATCCTCTGTGGTCTGGGGGGCATAAAAGTCAAAGCCGTGATCCAGCTCATAAAAGGCGCGATGTTCGTAACGTCCATTCTGAGAATCAAACGCACCGACAACATAGCCCGCCTGATAGACATTCTGGTATTTCATTCCTTCAGAATCAAGCCCCTGCGGTGAAAATACAAGGACATCTTCGCCTCCAAGATTGAACAAATCCGGGCATTCGAACATATAACCGAAATCACCGAGGGGACCTTCCCCTCCGCCGGCAAGAACTCCCACATGAGTCCACTCATGTAAATCCTCACTTTGAAGCAGCGCGACTGCTCCTTTCAAGTCTTCCGTTTGAGCCCCGACAACCATAAAGTAAGAACCATCCTGCTTCCATACTTTCGGATCACGGAAATGGGCAGTGTATCCTTCCGGCAGGTGTACGACCGGTCCTTTTTTATCAAAATGAATCCCATCTTCGGACACAGCAAGACATTGATATGACTCGCGATTGCCTTTCTCATCCTTCACGTTCCCTGTATAAAAAGCGTACAGTTCACCGTTATGCTCAATGGCAGATCCTGAATAGCAGCCGTTCTTCTCAAACCATTCAGAGGGCGTAAGGGCAATGTCTTCATGCGTCCAATTGACGAGATCCTCGGAAGAATAATGGCCCCAAAACTTCGCCCCATGCCCTGTTTTAAACGGCATCCACTGATAAAACAAATGATAGGTACCGTTCCACTGAATCCAGCCGTTTGGATCATTCAACAAACCGACGGGCGGCATGATGTGATAATGCAGACGATAAGGATCGGCTTCCACAAGATCCTGATGCTTTTCCACTTCTTCAAACGCGGCACGGCGCAACTCCTGATCTTTACTCATCGGTTACTCGCCTAACCCTTCAAGATGCTTAATCACTTCGTCCCGTGTCGGTAAGGCGGTCATCGCACCTTTCGTCGATGCCGCAAGCGCTCCGGATACACTTGCGAATTTCGCCATTTTCACCGCTTCCGGAAGCGTGATGGCACGGATATCCCCTTCGTACTCATTCAAGGAGAACAACATGCCCGAAACAAAAGCATCACCAGCTCCAGTAGTATCGATCGCTTTCACTTTCATGGCAGGCACATGCTGAATACCATCAGACGTACACACATAATTACCTTCTCCGCCCATTGTAATCAGTGTCAAAGGAATGTCATAAGCCGCTAGCTTCTCAAGCCCGCGCTCTATATCCGCTTCGCCTGTGATGAACTCCAATTCTTCCTCTGATATTTTCAAAAGGTCTGCTTCAGAAAGCATCGACTGAATCGTTTCCCTTGCCTGTTCCTCTGAATCCCAAAGCGGGAGACGTAAATTCGGGTCATACGAAATGATCATCCCTTTTTCCTTCGCCAAAGCGACCGCATGGCGCGTCGCCTCTTTGACGGTCTCACCAATCATTGAGATGGAACCGAAGTGAAGGACTTTATGATTTTCGAAATCTGACGGGGCGATCTCCCCTGCTTCAAGGAACTGGTCGGCACTCGGGTTGATGTAAAAGTCAAAGCTCCGTTCTCCGTCCTCAGCATTGGTTACAAAAACTACGCCAGTCCTGACATCCGGCGTCAAGAACATGCTGTGTGTCTGCACTCCGTAATCGGTGAGCGTATTTTTCATAAAGCGGCCGAGCACGTCATCGCCTACTTTCCCTAAAAATGTAGACGTTGCTCCAAGTCTGGCGACGCCGACGGAAACGTTCGCCGGCGCCCCGCCTGGACTTTTTTGATAGTTCGTATTGTCTTGATCCAACGGGATAAAATCAATCAACGCTTCCCCAAGCGAAATGACACCTTTTTTCATCGTTCATCCTCCTCTAAAATTCATGACTACCTTTATTATCTTCCATTCACCTATACAAAACAAATCCCTACCAGCCGGAAGACTAGTAAGGATTCGTCACTATTATTTGGTATCTTCGTTCCAACCAAGCAGCAATGTAGCAATGATGGAACCACCGATCGCGATTAGGCAACCAATACCGTAGTTGATCGGATCCTGTGCAATTGCGAACATCGGTAAACCAGTCAGACCGATTCCGTTCGCCATTACTTTTGTGAACACGACGTACGCGCCACCCAGTGCACCACCGATCGCCGCTCCGATGAACGGACGACGGTATTTCAAGTTCACACCGAAAATCGCAGGTTCCGTAATTCCAAGGAATGCAGAAATTCCTGCTGGAAGAGCGATTTCTTTCGTTTTTTTGTTTTTCGTCTTGAAGAAGACTGCAATCGTCGCTCCTCCTTGAGCAACGTTCGCCATCGCCCAAATAGGAAGCAAGTAGTTACCACCGACGTTCAATAGTTCCGCTTCAATAGCGTGGAAGCTGTGATGGACACCTGTCAGTACAATGGTTGAGTACAATCCACCGAAAATCAGCCCGGCAATCGGACCAGCCGTGTCATACACAACGCCAAGTACGGAGGTCAAGCCATTACCAAGTGTACGACCAAGTGGACCGACGACAAGCAAGGCAACAAAACCTGTGAAAATAACCGTCAAGAACGGTGTAAGCAATAGATCAATAGCATTCGGAACAATCTTACGGAAGCCTTGTTCCATTTTTGCCATCACATAAACCGTCAATAGAACAGGGATAACGGTTCCCTGATAACCAAGCATTTCAACCCCAAAGCCTAGAAAGTCGAGGGTTTCCGGCTTAGCATCAGAAAGTCCCCACGGGTTCAAAAGGTTTGGGTGGGTCATAATTCCACCGATAACAGCACCTAAATACGTGTTTCCTCCAAATTCCTTCGCAGCACTAAAACCGATTAAGATCGGCAGAATAATGAACGAGGCAGAGGAGAACATATCCAGCATGACGAAGATTCCACTTTCAGGATCCACCCAGTTGTATGTGTTCATCAGCCCGAGAAGACCCATTAGCATACCTGCAGCAACGATCGCCGGGATGATTGGAACGAATATGTTCGATAACGTCCTGGCAAAGCGTGCCAATGGGTTCATTTTGCTTTTCGCCGCATCCTTGTGAGAGACGGATTTGTCATTTTCCTCTTCTTCCAGTGAAGCTCCCACCATTGGACCAAAGTGGGTGAATACTTTGTTGACCGTTCCTGTACCGAAGATGATTTGGAACTGACCAGAGCTTGAGAACGCTCCTTTGACTCCATCGAGTTCTTCAATGGCTGCTTTATCAATTTGACTCTCATCATCAATGACGAGACGTAAACGTGTAGCACAGTGAGTGGCACTGACAACATTATCCTTGCCGCCTAGCAAAGAAACCAATTGTTCAGCTACTTCTTTATGATTCATGATGTTTCCTCCTTGTTATTTTTCGGAAAATAAAAAAGACCTAAAACGCGCACAGTCTGGATAGGTCATTCGCATACACGAGTCACCTAGCCAACTCTACACATTTTAGGTCTTGCCTGCTTTACCAGTAACAATCCTGCATTATTCAACTTTGAACAATTCCATTCTAAACACTGAAAACGCTATCGTCAATCCCTTTATAAAATTAATTCACATTTAACAGACGCTGAATATGCAAAGCAATGTAGGCGATTTCAGAATCTGGAAAATCAATGCCGTACTCTTCCTTTAAATACCCAGCTACCTTATCTGAGGTCTCATAAGCTTCCTTATATTTCGTCCGAATCAACGCCAACATATCTTCATCAATCGGTTCGAAGTTGCTGCCCTCTGCTACACGATTCAATGCAAAGCGAAGATGAGTGATCAAGCGTTGGTAGTTGATACTCGTATCTTCAATGGTAAGCCCTGCAATCGCTTCAACCTGCTCAACAAAATCACGCAAAATAGTCGCCGTCTGCAGCGATTCACTCATCGACGGTGTGTCCATTTTCGCAGTATGAACGTGAAGAGCAATATGAGCGACCTCATCCATGGGGACCTCAACTCCAAGCTCACGTTTGATTTCTCCTTTCGCCCACATCCCGACTTCAAATTCCTTCTTATAAAGAAACTTTATTTCATTGGTCAACTTGTTTTGGATCGGAAACCCTTGCTCCAAACGCTCCAAAGCAAACGATAAGTGATCAGTGAGTGCGATGTGAATATGGTCGTTCAACGGTGCTTCTAAATAACCTTCCGCATGACTGATGATTCGTTCGGCCACTTCAATATGCTTTTCAGGTAAAGTGGATAATAGCTGTTGGAATTTTTCTGAGGACTGATCGCGTAACAGGAAAATTTTCTCGATTTTATGTTTCGGCACAATGTCGTTCCGCTTTTTTTGAAAAGCGATGCCCTTCCCCATGACGATCTTCTCCTGTGGACCATCATAAACAACGACCGCATTGTTGTTCAGGATTTTGAAAATGCGCATAGTAAGCTCCTCCGCTCGAATGGTTACTCCTTCAATATTACCACGAAGAGAGTCTTCTATGACAATGGAATCGGTCGGAATCGCATGAAGGTATGTCTGTTAGTAAAAATTTCTAAGTGATGCTCTCCCCTCTTACTTAAAGGGTAAAGAGAAACAACACAGAAATTGGAGGAAGACCAAAAAAAGGGGGCGTACTAATTGAGTCAAGGAATTGGGCTGATCATTACATGTATAATAGGGTTTTTGTTGTGGCGTTACAGAAAATCAATTTTTCCACCGTCCAAAAATATCGGGGTAACCGCTTTAATTATTGTTTCCATTCCAATAACAGTAGGAGGGGTGCTTATTGGGTGGATCACTCTGACAAAGATGGACGTACCTGGTTGGCTGAGTTTAATAGCCGTAGTCATGTTGACTCTTGGTGCACTATACATCATAAGCGAATGCCTAAGAAAGAGAATGTAGATGAGAAAACACCTGACGAACAACAAAACCTCACGCGACCCTTATGAAATAATTTCCTCCATATGATTCTATAATAAACGAAAATCGGGAAGGCTAATTACTAAACCCTTTCCTTTTTTCTTGTTACACTAGAAAACGTGAGAATTTTTGTATAATCATTCTCATTCAGTTAGCTGAGAATCAATTTTCGACAAATTTTTTTCTTTGTTGACAAATACTCGATTTTATATAATAATAGCTACTGAATTAGAATAATTATAAAAAGCTGCAACAACCCAGCAGCTAACCAAACATACTTTACAGGAGGAATTCTACTATGGCTCTAATCGGTAAAGAAGTACAACCATTCCAGGCGAAAGCATTCAAAAACGGTGATTTCGTTGACGTTTCAGAACAAAACTTTAAAGGACAATGGAGCGTTGTTTGCTTCTACCCAGCAGACTTCTCTTTCGTTTGCCCTACAGAACTTGAAGACCTACAAAACAACTATGACGCACTAAAAGAACTAGGTGCTGAAGTATATTCTGTTTCCACAGATACTCACTTCGTGCACAAAGGCTGGCACGATGCTTCTGAAAAAATCAACAAAATCACTTATTCCATGATCGGTGACCCTTCTCAGCAGATTTCCCGTCAATTCGACGTACTGAACGAAGAAGATGGACTTGCTGAGCGCGGTACATTCATCATCGATCCAGACGGTGTCATCCAAACAGTAGAAATCAACGCTGGCGGAATCGGCCGCGATGCAAGCAGCCTTATCGGTAAAATCAAAGCTGCTCAATACGTACGCAACAACCCTGGTGAAGTTTGCCCAGCAAAATGGGAAGAAGGCGAAGAAACACTAACACCAAGCCTTGACCTAGTCGGCAAAATTTAAGGAGTGGAATATACATGGTTCTCGATGCACAAATAAAAGCACAATTAGAAGAGTATCTAAAGCTTTTAGAAGGTGACATCGAACTGAAAGTCAGCGCGGGAGACGATAAGGTCTCCCGTGACATGCTGGCTCTCACGGATGAGCTTGCATCCATGTCACCGAAAATCACAGCACAAAACACAGAATTGAAACGCACACCAAGCTTCAGCGTGAACCGCCCTCAAGAAGAAACAGGCGTTACGTTTGCCGGTGTTCCGCTTGGTCATGAATTCACGTCCTTGGTTCTTGCTTTGCTGCAAGTGAGCGGTAGAGCTCCGAAAATCGATGATACGATGATCGACCAAATCAAAAACATCTCCGGAGAGTTTCATTTCGAAACGTTTGTCAGCTTGAGCTGCCACAACTGCCCGGATGTTGTTCAGGCCCTGAATATCATGAGCGTGCTGAACCCGAACATTACGCACACGATGATTGATGGTGCAGCTTTTAAAGAGGAAGCGGAAGAGAAAAACATCATGGCTGTTCCTTCTGTACATCTTAATGGAGAATTCTTCAGTGGTGGACGCACGACGCTTGAAGAAATTGTGGCAAAAATCAGTGAAGGCCCATCTCCAGAAGAGTTCACGAACCGTGAGCCTTATGACGTTCTCGTGATCGGTGGTGGACCTGCAGGCGCAAGTGCAGCCATTTACTCTGCACGTAAAGGCATCCGTACCGGTATCGTCGCAGAACGATTCGGTGGACAAGTCCTTGATACGATGACGATTGAAAACTTCATCAGTGTGAAGAGCACAGAAGGACCGAAGTTCGCAGCAAGCCTTGAAGAACACGTCAAAGATTATGAGATCGATATCATGAATCTTCAACGTGCGAAAAGCTTGCAGAAAAACGATGACGATCTGTTTGAACTTGAACTCGAAAACGGCGGTGTTCTGAAAAGTAAAACCGTCATCATCTCCACAGGGGCTCGCTGGCGCCAGCTCGGCGTTCCTGGTGAGGACGAGTACAAGAACAAGGGTGTCGCCTACTGTCCACACTGTGACGGACCGTTGTTTGAAGGAAAAGACGTAGCTGTCATCGGTGGCGGAAACTCTGGTGTCGAAGCGGCGATCGACCTTGCCGGTATCGTTCAAAACGTAACCGTGCTTGAATTCGCAGACACATTGAAAGCAGACGAAGTTCTTCAAGAACGCTTGAATAGCCTTCCGAACGCGGAAGTGAAAACCAATGCCCAAACCAAAGAGATCACCGGCGATGATCATGTGAACGGAATCACTTATATCGATCGTGAATCTGGTGAGGAGCAGCACATCGATCTTGAAGGTGTCTTCGTCCAAATTGGCCTTGTACCAAACACCGAATGGATGGATGAATCTGTTGAAATGAACCGTATCGGTGAAATCATCACAGACAAGCGCGGCGCTACAAACGTGCCAGGGTTGTTTGCTGCTGGTGATGTAACTGACAGCCCGCACAACCAGATCATCATTTCTATGGGTGATGGTGCGAATGCGGCACTTGGTGCGTTTGATTACTTGATTCGTAACTAATATAAATCGAAGAGGTATAGGATTCCCTATACCTCTTTTTTATGGCTTAATTTTCACTCCACTTTTTTAATTGAGAAAAAATTTTCGTGAAATTCGTGGAATAAAGTGGCTGATCAATCCTTAAACCAACATCACAGCTCACTTAGGTCCATAGAACTCTCGTGTACATCCCCTGAAATCAATCGTCAATCCTTCCCTATAGAAAAAACCACTTCATCCTACACCGTCATTTCATTCTTTTTGTACTCAACCCCATTTAGTTCAACTTTCCTCCATTACTTTTGATTTAGACAACTATAATAACGTTTTGATTTGCATCCTTCTGCGCAATAAACTTTACAAAATATTTACATAAACTTAACATTTAGATAAACTAGTGTTGAGGTGTGTCTACTATGAAAGAATCATTAAAGAGATTATTAAAGAGTTACTTTTTCTTTTTTGCTGTTGTCCTTACGTTAAAATTTATTCTTCTAAGGTATTGGCTCCTGTACGATTTCAACCCGTTTGCAAGCTTCTGGTTTGAAATGAGCCTTGTCCTTATCGTGATCTCTATGTTCGAATTAATTTTCAAACGTGGAAAACTTGTTTTATATCTTTTTCTGGATTTACTGTTATCCTCATTATTTGTAGGAATGCTTATTTATGAAAGGTATTTCGGCACAATCCCTACATATTATGACCTATCTCAATTGAATCAGGTCGGCAGTGTGAACGAAAGCATGTGGATTCTCTTTGAGAAAACAGATCTTGTTTTCTTTGTAGATTTTCCCATACTTGTTTTGCTATGGATCTTCACTAGAAAGTGGTCTTACCCTTCGATCAAGACCTCAAAACTTGCTATGACAGGTGTACTTGTGGGGAGTTTAATTGTAACGATTGTCAATTTCCAAATGAACAAAGACGAAGCTGTTTTGGACAATGCCTTATTCGCTAAAGAAAATGGATTTTTCCAAACACAATTTGTGCAATATTACCATGAAAATTCTAAAAGTGAGACGACTCTAGCCTTTACCGGTGAAGAACAAAATGTAACACTCAAACGTATCCAGGAGCTTAAAGGCAATGATTATGTACAGATGAGTGAACACGAGAATTTTGGTATTGCAAAAGACCGTAATCTTATTGTGATTCAAATCGAATCTCTTCAGGATTTCGTCATTGGAAAATCCATCAATGGACAAGAAATCACCCCGACTATTAATCAGTGGCTTGGTGATAGTCTATACTTTCCCGATGTCTATCAACAAATTGGTTCAGGGAATACATCAGATGCAGAATTTCTAATGAACACGTCTCTGTATCCACTTGGAAACCAAGCAACTACGGAGCAGGTTGGCGGCATGCAGCTTCCTTCTCTACCACATATGCTAGGGGACGAAGGATACCACTCTGTAACCATGCATGCCGATGATGTAACCTACTGGAATAGGGACGAGTTGTACCCTGCCCTTGGATTTGATGACTATTATGCAAAAGAATTCTATGGAGAGAAAGATACCATTGGCTTTGGGCCATCGGATGGTTTGTTTTACGAAAGGTCTATGGATGCTCTAAAAGAGATCTCTTCCAATCATGAGAATTTCTACGCTCATGTTCTGAGTTTAACGAGCCATACTCCTTTTGAAATGCCAGAAGAAAAGAAAGGCCTCCGTTTGCCTGAAGCTTATGAAGGAACATTGACAGGGAATTACATGCAATCGGTACATTATGCAGATCAAGTCCTTGGTGATTTTTTTGAAGACCTCAAGGAGGCAGGACTATGGGATAATTCTGTGATTGCTCTTTATGGAGACCATTCTGGCCTACATGGGAAATTACTGAAAAGTGAAGATCAAGACCTTCTAAAAGACTTCCTTGGTGAACGATATTCGTTGTTAAACCGCTTCAACATTCCGTTCATTGTGAGTGTACCAGGGGAAAAAGAGGTGACAGGAGTCGTAGACCACATTGGTGGACAAATTGATATGATGCCGACACTCCTTAACCTGTTGGGAGTTGAGCCGGATACCATTTACTTCGGGCATAATCTTTGGCATTATTCCGAAAACCTTTTGGGGATGCGATATTACGTACCTACAAGCTCGTTTTTTAATAAGGAAACGTTTTTCATCGCTAAGAACAGTCGCTTTGATGAGCGCATTCTTGATTTAACTTCCAATGAAAGAATTGAGAATGACTTTGAGAACCCTTCATCTCACTTTGAAGATGAACGTAAAGATATTCTAAAACTCCTTCAATGGTCTGACGCCTACTTTGAAAGTTTGAAATAATTGAATCCCCCTTCTCATATAGAGAAGGGGGTTATTTTAATTGGAAACGAACCAATTACTTCTGTTTGTAGTGCAAAACAAGATCCCTTGAAAATGAAGCCGTGCTGCTGAGCTCACCCACACCGACCAAAAAGCGACTGGACTCTTATATACAAAAAGACGGGTGGAAATCCACCCGTCCTGTTTACTATTCATGATTTTTGGTCCACTTTTTCTAATACCTTTTGCAAGTGCTCCTCGACAGCTGGAGCGAGAGTTTTTGAATATAACGTACTCAGGTGATGCTGATCACGATAGACAATCACATTGCCTATGACTGGTTTACATAGATCATCATCACAAAAGTATTCGGATAAATCAGCAAATGTCACATGATCCGGGATTCCATCCGTGTTCTCCCACGGCACCTCTTCTGACAGTGCCTCATTTCTTGGGACGGCACAATCTTCAATATCCTCTTTTTCATCCACACAAAGGGGGGTGTCTTCCTCCATTCGCGGATTGTCACGGACGGCGAGGATTTCGGTTATGCCCTCGAGTTTCTCCCACTGTTTGATGTAACCTTCAGGAACATTAGGTTCACTATTCACTGTTGAAGTGGTAAATACAACATCAGGAGGGTTGTCCAATAAGTCATTTAAGACTTCTTCATTCCACTCCATACACGTTTCATTTAATAATCCATCAAAATCATCCGCAGAAAAGCGGCACGCATCCTTGTTATAAACATTGATTTGCAAATTCAAGTCATTAGATATTTCATTTAACGCCGGGAACCAGTGACCGGAATGTGAACCTCCCACAAGGGCAATCGTATAATCTGGATTTTCAGTTTCTCCACGTGAGCAAGTTTTCATGCCTCGTTCGCTTGTATAAGTGAAGCAGTCGCGCGTGTCGTAAAAGGCTGGTAATTCTTCCTGCACTTGTATGGTTGATGGGAATGGCTCCTTTCCGGCAGCTGGTTGAACGTTATCAGAGATCGCACGAGCTCCCGGATAATCCTCTATCTCATACGATTTACTTTGAACTTGACTGCTGTAGACATCCCAACTTAAATTGACAGCAAGGACCGGAATCATACATATCATCAAAGCCGTCCCGATCTGCTTCTTGGACGTTTTTACACTCAAGCTACGAACAGGGGTTTCAATGAAATGAACAGAAAGGTAAGCGAGCACACAGGTGATTAAAATAATGCTAAGTCCCGCTAGCGCCGAAATTTTATCAGTGTCAAAGTAGGTATAATAAAAAATAAGCAAAGGCCAGTGCCATAAATAAAACCCATAGGATATGCTACCGAATTTAAGCAGCAGCTTCGATCCAAGGAATCGATCCACCCCAAAGCCGCCGCTGTTCTCGGCCGAAATAATCACCAGAATAACCCCGGTCGTTGGCAAGAGGGCTACATAACCAGGAAAAACACTCGAGACTGGTAGTACCATCCCAGTGAACACGATAATCGCAAGTCCCAGCCAGCCCATCACCATAGAGACCGTCTTTTTAAAAGAAAGATAAGGAATTAAAAGGGCCAACATTCCGCCAAGGCTGAATTCCCAAACTCTAGCAAAAGTATCAAAGTATGCCCACGGCTGATTAACGGCTGTTTTGTAAATGGAATACGTAAATGACAGCATAAACATCACAACGAGTACCCCGAGTAACGTTTTTCTAACAGGGGTCTTCAAAAGCTTCTTTGCTATGTAATAGGCAAGCATAATTACAAGTGGCCATGTGATATAAAACTGCCCTTGAATGGACAATGCCCAAAAGTGTTGAAAAGGGCTGGCCTGATTATTTTGTGCTAAGTAATCCACAGAGCTGAATGCCAGCTGCCAATTTTGAAAATAGAGAGCTGACGAAAAACCTTCCGCAATAATCTGTTTCCACTGGGCTTCAGGCATAATCCAAATGGACGCAACCAGTATGAATAAAATAACCGTAAACGCTACAGGAAAGAGTCTTCTTCCAAGTCCTAATAAATATTCTCCAATATGGATCCGTCCTTCTTTCACCATCTTCGACAGCAATGAAGTCGTAATTAAGTACCCGGAAACGATGAAAAAGACATCCACTCCGCCTGATACTGACCCTAACCAAATATGGTAAATGGCCACCAACAGTGCTGCAATAGCCCTTACTCCTTCGATTTCTGGCCGAAATCTTTTTTCAGGTGCTCGTAAATCGTTCAATTGTACACACTCCTTCTATGGGACCTGCCCCTGCGTTCTTTATGTACCTTGAACAATCTTAACATGGATTTACTAGATTCGTGCTTTTCTGACTAGTTTTTTAGAATGAATTTACATTTTTATTGCCTAGTGATCCGTTTCTTTTCAACAAAAAAAGAACCGGAGTCGGCCCCCGGTTCTTTGTCATTATTTCACAATGTTTTGAGCTAATTGAGCCAATGGATCAGCAACATCGACAACATCAGATCCTCCGAGAAGAATATAGTTGTGAATTGTTCTCTCACGAATCGTCTGCTCCATTGCGGCAGGTAAACTTTCTTCTCTCACTAACAGAAGTGGTGCGTTTTTCTTCGCAGCTAGCACCGAGCCAGTTAAAGCATCGGCATAATTGTATCCTGTTGCAACAAGCGCCTGTTGATCACCAAGGTCAAAGGTATCGATGATGTCAGCCGCCGTTTCAAACCGTGTAGGGCCTGAAATTCGGTCCACTTTGCCGTTGAATTCTTTAAGGACAGCATTACTCACCACATCATCCCCACCAATCACATATACGTGGGATTGGTCCTTAAGGGCCGCTTTCGTTGCGGCAGGAGCAGCTTGAGGACGGGTCAATAGAATAGGAAGACCTTGACGGGCCGCATAAGGAGCAACCGCCAGTGCATCCGGATAATTCAGACCTGTCGTCAACACGACCTCGCCTTGATCAGACCCGAGCTTATCTGCAATCATTTGAGCCGTTTCATAGCGATCTTTTCCGCCAATCCGCATCACTGTATCCAAATTCATCGCTGTTAGTTCATCTTCTACAGTCTTGCTTACAGCTGCTTCGCTGCCAAGAATAATCACACGATCGGCATGAAGTCTCTCAATCTCTTCTTTTGTTGAAGCATCCAATGAACCCGTTCGTGTCAAAAGGATAGGTGCATCATACTTATAGGCTAAAGGAGCACCGGCTAGCGCATCTGGAAAATCGAAGGCCTTGGCCAACACGACTGTATCGGCACCATTCTGCCAGCCCTTCTCAGAAATATCGATAGCTGTTTCAATTCGTGTTTTACCTTCCAAACGTGAAGTAACCGGTTCAATTGCACCCGAAGCAACGAAACCTTCTCGTCCGTCTTCGAGCTTCACATGATAGCGAACCCAGTGACGTCCTGGGGATTGATCAGAAGTATCATAGAAAGTAGTCGCATCTTTAATTTCTACGATTTCCCGTTGATCTAGCCTTTCTCCGCCTTCCCCATTCTTTGTATCTCTCAGCATTGTTCCTTCAATTGTCAGACCTTTATCTTCAACTTTAAACATCTGTCTTGACTCTGTTAGAGGAGCTGGGACCTGGTAGTGCATTTGGTTGAAGTTTAAATCGGAATCATCGTCATTCGGGTCGTATGTAAAGTCGTTTTTTTCTAAAGGAAGGGACTCCAATTCCAATTCATTATTATATTCCTTAATAAAGGCAAACACTTTCTCCTGATAAGCGGACTCATTTACTTCTCCGTCCTTACGCTTAATCGGACTGTTCACTTCTTTCACTCCATTATAGGAAAGCACCGCAAAGTACCAGTGTTCAATCGTATCTTTGGAGTTATCATTGACCGTTGGAATCACACCACGGACACCAAGGCCCCACTTATCATTCAGAATATCGAGCCCAACGTTAATGTTGTATTGAATATCGTTTTTCAATTTTTCTTCATCATACCCGCCATCGGTTACCTGCATGATGCCAATACCACCATCATCTTGGAGGTTCGGTTCCGTTTGATCTTCATCTACCCATTGCTTCCAAGTAGATTCCGCAAATGCAACAGCTTTAGCTACTTCCGGCGGGATGCCCCGTTCTAAAGCGCTCTCTGTTAACATCTCATTAATATCACTGCATGTTACCTCTGCATCACTTTCCGCACATGGATAATTATCATTGGCTGATAGTGTTACAGAGTCTCCAACCGTAGCAAACGCCTGGTATGGAAATAAACTAAACACGAGTGTTAGTGTCAGTAAAAATCCGGTTATTTTCTTCATCATACCCCTCCTGAGCTTATATACACATCTATTATACTATCACTTCTACATAAAAATGGAAGGTTAACCCAGACATTTATACTATGAAAATACAAAAAATTACTATGAATCAAAAGTTCAGAATGCTCTTACATAATCATCCGAGCCAAGGATATAGAATAGGCTAACAAGTGTGTAGAGCAAGGATTTAGGCTCCGTCCATTGTATATAGTGGAATAAAATAACAAAAAACACCCTTCCCCTAAGAGTCAGGAAAAAGGTGCTTGGATATAAGTGGTCATATTGAATCTTCATCTATCTTTAAATGGAGCTTTCTCGTTTATATTCTCTCCCTAAAGGCATGCCGTCACAATTCATGAGAGAAACTTGTAGTTAACGACAAAATCAAAATAGAAGGAGGCTGCTCTCCCCTTCGTTTACTTCTCGGTTAAATTGGCAGAGGCGCGTGCCCTGCCACAAATCCTCTTTCCACAAGTTCATCCCAAAAAGCTTTCGGAATGTCCCGTTGAATCATTTGCAAATCTTCCTTAATCCGGTCCGGACGCGTTGAACCTGGAATGACCGATTTCACAGCTGGATGAGCTGTTGAAAATTGGAGTGCAGCTGCTTTTAACGGGACATTGTACTTGTCACCAATCTCTTTCAATTGATTCACTCTACCAATGACATCCGCTCCTGCTTTTTCATAGTTGTAATGGTCTCCACCCAACAAGACACCGGAGTTATAAGGGCTGCCGACAACGATGTCTACATCCTTCTCTTCTGCCATTGTCATCATACGCTGCAGCGCGCGGTCGTGTTGCAGAAGCGTATATTGCGTTGCGGATAAGCAGACATCCGGCTTTGTCTCCTCAAGCTCCATCGCAAGTTCAATCGGTTCTGTCGTGTTGACACCAAGGCCCCATGAGCGGATGACTCCTTCTTCACGAAGACGGGACAACACACGGAAAGCTCCGGTTCTGGCTTCTTCAAATTTAGCGACCCATTCATCGCCGTGGAAGTCAGGAGAAACGTCGTGTACGAAGACCATATCTAAACGGTCCGTTTTCAGTCGTTCGAGACTTTGCTCAATCGACCTTTCCGTTGCATCTTCTGTATAATCGGTAATCACTTTATTCTTACGGCCATGTTCAAAAAGCCCTTCGTTTTCTTCCGTCTCCTCCGTCATATAACGACCTACTTTTGTGCTTAACACATAGTCATCGCGGTTGTATTTCGATAACACGTCACCAACACGCATTTCAGCTAAACCTGCACCATAAAAAGGGGCGGTGTCAAAATAACGGACACCCTGATCCCACGCAGTCTGAATCGTTTCACGGGCTTCTTCTTCAGGGACATCCCTGAACATGTTTCCTAAAGGTGCTGTGCCGAGTCCAACTTTATGTTTCAATGCATTCTCCAGTGATCTCATGTGCATTTCCTCCTTTGATCGAATCATAATAGTTGTATATCCAACTATTATATCTACCAAACATGATCATAAGTACAAAAAATCCCCCTCATCAGGAGGAGGATACATCCAATGCCATTTTTAAGTAATCTACAAACAAAGCTGACTGCTCCTTCAGCTTCACTTTCTCATCCGGTAATATCGCATGATCGAGCGCAAGACCGTCGATGAAAGTGATGATCGACCGGGCTACAAGTTCGCTGTCGTAGCGGTCACTGAACTCACCGGATTTCTGACCCCTTTTAATAAGGTCATCATAAATTCGCAGCCCCATCTCATACCGTTTTTCCCCATACGCACGTCTTCGTTCATCATTTCGTCCCGTAATGAAAAATTCCAGCTTACTTGGTGCGAGTGGATCCATCTCTGTATCAGGACTTCCGTCTTCGCCGAACAAAAGCTGCATGAGTAAACTCCAGTAAGATTCTACTTTTTCCAGTGAATCTTCTGTCTCTTCCGTGAGTCCTTCTTCAAGCAAAGCTTCAAATAGGTCTTCCTTATTTGAGAAATATTGATAAAGCCCACCACGGCTGACATCAGCCGCCTCCATGACATGCTTCATCGTCGTATGCTCGTAACCATGCTCGATGAAAACCTGCCTCGCGGCTTCCAGGATATCAGCTCGTCGTTGCTTCAGGTGTTCCTTGCTCACTCGTGGTGACATGCCCCTTTCCTCCTTCCACTTTTCGCTTCGTAATAAATCCGATGACGGATACCAAAACAAGGAGACTAGCCGTAATCGTAAACGTCGGAATGACACCGATCATTGTTGCTATCCAGCCTCCGACTAGAGGACCAATGATTGTCGCTGTCGTCATGACACTGTTGATGACTCCAAATACACGCCCGGTCATATGGACAGGCGTGTTCACCTGGACGGTCGCCTGGAACGGAACAAAAATCAGACTTGCCGAGAAACCCGCGGTGAATCCGAGACCCGGTCCCCAAAGGATCGAATAGTTGAGGTCATAAAAGGTAAGCATCCCCATAATCCCAAAACTCGCTCCAATTCCACAGACCCCAAGAAGCATGAGGGGGTAGGCTTTATAATCCGTTTTCTTCGCTAACAAAAAGCCTGCTAAGAACATCCCAAGACCAGAACCTGTCACAAGATAACCGAACAAATCGGGAGACACGTGCGTCAGTTCACGAATCAGGACAATAAGCTGGGAATCAGCTGATTGGAGAATCAGCAAGCTGAGACCAACGAGAATCAAACCCGTCATCATAAATCGGTTCGATTTCAGAAAAGAGAAGCCGAGCATGAACTCTTTCTTGAACGATCCATCCTCTTTTTCTTCTTCGGTCGTTTCAAGAGGGAGCGCATTTGGAACAAACAAAAGGATGACCGCAGAGACAAGAAACGTTGCCGAGTCGATGATAAAAACTTGCTGGGCACCGACTACTGTGACAAGCAACCCACTAATGAGCGGGCCGAGAATTTTCGTTGACGAGTCAATCATTGAGGTGATTGACATGGCCCCTTTCATATCTTCCTCCGGCACGACTTCCTTCAACTTCCCGTTTTTCGCAGGGATGAAGACAGCGGAGAAGATTCCCACTGTAAGCAGTGTTGCATAAACCATCCAAAGCGATGTGGCGATCGTCAAGATAAGGATCAAAACCGCCCTTACGATATCAGAGACAATCATGAGCGTTTTACGGCTAAAGCGGTCAGCGACCATGCCGGCAACCGGTCCGAACAAAGCCATCGGCACGGCCAAACACAAAAAGATAAACGACACTTCAAGCGGTGATGCATCCCATTTCAATCCGACAAGGGAGATAATCGCGACGATACTGAGCCAATCGCCGATGCTTGAGATGGCTTGTGCGGTCATCAAGGTTATATACCCCTTGTTCTTCCATAAACGTTCCATTGGTTGAACCCCTCTCAGTTAAACGACACCGATGTCGTTTTGTTAGTTTCATTATATCGACACCGGTGTCGTTTTGAAATTGTTTTTTTAAAAAGAGTGAAATTGCACATAAAAAAGCATGAAGGCAAGAACATCGCCTCCATGCTTGATCAGGTCTGGTTCAAATTCCTTTCGTATTCATCAAAACGACTCTCCAACCATCAGGATCTTCTATCGTCACACCCTTTTCTTCCCAATAAAGATTCTCAGCTTCCACTTCCTTATATCCCATCTGACGAAGCCTTACTGTTACCTCCATCACCTCGCTCTGCTTTTCTATATAAAAAACGAGCAAATTATCTTTAGTCGGCGCAGGGCAAGGGCTGCCGGCTTCATGTCTAGTAAACTCGAGATGGTAGGGAAGACCGGGCAATCCATAAACTACTCCCTCATACCCCCTGTGACCTGCGAAGTCTGTCAGTCTCTCTAAACCAAGTCCGGACTCATAAAAATCAATCACCTTTTCGAATTGATCGGTCGGTCTTGCTATTCTTATTTGTGATGTTTGAAATCTTGGAAACTTCATTCATCTTCTCCTCCTAATTGTAGAGAGCACACTTATTAAAGGAACCGACAATAATTGAAAGGCCCCTTTAAAAACAATCGTAACTGATTCAGAAGAAAAGCCCATTAGCGGAAAGAATGAACTCCTTGTACAACTTTGGACTGAATAAGAAAAAAGAGGACGTTACCTTCTTGTTAGGGGACGTTAAAGCATCGTTAGAGGACATTGAATGGGAGTTACAGGACATTGGAACGCATTTAGAGGACATTGATCACGAGGTACGGGACATTAACCATAAGACAAAAAAAGTGCCCTTCCACCTGTGTGGAAAAGGCACTTTTCACTACGCTCAAATATTCACAGGACTCTCTTCCTGCTCCTCCGTCAACCCCAGCGTCTCTTCTGTTGTCGCATGAATTTCACGGATCAATTCTGGATTTTCAACTAGTTCTTTCCCATACGAAGGAATCATCTCTTTAATCTTCGGTTCCCATTCTTTTACCTGCTCTGGGAAACATCTTCCCATCAGCTCAAGCATGACTGAAACGGCTGTCGATGCTCCTGGAGAGGCACCAAGTAAAGCGGCGATGGATCCGTCTGCGGAACTGACGACTTCCGTTCCGAATTGAAGGGTTCCTTTCCCACCGCCTTCCGTATCCTTGATGACCTGCACACGTTGCCCTGCAGTGACGAGATCCCAGTCCTCTGCTTTGGCCGTAGGGATGAATTCACGCAATTCTTCCAGTCGTTTTTCTTTGGATTGGATGACCTGCTCAATCAGGTACTTCGTCAAGGAAGCGTTCTTCACTCCTGCCGCTACCATTGTAGCCAAGTTATCCTTTTGGACGGAGGTAATTAAATCAAGCAGCGATCCGGTTTTTAAAAATTTAGGTGAGAAGCCGGCGAACGGTCCGAAAAGCAAACTCTCTTTGCCGTCAATGAAACGAGTGTCCAGGTGGGGCACAGACATCGGTGGTGCACCGACTTTGGCTTTTCCATACACTTTCGCACGGTGTTCAGAAATGACCTCCGGATTGTTGCACACCATAAACAAACCACTGACAGGGAATCCACCAATCTGTTTGGATTCGGGAATGCCTGTTTTCTGAAGCAAGTGCAAGCTTCCGCCACCGCCCCCGATGAAAACAAAGTTGGACTTATGAAATTCCATCTTATTGTTTTGGAGATCGCGAACTTTCACTTCCCACGATCCGTCTTCTGCACGCTTGATATCTTCAACGCTGTGTTTATAGTTGATCTCAAGGTTTTCTTTTTCCAAGTGATCGAACATCTTCCGCGTCAATGACCCGAAGTTTACGTCGGTCCCCGCATCAATCTTCGTTGCGGCGATTGGTTCTGTGATTGTCCGGTTCTTCATAATAAGCGGAATCCACTCTTCCAGTTTGTCTGGATCATCCGAAAACTCCATGTCTTTAAACAACGGGTTCGTAACCATTGTTTTAAAGCGCTTTCTCAAGAAATCAACATTGTTTTCCCCCTGCACAAAACTCATATGCGGCAAAGGCATGATAAAGTCATTCGGGTTACTGATCCGGTTGTTTTTTACGAGATAAGACCAAAATTGCTTCGAGACTTGAAACTGTTCATTCACTTTAATGGCTTTTGACATATCGATTGTACCATCAGGCTTTTCGTTCGTGTAGTTCAGCTCACAAAGGGCTGCATGGCCTGTACCTGCATTGTTCCATACATTCGAACTTTCTTCCCCTGCACTTCCAAGCCTTTCAAACACGCGAATGTTCCAGTCCGGCACCAATTCTTTAAGCAAAGATCCTAATGTCGCACTCATGATCCCTGCACCAATTAAAATCACATCTGTCTTCGAGTATTTTTTGCTCATTTCCCTTTCATTCTCCCTATTATCAGATATTTTTATCTATGTTCAGTGTATCACTATTATCGAAAAATTAAAATATTTGGAAGCCCTTACGTTAGCGTTTCGCAGGGAAACTTTCCTGAGGGAAAGAAAACAACGCACCATCAGCCTATTCAAATAAGGGGAGTGGTGTTCAGCACAGTGATTTTTTTTTCTCACTACTTCTCTTCTTGAGGTCAGATTTTCACCTGAACGAAATAATAAAAAAGTGTCTGCGCTCTTAAGAGAAGCAGACACTTTTTTCACATGAACAATAACGTTAATCCAGGAGCCAGCACAGATACAATAACGGCACTCAACACCATCGCAATCGTACTGACAGAACCTTCAAGTGGATCCCGCTCCATTGATGTCGCTGTTCCGATTGCATGGGAGGCACTCCCCATCCCGACCCCTTTTCCAAGCGGATGGGTCAAACGGGAAAAGCGCATGACCACAGGGTGAATCAGCACCCCGCCTATTCCTGCAATCATGACAAAAACAGCCGCGAGCGGCATGACGCCACCGCTTGATTCCGCAATCGACATTGCGACAGGTGTTGTCACCGATTTCGGAACGATCGAGTGAATGATCAACTCACTGAAGCCCGCCCACTTGCTGAGCAGAAGGCCAGAAGTCACCCCGATAAACGCTCCAACTGAAGTTCCTACTAAAATTGGCAGAAGCATCTTTTTCAAAAGGTCACGGTACTGGTAAAGCGGGAAAGCAAGCGCAACGACTGCAGGCCCAAGCAAATGATCGATCCACCTGCCGCCAAGCATATACGTATCATAGGAAAGACCGAACACCAGTAAAAGAATGATGATAGTTACGGTCGACAGAATGATCGGGGCCGTATAGATGCGGCGAAATCTGCGGTAAACGAACAATGCTCCCTGATAGATAAGAATTGTCAGGAGGATCATAACCGAAGCCAGAAGAAGACTATTCATGAGCAGCCTCCCTCCTTCTTGCCATCCATTGGGCAACTACCCCTGAAATCCCCATCACCAAGGCTGTACTCAATAGGCCGATGAAAACTAACAAAACCCCTTTTCCTTCAAAAACATACGCATAGCTCATAACCCCAACAGTTGCCGGTATGAAAAAGAACGGGAGGTGTTTGATCATGAACCCTACCCCCTGTTTAAACCATTTTTCGGGGAGGAGTTTGAGAGAAAGGAACGCAAACAAGATAACCAGGCCGATGACGCTGCCTGGGATGAATAGGTTGAATGTATTCTGTATGAGTGTTCCGAGCAGGTAGATGATATATAACCCTGCAATTTGCACAATGATAGTGACTGCTTTTGACACGTGTGATCCTTCTTTCTAGTTGTGAGATGGAAGCTTTATTCTTTTATTATATAGGAATGTGAAGAGCATACAAAAATCCTGCTTTCCTTGCTTACTGGCTTTACAGCAGGAAGCGTAGGGACATTTATCCCCATTACATGAAGTTTAGATCATGGACGATATGATAATATTCTTCTATATTATTTCGTAATTATCTTTTCAAGATATGTGCGCGACATTCCGCCCGTATGGTGGGTTTAAAATTTTCTACAATAAAGATGAGTCGGTGATGACATCAGAAGAAGTGGGAAACTCGACCCAAGCCAAGCGGTTGTGAATGACCGATAAAAAGTGCCTGTTCCCTTAATGGGGAGCAGGCACTTTTTATTTTTCACTCTACCTTCAATTGAATCCCTTTGCTCTTCGCCAAGTCGTCGGCCACAATAGCTACCCCTTCCACTTTAGTTCCCGGTGTGACTTTCGGCTGGACAGATGGGTTCAGAGGATAGGTTTTACCATCAAACTTAACCTGAGCGAAAAAGTCTTCCATTCCCCCTCCAGTCACATACATAATCAGATCCCTATAGGCCTTAGTCGTTGTATTGGATACAATGACTGGGTTCCTAACAAGGGAGAATCGAGAAAGTACTTGATAGGCACCCTCTTGTTCTTTAAGAATGACAGCACTGCATCCACCCGTTCCACAGACCAATGGTCCAACTAAAAAAACGAAAACCTCTTGTTCCCCATCGTTATTCAAATCGATTCTATTATAATAATATCTGATGTTTTCTTCAGATAGTTTGAAATTATATTCCCCTTCAATAGCAGCTTCCAATTTTAGATCCCTTTCTGTTTCTGAACAAACATAGGTGAGCGAAGAAAAATCGATCCCTTTTTTATTGGAAAAATCTTTATACTCACAAAGACTCCTTTTTATATTCATGAGTTCATCCCTTGAAGGATAGGGATATTCAAATGCTAAAGCACGAGCAATAGACTTGTGAGCTTCCGATTTACGTCCTAACTTTATTTGGGCATCAGCTAAATAATACCAATACGTAGAAGAATCATATTCTCTTAAAAGGGCGCTGTAATACTGCTCCACCTTTTTAAAATAAGAGGGATACACGTCTCTCGCCCTCTCAAACCCTTCACGACCTAAACGAAAAACCTCTACACTGAAAGCCAAACCGGTATCATGCTTCCATAGAGCGATTTCGTAAAGTCCGTCTCCTTCTGGACCGGGATCCATGTCCTCCACATCAATCATACTGAAGTATTGATGACCTTTAACTAAATCTTTAAACCCTCGATTTTCCCATTGGTAAACGCTCAGGTCTGCCCAAATGGATCCTACTTGCCAACCGACAAGGATGTTGTATTCGTTTCTGTTTTTTAGTGGAGCCGCCCCTAAGGACTTGATGCCATACCCTTTACCTTTTTTCGTGTCAGCGACGTACCATCCATTCGGTTCTTGCTTCAAAATCATCAGATAGTTTTCACCGCGCCAATAGTAGATGCCTGCGATCTCCAGGACTCCATCCCCATCATGATCAGTGCTTAATACGGCCGGCTTGGGGCTGGGTATTGCAAGATGAGCCATGGTGGCTGTGGGAGGCAGGAAACGTTTGAAGATACTTGTAGCATCTTTTCCATCCATAAGGTATCACTCCTTTATTAATCAATATACGTAAGAATGGATGCGCCTTCCCAATTTTATGATCGCTACAAGGCTATCTTACGCGGCTAATACCGACTCTTTGGGATATCACCTACCCACTTAAAAAAATAATTATTCCAAAATAACGTTTACCTAGGGTTTTACAGGGTATAAGTTATCCATCAGAAGTCCTATTTTTTATATCTGATCCATTTGGGATTAAGGATAAAATAAAACATTTTTACCAGGAGGATAATCATATGAACATTAAAGAGCTATCTTTATTCAATGAATGCTTTGGAGCTGTAGAAGGGGAAACGCAGAACCTTGGAAATGCACACCTTTCCCGGATGCAAGCGAGCTCAATTAAATTCGAATCTAAAGTTCCCCAGCTGGAGTACATGTGCTTGATGATGGAAAACATGGTCTTGATGAAAAAGTTAAAAGGGAATGTTTACGCCGGATTTCAAAAGTTTTCTCGGGCTAAAAATGTGATTGAACGCTTCCAGGCGATGACCGAATACTCCAATGTGTACATATTTGGCGAAGAGGATGCACCTGTCGATCCAAATGACGGCATCCATTACATTGCCCTACCACCAAACAGTGAATTAGTCAGAGAATGGTTTCTCGTCATTGACGCTCCAAACTTTAAATCCATGATGGTTGCTTATGATTTGGATGGATTTGGAGTCCACGAAGTAGAGGAAGGACGTAATTTTAGAGGCGCTAAATCTTCCAGCCCCAAAGTCATTAACCATGCGTCCAGCTTATTGGAGAAACATACGAAGCCCATCACAGAACTTGCTTGAAAATTCCTGGAGGGGGGAAGGCATCTCTCCTCTTTATTTTATTTAAGGAGATGAACACCCACATGACCACACCGTCCAAATTACAACGTATGACAACCATCGGTATTTTGTCTGCCATCAGTGTTTTACTTTATTACATCAAGTTTCCCGTCCCATTCTTCCCTCCCTTTCTCACTTTGGATGTGAGTGATATTCCAGCCTTAGTCGGAGCGATCACACTCGGACCTGTAGCAGGGATTCTCATTCAGTTCTTAAAAAACATCGTGGACTACATATCCCATGGCAGCTACGTTGGGTTACCCGTAGGGCAAATCGCCAACTTTTTATCAGGGTCTTTAATGGTAGGATTAATTGGGGCATTTTACCACTTTAGAAAAAAGATCCATATAAGCAGTTACATCTTATCTGTGCTTCTTTTTATAACATCTATGTATCTCTTGAATTACTACTTTATCCTGCCTTCGATCATGAATCTCATGGGAATCAGTGAAGCACAATATGTAGAAGGGTTCACCCAGTTCAACCCAATGGCCACAGACTTTACGACAGCCGTTCTTTTCGTTATTCTTCCTTTTAATTTAATAAAAGTTGCCATGGTCTATTCTATTGGGCTCCCTTTCTCTTTACGTTTACAACGCATCATCCAACCAGGAAGGAAGAATCTAGCCGCATGAAAAAGAATACGATCCAATCCCCATGGTTTCACGCAATGGTCATCTTCGTGTATGGAGTTGGGAGTTTCTCTATGCCTTTTTTCTTGTCGCCCCTGTTAAGTGGCGTAGGATTCTTGATAATCAGTACCCTTATCGCATCCTCCTATTGGTTAGAGATGAGAAGAAAAAAAGAGAGCCATGTCGAAGATATTCAGGCAGAAGCTTTGCCAACAGTGGACCATCAGTCGATCACTGCTTCATTGGAAGAGTTGAGACATATAGAAGCTCACAGTGAACATTTGAATACAATGAACCAACAGTCTTCGGAAACATCCGAACAAGTCAACCAACAACTAATGACAATGGTAGAGAACATTCAAACCGAACAAGATCATCTCAACGATTTTCAAAAACAAATGGAAACCATCCAGGGTATGATTGACTCTTTAGGAAACACGATCAAGACATCTGCGGAGACCTCTAAAACCGTACGCAACCTCTCGACCAGCGGGAAAGAAAAAGTCGATGAATTCAATGCTGTCTTCTCAGAAATCCTTCACGCCACAGAGCAGTTTGGAAATTTTAATGAGAGACTACTTTCTCAAATGAAAAAGGTCACAGAGGCTCTCGGATCCATTGAATATATTTCAAACCAAACCAACCTACTAGCTTTGAATGCATCCATCGAGGCCGCTCGAGCTGGTGAGCATGGGAGAGGATTTGGCGTGGTCGCTGATGAAATACGAAAGCTTTCCGCCCAGGTGAAAGAGAGTGCAAGCGATATTGAGACGGTAATCAGTCATGTCAATCACAGCATTGCAGAGCAAAAGCAGTCGTATCAAACCGAAACCATAACATTATATGTGGGGAAAGAAAAAGCAGAAGAAATGACCCAGATCTTTGACGAGGTGTTGGGTAATATTTCAATCCTCTATCATCAATCGACTCAAGTTCAAGCCCTTTCCGATGAAGTCTTGGAAGAAAAACAGGCAACGCAGAATAAATTTAATGCCATTCATGAATTGACCGTTCAACTTTCTGCACACACCGAAGGATCTTCAGAAAAAATTATGGAACAGCAAGCTACTATGATGGAACTGGACATGACAGCTATGACGATGACACAGCACATCCAAGAAGTGAAAAAAACTCTCCAGCAGTATAGATCGAACACAGAAAATGTTCGTTGGTTAAGGCCTAGTGAAATAAACAAGCGTAAGGAAGAGAAAGTTAGCTCCTAACCTTCACTTTCCATAAGATATATCATTATCGTTTAAGTGGGGATAGAAGATTTTCTATCCCCACTTAAACTTTTGTTTTACAGTTTATGATAATATGAAAGCTTCTTTGAATAAGACCCTTAAATTTATAAGACTAATTAAAAATTCTGAGTCTAGCATTTGCTAGACTCAGAATTTGGTTGGATTATTTATTTTTTCTTTCCTTCATTTGTACTGTAGTAGAATTTTGCAGAAATTGAACCGTCTTTGTTTTCCACGATATCTGTTACGTGAATTCCTGAATCAGCTGGAGTAGATCCATAGCCTTTCCAGAAATAGTATGACCCAGTATGAACATTTGAAGAGTTTGGTTTTAATTTAGAACCTGTCTTAAAGAAGTCACCGGCATCTCCACGGTTCACATTTTTCTCTAAGTCATATTTTCCATCAGCCTGAAGAACAGACAGACCATAATGCGTTACCTCTGTACCATCAGTCGCTACAGCTGATTGATTATACTGGAATCGCTTGTTCATCCAATTCTCAACATTATTCGGACGGAAGCCAGTTGATTGATACAATTCAATAATGTTCTCATCAACATGCCATGCGACTAATCCGTGAGACTCCTCTCCTTGACGGATTAGTCCTTTGTTAAATCCACTTTGTTGAACATTTTCGAATAAGAAGTACTCTGTACCATTTGACCCTGGTACTTCCATCTTCACGATGCCATTATCAGCTTCAGCTTTATCTATAGAAGGTAACGTTATCTCCTTCACGCCATTTTCAGCTGTTACAGCAATCGGATTTGCCCATCCTAAGAAAATTTTCGAAAAAGGATCAAAGTGAGTAGGAGAGTTTCCAGAGAATTGGGGAGCATTTGGATAGCGCATCCAAGATCCACCTGCCATCATAGAGTAGTTTCCGACACCTTCAGAAGAGTAAGCGGTATCATAGAAATCCGGCAAGCCTAAAGCGTGACCGAATTCGTGGGCGTACACACCTGTTTGTGCCGGGTATGGACCTTGTTTTAACGCTTCATCATAACCACCATTCACAAAGTCATAACCAGCAACATTTCCACCAATCCCTGGCTGAATGTTGTAGTTATTTACTATAACCCCATCATAGGTCATATCGTTTGCGACAGTCTTATTAATCCACTCACCCTGAGATAATCCCTCATACTTCTCAGCAGTTACTCCTGTTTCATAATATTTTCCAAAGTATAAGGCGCTTAACACGTTCCATTTATGAGACCAGAACTGGGCAGGGTCCCGGCTGAATTCAGCACCCGTTCCTTCATGAATGACGAAAATGTTTGGCACTTCTCCATCTTCCGCATATTTGGAGAAATCCACTTGATCATCGGCAGCTTTTAGTAAATCACGGATAAATTCACCCGTATGGGCATCACCGTTAGCATTTCCAAGTACGTATGTACCATTCTCAGCATATGTTCCTTCCTGATCTAAATAATAGGAAGCGCCTTTCGGTAATTCAACCCAGGCAAAGTCAGTGTTTTCTTTTCGAACGAGGTTAACTGCCCCATTGCTAGATTCTTTATAAACGTTTTGCATTGTACGGTCTTTTGGAACATCTTCTCCATCATATTGCTTAAATACATCTAATTCATAAGGGTTATACTCATCTCCAAAAATTAAATCCTCGTAGTATCCAGCTGGAATTTGACCTTCCATATCACCAATCGGCTCATCACCATCTTTGTACTTGGCTAATAAAACTAGTACCGGTACATCACCTGTCGTTTGATTGTAGGCAACATGATTGTCACCAGCCTGCTGAAATTTCGCTCCAGCATTTGCAATTTTTTCAGCGGGATCCGCTTTTGAAACATCCACCCCTAATTCTTTCGCCTTCTCTACTAAATCTGGCGATGCCCCCACGTAATGAGCTGGACTCAAACCATATTCACTGCTAGTTTCCTTAGTTGCAGGACCTTCATTCATTTGGAATCCTGCAACAGCTACACCTCCAGCAAGTCCCAGAGCTAAACCTATCTTTGATAGAGCTTTTAACAATCCTACCACTCCTTTATATTTGGTACATTCCAAATATATCAGAACAGTCTGTCATTAGTTAGGTTTATCGTTTTACAGGATTCTACAAGCTTTTCGCGTAATAACTTTCTAGAGAGAAAAACTATTAATTTTCTGTTTATTTCAGCTTGAATTGACATATTAAATGTATTAAGAGTTTCTATATATTATATACTTTTGTCGATAATTCCATGAAAGTTTTTCTCGTTCTTCTAGGATAATATCACTTATAAGAGAATAATAAATACATACTCAAGTATTAACGCACTTAATCATTTCGTGAACCTTTCTAATTAATCATTGTTATCAGCAAATCCGCTTGAATATAATAATTTTTTAGCCATTCTTCGTTTCACTACTACTTATGATATGGCTCGTTTCGGATAATCTTAAATGCACGATACACCTGCTCAACCAGCATCAACCGCATCAACTGGTGCGGAAACGTCATGTTCGAAAACGACAACCCATAATCACTTCGCTCCAGGACCTCATTACTCAACCCAAGCGAACCTCCAATCACAAACGCTACTTTACTCTTCCCGTACGTAGCAAGCTCATCCATTTTCTTCGCCAGCTTCTCGGATGTGAGCTGCTTGCCTTTAATTTCTAATGTAATGACATATGTATCCTGCGAGATCTTTGAAAGAATGCGTTCTCCTTCTTTTTGTTTCACTTCCACCATTTGCGCTTCACTTAAGTTTTCTGGTGCTTTTTCGTCTGGGACCTCAATGACATCTACTTTTGCATAGGGACCTAGTCGTTTCACATATTCTGCGATTCCCTGCTTCAAATATTTCTCCTTCAACTTCCCAACACTAATGATCGATATCTTCATGCCATATTCCTCCGTCAAGCTTATTTGTCTCTAGTGTACCACGAAGGGATTTCCATAATTAGACGTACCAGGTCATACATAAAATGGGAATTATTCATAAGTGTCCATGATCAACATAGACATGGATTGTAAGCCATTAATTCCTAAAGAGGAGATGACTGCATGAGTGAATTCAAAAAGAACAACGACTCTAGGGAAAATGAGCAGGCAAAGAAGAAAGATGATGGGTTTGTAAAAGGGGTATCCAAAGAAGCCAATGACTTCATTCATAATACGGTCGACACTTCTGGCAAGATCATTAAGTCGATTACGGGTGAAGGTGGATTGATTGGAAAAACGGTGGATTCTTCCGGTAATATCGTTAAGAAAGCCTCTGAGAAAGGCTCAGATGTCATTGGAAAGACTGTGGACAATTCTTCCAAAGCGTTTAAATCCATCAAAGATAAGACGTTCAACAGAAAGAAATAGGCCGCATTACAAAGGAACCCGGGTTTTGCTGGGTTCTTTTTTTATATCAAACAGACCAGGTCATCCAATATATGGATGACCTGGTCTGTTAAATAATGGTTGTTTGACTCTTATAGAATTCCAATCGTGTTTAATAAAATAACGAAAGCAACAGAGATCACCGGAATTAGGACAGCAACGACAAAGATATCTTTATAGCTGTCTTTGTGCGTCATTCCTGTAATCGCAAACAGTGTCAAAACCGCTCCGTTGTGCGGGAGCGCATCGAGACCGCCGGAGGATAAGGAAGCGACACGGTGGAAGGCTTCCGGGCTGATGCCTGTGTTCATGGCAATCTCATAGTACTTGGATCCCAAAGCTTCAAGCGCGATTCCCATTCCGCCTGATGCGGAACCGGTTGCACCTGCGAGCACGTTAACAGCGATTGCTTCTGAGATCAATGGGTTTCCTTTGATGCCCATCAGCAATTGTGTCAGGTTGGCAAAGCCAGGCACTTCACGTACAACCGTACCGAAGCCGACCGCGGCACTCGTGTTGATGATGGCAATGACAGAACCGCCCGCTCCACTGTTCATGGATGGGATGAACTTCTTGTACATTGTTACATTCAGGAGCATGATGAGTACGATTCCCGAAATCAATGCCGTGACAACGTCCCAGTCTAATAGATTCAATGTAAGAAGAACCGTTAATAATGGCAAAAGGGACAAGAAGAAGTTCGGTGTTTCATCAGGTTGATCTATTTCTTTCTTTTCTTTCGGTTCAGTGAAAACCTCTCCTTGAGCGACAAGTTTCTTCTCACGCCACCTCAGGTAAAAGTAACCTCCACCACCCATGATGATCCCCGCGATTATACCCATGACAGGGGCTGCCATGGCATCCGTCTGGAAGTATTCCATCGGGATCAGGTTCTGAATTTGCGGTGAACCCGGAAGAGCTGTCATCGTAAACGTAAACGCTCCTAATGCGACAGTAGCAGGAATTAGCTTTCGACTGATGTTCGCTTCACGGAACAGGGATAATGCCAATGGATAGACTGCGAAAACAACAACGAACAGGCTGACTCCACCGTACGTCAGAACTGCGGCAGATACGAGCACCCCTAAAATCGCACGCTGTGTACCAATCAATTTTGTAAAAGCGACCGCGACGGATCGGGCCATCCCTGTGTCTTCCATCAGTTTTCCGAAAATGGCTCCGAGCATAAAGACCGGGAACCAGTCTTTAGCGAAGGCGACGAATCCGCCCATGTATGTATCTTTATAAGCTTCGAGTAGATCAAGACCGCCGGTGAGGGCGACGACACCAGCTGCGATGGGCGCCACCCAAATGATTGACCAGCCTAAGTAGGCGAGGGCCATCAATACGGCAAGTCCGAGAAAAATTCCGAGCATGGTTTTTCCTCCTTATGTTTATTGAGTCTCGACGACCATGGCGATGCCTTGACCGCCGCCGATGCATAACGATGCGACGCCGTAACGTCCACCTCTTCGTTTAAGTTCCTTGATCATCGTGTACAATACACGCGTGCCGCTTACGCCGATCGGATGACCGAGGGCAATCGCTCCCCCGTTGACGTTCACTTTGTCACGGTTGAGACCCAGTTCTTTTTCAACGGCAAGGTATTGAGATGCAAACGCTTCGTTCACTTCGATGAGGTCCATATCATCAAGTGAAAGCTCTGCTTTTTCCAATGCCTGACGAATCGCTGGTGCAGGACCGATACCCATGTATTCAGGCTCAACGCCGGCAACGGACCACGAAAGGATCTTAGCAACCGGCTGAACATTGTGATCGCTCACATAATTTTCGCTTGCTAAAACAACAGCACCCGCTCCGTCATTAATTCCACTCGCGTTCCCGCCTGTCACCGTGCCGTCCTTTTTGAAGGCAGGCTTCAGCTTGGATAAGGATTCAGGGTTCGTGTCTTCACGAATATGCTCATCTTGATCGACTACCTTTGTGCCTTTACGTGTCTTAATTTCAACAGGGACGATTTCATCTGCAAATTTTCCAGTGGAACGAGCTTCCGCTGCAAGCTTGTGGCTGCGTGTCGCATACTCATCCTGTTGTTCTCTTGAAATTTCATACTTCTCCGCAAGGTTTTCACCGGTTACACCCATACCCGCTCCGATATACTCATCCGTCAAGGCGGCCCAGAGCATGTCGTCAACTTTCGGTGTACCGAGCTTGGTGCCAAAACGGCTGCCGCGCATCGCGTGAGGGGCAAGGCTCATGCTTTCCACACCACCAGCTAAAGCCGTTTCCCCTTCCCCAAGCTGAATGGACTGGGCTGCCGATATGACGGATTGCATGCCAGATCCACACAAACGGTTGACCGCGAGAGCCGGGCTTGTGTGCGGCACGCCTGTTTTCAAGGAAATGTGGCGCGCTAAGTAAGGTGCATTTTGCGAAGAATGGATGACATTCCCCATGATGGTGAGATCGATATGTTCTGCGGAAATACCGCTTCGTTTCAATGCTTCTTTACTTGCTGTTACCCCTAAATCGGTCGGGTCGACGTCTTTCAGGGAACCTCCGAACGTGCCAAATGGGGTGCGGGCCCCTTCTACGATATAAACTGGTTTCATGTGAAAATCCCCTTTCGTTTATTGAGTCGTATAACCGCCATCAATGACGACTGCTTGACCTGTGACCCCTTTAGCCTTATTGCTTGCAAGGAACAACGTGTAATCCGCAATTTCCTGAACGGACAAAAGACGTTTTTGTGGAACAAGCGGATAAATGACTTCTTCCAGCGCTTTTTCTAAAGAAACGCCACGGTTTTTAGCCAGATCCTCCAGCTGATTGCGCACAAGTGGCGTGTCGACGTAACCTGGGCAGACCGCATTGACGGTAATTCCGTCTTCTGCACCTTCAAGAGCTGTCACTTTCGTAAGACCGATCACCCCGTGTTTCGCACTGTTATAGGCAGATTTTCCAGCGAATCCGATCAGACCGTTGATGGACGCCATGTTGATAATGCGGCCGAATCCTTGTTTCTTCATAATCGGGAAAGCATGTTTCGTTGCCATGAACGGGGCAACCAACATGATTTTCGTGATCAATTCGAACTTTGCTGTTGGAAAGTCCTCAATGGATGCAACGTGCTGCAATCCGGCATTGTTGACGAGTACATCAAGACGGCCGAATTTTTCTACCGTTTCATCGATCGCACCCTGAATCTGTTCTTCTTTCGTCACGTCACAGACCAGTCCGATTGCCTGGAAACCTTCCTGATTTAAGCGATCCGCTGCTTCTTTCACTTTTTCTTCGTTAATATCGCTGAGCGCTACTTTTGCTCCGTTGCGGGCGAATTCGGTGCCGATTTCATAGCCGATTCCGCTCGCTGCACCTGTAATGAATACCACTTTATTTTCAACCATGGGTGTTCCTCCTTATTTGCTGGATGGCATTTTTAAAAGTTCGTCACTGATGATAAGTTCTGCTTCTGTTTGTTCTTTGATTTCGTCTACCGACCATCCTTCAGCTATTTCAACGAGCTTCAATCCTTCGTCCGTTACGTCGATGACAGCACGATCAGTAATGATGCGGTCGACGACGCCTTTTCCTGTAAGTGGCAGTTTGCATTCCTTTAAGATCTTCGGATCGCCGTGTTTGTTAACATGATCCATGATAATGACGACCTTTTTTGAACCGTGTACGATGTCCATCGCACCACCCATGCCTTTAATCATTTTTCCTGGGATCATCCAGTTGGCAAGGTCTCCGTTTTCTGCGACTTCCATCCCGCCTAAAATGGCTAAGTCAAGGTGTTCCCCGCGGATCATGGCAAACGATTCCGCACTGTCGCAGTAAGCAGCACCGACAGACGCCGTCACCGTTTCTTTTCCGGCATTGATTAAATCCGGATCGACTTCATGCTCATAAGGCGAGCGGCCGATACCCAAGAGGCCGTTTTCCGATTGAAGCACGACTTCTTTATCCGGCTGGATGTAGTTCGCGACCATGGTCGGCATGCCGATTCCAAGGTTTACATAGTAACCGCTTTCAATTTCCTGCTCTGCTCGTCTGGCAATCATTTCGCGGATTGCCGCTTTGTCTTTTTGTACTGCCATTGTTCATCTACCTCCTATTTATGCTTCTGCTTTTACCGTATAACGTTCAATGCGCTTCTCCTGCTGGCCTTCAATCAGTCCTTGTACATAAATGCCTGGCGTATGAATCGCATCGGCTTCCAGTTCACCCGGTTCGACAAGTTCTTCGACTTCTGCAATCGTCACAGCACCAGCTGCCGCCATCATCGGGTTGAAGTTGCGAGCGGTTTTGTTGTACACGAGATTTCCGTGACGGTCTCCTCTAAAGGCACGAACAAGACTGAAGTCTGCCGTCAATCCTTCTTGTAAAAGGTATTCCTTACCGTTAAATGTACGTACCTCTTTCCCTTCCGCGATTGGAGTACCAACTCCCGCTGGTGTGTAAAAGGCCGGGATTCCCGCTCCACCTGCACGGATTTTCTCAGCTAACGTTCCTTGAGGCGTAAGTTCGACTTCAAGCTCACCCGCGAGTACCTGACGTTCGAATTCCTTGTTTTCTCCGACGTACGAGCCTATCATTTTATCAATCTGTTTATTTTTCAAAAGTAGTCCGAGTCCCCAATCATCGACACCGCAGTTGTTGGAGATGACCGTCAAATGCTTCACGTTCGATTCGACAAGGGCAAGAATCAAGTTCTCCGGTATTCCGACGAGCCCGAATCCTCCTACCATAATTGTTGAATGATCCTTTATATCTTTCACAGCTTCATGAAATGATGAATAAATTTGTTTCATGAGTCTTCACACTCCCTTCACTTATTTACATGCAAGTTTCATGCCAACTTTACGGTATTGATGCATCAAGGATTTTGAATCTTTTGTGAAATCTTTTTTACGGATTTCTGGAATAAGGCGCGCGCATTTAATGAAAACCCTTACATAAGCGCATAAAAAGAACCATTCCAGAATTCCGGAATAGATTCCTGATTTCTGGAATGGTTAGAGACTGTATTTCTTTACTTTGTCGTATAAAGATGATTTTCCAATGCCCAGCCGTTTTGCAGCCAAACTTTTATCCCCATCTGTTTCCTTCAACACTTTTTGAATCGCTTGTTTCTCGGTCTCTTCGACTATTTGTTTCAGCGTTTCCGCCTCGTGAGAAGGAGCAGATTCTTTTTGAAGATGGGCAGGAAGGTCTTCATATTGAACCGCTTCTCTGTCGGTCATATGCACCGCTGACTCGATGACGTTTTCAAGCTCACGGACATTGCCCGGCCAATGGTATTTGTAAAAGACGTCCTCGACCGCTTTCGAAAACTCTTCCACGCGTTTGCCTGTACGATCAGATATTTTCTGCAATAAATATTTGGAAAGGATTTTAATGTCCCCTCGTCTCGTACGGAGGGGAGGGATATCAATCTGGACGACATTGATCCTGTAAAAAAGGTCCTCACGGAAGCGCTGCTCCTGAATCATTTCTTCCAGCGACTGATTGGTCGCAGCGATGATACGGACATCTACTTCCTGTGGCTGAACCGCTCCCACCGCTTCAATTTCTCCTTCCTGGAGAGCGCGCAAAATTTTCACCTGAGCTCTTAAAGGCATGTCCCCAATTTCATCCAGAAAAAGCGTCCCGCCATGGGCGAGCTGGAATTTTCCAGGCTTGCCACCTTTTTTCGCACCCGTGAACGCCCCGTCCTGATAGCCGAACAGCTCTGCTTCGATGAGATCCTCCGGGATAGCCGCACAGTTCACTTTCACAAAAGGCTTTGTGCTCCGCTCGCTGAGGTGATGGATGCTGTGAGCGAAAAGCTCTTTCCCTGTTCCACTCTCTCCTCGCAAAAGAACAGAAACATCGCTGTGTGCCGTTTTACGAATCTTTTCTTTTAACTGTAAAACGTCAGGAGAGCTTGTAATGATGTCATGCAAGGAGTATTTGGCCCCGTTTTGCTGCTGCATTTGATTACGGTAGGTTTCAAGCTCAAGAAGCAGATCTTTAATATGTGTGTTCATAATTTTCCATTCATCCGTATCACGGAAAAGAACCATACCGAGGGCACCGATCACCTCACCGTTTTCCCAAAGTGGAATGCGATGAGCAATCATATAATCGCCACGGATCTGCTGAAGGTCAGCCATTTCTTCTTCTCCAGTATCCGCCACGATATGCATGCGCGTATTTTCAATGACGTCCGTTACATGCTTTCCTTTCACCGTTGATTGATCGACATCAATGAACCGGCAGTAGCTTTCATTCATATAAGAAATGCATCCTTCACGATCAACAACGACAATACAATGTTCCACATTTCCAAACAACGTCTCAAGCACTTGATTCCGGTAATCTTCAAGCATAGAAAGCATCCCAGACCCTCCTTTTTCTTCCTATTTAACATGATAACGTTTACAAACTCATTTATTAAGAGTCTATCAGAATCCCCGTGCACATACTAGATACAACCTAAAAAATGCCACACCAGGTCATCCATATTCTGGATGACCTGGTGTGGCATATATTGTAAGTTCATCACTCTTCTTTCACATCAATGCCTTGATAAGTTTCAAGCATATGAATGCGTTCCATCATGGTAGGGTGTCCGTAGCGTAAATATTTGACGAGCGCAGGTGGGTGCACATCGCTCAAACCGTTCACGGTAAGCTCCTGGAACGAACCGATCGCCGCATCCGGATCGCGGGTCATTTCAATTGCGTACTGATCCGCATCCGTTTCGGCATTTCTTGAAATAGCAAGCTCCACTGGACTGAATAAGAACGAAAGGAGGGTAAGGATAAGGAAGAACATAGGTAAACTAGAAATATCTGATACCCTCGTAAACCCAAGCCTTTCTCCCCATCTGCGCGTCGCGTATCGCAATAAATGATAGGTGAAATAAAGGCCAAAGAACGTCGCGACAATGACACCGGCGAGATTCCAATACAAGTGATTCATGACATAATGGCCGATTTCATGCGCCATAATAAACAACACTTCATTTTCCTGAAGACGATTCAGTGTCGTGTCCCAAAGCACAATTCGCAAATTCGAACCAATTCCGTTCACGTAAGCATTCATACTGTTCGTCTTCTCAGACATATTTACTTCATACACCCGATCAGCTGGAACATCTGCTTCATCCGCCAGCGTGAGGATTTTCTCTTCAAGCTGCTTATCTTGAAGCTCAGTAAAATCATTGTAAAGCGGATCAATGACGACCGGCTGTAAGTACATCATAAAAAATAAAAACGGGATCATGAGCACCCAGGCGATCAACCACCAGCGCTTTTCAAACTTTTTCATAAGGAAGTAAAGGACTGTGATGAGCAGGGCCATAATGATGAATCCGATCCAAAATCCGATCAGCTCATCGCGCATCCAACTGGAAAAGCTTTGTGTGGAAATGCCATATTCCACAGACAACCATCGTCTGGCGTAATCCAGTGGGAACAATAGAATCGTTGTCAACGTCTGCAGGAGTAAAACAAAGATCGGGATTTGAATGACGCGGAAACGGGAAATCTGCTTGCCAAAATTTCGAAAAACCACCGAGGCACCGAAAATCATCACACCAAGATAAATCATCCACTCAAGTGGCTCTCCGAGAAAAGATAAAAAGTTCTGATACCTCGAATACTCCTGACTAAGCTCAAGCTCCTTTTCTGTCATGAATGTCGCAGGATCCGCAGCAGTTCCTTCATAGGCTGGTGGAACACCGACATCGGTCCACTGGAAAAAATAAAGGCCTAGCAAAAGACCATAAATGACATACAACACGAGCGTCCAAGTGACGAACTTCTTCTTCACTTCCCCACCTCCGAAAAATAGGACTCGTACCATTGTACGAGCTTATATGAGTGACTAGAACTCCCTTATCCTTTCACAACGAGATGCGATGTTTCACATGGAACATTCCTTAATGCTTTTCCGAGAAATGGCGGTCGTACTTCAATTTCTTTCAAGTCTGCTAGCGGGATCCATTGATAGATCAACCGCTCCCCTTCAAGTCCATAGAAAGGTCCTTCTCTGAATATCGCTTCTTCTGTGTTTAATAAGTAGTAAAAAGCCACCTCATGCATATCATCCCCGCGGTGTTCAAAGAACGTCTCCGCCATCCATACCGTACGTTCTACCACAACAGCATAGCCAAGCTCCTCTTCCATTTCCCGAACGATTGTATCTTCCGACGCTTCCCCGAGTTCAATGCCTCCACCCGGAAGCGCCCAATACGTGTCATTCACCTGTTTATGTAGAAGCACATGATCGTTTTCTATTAATATACCAGCCGCTCGATAGTTGAACCGCTGTCCATCCACCTTGAACCGAACATCCCTCGCCATCCAATCCCCTCCTGAAAATTCTCATACCCTATAAACTACCACACCCAAAAACCAAACTCCTGCATCGGTGGAATAACATATCCAAATATTGTTGTACCAGGTCATACAGATATTGGTAATTAAAGCACCAAAAAACCGGACCTGAATTGTGGTCCGGTTCTTTCCTTTATCCATTTACCAGATCTGTTCAACGTATTCCGGATGATCAATGAAAGGATTACGATTCCCCTGATAATCCTTAAAGATGACTTCATTTCGGTTTTGTTCAAAGGCGTCGACAGGATCCTGCGCATGCCATTCCTTCAATATGGATAGCTTTCCTAAGTATGGACCGCTCGTCCCTACATAATCGGCAATTTCCAGATCCAATTCCCCCTGATCTCCCTCATAACGGACGGCCATATAAAATATCATTCGTGCGACGTCCCCTTTTACCTCGTCACGAGGCTCCCAGGAATCACCATCATAATACGTGCCCGGCGCTTCGTAAAAAGCAGATCCTCCTTCATCAAAGTCCAGATTACCGCGAGCTGAATTAACGGTTACATCCGTTGGGCGGAGGTGATGGATATCTGTCCCTGCTCCCATTGACGTCCCGAAATCTCCATGTGACTTCGCCCAGACGTGCTCACGGTTCCAGTCATCGACATACCCACCGTTGTCATACTTGCTGTAGGACTTTCCGGAGTATAAAAGCAGTACATTGTCCGGGTTTGATGGATCTTCATCTGTATGACGCAGGGCATCCCACACGTTGGAATAAGAAAGCTCGGTATGGTCATCAATGATCTCATGAAGCGATTGTTTAAGTGCATATCCTGTCAAACCTTCGGCCGCTTGATAGTAGCTGCCTGTGTATGTACCTCCATTGTCGCCTCCGCCATCATCCCCAGAAACTTTGGAGATCAAAGTTACGTATTCAATGCCCTGATGCGAGAAATAATCATCCCTCGTACCATCCACCCTGATTTTCGTACCCATCAATCCAGGATTGTTTTGCAGGCCGTATTGACTACGATACTCCGAATCCAACTTCACAAAAATCATGTTGTCCACCTTAGTTTCGGATGCATCATCCGCCAACGCTAAAGCATAATTACTCGTGAAATTGCTCTGTTCAACCGTATCAATGTTTACAGGAACCCCCACAATATACCCTTCTACAGATACATCTGTTCCATTCGGGGTGTACAAAGCATCGCCTACGGTTATCGTTCCAGCAGCCTGAACACCATGAGCAGATAAAATAAAGACAAGACTAAAAACAAAAACGAACATCCTTTTCAAATGAAGCACTCCCTTTATAGAAATTAGACCTTCGCCTACCTTTTCCATGCCGGGTATGAATATCCTTCAACTACCCGCAAAATTAATACAAACCTCACAAACCATTAACACTGCATCTATAAACTTTCCAAAATATGTATGACCTGGTCACACATAATAAGGAAAATTATTATGTGAAACATTGAGCAAAAGGGTTGTTTTTCGAAATGGACCGTTTTATAATAGAACCATATTCAACATGTGAAATATTTCACATGTATATTCAAGGAGGATTCACCATGAAAATTGCTGTTATTGGAAGCACACACGCAGGTACCGCTGCGGTTACGAATATGGCGAAACTGTACCCTGAAGCAGACATTACGGTTTATGAAAGAAATGACAATGTATCCTTTTTATCTTGTGGGTTAGCGTTATATGTTGGTGGAGTCGTCGAGGATCCGCAAGGGTTGTTTTATTCCTCCCCCGAAGAATTACAAAACCTTGGTGTGACGATGAAGATGCAGCATGACGTGGAACAGATCGATACAGTCAGAAGAACGATTGAAGCCACAAACCTTGTCACAGGTGAAAAAGTCTACGACACATACGATAAACTTGTGATGACGACAGGTTCCTGGCCAGTCACCCCTCCTATAGAAGGCATCGGACTTGATAACATCCTGCTTGCTAAAAACTACCACCAAGCAAACACAATCATTGAGCGAGCAAAGGATGCGCAAAAGGTGACTGTCGTAGGCGCTGGCTATATTGGTGTCGAGCTTGTAGAAGCTTTCGAAAAAGCAGGCAAAGACGTCACACTCATTGATGGGGCAGATCGAATTTTAAACAAATATTTAGATGAAGAGTTCACCACTATGGTTGAAGACGATTTCAAATCACGTGGCATTGAGCTTGCATTGAACGAAACGGTCCAGCGTTTTGAGGGAACCAACGGCTCCGTTTCTACCGTCACAACAAATAAGGAGACCTACGAAACAGACCTTGTCATCCTTTGCGTCGGTTTCCGTCCAAACACGGATCTTTTAAAAGGAAAAATCGAGATGCTCAGCAACGGCGCCATCAAAGTCAATGAATATATGCAAACGAGTGACCCTGATATTTTTGCAGCCGGCGACTGTTGTGCCGTTCCTTACAACCCAACGGGCGGACATTTGTATATTCCACTTGCGACGAATGCTGTTCGTATGGGAACATTAGCTGCTCGCAATTTGATGGAGCCGACGATGAAACATGTCGGAACCCAAGGCACATCAGGTCTTCACATTTTCGACCTGAACATGGCTTCTACTGGACTAACGGAGACTTCAGCTCAACTTTTAGACATCCATGTGAAAAGTATCACAATTGAAGATACTCATCGTCCAGGCTTTATGCCGACAGCAGAAAAAGTCATGCTGAAAGTGACGATCAACCCAGATACCCGCCGCATTCTTGGTGCGCAAGTCATTTCCAAAGCGGACGTGACCCAATCCATCAACACGATGAGCGTGTGCATCCAAACGGGGATGACGATCGATGAATTGGCTTACACGGATTTCTTTTTCCAACCGCACTTCAATCAGCCTTGGAACTTCCTGAACAAAGCGGGTCTCGAAGCACAGTCCCAGGAACCGAAACAGTTACCTGAACTTGTATAATAAATGCCCCCATGGATGCATCCATGGGGGTTTGGCTATTTTCGCTTATTCAATTCTTTTCTATATCGTTTCATTCTTCTCAAATCCTTGCCAAGCTCATCCAGCGGAATACCATCAACAAATGAATCTTTGTACAACATCTCAGCAAATTTTTCATCATTGACCGACGAACCTCGTCTGACCTTATTTGCTCGGATGTCCGCTATGAAAGCCACCTCCTGGGTTTATTGCCTAACTATACCCTATTCACAAAAAGATAACCCTAATACTGATAATGAGAAATAACCATATCGATCACCTGGTCAATCTCTCTTTCATTCACATCATAATTCGTAACGAACCTGACCGTAGTGGGACCAAAAGGCACAGCCAGAATACCAACTTCCTTCAGCTTATGTAAAAAGGATTCCGCGGTCTCTCCTAGCCCATCCACATGGACGAGCACGATATTCGTTTCCACCTTTTCGATTTTCAGACCTTCCACATGCCGAAGACCATTGGCCAGTTGCCTTGCATGTGCGTGATCCTCTGCTAACCGGTCGACCATCTCGGTTAAGGCCACATATGCAGGTGCAGCAACCATGCCAACTTGGCGCAAACCGCCTCCGAGACGTTTTCTCCACTTTCTCGCCCTTTGAATAAAGTCATAGGAGCCAGCAATGATTGAGCCGACCGGTGCACCCAACCCTTTGGACAAACACACCTGTACCGTATCGGTCTGGTCCGCGTACCGGTGCAACGAGGTGCCTGAAGCAACAGAAGCATTGAACAAGCGTGCCCCATCGAGGTGGACAGGAATCCCTGCTTCTCTAGCCACTTCATAGATCGCCTGCATATTTTCAAGCGGCACGACAACACCACCCGCTTTGTTATGAGTGTTTTCGAGACAGATCAAGCTCGTTTCCGGAAAATGAATATCGTCAGGCCGAATCGCTGCTTTCACGTCCTCAGGGTCCATCACCCCACGTCTCCCTTGAATCGTCCGAGGCTGCACGCCAGCGAGTGCCGACATCGATGCCCCTTCATATAGAAAAAGATGGGCGTTCGCTTCCAGAAGCACTTCATCCCCAGGGTTGCAGTGGGTTAAAACGGCAATCTGATTTCCCTGCGTGCCACTAGTCACAAACAAAGCAGCCTCTTTCCCGAGCATTTCCGCCGCCTTGTCTTCAAGCTTTTTCACAGTAGGATCTTCTTCGTACACATCATCGCCGACTTCTGCCTCAAACGCCGCCTGGCGCATTGCCAGCGTCGGTTTAGTCACGGTATCACTTCGCAAATCAATCATAAATGCTCCTCCTTTTT
Source organism: Halobacillus faecis (assembly GCF_007991335.1). GTDB lineage: Bacteria > Bacillota > Bacilli > Bacillales > Halobacillaceae > Halobacillus > Halobacillus faecis. Next base: position 102,810 of record NZ_BJYD01000012.1, on the reverse strand, counting down.
TTACTATTGTACGGAACTTCCTCAGCATTTGGAAAGCATTAGCGGTGACTCCGGATACTTAAATATCGTTGTGGATTTCTAAAATAATTGTGTCGAATTCCTAAATAGCTTTGTCGAATACTAAAATAATGCTGTAAATTCCTAAATAACATTTCCTCTTGTCTTAAAACGCTTGCAAGTGAGATACTCTTTTTCATGGTCATATGTTAAAGAAAGAAAGGATCTTACCCATGGAACAACTTACCAACGTATTCATAGAGATTAATAGCTTTTTATGGGGACCAGTTATGCTTATTTTCCTGCTTGGGACAGGCGTATGGCTGACGTTCCAACTGCGCTTCATCCAGGTCCGCTCCCTCGGACAAGGATTCAAGCAGACGTTTGCTCCCCTTTTTAAAAAAGAAAAAACAGAAGGGATTCACTCCTTCAAGGCACTTGCCACTTCGATTTCTGCGCAAGTGGGAACAGGGAACCTCGCTGGTGTCGCGACCGCCATCGCAGCCGGTGGTCCCGGGGCGATTTTTTGGATGTGGATCAGCTCCTTTTTCGGGATGGCAACCATATTCGCAGAAGCCGTTCTTGCTCAGCTTTATAAAGTGAAAAAAGGAGACCAGGTCCACGGTGGCCCTGCGTATTACATCCGAGACGGGCTTGGCAGCAAGTGGCTCGCGGGATTCTTCGCTATTGCCATCATCATCGCCCTTGGATTTGTCGGGAATATGGTACAATCCAACGCGATTACGACCGCGATGAACGAAGCGATGGGTTCAAGTTCCTTCATGCTTAACCTTGGTCTCGGAGTCGCCGTTGCCTTTTTCATTGGACTCATCTTATTTGGGGGCATTACACGGATTTCGTCCTTTGCTGGAAATGTCGTACCGGTTATGGCCTTGCTCTATATTATTGGAAGTCTCATCATTCTGGTGAACTTTTGGGACCAAGTGCTTCCAACACTGCAACTCATTGTTCAAGCCGCGATCAGTCCTGAAGCAGCCGGTGGTGGTGTCCTAGGTGCTACTATTAAAGAAGCGATTCGCTACGGAATTGCACGCGGCCTCTTTTCTAATGAAGCCGGCATGGGTTCGACTCCACATGCGCATGCAATCGCAAACGTCAAACGGCCATCCCATCAGGGACTCGTTGCTATGGTCGGTGTTTTCATCGACACCGTCATCATTTGTACGCTTACAGCCATGGTTATATTGATTACAGAAGCCCACCAGACAGACCTGCAAGGAAGTGCAATTACACAGGAAGGATTTGCACGCGGCCTGGGAGAGTTCGGCATTCCGTTTATCGCAATCTGCCTCTTATTCTTTGCCTTCACTACGATTCTCGGATGGGCTTATTTCGGAGAAGTGAACGTGAAGTTCTTATTTGGTGAAAAAGGAGTTCCTTTGTATCGCGGTATTGTATTGATCTTCATTGTGGCAGGTTCGCTTGTCCAAGTTGATTTCGTATGGCAAATGGCCGACACGTTTAACGCGCTTATGGTGCTGCCAAACTTAATTGCCATCCTCGCATTAACTAAAATCATTAAGAATACATGGAAACAAGATCAACTCCATTAAAAAGACCGGCGCAAGCCGGTCTTTTTTTGTAAACGTCTAGTAAAAAAGGAGGGGAGAAGCTTCTTAAGAGCGTATATATAGGAGAAGGTTAGGAAAGGAGCGGTGTCTATGTTATTATTTTCAATCATGCTTACCGTCCATATAATCGCAGGATTCAGCGCCCTTGGCGTTTTTTGGATCCCTCTTGTAACGAAAAAAGGAGGAAACATCCACAAAAAAGTCGGCTGGATTTACGTTACGGCCATGTACACTGTAGCAGCTACAGCTTTGTATATGGGAGTCTATCGCATCTTTTTCGATTATACGGTACCAGAAGCGCGAGCTTTTTCCTTTTTCCTGCTTTTCATCGCTACTTTAAGTGCAGCAACGGCATGGATGGGAATCCGCGTCCTGCGCTTTAAACGGCGTACAGAGAAACACCGCAATGGATACGACCTTGGAATTTCAGCTCTGCTTATCCTAATGTCAGCCATCACTATGGTGTTCGGCTGGATCTACGACTTCCCATTGCTACAATACTTCCCCATCCTGGGAATCATACTTGGTGGAGGACAACTGTATTACTGGCTGACCCCTCCGCAAAATAAAATGCACTGGTATTTTGAGCATTTCGGAAATTTGATTGGCTGTTCCATTGCTACTCTTACAGCCTTCACCGTCTTTGGTGCTCCACGTTTGTTGAATATATCAAGCATCAGCATCTGGTTATGGTTGGTGCCTACCGCTATCTTGACGCCATTGATTTATACGTTTAATTGGCATTACCGAAGGAAATTCAAAATCCAGAAAAGGAAAAAACAGAGCGCTTAATTAATTATCGTTTGTCGTTACCATTAGACAATTTTTGATGGAATGGAACAATGGAAAACAAGAAGAAACAGCGTGCAAAACCCGCTTGCATTTATACACATGTGGAAAATTCAGACTAACGAGAATAGTTACCCACAATTGTCCACAGACTTATGCACAAACCTTGTAAATTTTCTGATATTCACAGCTTTCCCCTGAATATAAACAGGTTATCCACGGAAATTATCCACATATACACAATCACTGAATCTATATGGTGGCGAACATATTTTCTGATACCATATATGACACTTATCCAGAATACTATTCACACCCTGTGGATAACATCAAGGTGAATATTGTAGAACTAGAGCGAATTTTGACCGTGAAAAAGAGTATCCAATGAAGGATACTCTTTTTCTGTGAATTACTCTTGGGATCCTAGTGTCAGAGTGGTGGTCGCTTGCTCACCATCACGGTAATACGTGATTTCCATCTCATCCCCCGGATCTTTTTCATTGTACAGATATTTACGCAAGTCAATGATATCCCGCACAGGTTCTCCATCCAGAGAGGTAATGACATCCAATGGCTCGAGACCTGCTTTAGCAGCTGGAGACATTTGTCGAATGCTGCGGATATACAATCCACCCTCTACATCTTGAGGAAGGTTTAGCGTATTGTTCCATTCAGAGCTCGGTACCTCATTTAGACCATAAGCTTCAATACCAATGTACGGACGATTCACCTGGCCATATTGTTCCAATTCATCAATAATGGGCTTGGCTGAATCAATGGGAATAGCAAAACCGATTCCTTCCACTGAAGACTGAGCAATTTTCATCGAATTAATGCCAATCAATTGACCGTCAATGTTAATAAGTGCTCCACCACTGTTTCCGGGGTTTATGGCTGCATCCGTTTGAATGACTTCCGCCTGCCAGTCTTCCATCCCATCTCCATTAAAGTCCTGAGGAATTGCTCGTTCCTTACCACTGATGATTCCTTGAGTGACCGACCCTGCAAAACTCAGACCAAGAGGGTTCCCGATAGCAATGGCCGGCTCACCGACTTTCAAGTTTTCTGAAGTCCCTAGCTCCGCTACTTGCTTGACTTGATCAGCCGGCATTTTTAAAACGGCGAGATCGGTAAACAAATCTCCTCCGATCAGCTGGGCTTTAACCCTTGTTTCATCGGCAAGGACGACTTCAATTTCACTCGCCCCTTCAATGACGTGGTTGTTCGTCACGACATATGCGGTACCGTCTTGTTTTTTATAAATCACACCGGATCCTACCCCTGCCTGTTGGGCGGAGTCGCCTTCCTGCTGCCAAAAATCTTGACGGGTCTGCAAATTGACGACTCCTACAACGGAGGGAGTCACTTTTTCAACCACTTCGGTGATTTGGGTACTTACATCTAGCTGGACGTTTTTAGTCGTGCCTCCCGTCAGCTCCTGATCATCTTCAACAAGTCCACTCTCATCCTCGGGGATCGTCATATCATAAGGAAGCAACTCTGTCTGAACCAACGCCGGCAAAGCCAGTAAGACAAGAACGGCTCCTAAAATACCTCCCACAATCGTCGGCATCACCCACCGCCTACGCTGTTGTTTCTGCTGACGGGTAGGGGAATGATCATCATAATAACCCACGCCTCTTTCACCTTACCTTTCTTACGCTCTCCGTAGATTTCTAAGGTACTGTTTCCTTATTCTTTACTATTTAAAACCTTTTAAACCTCAAAGATTGGTGTGGCCTCCTGTGGGTCCGTATCATGCAGTTCAATGTGGCTGCCCACTTCAAATCCACGCTCTTCTAAAACATTTTTAACAGACATATGGGCTAGATCTTTCATATTGTTGTCGAGACTCAAATGTGCAAGATAAATCCTTTTCGTTTGATCCGTAATAATATCCGTGAGCGCCAGGGCACAGTCCTCATTGGATACGTGTCCGGAATCCCCTAATATACGCCGTTTAACATTCCATGGGTAACGTCCCATACGAAGCATGCTTACATCATGATTCGATTCGAAGATGTAGGCATCGGCACCTTCCACTGTTTTTTTAATCCGTTCCGATACATAACCGAGATCGGTGACAAGGGCGATTTTCTTCCCATCCTTATGGAACGTATAAAACATCGGGTCTGCCGCGTCATGAGAAACGGCAAAGGATTCTACATCCAGCCCCCCGAATGTCCTCGTTTCTTCCATAGAAAAGTGGAACTTCTGGTCGATAGAAAGTTTGCCAATCTGTCCTTCCATCGCATTCCAAGTTTTTTCGTTGGCGTAGATAGGAAGATTGTAGCGCCTTGCCATGATGCCAAGACCTTTGATGTGATCACTATGCTCATGAGTGACAAGGATTCGTGATAATGATTGCGGATCAATGTTGACTTGATCAAGCAGCCCTTCCATTTTCTTCCCACTCAGGCCTGCATCTACTAAGATTCTCTCATCTCCCGATTCAATATAGAATGCGTTCCCCGTACTGCCTGAAGCAAGTACACTAAATCTCATGCTCATCCCATACACTCCATTTAATTGGTTTCTCTATTTTCATTTGCTGCCGTTTGCTCTTCTTCCGCACTTTTTAAGCCATACTCACTTTTAACATCCGAGATAAAGGATTCTTCATTGATATATTCAATGATCGTCCCGTCAAAGGTGTATAGAAAATGGTTGCGGTCTCCGTTGACCGTCACTTTCCAAGTGGAGGCAAACACTTGCGTTTCGTTTTCCTCCCCGGCCGGAAGACTGTAGCTTGTGTGATAGCCGATATCCATCGATGTGATTTCATCTCCGGGTTCAATGAGACTATGATTCAACAGGATGCGAATGGCGCTGAGAGGTTCAATGTTGACTTCCGTTTCACTGGAGGACCCTGAGTATTCTCCATCTTCAAAAGATAGTAACGTTGCTACATATCCCGTCATTTCACCGTCGACAATATTCAATAACAAGTATCCGTTATTGTTAAAATAAACGGTCTTATTATTTTTTGCCTGGAAAAAGAGAGCCGCGCCCGACTCTTCATTCCATCCCCAATACGAATATCGGGAAGCAAAAGGTACAACATCAGTGACCACACTTTGAATCGTATCTTCTGTCACTTCTATAGGTTCATCAAAAGTGACGTGCAATACTTGATTGTCTTCTTTGAGTTCGACCTCTTTATCACTTTCATCCATATCTTCGATTTGACTCATCACATCATCAGGAAACGAATGCGTACTCTCCGACTCAATGGGAGTAGCTTCTGGTAATTCCTCCGGGATTGCATCGTCCGCAATGGAAATGTCGTTCGCTTCCAGTTCAGCTTCAATACTTTCAGCAACGGTGGAGATCTGCCCCACTTCATCCTCCGCTTGCTTGCCTAACAATTGCTGCAGCAGGAAGAGGTCGAGGATTAAGAAGCTGATGATAAATAATGATTTGATTTGACCCCACTGCATGTTTTACCCCCTCGTTACGATACCTCTGCATTTTGAGACTTTTCTTCTGGATATACCTTCGTCCACCCGCTGTTTGTCAACATGTACCATTCAGGAATCAAGCTGTACACCAATTCGCTCCTTTGTTCTTCAAGTGTGTACATGATCTTCAAATCCCTGATTCTTGAGGTTTCTAATTCCCCATCTCGTTGAAGATCCAAAAGAACTTCCTCACCGGACAAGAGGTTCGTTTCGCTTTCGTTGATACTGCTGTACTGGACAAGCGGACGATCATATTCCTGGATCTGCCCTTGCTGGTAACTTAATTGGATACTTGCCAATTTATAAGTCTCCACGTTCTCAAGAACAGGCCGGTCATTAAAGTAAAGGCGATAGCGAACTTCATCCCGACCACTTAAGATTGAATTCAAACGATAGTCATCCGTCCATCCCAAGTGACTATTTATGTCCTCCATACTTTGGACAAACAACTCATATTCCGTCAAGTTCTTCTGGTTTGCTGAGTTCGGAATTGTCAAATCATATTCCATCCTCTTATCATACTGCGTCAACCTTCTTTGAATGGTTTTAGTGATATTTTCACCGCTATTCGTACGCGACTTAAACACGCGCGTATTTGAAGGGAAAATATCATTCTGAATCGGTTTTACGTTTACAGCTCCCGTTTGCAGCACATATTCCGATATACTCACAGGATTTTTAGGTACGTAGATGTGTGAAGCATTCGTGCGGTCCTCAGGGTTGATCTGCAGGAAGTCAGCCACACGGGACATTTCCACCATCTCATCTTTATTATCAACTTCCTGTATCGCGCGTTCTCCAGCTGCCGCACTGATATCTGCCTGAAGCGTAACTTCACTGCCTTCCCCATCGCTATTTACAAACCACAAATCATAAGAAGAGGAAGAAGCGGCACTTCCCTCTGTGGAATGACGCAATAAGAAGATCCGATTAAAGTTGGCCTGCTGTCCTTCCATCGGAATACCTTCGTTCACTTTAAAGATATCACTAATCACTTGGACCGGCAGATGCGCAGGGAAAATGATTTCCACAATCTCACTGTGGTTATCGACATTGATTGTTCTTGGACTCGTATCAAAATTTGATAAGTTCCACTGTTGCATCTGTTGTTGGTAAAAGGCTGTAAGGTCAATATTATCTTTGAATGTAAAATAGGAATTTTGCTCATGAAAAACGACCTCATCAGGAGGTGCGAGATTCGGAATCGTCCGCTCTGATCCTATTTTTTCTAATCTAGTATCTTCAATGAATACATCCTCTTCCAACGGTTCATTCATAGGCTGATACGTCCAAAGGGCTACGGTCAAAACTAAGCTAAAGGCGATGAGGATCACCAAAATCACGGACTTCATGGTTTCTTTTTTCATGACTGTCCCCTCCGCTTCTGACTCATGAGCGGTAACGTAAAGTGGACAGTCGTGCCCTTACCTTCGCGGCTTTCCGCCCATATTTTCCCATGGTGAGCTTCAATCATTTCCCGGGCAATAGCAAGGCCCAGTCCGGTTCCTCCCATTTCTCTGGCACGGGATTTATCGACACGATAAAAGCGATCAAAGATCTTATCGACGGTGTCTGGCGGCATTCCAATGCCTTCATCGGTAATGCTTACGCGCAGCTGTTTCTTCGTAGAATGAGCATTAAACCGGATGCTCCCGCCTTCTGGAGAGTACTTGATAGCATTGGATATGACATTATCCAGCACTTGAGTAATTTTATCTTTATCCATCCACACATACATGTTCTTGTTCGACAAGTTGCGAATGAACTCTACTTTTTCATTTTTGTTCATTTCAAAACGATCAATGACACGGTCAAAAAAGCTGACAAACTCCACCCGCTCTTTCATCAGACTCGTTTCTTTATGATCCATTTTTGTTAACTGCAAAAGATCGTTCACTAAACGGATCATACGGTCTGTCTCATTTTGGGTCACATCAAGGAATCTTGGAGCAATGTCCGGATCCTGCCATGCCCCATCGTTCAATGCCTCTATATAACTACGCATTGTCGTCAGCGGCGTACGCAGTTCATGAGATACATTTGAAACAAACTCCCGTCTTTCTTTCTCTACACGCTGTTGTTCGGTCACATCACTGATCACAGTAATAAAACCATTCATGTCATGGTTTTCATCTTCGACCACAGAAAAGTTTGCTTTAAGAAGAAGGTGGTTATCGTCACTGCTTAAATCAATGATCATAGAACCTGCTTCTTCCACCTCTGAGATATTTTCAACTTGATCATTCAAGTCAAGAACATCCACAAGAGATTGTCCCTGGACTTCTTCAAATGTCTGGCCAATTAATCTTGAGGCCGGTGCATTCATTAGTGTGATGGCACCGAGGCGGTCTGTTGCAATGACACCATCCGACATATTGGAAAGCACAGAGCTCAACTTCCGGCGTTCACCTTCTGTCGTCGCTGTCGCCAGCTTCAATTTATCGTTCAGATCATTAAATGTATGACCCAACTGTCCAATTTCGTCATTTCCTTTTACATCAACCTTCTGTGAGAAGTCCCCTGTGGCCATGACTTGTGCCTGGCGCTTCATTTCTGTCAGAGGTTTTGTGATGGTCCTTGCCACCAAAATCCCGAGCAAAGCCGTAACTGTAATGGCTAAGACCGTCCCTTTGGCGAAGATACTGATGATTTCCCCAAGTTGTTCATAGATATCGTTCATATAAACTTCATAATAAAGAGCCCCTACAATCTCTTCCCCGGACTCATCCGTAATCGGATTTGTACCACGGAACAGCCGGTTGTTGGTCCCTTCTTCCCGCCAAGGTTTAGGCTCTGTGGCCTCCCCAAACAAGAATACCTTCGTAATGGCGGAGTCCGTTACTTTTTTCCCGATGGGAGACTGGTCACTCGTTGTCGTAGCTGCAAGCACTTTTTGGTTATTATCTACAACCCATAGTTTCCCAATATCTGTGTTGTCATCGCTAAAATCATTAATAAGACTTTGTAGATCTGCGTCCAAAGGCAGCGTATCTTCTCCCCGCTCTGTATTAAACGCATTTTGCAAACTGTAGGTCAATGAATTCAGCTGTCCTTCGATTGAATTCGTGAAGTTCGTCTCGAGCTGCTCTTCCAATCGATCGACAAAATAGACACCAATGACTTGAATGCCCAATAACAATAACAAAATGTATACAAGAATCAGCTTCAGCCTAACAGACTGAAAGAAACCCACTTCTTTCATAAAAGCTTAATCCTGCTCTGGGTTTCTCAAATAATACCCAACCCCGCGACGGGTAACAATCCACATTGGGTTACTAGGATTCTCTTCAATTTTTTCACGCAGTCGTCTTACCGTTACGTCGACGGTACGTACGTCACCATAATAGTCATAGCCCCAAACCGTCTCAAGCAAATGTTCACGAGTCATGACTTGTCCGATATGACGAGCAAGATAGTGAAGCAGTTCAAACTCACGGTGAGTCAACTCAATATGATTTCCATCACGAGTCACTGTGTAAGCATCCGGGTGAATCGCCAGACGGCCGATTTCAATATCTTTCGTCTGCTGCGCGCTGTCTTCAGGCTCCTGCTGTTGACGACGCAGGTTTGCCTTCACACGGGCAATCAACTCCCGATTACTGAAAGGCTTGGTCACATAGTCATCTGCGCCCATTTCCAGTCCGAGTACTTTATCAATCTCTGCATCTTTTGCCGTCAACATGATAATCGGCATATTATGACGCTTCCTCACTTCTCGGCACACTTCATTACCGTCTTTGTTCGGCAGCATAATATCAAGAAGAATCAATTCCGGCTCTTCTTCATCTGCTTTCGTAATTGCCTCATCTCCGTCATATGCACAAACGACTTGATAACCCTCTTTTTCTAAGTTGAATTTCAATATATCAGCAATGGGTTTTTCGTCATCGACCACTAAAATTTTCTGTGCCATAGTGCTTCACATCCCTTTCCTCGTCATCTTTTCTTTCTTTTATTTTAACTTATTTACTGCTAAATGTCTTATTTCACCATAATCCTCTCTCGAAATCAGCCGTTTCACCTATACTTTTATCATGCCTATTTCTTAATCCTCTTACTAAATCTTACTCCAACCAACCATCGCCCGTTTCAATCCTTTGCTTACGGGGAAAGAAAAAAACCGCTATGACTCAATCATAGCGGTTAAGGAGAGACGTGGGAAAGAGGGTTTTCGAGTGAACCATCCTTGTGGACTTCAAAATGAAGATGCACTCCTGTGGATCGACCTGTTGTTCCCATGACTCCAATTTTTTCTCCTCTTTTAACGATCTGCCCTTTTTTGACACCGATCGAGGAAAGGTGAGCGTAAATCGTCTCGTATCCATTCCCGTGATCAATGACAACTTTATTTCCAAAACTGTTTCGATATCCTGCTTCAATCACTTTTCCATTGTCAGCCGCTTTAATTGTTTTATTAGAAACACCGGCAATGTCGATCCCTTTATGATAGCGACCCCAGCGTTCTCCCTGCTTACTGGTAATTTCACCGCCTACAGCGGGCCAGGCAAAGTCTCCAGTACCTCTAGAAGGGATTTTCTTCGTCCCTTGCAGAATAACCTTCTTCACGGGTTCTTTGACAACTTCTTTTTCAACCGTCTCTTCTTCTATTTCTTGATCATTTCGATACGTGCGCTCAATCAATAGCTCTCTTTTTCCATTTTCCCCTTCTTGTTTCACTTTGGATTCACCTTTATAGAGTTCATCCGTCTTTTTCGTTTCTACTTTATAGGGAATCTTCTCTTCCTTACGTTCTTTCTCAGTTATGACCACATCGGCAAGTGGCTTTTTAGATTTAGCCATCATCCCCATGAAAGTAGTCGTTTCAGAATGATTACTTGGATAAGGACGACCTTCTTCCACCCTTGCTACTGCTTCCTCTACCGTATGGACCTGCGGCAGAATGACTTGATCTTCTTCCATTGTGACAGGTACCGATAAACCGACATCCATCACCTTCGTTTCACCGACAGCAGGTAGCTCAGGCGTCCCTTTTTCTAATATCTCAAGTTCATCTTCTGCTACGTATTTCTCCTTCACGAATTCGATGACTTGTTCTGCCTTCTCTTCATTTGGAAGGTGTGCGACAGGATCTCCGTTGATGTGAAGGCGCATAACGTCCGCGACTAAGGTTAATTCACTTTCAAGAGAATCCATGACCTTTGATGATTCGTCTTTCACAGACAGCACTTTCTGCTCCTTAAAGGAGACTTCTTCCTTATAAGAAAGATTCAATTCTTTATGATCTTTTTCTGCCTCTTCCATGCGCTCGCGTAATTCCGATTTGACCTCTGCTTGATTTTCTACCATACCCACATGTTGTTCATCTATATATACGTGATAAACCGTCGGCAGTGAACTTTCGGCATAAGCCGTCCCTACACCAATACTAACGACGGAAATCGCTGTGACAGCTAGTTTCTTCCACATGATAATGATCCTCCTGATGCACCTGTCTAAACTATTCCTAGTTTAATCTATCACACGGAAGTTTTATAAGAAATAGATATTCAAATATGTAAAATAGTTATAATATTCTTACCAAAATTACGAAATGATAGTCATTTTTTCATATGAGATTATTCATTATAGTAAACTATTTTCATCTTACCTAGACTTCTTATTGTAGAAACTCAGTTTCGATACTTACGGCTAGCTTTGAAACTACTATGGGGGGTGCGGGAGACGCCTTAGGAGGCATTCCAAAGAGATTTTAAGCGCACGCCCTGGATATTTAACCATTCCCTCAGCTAAACGACCATCTCTAAATCAAGTTTTCAACATCCTGCAGGGTAGTTAACTAAAGTTCATAACAAATTCAGATGTTTTTCATACAAAAAAGCTTACGGAATAATTTCCGTAAGCTTTTTATGGAGTGGCTCGGGACGGAATCGAACCGCCGACACACGGATTTTCAGTCCGTTGCTCTACCGACTGAGCTACCGAGCCATAATGACTATAACATTTGCTTTCGCTCTACCTCTTGTCTTGAAGGAGATTCGATGATGTTTGTGCTCGACACGTTTGAATCTTACCTTCATTACCATTCGACGTTATAACCTAATGAGTGCATCACATTACGTGTGTATTCGACTACATCAAATGATATAATATAAGTGGCGGTCCGGACGGGACTCGAACCCGCGACCTCCTGCGTGACAGGCAGGCATTCTAACCAACTGAACTACCGGACCATATGGCTTGTTCACTGCAACGATAACTATCGTACCATACAGGATAACCGTAAGCAATAGTAATTTTACTAGAAATATAGTTTTTCCCGTAGAATTCTGTCGATCAAAAAGAAAGGAGGGTTTGTTTGAAGAAGATTTTTCGCTACGTTGTTTTCGTCCTTATCCTTTTATTTGTCTCCATAATTGGATTTTTAAAACTGAACCCGCCACTCACCCATGGGTCGATCGGTACCACAGAAGATAAGCAAACGGTCATTGTCGCTCTGGGAAACAAAAGCTTGCTTGGGAGCATTCAGATCACTGATGTGTCGATCAATAACGACCAACAGCCTAAAAATATTAAGATGCAGGTCAGTGATTCTAAAAAAGGTTTTATGATTACTGATACATACGCGCTTGTGGAAGATGCGTATGCCATCAATGAATATGAAACGATCCCGCTCGCCCCTGACACTTCGCCGCTCGCCTCTAAAGCAATGGCTGCTTCACCTGATACCTCGCCAACGACGATCTACGGATTAAGCATCACCGAAGAGTCCTCCATTGAAAGTATTAAATTGACGTACCGTTTTTTTGGACTCATTTTCTTTAAAACGATTCAAGTATAAGAGACGTGCCTGAATAGGCACGTCTCTTATACTTTCTTCTCCATTTCATTCAATAAAGAAAAAGGGTCATTGGCATCTATAAAAAGGTTACGGTTATCTTCGGGTACAAATCCTGTTCTTATCGCATGTTCTATGAGTTGAACAAGCGGAGTGTAGTATTCCGCAATGTTGTACAGGGCAAGTGGTTTTGTATGAAGACCGATTTGAGCCCAGCTGACCGTTTCAAAAAGCTCTTCAAACGTACCAAAACCTCCTGGAAGGGCGATGAATCCATCAGCCAGTTCGCTCATTTTCGCTTTTCTTTCATGCATGGTTCTTACCTCGATCATTTTGGTAATGTTCGGGTGAACGATTTCTTTTTCAAAAAGGTGACTTGGCATAATTCCGGTCACTTTTCCGCCACTGTCCAGCACCTGATCAGCCAGCACTCCCATCAAACCGCTTTTAGCACCACCATAGACCAACTCAACGTTCTTTGCAGCCAACCCCATTCCTAAAGCTTTCGTCTTCTCTATGAAAACCGGGTCGTTACCTGTACTAGACCCAGCGAAAACACAGATACGTTTCACGTGAAACACTCCTCCTCTTAATAACCTAAGTAGAGTTTACCCTAACTTGCACGTATTCGATTCTTTTCTCTCTATGATTTGTGAAAAAAAGCCCGGCTGAGTAAGCCAGGCTTCGATATTATTCACTATATACGCTGCGGACAACATTCGTTTGTGCACGGTCAGGACCAACGGAGAAAATGGATAACGGGATTCCAGTCAGCTGAGAAACACGCTCAATATAATGGCGTGCATTTTCCGGAAGATCACTCAGCGTTTTAGCGCCTGTAATGTCTTCTGTCCAGCCTGGCATTTCTTCGTAAACAGGCTCACATTCGGCCAGAACTTTCAAGCTTGCCGGGAACTCTTCCATGATTTCCCCTTTGTACTTGTAAGCCGTACATATTTTCAACTTTTCAATACCTGTCAATACATCAATAGAATTTAAGGAAAGGTCGGTAATTCCACTCACACGGCGTGCATGACGGACGACGACACTATCAAACCAACCGACACGACGCGGACGACCTGTTGTTGTCCCGTATTCACGACCCACTTCACGGATTTGATCTCCGACTTCATTCTCAAGCTCTGTCGGGAAAGGTCCATCTCCAACGCGAGTCGTATAAGCTTTCGAAACGCCGACAACGTGTTTAATTTTCGATGGTCCCACACCAGAACCGATGGTTACTCCACCCGCAATTGGATTAGAAGAGGTAACGAAAGGATACGTTCCCTGATCGATATCGAGCATAACTCCCTGAGCACCTTCAAAAAGAACACGACGCCCTTCATCCAGCCCATCGTTTAATACAACAGATGTATCGCAAACGTAGGATGCAATCTGTTGACCATATTCATAGTATTCATCAAGAATATTTTCCACTGCAAACGGTTCTGTTTCATATACTTTTTCCAGAAGACGGTTTTTCTCAGCAAGGTTCTGCTCGAGCTTTTCATGGAAGCTTTCTTTATCGAGTAGATCAGCGATACGGATTCCGGTACGCGCCGCTTTATCCATGTAGGCAGGACCGATGCCTTTCTTGGTCGTTCCAATCTTATTCGCACCCTTGTCTTCCTCTTGAAGAGCATCTAATTTCAAGTGATAGGGAAGAATGACATGAGCCCGGTTGCTAATCCGCAAATTGTCTGTGGATACCCCTTTGTCATGTAGGTATTTCAATTCTTCAAGCAGTGCTTTGGGATCAATCACCATTCCGTTTCCAAGCACGCACGTTTTATCTTCAAAAAAGATCCCTGAAGGAATCAAGTGAAGCTTATAAGTGACTCCATCAAATTTTATTGTATGGCCAGCATTATTTCCGCCCTGATAACGAGCGACAACTTCAGCATTTTGTGATAGAAAATCAGTAATCTTGCCTTTTCCTTCGTCCCCCCATTGGGTTCCGACTACAACTACAGAAGACATAAGGCACCTCCGCCAATAATTTGTTAAATATGTGATCCACCGTCAGTTTACCAATACATACCTTGTAAGTCAACGCTAAAACCGAACATTAAATTATATTTACATTATTATCGTTCGATTATAACCCTTTAATTTTTATACTCCTCTTTCGACACCTGGTGTTTGACATAATGAAACGCCATAAAGACTTCCATGATGCTTTATCCTATTGAATACTCTATTTTTATCATATAAGCGGGAAATTAACTAATATTTACAACAAAACTTAAAATACCTTATTTTTAATTGATTTCAATTAGTAAATTACTTATAATCACTTATAAGAGCACTAACGGAAGGGGGATTCGATGTATCAGGAAGAACGTCTGATTGGAATCTTGCAATTTTTAAAAGAAAATCGCCGGATCTCCATTGATCAAATGTGTGAGATGTTTGATATATCAAGAGACACAGCAAGGCGGGATTTAGTAAAGTTGGAGGATCGTAAGGCAATCGTGCGTACACGAGGGGGTGCGATTCTGCCACGCACGCATACGACCATACAGGATTATTCCCACCGTTTAAAAACCGTTTCCTTTGAAAAACAACAAATCGGAAAAAAAGCGGCTTCCTTTATCCGGCCAGGTGACAAAATCATTTTGGATACTTCGACGACGGTGCAGGCGTGTGCGAATCAAATCCGACCCATGGACGTTACGGTCATTACGAACTCTATTCACCAGGCTGAAATCTTATCAAATGTTGAAAGCGTGTCCATTCAATTGCTGGGTGGTTTTCTGCAAAAGGAGCATCAATTCCTATATGGAGCTTCCGTCATTGAACGGGTGAAAAGCTATCATGTGGATCAGGCGTTTATCGGTGTAGTGGGAATCTCTGAATCGGGACTCTCAATTGCCCACGAAGAAGATGGGATGGTCAAACGGAACATGATCAAACAGGCAGAACAAGTCATTGTTCTTGCAGACCATACGAAGTTCGGTGTGACCGAATTTTTCACTTTTGCAGAACTCGAAGACGTGGATGTCATCATTACAGACCAACTTCCTGATGAAGAATTCCAACAGAAATTACAGGAGCATCATGTGGATTTGATTGTTACAGAAGAGGAGGGATCAGATTTATGGACATGATCGCCATTGATTTGGACGGAACGTTATTAAATTCAGCGAATGAGATTAGCCCGAATAATAGGGAGGCTATACAGCGTGCCCAGTCGAAAGGCGTGGAGGTGGTCATCGCAACAGGAAGAGCATCCTTCGATGTCCATAACCTAGTCTCCGGACTTGATCTTCATACATGGGTGATTGCCGCCAATGGAGCGACCATCCATCGTCCGGACGGTACGCTTTTTTCATCCATACCGATGGAGAAAGCGGATGTCACTGAAATTTTAGAGTGGCTTGAAGAAAAAGAATTCTACTATGAAGCCATTGATGATGCAGAGATCTTGACCCCTCAAAATGCCAGGGAGCTTATGAACATTGAACTCGACAGGATTCGGAGTGCCAATCCGAAAACGGATCTTACCAAGCTTGAAAAGGCAGCCCAAAAACAGTTTAGTCAGTCCGGGTTTTCACCTGTAGACTCTTACAAGGAAATCGTAGATAAGCATAGGAATGTGTACAACATTCTCGCCTTCTCCTTTGAAGAGGAAAAGCTCAGAAAAGGATGGGAGAGGTTCAAAGATTACACTGACTTGACCCTTGTAAGCTCTGCCAATCATAACTTCGAACTGGAGCACAGGCTAGCCTCTAAAGGGAATGCCCTCGTGGAACTGGCCCAACAACTGAATCGATCCATAGAAAGAATAGCAGTCATTGGAGACAGTCTTAATGATTTATCTATGATGAATGTGGCAGGATACAGCGCAGCCATGGAAAATGCTAAAGATGAAGTAAAAGAAGTCTGCCACTTCCACACAAAAACGAATGACGAAGATGGTGTCGCCCATGCGATCGACCACTTCCTGACCCTTTAGGATCATCCATTTCCCAGCGTTACTTTTCGGGAGGCGTGATGGGGATGATGATATAGATGGCTTCTTTGAAGCTGCTTATAAAAAGACGCCCGAGACTTGAAGTCTAGGGCGTCTTCCTTTTCTATGCTGGCGGAACATCGGCATCTGAATACCGGTGGTCCAAATCCACGAACTTGTTGTATTCTTTCACAAAGGCAAGGGAGACGGTCCCCACTGGGCCGTTACGCTGCTTGGCAAGGATGATTTCAATAATATTCTGATTCTCTGATTCCTGATCGTAGTAATCATCACGGTAAAGGAATCCTACGATATCGGCATCCTGCTCAATCGAACCGGATTCACGCAAGTCAGACATCATCGGTCGCTTGTCCTGTCTTGATTCAACTCCACGAGAGAGCTGTGACAAAGCAATCAATGGAACGTTGAGCTCACGAGCTAGCCCTTTTAAGGAACGGGAAATTTCTGATACTTCCTGTTGACGGTTTTCCTTGGAGTTGGCGCTTCCCTGGATCAACTGCAAATAGTCAATCAGAATCATACCAAGTCCATGTTCTTGTTTGAGACGACGGCACTTCGAACGAATTTCGCTGACCCGGATTCCTGGTGTATCGTCAATATAGATTCCGGCGTTCGATAAACTCCCCATTGCCATCGTCAGTTTGTTCCAATCTTCTGTTTCCATCTGTCCTGTACGAAGACGCTGAGCATCGATGTTTCCTTCCGCACATATCATACGGGAGACGAGCTGGTCAGCCCCCATCTCCAAACTGAAAATCGCGACATTTTCATCGGTATGGACCGCAACGTTCTGCGCAATATTCAAAGCAAACGCGGTCTTACCCATAGACGGACGGGCGGCGATAATAATCAAATCATTCCGTTGGAAACCAGAGGTGATATGATCAAGATCGCGGTACCCTGTCGGAATTCCAGTCGTACTTCCGTCATTGTGGTGAAGCTGCTCAATATTGTCATAAACGTCAATCAGTACGTCTTTAATGCTTTTGAATGCACTGGAATTTTTCCTTTGTGATACCTCGAGAATGTCTTTTTCCGCAGCGTTCAATACATCCTCCAGGTCTTCTTCTTCCGAGTAACCCGTCGTCACAATATTCGTCGCTGTACGGATCAAACTTCTAAGGGTCGATTTTTCACTCACAATGCTCGTATAGTACTGGATATTCGCAGCGGTCGGTACGGAGTTTGCAATATCCGTCAAGTAAGAAACGCCGCCGACTTCTTCCAGCACCTGGTTGTTGGAAAGAGCTGCTGTTACGGTCACGAGATCGATCGGCTCCCCTTTATCTGAGAGAGAGAGCATCACCTCAAAAATGCGCTGGTGGCTCGCCCGGTAGAAATCTTCAGGAAGAAGATACTCAGCAGCTGTCGACATTGCATCAGGTTCTAAAAAGACCGCACCGAGTACTGCCTGTTCTGCTTCTATATTATGGGGCGGGGTACGGTCATTCCACATTTCACTCACTGTTGTTCCTCCTCTGAATCTAAAGCACGGATGGCCCGTCCGTCTCAAATAACCACACGTTGTATGGTTATTTTATACATCCTTCCTTTTCGTTATGAAAAAGAGGAATGTAGGCCAGAAATACAAAACAGAAGCGCCCAATAGCTCCAGAAAATGGATTGGGCGCTTAATCGTTCAATACTTACTTTTCCTCGACGTGGACTTTGATTGTCCCTGTTACTTCTGGGTGAAGTTTCACAGGAACATTGGTATAGCCCAATGTCCGGATCGGATCATCAAGCTCGATTTTACGTTTATCGATTTTAATATCGTGGGATTTCTTCAGTTGCTCGGCAATTTGCTTACTTGTGATGGACCCGAACAGGCGCCCGTTATCTCCGGATTTCGCCACAAGCTTTACTTCCAGGTTGGCAAGTTGGTCTTTCAGACGCTTCGCTTCTTCGACTTCTTCCTGTGCTTGCTGCTCAACTTTGGCATCTTTGGCTTTTTGAGCTTGAACGTTCCCCTTCGTCGCTTCTACCGCCAAATTGTTTTTAAGGAGGTAGTTGCGCGCGTATCCATCGTTCACTTCTTTGATTTCGCCTTTTTTGCCTTTCCCTTTGACATCTGCTTTGAAAATGACTTTCATTCTATGTCTCCCCCTTCGAAATATTCATCAATAATATCTTGCAACAATGCTTTCGCATCTTCAATCGTTGTATCTTCAAGCTGGGTGGCTGCGTTCGTCAAATGCCCGCCACCGTTCATTTTCTCCATGATGACCTGAACGTTGATATCCCCTAGAGAACGGGCACTGATGCCAATCCTTCCATCACTCCGTTCAGAAATAACGAACGAAGAAACGATTCCGCTCATCGTCAGTAAGGTATCCGCAGCCTGCGCAATAATGACTGGTCCGTATGTTTCTCCACGGTCCCCGGTGGAAATGGCAATGCCGTCACGGTAAACAGAAGCCCGTTCAATCAGTTTACTTCTACGAACATAGACATCTAAATCTTCTTTCATAAATTTCTGGACTTGTACGGTATCTGCTCCCTTGGACCTCAAGTAAGAAGCAGCATCAAACGTCCGTGATCCTGTACGGAGCGTGAAACTTTTCGTATCGACGATAATTCCTGCGAGCAGGGCCGTTGATTCCAGCATCGATAGTTTCAGTTTCTTCGGCTGATATTCGAGCAATTCAGTGACGAGCTCCGCCGTTGATGAGGCGTAAGGTTCCATATAAACAAGGGTCGGATCTGCAATGAATTCTTCGGCCCGTCTATGGTGATCGATGACGACGACATGCTCCGTTTTGGAAAGGAGCTTCTCCTCAATGACCATGGAAGGTTTGTGCGTATCTACAACCACGAGCAAGGTTTCATTTGTGACCATCTCTAAAGCATCCTCCGGCGGGATAAAATAATGCCAGAGGTCCTCATCTTTCTCGATTTCCTCGACCATCCGCTGAACGCCGGTATCAATATCGTCCGGATCGAGAACGATGGCAGCTTTCTTATCGTTCGCCTGAGCAATTTTCAAGATCCCGATTGAAGCGCCGACAGAGTCCATATCCGGGGATTTGTGTCCCATGATCAAGACCTTTTCACTTGCCTGTACAAGTTCTTTCATGGCGTGGGAGATCACCCGGGCGCGTACCCGTGTCCGTTTTTCCATCGGATTCGTTTTTCCACCATAGAAACGGACTTTTCCAGAATCATCTTTGATGGCGACCTGATCTCCGCCCCGGCCAAGAGCGAGATCGAGACTGGACTGAGCCAATTCTCCAAGTTCAGGAAGACTGACCGGACCCACACCGATTCCGAAACTTAGCGTCAAGGGAACGTTCTGGTCTGTAATCAATTCACGGACATCATCAAGGATTTCAAACTTCGCTTTTTCCAAAGTATAAAGAATTTCCTGATTCATGACAGCTATGAAACGCTCTTGAGAAGTCCGCTTCAAGTAAATGCCATAATCCCCCGCCCACTTGTTCAATATGGAAGTCACTTGTGAGTTGATATGGCTTTTGGCTGTATCATCCATTCCCTGGGTGATTTCTTCATAGTTATCAAGGAAAATAATCGAAAGAACCGTCTGCTCATTCTCATAACGATTATGGATTTCCGTCTGCTTCGTCCGATCGAACATATAAAGCAGACGTTCCTCCCTTTTAATAATTGTCTGGAACTTATAACCGCCAATCGTAATCCAAACTTCATCTTCTTCATCTTTCACACATGGGATGAGGTGATCGGATAGCCGTTTTAACGATTCTCCAACAATCGTATCTTCTTCTGTGAATTTGTTCATATAAGGGTTTGCCCACTCAATCGTATAGTTCTCACTATAAAGAACAATCCCTATGGGCATTTCCAACAAAGCTTCTTCGCCGACTTTTTTCACCCTGTAGGATAAGGTCGATATATATTCTTCCGTCTCATTGATCATGTTCTGTTCAGTACGGACACTGTAAAAGATGGACGCAGCTAAAAACAGCGTCATCATCAATCCCAACATCCATTGATAGTACCAGATAAAGCCAAGCAGAATGAGAGAGATCAAATAAATGATCCACAAATGTCCGCTCATCGTTGGTTTTTTAAAAAAATTCGGCATTGCATTCAGCTCCTACCATCTTCTTGAGAGCGATCATTCTTTCTTTTCTTCCACACGTTCCCTCATTGGAAATCCTATATCAATTATACCGATTATTCTTACAAGGTACATCACGATTCCTGGAAGAAGTATGGAAAATACAACCACAAGAATCGGTATCGCTTTGGACCACTTTTTCTTCCATGCATAAAAAAAGACGAAAGAGAATCCCTGCAGGACGATCAGGGCTCCCGTTAGAATGAAGACATTCAGGGCAGCTAAATAGGCCAGATCATTTCCATCCATCGTGACATAATTCAAGATCATCGCCACAAAGTAATACCATAATATCGATGTCGGCAGCTTGATGTTCTTAAAATCTGTGAATCCAAGGGTTTGATTTTCGATGCGATTGATCAGTTTATAGGTCGTCCATTGACTGACAAACGCAAGCATTACACCACTCATCGCCAATATACTTGGAACAATATCTGGAATGAACTCAATCAATTGACCAATCTCAGCCAGGTCCGTTTCTACCTCTTCCCCTTCAAGAAGTCCTGAGAATATTCTCTCAAAAGTTCCGTACCCCTGGTTCATCCCACTCTGCAGCTCATCCATTAAGTTGACACCAAGAAAGAGTTGAGTGATTAAGAGAATGCCGAGAAGACCGATGACAAACCCAACAGAACCTATGGCAAGAGCTTCATAGGAGGAACGTTTGTGATGCAAAGCGATTCCTAGGAAAAGCCCGCCAATGCCGGCAAGTAAGGTGAATACTGTAAATACGGTCGCAAATAAGAGTGTGAAAATGGTGGTGGCCATGAACATCAGGCCCCCGGCTTTCCCACCATAACGATAACTATAATAAACAAATGGAACAGGCAGGATCATTAGTAGTAGTGGTCCCATAACCGGCACAAAAATGATTACCAATAACAATAGCAGATATAGGCCGGTCATTAAAGCCCCTTCCGTTAACCTCTTTGTGTCATTCATGATTGATAAAGCACCTCTATTTCTATCGCGCTTGTCTTAACCTCCCTATTTTAACATATCATCCCCTTATACTTCTCGTATCAAATGCTTCCATCCACTTCTTCTTGGTGATTTTTTCTGATGTTTGTTATGATGAATAAAATTCGATAGAGGAGGGCCGCACATGCGCACTGATTACCACGTCCATATGGCGGAAACCGGAAACCTTGATGTCGACTACCTACGAACCTACATAACAAAAGCGAAAAAAGAAGGAATTGAAGAATTAGGCATATCTGAACATGCATATTTTTTTCAGGAAACGCGTGAAATCCTCTCTAATCCATGGGTGGAGAACCGCCGGACGCTTGACTTTGAAACCTACCAGAAGATGTTTGATGAAGCAGCCAAAGCAGACCTCCCCATCAAGATGGGCATTGAAATGGATTACATGCCAGGAAAAGAAAAAGAGATGGAAGCTTTCATTTCTTCCCACCCTTTCGATTACGTGATCGGTTCCGTCCACTGGATCGATGAATGGGGCATCGACCTTGCAATATACCGGGATGAATATGAAAAACGGGATCTAAAAGACGTGTATCAGCAATATTTTGACCGTGTCGTCACCCTTGCAGAGTCAGGACTATTTGATTTTGTCGGTCACATTGATGTCATCAAAGTGTTCGGTTACCAGCCGGACGATGAAGAATTTTTAAAAGAACAATACAAACGTGCAGCGAAAGCCCTTGCGAAAACAGATACGTGCATAGAAATCAGTACGGCAGGCTTGCGAAAGCCCGTCGGAGAACTCTATCCAGATCCGACGCTTCTGCAAATGTGTAAAGAGGAAGGTGTTGGAATCGTTCTCTGCTCGGATGCCCACAAGCCGGACCATATCGGGTACCGCTATGAAGAAGCGATCGATCTTGCAAAATCCGTCGGTTATACCGAAGTCCATACATTCTCTAATCGAAAAAAGCAGACCCATCCCATTGGCTGAACTCCCATTCAAAAAGCGGTTCGGAACTGAAATATATGATGGATACAAAACAAACAAGCGTCTTGCAGTCAGAGGGATACTTTCTCATGGTGGGAAAATCCTGATGGTGAATACCAATCTGGGGGATTACAAACTTCCTGGTGGCAGCGTTGACGATGGAGAGAGAGACGAGGATGCTCTTATCAGAGAGATTCAGGAAGAAACAGGCTACAAGAACTGCCGGGTGAGAGAATATGCCGGTGAGGTTGTGGAAAGCCACCTTGACGTGTATGACCCGCAAGCCCTTTTTGAAATGACCTCCCGTTATTATTATTGTGAATGGTCGGGAGAAAAGGGAGAACAAAGGCTGGATCCTTATGAAAAAGATCAGGACTTCTCACCCGTCTGGATAAGCGTTGAGGATGCCATTGCTCAAAATGAAGAGGTTTTGGATCGAACGAATAAAAATCCCTGGATCATCCGAGAGATATATGTCATGAAACATCTATTGAATTCGATACAAACTTCCTGACCCTTGAAGCGTGAAAAAAAAGCTCAACGTCACATCGACGTTGAGCTTTTTGATTAGTATTGAACAGGCGCACCTGGTCCTACCGGGATTCCTAGAAGGACCCAAACTAGTAACAGAAGCAACCAGCCAAGCAAGAAGGCAACGGAATAAGGAATCATCATAGAAATGAGTGTTCCAATCCCAAGCTTCTTATCGTAGCGCTGAGCGAACGCGATGATCACCGGGAAGTATAAAAGCAGCGGTGTAATCATGTTCGTCACAGAGTCTGCGATTCGATATAGTAAGGTTGTAAACTCTGGTGAATAACCGAGGTTCATCATGATAGGAACAAATACAGGGGCCAGAATCGTCCATTTGGCTGAAGAACTGCCAATAAAGAAATTGACGACCATCGTTAGTCCAATAAACGTTAAGATAAGCCCGATGCCATCAAATCCTGTAGAGTTCAAAAAGTCTGCCCCACGAAAAGCGATGACCGTCCCTAAATTCGTTTCACGGAAGTACGCGATAAACTGACCCGCCGTAAAGGCAAGAGCGATATAGCCACTCATGCTTGCCATCGTTTTTCCAAGCAGTTTCGTAAGGTCTTTATCATTGGAAATCTCATTTGTAATGATTCCATAGATCAAGCCTGGGACCAGGAATAATAGGAAAATAACGAAAACCAATGCACTGAAGAATGGTGATTCAATATAGGCCCCGTCTCCACGCAATGGCCCAAAAGACAAGTAAGCCATGACAGCGAACGTAATAAGAAAGCCGATGCCAGCATACCGCATCCCTTTTTTCTCAAGAGAAGTCAGTTCATCGATTTCTCCTTCCTCTTCGCCTTCATACTTACCCAGTCTGGGTTCTACGATTTTTTCAGTAACGAGTGTACCAATCAACGTGATTAGAACGACAGATACGGCAGCAAAAAAGTAGTTCATCGTGACTGTAATCGTTTCTGCATAAGCAGGATCGATCGTACGAGTCGCTTCAGCCGTCAACTCCTGAAGAATTGCATCAGTACTCGTGAGAGCCAAATTGGCACCAAACCCGCCAGATACCCCCGCAAAGGCGGCAGCAAGTCCAGCAAGCGGGTGGCGCCCAAGCCCTAAGAAAAGGACGGCTCCAAGTGGTGGAAGTACTACATAACCGGCGTTAACCGCCACACTGGACATGACTCCGGCAAAAACTAATGCGGCCGTCAATAATTTCTGAGGAAAGGAAAACACAATCCCCTTCAACGAGGCATTAATTAAACCTGTCTGTTCAGCAAGGCCAATACCAAGCATGGTCACAAGAACAGCTCCAAGCGGTGGAAAGCCGATAAAGTTATCGACCGCGCTGTTAAATATATAATCCAGTCCACTCAAACTGAAAAGGTTCTTCACTTCTACGGCTTCCCCTGTCGTCGGATTCGTGACAGATACACCGGCAAAGATTCCAGAAATAATAACTACAATAAATGCTAATATAGCAAACAGCAACAATGGTGATGGAAGCTTGTTCCCCAGCCATTCGATGCCATCTAAGATACGGAATAAAAACCTACGACCAGATGAAATCTCCGCTCTGTTTTCCTTCATTTTATACCCTCCTCATAAAGTCTATGAATTTAGTCGGAATTAAATTTACCAAGAGAAAGTCTCAAAGTCAAAGCTTTTGTACCATGTTTTACAAAACTATAAAATGAAATCGTTTTACCATAAGAAAAAGACAAACCCAGCAAGGTTTGTCTTTTTCTGCAACAATATTTCTTGTCTCTTTAGCTACTGAATTTGGATACCATCAAATCGTTAAACACTGCACTTGTTTGATGTCTGCAATTTGTGCAAGCTTATCGTCGCAGTCCCCATCCACTGGTTTATCTACCGTCAGCACCATGACAGCTTCTCCACCTTCGTTCGTACGTCCAACCTGCATGGTTGCGATATTGATTTCATGTTCGGCTAGTAGGCTTCCCACACGGCCGATCGCTCCTGGCTGGTCAGTATGGCGGATGACAACAAGATGACCTTCTGGAACAACGTCGATGGAATATTGATCAAACTGCACTATACGTGCACCCAAACCATTCAGCAACGTACCGGCGACGCTGCGCTTTTCTTGATCGGTCTCGATTTCTACGGTAATCAAGTTTGTAAATCCTTTCGTTTGGGTCGACTTCTGCTCATTTACTGTAATCCCTTTATCAGAAGCTGTCTTGAAGGCATTGACATCATTCACACGTTCGCCGATATGACGTTTCAAGATCCCTTTGACGGCGATCCGCGTAAGTGGCATGGTATCAACTTCAAGTAAATCGCCACTATAGTAAACATTCACACGTTCAAGCGTACCGTCTACCACTTTTGATAGAAAAGCGCCCAAACGTTCAGAGAGCTTAAAGTATGGAGAGAGCTTCTCCATCATTTCTGAGGACACAGAAGGCAGGTTGACCGGGTTTTTCACTGTTCCTCCGCGCAATAATTCCAGAACATCAAAGCTGACATCTGTCGCAACATTTTCCTGGGCTTCAATTGTACTGGCACCAAGGTGAGGGGTGGCAATCACTTCCGGTAAGGATAACAACGGATGCTCCGTGGCAGGCTCTTCTTCAAAAACATCAAGCGCAGCTCCAGCGATCTTCCCTGATTGAATGGCTTCATATAAAGCATTTTCTTCGACAATTCCTCCACGGGCACAATTCAATATACGTGCCCCCGTCTTCATCATGGCAATGGCCTCTTCGTTGATCAGATGCTTCGTCTTTTCGATTAGCGGGGTGTGTACAGTCAGAAAGTCTGCCTGTTTGAGAACTTCCTCTAAAGTCCCATGAGTGACGCCGGCTTTTTCTGCCTTTTCTTCATTCAAAAACGGGTCAAAGGCGATCACTTTCATACGGTGCCCTTTGGCACGCTGGGCGACTTCACGACCAATCCGACCGAATCCGACTATACCGAGTACTTTATCTTTTAACTCAACGCCAACGAATTTCTTACGTTCCCATCGCTTTTGTTGGAGCTGATGATAAGCTTGCGGGATATTCCGTGCTAACGACATGAGCATCGCCATCGTGTGTTCAGCTGTTGAAATCGTATTCCCATCTGGAGCATTCACGACGATAACGCCGTTTTCCGTTGCAGCATCAAGATCAATGTTATCGACTCCCACACCCGCACGGCCGATGATTTTCAAATGAGGGGCATGCTCAATGACTTCTCTAGTCACTTGCGTCTGGCTCCTTACGATCAACGCTTCTGCTGATCCGATTTCCTCCAACAATTGCTCATGAGATAGGTTCGAATTCATGACGGTTTCGATATCTTCCGCCTCTAATAGAGGTCTGATCCCATCTTCACTTAGTGGATCACTAATCAATACGCGATGCATTTCTATTCCTCCCTTGTACGTTCCAAATAAGCGGTTTGTGCAGCTGCGACACCCGCTCCCGGTTCGAATTCATGACCTAAACGTTTCAAGACGATTTCAAGAATCCCTATATATTGAAGAACATTCGCAGGACGGGAGTACCCCATGTGTCCGATCCTGAAAATTTCTCCCTTCATATGCTTCTGTCCACCGGCTAAAATGAGTCCGAACTCTTCATTCGCCACTTTTCTTAGTTGTTCAGCCTCAAAAGTTTCCGGGCGAATCGACGTTACAGTCGATGAAGCATCCTCATCTGAGACCAACAGAGGAAGATTCAAGGCGCGGCAAGCGCTCCTTGTCATTTCTTTCATTGTTTGATGACGTTCAAAAACCCGATCCAAGCCTTCCTCTTCCAACAATTCAAGGACCTGTTGGAGACCGAAGAGAAGGGAAAGAGCAGGAGTGAAAGGGGTCTGTCCTCCTTCGAGTTGTTGACGGTATTTCCGTAAATCTAAGTAAAACCGAGGTCGTGGATTTTCATCAATGACAGACCAGGCGCGTTCACTGACGGCCAGAAAAGCAAGCCCTGCAGGAAGCATCATCGCTTTTTGAGAACCTGAAACTAAGATATCGATTCCAGACTGATCCATCTTCACTTCGGCTCCTCCAATAGAAGAAACCCCATCAACGATGACGAGTGCTGAACTCTTGTTCTTCACAGTTTCGGCGACCTTTTCCACCGGGTGCATGACCCCTGTCGATGTTTCACAGTGCGTTAGGAATACAGCTTTCGTATCCGGATGTTCGCGAAGCGTTTCTTCCACTTGGGAGCCCTCGACCGCTTTTCCCCATGGCACCTCTATGCGTATCACATCTAATTCATACGTCTCACAAATCTGGGCAAAACGTTCTCCGAATGCCCCGGCGACCACGACGACCACTTTATCTCCAGGCTTGGTTGTGTTCACAACAGATGCCTCCAGAGAAGACGTGCCACTCCCTGTAACGACAAGCACCTCTCCCGATGTACCGAACACCGGCTTCAGTTTAGGAGCAATCGCATGAATCAATTCTTTGGCCTTTCCACCACGGTGGCCGATCATCGGCTGATTCATGCTTCGTTCGACACTCGGTGGAATCGGAGTGGGGCCTGGGGTGTGCAACAAATCCCATTCACGTTTCATACTTCCTTCAACCTCCTCTATATTCAGTGATTCATTTTTCTCCATAGATCCTTTTATGCTTTAGAAAAGCAATGATATTCTCTAATCCTATCAAAGAAAGAACCATTGTCAATTAAATTAGAATATTCTGTTTCACGACATTTTTTTCTTATTTTTATCGAATAAAGGACTTTGATTTTTTTCTTTTTTATCTGTATAATTCAAAAAGTAATTATTTTTAGAAAATTAAAAATAGGGGGAATTCACTTTGAGAAAACATCTATTGGTGTTAATGGCACTGATGTTTGCATTGTTCCTTGCCGCTTGTAGCGGGGGAGATAGCGAAACATCAACAGACACAGGTGAAGAAAGCACAGATGAAACATCAGAAGAAACAACTGAACAGTCAGATGAGGGAGAAGCTTCCGGAAATCAAGAAATTACCGTAACAGCGAAAAGTGAGATCCCTAGCATGGATCCATCTCTAATCACCGATTCTGTCGGGTTCCAATGGGCTGGAGAGACTTATGAAGGGCTATACCGCCTGGATGAGAACAGCCAGCTTGTAGATGGAATGGCAGAAAGCTCCGAAGTGAGTGAAGATGGCCTAACATGGACATTTAAATTGCGTGATGCAGAATGGTCCAACGGTGACCCTGTCACAGCACACGATTTCGTATATGCATGGAGAAGAGCTGTCGACCCTGAGGTTGGCTCTGAGTACGGCCCTTACTTCCTTGGAGGCATCATTAAAAATGCCCAAGCAATCAGTGATGGCGAAGCAGAACTTGAAGACCTAGGGGCTACTGCAGAAGATGATAAGACCCTTGTCGTAGAACTTGAAAAGCCTGTTCCATACTTCAAGTCCATGACGGTATTCATTACGTTCATGCCGTTGAACCAGGCGTATGTTGAAGAGCAGGGGGACAAGTTCGCTACAGAAGCTGAATACACAATTTCTAACGGACCATTCCAAATGACGGAGTGGAATCACGGCGAAGGCTGGACCGTTGAAAAGAACGATACTTATTGGGATGCAGAAACCGTTCAACTAGAGACCATTAATGCGAAAGTAATTAAAGAAGTTTCTACAGGTGTCAACCTTTATGACACTGGTGAAATTGATCAGACTGAATTGAACGCTGAATTCGTGGACCAGTACCGCACGAGCGACGCTTTCAACGTTGCTGAAAAACCATACTTATATTTCTTCAAGTTCAACCAGGAAAATAATGAAGCTCTTGCGAATGTAGACATTCGTAAAGCGATCTCTTATGCGATTGACCGTCAGTCACTCGTTGACGTCATTTTGAACGATGGATCTGTACCGGCAGAAGGCTATGTACCATCCAACTTTGTTTCTATGCCGAACAGTGACCAAGACTTCCGTGAAGCTCAAGGTCCGTTGGTGGAATATAACGTTGAAAAAGCAAAAGAACACTGGCAGAAAGGCCTGGAAGCTCTAGGTACCGATTCTGTTGAGATCGAACTGCTTGGTGACGATACAGGAACTTCCAAAGACGTTCTTGCTTATTACAAGAACCAACTGGAAGAAAACCTTGAAGGTGTAACGATCAACTTGATGGAAGTACCATTCAAAGAACGTGTTCGTCGTGACAACGAAGGCGAGTTCGAGATGGAAGCTGCTACATGGGGACCAGACTATGTGGATCCGAACACTTACTTGAACATGTATCTTACAGATGGGCAGAACAACAACATGGGTTACTCCAGCGAAGAATATGACGCGTTAATCAAAAAAGCAAACGACGAGTATGCTCAAGAACCTGAAAAACGTTTTGAAACATTCTTGGAAGCTGAAAAACTGCTTTTGGAAGAAGATCAAGCAGTAGCACCCATTTATCAGGATGCAAAAGCTCAACTTTTCCGTCCGTCAATCAAAGGTGTCTTCACAACAGCAACAGGCCCAGAATTTGAATTCAAGTGGGCTTACGTAGAAGAGTAAAAAGATCTTAACAAACGGCAGGGAATTTCCCCTGCCGTTTTTTTACATTCTTAGTCTTGAAATTTCCCATCTATTCACGATATAGTCTCATAAGGTATGAAAAAAGGAAGGGGTGGATCGACGTGAAGCGCATTTATATGAGGACGATGTATTATACGGTAGGCATTATCATTATGACGCTTGGTATCGCCTTGACGATTCAGTCTGCGCTAGGGACCTCCCCATTTGATGCTCTTCTCGTCGGGCTGCACCGGACGTTCGGATTAACAATCGGAAGCTGGGAGATTGTCGTCGGTTTCAGTATGATCGTCTTTAATGCCATTGCTGAAAAAAGACGGCCAGAACTCCTCGCTTTAGCGACATCTCTTTTAACGGGGATTGGCATCGATTTTTGGGTCTTCACGATTCGGGATACCATCCACCCGAGTGTATTCTGGTCGCAGATGATCTGTCTTGTGGCTGGTATGGTTATTGCAGGCTTTGGTATTGCGCTTAACCTTCAAGCAAATTTCGCCCCGAACCCATTCGACCGGATGATGCTTGTTGTCAGTAAGTTAACAGGCTGGAACGTTTCCATTTCGAGGGCGCTCATCAGTATTCTCCTTGTCATTCTCGCCTTCCTCTTCAGTGGGGCGATTGGCATAGGAACTGTACTGATCACTCTGTTCAGTGGACCAGTCATTCAAGGTTTCATGGGGCAAATCGACAAATTCGATCAACGGATGCAGCCGGTTGCTCCTTCTTGTTGATAAAAACAAAGGTTCAAGGACTTAGGATTTATCGAGACGAAGAAAGAGGCGGAATCACAATTGTGATTCTGCCTCTTTTTTATAACTCTCCTTGGGGCCCAAAAAATTCATAGTGAATACGGTCTTCAGGAATTCCCCAACGATCCAGCATGCCATAAACAGCTTTCATGAACCCTTCTGGTCCGCAAAAATAAAATTCCGCGTCTTCGGAAGCAATAGACTTCAGCCAATCAAGCGTCATATAGCCTTCAGACTTGTGCAGCCCTTTCGCTTGATCTTCTTTATCAGGCTTTTCGTAAATGAGATGGGCTGTACCCAGCTCCGCCTCTTCCATTTCCTGTTTAAACGCATGCACACGTCCGTTCCTAGCTGCATGGATGAAATGAACCAAGCGGTCTTTCTGCGCCCTCTCTGCATACTTCCACATGCTCATCAGAGGAGTGAGTCCTACACCTCCACTAATTAGGACGAGTGGACGTTCCGTATGATTATCGAGGTGAAAATCGCCTGCTGGGGCACTGACAGGAATAGAATCGCCGGGATTCACTTGATCATGCAGCCAGGAAGAAACCATGCCATTGGGATGATTGAAAAATCCCCGCTCTTTTTTCACACTAATTCTGTAGTAGGGCTTCCCTGGGGCATCAGAAAGGCTGTATTGTCTAAGGTGAGTATAGGTTTCTCCTGGTATTTCTGCCTTGATAGTTAAATACTGCCCAGGTTTGTAAGTAGATAAGGCTTTTCCGTCCTTCGGTTCCAGATAAAAAGAAGTAATTTCCTCACTTTCTTTAACCTTATCAACGACATCAAATAAGCGATAACCAGTCCAGCCGCCTTTTTGCTGTTCTGCTTCCTGATACAATTCTTTTTCTACATCAATAAAGGCATCCGCAATGACTCCGTAGGCTTTTCCCCATGCTTGGATGATGTCATCGGTAGCCGCGCTTCCAAGGACCTCTTTAATGGCTTTTAATAAGTATTCTCCTACGATCGGGTAATGCTCAGGTTTCACGTTTAAACTACGATGCTTTTCGGCAATTTGCTTAACACGTGGCAAAATAACTCCCAGTTGATCGATGTATTGTGCGGCAGCATATACTGCATTCGCAAGGGCTTTTGGCTGATCTCCCGCCCTCTGGTGTGTCTGATTGAAGATGTGCTTCAATTGGGGGTGATCTTCAAACATCCGCTTATAAAAGTGAGTCGTAATCGCTTCTCCATGTTCTGCTAAGACAGGAACGGTTGCCTTAATGGTCTTTTTTGTCTGTTGATCGAGAATTTCAGTCGCCTTTGTAGACATACTTAAAACCCCTTCCGCTAATTGATGTATTTTATATACATCTTTATTATAGGGAGCCCCACCTCACAAAAGCAATATTCATAATACATCTTTTGTGGCAAAAATCAAAACATTTCCCAATTAAGACAGTCATAACGGTTTATGATAAGATAAGAAAAAAACAAGAATGAGGGTTAAACTAGATGCGTCTCAAGAAATACACTGATTACGCTTTGAGGGTCCTGATTTTTACTGCATCGAAACGTGAAGGTGAGCTTGCGAATAAGAAGGAGATCTCCGAAGTTTTTCACATCTCTGAAAATCATTTAGGGAAGATCATCCACGAGTTAAACAAACTAGAGCTGATTGAAACCCTCAGGGGACGTTCTGGGGGCATTCGTCTGGCCAGAGAACCAGCAGACATCAACATAGGTAGTGTTATCCGTGCCATGGAAGACGACTTCCACTTGCTCGAATGCTTCGACTGTGCCACTAACTATTGCGTCATCACCCCGGCATGTCAGCTGAAAGGCGTCCTTCACGAAGCCCTATGTGCCTTTCTGAACGTATTAGATCAATACACACTTGAAGACCTGCTGACGAACAAACAGGAGCTGAGAGAACTAATGGGGTTGAAATAAAAAACACGGCTTTATTTCCAACAAGGAAATAAAGCCGTGTTTTTATTATTGTGTATTAGATCCCTATTCTTTTCTTTAATAATAAATAAGTATATAAAAACCCCTTGATGGCTCATTAGAGCTACCAAGGGGTTTGCAACGCTACTCTTACTCTGTAGTGTAAGGAAGTAGGGCCATTGTACGAGCGCGTTTGATCGCTTTCGTCAATTTACGCTGATACTTTGCAGACGTTCCAGTTACTCGACGAGGAAGAATCTTTCCACGGTCAGAGACGAAACGTTTTAGCAAATCAACATCTTTAAAGTCGATGTGTGTGATTCCGTTAGCTGTGAAGAAACACACCTTTTTACGTTTTCCGCGTCCACGACGTGCCATGTAGCATTCACTCCTTCCTATTTAGAATGGTAAATCATCATCTGATATATCGATTGGTTCCCCATTATCTGCGAATGGGTCATCATTTCGTTGGTTGTTGTTATTAGAACCGAAGTTGTTTCCTGATGGTTGTTGATTCTGATTTGGCTGGAATCCTGAACCTCCACGGTTACCGCCACCTTGGGAAGCACCTTTGGATTCTAGGAACTGCACGCTATCTGCAACAACTTCTGTCACAAATACGCGCTTGCCTTCTTGGTTATCAAAGCTGCGGGACTGTAAGCGTCCGTCAACACCGACAAGACTACCTTTACTCATAAAGTTAGCCAAGTTCTCAGCCGCTCTTCTCCAAACGACACAGTTAATGAAATCGGCATCGCGATCTCCTGAGTTGTTGGAAAAAGGGCGGTTTACGGCGATTGTAAAGTTGGCGACAGCTACTCCGTTTGGCGTATAGCGTAAATCAGGATCCTTCGTCAATCTGCCGGCTAATACGACACGATTTAACATCAGAACCACTCCTTATTTGTCATCTTCGCGTACAGCGATGTGGCGGATAATATCATCCGTGAACTTCGCTTGACGGTCGAATTCGTTGATTGCATCACGTGTACCTGTGAAATCAACTGTTACATAGATCCCATCACGGTAGTCGTTAATTTCGTAAGCAAGACGACGCTTGCCAACTTCTTTAACTTCTTCGATCTCCGCTCCGTTATCTGTTAGGATTTTGCTGAAACGATCTTTGACAGATGTTTTCGCTTCCTCTTCGATATCTGGGCGGATGATATACATGATTTCGTATTTTCTACTCATCCGTTTTCACCTCCTTATGGACTTGACGGCTCCTTTTCTATCAAAGGAGCAAGGAGTAATCTTCATTGAATTACTCACAATTTAGTATTGTATCAAAGTTGTCCAAGATTTACAACCTTTTTAACGGAAGGATCCTCGCTTATACGTTGAAACGGAAATGGATAACGTCGCCATCTTTCACCAAATACTCTTTACCTTCTAGACGGACACGACCACGATCGCGGGCTACAGCCATGGACCCTGCATCAACGAGATCATCATAAGAGACCGTCTCCGCACGGATAAACCCACGTTCGAAGTCTGTGTGAATGATACCGGCTGCCTGTGGAGCGGTCATGCCTTCTTTGAATGTCCACGCACGGACTTCCTGCTCACCAGCCGTAAAGTACGTGGCCAGCCCAAGCAAGTTGTAAGTGGCTTTAATCAGTTGGTCAAGACCGGATTCTTCAATACCGAGGTCCTCAAGGAACTCTTCTTTTTCTTCGTTATCAAGCTCAGCGATTTCAGATTCGATTTTTGCACAAACGACGATGACTTCCGCGTTTTCTTTTGCTGCGAATTCGCGAATTTGTTTCACTCGATCGTTATCTGCTTCACCGATTTCATCTTCACTTACATTCGCCACATAGAGGATAGGCTTTGAAGTCAATAGATGAAGGCCTTTGACGATCTTTTCTTGATCGCTGCTGAATTCGACAGCACGAGCAGGAGTTTCTTCCTCCAATGCATCTTTCAGTTTTTCAAGCACTGCATACTCCGCCACTGCTTCTTTATCCTTTTGACGTGCCATTTTAGCGACACGATCCATGCGCTTCGACACGGTTTCAAGGTCCGCCAAAATCAACTCCAAGTTGATGGTTTCAATATCCGTAATCGGATCAACCTGACCGGATACGTGGGTGATATTTTCATCTTCAAATGCTCGTACCACGTGACAAATCGCATCGACCTGGCGAATATGAGACAAGAACTGGTTTCCTAGTCCTTCTCCTTTACTCGCGCCCTTAACGATTCCTGCAATATCCGTGAATTCAAAAGCTGTCGGTACAGTTTTCTTAGGGTTCACAAGCTCAGTCAACTTCTCCAGACGACTATCCGGAACTTCCACGATCCCGACGTTCGGATCAATTGTGGCGAACGGATAGTTGGCAGACAAAGCACCTGCTTGTGTAATTGCGTTAAATAACGTAGATTTCCCTACGTTCGGTAAACCTACGATTCCTGCTGTTAGTGCCATATGAGACTTTCACTCCTTAAGGATTTACATACATGCATGTTAGTCCACTTAATTATAGATTCTGTACTTGAAAATAACAACCTATGCAAAAACGGGAAAGCTTCGGTTGATTCTCCTAAAAAACTCCTTTTTCTACAGTAACAAATTCAATATCTAGTGAGAAAGAGAAGAAGAACGATCTTTTCATTTGTGTTTGCGAATATTTTTTCATCCAGGCTGGGTGCCAGGCACTAATAATGAAGATCAGGTGTCTGGCACCGGCAAGTCAGCTACATGTAACAGGCTTTCTGTTCATAAATTCACATGAAATTCGCATAAGAAAATCCCCCTCTGAGTTACAGAAGGGGAGGGAATTATTCACTTGTTTCCAGAACCTTTTTCATCTTCGTTTCGAATTTCTTACGAGGGACGAGCACACTGTGGCCGCACCCCTCACATTTTATTCGGATGTCTGCACCCATACGGATAATTTTCCATCGGTTCTCCCCGCAGGGATGAGGTTTTTTCATCTGAACGATATCGTTCAAGTCATAGGATTTATCAGCCATCAGGAAACTCCTCCTTTTTCTTCGTGATCCATCGGTTCATTCGGTTCTTCGTCACGTGAATACATCACCATACGAGGGAATGGAATCTCAATTCCTTCAGCATCAAGTCTATTCTTCACTTCTTTACGGAGGACCCGAGCCATAGCCCAGTGCTCCATCGGATTTACTTCACAAATAATCCGCATGACGACATCTGATGCCCCAAGTGTTTGAACGCCAAGCAGTTCAGGAACGTTCAGCATCGATTCGTAACGTTCCGGCAGTTCTTTCAACAACTCCTGAATCACTTTTTCAGCGGCTTCAATGTCTTCCTCATACGCAATACTTACATCCACAACCGCTATGCTGTTATGCATGGAAAAGTTGGTCACCTGCGTGACATTCCCGTTAGGAAGAATATGGACCTCACCCGTCCATGCTTTCACTTTCGTCGTTCGGAGGCCGACTTCCTCTACAAAGCCTTCCACACCCGAGGTCTGAATATAATCTCCGACAGAAAACTGATCTTCAAAAATGATGAAGAAGCCGGAAATGATATCACGGACTAGGTTCTGCGCCCCGAAACCAATGGCAAGACCAGCCACACCAGCCCCGGCTAATAAAGCGCCGACTTCAAAGTTGAACGTTTCAAGAATCATGATGAAGGCCATAAAGTACACAACATAAGACATCGTGTTCAAAACAAGCTTGTTGAGCGTCGCTTCTCTTCGTTCAGTAATTCGAAAAGGCCCACGCCTTTTGTTAGCAAAAAACTGGGTGATGAGTCTCCTTCCAATACGAATGATCAAGAAGGATACCAATAAAATGAGAAAAATCCTTATCCCACCAAGAGCTACTTGGAACCATAGCTCCGGACCGGTTATATAATCAACAACCTCGTCCCATTTTGTTTTTGCTTCATCAACGACCGTTTTTGCTTCATCTACCACTTTTGTAGCATCGGCCACTACTTTCCCTCCTGTTTCCGTCTATGAATATGACATCTATTTTAACAGGTTTCTAGCGAATTTTGAATCGGGAAAGAATCGGGTATAAAAGAAGAGAAACTAAAACATACAAGTTCAGAATTCCGTATAACGGATACAAATATTCAATGAGAGTTGAGAATCCGAATGAGGTAAAAGGAAGCATCACAGCGATCACAGCCATAGCCAGAATCCAAAGTGGCTGCCTCACATATTCTCTGAATCTCGTGACAAGCCCGAGCGTTCCCGAAGCAGCTGTCGTAAAGATCGCGATCCAAAGCATGAGGGACATGAAGAGCATCATTTCATACGGGTAATGTTTTAAAATCGCGAAAAGGGGGATTTCATACAAAATGATGTCTTCCGAAATTTGGATCAGACTGTTGTTGTAAAGGTAAGAAACCGCCCCTAGAATAACCCCACTGCCGATACTCGCAATCCAGATTTCCCCTCTGTTTCTAACCTGGTTACCGATAGCCCCTAGAACAGCAATCAGTGGAAGGATGTTCAACGCGGTAAATGGAAAAGCAGACATCCAGTTGCTCATTTCATGGACATGTCCAAAAAGAGAAAGCTCCTGATCACGTATAAACAGAATCAAAACGAACAGAAGTCCCGATATGAGCAGTGGAAGAACAAAGCTGTTCACGATGACAATCCCTTTCACATCCCAAACGAACAAAAGAATGAGAGGAATGACAATGGCCAGGACACCAATGCGATAGGAAAAGTTGAATGCCTGCCATGTTGCGCCGCTCCCTGCCAGCATGATTACGGTCGTTGTAAAAAGGTAAATGATGATCATCCAATCATAGACACCGGTCAGATGTTTCCCCACAACTGCCCGGAGAACAGGTAAATAGTGCCCGGTCTGTTTTTTGTAGCTGATATCAAGTATGACTTTACAAGAAATAATGAACATGAGAGAGAACAAAAGAATCGCCAAGCTGCTATCATGTCCAAAAAACTGCCAAAGTTCTCTTCCAGAAGCATATCCGGCCCCGATCATCGTACCTATGATTAAGAACATCCACTTGAACCCTGCTTTTAACATGACCGTTCCTCCACATCTATGTATTTGTCACGTATAGAACCGCGGACAACCTTATATACTGTTACTACTATGTGTCTGGAGGAGAAGCTATGAATTTCAAGGACAAGTTTTCAAAAGAAGAGAAACGTGTAAACACCGATGATCCAACCATGAGCGATTTACTGAGCACTTACTTGCAAGAATGGCTTCCACCTTCCAAAGATATTGTAATTGCCTGTATCGGGACGGACAGATCAACAGGAGATTCCTTCGGGCCTTTGGTTGGTTCAATGCTTCACGATCATGCACTAGAAACGTTCCATATATATGGAACACTTGAGAAACCTTTGCATGCATTAAATCTGAAGGAACGACTAGCTGAAATCAGGAAAAACCACCCGAACCCTTATATTCTTGCGATTGATGCCTGCCTTGGAAAGTCATCCTCAGTCGGATCTGTCGTGCTTGGTAAAGGTTCGTTAAACCCCGGCTCGGCATTAAAAAAAGACCTTCCGCCTGTAGGTCAACTACACATTAGCGGAATGGTCAATGTCAGTGGGTTTATGGAGCATGTGGTGTTGCAGAATACCAGACTGCATGTCGTGATGCAGATGGCAGCAAAAGTAGCGGCAGCCATTCAATTAACCGAGGCAAAAAGGAAGCAGGTTCATATGGAAACGAAGCCTTTCCACACCTTTACCACCTCTTCTACAAACTTTAAAAAAAGCATTCAGTGATGTTTAAAACCACTCGGCGATTGTTAAAATGATGCCGACCGTAAGTAAGGCTGGAAGTAAATTTGCGACACGGATTTTGGTCAATTTCAATAAATTCAGTCCGATAGCTACAATCATCAATCCACCTGTGGCAGTCATCTCAATAATGAATAGGTCGAGCATATGTTGAGGGACCCAGTTATTGATTTGTGTCGCTAAAAGGGCAATGGATCCTTCATAGAGAACAACAGGAATTATGGAAAAAATGACACCTATCCCCAAGGTGGAGGTCAACACCAGTGAAACAAAACCATCGATGATCGCTTTTGTAATCAGCACTTCATGATCATTACGAAGTCCACTGTCTAACGCGCCGATGACAGCGAGTGCACCGATGACAAAAATAAGCGAAGCGGTAATAAAGCCTTGAGCAACACTGGAAGTCTGATTAGGCTTTGTGAATTTCCTTTCAATCCATCGACCGATGTATTCAAGCTTGTCTTCCAAGTGGATGGCCTCACCGATGATCGCACCGGAAAGCAAGCTGAGCAGGACAATGACGATGTTTTCGGTTTCCAACGCCATCTGCAAGCCAATCAAAAGGACGACAAGCCCGACACCGCTCATGACCGTTTCTTTGAACCGCTCCGGAATCTTCGTGAAAAAAAGCCCTAACAATGTACCGACGAATATACACAAACCGTTAACTAACGCTCCAAATAAAACCATCGCATTCTCTCCATTACCTTTTCTTTTTCTTGAATTCTCCACGTGGAGAAAAGAGGTATTGCTTCAAAAAAAAGAAAGAACCAGAGATTTCATAAATCTCCAGCTTTCAATCTTTATCGGCAAATAAATCAATGATACGTTCTAAATCTTCATTATTCGTGAACTCAATTTCAATTTTCCCTTTACGTTTTCCTTTATGGATTTTCACGCTTGTACCCAGGCGTTCTTTCAAATTCTTCTCACGTTCCTGCAGAAAAATATCCCGAGGTTTTTTATCTTTCTTTTTGGAAGGCCGGT
Source organism: Halobacillus faecis (assembly GCF_007991335.1). Taxonomy (GTDB): domain Bacteria; phylum Bacillota; class Bacilli; order Bacillales; family Halobacillaceae; genus Halobacillus; species Halobacillus faecis. Next base: position 63,818 of record NZ_BJYD01000012.1, on the reverse strand, counting down.
TCGTCATCTCATGAATCAACCGTTCAACCTGACGAACATTCAGGGATTCTGCTTCAATTTTTTTCACCAATTCCAACTGTAGATCTTGATCTTTCACACCTAATAAGGCACGTCCATGTCCCATAGACAGCGTTCCTTCATTGATTTTATCTGTCACCGCTTTGGGCAGAGCTAAGAGACGGATAAGGTTGGCAATGTGAGACCGGCTTTTTCCTAAGCGTTTGGAAAGTTCGTCCTGGGTGACACCGAGGTCTTCAATCAGCTTTTCATAGGACTTTGCCTCTTCGATGGGGGAAAGGTCTTCTCTCTGTAAATTCTCCAGCAAAGCAATCTCCATCATTTGTTCATCCGTCATTTCCCTGGCAATAGCAGGCACATGAGTGAGTCCGGCTTTTTGGGCTGCCCGAAAACGACGCTCCCCGACAACAATCTCATAACCTTTAATGCTCTTCCTTACAATCAAAGGTTGCAAGATGCCATGTTCTGCAATGGATTGCTTCAACTCTTCCAAAGCTTCTTGCTCAAACTGTTTGCGGGGTTGATAAGGGTTTGGACGACAGTCTTTAATCGCTACGTGTTGAATTTCTTCTGTCGAAGTCTGGTTGTTGAAAAAAGCGCCTAAAGCCTCGTGGCCTTTGCTACCTAACCCTTTCGCCATTCACAATCACTTCCTTTGCTAAATCTAAATATACTTCGGCTCCGCGTGATTTGGCATCATAAAGTATCGCAGGTCTACCATGACTTGGCGCTTCGCTTAGACGGACATTCCGGGGGATAATCGATCGATAAACACGATCCCGAAAGTATTTCTTCACTTCCTCGATCACTTGGATGCCGAGGTTTGTACGTGCATCAAGCATAGTCATGAGTACACCTTCGATCATTAGATCATGGTTCATATGCTTCTGGACGAGCCGTACCGTATTCAGAAGCTGGCTCAAGCCTTCCAGGGCGTAGTATTCACATTGGACAGGAATTAAAACGGAATCAGAGGCAGTCAAAGCATTCAAGGTTAAAAGTCCGAGAGAAGGGGGGCAGTCGATAATAATATAATCATAATCACTTTTGATTTCATCCAGTGCTTTTTTCAACTTTACTTCCCGGGAAATAATTGGAACCAACTCTATTTCCGCTCCAGCCAATTGGATGGTTGCCGGGATGGCGTCAAGGTTACTTACAATTGTACTCGTCTTGACATCCTTTGCTTTTACATCATCCACGAGTACATCATAGACACACCGATCCATATCTCCTTTTTCTACACCAATGCCACTGGTTGCATTCCCCTGGGGATCAATATCCACCAAAAGAACTTTATAATTCAAGTGCGCAAGACATGCACTTAAATTGACGGCGGTCGTGGTTTTCCCGACCCCGCCTTTTTGATTGGCGATTGAGATCACTTTCCCCATGATGTCACCTGCCTCACTGTCTTTTTTATCATTCTACCATTTTATTGAAAGCATTAGGTAAATTGACTTAAAAAAAAGCCCCATCTCCACATACGTCAAGATGGGTCGTTCAGGCTATTATTTCTTCTTCCCTTTTGGAATCTTAATTGTGATCTGATAATAATCGTCATGATCTTCTTCGTCCGTTTCTAAGTCGATTCCTGTGTCCGTCACCATTGTCAAGGATTGGCGGATGGTATTCATCGCAATACGCATATCCTTGTTAACGCCTTTCATCTTCGGTTTCTTTTTCTTAGGTGCCGGGTCATTGATCTTAGCAATTCGCTCTTCCGTCTGCTTCACGTTCAACTGTTTTTCAATGATTTCTGCCAAAATCTTTTCCTGTTGTTCCTCATCTTTCAAAGCAATAAGAGCCCGTGCATGCCGTTCGGTAATTTTCTTGTCCATCACAGCTTGCTGGACAGACTCAGGTAATTTCAAAAGACGCAGTTTATTCGCAATGGTCGATTGACTTTTACCCAGCCGTTGCGCCAAGGCTTCCTGCGTAATCTGATGCAGTTCCAAAAGCTTCGCATAGGCGACAGCTTCTTCAATAACGGTCAACTCTTCCCGCTGCAAGTTTTCAATAAGAGCGACGGATGCTGTTTGTGAATCATTCATCTCGCGGATAATCGCAGGGACCGTTTCCCAGCCCAGAGACTGGACGGCACGCCACCTACGTTCACCGGCGATCAACTCATACTCTTCTTCATTTAACCGACGGAGAACGATCGGCTGAATCATCCCATGCGTATGTATCGTCTGGGCGAGTTCGCTAATCTTCTCGTTGTTGAAAATCGCTCGAGGTTGGTAACGGTTGGGCTGCACGCGTTCGACTGGAACTTGTACAACCTCATCGGGGTTGTAGCCTTCTTCTTCATTGCTGTCATTATCCGAATCCGGTTTGTCCCCTAGCCCGAACAAACGACCAAAAGGATGTAACACGATCAGACACCACCTTTATACGATCGAGCATACGCTGTTTTATTGTATATACCCTATATTTTGAAACATAAAAAGCGCCGCAGGCTTCACAGCTGCTGCGCGTACGTATGCCGTTTTTCATTTCTCTATTCATTTTATCACATTTAATCTATGAAAAGTATCTTCAAGATTGAAGAATTGATTGTCAGCTTTGTCGAAAACTCACATTCCCCTCATAAGAAACGTGTTTTTCCGCCATTTGACCGCCTCTGTTTCATGACTTTTCCTGACAAATCAAGTCGATAGATTTTCTCTATGCCAAAGCTTCTTCACCAAATGGAAGAATGATTGAAGACTTGATTTCGAAAGTTTTATGTGAGTACAACCGGAGCTTTGGAGAGCAACAAGCTTTCTCAACCACCACCCTTCATACAAACATTTCGAAACTTAGAAAAATATAGGGGCAAGTGTTAGGGAGGAATAGAGGGGAGAAATGAATAATATATAGAATTGGACTATATTTTAGGAGGATATCGATATGCAAAAAAATTCTACAGAACATTTCACACAATCAGCAGGGGGGAGAGCTTCTTAATTTTTACCTATGCTTGATCTCCTGCTTGCATCGGATTTTATATTGCAGGAGGAAACATTTTGAGAAGAGATACGTTAGCTTTTTATAACATTCGACTATTGTTTTGGGCAGAAATCTTTGGGAATTTCCGTTTTATCCAGCCTGTCCTGACGCTGTTTTATTTTGCGAGAGGACTTGATGAAACGGTGATTCTTCTCGTCATGACCTTTTTCAGTATTGGCGTACTTTTTGGTGAAATTCCTACAGGTGTCATTGCCGACCGGTTTGGTGCCAAGCAGGCTTTTCTTATCGGCTCTATGCTAAGCATCCTCGCCCACGGCCTATTAATTTTCGCCTTCGATCCATGGGTGTTTTTCGCTAGCAGCTTTCTTACGGGGTTCGCCGCTACTTTTTTCAGTGGTGCCGATGAAGCGCTTATTTATGAATCATTAAAAGAAAGTAATGAAGAGAATCTCATGGACAGGGCGATGGGGCAGATTGGTTCGGCTCGTTTTATCGTCTCCATTTTCGTAGTTATTATCGGGGCTCTCTTAGCAAAAGATCTGAATGAAAACCAATTCCGACTTCTACTCATTCTGGGTGTTTTCTTCATGTTCATACAATTGATCTTTCTTTTGTTCATTAAGAACCCTGAAAACCAAGGTGGGGTACGGACGCCCATGGTGAAACAAGTAGTAGAAGGATATCACGCCATCCGCAGAGCACCCCAAGTGCTATGGATGTTTATGAACATTTCCCTTGTTTTCATTCCAGCTGTCGCTATTTTTGAAACATTTGATCAAGTATTGATGGTGGATGCGGGCATGCCGGTTTACGGAATCGGAATTGTCTATGCAGTGACTGCTCTAATCGGTTTTGTAGCGGCACGATCGATTGGTTGGATGACAAAGCGTGTGAAACGAGTCCAGCTTCTGTTCATCACTGGTCTCCTTGCCGTGCTTTCCCTTGCAGCGGCTGCATTGCTGCACACGCACCTTTGGATGGTTCTTTTAGCGATCATCCTTTTGAAGCTAGTGAGTGCGATTCGCTATCCGGTATATTCCCAGTTGGCCAATGATAGGATTCCTTCGCACGTGAGAGCAACGACCATTTCTTTGCTTTCCATCTTGGATTCTTTGTTTGACCTGGTGATTTTCACGACGGTCAGCGGCATTGCACCTCTAGGGTTTATGTCTATGTTCCTTGTTTGTGCTGGAATCGCATTGATAGGGACATTGATTCCTATTCGCCAAGCTGCGACATAACTTTTCAAAAATGAAGAAGCCCGTCCGATGTTATCGGGCGGGCTTTGTTTCACGTGAAACCTAAACCTCATTTTTAATCCTTCCATACACATCAAGATCTTTATATTCTCCCCAATGATAGATGTCCTGTTTTAATGTTCCCTCATAGCTCAGACCGGCTTTTTGCATAACTTTCGTTGACCCTGGATTGGAAGTGATGGCCGCCGACCATATACGGTTCAATTGCAGTTCATTGAATCCGTATTCCACGACCCGAATAGCAGCTTCTGTTGCATATCCCTGGTTCCAATAGGGTTTCCCAACCCAGTAAGCGAGTTCTCCTTTATGGTGTTTTTCATCCACCCTTAACGTCATGGTGCCGACAAGCTCTTTGGACTCCTTTACGATCATCGCCAAAGGGTAAGCCATCCCTTTATCGATCCATTCCTTATGAAGAGCAATCCAATCTTGAGCCATTTCAAGTGTATAAGGGTGGGGAACGAAAGTGGTCGCTGCCACTGCTTCATCTCCTGCTAATTCGACTACCCGGCCGGCTAAATCAAGTGTGTACGGCTTCAAACAAAGTCTTTCTGTATGTAGCTCCATGTTCCACCCTCCTCCTGTGATATTGACTTTATTTCTAGTTCCAAAAGGGATAATCCTTTTTTACAAGCAAAATCGTAATAAAAGTCGGCATTTGTGGAAAAATGAGCACGATTAGATAAAAGATAGGACTGCCAGGGTGGAAATTAAATTATGAGAAGCAGGTGATTGGATGGATCTACAACAAAACTACAAAGCAGGAGATATCGTGTACGTGATTTATAGGAATCCCCACACGTATGATGTTGCTAATGTGCAAGAAGCTGCTGTCGTTAACAATCCTGAACAACCGGGAGAATTGGCCTTATTTTTGTATGAAACTTATTTTCCTCTGGATGAAAACATTGCCATATATGCATCCGAAGGAGAAGCCGAACGAGCATATTATGATGCCTTTGGTGGAGGAGTAGAATCGGAGGGTGAGCTGTGGTAAAACCTTTCATGCCAGAACTTGTCTATATCGAACCAAGAGCTCTTGAATACCCGTTGGGACGTGAATTAAAGGAAAAATTCGAAGGTTTAGGAATTGAAATCCGAGAAACTACCTCTCACAACCAAGTCCGTAATTTACCAGGCGAAAATGATTTTCAAAAATACCGGATGGCAAAGTCTACACTTGTCGTCGGTGTCAGAAAAACGCTCAAGTTTGATACATCGAAACCTTCGGCTGAATATGCCATTCCCCTCGCCACAGGATGCATGGGGCATTGCCACTACTGTTACTTGCAAACGACAATGGGGAGCAAACCATACATCCGTACGTATGTGAATGTTGAGGAAGTCTTTGATGCGGCTGAACAATACATGAAGGAGCGTGCCCCGGAGGAGACCCGCTTTGAAGCGTCCTGTACTTCAGATATCGTTGGTGTCGATCACTTGACCCACTCGTTGAAGCGGGCCATTGAATACTTTGGAGAATCTGAGCATGGCAGACTTCGTTTTGTGACAAAATTCGCCCATGTCGATCATCTGCTTGATGCTAAACACAATGGAAGGACAAGATTCCGCTTCAGCATGAATGCAGATTATGTAATTAAATACTTAGAACCAGGCACATCGCGTTTAGACGAACGCATCGAAGCGGCGGCTAAAGTAGCAAAAGCTGGATATCCGCTTGGATTCATCATAGCCCCGATCTATTTGTATGAAGATTGGAAAGAAGGGTACCGTATTCTTTTTGAGAAACTTCAGGACAAATTGCCGGACTATGCGACAAAGGATTTAACCTTTGAATTGATTCAGCACCGCTTCACAAAACCTGCCAAGCGTGTCATCCAAAAGAACTATCCCATGACAAAGCTCGAAATGGATGAAGAAAAACGTAAATACAAGTGGGGGAAATACGGGATCGGTAAATACGTCTATCAAAAGGATGAACAAGAAGAAATGAAAAGCGTCCTGGGTGGATACATCAATCAATACTTTCCTGAAGCAAGTCTTGAATATTTCACGTGAAACTACAACTCAGAGCCCCGCTCTGAGTTTTCCATTTCCCTGAATAGCTACACTTCGTTTCAAGAATTCTGCCATACACATAACAGTGTTAAATTTGAGGGTGTGTTTTTCCATTGGAATATTTTCAGAGCAGACCACAAACAATAGAGGGAGATGAGAAGGAGGATTCGTATGGCATTTACCGTGTTTTTCGTATGCGCCTGGTTGATCGTAAGTATTTTCACCATCATCCCTAAGCGACTAACCATTATAGAGAATTCATTCATTTTCTTAACCACAAGTGTCATCAGCATTAACTGGACATGGATCATTAATGAAGAATTGAAATATGTAAAAATAACAGAAGATCCTGCGAATTATGCTGGTTTTTTATTTTTTCGCAGTGTAATCATCCCCACCCTCCTAATGGTTCAGCTGAATGTGTACAGCGCTTCATCGTCGACCATGAAAAAAGGGTTGGTCATCGCTGCTTCTGTCCTCTGCTTACTTTTGCTCACCATCTTGTCCAGGGTCCTCGAAGTTTCCACGTACAAAGATTGGAACCTGTTTTTTGATGTCGTTTACTATGTGTTGCTCCACTTTTTCAGTATCGGTGTGTGGAGACTAATTCGGAAATCTACGCACAATGAGGTGAAACACTCGTGAACTTCCTTTGGGAAACCTTTGATAAAAATGAAATCTCCATCTTAATTCTCATGACTATTGCCTATGCCCTCTTTTTTGTGCTCCCCTTTAAATTCAAACGGGAGATTACATGGCTTTTAATGATGCTCGGATTTACGATCGGCGTTTTCTTTGATTTTACAATTGGTGGGGGACTCATTGATTTTTTCACGCTGAATGATACGAACCACTATGAGTTGTTCGATTTCTGCTATTACTTGATTTTCGCCCCATTCAGTTATTTTTTCATCTATTTTTATGACATGTTCAACATCCATAAGAAGACATTTATTTTCTATATCCTTCTATGGGTCATCGTCGGCGTCAGTATGCAGTGGGCGTTTACAAAACTGGGAATTGTGGAGTTCCAAAACGGCTATAAAATCCCTTTTTCCTTTGCAGTCTTCTTAACTACTCAGACGTTTACCGCACTCTATTATGAACTCATTCGATCTCGCTTTCGTGTACTGAAAAAAAGCTGAATCCCTAACATTCTCTCTATCGCAAAAGGTCATCCTTCTTAAGGATGACCTTTCTTTTTTCATGGATTCGATCTTCTTATGCTAGGAGAATATTCCGTACTCGGTAATCTCCACATCCACGTTTACATCGACTTCTAAATCAGAGTAATTTTCCTCCCATTTGGAAAGGTCAAAATCCCCCCTTCGGGTCTTGGTGAAGTTGCCTAAACCCAGCGGGTCGATCTTTTTTTCCTTAAATAACTGAATAAGTTCGTCCGCCTCTTTATTAAAATACTCGACAAATTTTTCTTCCATTTCTTTAGCTAACTGTGGAGTGGCCTTTCGGTCGACGCCTGCCATTTCATTGACTTCGGCTTTCATACTGATTTTAATTTCAAACTTTGGATTGTCGAGGGAACCCGCAATACTATAATCGACATTCGATCCGATGTTATCCATCATGATGGTCCCCCCCTCAAATGGGACATCCTGCATTCCTCGTTTGAAATTCTCTTTTAACATTTTAAATGTGAATATCTTCGTATCCGGAACTTCGGCGACAAGTAATCCTTTTTTAAAAAAAGCGACACCGGAAAGTTCGACAAATGATTCCTGCTTCTTCAGTAAGGGCAGAAATGGATCCATCCCTTCTGCATAATACGCATATAAGAAATTGTGCAAGCTTGTAGAAGGAAAGTTATGTCGCGTGTTATTCTCAATAAGCCCTTGTAAATGCTTAGAGGTCGTTTCATCCTGTGTGTATCCACTTTCTATTAAATCTTTAGCAGATCCGTCAACAACGCCCAAAAACATGTTTCTGCTCAAACGAGGATCACGACTGAGTACATCGACAATATCACCCAAATCCTGCTCAGCGAGTTCTTTACTATATAACGTTACGGCAAGCTTCCCGATGGAAATTGGTTTTGAGGATTGTTTTTGTATTTCTACTTCTACATCTTTAGTTGAATCAGCATCAACCGTTAAGTAAAGTTCTGAAGCTGCCTGCTTATCCTCGCTTTTCCCGTATTGAGGGATGGAAACTGTTCCACGAATGCGTTTTTCCTCTCCCGCGTCATATCCGATAATTTGAACAATTGCATTTTCCTCCACACTCTTACTCGGCAGACACCCAGTTAAAAGCAATACAGATATAAAAATAAGAAAAAATTTTATGGTTTTCATGATCTTTTCCTCACTTTATCTGAAATTGTCTTCAGCACGAGTAAAACAGGGACATACATTAAAACATACATCCCAAGCTGTCCGGATAAATTGTTTACCATATCAATGACTGGACGTCCATCTAAAAGGACCGCTGGGAAGTAAAGAGCGATGCAGAATATGATGACGAAATGCTTTTGCTTAATATTGAAAACCCGTTTCGGAATTCTTGTCGCTCCCCACACCCCCAGACAGATATTCGGAAGAATGACATAGAGCCACATTGCAATTCCTACAAATTCAAACCGCTCAATAAACGGGAATTCAACAATTTTCCATGCAGAGATTGTCCCCCACACCACTTGTTTTAATTGCTCTTCACTGTAATAAACAAAGGTGACAAGGACGCTGATCAAATAAATCATCGTCGTATAAAAAACTCCGAAATGTGCCCATTTTTTAGACTTATCCGGTTTTTTAATAAAGGGATAATAAATGAGCAGGAATTCTAACCCTATAAAACTGAGGATACTTTGTTTCGTAGCTCCAAGAATGTCTGTAAAATCGTGACTAATCATAGGGTAAATATTCATAGTGTGACCCGCTTGTACAGGAAAGAATTTAAGCAATAAAATCGGTAATCCGATAATGACGCTGATCAAGCAAATTCCTGTGATGACACGAAAACCACCACTTACCAGGTAGTACACAAGCCATATGAGTACGAATGCAAACACCCACACTTGAAGACCTGGAAATACCCATACTTTAATGACTTCTATAAACGTAACAATGACTGTAAAAGCAAGCAGAGTGAAATAAGCACAAAATAGGAGGCTCAGAAAACCTCCTATATACTTTCCGAAAATGTTTTTATGAATCTGAACAATGTCGCCTCCACCGTTTTGAAGAAGACGATACATCATCCAGAGAATGATGTGCAAAATTCCGCCCGCGATTAACACAGACACCCACGCATCAAACCCTGCTTTTTCAACTAAATATTTTTCGAAACCGAGGATCCCGACCCCTACCTGCATGCTATGGATCAAAAAGAATACATAGGCAGGTGTCACTAGATAATTTTCAGGAATATTCAGTCCTTGAGTGTTGTTCAACTTATTCATCGATATCCCTCTTTGCGTTTACACGTGATGGATTCATTCTTTGTGTATCTTCTGTCCTCATGAGAACAGGTCTCTCCGTCTGTTTGTTGAAAGGAAGACGAATAAAGGCATCCTTCAAATCTTTGATTCTCAGTGGGTAGAGGGGTTCGAAGAATGGACGTCCAATGGATTGTAATTTAATAAGATGTCCAATGAAATAGACCATACACATCGAAACTCCAACCAAGCCCCAGAGCTGTGCGCCTACGAGAAAAGGAAAGCGTATCAAACGAATGGTATTACCAATTTGATAAACAGGTGTCGTAAAGGAAGCAAGAGCACTAAGAGCTACGATGATCAACAACACGTTACTCGTAAGTCCCGCATCTACAGCGGCTGTTCCAATAACGATACCTCCAACGATACCAATCGTTTGACCGATTTTCGTTGGAAGTCTCGCTCCGGCCTCACGTAACAATTCAATCGTCAATTCTAGGACAATCACTTCCAATATCGGTGGAAAAGGAATGTCAGACCTTGAGGACACAATGGTCGCCATCAACGCCGCCGGGATCATTTCATGATGGTAGGTAAGAACTGCTACGTATAAAGGTGTGCTAAGAACAGAAAAGATAACGGCAAATAATCGAATCAAACGGAAAGCTGTCGCTAAGTGCCATGGAAGGAAATAGTCATCTGATGCCCCGAAAAATTCCACGACTGTAGTCGGACATGTCAAGGCGTGGGGAGATCCATCAACGAGAATGGCAACCTTTCCTTCAACCAGGTTGGAAACGACACGATCAGGCCTTTCCGTATCCAGCAACTGCGGGAAAGGGGAATTGGAATTATCCGCAATGATTTGTGTCACAAACGAACTGTCCGTCAGCTGATCAATTTCAATTCCTTTCAACCTTTGTTGAACCGTATCTACATTATCCTGATTGACTATTCCATCAATATAAACAACGGCAACACGAGTTTTCGTCACCTTGCCGATATTCATTTCTTTGATTGTTAAACGAGGTAACGGAAGGCGCTTACGTATGAGGTTTATGTTCGTATTCAATGTCTCCACGAACGCCTCTTTCGGCCCTACGACACTGAATTCTACTTCAGGAATACTAACGTTTCTTGATTCTAAAGAAATGGCAGGAACCAGGACTACTTCTTCGTCCGTTTTATCCATCTGAATCATGATGTAACCATACATGACCTTTTCTTCAATTAAATCCAATTTGGAAGTCACACGAACGTTTTCTACAGGAATGCGTTCCTGCAACTCATGCAACGTGTGCAATGACTCTTCATTTAATGTGGTTAGCACACTTCTATTCAAAATTTTTGAGTCACACATCGTTTTTATATACGATATGGTGCACCTCGTGCTCCCACTTAACTTGTAATGGACAAAATCCTCTGATTGCTGCATCGCTTGTATAAATTCAGAAAGAGTCTCGCTCTGCTTTTTTGATTGTTGTTGTTTTTGTGGCTGCTGTTTTTCTTTCCGCTTCCATTTCCACATAACGAACTCCTTCATTCAAGATCTGACTTCTTTCTCCTATCATCCTCTTTTCGTAATAATTTATACCCGAACGGAAAGTATAAAACAGACAAGGAGGACGAACTATGATTTACGCCTATCTATCCCCACTTATAATCGTTGCCTTAGTTTTCGGAGCGACATTGTTCGTCATCGACTGGTTAGCAAAATTGTTAATATACATTTTCATCGTAAACTTGATCTTTTTGCCAGGTTATCTGTTGTACAAGGAAGAAGTGAAAGAAAGTAAATTAGAGCCACCACCATCATCACAGGAGGGAAACCAATATGTCCCAAAAAACACTGACAGCCAATGAAATCGGGCTATTGTGGACACAATATATTCAAAACAGCATGGCTATCCCTGTTTTGGAACATTTTCAATTGACTCACAGGGATGCAGAAATCCAACCGTTGATTAAGTTGGCAAAAGAGATTGCGGAACAAGGAGTAAATGACTGTGGTCGTTTCTTTGAGGAAGCAGACCTCCCCATCCCCAATGGTTATTCCATGGATGACCTGAACCCGAATGCTCCCAAACTGTTTACTGATGCATTCATGTTGACCTTTCTCGAGCACATGGGACAGGCGGGGTTAACTTCTGATGGATTCTCTTTAGGTGCCTCTTCCAGAGAGGATATTCGGAACTTTTTCAGCGAACGTATTCGTAAGCAGGACCAGCTTTACCACGAATGTGTAAACATTGGACTTGAGAAAGGGATTTATACAAGACCTCCTCAAATCGCCATTGATAAGGAAACAGAGTACATTGAATCGAAAAGTTATTACCATCCTTTCAGCAAGCGATCCTTGAATGCAATGGAAATCACCCATTTGTATGAAAATATTAAAAATAACACGATCGGAGAAGTGTTATGTCAGGGGTTTGCTCAGACAAGTAAAAACAAAACGGTGAAAGAGTATATGAAGCACGGGAAGAAGATGTCGATCAAACACCGGAAAATATTCTCAAGACTGTTGGATCAATCTGGAATTATGACCCCGATGGTGTCTGCGAATTTTTTGACTACCCTTACGGACCCTGTCTTTTCTGATCGACTCATGATGTATTTGATCAGTGTTCTTGCGTCATCCGGGCAGGGAAATTACGCGACGAGTTCAGCTGTCAGCCTGCGGTACGATATCGTGTTCTCTTATCAAAAATTGATTTTAGAGACAGCAATCTATGCCAAAGACGGTCTGGATATCATGATCCACAATGGATGGTTTGAAGAACCCCCTCAAGCTCCAGACAGAGAGAAACTCATCCAATAATTTTTAGCGGAAGAGGAATCGATATGAAAGAAAAACGACTGGAAATTTTATTATGGAGCATTGCTTTTCCGGGATTCGGCCAGCTATTGAATGGACATCTCATCAAAGGACTCGCTTTCATCCTTTTAGAAGTGATTCTCAATGTGAACAGCTCCTTTAACATGGCCATTGTCCATAGCTTTCATGGGAATATAGAGAAAGCCATTGAAGTGACGGACTATCAATGGCTGATGTTTTACCCTTGTGTGTATATGTTTGCTGTCTGGGATGCGTACCGTGAGGCAGATGGGGAATGTGCACCCTATACTTTCGTGCCTTTTGCTTTTTGCGCCTACTCCGTTACCATCGGGCTGATCTATTCTCCTCTATTTAAGGTAGGTGGGGTTTTGATTGGGCCGGTCTGGCTTCCCATCCTTTTCTTGCTGCCGGGAATCATCATTGGACTTTTCGTAAGATCATTATTATTACGCTCTTCCAGAAGCCCCTCATAGATCCCATCATGAAGGGGTTTTTGTTATGTTTGTTTGATTTTTCCAAAATGGTGGAATGACATCAAACAAGCATAATTAGAGGAGGACTTCACATATGAATCGAGAGCAACGGCAGACAAAAGGTCAACCAGGGCAAGTACAATCCATACAGCCAGGAATAGAGGACGAAATGAACCCCCTACCCCTGCAGGCAGATGAAGATTACACAAGTGGTAATAAATTAGTTGGAAAAGCAGCTCTAATTACAGGCGGTGACAGTGGCATCGGAAGGTCTGTGGCCATCGGCTATGCAAAAGAAGGCGCCGATGTTGCTATTTCTTACTTAGAAGAACATGAAGATGCCGAATACACGAAGAAAAAAGTGGAAGAGGAAGGACGCCGCGCCATCTTGATTCCTGGAGACGTCGGAGATGAGGAGATATGTAAAGCCGCCGTCGAGCGTACAGTGAACGAGCTCGGTCAATTGGACATTCTTGTCAATAACGCGGCTGAACAACACCCAACGGATGATTTGCTGAACATTTCGACAGAGCAATTGGAAAGCACATTCCGGACCAATATTTTTTCCATGTTCCATTTGACGAAAGCAGCCATCCCCCACTTAAAGAGGGGAAGCGCTATTATCAATACAGCGTCGGTCAATCCGTATGTCGGAAACCCTGAACTTGTTGATTACACAGCCACAAAAGGAGCCGTCGTCGCCTTTACCCGCTCCATGGCCAAGCAGTTGGTAAACAAAGGTGTACGTGTTAACGGCATTGCCCCAGGGCCGATATGGACACCACTCATTCCATCTACATTCCCAGAAGATAAAGTCGAAGAGTTCGGGACAAACACCCCGATGGGCCGTCCAGGACAGCCGGTAGAGCATGTGGGGAGCTACGTCCTGCTTGCCTCCCAGGATTCAACTTATATCACAGGTCAGTTTATCCATATCAATGGTGGAATGTTTACATCCAGCTAATCGAAAGGGACGAACGAGATGCCAGAAGGACCAGAAATTAGACGGGCAGCAGATTCCGTAGAAAAAGCAGTAAAGGATAAAACCGTCATCGATATCAGTTTCGCCTTTGAACATTTACAAGGGTATGAAGAAATCCTGCGCGGTTCAAAGGTCACCAGAGTTGATACAAAGGGGAAAGCGATGCTCATCCGCTTTGAAAATAATTATGTCATCTATTCGCATAACCAACTATACGGAAAATGGTACATCAGGAACGCCTATAACTATCCGAAAACCAACCGACAACTGCGGCTCGCCCTTCATAATGAGAAGAAATCAGCTCTGCTTTACAGTGCTTCAGATATTGAAGTGTTAAAACAGGGAGAAGAGGAAGACCACCCTTTTCTTTCAAAAGTAGGTCCTGATCTTTTAAGTGAAGAAGTGACGGCTGATGATCTGTTTATTCGTTTCCAGGATAAGAGATTCCAAAGGCGAAAATGGACCTCTTTATTGCTGGATCAAGCCTTCATCGCTGGAATCGGAAATTATTTGCGCAGTGAAATTCTATTCGTTGCTGGGATCTATCCCTTTTCACGACCGATTGACTGCACAGAGGAACAGCTTTACAGTGCCGCAAAAGCTTGCATCGACCTGATGTGGCGTTCCTATGAAAACAAAGGCATCACAAACGACCCAGCCCTTGCGGAAGAATTGAAAAAGCAAGGAAAAAAGCGCTATGAATACAGACATTGGGTGTTCAATCGGGAAGGCCGCCCGTGCCGGATCGATGGGACAGAAATTATCAAGTTCCGTGCCGCTTCCCGTCGCTGTTACTACTGTCCGACCTGCCAAAAAAATCCCGCTCCTTCATAAAAGGAGCGGGATTTTTTTATCTTCCCAACCAGCCACCATCAACGGCCAGCTGATGTCCATGCACATAACGGGAAGCATCGGAAGCAAGAAAAACAACGGCACCAATGAAGTCTTCCGGTTTCCCCCAGTCGCCTGCTGGTATTCGATCAAGAATTTGTTGGTTTCTGTCTTCATCCTGAATGAGCGCTGTGTTCATATCAGTCGCGATATAGCCAGGCACGACACTGTTGACATTCACTCCTTCTTTCGCCCATTCATTGGATAAGGCTTTCGTCAACTGGGAAACACCCCCTTTGGAAGCAGCATAGGCAGGTACTCGAATTCCTCCCTGGTAAGACAGTAGAGATGCGAAGTTAATGATTTTCCCACTCTTATTGGGCACCATATAGCGCCCCGCTTGCTGACATAGAATCCACGTCGTTTTCAAATTAATATTCAAGACATCATCCCAATCTTCTTCTGAGAAATCTACAGCATCGGAACGCCTTTGGATCCCTGCTGCATTTACAAGAATATCAATACGACCAAAGGCTTCCACCACAGATGGAATTGCTGCTTTCACTTGCTCTTTGTCATTCAAATCACACGGAATAATGTGGCAGGTACGACCATGACCTTCAATTTCTTTTTTTATATCGACTTGTGATGTATTTCTCTGTAACAACGCAATATCGGCTCCAGCTTCAGCAAGACCGCCAGCCACCGCACGTCCAATTCCTCTTGTACCACCAGTGACAGCTGCTACTTTTCCGTTTAAACCAAATAATTTCTCTGACATTTCAATCCCCTTCCACGCTACAATAGCGTTTTCATTCTCCTATACATCCTTCTATAGCAGAAAGGGAAATTCCTTTCATAGTTTAAATATGGTAAATGAAATTATTTTTCACAAGGCTTCATAAAAGATATGTTCCGCATGAATTCCTTCTTCCGTTAAAGAAAGTTTTCCAAATGAGTACATGGGCACCCGCCTTTTATCAGTAAGAGATCCCGGGTTGAACAAAAGCGTTCTCTTAAAATAACGAAGGACTGGGATATGAGAGTGCCCGTAAATCAACACATCCACTTCTTCATCCTCAAAAGCTTCCACCGAACGTTTTTCTGTGGTTTTTTTCTCTCCGTGGCCATGGACAATTCCAATACGGTATCCTTCCCATTCCAGCATTTGTTTGGCCGGAAATTTATCTCGGATCTCTTTTCCGTCCACATTCCCATACACCCCGTACACAGGAGCATAAGCTTTCAACGTTTCATAAAGCATTATAGTCTGCCAATCTCCAGCATGAATAATGGCATCCACGTTCTTCAATTCTTTTAAAAAACGCTCGGGAAGCTGTTTCGCTTTTTTTGGCATATGCGTATCTGAAAGCACAATGATTTCCAATCCTGATCCTCCTTCAATGTCCTATCATTCTAGTTCAATGTCCTCGAATGTCGGTTTAATATCCTGGATCTCTAATTCATCGCCCTCTAACTTCAATCCAATGTCCTGTAACTCACAGATAATAACTTCGTTCTCCTATTCTCTAAAAAAATAACCTCTCTACCTTAGGCAGAGAGGCAAACGATGTTATTCAATCGGTGTTTTATTCGGTGTTCCCGCTTTTCTCGGGTATTTCTTAGGTGTTTTTCTTCTTTTCTCAATGATGGCGATGTTTCGCTCGCTGCCCTCTTCCGGCAATTCAAACGTGTGGACATCAAGCACTTCACCACCGACGGTTTGAATCGCAACTTTTGCGTCTTCTATTTCATCCTTCAAATTGGGACCTTTCATCGCCAGGAACCTGCCGCCTTTCGTAGTTAGCGGGAGGCACAGTTCACTAAGGACGGACATTCGCGCAACGGCGCGGGCCATAACAAGGTCGTAACTCTCACGGAAGTTCGCATTTTTTCCGAAGTTTTCGGCACGATCGTGATAAAAAGCGACATCATCCAGCTCCAATTCATGGGCTAAGTGATTCAAAAATGTGATTCGTTTCTTCAAAGAATCGACAATCGTCACTTTCAACTGTGGAAAGACGATTTTCAATGGTAAACTCGGAAAACCGGCCCCCGCTCCTACATCACAAATACGGAGCGGTTGATTGAAGTCATAGTAGAAGGCGGCCGTCAGTGAGTCGTAAAAGTGCTTCAGATAGACGCCTTCCTGATCGGTGATTGCCGTAAGATTCATTTTTTCATTCCACTCGACGAGAATTTCAAAATACTTTTGGAACTGGCGCTGCTGGTGATCATCCAGTTCTATGCCATGTTCCTGTAATGCTTTAAGAAAGGTGTTGATATCCATAAGTCCATCCTTTCAAATTATTCCCCGGATACGCGGGCGATTTTCCCTTGTTCAATATACACAAGCAGAATGGAAACGTCCGCCGGATTCACCCCTGATACACGGGAGGCCTGTCCGACAGATAGAGGTCGGACGGATTTCAGACGGTCACGGGCTTCTGTCGCAAGGCCGTGAATCGCATCATAATCAATGTCTTCAGGAATTTTCTTCGTCTCCATTTTCTTCATGCGATCGATTTGTTCCAGGGCTTTCTTAATATAGCCACTGTATTTCACCTGGATTTCCACCTGTTCTTTAACATCGTCAGGCAAGGAAACCTCGCTTGGCGTCAAACGTTCCAAGTGACTGTAATTCATTTCTGGACGCTTCAATAAGTCTGTCGCACGAATGGCATCTTTCAGCTTCGATCCACCCGCTTCTTCGATGACAGATTGCACCTCGTCCGTCTCTTTCAAAATGACTTTGTCGAGACGTTTTTTCTCTTCTTCAATCAAGCGTTTCTTCTCTTGGAAGCGCTCGTAGCGGTCTTCAGGAATTAAACCGAGCTGATAACCGATTTCTGTCAGGCGAAGGTCCGCATTATCGTGGCGAAGCATCAAACGGAATTCCGCACGGGACGTAAGCAAGCGATACGGTTCGCCCGTCCCTTTCGTCACAAGGTCATCAATCATGACGCCAATGTAACCTTGAGAACGGTCAAGAATCAATGGTTCAAGATCGAGGGCCTTCGCAGCTGCGTTGATTCCTGCCATCAAGCCTTGTCCGGCTGCTTCTTCGTATCCGGAAGTACCGTTGAGCTGACCAGCTGTAAACAGTCCTTCAATCTGCTTCGTTTCAAGTGTCGGCCACAACTGAGTCGGCACAACTGAATCATACTCGATGGCATAACCGGCACGCATGATTTCCGCTTTTTCAAGGCCTGGGACCGTGCGCATCATTTCATTCTGCACGTACTCCGGAAGGGAAGTGGAGAGACCTTGAACATAGACTTCTTCCGTATCTCTTCCTTCCGGCTCAAGGAAGATCTGGTGACGCGGTTTGTCATTGAAGCGGACGATTTTATCTTCGATGGACGGACAGTAACGCGGTCCTGTACCTTTAATCGCTCCTGAATACATGGCAGATAGTCCTAAGTTATCGTTAATGATTTTGTGCGTATCTTCGTTCGTGTAGGTCAGCCAGCACGGGATCTGATCGGTAATGAATTCTGTGGTTTCATAAGAAAAGGAACGCGGCTCCTCTTCTCCTGGCTGGATTTCAGTCTTGGAATAGTCGATGGTGTGACTGTTGACACGCATCGGAGTTCCGGTCTTGAATCGGACCATCTCAATGCCCATTTCCTCCAACTGTTCAGAAAGAGACACGGTGGAACGCTGGTTGTTCGGGCCACTTTCATACGATAAGTCGCCGATGATTACGCGTCCGCGCATGAACGTACCAGTTGTTACAATGACGGTCGGTGCGTAGTACGCGGCTTTTGTTTCTGTTACGACACCTTTCACCTGATTGTCTTCCACCAGTACTTTTTCAACCATGGCCTGGCGAAGTGTCAAGTTTTCCTGATTCTCAAGAACACGTTTCATTTCTTTGATATACAATGGTTTGTCTGCCTGTGCACGTAACGCACGGACAGCAGGCCCTTTTCTTGTGTTTAAAAGTCGCATTTGGATGTGGGTTTTATCAATAACGCGTCCCATAGCTCCACCTAATGCATCGACTTCACGTACAACAATCCCTTTCGCTGGACCACCAATGGACGGGTTACACGGCATAAAGGCAACGAGGTCAAGGTTCAAAGTCAGCATTAACGTTTTAGCGCCGCGGCGTGCGGCAGCAAGACCTGCTTCTACTCCGGCATGACCCGCACCAATAACAATTACATCATAATGCCCTGCATCATATGTCATTCGGATGACTCTCCTTTTTATCATAATGAATATCGTTCAAACAGAACGTTTATTTCCCTAAACAGAATTGCGAGAACAACTGATCGATTAAACTCTCGTGAACCGTATCTCCTACGATTTCCCCGAGGATTTCCCACGTTCTTGTAACATCGATCTGGACGACATCAAGCGGGACTCCCATCTCCATACCGTTTTGGGCATCTTCAAGGGCCTGCTTCGCTTGTTTCAATAACTGAACATGTCGGACATTAGAAACATACGTCATATCACCAGTATCAAGATCTCCTTCGAAGAATGTATCACCAATTGCTTGTTCCAACTGGTCGATGCCCTCTTCACGGATCAAGGAAGTCGTGATCACTGGATGATCGCCAGCCAACTCTTTTACTTGATCAAGGTCCAAACGCTGTTCTAGATCCATTTTATTAACGATTACGATAATATTCATATCGCGGATCGCTTCGAAAAGTTTCTTATCCTCTTCGCTCAGCTCATCCCCATAGTTTAACACAAACAGGATCAGGTCAGCTTCTTTCAGTACTTGTCTTGAACGTTCGACACCGATCTTTTCTACGATGTCTTCTGTTTCCCTGATTCCAGCCGTATCAATAAGACGAAGCGGAACGCCACGGACGTTGACGTATTCTTCGATTACATCCCTGGTCGTGCCCGGAACCTCTGTCACAATCGCTTTATTTTCATGGACAAGAGCATTCATCAAGGAGGATTTCCCAACGTTCGGACGTCCGATAATCGCCGTTCCCAGTCCCTCTCTCAAAATCTTCCCTTGTTTCGCGGTTTCAAGAATACGGGTGACTTCTTCGTGCACTTCTTTTGTCTTCTCTTCCATCATTTCATGAGACATCTCTTCGACATCATCATATTCCGGATAGTCGATGTTCACTTCGACATGAGCGAGCGTCTCGAGAAGCTTTTGTCTTAAGTCCTGAATCAGGTTCGATAACCGGCCGTCCATCTGCTTCAAAGCGACATCCATTGCCCGGTCCGTTTTCGCGCGGATCAAGTCCATGACCGCTTCCGCTTGAGAAAGGTCGATACGACCATTCAAGAAGGCACGTTTCGTGAATTCACCGGGTTCTGCTAATCTGGCTCCGCTCGCTAACACAATCTCTAACAGACGATTAACAGAAACGAGACCACCGTGGCAGTTGATTTCCACAATATCTTCTCTTGTAAAAGTTTTCGGCGCACGCATGACAGATACCATCACTTCCTCCGCCATTTCGCCCGATTCAGGGTCAATAATCTTACCGTAATGCATCGTGTGGGAATCGACCTCATTCAAATCCTTCCCTTTGAAAAGGTTCGCAGCAATGGCCACGGCCTCAGGTCCACTTAAACGGACAATAGCAATCGCCCCTTCCCCCATAGGGGTCGAAATTGCGGTTATTGTATCTGTTTCCACACGCACTCACCTCCTGAAAATTGTTTGATTTATATTTATCCACAATACGAATAATTTTAATGTCACTAACATATTACCTTACCACACTGCCACGTGTTTTGAAAAGATATCAACACGTATATTCCCTTTTTCCGCACCTTTTAGTTATCCACATGTGCATAACTCTCCCTACCATTTTCCCCACCATACCAGGGAACAATACGACCACTAGTTATTTATTAAACAAACTAGCAGGATTGTTTAAGACTCAGTTTCAAGATTTTTTTGAGTGGACGTGGCTGCTGGGAATCGCTCGCTTTCCGCGGGCTCCCACAGGAAAGCAAGTCGCTTCCCAGCCCCCCTGACGCTCAAACCGGCAACGATCCCTGAAACATCTCGAAACTCAGTCTTCAAAAATAGGGAGCATTTGTTGGTTTAGGGATCCATAAAAAATGCTTCTGTTCATGAGAGATGAACAGAAGCATGATTAAAACTTTATTGAGGTCGAATGACAACGTGTCTGCGGGGGTCATTCCCGTCAGAATCCGTCTCGACTTTTTTATGGTTTTGCAGCGCACTGTGAATGATTTTTCTTTCATACGATGGCATTGGCTCAAGCTTCACTTCCTGATTGGTCCGTACCGCTTTTTCCGCCAATCGATGTGCGAGATTTTCTAAAGTTGCTTTTCTTCGACCACGATAGCCTTCTGCGTCCAACATGACGGTATAGAAGACATCGGACTCACGATTCACGACGAGCTGTGCCAAATATTGAAGAGAATTCAACGTTTGGCCGCGCTTGCCAATCAGCATCGCAATCTTTTCACCTTCAAGATCCATATAAATGTCTCGTTGACGGAGCTCTGTTTTCACCTGGACAGGAGCGCCCATTTGTTCTGCTACTTCATAGATGAATGTTTCGACGTCCTGCACTGGATTTTTCTTGATCGTTGCTTTTACAATCGCTGGTTTCGTACCAAAACCGAGAAATCCTTTTTTACCTTCATCAATGATCTCGACATCGACTTGATCTCTTGATGTGTGTAATTGCTCTAGTGCTGTTTGGATCGCCTCATCAACTGTAGTTCCCGTAGCAGTCCATTGCTTCACTAGTTTGCTCCTCCTGTCTCATCTTTCATCATTGGTTTACGAATGAAAACGGTCTGAAGAATCATGACAATGTTACCGACAATCCAGTACAACGCAAGGGCAGATGGGAAGAAGAATGCGAATGTACCGATCATCAATGGCATGATATATAGCATCATTTGCATTTGCGGGTTCTGTGCAGCCGCTCCTCCTGCCATCATCAATTTTTGTTGCAGGAAAGTTGTTGCTGCTGTCAGAATCGCTAAAAACGGATCCGCTTGTCCAAGCTCTAACCATAAGAAGTTATGAGTTTGAACAGCTTCTGTTCTCATAATTGCATGATAAAAACCGATCAAAATCGGCATTTGAACAATGATTGGCAAACAACCTGCGAGTGGATTGACGCCGTTTTTCTGGAAAAGCTGCATCGTTTCTTGTTGAAGCTTCTGTTGTGTCTGAGCATCTTTCGAAGAATACTTTTCTCTCAGTTCCTTCAATTCAGGCTGGATATCCTGCATCGCTTTTGAACTTTTCAATTGTTTGACGTTCAATGGCAAAAGCAGGAGACGAATGATGATGGTCACGATGATAATCGCCAACCCGTAACTTCCATTCGTAGCATCAGCGAAAAACAACAATGTCTGTGATAATGGATATACAATATATTCATTCCAAAATCCTGTACTATCCGAGGTGATCTCTTGGTTGACTTCCATACACCCGGATAGGAACGTAAGCACACCTGTCATCGCGACCAGGATGAGTAATTTATTCCGCAACGTTCCTTCCTCCTTACTGAAATCGCTCTTCTATCTTTTTTTAAATACAAACCGATGAATGACTATACGACAATCATAAGTTTAGCATTAGTTGATACCATAATTCTATATGATTACGTGCGAATTTTTTTATTTAATAGCTTTGACCTTGATAACACATGGGTCAGGCTCTTCTTTATCTCATGAAATTCCATTTGGTTGGTCGGTTTCCGTGCAATGATGACAAGATCATAATTCGGCTGTATGTCTGCCTCCAGTTCATGAAAAGCCTGACGCAAATACCGCTTGATCTGGTTCCGCATGACGGCATGACCAATCTTCTTGCTGACGGATAAGCCGATTCTAAAATGGGATTGCTCTTCCTTTTTCATATAATAAAGGACCAACTGGCGATTGGCGAACGACTGCCCGCGACGAAAAACCTTTTGAAAGTCTTCATTTTTTTTAATACGATAAGCTTTTTTCATCGAACACCCTCCAAAATCACATACAAGATGGCTTGGGCAGACCGTTTTGCCTTCCACTATTCTCCCAGCGAGAGATCTTTTCACCATTATGTAGGAAAACATCTCTTTTTATCCTTCTCTCGTCTTTCTTGGCGATCAAAGTTTGATTTAAGATTCTACGTTTTTCTTTTCTATAAAAAACAAAAGAGGGACGAAGATCCGCCCCCTCTTTTGACCATTATACTGAAAAAAAGACCACTGATTGTTTTCAGTGGCCTATGCTGATAGAACTTTTCTTCCTTTACGACGACGACGTGCTAGAACGTGACGACCGTTCTTAGTGCTCATACGTGCACGGAAGCCGTGTACTTTTTTACGCTTACGATTATTTGGTTGAAACGTGCGTTTACTCATTATATATACACCTCCTGAGGAAAATTCCAATAATACATCTAAAAGGCAGTCCCGATTAGTATAATAAATCCCCTTGCTTTTTGTCAACTTTTATTTTAAGAGTGTCCTTTTAAAGATCCTCTCCGTTATATAACAGACCTGTACTATAACAAGTTGGTCAACCTTCAAAAATAAGCGAACAAAATCTCCCCCTGGCGAACATTCACAGGATCTGTGTATAATTTAAACCTGCCTTTTCTACTGTCCACAACAAATATCGACAAGAAAATCACAAAATATAGTGTTGTGGATGAGTTTTGTCTACAAGGCATTGGAATTGTGGATAAGTTACCGTGAACCATTGCAACTGCCGTTTTTATCTGGTATTATATTTGTGTTTAACCGTGAATGACTTCTGAAGACATAAAATCTTTTCCACAGATTGTGGATAACGTGTGGACAGTTATTAACACACCTGTTTATGTAGTTATGCACAAGAATGTGGATATTGAAAATAACTTTCTAGAACTCTAGTAAAATCAACTTTCGGGCATCCACATCCGATCAGAGGTTTTTTAACGAAATCTATTATACAAACCTTATACGAATACCTTTCGATCCTTTTGCTACGTTCGAAAAAGAGAACGAAAGGTTTTTTTGTTTTCCACTGAAACAGAGAGGGGTGAAACAATTTGGAGAACATCAACGAATTATGGAACAATACGCTCGAGCAGATTAAAGAAAAAATCAGCAAACCGAGCTTCGAAACATGGTTGAAAGCAACTAAAGCAGATTCTTTGAACGAAAATACGCTGACGATCGTTGCTCCGAATGAATTCGCCAGAGATTGGCTTGAAAATCAATATGAGAGTTTGATTACGGAAACTTTATATGAAGTGACGGGGGCGGAACTTGATACAAAGTTCATTATTCCGGAATCGAAAGATGACTCATTAGAAGATGTGAAACTCTCATCTAAAAAAGTACCGAATGTAAAAAACAATGGAAACGAAGAATCACCGCAAAGCATGTTGAATTCCAAATATACCTTCGATACCTTTGTCATCGGTTCAGGCAACCGTTTCGCTCATGCGGCTTCCTTAGCTGTCGCAGAAGCGCCAGCCAAAGCCTATAACCCATTGTTTATTTATGGTGGCGTAGGGCTTGGTAAAACGCACTTAATGCATGCGATCGGCCATTATGTACTCGATCATAATCCAAATGCCAAAGTCGTTTATTTATCATCAGAAAAGTTTACAAATGAATTCATTAATTCAATCAGAGACAATAAAGCCGTCAACTTCCGTAATAAATACCGAAGTGTCGACGTGCTTTTAATAGATGATATCCAGTTCTTAGCTGGAAAAGAACAAACGCAGGAAGAATTCTTCCATACGTTTAATACACTCCATGAAGAAAGCAAGCAGATTGTCATTTCCAGTGACCGTCCGCCAAAAGAAATCCCTACACTGGAAGATCGTCTGCGTTCACGATTTGAATGGGGGCTGATCACAGACATTACTCCGCCTGATCTGGAAACGAGAATCGCCATCCTTCGTAAAAAGGCAAAAGCGGAAGGATTGGATATCCCGAACGAAGTAATGCTGTACATCGCCAATCAAATTGATACAAACATCCGCGAACTTGAAGGTGCGCTGATCCGTGTCGTTGCCTACTCTTCATTAATTAATAGTGATATTAACGCATCACTTGCGGCAGAAGCTTTGAAAGACATCATTCCAAGCTCGAAACCTAAGGTCATTACAATAGAAGCCATCCAGGAAATGGTCGGTGAAAAATATAATGTGAGACTGGAAGATTTTCCAGCAAAGAAACGGACAAAATCGGTAGCCTTTCCGCGGCAAATTGCCATGTATCTATCGAGAGAGCTTACGGATTTCTCGTTACCGAAAATTGGAGAAGAGTTTGGAGGGCGCGATCATACAACCGTCATTCATGCTCACGAAAAAATCTCAAAAATGGTTGCCGATGATCAACAGCTGCAAAAAGAATTGGATGAAATCCGAGAACAGTTAAAATCTCACTAGTGGATAATGTGAATAGGGTTGCACGTTCATCAACACCCTATCCACATGTGGATAACCTCGTGAAATAAACGTTCACCCTTGTTATCCACATTTCCACAGCCCATACTAGTACTATTACTACATTTTATATAAAAATAATTAATATATGCTCAAGTAGGAGGAGTGTATTCAAAATGAAATTCGTTATCCAAAGGGATCAACTGATCAATAGTGTTCAAAACGTCATGAAAGCCATCTCTTCCAGAACAACAATTCCAATTCTTACAGGGATGAAATTGGAAGCAAGTGAAGAAGGTATTAAATTAACAGGTAGTGATTCAGATATCTCCATTGAATCTTTCATTCCTAGTGAAGAAGATGGAATTGTTTATGTAGAAAATATCGAACCTGGGAGCATTGTTCTTCAAGCTAAATATTTCCCTGATATTGTGCGTAAACTTCCTCAAAATACAGTCGAAATAGAAAGTGACCATACTCGGAACGTCACCATCCGTTCTGGGAATGCAGAATTCCACTTAAATGGACAAGATCCAGAAGAGTACCCTCAACTTCCGCAGCTTCACACAGATGAAAGCTTTGAACTGCCCATTGATCTTTTGAAAAATTTAATTCGCCAGACTGTTTTTGCAGTATCAACATCTGAAACAAGACCAATTCTTACAGGTGTTCATGTGAAACTTGAGGACGGAAACCTTGAATTTATTGCGACCGACAGCCATCGACTAGCTTCACGTAAAATCCCTTTGGAACAACCTGAAGGTAAGTCTTTACCTGCCATAGTCATTCCTGGTAAGAGTTTGACTGAATTAAACAAAATTCTTGATGATTCTGAAGATACTATTGAAGTGAGTGTGACAGAAAATCAGGTCTTATTCCGTACAAAACACCTGTACTTCCTTTCCCGCTTGCTTGATGGAAATTATCCGGAAACCTCCCGTTTAATTCCTGAACAAAGCAAAACCATCGTTAAGATTGATACAAAGGAACTTCTACAGTCAGTGGACCGCGCGTCTCTTCTAGCGAAAGAGAATCGCAACAATGTCGTGCGTTTAATTACAAAAGAAGACAATCATCTTGAAATTACAGGGAATTCCCCGGAAGTAGGGAATGTTGTCGAAGAAGTGATGGCCAATGATGTCGATGGAGAAGATCTAAAGATTTCTTTCAGTGCAAAATACATGATGGATGCACTAAAGGCGGTCGATTATGACCAAGTTAAAGTCGAGTTTACGGGAGCGATGCGTCCATTCTTAATTCGCCCCGTCGATGACGACCAAATTTTACAGTTGATTCTTCCAGTTAGAACTTATTAAATTTCAGAAACAGGTAAAGGTAAAAAGGTGCTTTATGTTTTTCATAGAGCACCTTTTCTTATGGGTCAGATTTATATGTCCTACCAGGTAGAATCTGAAAGCAGCGTTTGAGTATGTTAATAACTGTTCGTTTTCGCAGCACTACATATTTAGGTGCCTAAGTTTTTGGTTTGAACAGGGAAACTCGAAAGTGAGCGCAGTATGGAAGAATGAGGCAGGGGGAAGGTTAAAATGTCAACGAACAAAAGTTGGATAAGGCACACAGACCTGTTTCGTTGTCTCACACTTTCTTTACACATCTATCTTTAGTAAAATGAAAGATAGGTGAATTCATGAAATAGGGTGAAATGATATGAACGAAGAGATCGGTATCAATACAGAATACATTCCATTAGGC
Source organism: Halobacillus faecis (assembly GCF_007991335.1). Classification (GTDB taxonomy): domain Bacteria; phylum Bacillota; class Bacilli; order Bacillales; family Halobacillaceae; genus Halobacillus; species Halobacillus faecis. The sequence continues at coordinate 36,984 of NZ_BJYD01000012.1, read as the reverse complement.
AAGTTTTTAAAATTAGCTAATATTGTCGAATCTGGTGGAATGGTGAAAATTTTCTTGTCGGAATTTGAAGTTCTCGTAAATGGAGAACCTGATAATCGTCGTGGCCGCAAACTGTATGTGGGCGATACAGTAGAAGTTGAAGAGTTCGGCAGCTTCACTGTCGTCAAAGAAGCTTAGGTCAGGCGTTCCTCTATGTATATCCATGAGTTATCATTACGTTCGTTCAGGAACTATGATGAGCTCTCATTGACGTTCGACCATAAGATCAATGTCATCATTGGTGAAAATGCCCAGGGAAAAACCAATTTGATGGAAGCGATCTATGTCCTCGCTTTTACAAGATCCCATCGTACACCTAGAGATAAAGAACTCATACAGTGGGATGAAGAGTATGGTAAAATAAAGGGGAGTATCTTTAAACGGAATCGTCGCTTTCCTCTTGAGATCATTGTCTCTAAAAAGGGGAAAAAAGCGAAGTTGAATCATATTGAGCAAAAGCGTCTGAGCGACTACATCGGCGCTTTGAACGTGGTGATGTTTGCACCTGAGGATCTCAATCTTGTAAAAGGGAGTCCTCAGGTGCGTCGTCGGTTTATTGACATGGAAATCGGCCAAATACAACCCACATATATTTATCACTTAGGTCAATATCAGAAGATTCTCAGGCAACGAAACCACCTGTTGAAAGATTTGCAGCGGAAGCCGGGAGCGGACCGGACAATGCTTGGTGTTTTGACAGAGCAGCTGATCGAGCATGCTACGACGATTGTCGAACGACGGTTCAAATTCCTGCAGCTTCTAAGGTCATGGGCGACACCGATCCACGAAGGAATCAGTCGCCAGTTGGAGAAGCTGGAAATTGCTTATGATGCAAGTGTGCGAGTATCAGAGGATATGAATTTGGAAACAATAAAAGATACATTCTCTGAAAAGTTTGCAGAAATTGAATCAAAAGAAGTGGAACGCGGGACCACGTTGGCAGGACCACACAGGGATGACCTGGTTTTTTACGTGAACGGAAAAGATGTCCAAACGTATGGGTCGCAGGGCCAGCAGCGGACGACGGCTTTGTCTTTGAAACTCGCTGAAATTGAACTGATTCATAGTGAAGTAGGGGAATATCCGATTTTGCTTCTTGATGACGTACTTAGTGAACTGGATGACTTCAGACAATCGCATCTGCTTCATACGATTCAAGGGAAAGTACAGACGTTCGTTTCTACAACGAGTATTGATGGAATTGAACATGAAGCACTGAAACAAGCGGAGATTTTCCGTGTCAAAGAAGGAACCATAGACGTAGAGAAATGAGGTGGCGAATTGTTCATTCATATTGGGGATGATCACGTCATCCAGTCGAAGGATGTCGTGGCAATTATTGATAATAGTTTGATTTCATCTTCTTCCATCATCGAGGAAATGATTCATAACCAACGTAAGGAAAAGCAGGTCATTGAAACGGAAGACCACCAGGCGAAATCGATTGTGATCACGAATGATGTCATCTATTTCAGCCCACTATCTGTCTATACCTTGAAGAAGCGGGCGAACATGATGACCACACTGAACAAACTGGAAGACTTCTCGGAAGAGTCCGATTTTTAATATACCGATAGATGAGAGACGTAAGGGATTAGAGATAAACCACTTGAGAAATGTAGGTGAGTACCATGAAGGAAGATATTATCGAAGAGCAGCAGGCATATGATGAGAGTCAAATACAGGTACTGGAAGGTTTAGAAGCGGTAAGAAAACGTCCAGGAATGTACATTGGTTCTACGAACGAAAAAGGCTTGCACCACCTCGTATGGGAAATTGTCGATAACAGTATTGATGAAGCAATGGCCGGTTTTTGCGATCATATTCAAGTCGCGATTGAAAAAGACAACAGCATTACCGTTACCGATAACGGCCGTGGTATTCCTGTCGGGATTCAGGAGAAAACGGGACGTCCCGCTGTTGAAGTCATTTTGACCGTGCTTCACGCCGGAGGTAAGTTCGGCGGGGGCGGATATAAAGTATCCGGAGGACTCCATGGTGTAGGGGCATCCGTCGTAAACGCCTTATCTACGAAACTAGAAGTGTTCGTCCACCGTGATGGGAACATCCATTACCAGGCTTATCACCGTGGTGTCCCAGAAGAAGACTTGAAGGTGATCGGAGAGACTGATCAGACGGGAACACGTATTCAATTCAAACCAGACCCTGAAATTTTCTCAGAGACACAAGAATATAAGTTTGAGATTCTTGCCAATCGTTTGCGGGAGCTCGCTTTCCTTAACAAGGGTCTTACGATCTCGATCGAAGATAAACGTACGGATGAAGAGCCTGTGAACTACTATTTCGAAGGCGGAATCCTTTCCTATGTCGAACACATGAACCGCACACGCGAAACATTGCATGATGCTTTCTTCATTGAGGATGAGCAAGACGAGATTTCCATCGAAATCGCCATGCAGTATAACGATGGATTCGCAAGCAACATTTATTCCTATGCCAACAACATCCATACGTATGAAGGCGGGACGCACGAATCCGGGTTCAAGACCGGTTTAACACGTGTGATCAACGACTATGCACGTAAAAACAATATGTTCAAAGAGACGGATCCGAATTTGACAGGAGACGATGTCAGGGAAGGTTTGACAGCGATCATCTCGATCAAACATCCGGACCCGCAGTTCGAAGGTCAGACGAAGACGAAACTTGGTAACAGTGAAGCCCGTACCGTTACGGACTCTCTGTTCTCAGAAAGCTTCACAAAATTCCTTTTCGAAAATCCGAACATGGCGAAAACGATTGTTGAAAAAGGATTGATGGCTTCAAGAGCACGAATGGCCGCGAAGAAAGCACGTGAACTGACGCGCCGTAAAAATGCGCTTGAGGTTTCCAACCTGCCGGGTAAACTGGCGGACTGTTCGTCCAAAGATGCCAACATCTCTGAACTTTACATCGTTGAGGGTGACTCTGCCGGTGGATCTGCCAAGCAGGGACGCGATCGTCATTTCCAGGCGATTCTGCCATTGCGCGGTAAAATCATCAATGTTGAAAAAGCACGTCTGGATAAAATCCTTTCTAACAACGAAGTCCGGGCCATCATTACAGCCCTTGGGACAGGAATTGGTGAAGAATTCGATATATCCAAGGCACGTTATCATAAGATCGTCATCATGACCGATGCCGACGTCGATGGTGCACACATTCGTACCTTACTATTGACGTTCTTCTATCGTTATATGCGTCCATTGATTGAACATGGCTATATCTATATTGCTCAGCCGCCGCTATATAAGATCCAGCAAGGTAAAGCGATTTACTACACGTACAGTGATAAGCAGCTGGATGCAAAACTTGCTGAGCTGTCCAATTCACCGAAACCAGGCGTTCAGCGATACAAGGGTCTTGGAGAGATGAACCCGGAACAGCTTTGGGAAACGACGATGGACCCTGAAACGAGAACGATGCTTCAGGTCAGCTTAGAAGATGCGATGGGGGCGGATGAAACCTTCGATATTCTTATGGGAGATAAAGTCGAACCGCGTCGTAACTTCATTCAAGAGAACGCACAATACGTACAAAACCTTGATGTTTAATATAAAACAAATGTCATGAAAGAGTGGGAAAGGGAGGCGAACATTTCCTTTCCCCTTTTAGGTAACTAGGAGGTAAAAGAATGGTGGATCAACCCGAACGTCCGCGCGTACAGGAAGTCAACATCAGTCACGAAATGCGAACTTCATTCCTGGATTATGCGATGAGTGTCATCGTGGCTCGTGCCCTTCCTGATGTCAGAGACGGCCTGAAACCTGTACACAGAAGGATTTTATATGCGATGCATGACCTTGGTATGCATGCCGATAAAGCTTACAAAAAGTCAGCACGTATCGTAGGGGAAGTCATCGGTAAGTACCACCCCCACGGGGACTCTGCAGTCTATGACACGATGGTGCGTATGGCACAGGACTTCAACTACCGGTACATGCTCGTCGATGGACACGGAAACTTCGGTTCGGTAGATGGAGATGCTGCAGCCGCCATGCGTTATACGGAAGCACGTATGTCCAAGATTTCCATGGAAATTCTAAGGGACATCAACAAGGATACGATTGATTATAACGACAACTACGATGGAACAGAGCGGGAACCTGTAGTGCTTCCATCCAAGTTTCCGAACTTGCTCGTCAACGGTGGTTCAGGGATTGCGGTCGGAATGGCGACAAACATCCCACCTCACCAGCTTGGCGAGGTGATTGATGCGGTGCTCGCGCTCAGTAAAGACCCGGATATTACTATCCAGGAATTGATGGAAAACCATATTTATGGTCCGGACTTCCCGACAGCTGGTAAAATTCTCGGCTTAAGTGGCATTCGCAAAGCCTATGAAACAGGGAAAGGCTCCATCACGGTCCGTGCGGATGTAGAAATTGAAGAACAAGCAAACGGCAAAGCCCGTTTAATCGTGCACGAGCTTCCTTATCAGGTGAACAAAGCCCGGCTTGTTGAAAAAATTGCCGATCTTGCCCGCGATAAGAAAATCGACGGCATTACCGATCTTCGTGATGAGTCGGACCGTAATGGTATGCGTATCGTTATTGAATTACGCCGTGATGTTAATCCGAACGTCCTTCTCAACAACCTTTACAAAATGACGGCCCTGCAATCAACTTTCGGTATCAATATGCTCGCACTCGTCAACGGGCACCCGAAAGTGCTCAACTTGAAACAGTGCCTTGAGCACTATTTGGAACACCAAAAAGTTGTCATTCGCCGCCGTACCGAATACGAACTTAGAAAAGCAGAAGCTCGTGCGCATATTCTTGCTGGTCTGCGCATTGCGCTTGACCACCTGGATGAAGTGATTTCACTGATTCGTGAATCTCAAACGACTGAAATTGCACGTACCGGTTTGATGGAGCGCTTCGGTCTTTCTGAAAAGCAGGCCCAAGCGATTCTTGATATGCGTCTGCAGCGTTTGACAGGTTTAGAGCGTGAAAAGATTGAGGATGAATATCAAGAAGTTATGAAATTGATTCAAGAATTGAAAGCCATCCTTGCTGATGATGAAAAGGTTCTTGAAATCATTCGTGAAGAACTGCTTGATGTGAAGGAGCGTTACAATGATGAGCGCCGTACAGAAATCGTCCTTGGCGGAACAGACTTTATCGAGGATGAGGACTTGATCCCTGAAGAGACGGTCATCGTTACGGTCACTCACCAGGGCTATGTCAAACGCCTTCCAGCATCCACGTATCGTTCACAGCGCAGAGGCGGACGAGGTGTTCAGGGCATGGGTACGCATGAAGAGGACTTCGTCGAACACCTGTTGTCCACTTCGACACACAATACTCTGCTTTTCTTCTCAAATAAAGGGAAAGTATATAAAGCCAAGGGTTATGAAGTACCGGAATTCAGCCGAACGGCTAAAGGGATTCCAATCATCAACATGTTGAATGTTGAACGTGATGAGTGGATCAATGCTGTCATCTCCGTTGAAGATTTCGTTGATGACTGGTACCTTGTCTTTACAACGAAGAACGGAATCACGAAACGGACGACGCTCTCCCAATTTGCGAATATCCGAAAAGGTGGTCTGATCGCTCTCGGCCTGCGTGAAGATGATGAGCTGATTTCTGTCCGTCTGACGGATGGATCGAAAGATATCATGATCGGAACGCAAAACGGTTACTTGATCCGTTTCAATGAAGATCAAATCCGTGCCATGGGTCGTACAGCCGCAGGTGTCAAAGGGATCTCCCTCCGTGAAGACGACAAAGTCGTATCCATGGAAATCCTTGATGATTCTCTGCAAGTGCTCACGGTCACGAGCAAAGGCTATGGAAAACGCACCCCAGCTGACGAATACCGGATTACCAACCGTGGTGGTAAAGGAATCATTACGTGTAATCTGACAGATAAAAATGGCCAGGTCGTCGCTACGAAAGCCATTAATGGTGAAGAAGATATCATGATCATTACAGAGAGTGGTGTCTTAATCCGTATGTCGATGGAAAGTATCTCTGAAACCGGACGGAACACACAGGGTGTACGCTTGATTCGTCTTGGAGAAGGAGAAGAAGTCGCCACTGTCGCTCGTGTCGAGTCAGAAAAAGAAGAGGAAGAATTGGTCGAAGAAGCATTAGAAAAAGAAGCGGAATCTCAAGATGAAGCTTCTGAAGAAAATGCCGAAACATCAGAAGACCCAACAGTAGAAGATTCAGATGAATCATAAGTAAAACAAACTTCCTTGATCCGTCGCCTGTCGATCTATTTCGACAGGCGACTTTTTTATATATGGAGGAGGACCAGATTCATAACCACCCATTATTTTTTAAATATTTGCTATTTTAATGAATTTTTCGTGGTAATATAGAACTAGATTTATTGTTGAGGTTCGACATGCTTTTACATAAAGAAACTAGTGAAAGGTGGTATGTTGCCATGAGGGTAGCTACATCACAATTGGAACCAGGTTGTCTCTTGACGAAAGACGTCATGGGCCAGACAAACCGACCGATCGTTTCCAAAAACACGACCCTTCAACCCCTCCATATTGATGTACTGAAAAAATTTAGCATTGATACCGTTGAAGTCTCCAATCGTCGATCGGACGGTTCGCTTTTCATTGTTTCCGAAACGACAGAAAAAGAGGAACCAGATCAGGACCTGCGTTCAGAGGAACCGGTTCTTCCTTTTTTCGAATCTTACTTAGCTGCTGTGCAGGAGTACAAAAAATGGTTCACTTCCTGGCAAGGGGGATCACCTGTAAATATCAGCACGATTCGAAAAGTGATGGTTCCCCTCCTTGAGAGAGCCGTCGATTCTGCAGGACACGAAGTTTTCTCGCTCCATCATTATACGTCCAGTAAGAATTACATCTATCATCACAGTGTAGCGATGGGGCTATTATCTAGTTATGTGGCATCAAAAATGGGATACAATTACGGTGAATGGATTCAAGTCGGTTTAGCCGGACTCCTTGCAGATAGTGGAATGGCTAAAATCAGTGAACGAATTACGTGGAAAGAGGCCCCTTTAACAGAGAGAGAGTATGAAATGGTGAAAAGCCATCCGACTTACAGTTATCGTAACGTAGAAAAGATCTCTTCCTTGAGCAACCACGCCAAGGTTGCTATCTTGCAACACCATGAGCGATTGGATGGGACAGGCTACCCTTTAGGAGTCAGTGAGGATAAAATTCATCCGTTCAGCCAGATTATCGCTGTTTGTGATATGTACCACGCCATGACTTCTGAGAGGATGTACCGAAGGAAACAGTCTCCCTATAAGGTGCTCGAAGAAATTCTGCAGGAGCAATTCGGCCGCTATGATCATAAAGTGATCAGCGCATTAGTTAAAGAAATGACCAGTTATTCTACGGGGACCAAGATCCGGTTGTCTGATCATCGCGAAGCAGAAGTGATTTTCGTTGAAAAGACCAACCCGACAAGACCGCTTGTGCAAATCATTGAAGACGGACAGTTCCTCCCTTTGAAAGAACAACTGGACCTCCATATTGAAGAAGTCTATGAATAACAAAAGACCAGTTTGCGTCATGAGATGGATGCAAACTGGTCTTTTAACCAAGAAGCGAATATTTGCGGAATGCGATTAGAGGCTGAATGTAAAAAATGTACGATGAATACATAATCCTCCCGATCTTTCATCTGTTCCATCTCTCCCCACCATTCCCCCTCATAACGGACGAGCATACTTAAGTTATATAGGACAGCAAAATAGGCCAACAGCTCAGGCCACTCTTCTTCAATGGTGATCGGACCTGGATTCTTCAGTCGAAAGAGCTCTTCCATCCCCGGAAGTGGCCGCAGCAATTCATCCATGGAGATCTTTGTTTTTTCTGAGGAAAATTGAAACAAATGAGCAGCGGCATGTGGAAATAACCCATGCGGCTGGATACGGATATCGTCCTCTAAAAATCGGTAATGCTGCTTTTTTCTTTTACGTGTCGATAGTCCATGAGCCAGTACTTTTGCTGTAGCTGGATAGCCAGGGTCAACCGTCAGCAGGCAGCTTTTGATGAAATGATTCATTCCATAATAAAAAAGAAGCGGCTTTACACTCAGGGGTGTATGTAAAGCGGTCGTCCAATAATCTTGTCCGAGGCTTAGACCGTGAATAAACCGTTCGGCATTGTTGTACGCATGATGCTCGGCTCTTGAGTGGTTGATCTTTTCATAACAGGAAAACAAGAAGGGTCTTGTATGTGCGGTCACCTGAAGGTAAGTGAGAATAGGATCCGTGAAGTGCAAAGAAAGTTCCTCCTTTCTAACATAAAAGGAATTCTCACCCATTTTTTTATGGTTGAAAAAGCCCGACCATTGTCGTATTGTAAATAACAATAAGAATTGGTGTCACGAGAATATACCACTTATTTTACCCACTTCCACCCAAAATATCATAAGAAGAAAAGGAGAGGTCAAGCATGCGTGAAGACAAGTTTACAAAAGAAGGTTTAACGTTCGACGATGTACTACTTTTGCCTGCTAAGTCCGATGTTTTGCCGCGTGATGTTTCACTGGCAACAGAATTGTCCCCGACGTTACGTTTGAATATGCCGATTATCAGTGCCGGAATGGATACGGTGACGGAAGCCAAAATGGCGATTGGTATGGCGCGTCAGGGAGGACTTGGTGTCATTCATAAGAATATGTCGATTGAAGAGCAAGCGGAACACGTTGACCGAGTGAAACGGTCCGAAAGCGGCGTCATTACGAACCCGTTCTTTTTGACTCCGGAGCACCAGGTTTTTGATGCTGAACATTTAATGGGGAAATTCCGTATTTCCGGTGTGCCGATTGTCAATAGTGTAGAAGAACAGAAACTTGTCGGAATCATCACCAACCGCGACCTCCGTTTCATTGAAGACTATTCGATACAAATCAGTGACGTTATGACGCGTGAGAACCTTGTCACAGCGCCTGTAGGAACGACATTGGATGAAGCCGAAAAAATCTTGCAGCAATATAAGATTGAAAAGCTTCCGATGGTAGACAACAATGGGATTTTAAAAGGATTAATTACCATCAAAGATATAGAGAAAGTGATCGAATTTCCTTTATCAGCGAAAGATGACCAAGGCCGTCTGCTCTGTGCTGCAGCGGTCGGGGTGACAGCTGATGCAATGACGCGTATTGATAAATTAGTAGAAGCAGGTGTGGATGCACTTGTCGTTGATACCGCCCACGGTCATTCTGAAGGTGTCATCAATCAGGTGAAGCGCATCCGTGAGCGTCATCCAAAAGTGAATATCATCGCAGGTAACGTAGGGACAGCAGAAGCAACGCGTGAATTGATTGAAGCAGGAGCAGACGTTGTTAAAGTCGGAATCGGGCCTGGTTCGATTTGTACGACCCGTGTCGTTGCTGGTGTCGGTGTTCCTCAAATCACTGCCGTCTATGACTGTGCGAAAGAAGCAGAGAAATACAACAAGCCGGTCATTGCCGACGGAGGAATCAAATACTCAGGCGATATCGTAAAGGCCATTGCCGCAGGTGGACATGCTGTCATGCTCGGAAGCTTGCTTGCCGGTGTTTCTGAAAGCCCTGGCGAAACGGAAATCTTCCAGGGCCGCCGTTTTAAAGTGTACCGGGGGATGGGATCTGTCGGTGCCATGGAATCCGGGTCTAAAGATCGTTACTTCCAAAATGATCAAGAAGCGAAGAAACTTGTGCCGGAAGGGATTGAAGGCCGCATGCCGTATAAAGGACCATTGGCAGACTCCATTCACCAACTCCTCGGCGGGATCCGCTCAGGTATGGGGTATTGTGGTACACCAACCATCAGTGCTTTGCGCACAGACGCACAATTCACAAGAATTACAGGGGCTGGTTTAAGAGAAAGCCACCCTCATGATGTACAAATTACAAAAGAAGCGCCAAACTACTCCGTTTGACCCGTATAAAAAGTGATAGACAGGGACTTTTCCCTGTCTATTCTTTTATATACTCATGTGATAAAATAACAAAGATGCATATTTTAAGGGTGGAGGTTGAGAAAGTTGACACAAAGAATAAAAACATCTATGGCCTTGATGTTGGCATTGCTTATGGGGTTCTTTGCTGTGTCCATAAATCCTGGACATACATACGCAAGCGTAGATGTTGGCGCAGAGTCGGCAATACTCGTGGACGCGGAAACAGGAAAGATTTTATTTGAAAAAGAGGCAGATTTGACATTACCTCCTGCAAGCATGACGAAGATGATGACCGAATATCTTGTCATGGAAGCGATTGAGGAAGGTCAGATCAGCTGGGATACGACAACACAAATTAGTCAATACGCTTTTGATATATCGGCGAACCCTGAATTTTCAGGTGTTGGTCTGAAGCTGGACGAACAATACACCGTACGTGAACTTTACGAAGCCATGGCGATCAACTCGGATAATGCGACAACCATCGCTCTTACTGAATTGATTGCTGGCAGTGAAGGTGAATTTGTTCAGATGATGAATGAGAAAGCAGCAGAAATGGGGCTGCCTGAATATGATTTCGTTAACGCAACAGGGCTGAATAACTCTCACTTGGGAGACAATTATCCTGAAGGCACAGACCCTGAAGCGACGAACATGCTGTCAGCGAAGTCTGCAGCGCTGCTTGCTTATCACTTAACGAATGATTATCCGGAAGCGCTTGAGATCTCAAGCAAACCGACACTTGAATTTGCCGGACAAACCGTGACGAACTGGAACTGGATGCTTCCAGGTATGCCTGGACAGAACTTGAAGCAGTTCGAGTACGAAGGTATGGACGGATTGAAAACAGGTTACACAGAACTCGCTCAAAACACGTTTACAGGAACGGCAGAGCGAGATGGACAACGCTATATTTCCGTCGTTATGAAATCTGAATCTAGAGCGTCCCGTTTCAATCAAACGAGACAACTGCTGGACTACGGATTCAATCAATTTTCCCGTCAGGAACTCTTTGCAGCAGGAGCCACTCCTGAAGAAGAGTCAACGCTTCCTGTCGCAAAAGGAAAAGAAGACCAGGTTGCGATTGAAACAAGTGCAGCTCTAAGCACACTTGTGAAAAGTGGAGAAGAAGATCAATATGAAATTCAATTCAACATCTCTGAGGACCAGTTGGATGACGAAGGCAATCTTGTTGCTCCTGTAGAAAAAGGACAAAAAGTAGGAACAGCAAAGCTTGTTTACAACGGAGAAGAGGACTACGGAAATATTCTTTCTGAAGGTGGACAAACCGTTGATATCGTCACTTCTTCCAGTGTAGATAAAGCAAACTGGTTCATGCTGACCCTCGGTGCGATCGGTGAATTTTTCAGTGATATCTTCACTGGTGCAGTCGATATGGTCAAAGGCTGGTTCTAGGTGAAAAAATCCCTATTTAACCAGTGGGATTTAATATAGGATTGCGTTACAATAGAGGATAAGAATCTATGATTCAAAATGAAATGCTTAAACTATAGAGCTGTTAGGGAGGAATCAACATGGCACAAACAGGTACGGATCGCGTAAAACGCGGCATGGCAGAAATGCAAAAAGGTGGCGTCATCATGGACGTCGTAAACGCAGAGCAAGCAAAAATCGCTGAAGAAGCAGGCGCAGTAGCCGTAATGGCTCTTGAACGAGTTCCAGCAGACATCCGCGCAGCAGGTGGAGTCGCTCGTATGGCAGACCCTACGATCGTTGAAGAAGTGATGAATGCCGTTTCTATTCCAGTTATGGCAAAAGCACGTATTGGGCATATTACAGAAGCACGTGTCCTTGAAGCAATGGGCGTAGATTACATCGATGAGAGTGAAGTTCTTACTCCAGCTGATGAAATCTATCACATCAAAAAAGATGACTATACGGTCCCATTCGTATGTGGATGCCGTAATCTTGGTGAAGCGACACGACGCATCCGTGAAGGGGCATCCATGCTTCGTACGAAGGGTGAACCAGGAACAGGAAACATTGTAGAAGCTGTCAGCCATATGCGTCAGGTTCAGTCTCAGATCCGTCATTTGCGTGGACTTTCAGAAGATGAAGTGATGGTCTATGCAAAAGAAAACGGTGCTCCATTCGATCTACTTATGGAAATTCGTGAAGAAGGACGTCTACCTGTCGTCAACTTCGCTGCTGGTGGTATTGCAACTCCTGCGGATGCTTCCTTGATGATGCAGCTTGGAGCAGACGGAGTATTCGTTGGTTCCGGGATCTTTAAATCCAACAATCCTGAAAAGTTTGCACGTGCAATTGTTGAAGCAACGACTCATTATGACGATTACAAGTTGATTGGTGAATTGTCCAAAGGTCTTGGAACAGCCATGAAAGGGATGGAAATGTCCACCCTTACTCCTGAACAGCGTATGCAAGATCGCAGCCAGTAAGTAAAGGAGAATGCAGCATGACTACAATTGGTGTATTAGGCCTTCAAGGCGCTTTTCGTGAGCATGTACGTTCTGTTGAAGCGACAGGAGCCAAGGCTCTTGTTGTCAAAAGAATAGAACAGCTGAAAGAGATCGATGGCTTGATTATCCCTGGTGGTGAAAGTACGACCATCCGCAGACTGATCGACAAGTACGAGTTCCTGGAGCCGATCCGTGAGTTCGGAAAAAGCGGTAACCCGATTTTCGGTACATGCGCAGGGCTCATCCTACTCGCTTCAGAAATTGATGGTTCTTATGACGTCCACCTAGGAGTCATGGATATAAAAGTCCGTCGTAACGCTTTCGGACGCCAGCGTGAAAGTTTTGAAGCCGATCTTGATATTGAAGGTGTGGCAGAAGGATTCAATGCCGTATTCATCCGTGCTCCTTACATTGAAGGGGTTGGAGAAAATACGAAAGTGTTGGCCTGTTACGACGGTCATATTGTTGCCGCTCAGGAAGGTCACTATTTAGCTTGTTCTTTCCATCCGGAATTGACGGACGACCATCGTTTAACGGAACATTTTGTTGAAATGGTAAAAGAAGCTAAAAAAACACTTGCATTATAATTCTGAATCCGCTAATCTTATGTAACACAAACCATAAATGAACGCGATGACAGGAAATAGTAACATGTCCCTTCTTCTCAAAGAGAGTCAGTGGCTGGTGTGAACTGACGGAGAAGCCATGTGAATCCATCCTCGAGTGTCTGACTGAAAGAAGTAGGTCAGACCGGTACTCACCGTTATGAGTGAAGCCGGAAGGTCCCACAGACCTTCAACTTGGGTGGTATCGCGGGAAGCATAAACCAAAGCTCTCGTCCCTTATTAGGGACGGGAGCTTTTTGTTTAGCTTCATAATTATTGAACTGAACATATAAAGGAGGAAGTAAACATGTTAGACATGAAATACTTACGCCAGAACTTTGAAGAAGTTAAAGGAAAACTGCAAAACCGTGGAGAAGACCTCTCTGACTTGGATGCCTTCGGTGATTTGGATAGCAAGCGCCGTGAGCTGATTCAGGAAACCGAAGAATTGAAAGCAAAGCGCAATGAAGTATCTAAGGAAATTTCCCAGCTGAAAAAAGCGAAGGAGGACGCCGACGATAAGATCAAGGAAATGCGCGAAGTCGGTGATTGCATCAAGACCCTTGATACAGAGCTGAAAGAAGTGGAAGAGAAACTTGAAACGCTTCTCTTATCTATCCCGAATATCCCTCACGAAAGTGTACCTGTTGGAGGGGATGAGGAAGACAATATTGAAGCGCGAAAAGTAGGAGAGATTCCAGCTTTCGGTTATGAAGCAAAACCACACTGGGATGTGGCTACAGATTTAGGTATTCTTGACTTTGAAAGAGCATCTAAAGTCACAGGAAGCCGTTTTGTATTCTACAAAGGTATGGGAGCCCGGTTAGAGCGTGCATTGCTCAACTTCATGATGGACCTGCATGCGGATGAACACGGCTATCAGGAAATGCTGCCACCACAAATGGTCAACCGCACAGCGATGACCGGTACAGGTCAGTTGCCGAAATTTGAAGAAGATGCCTTTAAAATTGAAGACTGGGATTACTTCCTTGTCCCAACAGCTGAGGTACCGGTAACGAACTTCCATAGAGAAGAAATTCTATCTGTGGAAGACCTTCCGCAGAAGTTCGTAGCTTTCAGCACGAATTTCCGTTCGGAAGCAGGATCTGCGGGCCGAGATACAAGAGGGTTGATCCGTCAGCACCAATTCAATAAAGTGGAGCTTGTGCAACTGGCAAAACCTGAAGAGTCCTATAATGTATTAGAGGAACTCACAGGCCATGCAGAAAAAGTCCTTCAGTTGTTAAAACTCCCTTACCGGGTGATGAGCATGTGCACGGGAGATCTAGGGTTCACAGCAGCGAAGAAATACGACATTGAAGTATGGATCCCGAGCCAGGAGACTTATCGGGAAATCAGCTCTTGCTCTAACTTCGAAGATTTTCAGGCCCGCCGCGCAGGCATTCGCTTCCGTAGAGAAGAAAAAGGGAAGCCTGAATTCGTACACACGTTGAACGGTTCAGGTCTAGCTATCGGTCGTACCGTTGCAGCCATCCTTGAAAATTACCAGCAGGAAGACGGAACGGTCATCGTACCAGAGGTCCTGCGTCCATACATGGGTGGGAAAGAAATCATCAACTAACACTTGAAAAAGTAAAAGCGCCTGAATCCTATGAATGGTTTCAGGTGTTTTTTCTTGGTTTCGTTTTGGAGACAGCCACAGCGAATCGTCCTTGACTCTGTCGAAGGGAATTTGTATAATAACTAGGTGACATTTTTTCGTGATTGTTCGACAATAACTTCTTTTAAAAAAGTTAAAGGATTTTGTTGACGGATTCGGACAACCATGATATTATATTTATTGTCGGTCACACGGAGGAGTACCCAAGTCCGGCTGAAGGGAGCGGTCTTGAAAACCGCCAGGGGGTTTACGCCCCGCGGGGGTTCGAATCCCTCCTCCTCCGCCATATTATTATCAACAATAGCGCATAAATATTGGAGATTTATAGAACAGAAATCGTTACTTCGAGTAACGATTTTTTATTTTGCTCTCAATTGAATGGAAAAAGGCCCTCACCGGAGATGACCGGTGGGGGCCTTTTTATATCTTTTTAAGAATCCAATAATACCTCTTCTTTATTGGGATAAGTCTTTTCAATATGCTGCTCGCCCCAGGCACACAGCATGTCTAATGCCCCTTTTAATGTCCATCCGTATTCCGTCAGTTCATATTCCACTTTAGGAGGTACCTGATTATAAACGATTCGCTTAATAACTCCATCGCTTTCCAATTCCCTCAGCTGCTGGGTCAACATTTTTTGTGTGATTCCTGGCATTAATCGTTTGAGCTCACTCGTCCGTCGTTTATTTTCGATCAAGTGACACAGAATGACGACTTTCCACTTTCCTCCGATCACTTCAAGAGCAGCTTCGACCGGTATATTATATTTAGGCATGAGATTGACCTCCTTTAGAGCCCTATGTTTCTTTTTAGCATGTATATCCATTGATTCACTATACACGATAGGAACACAAGTTAAAAAGATTTTGCACGAACTGTCTCACGATCCCTTATTTTATACAATTGTTACTTCCAGGTGCCTATAGCACATAGAAGTACGTACTTCTCAAGTGTTCGATCAGCCCTCATAATAAGGTTTGTCATCCAGAGGCCCCCTGGAGACATTGATTTCAGTTTTAATTCTTATTTATCTTTGTTAGGAGGAAAATGATGAGTTCACACGCAGAGAATATTCAAGAAAATTCTCTTGATTATAAGTCGAAAAGTTTTCCGTTGGCTTTGTTGGCTCTTGCTATTAGCGCGTTTGGGATAGGAACGACAGAATTCGTACCCGTAGGTTTGTTATCAACGATGGCTGATGATCTTTCTATATCGATTACGCTTGCGGGTCTATTGATATCCGGTTATGCAGTCGGTGTTGCTGTAGGAGCTCCTGTTTTGACAGCTCTCACTAATAAAATCAGCAGGAAAAGTTTATTACTTGCTCTCATGGTTGTTTTCATTCTTGGTAATTTAGTGGCTTCAGTTTCGACAAGTTTTACCTTGCTGTTAATGGCGAGGATCATCACTGCTTTTTCTCACGGAATATTCTTTTCTATCGGTTCGACCATTGCTGCAAGTTTAGTTCCTGAGCATAAGCGAGCGAGTGCCATTGCCTTTATGTTTACTGGATTGACTGTTGCGACAGTGACCGGTGTGCCTCTAGGAACATTCATTGGACAAACCTTTGGTTGGAGGGCAACATTTGCCGGGGTAGCCTTGCTCGGCGTAATCGGCATCATCGCAAGTGCTTTGCTTGTCCCGAAAAACTTGGAAGAAGCACCTCCAGCAAGCTTTCGTGACCAATTAAAAATATTAACCGAAAAAAGAATTCTGCTATCCTTCGCTATTACAGGATTAGGGTATGGCGGTACGTTTGTGGCGTTTACCTATCTTGCTCCTTTACTAGAAGAAGTGACAGGTTTCGATCCGAAATTTGTCAGTGTGATCCTGCTCATTTATGGAGTTGCGGTGGCGATCGGAAATACGATTGGCGGTAAAGTTTCAAATAAGAGACCGATCCAAGCATTGTTTTGGATGTTTGTGTTGCAGGCGATCGTATTGCTCCTTTTGGCCTTCGTCATTCCATTTAAAGTTTTCAGTTTGGTCGTATTGTTTTTCATGGGATTGTTTGCATTCATGAATGTACCTGCTTTGCAGATCTTGGTCGTTCAATTAGCGGAGAAATATGTGCCATCTGCGGTCAATGTAGCTTCCGCTTTGAATATTGCCGCGTTCAATGTAGGAATCGCTATTGGCTCCTCTGTTGGTGGTGTCATCGTTGATACGATTGGTCTTGTTCATACACCATGGATTGGTGCAGTGATGGTGGCTGGCGCTGTCATCCTAACAAAAATTCTGAGTACGATGGAACGATAATCTATAAAAAGGACTCCTTTATTCAAAGGGGTCCTTTTCTCTTGTTATACTAAAAGGTGGGGAGAGAGGAGGGATGGTATGGGTTATGTTGAGGATTTACGTGCAATTATCGGCCACCGGCCCATAATATTAGTTGGATCGGTTGTGATCATCATTGATGAAAAGGGACGGATATTGTTGCAGGAACGAACGTCTCCACAAGGTGTATGGGGCCTGCCGGGAGGCTTGATGGAGCTTGGAGAAAGCACGGAACAAGTCGCGAAACGTGAAGCGCTCGAAGAGACTGGATTGGAAGTCGATGACCTGCAATTGTTAAATGTTTACTCGGGGGAGGATCAGTTCAGTAGAGCTCCGAATGGCGATGAGTTTTACGTTGTGACAACAGCTTATTTCACTAGACATTATCGTGGGAACTATGCTTTTGATCCCGAAGAAACCATGCAGGTGAAATTTTTTGAGTTTCATGACTTTCCTGAGAAAATGATTGGCAGTCATCGGATGATGATAGAGGATTATAGACAAAAAAACTCCTGATGTCGGATCAACGCATCAGGAGCTTCTTCTTTATGATTAGGTCAATAAATGACTGGAGCGCCATTTACGTGATTGTTGGATGAAGTGACCGATTTTTTCTAGGACGGGTTCGATGCTTGTTTTGTCATTCAATACGTCGTAGTCGGCAATATTGAGACGCAGGACAGGGCAGGAATTGAAATTATCAATCCAATTGTCATAACGCGTGAACATCTCTTCCCAATATTCAATCGGCGTTTCTTGTTCCATCGGACGTCCACGTTCTTTGATGCGGGAAAGAATATCATCAAACGAACCTTCCAAATAAATCAAAAGATCGGGATGAGGGAAATATGGTGTCATCACCATCGCATCAAAAAGGTTCCGGTAGGTTTCATAATCGGTTGCGGACATCGTCCCTTTTTCGTAGTGCATGCGTGCAAAAATGCCGGTATCTTCATAAATGGAACGGTCCTGGATGAACCCGCCGCCATATTCGAAGATTTTCTTTTGTTCTTTGAAGCGTTCCGCTAAGAAGTAAATCTGTAAATGGAAGCTCCAGCGTTCAAAATCCTGATAGAATTTGTCGAGATATGGATTGGTATCGACTTTTTCAAAAGAGGTACGAAAGTTGAGGGCATCAGCGAGAGCATTGGTCATCGTTGACTTGCCGACACCGACCGTACCTGCAATCGTTATGACGCTGTCATGTGGAATTCCATAGCGTTCACGTGCATTCATTTGATAACTTCTCCTTTATTTAAATGCTGCTCTACTTGATCAACAATATAATTTAAATCGTCTTGATGTTTTACGAAGTCTAAATGATCCCCGTTCAAACGGATCACAGGAATCTCTGGGTGAGTGGCTTCGAAATGTCTCATGAAGTCTTCGTAGTCTTGAGAGAGTTGTTCAAGATAAGAAGGTTGAATATTTGCCTCTACATCACGGTTACGCATGCGGATGCGTTCGAGCAGTGTATCTAAACTCGCATGTAAATAGACGACCATATTCGGTTTAGGCATATCGTGTGTTAATATATCAAAAATCTGCGCATACTTGTCAAATTGATCTTCTCTCAACGTGCGCCGTGCGAAAATCATATTCTTAGATATATGGTAGTCGGCGACCACCGGCTTCCCCGACTGCAAATATTTGCGATCGATGTCTTCGAGCTGCTTGAAGCGATTGCACAAGAAGAACATCTCCGTTTGGAAGCTCCATTCTTCAATATTGTCGTAAAACTTGCCTAAAAACGGGTTCTCCTCAACGATTTCCTTCAGCAAATGAAAATCAAACTGGGAGGCGAGCTTTTTAGACAGAGACGTTTTCCCAACCCCAATGGGCCCTTCAACGGATATGAAAGGTAAATCTCCCATCTCTTTTCCTCCTTCAAACTCATTTCAAAAAAACGTGAGTGTTCCTCACTCACATACAAAATACGATACTTTTAGACAGACAAATAATATTTTATCACATACATACGTTGGAAGTAACATCCGAGCGATAATTTTAAGGTGCATTTGCTTTTCAATCTTTGGTTTGTTTTGTATAATATTACTCGTACGTTCATACGCCCCCGTAGCTCAGGGGATAGAGCATCGGTTTCCTAA
This sequence comes from Halobacillus faecis, assembly GCF_007991335.1. Taxonomy (GTDB): domain Bacteria; phylum Bacillota; class Bacilli; order Bacillales; family Halobacillaceae; genus Halobacillus; species Halobacillus faecis. Next base: position 18,001 of record NZ_BJYD01000012.1, on the reverse strand, counting down.
ACCGTGTGCCGCAGGTTCGAATCCTGCCGGGGGCGCTGGCTGAAGCTTATTGAAGCTTCAGCTTTTTTTATGATTTCTTACAAAATTAATTTTCCTTCGACTCCACGTGTTGAGCCATAATACTGCACTAAACCCAAGACAGAGAATGACAACCACCCACATGAAGGCTTCTTCCATTCGCCCTGATTCGACAGCGAAATAGATGGCAAGTGGAATGGTATCTGTTTCACCAGGGATGTAGCCGGCGATCATTAATGTAGCTCCGAATTCACCAAGGGAACGAGCGAAAGCCATGACTAACCCGGCAAGCAATCCAGGCCAAGCTAACGGAAGCGATATGGTGAAGAATACTTTTATTTTCGAAGCCCCCATTGTCAAAGCTGCATTCTCCAAGTTTTGATCATAATTTTGAAAAGCTGCTGATGCACTCTGATACATAAGAGGAAACGAAACGACAGCAGACGCAATGACTGCCCCGGTCCACGAAAAAATCACCTGAAAACCAAACCAGTCCATGAGCCATTGTCCAATCCACCCGTTTTTGCCAAACAAATAAAGCAAACCAAAACCAATTACTGTTGGAGGAAGAACGAGAGGCAGCAGAAGTATGGATTCTAAAATACTTTTCCCGGGAAATAATTTTCTGGAAATGATTCGTGCGCTGATCATTCCGATTATAAACACCATGAAAGTAGCAATCCCTGCCACTTTCAGAGACAAAAGAAGAGGTTCGACGTTCATTGTTCTATCTTTCCACCTCTCATAGGATTGAATCCATAAGCTTTGTATTTTTCTGTTGCATGGTCACTGGTTAAAAAGGTAAGAAATTTCTGCCCTTGGTCCTTAGTCCGGCTTTTTGAAAGAACGATTCCCGGATATACAATCGAATCGTGGAAGGTAGGGTCAACTTGTGTAAGAGTGGTCACCTGATCGGAAATCAAGGCATCACTGGCATAAACAAAACCATAGTCCACCTGCCCGGATTCGACATAAGCAAGAACTTGTCTGACATCACTTCCAAATACCATCTGATCCTTCAACTTTCTCCAAAGCTGAATCCTTTCGAGCGTCTGTTTCGTATAAGTACCAGCAGGCACACTCTCCGGATTACCGACGGCCAGCTGTTCGCTTTCTGTAAGTTCCAGTTCCTGAATCGTGTCCAAACGACTCTTAGATTCATCACCAATAAGCACAATCCGGTTTGTGGCAAATTCTATGTATGTATCCTTTTCGACAAGATCCTGTTCCTTAAGTAATTCAATCCAGCGAAGATCTGCAGACAAGAACACGTCTACAGGAGCTCCTTGTTCAATCTGTCTTGCCAGTTTACCTGATCCTCCATATATGGTTTCTACTTCTATATTATATTTTTCCTCAAAATGAGGAGTTAGCTCTTCCAGGACGTCTTTTAGACTTGCAGCAGCTGCTATTCTTATGTTCGTGTCATTAGAATCTGATGGAGAAGTGCAACTGCATAAGATTAGTAAAATCATCATACTCCATATCCATGTTAACTTTCGCATGTCTATTCCCCTTTGTTACCATTGGTTCTATTCTTAAGATACGTTATATGTCAGTAGAAAGCGATTAAAAGGTCATAAAGAAAGGAGTGCGCTTTATGAAATTACAAGTTCTTTCCACACTTATCCTTGCTTTATTGCTCACACAACTCCCAGTCATAGGGAAGTATTTCGCTATCTTGAATACTATGATCCACGAGAGTGGTCATTCCCTGATGGCATTGATTACAGGTGGAGAAGTTAGGAGAATCTCTCTGCTTCCCAATACGTCCGGTTTTGCTTTGACCGGACATACATCATGGATCGGGCAAGTATTAACAAGCTTAGCCGGCTATGTATTTGCCTCTTTCTTCGCGTTCGTCTTTTTTTTCCTCATTAGTCGTGGTCAGTATAAGTGGATGGTTTACCTATTAATAGCGTTCCTTGCTATCAATCTCTTATTCTGGGTGAGGAATGTTTATGGCATCTTCTGGATCCTTACATTTGGAGCTGGGTTTGTATGGCTGTTGAGAACCGGTCATGAACAGGTGGTCCAGTATGTCTTATTGTTTCTTGCTTCGCTCGTCCTTGTCGAGTCTGTGACCAGTGCATTTGAGGTGATGTGGATCAGCTTCGTGTCACCAGGACAAGCCGGTGATGCAGCAAACTTGGCAAGAGCGACAAAATTTATCCCTGCCCCTTTTTGGGGAGTGGCTTTTTTTGTCCAGTCCTTATACTTTGCCCTCCTTTCTATCAAGCGTGTCTTCCCTTTCTGACGTTGTGAATGAAAAGAAGAAAAAAGTTTAAATTCCGCTCATGCCCTGCCTTCTTATTCCCTTCTGAATAAGGTAGTAAAGTAAGAAGAGAGGGGGGAATGGAATGAGCGGAGGATACGGTGGCGGTTTCGCGCTATTGGTTGTTTTGTTCATCCTTTTGATCATCATCGGTGCATCTTATATGGGTGGCCGTGGATACGGTTATGGATACTAATAAATAAACAAAGCGGGAATCTTTTCCCGCTGTTACATAAAATCAAACGTTTCTCGAGGTTTGGAAAAGGGTATCAGGGGACTAGAATAATTGGACGGAGGCGTCGTTTATGGATTTAAAAGAACACTTAGTTGCACATGGGTATGACCACATTGATATTCTTCTTATTGATGAGGAGGGTGACCAAACGACAGTTGCCGACATTTCCCTGCCAAAGGTCACTGATTTAGAGTACAAGCTTTATCTCAAGCCGGAAACAATCTCTTATCATTTTAAGGAAGAGGATCCTTATTTCGAGGCTGAGCAGCAATCAGAGTCCGGTGATGGCAAGAAAATCAAAGGTTTCATCCTCGAATGGTAAAGTCCTGTCCCCACAGGGCTTTTTTTTATGCCCAAAATAACACTTAGCCATTGCAGATAAGCTCCCTATTCTGGAAGACTCAGTTTCGAGGCTTTTGTGTGCGTTTAGGGGCTGCGGGAAATGGTTCGCTTTCCATGGGGCGGGCGGTGAGCCTCCTCAGGCTACGCCTTCCGGGGTCTCACCTGTCCCACACGTCCCATAGGAGTCTCACCATTTCCCTCCGCCCCTTGACCATATATGTATCTCGAAACCACATCCAGAATAAGAAGCTTATATCCCAGTGAAAATAGAAGAAAAACAAACTCCCACGGTGGCTATTTTTGGCGCTTGAAGCTTGCTATATAGCGTTTTATGCGTATAATACCAGGATAGTGAAAGGCAGTCTCCCTCGGTATAGGGGTTCGTTACCCACATAATACGAATAGGGTGGCTGGGAAGCTGCGAGACTCCCGTGGGAGAAAGGAGGTAGGTGAGATCCCGTAGGACGTAGTCCGAGGAAGCTCACCACTCCCCCACAGGAAAGCGAGTAGCTTCCCAGCCATCCCTGACGCTCATCCCAAGCAACGAACCCCGAAACATCTCGAAATCGAGTCTTCCGCAATCCTGCCATATTGTTGAACACTAGTTTGTTTATTCTCTATCTCAGGGGGAATGAAAATGGTAAATCCCAACAGGAGGTCATCTTTCATGCAGCAACATAAACTTTACATTAACGGAGAATATACAGAATCAAATGGGTCTGAATGGATTGATATTTTAAATCCGGCGACCGAAGAGGTCATTTCTCAAATACCTAAAGGCACCGAGGACGATGTGAATCGTGCGGTGAAAGCAGCATTTGAAGCGCAAAAAGGATGGGAACTAACACCCAATATTGAACGCGGAAAAATCGTCAGGAAACTCGGAGATCGTATTGAAGAAAACCGTGCGACTTTTATTGATTTACTCCAAGAAGAGCAAGGGAAAGATTATGAGCTTGCCAGTGGAGAAGTAGACCTTGCCATCGATTATTTCCGTTACATGTCTGAGTGGGCACGTAGGATTGAAGGAGAAATTGTACCAAGTGACCGTAAGAATGAGAATATCTTCATTTATAAAAAGCCGATCGGAGTGGTGGCGGGGATTGTCCCTTGGAATTTCCCTGTGTTCATTTTAGCCCGTAAAGTAGCCACGGCACTTGTAACAGGAAATACATTAGTATTAAAACCAAGTCAGCAGACACCGAACACCGCGATGGAATTCACAAAAATCGTTGACTCGATGGACGAGATTCCAAAAGGGGTATATAACGTGGTGACAGGTACAGGTTCAGAAATCGGGAATACCCTTGCTTCTCATCCAAACGTGCACATGATATCCATGACGGGGAGTGTGCCCGCAGGAACGAAAGTAATGGAAGCAGCGGCACAGAATATTACCAAAGTGAATTTGGAGCTTGGAGGGAAAGCACCTGCCATTGTCACGGCTAATGCGGATCTGGATGTTGCAGCTGAAAGCATTACAACATCCCGCCTCGCTAATAATGGACAAGCGTGTACAAACGCTGAGCGTGTCTACGTTCATGAAAGTGTGGCGGATGAGCTTATCGCTAAGTTACGTCATAAATTTGAATCAATAACCATGGGCGATCCTCGTGAAAATAAGGAAGCGGATGTCGGTCCTCTTGTAAGTAAAGATCGCCTTGAAGAAGTGGAGAGCATGGTAAAAGAAGCGGTCGATGCAGGAGCGAAAGTTGAAATTGGAGGAGAACGTGGAGACTTAGACAAAGGTTATTTTTATAAGCCGACGATCCTTACAAATGTAAACCATGAAATGAAGATTATACAGGAAGAGATCTTCGGTCCGGTCATCCCTGTGACGACATTCAAAACATTGGATGAGGCGATTGAAAAAGGAAATGATACAGATTACGGATTATCCTCCTCTGTTTATACCGAAGACATGAATGAAGCTATGCGTGTCGTGAATGAACTGAAGTTCGGTGAAACGTTCGTAAATCGTGAAAACTTCGAAGCTGTCCAGGGCTATCATGCAGGAATGAGGAAGTCAGGACTTGGTGGAGCGGATGGGAAACACGGAATGGAAGATTTCCTTGTCACCCAAGTCGTTTATATGCAGTATAAAGATGATAAAAAATAAACAAGCAAAAGAGCTGCGATATTTGTCGCAGCTCTTTTTTTATCGGTTATCGACTTTTTCAGGGTAAAGATCATGATTCATCAAGCGATGATCCGCCATTTGTTCAAATTTCGTGCCTGGTTTTCCGTAATTGCAGAATGGGTCAATGGAAATCCCGCCACGAGGGGTGAACTTACCCCACACTTCAATGTAACGGGGATCCATTAAGTCAATCAGGTCGTTCATGATTGTATTCACACTATCTTCGTGGAAATCTCCGTGGTTCCGGAAGCTGAAAAGATAGAGTTTGAGTGACTTACTTTCCACCATTTTCACATTTGGAATATAGCTGATATAGATGGTTGCAAAATCAGGCTGGCGGGTCTTCGGGCATAGGGTTGTGAATTCCGGACAGTTGAATTTAACGAAATAGTCACGGTTCGGGTGCTGGTTATCAAATGTTTCGAGGACATCCGGGTCATACTCGAAAGAATAGGAAGTTCCTTGGTTACCAAGGAGTGATAAATCAAGGTCTTGATCGTTGCGTCCTGGCATGAGTCATGCTCCTTTTTAATGTATTTTCAATAAAAAAGCCGCAGCGGCTAAGGGCTGCGGCTTATCAAAAGACGTGGTCCTTAGTTTTTTATAGAGGGGTTAGCTAAGAAACCTCTATTATGAAGCTATTATGCTCGTTTCATTATATAAACAGAGAAGAATGCTGTCAATTTACCTCGTTCCCTTGTCCTAATTCTGTAAATCTTTGGAGATAACACTTTAAATATGAGTAGAAATCCCCTACAATAGAAGTAATTCATAAAATTTTCAGAAAAGTATGCAGTTCGTGGCTCTGAAAGGATCAGAGCTTTCTTCAGCCACAAAAGGAAAACGTTTACAAAACATTCTTATGAGGTGATGATGAATATGGACATGAAACCAATTCCAGCTCGATCAGGCAATCACAACATGGAAAACTACAAAGAAGCGTATGAGAATTTCCAGTGGGAAGAAGTGAAAGAACAGTTCTCATGGAACGAGACAGGCAAAGTTAACATTGCCTATGAAGCCGTCGATCGCCATGCAGAAAACCCTGATAAGAAGGATCAGGCAGCTCTGATCTACTCTGCACCGGATAGAGAAGAGACCCTTACTTTTGAAGATTTGAAGCTGAAAAGTAATCAATTCGCAAATGTACTGAAAAAACACAATATAGAAAAAGGCGATCGTGTCTTTCTTTTCATGCCGAGAAGCCCGGAGTTTTATGCCGCCTTCCTTGGTATTCTTAAAGTAGGAGCGATTGCTGGACCGCTGTTTGAAGCATTTATGGAACAAGCCGTACGAGACCGCTTGGAGGACAGTGAAGCGACAATGCTCATTACGACTCCTGAATTGCTTGAGCGTGTGCCGGCAGATGAGCTTCCGAACTTGAAGCAAGTCGTGCTTGTCGGCGGCGATGCACCTGGCAACTACATTTCTTATGAAGAGGAAATGGAGAAAGCATCAGATGAATTTGATATCGAATGGGTGGACCTTGAAGACGGGATGCTTCTTCACTACACGTCTGGTTCAACAGGCAAGCCGAAAGGAGTTTACCACGTCCACAATGCCATGCTCCAACATTACCAAACAGGTAAATGGGTGCTGGACCTAAAAGAAGATGATGTGTACTGGTGTACAGCAGACCCAGGCTGGGTGACAGGGACAAGTTACGGAATCTTTGCTCCATGGTTAAATGGGGTGACGAATGTCATTCGTGGTGGACGATTCAGTCCTGATGATTGGTATGGAACGATTGCAGAGAAAAATGTTTCCGTCTGGTATTCCGCTCCGACAGCTTTCCGTAAACTGTTGAGTGCTGGGGAAGAAGTGGCTAAAAAACATGATCTATCTTCCCTTCGTCACGTGTTAAGTGTAGGAGAACCGTTGAACCCTGAAGTCGTAACATGGGGTCTTTCAGCCTTCGACTTACGGATCCATGATACGTGGTGGATGACGGAAACGGGCGGTATGTTGATTTGTAACTATCCTGCGATGGATATGCGCCCGGGCTCCATGGGTAAACCGTTCCCTGGCATTGAAGCTGCCATTGTCGACAATGAAGGGAATGAACTCCCTGCCAATCAAATGGGGAACCTTGCGATCAAACAGGGATGGCCGTCCATGATGCGTGCCGTATGGAAGAACCCAGGGAAATATGAAAGTTATTTCTTAAATGGCTGGTACGTTTCCGGAGATAGTGCGTATCAAGACGAAGACGGTTATTTCTGGTTCCAAGGCCGTCTTGATGATGTCATCAACACTTCCGGTGAGCGTGTTGGCCCATTTGAAGTGGAGAGTAAGTTGATCGAACACGAAGCAGTAGCGGAAGCGGGAGTCATCGGGAAACCGGACCCTGAACGCGGAGAAATCATTAAAGCGTTCATCACCCTCAGAGATGGGCACGAACAATCCGATGAATTGCTCGAAGACATTCGTCAGTTCGTTAAAAAAGGGTTGAGTGCTCACGCCGCTCCAAGGGAAATTGAAATTAAGGATACGATTCCTAAAACGCGTAGTGGTAAGATCATGAGGCGTCTCCTGAAATCTTGGGAGCTTGGATTACCGACAGGCGATACATCTACTCTTGAAGAGTAATAGCAGAAAGCACAGCCCGCTTTAGGGCTGTGCTTTTCATTTTTTGGGTGCTCGTTTGAAAGGTTGTTTCACGTGGAACGAGCATGGGCGAGAACCTAAATTTCATGAACCCTATGGTAAGATGTGGATAGATATTACATAGATTGCAGGTGGCACAATGAAGAAAGAAGGATCTACACGGTTTTTGGATGGCTCATTAGAGACTGTTCAATGGTTCGTATTTTTGTTGGCGAGTGCAGTAGCTCTGCCCATTGTTATTGGTTCTATTTTTGAATTGAATTTCAATGAGGTTGCAGGATTGATGCAACGAACATTTTTTGTCGTGGGCATCGCTTCCTTCCTACAAGGTGTTTTTGGACACCGTCTCCCAATTATGGAGGGTCCCGCAGGCCTCTGGATCAGCATTTTTGCCGTCATGGCCTATAGCGGGGCGCAGTCGGGCGACAGCTATATGGAAACATTACAAGTTCTCCAGGGGACAATGATATGGGCGGGGATTTTTTTATTCCTGTTCGGTATCTTCCGTTTATCGCACCGTGTCCTTTTTGTATTCACACCACTCGTTACGGGTGCTTTTTTATTTTTACTGACCGTCCAATTGAGTGGAACGTTTCTTAAAGGGATGTTAGGCCTTCAGCAGTCGACAGAAGCAGTGGATGGGAAACAGGCGCTTGTCGCTTTTGTTACGCTTGCGCTTGTGATCGGTCTATCGATTATGGGAACAGGATGGTTGAAAAGTTTCGCTGTTTTGATTGGAATTGCTTTCGGGTGGGTATTGTATGCCATGACTTTCAATGGAACTGCCAGTGAAATAGGAGGAACCTCAGCATTTTCCCTGCCTGAGTTTTTTGCATGGGGACCGCCTCATCTGACCTGGGGCACGCTTCCTTTAGGGTTTATTACCGCTGTCATTTTATTATCAAATCTAGTGGCGTCTATTATCGCGGTCAGTCATACCGTCTACGGAAAACCAAAGTACACTTATGATCAGGTCAACAAAGGAAGCAGTTTTCTAGGAGTCAACCATGGAATTACAGCTGCATTTTCTGCAGTAGCTAACGTTTCACTGGCATCCTCTTCGGGTTTCATGCAATTGACCGGGCAAAAAAGGAAACGTCCATTTTTATATGCATCTCTATTATTAGTCGTGTTTTCGTTCTTCCCTCCGGTGGTAGCATTTATTTCTGGCATTCCCGCACCGGTAGCAAACGCAGCTTTGCTCGCAACTTTTGTCCAATTGATGGGGCTAGGATTATCCAACATGACAAGTGAAACGCTGGATGAGCGGAGACTTACCATTTTAGGACTTTCTTTCTTATTGGGAATTGGGCTCATGTTTCTTCCGCCGGAGGCTTTCAATGGTGTGCCGGCAATAGTACAAAACTTACTAAGCAATGGATTGTTGGTCGGTACTGTCCTCGTCATCGTTCTGGACCGGCTTTGGAAAGAATCAAACACGTCATCATAGGGAAAAGTGATGGTACAAGGAAGTGATGGAATGGAAAATAAAATATATGATGTCATTGGGATCGGAATCGGTCCTTATAATTTAGGAATGGCCGCATTACTTGATCAAACGCAAGAGTTGGATGCTGTCTTTTTTGACAAGACCCCTGAGTTTATCTGGCATCCAGGTATGCTTATTGAAACGATGGATCTGCAGGTTCCTTTTTTAGCAGATCTTGTTTCGTTTGCGGACCCGAAAAGCCCTTATACCTTTATGAATTATTTACATGAGCATGACCGGATGTTCCCTTTCTTCTTCCATCGTCATTTTGAAATTCCGCGTCAAGAATACAATCACTATATGCAGTGGGTGGCCAAGCAGCTAGATGGTCTGTTTTTCGGCCATACCGTCGTTGACGTGATGGACCATAAAGATGAGGATGTCCCCCATTATGAAGTGGTGGTCAAAGAAACAGCAACGGGTGAGAAAAAATATTATCAAGCCAAGCACATTGTCATGGGGACTGGGAGCGAACCGTTGATTTTAGACGGAATGGACCGGTTACCTAACGAAGATGTGATGCATACGAGCCGCTACCTTTTCGAAAAAGATCATTTACTGAAATCAAAACATGTGACCATTGTCGGTTCGGGTCAGAGTGCTTTAGAAGTATTCCTTGATTTATTAGAAGAGCAAGACAGACAGTCAGATATGAAATTAAGCCTATTTACGAGATCCGGTGGGCTTTTTCAATTGGACACGGCTAAGTTTGCGCAGGAAATGTTCACACCAGAATTCGTGGACTATTTTCACGCCCTTAGTCTTCATCAACGGAAGGATGCCCTCGATACGCTTGGCCCTCTAAGGAAAGGGATTGACCCTGATACACTTACAAGACTTTATACAAAGCTTTACCATCGCACAGCCGGTATGAAGGATAGTCGTGTTCTTATTCAACCGATGACTGAAATTACAGGGATTGAGGCGAAAGAGGACGGAAGGTATCACCTGCAATGTAAACAGTGGCAGGAAGAAGTCGAGTACACGTATCCTACAGATAAAGTTGTGCTGGCCACAGGGTATAAACCTCATTTTCCTGACTGGTTCTCAACCCGATTCAAAGATCAAATTGAATGGGAAGAGGAAGGGATGTATAAAGTATCACGTGATTATCAACTCCTTTTCAACGATGATCGTAACCATCACTTCTTTACGTTGACCAACCTCGTCCACTCACATGGAGCAGGAGCTACAAACTTAGGATTATCCGTCCACCGGAATGTCCATATCATCAACACAATTGCAGGGAGAGAATTGTATAGGAATCAATCGGACACAACTTTCCAGCAGTTTTCTATGAAAGAGTTCAAATAACCATAAAGTGGTTTGAAATCATCTCACGGGGGAAGATATCCTATGTGTTTAAATTCAACCCATACATTCAAGGAGATGATGTAGATATGAGTAAGATTGCTTGTGTCATGACGTCCATGTTTGAAGATGTAGAATATACACAACCGGCAGAAGCGTTCTCAAACGAAGGCCACGAAGTTACGACCATTGAATGGGAAGCAGGCAAAGAAGTAGAAGGAAAACAGGGAGAAGCTTCCGTTAAGATTGATACATCCATCGATGACGTGAAACCAGAAGACTTTGATGCTTTGTTTATCCCTGGTGGTTTTTCACCTGATATTCTGCGTGGGGATGAGAAATTCGTTTCCTTTGCGAAACATTTTATGGATGAAAAGAAACCTGTATTCGCAATCTGCCATGGCCCACAACTATTGATTACGGCTAAAACTCTTGAAGGGCGCACAGCGACCGGGTTCAAATCCATTTCCGTTGATATGGAATATGCAGGCGTCAACTATGAGGATAAAGAAGTTGTCGTTTGTCAGAATCAGCTGGTCACAAGCCGCCAGCCCGATGACATTCCAGCCTTTAACCGCGAAGCATTAAAACTCTTGAAATAAACACCAGAAAGGCCATGAGGGAACTCCCACATGGCCTTTTTCTTCGTCTCAATAAATCAACCGTCTGATTATACATAAGCTCCCTATTCTTGAAGGCCCAGTTTCGAGATGACTGGGGTTCGTTTGTCATATTGAGCGTCAGGGGTGGTTGGAAAGCGAGTCATTCCCCTCCGCCCCATCCACTCAATAAACATCTCAAAATTGAGTCTTACACAATCCTGCCAAATTGTTAAAAAACGTTTACCAAAACAGTACCAATTTTGTAACCTCCTATTGTAGAGAGGAGAAGAAAGTTCCTATATAATGAAAGGAAGATCATAGATCGTTCTATATTACATACATGCATACGTATTGAAGGAGGAGGACCAAACGATGATTGTCATTGAGAAAGAACAATATTTTCACATGATTCCTCAGCATGAGCATGCCAAAATTTCAGCCCGAATCGTTGCTCATTGGAAAAATAATTTTTTGTTGCGCTCAAAATTGAGAGAAGAAGCAGATTGGGCGATTCAGCAGCACGATAGAGCCTGGATTCCACTGGATGATCATCCTGAATGGAATGAAGAAAAGCAGCGCCCTTATACGTTCGTCGATTATCCGTTAGAGAAAAAACTGCAGGCCTACCAACGCGGAATTGAAGAGGTAGCTGCCCGCTCCTTGTATGCTGGTATGCTTTGCAGTATGCACTACGCGTCGTTCTTTTCTAAAGATGACAAGAATCCTACTGTACAGACGTTCTTAGCTGAAGAAAAAACACGTCAGCAGGATCTTTTCGAATCAATGGAAATGGACATACCCTATGATATCTATGACCTTCATTTTCGCCGGCTGCAATTTTGTGATGATTTGTCTCTTTATGTATGCATGCAGGAACCTGGAACACCCAAGGAAGAAGAAGTTCCATGGTTTAAAAACGGATTTAGACAGTCCTTTGATTTTGCCCCAAGTGGCATGAATGCCCATTGGGTGGATAAAGAGAAAGTTTCCGTTTATCCTTTTCCATTTGAAAAGCCATTCAGCATAGAGGTTCCCTACCGTCCAGTTTTAAAAAGGGAAATTGAAGAAAAAGGTCTATCTCAGGCGTTTCACGATACAGAGGTTCAAACCCACGTCGTTACTTTTGTGAAAAAAGAATAGTCACTTACATTTTCAAAAGTGTAAGCGACTGTTTAATGTTTTGCCTGATTGTTTGCAGGCAAGGAGCATCTCTTTATTTCTTATCAATACTGAATTGCCCATCGAGCAACACCCAGTTTTGAGGGAAGGAAAGACCTAGTTTCCAGTAACTGATGCCAAGAAGGCCACGATCTTTTATTAAGTCGAACTTTCGTTGAATCGATCGGGCATCTTCAAACCACACTTCGTGTTTCTTTCCTGCATCATCCATATAAGTGAAGTAAGGGGCCTGCTCTTTTTGATCATAGGAAATCGGAACATTGTTCTCTCTCGCAATTTGAATCGCTTGCTGTGGGCTGATTGCCTTTGCAAATTCTCCACCTGGTTCATAAGGAAGGGTCCAGTCATACCCATATAAGTTTTGACCGAGAAGAATCTTTTCTGCAGGCATTTCTGTCAACGCATAATCAACCACGTCTGTCACGGGACCGATTGGAGCTACGGCACGTGGAGGGCCGCCGCTGTATCCCCATTCATAAGTCATTAATACAACGAAGTCTACAATCTCTCCGTGGGTTTTATAGTCATGGGCTTCGTACCAAGCTCCTTTTTGATCGGCGCTTGTTTTAGGAGCAAGAGCGGTTGATATGAGTAGCCCCTTTGCTGCCAATCGCTTTTTCGCTTTCCTCAAAAACTGGTTATAGTTCTCTTTCATTTCAGGAGGGAGAAACTCCATATCAAAGTGGACGTCTTGAAAACCTACTTGTTTAGTCGTTTGAATGATGTTGTCGAGCAGTTTATCTTGAAGAGCTTCATCAGATAGGATTTTTCTACCTAATTCAGCATTGAATCCATCTTCGGCAAGGTTTGTGACAACCATCATAAGAGCGGTATCGTTTTGTTGAGCAATTTCCTTGAAATTATCAAGCGGCGGGGCTTTTAACGAAGCGTCTTCCTGGATTTCATAACTGAACGGCGCCAGGTAGGTCAGCGACCCCGCTCTATTTTCAGCTGAGGCGCGAAGTGTGTCGGATACTTCCCCGCCGTAGGGCTCGATGTAGGCATTCGCTGTAATCGGACGCGGTGGTTCATCGGGGATGTAGAGACGTAACCCAACGGAAAGAGGAGCCCCGACTTGAAGTCCGTTTACCTGGGCCAGCTTTTCAGCCGTGGTATTGAACTTTTGAGCAATGGAATATAAGCTGTCCCCTTGCTGGACAAAATAAAATTGGCCGACAATCGGTATAACAAGAGCCTGACCGATGACAAGGTCACCCGGGGTCTCCAGCTCATTTGCCTCAATAATGGCATTTGGCGTACTATCATAGAGACCAGCAATGGAGAATACTGAGTCTCCTTCTTGAACGACGTGAATTTGCATATGGATTCGCTCCTTTCTCATCTTTAATAATGTATGAAAGAGGAAAACGGAATTATTCTTGAAAATCACAGGAGGAACATCATGCTTGACGATGAACATTATATGAAACTTGCTTTAGAGGAAGCAGAAAAAGCAGAGTTGGAAGGGGAAGTTCCAATAGGTGCTGTCATTGTAAAAGATGGGGAAGTCATCGCCACAGGATACAACCAGAGAGAAACGTCCCAACTGGCTTCGTCTCATGCCGAATTTATAGCAATTGAAAGGGCGAACAAGCAAGTAGGAAGCTGGAGGCTTGAAGAATGTACATTGTATGTCACTTTAGAGCCTTGTCCAATGTGTGCGGGAGCTATCTTACAATCGAGAATTCCGAGGATCGTTTATGGTGCCAAGGATCCAAAAGCGGGTTGTGCAGGTACGCTTCTTAATCTATTAGATGACGATCGCTTCAATCATAAATCAGAAGTTCTACCGGGAGTTATGGAAGAAACATGCGGAAAAATATTAACAGATTTCTTCCGTCATCTGCGTGAGCGCAAGAAAAAGAAGCCATCGACTAATAATTAACAGTGTTTTATCATTGCATTTTTCTCTAAAACTCGCTATACTTGTTAATGCCGTGATAAGCGGGGAGGTAGCGGTGCCCTGTACTCGCAATCCGCTATAGCGAGGCCGAATCCCCATCCGAGGTGGTGCGGCCTTAAGGTCTGCCTTATGTGAGTGGTGTTGACACCCAGGTCCTGCGCAACGGGAACCAGTGAATCCTGTCAGGTCCGGAAGGAAGCAGCAGTAAGCTGTCTCTCCCGTGTGCCGTGGGAGTGCCTGGGTCGAGCCACAACCATAAGTAACGCTTAGGGCCACATCATCGAAGATGGGTGCACGGCATTACATAAGCAACCACAAAGAGCTGTTATGATCCATTCATAACAGCTCTTTTTTTATACCTATTTTCGAAGGTTCACATCATAACCTTGAATCAGGTATAATGAGGTAGAGACTATAAAGGGAGAACGGTTTTATGAGCTATCAGGCTTTATATCGCGTATGGCGCCCGCGAAATTTTGAAGGAGTCGTCGGACAAACGCATATTACACGGACACTGCAGAATGCGATTGAGCAGAATAAATTTTCGCATGCGTATTTATTCTCTGGCCCGAGGGGGACAGGGAAAACGAGTGCTGCCAAAATTTTCGCCAAAGCCATCAACTGCGAGCGTTCCCCTGTAAAGGAACCGTGTAACGAGTGTGATGCTTGTCTTGGAATTCAGGATGGATCGATTTCAGATGTCATTGAAATTGACGCGGCTTCAAACAATGGCGTCGAGCAAATCAGGGAGATCCGGGACAAGGTTAAATATGCTCCCAGTGCAGTGCCTTACAAAGTGTACATCATCGATGAGGTTCATATGCTTTCTATGGGGGCTTTCAACGCTTTACTGAAAACGTTGGAAGAACCACCAAAACATGTCATATTTATACTTGCAACAACAGAGCCTCATAAAATTCCGTTAACGATTATATCCAGATGTCAACGATTTGACTTTAAGCGGATTTCGCAAAAAGCGATGGTAGAGCGAATGGAAAAAATCACATCGGTTGAAGAGATTGCTATTGCTAGAGAAGCGCTGGAGATTGTAGCGCTAACAGCAGAAGGTGGAATGCGTGATGCGTTGAGTCTTCTTGATCAGGCGATTTCCTACAGTGAAGATGAAGTGACGATTGAAGACGTTCTGGCCGTTACGGGTTCGGTTTCTCAAAGTAAATTAACAGCGGTTTTGGAGTCGCTTCACAGTCAGGATGCAAGGGCAGCCCTCGAAGCGGTGGATGACTTGATTCAACAAGGGAAAGATCCTGGCCGTTTTGTTTTCGACCTGATTTATTATTTGAGAGACCTGCTTTTATTCCAAAGTGCCCCGGACCTTGAGCATAATTTGGAAAGGGCGATTCCTGATGAAGGTTTCAAACGTTTATCAGGTGATTTGTCCCCCGTTTGGATTCAGCAAGCCATCCGCGAGTTGAACCGTTGTCAGCAGGAAATGAAATGGACGACGAGCCCGAAAGTTTTCATTGAAATCGCCATGCTTAATATGGTGGAAGTCCAGGCGCGACCTGCCCAAGGACAGCCTGTGCAGTCAGAAGCGGTGGATCAGCTGGCTAGAAAGATTGAAGGCCTTGAAAAAGAGCTGGCCGCCCTGAAAGAAAAAGGAGTCAGTGCAACGGCGCAACCACAATCCGCGCCGAAAAAGCGGGCTCCTGCAAAATCAGGGAAAAAAGGGTATAATGTTCCCTATGAACGTATTCGCCAAGTGTTGAACGAAGCGTCTAAGGAAGACATTAAGAACGTTCAGGGACGCTGGGCGGACTTCATGGAAGCTTTAAAGCGGACGAATGCCCCGGCACATGCAACGCTCTTGAATAGTAAGCCGAGGGCTGCCTCTTCTAAGGCACTGGTGCTTGCCTTCCGGTATGATATCCATTGTTCATTGGCATTGGAACATCAGAAGACAATTGAACCATTGCTTACTGAATTTATTGGCAAACCGATGACGATTATACCGATCCCTGAACCAAACTGGCAGGAGATCAGGGAAGAATTCGTCCGAAAACAGAAACAATCATCTGACGGTGGGACTGGAGTAGAAGGAGAAGAAAGTGAAACGTCCCCATCCCAAACGGGTGGAGAGGACCCTTTAGTTTCAGAAGCCCGGAAATTGGTCGGAGATGATTTGATAGAAGTACAAGATTAACAGCTATTTAAAGGAGGAATGCTCCATGCGTGGTGGAGGAAACATGAATAACATGATGAAACAAATGCAAAAAATGCAGAAGAAAATGATGAAGGCTCAAGAAGAGCTTTATGAAATGACATTCGAATCTTCTGCAGGCGGCGGTATGGTAAAAGTGACAGCGAACGGAAAGAAAGAAATCACCGACGTAGCTATCGCTGAAGAAGTCGTGGATCCAGATGATGTAGAAATGCTGCAAGATTTGATCATCACAGCTACGAATGACGTATTGAAGCAAGTAGATGACAAAACAAATGATACTATGGGACAATTCACGAAAGGTATGCCTGGAGGAATGTTCTAGGAGGAATTTTCATGTATTACCCGGAACCGATATCAAAACTGATCGACAGTTTTACGAAACTGCCAGGAATCGGACCAAAAACGGCTGTTCGCCTGGCTTTTTTCGTTTTAGAAATGGAAGAGGATGATGTCCTCGACTTTGCCAAATCACTGGTCAATGCTAAGAGAGAACTTACTCACTGTTCCATTTGCGGGCACATTACCGACCAGGACCCATGCTCCATCTGCCAGGATGAATCAAGAGACCAAACGTTGATTTGTGTTGTACAGGATCCTAAAGATGTCATTGCTATGGAGAAAATGAAAGAATTCAGTGGGAAGTATCACGTACTTCACGGCGCGATTTCGCCTATGGATGGCATCGGTCCAGAAGATATCAATGTAGCAAGTCTGATCAACCGTTTAAAGGATGAGGGAATTGAAGAATTGATTCTCGCAACGAACCCGAACATCGAAGGGGAAGCGACAGCGATGTATATTTCCCGTCTCGTGAAACCTTCTGGTATTCGCATGACGAGGATTGCTCATGGTCTACCGGTTGGGGGCGATCTTGAATATGCAGACGAAGTAACCCTGTCCAAAGCTCTTGAAGGACGAAGAGAACTTTAGGGGGGAGAAGACTTGTTCAGCAGAAAAAAAACAGTGAAAAAAGAAATGGATCGTGAACTCCTCCTTCATATTAAAGAATTGAAGCGGGAGTGGGAAACTTTAAACACGATCATTGAACAGAGCATCGAACCGAGCGACGACGGATTAAATGATTTAGCCGTCGCCAAAGCGAAGTATTTCTACCTATTAAGAGAAGCGAGGTTCAGAGGGATCAACGCTTTGTCTTAATCGATGTACTACCCTCTTGTTTACAAGCATAGACTGTTGATAGAACAGTTTCTTGGACAAGGGGGTTTTTTATGGATCCGGTGCTCGTCATTCTCTTATTAGGGCTAGCCATCCCATTACTACTCATTATAGGTATGCCGGCAAAACCGTTGAAGGTTGTGGGACAAGTGATGACAAGGCTGATTGTGGCCGTTATTCTCTTGTTTTTTGTGAACCTATTCGGAGCTCAATTTGGTCTGCATGTTCCAATCAATGGTTTTACAGCAATTGTATCAGTTATCTTAGGGGTTCCAGGGGTTTTGTCTTTAACAGCTATTCATTTTTGGGTTATATAAAAGGGCGAGGTTTCATACTTCGTCCTTTTTATTTTTCTCGGAATCCCTGTTATTAGAAACTTTCCTTATTAGTTGATTTACCTTCTAACACTTTTAAAACTCCCCTCTTATGGAAGAATCCACTGATAGGGGATACATTCTTTGAAAATATGTATCTTTTTTTTAAAAACCTATTGCGTCATTCAAAATGCCATGATATATTATTACTTGTCGCGTTAAGAGAGC